>CAZSYN010000004.1:0-76682 GCA_964610975.1 uncultured Phycisphaeraceae bacterium
TACCATGCCCGATCCGACCGTCCCCGGCCCGTCCACTTTTTGTGGGGAAGGTCAGCCCCGTCAAGCTGGACAACTGGGTCAAGGGATGGACTGGTACGCTTGGCTCTCAGGCTTTGGCCATTACAGATAAGGCCGCTCAGGCTGCTGGTCTTCGCAAGGAGACGGGAGAATCTGTCGCCAAAAACTGGTACGAGTACACGCCCGGTGTGCGCGGCTTTGTGGTGCAGGGAGAAAAGTCATCCCGGGTTGATGATTTTTATGAGGATTTGCAGGCTTCCTCAGAAAAGCTGGCGGCATGGAAGTTACTGGCCAAAACCAATCCCGGCAAGGCCGAGGATTATTTGAATAAGAACCGGAGTGATATCCTGGCCGCGATCGCAGGCCAGCCGGTACAGGATCAAATCAAGGTTCTGCGCGATCGTATGCGTGAGGTTCAGGATTTTCCCACCATATCCGCAGAACACAAGAAAACAGCTCTCAGCACGCTGAGCCGCAAAATGGCCGACTCTGCCGGCAGCTATCTGGATCAGCGCCAGAGTGGCCAGTATTCCCCGGAGACGGGTTTGAAATTGAACTTGATGGTACTTGAGGCCAGGTATGGCCTGAATCAACCTGACGTGAAGCTGCGCGATGTGATTCGCAATATGACGCCGCCGGAACGTGACAGGCTGAAGAAACTGCGGGCATTAAACGAGAAGGTTCAAAAAGTTCGCCAGTATCAGCGCGATGGCAAAGTTACGCCCGAATCCGCAGATAAGTATATCAAGAACTTACTTATGAACCGGGATGATCTAGGGGATTGAGAACCTCATAAAACATCAAGTCGAACCTGTCAAAACCTGATATTTTGCACACATGCCGAAATTCAAGAAAGAATACAAACTGTTTATTAATATAGTCTTGTGTTTTATTTCGCGAAAATGTAATTAGCCCTGAAATTCAAGTTATTCAAGTTATTCAAGTTTTGGATTCATGGGGGCATGTGGGGATTCATCGGGATTTGTCCAGATCCGAATAACCATGCATGAGAAATCAAACAAGTAGGTATACACACATGGTAGACAAATTACTCAGGCTTAAAGAAGTTCGTGAGCGTCTCAATATTTCAACAGGGCACCTCTATCGACTTCGTGTAGGTGGCCGGTTGAAGGTTTTGAATATTGGTCTGTGTGGCCGCAAGGGTAACAGCGTCCGGATCAGGGAGTCTGAGTTGAATCGCTTTATCGACTCACTGGAAAAAGCGGCGCAGAATTAAACCCCTTGGTTAACTACATCTTCAGTTTGGCGGCATGGATCGCCACACGAATCAATACAACTCTTTTTGAGGATCTTATTCATGAGTAAGCAGCTCGGCGAAAATAGCGGCGTGACAGGTCTTATCACTCTCCACGGCCAGGGAACTGCGCCGGCGCCAAAGCCGTTCAATGGCAAGGTTGAAGCATGGTCGGCAGGCCTGGGCAACCTGATTATTGACCGCTCCGGCCCCGGCACCGGCGGACCATCAGTGCGCTGCGAGCCTGGCTCCGGTACGCTGACCATCTCGGCCCTGGTCAATAAGGAAGGATACCCCTTCCCCAAGTCTCTTGAAAAGGTGTCCGGCAACTTTGTATTGCAGTGGGATACGGATGTCACGGTCACGCTGCCGGTCATGATTACAGATGTGGGGTTCTCCCAGGGTCAGGGTAAGGATCAGTGGGCGCTCAAAATAACCGCGGCGCTCAATGGCGTTCCAATAACGACCGGATTCACCGGAACGCAGGCCGAAGGCGCCGCGGTGCCCGGCAATCAATCCCTGTGGGCCGGAAGGCAGAAGAGTATTGACCCGGCCGGGATCAGTGATGGCGAAACCGAAACGATTGATGTTCCATGCGTACAAAATAGCACCAGCGCTCTGGCCGATGCTGAAGACCTGGCCAAAGCGGCCGCGATTGTGGCGTCCGCAACGCCGCCGCGATCAGACATGAAGGTGATCGCCGCAGGCGTGGTTCGTACTGGCCCGGGCGGATGCCGTGTGACCTTGCAATACGGCTACGATGATGCGGCCGACCGGATCATCAACAGCCAGCGTGTGGATGTGGTTGACCCAGACGGCCTACGTAATGAATCGGTTATCGCTGAACTTCACAACGCCACAGATCCCCAGCCGGAATCCCCCAGCGCCCCGCAGGCTGGTCTGAAGGTCACCAGCACGCAGGAATCAGTCATCAACAATGCCAAGAGCCTGACGGTCTTCAGGTATGGTCTGCGCACATCCAAAGAGCAAATTCAAAATGACGGATCAAGCAAGACGTACAGCCGAATCTTATCTGAGAATGGCAAAACGGCTGTTATGGTGGAGTCTTACGCCGGCGGATATGATACATGGTGTACCGCCGCGGAAACGTCATTTTTCGCCACTGAAATAGAGGCCCGTTCTATCACCTTCCGTAAATTCTGCGGCGATGATACGGCAGGAACGGTAATCGTAACCCGCACCTTCAGACCGGCCGGTACATCCGGAGTGGACTTTACGGGCCTGTATAAAGTAGAGCCCGGCGCGGCCTATGCCTACCAGAACAATCAAGGCGTGTATATGGATAGCGGCACGAATCCACCGACGTACAAAGTGTTCGTGCTGAGCAATGTTGCCGTGACCAGCGCAACGGCTCGTTATATTCAATTCGGACTTGGCGTATCGGGTGTGCGTCGGTCGTTTCAGGTTGTGCGTAAAGCCACCGGCGCAGCGCCTGGCGATTATGCAAGCCTGCTTGGGAAAACCAATAACGGCATATTCATGGGATGCCCGGCCGGTACGGTCAAGTATGCAGGTTACGCGCCCAAGCAGATCTCGGACACGGAATGGATTGCTGTGTATGATCTGGTGTATGACTCTAATGGCCACATTGACCGCTTCGGCGCTGTCAAGGCGGGGAATATACCGTATAATAATGCTGCTCCGTCAGCGGGGCAGGCCTTACCTATTCCATCATCTGAAGATTCATTTCCGTATGTCAGAATCGCAGCCAAAGCGAGCCTTGCTCCACTGATATCATGATCGTGGTGCGATGACTGCTTCAAATTTGGCGTGTTTGACGCCATCTTTGATCGTTGGGCTAATTGTGATATTTTGAATTATACCGTTGATGGGCTTGATCTGCCCTTTGGCCCAGTCTTTGGTTTGATCCTTGAGCATGTATACCGTCGCTGTATTATCGGGTATGCGTGCATCGGCTTTTTGTTTAGCTTCTTTCTCTGCTTTCTCTATTTTTGGTAAGCATGCGTTCTGTGTCATCTTAACATCACTTGCACTTTTTTGATCTGTAACTTTCATGCAGTCTTTATACCACTGTTTGAGTTCTTCTATTTTCTTTGCTGACTTCTCATCAATAATCGGCCTAGACTTCCATCCGATGACACCTACAACACGGACCATGTCGTCATGGTCGGAAATAACATCCTGCACAGTAAACGTTCCTGTAATCGGCCGGCCGGCGGCGTTCTCGGCCAGTGCTTTCATGGCCGCCTCACGCTTGGCCAGTTCTTCATCCTTCTGAATCTGTGTGGCGTCGGCAGGATACGGTGTACGCAGGAGCTTTTCAGCCTCTGTGACCGTCTGCATGGTCAGAGTGGCGATGGGAGTAGTCGGCACCTGCTTGGGTGCTGGCTGCGTGGCGGCAACGGCTTGAAGCGTAGGAATATCCGCCGCAAATGCAGCAGACGCCATAACTATGACCGCAACAACGATCGTTTTCAGCATGATGAATCTCCTGTGCTGTAACCCAAAATATGTTTTACGTATACCCTTAATTTATAATATTGTCATCAATTGATACTTCCATTGGTACAAAATGAGATTCTCTCATTTGAATACTCTCAATTGAGCTATTCAGCAACCATTCAATAGCATAAGCTGATGTCCTTAAGAAGCCTGATTCAAGACTCCTGACCCAAGAATACTCAGATTTCGCCATGTCAATGAGTCGCAACGCCGATGCTCGATTTCTGATCAATCCATTTGTTTTGATTGAGGAATATTGCTCATTAAAACTGAACAGCGCACCTTCTTCCCAATTGTCAACATTCATTTCATATGAAAAACTGCGTTTGTGCATTTGAACTATTGGATGTAACTTTGGCATTGCCAGATTTGTTAGCACTTCAGACCACCAGGGGCGAACGGCAATAGGATGAAAGTTTGTTGGTAATAATCGTTCACAACGTAAAGTTTTCCATATTCGTGGGAGCATTATAAGTGTGCGGGCCACTCCGACTGTCAGTTTATCCAAAACTTCGATATCAAACATTGAACGTTTGGGCCCTATATATAATTCATAACAAAATTGTCCGGCCGGATCATCTGCATCTGTCCACTCCATCATATCAAAGACTGTTTGGTGCGGTTTGAGTAATCCTCTTTCTATAAATTCTATCGCTACGGCATCGTCATAAGCATTGTTTTGGCAATAAAGAGCTTTTTTGGCTAATGAAATTTCGTGATAAAACAAATCTCCTTGCGCAGCAAACATTCGGAACTCGGTGGCCAATGATTTTAGAATGTCAATAGCTTGACTTGTTGAATACAAACGTCTTTGACATTGGCAATTATGATAGATATTGATTTTTGTTTGATCAGTGCCGCTTTGTGAAGGACTTTTTATATCTGCATGACTGATGGCGGCATTCCAAAGTTGTTCAGCAATTGCTTGAGCAACTGCCAAGTCTTTTGTGGCGTATTTGTCCCCATCAGGAATAAGAGGGCGTGCTTTTCGTTTGACTTCACCAGGAAGCCTGACCGCCCACCAGTAGCGATTTTTATTTTTATAGATTGTTCCATGTATCTCTTGCATTTGTCTGCATTTTCTCGGAATGCAAGTCCGAAAGTCAAGGAAATCAGCGCCGACATTCGCAAGGGCACACAGCGTGATGCCATCCTGTTCAGCGTTGGCTCCAATGCTGAACACGGCCTGCGCCGCAGCAATTCCGACAAACGGCGCGCTGTCGAGACGCTCTTGAACGATCCTGAATGGAGTAAAAAGTCTGCACGGTGGATTGCGGATGTATGCCACGTATCTCAGCCCTTCGTTAGTGGTATCCGCAACCATTCAACTTCAAATATTATAAGTTGCGGCGTCGAGTCTCGCGACGGAAAGACGAGAAACACCACCAACATCGGAAAAACAAAACAAGCTGAAACGCCAGAAGTTACATCCGATTTTGACATGTCTGACGAGGATGAAGACATCCTTGAGCCCATCAATACACAGGCCGAGCACCCCATAACCAAGGATCGGCTGGTCCATGTCATTGTCATGTTCGTCATTTCAACAAAAACTGTTCAAACATATTTAAATTACAACCCAGCCTTTTTATCCCCGGTTGGGCGCCCCTGCCCGGGATGCTCACCCATGTGATATTCAGCTGATTCCGCGATCAGCTCCTTGTTTGGTACGATAAACCACCTGATTACCGGGTCGCGGGATGTCAGGTTGGACAGAGCCCGCACTTTCGATTGGGGGATACGATCTCGTACCGTAGCTCGCTCATGCTTACTGGTATCGCACGGCTCCCCGGTCATCGGGCAATGGTTCCCGACTACTGGTTGAGCATCGTTTGTTTGGTATATAGCTTTTGTCCGCAATCGGGCGGTATGTAGGAAGGCGATAGCAACACCAAGTATAAACGCCTTCAGGCGGATCAAAAAAAACGACCCGCACCGGGACAAGCGGTAGCGGGCCTTATTTGGTGGCTATTTGCATCTGCTTGTCCCAGATTACACCATTCTATCCATCTGCGCAAGTTTTACTACAGTATGTTTCAAGATTTTATAATGAAATGTATATATGATGCAGATTTACCCCATAATCGGACCACTTTTGGTAACACCAGTGCAATACGCCGGCACTCAGCGCCGGAACTCCCTGATCAACTCCGGCCGCTTGTCCAGCAGACGCAGGAACCGCAGCGCCGGGCCTGACGGCCGGCCGCGGCCTTGTTCCCATGCGTGTACCGTCTGCACGGACGCATTGATCAAGCTGGCAAAGACGGCCTGGCTGGCGCCGACTTTCTTGATCCGCAAGTTGGCAATTTCCCGCGGCGTCATCGGCTTTGGCGGCGGCGGTAACTCGGCATCCCTCACGGTCACCGGCACCGGTTTGCCTTCAGCCCAGGCCACAGCTTCTTCAAGGCCGGCCTTGATGCCGTCAAAGAACTCATTTTTTTTCTTTCTCATCATCAGCCACCTTTCGCTATCAACTTATCCAGGGCGGCCTTCAATTTGGCCAGTTCACTTTGTTCTGAGGCCGAGAGGTTCTCTTTCACATTCTTGGCAAATACCGCCACGATCAGGCATTTACCGGCATCGGGATAATCTGCGTACACAACCCGGATTCCGCCGCTTTTGCCGCGTCCCTGGCCAGCGCAGCGTATCTTCCGCAATCCATTGGTGCCACGGATCACATCACCCTCATCCCGCATGATTCGTCGCTGCATGTCGCGAATCGCCTCATCAGCAATCCTTTCGCCTTTGAGTACATGCGTGGCGCTTGGAAATTCAATGAAGGTGCGTTTCATACTCTCTATTTTATGCTATTTTCTAGTATAATCAAGATTATAAAACACAAGCGGAGCAAAGAGAATGGGAAGATTACTTGCGTGAGGCAATTTCGGCGGCGCGGGTGAGCAGAACGGATCGTGCCCAAGTGGAGGTCTCCGGCAAATGCTCAGCAGCAGCAGCCTGATCCAGCGCTTTACGCTCTGCGTCAGTAAGGCGGATGCGTAATGTATCTGCTCTTAATTCAGAATTTTTCTTCTTGGGTCTCGCCATGTTTTTAATGTAGCGTCAAAAATCCTACATTGCAATCACAAAAACAATTGACATTCCGATAATCCATGTTATTGTAGCTACGTAAATACCACGTAATTAGCGTGTGAGCAGATTAACAATTTTTCAAGGAGTTTCCCATGAAAACCGCAAAAGCGGCCACGGAGAAGGTACGTACCCAGGTTACTGAGAGTCCGGTAGTAACCGTTCCCTCTGCCAATCCTTTTTTGGACATGCGCCGGGAGTTTAAGGCGTTTATTGAGAATCGGTTCATGCCGAATTATCGCAGGCTGAGCGATCCCAACAATGACTTGGATGATGTAAATAAGGCCATTTTTGACATGCAGTGCTGCTTTGATGTGCACATTGTGAATTGGGAAGAGGATATCACTGCTGGCACCCTCAAACCCATGGAAACAACTTCTCCCGTCTGCGCGCTGCCGATGGCCGATCTTGGCGGTGATCCGTTCTACCAGGCTTATTGCCGACTGGACAAAATCGAGCGCGACATCGGGACCGCATGGGACACATTCAAGGATCAGGTTGACGAGCAAAGCCTGCATTACGTGCATGCCTGCGATTACGCCATTGGGATTGCGAAAGAGAATATTCTGGAACTGTCAAAAGATTACGTTTCTCACACCAACGATGGTTATCCCGAGAAACGCAGGCCGCCGCACACTGTGCATCCTCTGGCGCTGATCAGTGCTCAATTGTGGGCGCTGAAGGAAATGATCGACAACGAAGTTCCTTCCGCGTCCGAACTGATCCGTATCATCTGTGACAGTTTGGATGATGCTGCCATGAAAAATATTGAAAAGATCAATCAGGCCTGGGCCAAGAAAACGCCGCAATCGTAACCGTGAACATTCTGCAATCTTTCAAAATGGTGCCTTATGCGTCCATCTCAGCACATTCGTGATCTGTCTCGGTTTGATATGCATCCCGACATCGCCAGGCTCAATGTCATGTTGATGCACCTTTCATGTGGGCCAGATTGCGCCCGTAAGTTCCAGTCTGTACTTCTGTCTTATCCGGAGTTGGCCCGAGAGCTTGGGATGTCCACTGACCAAGATCAGCCGGCGCCTGCGCTTCGCTTGGTTTACCCGCCGACAGAGGCGTCCTGATGCATGAGGGTGTCAAGTCAATGATCTGATCATTACTCAGCCGCAGTGAGCAAAGCTGCGGCTTTTTGTTTGGAAATCTCAAACATGTCTGTAAAATGTTCGGCATATGGCCGGTGTAGAGCCGGCCGAGTTACAACATGGGAAGATCGGCTGATCCCCGATCAAGCGGTCCGAGTGCTGGCGGCGCGTCTCACCGTCCGCCGCCAGCGCCCGGCCGACCCGGTAGAAAGACGGTGAGACATGGCCGATGATTTTTCCTCAAATTTCGTTATACAATTAATTACAGAATTGCGTCAGTTGATGGCGCAGTTGTCATACAGTGCTGGTGCGCGGGCTGATTTTATTTTCAATTGGGCACAAGAAAATGGCAGTATGCCACTTACTCAGGATGAACAAAATCATGCTTTCGGTGACTTTCTTCATATTTCATCGCAGCACGAAGCAATCATGAATACGCTTAATGGACAACTTGATACATGGCGAGTCCAGAAAGGAAAGGAACTTCTTTCTGATAGTGATCTGGCACAATTTGACATTGAAACTGGGCTGATAACGAAATGCCAAAATGATTTGAGTGGCATAACACCTATACCGCATATAGCAGATCTTTGTGAAAAACTTTCCTTAGCGGCCGTTCAATTCCAATGTGATGATGCGACCGCCGCCGCGTTGAAAAGTATTTCCGCTCTGATGTCAGATTTAGCTGCTGGACGTGCTGCGCTGTCTCAACCTACTTCATGGACAGACGCCAGATTGCAGGCAAATCAAATATTTCAAAGTGAGGCTATAGCCGGAATACCGTTGCATCAGGCTTGGAATGTGGCGCTGGATAAACTTGAACACAAAGCCAGACAATTACTTAAAAACAATGAAAATCCATCAAAAACTGTTAATCTGGCTACGCCATTACCAGTGCAAGGAAAATCAACAAAACTCACTGGTAATTGGCTGACTCCACCTCTTTCTAAAAGAGAGATTGCACGGCGGTTAAAAACGAGCCCTAAAAAATTGGGATGGCTCGAGCAATATGGTCTCAAATTAGCAGGGAAGAGCCGCCAGGCGTGGACTCTCCAACTCGATTTAATGCCAATTAATGAACGCCAAAAGCTGGAAAATAAAGGAAACTGATACAAACTCGTACCAACTCATCCTAACTCGCTCTATCTCGTCTATTACCTCATTTTCATCTGAAAAATGCGGTGTATTGTGTCTTCATAGATCATCACATGATAGTGATGACACGGAGACGCAATCATGCCTGAACGACTTTTCACCGTCCGTGATTTGGCTTCACTGCTAAAACAGCCACGTGGCCGAATTTCGCACGCTTGCGATGTGTACGACATCGCACCGGCCCAGCGTGCCGGCACCGTTAAACTTTTTGCAGAAAGCCAAATTGACGGTATCCGTGCTGCTGTTCGTCGTGTGGCAGAACGGAGCGTGCGGCCATGAGTATCTTCACGCCACCACCCCCAGTTCAATCAGAAATGCTTGACTTGCGCGCTGTCGCGGCGCTGATGAATTGCTCACCGCGCCACATTCGGCGTCTCGCCGCCGCTGGTCGGATGCCGGCACCCGTCAAACTCGGCACACTCATTCGTTGGCCTCGCCGGGCGCTGCAAGACTGGATCGCCGCCGGATGTCCTGACTTCCAAGATTTCAAACAAAAAGGGGATATTCAATGAAGCGTAAATCAGCAAAATACGTCCGTATCCTGCTGGCAGCGCGCTGGCTCATGGCAAAAATTGCCGTGGAAAATCGCACAGTGCAATTTGATGAGATTCGCCGAAAACTTAATGCACCAGCAGATTTTCCGCCGCAGGCGTGGGGCGCCATTGCGGCCGATCTTCATCGCTGGGGATTGGTTCGGCCTGTTGGTGCCAAGCAATCCGCATTTGCTTCACGTCATGGTGGTTTGCAAACCTACTGGCGCCTTGCGGATCGCCGCGCTGCACTGAGTTATATTGCTCAGCACGATGATGCTGAATTTCGCGACTTGTGGGTCGATCAGGAACCAACCCTTTTTGACGATATTCAGGCCAGTAAATTTGTGGCAAGTAATTGTAAATAATATTTTCGTATTATAAATATCTTATATGGTTCGCTAAATGTTTGTTGCCACATACCTTTTGTCATTGAACAACCGTGCATGTGCGGAGTGTATTTGTGAGAAATGAATCGTGGAATCCTCTTTTGAAAAGCTATCCCGACAGTGACCGGGTCAATTCCGTGAGCATCGGTGCGGAAATGCTTTATACCCGCCTGATTGCGCAATCTGACGATCATGGCCACTATTGTGGTGAGCCGCGCTGGGTTTTGGCGCGATTGTTTACAGCCCGCATGATCGCCGGCCAGGTTCATGAGCAGGATATAGCCGGATGGCTCAATGAACTTGAACAGGTGGGATTGATTGCCAAGTATCAGGTTGCTGGTCAGGTATATATTGAGCTGGTCAATGTGAAGAAATGCCTGCGCCGTGACGTGAAACCGGAGATACGTTTTCCTGATCGTCCCATGCGCGGCACGTCTGCGAAACAAGTTCGTGATGTGTCCGTTACAGATTCGGCCCGTGTGCGTGACGAATCCGGGTCGCTAGACCCAGAACCAGAACCATACCCAGCAGCAGCAGTGCCGCAAATTCCGGATGACGTTCCGGTGTCTCTACCAACACCGGCTGCTGCTGCTGCGATTGAGGCACTGCGGAAAAACGGCGTGAGTGAGGCAGTGGCCAGGCGAGCGCTTGACACGGAGACGGCCGAACATCTCAGCGCGATCTCTGAGCGTATGCGGGCCATCCGTGACGAAGAGGGCGTCATACGCAACCCAGATGGCCTGTTTCGCACGTTAATGGCCGAAGGGGTCAGTATGCCGGTAGTAAAGCCTGAGAAGCCAAAACGCTCTTCTGAAGAGTTGGCGCGGATTAAGGCTGAAACTGAAGCCCGAGAAAAAGCGGCATTGGCGGCCGATAATGAGCGGCGGCACAAAATCAGGGAAGAAACAAACCGCCAATTGGAGGCTCGTAAACTGGCAGGTGTATTGCCGTAACTCGTTGTGTTGTACACCGGCTGTAGTGAAGATGTGATAGAATTACTGTGACGCCTGATCGGGCGGACCTTGCATGGGGATGTAATCGTGGCAACGATTGTTAAATACGATAATGGACTCAAGCGCATTGAGTTTGTTCTTGCGCCCAACGGGCCGCGGCAGACACTACGCCTGGGACGTGTTTCACAAAAGCTCGCCGGCGGATGGCTGGATCGTATACACGCCATCATTGCCGACAAACTGGCCAACCGGCCGCACGATGCGGAGCTTTCGCAATGGCTGGGCGGCCTTGATGAGGTCATGCTCAAACGCATGCGCGCCTGCGGCCTGGCCGATGGTGTGGGGCTGACACATATCACGCTGGGCAAGTTCCTTGAACAGTTCTTTGACCAGTTGCCCGGTAAACAGTCCACCAGGACGTTTTACGGCCACACCAGGCGCAACCTTGAAGTCTTTATGGGCAAGGACACCCTTCTCCGCAGCATTGACATCAAAAAGGCTGAAGAGTGGCGCAAGTGGCTTGAAGTAGAGGAAGAATTATCCGGCGCCACCATTGCCCGGCGGGTTAAGGCTGCGCGAACTATTTTCAGAACGGCCGTTCGCTGGAAGATGGCTGGCGATAATCCTTTCAAAGACTTGAAGGCTGGATCCCAAACCAATGAGGCGCGCAAGCAGTTTATTCCTGTGGATGTGATTGAACAGGTCATTGATGCCTGCCCTGATGCTGAATGGCGGGTTATTGTCGCGCTGGCCAGGTATGCGGGGTTGCGTACACCGTCTGAAACCATGGCGCTGCGGTGGCAGGATATCGACTTTGTCCGCGGTGTGATGCTGGTGCGCTGTCCCAAACTTGAGCATAACGAGCGCTTTGCAACGCGACTGGTTCCGCTTTTCCCTGAAGTGCGGCAGTATCTTGAAGATCTGAAAGAACTGGCCGAGCCAAATGCCGTTTTCGTGATTACGCATAACCGCTTGGGATCACTGAATCTCAGAACGCGCTTTGAAAAGATCATTGAGAGGGCCAAAGTGCAGAAGTGGCCACGGTTGTTTCATAACTTGAGAGCCAGTTTGGAAACCGAACTGGTGCGCCAGTACGATCTTGCCACGGTCTGCCGGTGGATTGGTAACAGTCCGGAGATTGCGGCCCGGCATTACATGACCAGCCAGGATATTGCAGGTGATTTCCGCCGGGCGGCAGGTATGCCGAATGAGGCGCAGCAAAAGACGCAGTGGTCAGCGGATACCGTCGAATGTCAGCGTGTGACATCTGAGCCTGAAAAACCGCAAAATGCTGTGGAAATTGGTAAATTGGTCACATGTGGTCAATCGGAAGCTTTTGCAGTCAAAGGGGATACGTGGGCGATGAGGGACTCGAACCCCCGACATCCGCGGTGTAAACACGGCGCTCTAACCAACTGAGCTAATCGCCCGAGAGGTCAGGAAGCATACCGGAAACGCCGTCCGGATACAATACTTGGCTTGTTTTGTGTCAGGCCTTGTTATTTTTACCACGAAGCATGTTTTTTAGACGCACACGTTTATATGGTTATTGAACATGCGCATGGGCCCGTATCAGTGATTTCTGCTAATGCTCTATGTTTTGTGCGCAACAAAACAGGTTCCGCACTCTTGCCAAGTGCGGAGCCTGTGAGACATCATCCCCCACAATGGATGATGGCTAATAAAAAAGGGATGGTCCCCCGCCAGGGGAGGCCATCCCACCGTGTGAACGCCTACGGACGTCGTATCATCGAGTCCGTGACGTATAATCGAATAAGAATCAGGCCGGCCGGCCCAAATTCGTAGCGACTTTTTTATACTGCAAATAACATAAGCCCGAACTACTCATCTGCGTTATTCGGCTGCTATCCGGCATTCTTCAGTTGTCATGATTCAATTTTGATTCTGCTGATCTGAAAGATCACTCATCCCGACGTGTCTGTTTATTATGTACCACCATTCTGCGGAGGTGTCAAATCAAATCTAAATAAATTGATGCATAATTATATTTTTTTTGTGATGCTTCTTGTAAGCCGTTGTGTGTGAAAAGATGAACGAATTTTTCGTATTTGCCCGCACTTTGTTTCATCGTGGACATGCCGGTGTTAAGCGTATAACATGGTGATAATTTTCACATTCTGTTGTTTCTTTTCGGCGGGATATCATGAGTGCAGAAAAATCCGGCATGTGGCAGAAGTCCTCATTGTTTCATGGCGGCGATTATTATCCTGAGCAGTGGCCTGAATCAGTGCGGATTCAGGATGTTGAGCTGATGCGCAAGGCTAATTGCAATGCGATGAGCGTGGGCATCTTTGCCTGGTCGCAGCTTGAGCCGGCCGAGGGAAAGTATAATTGGGACTGGCTTGATCAGACTTTTGAGCGTCTGCATCAGGCGGGTGTGCACATTCTGCTGGCCACGCCTTCGGCCGCGCCTCCGCGATGGCTGACGGCCGCGTATCCTGAAGTGATGGCTGTGGATGATCGCGGTCTGCGCGGCGTACATGGACAGCGTCAAAGAACTTGCCCCACAAATCCCGTGTATCGCCAGCACGTTGCGCGCATCAATACGGAGCTTGCCAAACGGTATGGCCGGCATCCGGCCGTGCTGATGTGGCATGTCTCAAATGAGTACTCCGGACAATGCTTCTGCCCGCATTGCGCGGCGGAGTTTCGCCTGTGGCTTAAGGATCGCTACCAGACGCTTGATAATCTCAATCAACAGTGGTGGGCTACCTTCTGGAGTCAAAATTTTACGGATTGGTCGCAGATTAATCCGCCGTTTGCCAACGCCGGCAACCCCGAATCCATTACGGGCCACCTGCTTGATTGGCGCCGTTTTGAATCTCATGCCCATTGTGAATTTTTCAAGCGAGAAGTCCATGCGATCAAGCAGGTTGTTCCGCAGGCTCTTGTCACCACCAATATGATGGGCTTTTTTGAGGGACTTGATTACGCCAAGTTTGCCGATGTCTGCGACGTGATCACATGGGATTGTTATAACACGATCAAGGGTGATCCCGCCGGCGCGGCATTTGCGCATGCTTATATGCGCGGCATCAAGCAGAATAATCCCTGGCTGCTGGTGGAGGAATCTCCCAGCGCCACCAACTGGCAGCAGTATGGCACGCTTAAGCCGCCGGGCGTTTTGCGTTTGTGGTCGTGGCAGGCCGTGGCGCACGGCTCTGAAGGCGCCATGTATTTTCAGTGGCGCCGCAGCCGCGGATCAAGCGAAAAAATGCACGGTGCGGTTGTTGAACATGCCGATTCCGCCGATGCGCGTGTGTTTAAGGAAGTCAGCGCGCTTGGCGCGGAATATCAAAAACTTGCTCCGGCTCTCAGCGGTGCGCGCGTGGCGCGGGCCAAAGTCGGCATTCTTTTTGATCAGGAATGCCGCTGGGCTTTGCAGGCCACGCAGGGATACTGCAAAGAAAAAAATTACCAGGCCATGCTGCAAAAGCATTTTAAGGCTCTCTGGGGCCAGCACATTCCGATGAATGTTGTGCGTATTGATGATGACTGGTCGCAGTATGACGTTCTCATTGCGCCGGTGATGTATATGGTCAACAGCGGCAAGTTTCCGATCAACGGATCGCCGGAGCAGATGCGCACGCGTCTTGATCTTGGCGGCAAGATTGAGCAGTGGGTGGCCGCCGGAGGAACGTGGATCAGTACTTACTTGTCCGGCATCGCCAACGAGAATGACCAGGTTTACGATACCGGTTATCCCGGCCCGTTGCGCAAGGTTCTGGGCATATGGGTTGAGGAAATTGACTCTACGCCTCCCGGGGCATATGCCAATAAGATGAATATGCTGCCCGGCGATATCAAGCTTGCGCAGCAATCTTACAATTGCGACCTGTTCTTTGATCAGATTCATGCCGAATCCGCCAAAGTGCTGGCCACCTATGACGGCAACTGGTATGCCGGCAAGCCCTGCCTCACCTGTAATTCGTTCGGCGGCGGCAGTGCGTATTACATCGGCACAGATGCGGATCTGTCATTCCTGCGGGAGTTTTATCGAGCGGTGGCGGCCCAGAAGGGGATCAGCCCCGTTGCCGATGCGCCGGAGTGCGTTGAAGTTTTGCAGCGCATAGGGCATGACGGCAGCCCACTGACGTTTGTGCTCAATCACAATGATGCGCCTGCGGAAATCCGTGGCCTCTCTGGCACGGATCTGCTGACCGGTAAAACCGTCAGCGCTGTGCACGCGCTTGAGCCTTACGCCGTGCGGATCGTTAAATAAGCAAAGAGCGGTCCCCGATCAATTTACGGCGTGCGATTTGTTTTTGGCAATTACTCTAAAAAAAGGGCCTGCGAGTTTATCACTCGCAGGCCTGTCGTTTCCTCAGTGACCGATATGTGGTGATTTATTTCTGGCAATCACCTCATTACCACATTTTGTATTGTCACATTACCCTGTTAATCAAGGTTCATGGTTAGCAGGAACTCGCGATTGGTTGCCTTCTTTTCAAGGCGGCCCTTGAGCAACTCCATTGCTTCAATCGGGTTCATGTCCGAGAGCACCTTGCGCAGGCGGTAAACCAGCTCAAGTTCCTTTTTATCGAGAAGAAGTTCTTCCTTACGCGTGCCGGAGGCCGAGATGTTGATGGCCGGATAGGTGCGGCGTTCAACAAGGCGGCGATCCAGGTGCAATTCGGAATTGCCCGTGCCCTTAAATTCTTCAAAGATCACTTCGTCCATCTTGCTGCCGGTATCAACCAGCGCGGTGCCGATGATGGTCAGCGAGCCGCCTTCTTCAATGTTACGCGCCGCGCCGAAGAAGCGTTTGGGTTTCTGAAGCGCGTTGGCGTCGACACCGCCGGTGAGAATTTTGCCGGAGTGGGGGACTTCGGTATTGTAGGCGCGCGCCAGACGGGTGATGGAGTCAAGCAGAATGACCACATCGCGGCCGTACTCAACAAGGCGCTTGGCTTTTTCAATGACCATTTCCGAAACCTGCACATGGCGCGCGGCCGGTTCATCAAAAGTTGAGCTGACAACTTCGGCCTTCGTGGCGCGCTGCATTTCGGTGACTTCTTCCGGACGCTCGTCAATGAGCAGAATGATCAGGTAGCATTCCGGATGATTCGTGGCGATGGCGTTTGCCATCTTCTGCATGAGAACCGTTTTGCCGGTGCGCGGCGGAGCCACGATCAGCATGCGCTGGCCCTTGCCGATGGGCGTAACGATATCGACGATGCGCATGTTGATTTCCTTGGACTCCGTCTCAAGGAACAGGCGCTTGTTGGGATGCAGCGGAGTGAGATCTTCAAAGTTGACTTTTTCGGTCAGCAGTGACGGATCTTCAAAGTTAACGGCCTCAACGCGCAGAAGCGCGAAGTAACGTTCGCTTTCTTTGGGCGGACGGATCTGGCCGGTGATCACGCAGCCGCTGCGCAGGCCGAAGCGGCGGATCTGCGAGGGCGAAACATAAATGTCATCCGGGCATGGCAGATAGTTATATTCTGGCGAACGCAGGAAGCCAAAGCCGTCGGGGAGAATCTCAAGCACGCCTTCGCCGACCATCAGGCCGTTGTTCTGAATGCGCTTTTTGAGGATCTTAAAAATAAGATCCTGCTTTTTGAGGCCCATGTAGTCAGGAACGTCTTCCTTCTTGCAGATCTCGTGAAGTTCGTTGACGTTCATGCGCTGAAGATCAATGAGGTGAAGTTCCTGGCGCTTGACCTGCTCATATTTTTGATGCGTCTCGTCGTCATAAGCGACATCGGGTGAGTTGTTTTCTTCTTCCATTCCGGCGGAGTTGACGGAGCCAATCATGCCGCCGCCGCCACCCACAATGGCGCTGCCGACAGAACCGCCGCCGGTGCCGACGATGACGCGGCCGATCATGCCTTCGCGATCTTTTTTGTCAGCGGGGATGACGGGGGCTTCGTCCTCAACGGTTTGCGGTACGGCCGGGGCCGGTGCGGGAGCCGCAACGGGAGCGGGTTCCGGTTCCGGAGCCGGGGTTGGTGCTGGGGCCGGGGCCGGTTCAGCTTTGGCGGCTTTTGCGGAGTGTTTGGTGACAGGCTCGCTGGCCGGGGTCAGCGGGAGTTCCTGCTGTGCGGCCTGGGCCGGCTTTTCAGATTCATGTGCGGCAGCAGCGGTCTGCTTTTCAGGTGCGGGAGCTTCCTGCTGCGCGGCGGCCGGTTGTTTACGGCTCCTGGTGGTGCGTGCCATGTACCATTTACCTCCGAGTGGTGGTCAAAAATAGATAACGAGAAATAAACCCCCCGCGCGTTTCCGGCATGCGATACCCATCGCATCAAAGCCAGACAATATGGCTTCCGGACGATGCAACGCTCCGCGACAAACAACCAAACAACATATACCGGGCTGAAACTCGCGGGAGCGGGTATAAAGCGGGGAATGGGTTCAAGTCCGGGAAAGCACGATAATCTGGGAGAATACCTGCTGGATGCGAAGCCGACTGGTCTCCGGGTCTTCGCCGTTGTTTACTATATAATCCGCCAGTTGACGCTTCTTGTCCAGTGATATTTGCGATTTTTCTCTTTTTTCCAGTTCGGCCGGGGACCATCCGCGGCTGATAACACGTTTTTGGCGTACTTCAAGGGGGGCGTCAACGAAGATGACCGCGTCGCAATCCTGATCAAGGCCGGCCTCAAAAAGAAGAGGCGCGTCCCATATGATGGCTTTTATGGACGGATCGGCAACCATTTTTTGAGTGTCGGCCAGTCGCATTTCGGTAATGACCGGGTGCGTAATACCCTCAAGCTGTTTACGTTTTTGCGGATCGGAGAAGACCTCGGCCGCAAGAGCTTTGCGGTTGAGCGCGCCGTCATCGGCAAAAACGTGATCGCCAAAAACCATGTGGATGGCAGCGCGAACATCAGGGCGCTCAATGGCGGCGCGGGCGGCCTTGTCACTATCAATGACGCCACAGCCGAGGTTTTTGAGAACATCGGCAACAAAACTTTTGCCGGCGCCGATGCCGCCAACGATTCCGATAATGGGTTTGGGGTGAGTCATAATTTATGGTCTTGAGTCTTGAGCATCACAGTCTTGAGGGTGCGTGTTGAATGATACGTTACGAAGTTGCGGTCTCTTTCTCAAGACTCAGAACTCAAGACTCAATACTTTTTTACAAATCGACGGATTTGGCCGCCCACCATTGACGGGCAAATGGGAGCATGAGCTCTGTCAGTTGTTTAAGAGCCGGGCCGCTGACAACGCCGGGCCAATCATCAACGAGCGGAAGCGTGGCGCGCACGGATACGCCGGAGAGGCGGGGAATTTCGTCAAGATTGTAACGCGTGACGATATCAGGGTTTGTCGGCACCTGATTGATGATAATACCGGAAACAACCAGCCCGCGCTGGCGAATAGAGTCAACCGTCAGCAGGGTATCGTTGATTGTGCCAAGCCGCGGATGAGTGACCACGAGAATCGGCACATGCAGAATCGTGGCCAGATCGGCGACTGAAAAATCATGCTGATCAAGAGGAACACGCCAGCCGCCGACACCCTCAATAATCAGAGCGTCGCAGTTTTCTTCCCAGTAATCAAAAGCATCGGCCAGGCGCTGCCAGTTGGGCTGGCGATTCTCAATGCGCGCGGCCACATGCGGTGAGGCAGGCGCACCGTAGCGGATCGGCGAGAGAAACGGCAGCAGTTTTTCGTCCGTCGGGTCAAGATTAGCAGCCCGGGCGGCACATTCGGCATCAAGAGAATCGTAATCATCATCGGTGGGGATTTGCCCGTCTGCCAGATCGCGACGCAGGCCGCAGCCGCTGGCGATCGGTTTTATGACCCCGACCCTGGCGCCAAGTTGGTGCAGTGCGCCAGCCAGGGCGGCAGCGAGAGTTGATTTGCCGACTTCCGTGCCGGTGGCCGTAATAAACAGCGCAGGTCTATGATATGGCTGAAGAATATTGCGCGGATGTCCGGCAGGAATGGTAGGCATATGTATGCGTCCTGTGCTGAAGTTGGTGTCAGGCAGATATTAGTTTCGCTATTACTTTATGTACTGTCAATAGTTATAGCTGAAATAAAATTGTGATTCAGACCTTGTCTACGCTTCGTGATGATCATCATAACGGTCGGGGCGTAGTGGGATCACAAACAGAATACCATTAAAAAACGGTGGCATGCGGGAGAGAAATGACAAGGAATGTTCACTTAATCAGGTAAAATGTACGAAAATAATATTGATACGAAAGCATGACCAATTGCAAATGAAGTTGACAACTCTGCTAGTATCTCTTTGACCTGAAGGTTTGTGTCGGCTATCCTACTCGGGCTGAAAAACAGGCCTGATGCGGATTTCCGCATCAGGAATGTCTTTTAAGTGATTAACGACTCTGCGGCCTGGTGTTACGTTGACGTAACGCAAGATTTATATGAGGTTTGCAGCGCTGAGTCATCAGTAGTTTTGCTCCGGCGCCACCTGGTTAAGCAAAGCCCAAAACTAAATGGGCTGATTGCACCGGCGGGCATCGCAGCGGGAAAGCGTTCTGATGGAAATTAAAAAAGGCATAGGCGTCTCAAGCGGCGTCGTCGTCTGCCAGGCGTTGCTGTTATCCGATGATGATTTGCGCATCGGCAGGCGCGCTATTCCCGGATCACAAATAGAACCTGAGCGCAAACGCCTGACGGAAGCGCTGGCGGCAAGCCGCGCGGATATCCGCGTTTTGCGTGACAAAACCACGCGCGATTTTGGCAGCGAAACCGGAAGCATATTTAATTTTCACCTGGGTTTGCTTGATGATCCGCAACTTCTGGATACGTTCTTTCAGGGCATTGAGAAGCTGAGATTTACGGCTGAGTATGCCGTGTCGCGTTCCTTGCGCGAGTACGCCAAGCAGTTTCTCAAGCAGAAAGACGAGTACTTCAGAGATCGCGTCAAAGATATTTACGATATCGAAAAACGCCTGCTGACAAAACTCATGGGCCGCGATCGCGTGCGCCTGAGCGATATTACCGAGCCGGTGGGCCTGGTGGCGCATGACCTTACGCCGTCGCAAACAGCATCTCTTGATAAGGGTAAGATCAAGGGCATTATCATTGATGCTGGCGGCAGAACATCCCACACGGCAATCATCGCCAACTCAATGGGTATTCCGGCGGTGGTGGGCCTTGAGAATATCACGCAGGAAATCACCAGCGGCGATACGCTGATTATCAACGGCCACTCCGGCATTGTGATCATCAATCCGGACGAAGCGACTCTTGAAGAACACCGCAAATACGAAGAGCGGCAGATTCAGTTTGAGTCGTCCCTGGCGCGTTTGCGTGATTTGCCGGCGCGTACAAAAGATGGCCACGAAGTCACGCTGATGGGCAACATTGAGTTTCCGCACGAAGTGGAAAGCATGCTGGCCAAAGGCGCCACGGGCGTGGGCCTTTATCGTACTGAATTTTTGTACCTTGCCAGCGAAAAAGAACCGACGGAGCAGGATCATTATGCGGCCTATGCGGAAGTGATTCGTAAGGTCGCAGGCCGGCCGGTGATTATTCGCTCGCTTGATCTTGGCGCTGATAAATACACGCCGCTTCAGGCCAAAGATCCTGAGGATAATCCCTTTCTGGGTTGCCGTTCAATCCGTTTGTGCCTGGCCAATCTTGAGATGTTCAAGATTCAGTTGCGTGCGATTCTGCGTTGCAGCGTACTGGGCGATGTGCGGCTGATGTTTCCGATGATCACGACCGCAATGGAGTTGCGACAGGCCAAAATGGTGCTCAAGGACGTCATGGAGGAACTTGACGAAGAGGGCATCGCATACAATCCGTATATGCCGGTGGGCATGATGATTGAGGTGCCGGCCGCGGCGCTGATGGCGTCAACTTTTGCCAAGGAAGTTGACTTTTTCTCAATCGGCACCAACGATCTGATTCAATATACGCTTGCGGTTGATCGTGGCAATCAGAAGGTGGCCAATTTGTATACCGGCGCCAATCCCGCCGTGCTGGCGCTGATTCGCAATGTGGTTCGCGTGGGCAATCGCGCCAATATTTCCGTATCGCTTTGCGGCGAACTTGGCGGCGATGTTGAGTTTGCGATTCTGCTTGTGGGCATGGGGCTTAAGACGCTTTCTATTACGCCGCCGGCGATACCGGAAGTTAAGAAAGTCATCCGCAGCATCAACATGGCCGACGCGCAGCGCGTGGCCCGCCGCGTGATGAGTTTTGAGCATCAGCAGCAAATCCTGAATTATCTGCGTGACGAAACGCGCAAGATTATTCCGGAAGCTTACGCGTGATATCAAGAAAGCGGATGAAAAAAACGCGAAAGTGTCTGGCTGCGCGTGTATACTGACGGTGTCGTTTGTTGTGCCCCAGGTTCCTCGTGTTTTGCGTATGACGGATATCGCCATGCCACTTGATACAAAACCAGTCAATCGCGCGCGCAGGGCCGTGCTGCTGCTGTTTATGCTGCTGTTGTTTCTGGGGTCAGTCGGTATGGCGGGTCTGTTGGTCAAGAATCGGCACAAGGCGCAGAATCACGGATTCAGTTTTGATATACCCGCCGGCTTTGAGACTTTTGAGGTAATTCCGCAAACGCCGCATCGGCCTGTGCTGGCCTGCTCATCAACGGATGGCGCGCGGCAGTTTATTATTTTTCAGTTGCCGTACACCGGGCGGCTCACGGTCAACAATCTGGTTGATCACGCGCAACTGGTTTACGAAACTTATCTGCATGTTAATCCGACGACAATGGCTGATACGGTTGTTTCCGGCGTACCGGCTATTGAGCTTTCCGGCGCGGCTGGGCGCGGATTTGCGATTGCCACGGCCACGGCTCAGCGCGGCTCAATTGTGATCCTGCTTTACCGCGGAGCAACACCTCCCGCTCCGGCCGACAAGGCTCTGCTGCGCCAATTGCGTGAGGAAGCATTCCGATTTTTCGGTAATGCTCAGTAATCCTCATTCGCCTCTGTTACTGTACCCCGGCCATGATCTGCTCTACAATTCCCTCATGACTATTGCCACGTTACGTATGATTGACGCCAATGCCAATCGCGCGCGCGAAGCTCTGCGCGTGATGGAGGATTACGCGCGTTTTGCACTCAATGACGCAATGCTATCAGGTGATATTAAAGCGTTGCGTCATGCGCTGGCGCAAGTGCTCAAGGATCTGAAAATCAGCGATGCCATTTTGTGCCGCGATACGCCAAATGACGTGGGCACAACGATAAAGACCGATGCAGAACAGACTCGGCCGGATCTTGGCGCGGTGATTGTGGCCGAGGGCAAGCGGTTATCAGAGGCCTTGCGCGTGATCGGCGAGTGCGGCAAAACAATCAACGCCTCGGCCGCGGCCAATGCCGAACAATTACGCTATCGCGGCTACGCCCTTGAGCAGACTCTCGCGCGCATGGTAGGGCAGCAGGCCAGCAGCATGCGTTTTTCGGCCGCAAGGCTCTACGTTCTGCTGACGGAATCTCTGTGCAAAAAATCATGGGAAGAAACACTCGCTGACGTGCTCGCCGGCGGAGCGCAATGTGTTCAGCTTCGTGAGAAAAATCTTGACGGTGGCGAGCTTCTGCGCCGCGCCAAAATTTTTACCGCGGCCTGTCGCAAGCATAACGCTATCAGCATCATCAACGATCGGCCGGATATCGCGCAACTTGCCGGCGCAGATGGTGTGCATCTGGGACAAACGGATCTGCCATGCACAGACGTTCGCAAGCTGGTAGGCAACGATATGATCGTGGGCGTATCAACGGAGTGCGTTGAGCAGGCGCAGCAGGCTCTGCGCGACGGCGCAACATACATTGGCGTCGGCCCGATGTTTGCCACAACCACCAAGCACAAGCCGCGCATTGCCGGGCCACAGTACGCGCGTCAGGCCATCACGCAGGTGCCTTTGCCGGCCGTGGCCATCGGCGGAATTACCGTTGATAATGTCGCTCAGGTGACGGCCGCGGGCGTGACGTGCATGGCGGTTTGCTCAGATATCATTGCTCACGATGACCCGACTCAGCGCTGCCGGGACTTTTTACGGGTGCTGAAGTAATTGAAGTTGATAGGCTCTGATGGCCGATAATATTTCTGTATGGTCAGCGCAGCACAGCAAAGCATGATTGATTCGGCATTGATTCCCGCTCGGGTAGCCAGCGAGATTGATACCGCCATTGCCGCCAAAACGCTTAAAATGGCGCGCCAACAGGGAGCGGCGCTCGTAGAAATGATTGATGGCGCTGATCAACCCGCCACGACCGCCGGAGATCCGTTGGTGGCCAAAGCCACCGGCCTCGGCCAGAATCTTGATATCATGGCCTGAATTTTCATCCTGCTGAAAAATAATCCACGTAACATAATGCCCTTGTTTTTTGATCTGGTTCGTGCATTTTTGCGGACCAGAATTTCCCTCCTTCCTTGCGTCTGCCCCTTGTGGGGCAAAGAGCAAAAAATGCACGAAAAATTTTGCTTTTGATTTGGCTGAATCGTAAATCATGAGAGGATTTGATTGAGCTTTGCCGCTTTGTCCGATCAATCGCGTCACATGCGGATACCCGTGTGAGTCAGGCATACGCGAGGATTTCGGCAAAAGTGGCCGAGCTGCCAAATTCAATCCTCGTGCATCTGTTTCGTGCGGGGATTACTTGCCAAAAAATGCTTTGTGCACCACGGGCGCGTGACCCACGATGCACAAAGCTTAACGATCTGCCCTGGATCGGGGCTCGCCAGGATTGCCTCCCCTGGTGAGCCCAACTTTTTTTAATGCGTTTGTTCATTTTTTTTTCGCAAGTTCTGCATCCCCAAACACCGGTCAAAATCGTTGTGTGATTCCACCATACCCGATCAGCCGCTTCTCGTTTCGTCATTTTTTAGGGTTGTTTGACAATGTGCCGCATCATTGTCTGAAATATAATTTAGAACATTTGCAATAAAGGTATAGCGTAATTATTGAGGAACGGATAAGCTCTCTGTGGCGACAGCCAAGGATGGCTTTTTTCATGCAACCGATTCCCAATGCCGTGCGTGAACGAATCATCAAGCTCTATGAACAGGGCAAGCGGACCGATCAGATTGCAGCGGCATTAGGCTATTGCCCCGCGGCTGTCCGGCGAGTCCGCCAGCACTTTAATCAACGCGGCAGCTTTGAACATCAGATGTTCCGCTGTGGCGCCCAGAGCGGCCTGACTCCCCAACGTGAAGCCCGCCTGCGGGAACTGATTCAAAAGACCCCGGACGCCACGCTGGTCGAACTGGGTAAAGCCCTGGGAGAACCCGGCAAACCCATCCCCTTTAGCAATGTCAATTTGTGGCTGGGGAAACTCAAGATTACCTTAAAAAAAAGTCGCTCACGGCCAGCGAGCAAACGCGGGAAGATGTAGCGGCCCAGAGAGCCTGCTGGTATGAGAATTTATCTGATATTCCCGCACAAAAACTGGTATTTTTAGATGAATCCGGCGTGACGACCAACATGACACGCCTGCTGGGAAGATGCCCGAGTGACCAGCGCCTCAAGGCCAGCGTTCCCCACGGCCACTGGCAGACGTCCACCATCATCTCGGCGATCCGCTTAAGCGGAGCCGCCGCGACGGCGGTCTTTGACTGCCCGACCGATCAGGAAGTCTTCCTGCATTACATCAAACAAGTGCTCTTGCCCAACCTGAGTGCCGGCGACGTGGTGATCATGGATAACCTCAGCCGTCCTATACAAAAACTCTTGTCCAGAGAAAATGCCGGTGTATATTGGGCGAAAACAGGATAGCATGGATGAATCGATGTCTGAAAAAGAAAGAAACGGGACAGAGCAGCTGCGTCCCCGTTTCTTTCCTCCGTTTCTTTCCCTTTCGCGCTAACAGGTTGCTGAAAAAGTTTTTTTTATGCCATCAGAAGTCATTTTTCGCGACATCAATCCGCGTTTTTGATAGGAAGAATAACGTTGATAATTGTTTCATAGATGATTTCAATGAGTTTTTCAGCAGCCTGCTAATCTGATGACCAAAGCCATCAACCTGAATTAGGAGGCTTGGGGCGGGGGCGCTTGTTGCGTTTGGCGCGCATTCCCATCGCTTGACGAAAACTGAATCATACGCTATTCTGTTCCATCTCGAATCCGGGGTCGTAGCTCAATTGGTTAGAGTATCGGCTTGTCACGCCGGTGGTTGCGGGTTCGAGCCCCGTCGACCCCGCTTAAGCGCCTGGGAATAATAGGCTTATCATGAGCTTATCATTCTCAGGCGCTGGCATTTTTGCGGTTATTTTCGCCCGTTTGTTGCCTTCCTTGCCGCATGGTTCAATAATGACACCAATGATATTGTCAACCTGAGTTTTGGATAAGGACCAAAAGGCGCGAACGCCCCCGAAACTACGCGGGTTTTAATCCCGGGATCGGGGCCAATACGCCAAAATCCGACGTTAACGGACCCACCCCGGGGTTAAAACCGCCGGGGCTTCCTTACCAGAAACTCAGATTTGCAAGGAGTGGCCATGTCTCTTGAGGTTGGTGATACGGCGCCTGCGTTTAAGCTCTCGGCCAGCGGCGGCAAGACGGTTAAGCTCAGCGAGTTTAAGGGCCGCAAGGTCGTTCTTTATTTTTATCCCAAAGATAACACGTCCGGATGCACGGCCGAGGCCTGTGCGTTTCGCGATACCATTGCCGATTATCACAAGCAAAAAGTGGTCATTCTGGGAGTTAGCCCGGATTCCGAGGCGTCGCACGATAAATTCACCACCCAATTTGAGTTGCCCTTTACGCTTCTGAGCGACCCGACGCACGAAGTCTCAACGGCCTACGGCGTATGGCAGGAAAAAAGCATGTATGGCCGCAAGTATATGGGCATTGTGCGCACGACTTTTATTATCAACGAAAAAGGCAAAATCACGCACATCTTCCCGAAGGTTAAAGTCGCCGGCCACACCCAGGAAGTGCTTAGCGCGCTGACGGAAGAAAAATAAATTGCACGCACATGCATGGGCGCACATGCGCGGGGTGATGAGTCCGTATTTTTTCCCTGGCCCCTGACCCCTATCCCCTGACTTCTGTCTCTGCCCCCTAGCTTCTCGCTAGCCATTCTATATAATTCCCGCATGGATTTGCCCTTCTACCTCTACGGTACCCTGATGTTCATGCTCGGCTGCTGCGTGGGGAGTTTTCTCAACGTGGTGATCTGGCGTTTGCCGCATCATGGCAGGGTCGTGGAATTTCATAACCAGGTCGGTTTTTTGACGTTAAGCTGGCCGCCAAGCCACTGCCCGATCTGCGATAAACCGATTCATTGGTATCAGAACATTCCGATTGTGTCATGGCTGGTATTGCGTGGCCGGTGCGTGGGTTGCGGCACGCCGATATCGCTGCGTTATCCGCTGGTGGAGTTCGGCACGGGTTTGCTGTACCTGGCGATTTTCGCGGCGTACTTTGTCACCAACGGAAACTATCTCGGCGGTTCATTGTGGGTTGTGGCTTGGCGATTTGTTGAGCATCCGTATTTTCTGCATGCGTTTTTCATCACGATATTGATTACCGCCTCGGCCATTGATGCGGATTGGTACATTATTCCGATTTGCCTGCCGGCGCTTTTGGCTATTGTCGCGGTGATCGTCACGCCGCTGCTGAAGGTGCGTCAGGATCTGCTGCCGTATCTTGATCCGCAGGGCGCATGGGCCTGGCCGATGATCTGTGCGTTTTTTGGCTTGGTCATGGCCAATATTTTTGTGTGGCTGGGGTGGTTGCCGCGCAGTTTTTCGCAGTATGAGCAGCAGGAAGAGGAACGCGCCGCCGCCAAGCCGGAAAAGAAGCCGGCTGAGGATGACCGCATGCCTTTTGCGCCGCCGCCGCGCGTTAAGCGCCGCTGGCCCTGGGTTTTGGCAACATTCCTTGTGACTGGCGGTGGGGTGGCGAGCTGGTTTTATCTTAAGCCGATCTGGGCCGGGCCTGTCTCGTTGTTTGCCGGCATAGTCGTTTTTCTTATTGGCGTATTACCGCGGCAGGACGAAACTCCGGATGTCACGCAGGATGTTGAGGCCGAAATCGCCATGCCCAACGCGCGCGCGGAAATTCTTAAAGAGTTGCTGTTCCTGCTCTTCCCGCTCATTGGCGGACTCATCGGCCTGGCATTTCCGCATATGACGTGGCTGGTCTCGCCCATTCCGCTGGGGCGCTTTTTAGGCATCATGGGCGGTTTTCTCATCGGCGGCGGCGTTGTGTGGGGCGTGCGCGTTTTGGGGTCGCTGGCCTTTGGCAAGGAAGCCATGGGGCTTGGCGATGTTCACCTTATGGCGGCCGTGGGATGTATCCTCGGCGCGGCAAACGTGACTCTGGCGTTTATGCTGGCACCGTTTTTCGGCTTGATGTGGGCCGCGATCCTCGCCATTGCCCGACGTCCGAATATTCTGCCTTATGGTCCGTGGTTGAGTGTATCAAGCATTCTTTGTTTGCTTGCTGGTAAGCCTATTATTGGCTGGTACTTACGTAACTTCATGTCGGCATCATAATGCCTGTTTGCCGGCAAGTTTAACTTGCAGCGCGACCGGGTATCGCTACAATTTACTGAAGTTTTCCCAGATTCACGCAATCGTGCAGAATCGGGGAGTGTTTTTTGGGATTTATCACGGTTCAAGGAGGCCATCATGCTTTCACGCAAGCACGTACTGGGTGCATGTCTGATTGGCGCCGCAATGTTGGTGGCGGGCAGCGGTTGCAGCAACAATAAAGTGCGAGCGGAGCGCGATGCGCTTCTGGCACAGAATCGTGATCTTGAGGCACAACTGAAGGCCGAGCAGGCACGTGCGTCGCAGGCGGAAAAAGATGCCGCTGCGGCCCGCGCGCTGGTCGCCCAGGCGCAGCAGGCACCGCCGCCGGCGGCAGCGCCAAGTCTCCCGGCCGGCCCGGTTGGCGAAGGCGTTACTATCGGCACCAACAAGCAGGGCGAAACTCAGCTTGAGATTCCGACGGAAGTTCTTTTTGATTCCGGCAAAGCTCGCTTAAAACCGAGCGCACGCAAGGCGCTTGATCGCGCGGCCGAGATCATCAAGAAGCATTACGCCGGGCGTTTGCTGAGAATTGAGGGCCATACGGACCCGACGCCGATTCGTCACAGCTCATGGGAAGATAATTTTGATCTCGGCGCCGCGCGCGCTAACGAAGTGCGCCGGTATTTGCAGACAAAGGGAATTTCGGAAAAGAACGTGTACATCGCAAGCTGGGCCGCCAACGATCCGAAAGATCCCAAGAATTTTGCGAAGAATCGTCGCGTTGATATTGTAGTTGTGAACAAGCGATAAATTCGCGAAACTGAGGTTGATTTTGGTAGCGATTGTAGATTACGGCATGGCGAATTTACGCAGCGTTCAAAAAGCTTTTGAACACTGCGGCCAAACGGCGACAATTATTCGCACACCAGAAGAAATTCGCAAAGCTGATCGTGTTGTCGTTCCGGGTGTGGGCGCATTCAAAGATGCCTCGCGCGTTTTGTACGAAACCGGCCTTGCTGACGCCATTAAGGAATTTGTCGCAACCGGCAAACCGTTTCTGGGGATTTGTCTTGGTCTGCAACTTCTTGCGGATACAGGACATGAGGACGGTGTGCACAAAGGACTCGGCATTATACCGGGAGAAGTTTTACGCTTTAGCGTAGATCAACCGCCACTGAATCTCAAAGTGCCACATATGGGGTGGAATGCGATCAAGTGGTCAAAAAATGTACCAATATTTAGGAATTTGCCAAACGGATCGTATGTTTACTTTGTCCACAGCTATCATATTGTGCCGAAAAACGCAGATGTGATAGCGGCAAGAGCCGATTACGGCGGGGAATTTGCTGCCGCGATCTGGAAAGACAATGTATATGCCACCCAATTTCACCCGGAAAAAAGTCAGCAAGTGGGCGGCGTCATATTGAAGAATTTTGCGGAATTGTGACCTGCACATCGCATCAGTAACTGCATGTGTGGAGCAATGTTAAAGCCCTGCACGGAGCAGCGGCTGAATTTTATGTGAGGCAGAAGGCAGGTTTGTTAATCGTGACGGAACTGGATAGCAAGACAATGGCCATTGAGTTGATGCCGGCAATTGATTTAAGAGGTGGGCAGGTAGTACGTCTGCGCCGTGGCGATTACAACCAGCAGACAACCTATCAGGTTGATCCGGTTGATGTGGCCAAAAGTTTTGAGGATGCCGGCTGCAACTGGATGCATGTTGTGGATCTTGATGGCGCACGCGACGGCAAGCCTGCGAATTTGTCCATAATTGAAAAAATTGTGCGTTCAACAAAGCTGAACGTTGAGGTCGGCGGCGGCATACGTTCTGAAGAATTGATGGAGTATCTGCTGGCCGTGGGCACGCAGCGGCTGATTCTCGGTACGCGCGCGCTTGACGACATGCAGTGGTTTGAGGCCGTGGCGCATGATGGCCGTTTCCGCGGCCGACTGGTGCTGGGGCTTGATGCACGCGACGGGTACGTATCAACTCATGGGTGGACGCAGGTTTCGGATAATTTGCCCAAAGCGGTTGATATTGCCAAGTCTGTTGAGGACTGGCCTCTTGCGGCGATTATTTATACGGATATCTCGCGCGACGGCACGCTCAAGGGCGCAAACGTCAAGGCGACGCAGCAAATGGTCAAGGCAAGCCCGAAGATTCCGATTGTGCACTCCGGCGGCGTCAAATCCATTGACGATATCCGCAATCTCAAAAAGTTGCAGATCGCCGGCATCATCGTGGGTAAGTCCATTTACGAAGGTACGCTCAACGTGCGCGAAGCGGTTGCGGAACTGAAAAATATTTGACGAATTGAACAGTGGGAATGACTGGTTTGCCAGGCTTTGTCGGCCCACGATCAATAGCAGATGCAAAGTGGGGCTGATATGGCCGCAAAATCACAGCCGGATATTGAGTTGCTGGTCAAGGCCATTCTTGATAGCTACCAGACGGATGACAAAACGCGTCATGTTGATGCGGCGTTTTTGCCAAGCCGTGACGCGGCCATTGAGCTGATTGACCTGCTGCGCGAACTGCTTTTTCCGGGATTTTTCGGCCGCCAGGACCTGACATCCCGCAACATTCAGTATCACGTGGGCGATTTGATCGGCAATCTGCATCAGCAGCTTTTTGAGCAGATCCGCAACGCCATTCGGCATGATCACATCCGCAAGAGCGGCAATGATTGCCCGGAATGTGATAATTCGGCAGTGACGATTACTGAGGAATTTCTCGGCACGCTGCCGCGTATTCGCGCTCTGCTGGCCACGGATGTTCAGGCCGCTTTTGACGGCGACCCGGCCGCGCAAAGTTTTGATGAGATCATCTTCAGCTATCCCGGTTTTTATGCCATTACGGTTCAGCGCATCGCGCATGAACTCTGGCGGCTTGGCGTGCCGCTGATTCCGCGCATCATGACGGAACATGCCCACTCATTGACCGGAATTGATATTCACCCCGGCGCGACCATCGGTGAATATTTCTTTATTGATCACGGTACCGGCGTGGTGATCGGCGAAACGACGACCATCGGCGCGCGCGTGAAAATTTACCAGGGCGTTACGCTCGGCGCGATGAGCACACGCGGCGGACAAACCCTCCGCGGCGCCAAACGCCACCCGACAATTGAAGATGAAGTAACGATTTACCCAGGCGCAAGCGTTCTCGGCGGCGAAACAACCATCGGCGCCGGCGCAACTATTGCCAGTAACGCTTTTGTGACGCAAAGCGTGCCGCCCGGCACGCGCGTAACGCCAAAAAATCCGGAACTGCAATATCGCAACCGCCCGCCGCAGGATTTTCAGCAGTCGGCGCCGCTTGATTGGCAGATCTGATAAACCTGCGACACGATGAGTACGCATCATTCCTTTTATAGTATGTGCCAAAAATAGATCACACATGACATACCGCCACGCTGCGCGGGGCGGCCCCGATAAACTTGTGATGTGTCATTAGAGCATTTCCAATAAATATGTAGCGCGTCGTTCCTGTGGGAACCGCAAGCGGACGGGCTGGCAGGCGGCCATCCTGCGTCGCTCCTCCTCAGAAACCCTGTGGGGTTGCATCGTCGTCACTTCTTGGCTGGCCGCCAGCCAGCCGCGTCGCCGCGCTACATCTTTATTGTCAATGCTCTATCCTTCCGTGCCTCTGTGTCTCCGTAGTGAATCCGAAGTGAAACGAAGACGGGGACACAGTTTATTTACTGGCGTCCCCGTCATGATTCTCTCTTTATAGTATTTCTGGAAAATAATGTCGGATGTGAAGAAACAAAACGGCCGAGACAGGCCGTTTTTTGCACGGACCCGTTTGGGCCCATCGGACAATATTTTCGAGAACTGCTCTATCGCAGTGCGACGCGTTTTACGGCCGGCTCAACAACGTGAACTTCGTTGCTTTGTTCGGCGATGGCCGCGCGTACGGAACTTGCGATGCCGACCGGATCAAGGCCGACTTCCTTAAGCTGCTGGCCGCGCGAAGCGTGCGCGATAAAGCGATCCGGCAGGCCCAGGCGGGTGACCAGCCGCGCATCGTGGCGCTTAAGCTGGGCGTATTCAATCACGGCCGCGCCAAAACCGCCGATGACCGCATGATCTTCAACGGTAATGATCGGTTTGCCGGCAGCAAAGAGCTTATCAAGCATGGCGCCATCAACCGGTTTGCAGAATCGCGCATCCACAACGCCCACGCTCAGGCCTTCGTTGGCCAGAGCATCGGCCGCCTGAAGCGACTGCATGGCCAATGAGCCATACGCAACGATTGTGGCGTCGGCGCCTTCGCGCAGCGTGCGGCTGCGGCCGCCGGTGGCGGTGATTTCCCAGGCGACTTGTTCGCCAAGCGGTTTGGCCGGGCAGTTATCGCGCGGATAACGAAGCTGACACGGACAATCAAGCGTGACTGCAAAATTCAGCGCGCCGACAAGATCCTGCTCATCTGAAGGCGACATGAGAACCATGTTCGGCTGGCTGCGCAGGAACGAAAGATCGCAGAATCCGTGATGCACCGCGCCATCATCGCCGACGAGGCCGGCGCGATCGCAGCAGAAAACAACCGGCAGATTCTGAAGGCAAACTTCCTGAAAAACCTGGTCAAAAGCGCGCTGAAGGAACGTGGAGTAAATCGCAACCACCGGCTTAATGCCGGCTTTTTGCATGCCGGCCGCCATTGCCACGGCGTGGCTTTCGCAGATGCCGGTATCAAAATAACGATTTGGGAACGTCGGCTTAAGCTTGATCATGCCGGTGCCGTCAGGCATTGCGGCCGTGATGCCGATGACCTTCTCATTTTTCTTTGCCAGGCTGACCATCGCATCAGCAAAAGCGCTTGTCCATGAACGGCCGGTGCCTTTTTCAATCGTCACACGGTCGCCATCCACCATAAACGGCTTGGTGGAGTGAAAAGTTGTCGGGTCTTCGCAGGCCCATTCGTAACCTTTGCCCTTGATCGTTTTGACATGCAAAACGGCCGGGACATTCAGGTCGCGCAGTTCGTTGAGTTTTTCAATCAGCGAAGGAAGATCGTGGCCATCAACCGGGCCAAAATACTTCATGCCGAAATCTTCAAAAATGTGGCCCGGCGCAATCGTATTGCGAATGCCTTGCTTAACATTGTTGGCCACTTCCGAAATCCGCTGGCCATACGGAACCTGATTCAGCAGGTCCTGAACTTTCTTTTTGAGATCATCATACGAGTGGCTGATACGCAGATGCTCAAGATAATTGGCAAACGCACCCTGCGGTTCAGAGATGCTCATTGAGTTATCATTGAGAATAATCAGCATCTGGCGCTTGAGCGTGCCGGCGCCGTTAATGCCCTCAAATGACAAACCGTTGACAATTGATGCATCGCCAACCAATGCCACAATTTTAGTATCTTTATTTTGCAGGTAATCGCCGCGCGCCATGCCCACGGCCGTTGAGATTGCCGTACCGGCATGGCCGACGTAAAAAAGATCATACGGGCTTTCGGACGGGCTCGGGAAGCCGCTTAAGCCCCCGGCCTTACGCAACGATTTGAAATTTTTATATCGGCCAGTCAACAGCTTGTGTGGGTAGCACTGATGCCCCACATCCCATAGCATGCGGTCTTTGGGAAAACTGAACACAACATTCAGTGCAATGGCGATCTCAACGGTGCCGAGATTCGGCGCCAGGTGCCCGCCATTGGTAGACACCGTCTGCATGATGACTTCACGCATTTCCCTGGCCAGCTCGGGAAGCTTATCAAGTGGTAACTTTTTGAGGTCTTCGGGCGAATGAATGGACTCAAGCAACTTGGCCATCACAACTTCCTAACCTTAATTTGATGTATCCTTCATCATGATAGCCCACGAGCCCACTATTTTTGCCGTCCGGGGCAATATGCCATCATGCTTAAAATGCAAAGTTTACGACTTATACGCCAAAAGTCCACAGTAAATTAATAAGAAAATCGCATAGGCGAATATTGTGCAATGCGTACCAAAGTAGGGTTTGTCTGGCAGGCGATATTGAGTAGCGGATATATGAACTCTTCGCTCAAGCCGCCCCCGGAATGTGTCCGATAAAACAGCATCAAGGGAGCCCTTTTGGTCAGGGTTCCGGGTCATTTCGCGCGGAGCGATGCACTTGAATCTGCCACGGACGGTTATCAAATTGCTGGCTGTTGCTGTCATGATGGCAGCGGCAGGATGCGAGACGAGAAAAGAACCGCCGCCGCTTGAGGCGCCGATGTTCAGTCCGTACCCGACGGTGCGTACTTATGCGGTTGCGCCGGTGGTGAATCTTTCAGGCAGCCGTGATTTTGATACGCTGAAAGTTTCAGATATTCTTTTTGGCGAATTAACGCAGGTGCGTCAATTACAGGTTTTGCCGGTCAATAAAACGCTGGCCACCATGCAGAGAATGGGCATTGCGTCAATTAAAAGCGCGGCCGAAGCGCAGCGTGTGGCTGACGCAATGGGCGCCGATGCCATCGTGATAGCGGCGGTCACGGCGTATGATCCTTATAACCCGCCGACAATCGGCATGACTTGGCAACTGTATACGGCGCACGAACTCGGCGCGGCGCCAGAACCTCAGGCGCATACCTTAAACGGGCAAAATTTGCCTGTTGAGGGCGGCGAGCTGCGCGCCGACGCAGGACCTCAGCCGGTTTGCCAAATCAGTGCGATTTTTCCGGCCACGAACCAAACTGTCCTGATTGAGCTCAACAATTTTGCAAAAGGTCGCTCAGATTATGAGTCGGCACTTCAGGACCGTCGTTATTTGGTCGACATCGAGTATTACACGCGGTTTGTTTGCCACGCGATGACAAGAAGATTACTTGAGACTGAACGTGGTCGCATAAGTAGCCGATAAAAAACTTTGGCGAGGCTGGTTCTCAGATGTGGCCGCGGCCCTGGTAAGGGCAAGCGTCCAGGAAAGGCTCTTAAAAATGGTTGAAGAGCAACGTCAGTTAACGCTTCTGAAGAAGGGGCAATACTACGTCTTCCGGTATTTGCCGGGCGAAGAAGCCAGCATGATCAAGGTTTTGATGGATAAAGCACAGGACCCGGCATGCCCGCTTGATTGGTTTGATGCCGCGGTACTTTCGCATCAGATGGGCCACCGTATGGCAAGCGAAATGCAGAAGATGCTCAAGGTAAACCTGGGCGTAAATACAGTTGTGAAAAAGGCGGCGGACGCCACCTGAGTTTGATAGGACGTCCCTGGGTCTCAGTTGTATGCGGCGGAGTCGCAAAGGCTGATGCGTAAGGGAATTTGAGGCATGCGATCATGGAAAACGTAGCGCACCCGCCACGTGTTCAACAGTTTCTGAGCTACTTGCAGTTTGAGCGCCATTTTTCGGCGTATACCAGCCGTTGCTACGGCGCGGATCTGCGGCAGTTCTGCCAGTTCCTGCTGGGTATCCCGGCGGAAATTATGCCCGATGAACTTGACCCCAACGCCATGCCTCAGGCAACGCCTCCGGTGCAGGTTGAGAATCTGCCGCCGGTGGATATGTCGCTTGACCATCAGGAAGCGCTCCTGATGAACTGCAATGCGGATGATGTCCGCAATTATTTGCAGTTCATGCGTGAAAATAACTACTCAAAAGCAACGATGGCGCGCAAGCTTGCGACGCTTCGGAGCTTTTTTAAGTTCGTCAACAAGCGCGGCATGACGGCCAACAATCCGATGGTGGCCATCCGCACGCCCAAGCAGGAAAAGCGCCTGCCCAAGTTCATGACCGAAGAACAGGTCACGCGCCTGCTCAACACGCCGCACGATACCGACGTACTCGGCGCGCGCGATAAGGCCATGCTTGAGGCTATGTACTCAACCGGCATGCGCGTGAGCGAACTTGTCGGCCTGAATGTTGAAGATGTGGACCTTGCGGCGCAAATCATCAAGGTTCGCGGCAAGGGCCGCAAAGAACGCATTGCTCCGATGGGCCCGACCGCGGTTCAGGCGATTCAGAAATACAGCACCATGCGTACCGGCCTGGCGAAAGAAATGACGCCGACGAGTCCGCTGTTTGTCAACAAGCATGGCCAGCGCCTGAGCACCCGCTCGGTACGCCGCAAGCTTGATAAGTATCTTGTTGAGGCCGGCCTTGATGCCGACATCAGCCCGCACACGCTGCGCCACAGCTTTGCGACGCACATGCTCAATCATGGCGCAGATCTTCGCAGCGTTCAGGAGCTTCTGGGTCACCAGAGCCTCAGCACCACGCAGGTGTATACGCACCTGACGACTGGCCGGCTCAAAGAAGTTTACGATGCGGCCCATCCGCGCGCGAACTGATCCGGATCACATTCGCAAATAAAATCGGCCCGGGAAAGCATCGCTCTCCCGGGCCGATTGCGTTTTTGCCCGTGTTTGTGATGTGACTTCAGACACGCTATATCACAACTTCACGATTATTGTGCCGGCCGGCTCGCGGCTTGCGTGGTTGTCGGCGCTGTGCTGATAACGGCCGGCATTGTCGCCGGTACGGCAATGGCCGGTTGTGATGCAGGCGTTGCCGAATTGATGATCACCGGCGGCGTAAAATTCCGCATTCGCATGCCGAGTGTGCGGAGGATATCAATAGTAGAACGGCCGCCGGTATCAAGGGAAATCACCTTCGGATTATCAGAAACCATGCGCCATTTAGGGTCCATTTTTCTGGCATTGTTCAGCACGCGGTTGTCTCCCGTGCAGATCAAAATGCGCTCACGCAGCGGCTGGCTTTCTTCATGCATCAGCCATGTCCTGCGCTCGTAATCAGGTGTCATGGCCCGGCAGTTGATCAGTCCCGGCAATGCATAGGCCATCAGCGCATTATTCTGAAAAACAATCATGTCTGTCTTTTCGTCGGCCAGCATTTTCTGATATTGCGCGGCCTGTTTATTCACATCTTCCGTAGACATGACCTGAAGCGGACCCGTTTTTTTACGCGCATCTTCAAATACGCCGGGCATCTGCTGATATTTCCAGTTGAGCGCGATGACCACCAGCGGAATGGTCAGCGCAACAAGCATACGCCGCAGCCAGTTATGCCGGCCCAGTCCGCGATCCACAAATAACACCAGCAGCGCAGCGACTACCGGTATCGCCAGGTAGTGGCGGCTCAGCGATAAAAACAGACTGCCGCCGCCGTCATGCACGCGCGCATAACCGAGTGTCGCCAGCGTAAAACCCATCGTGACAAGGCCCGCCGTGGCCGCGCGAAATTGCTTCATGATCAGCAGCAGCGCGATCAATCCCACGCCGACATACAGCAGGATCATGCCGGCATTGTCAACCGGCAGATAGACGGAAAAGAAATCCTGAAGTTTGTTCATCGCGCGGTCAAAATACTGCGTTGACCAGGGCCAGCGGCGATTCTTCATATGCAGCAGATAATCCGGATTGGCCACGTTATAAAAATAAGTGATATACATCTGCCATGCGTAACCGGCCGCAAAACCCGCCGACGTAAAGAGCCAGAACCGCCAGTTCTGATGATGCGCCAGATACACCATGACGTAAAGCGCCAGCATCAGAAGGCCGGCATTCGGGTTGATAATCACCGCCAGCATGGCGAAGGTTGCGGCAAAAAAGAAGCTCAAAGATTCCTTCGGCCGCAGTGTGCGCAAACCCCATCGCCACGAACGCCTGACGATTCCGTCTTGCTGTTGGTCTTTTGGCGGATTCGGCGGCGGTTCGTTAAGCAGATCCTCATAGCTCATCAGCATGCGCCGGGCGCGCCGCGCACGGATTCTCAGCAGCAGGATCATCGGCACTGTTGCCACGGCAAGCCCGGTGACAAATCCGCGCGTGATTCCCGCCTCAATGCCGTACTGCGCAGGCATGCAAAGCGGTATGCACAGAATCACCCACGCGGCCAGCGTTTGTTTTCGCATATGCGCCAGCGCCGCCAGCGCCACAAACGGCAGCAATGAGAGGGCCACCGTCACCAGCGGCAGCGCCATAGGATAGGGCATTGAAAAATAAATCAGCGGCGCGGCCAGAATTGATTCAAGATACGAATTATACGCCTGACCATAAAAGCAGGGTTCACGAAAATGACCATGCAGAACTTCATTGGCCGCGGCCCACAGAAGCGTCTGGTCATGATCCGTATATGCAAATAAAAATTTGCGGCACAGATAGACGCGATCGGCAATCAGAGCGGCCAGCGCCGCAAACACCACAAGATAATCATAACTACGCCAAACCCCCGGCCAGAAACGCCGGTTCGCCGGGCGCGGCCTGGCCTGCGGGCCACGGGGGATGATCCGATCCTGTTGCGGTAATGTTGTCATAATCATCCTGATAACGGATGAGCTATTATCGTATTGCTGTTATATGTTCACCAGCGGCCAGTTCCGGACATTTTTATCACAATGGTCAAAAAATTATAAATGCAGTCAAGTACAATAAAAAGGTTCATCCGGTAATTGCGGGGTAGGTTCACGGGTCATTCCGATAGCGTGGTATTCCGGAGACTCGCGTTTTTTGTCTTCAGCCTGTTAAGGCTGGAATAAAGCTTTTGCCCGGGGTGCTCGCATTCGCACGCGACCCCGGGCTACTTTATGCCAGTCTTTCAGACTGAAGAACCGGCTTGTGCCTGAGTTTCGCTGAGTGCTCTCACCTTTCAGTCACCCCGGGATTACCGGATGAACTCAAAAAAAGCCCCGCCGATTCATCCGGCGGGGCTTTTGGGAAGGATTGTCGCTATCAGGAGCAAGATTACTTGTTTGCGGCAGGTTGCTCCGTATCGCCTTGCTTGTCCGCGCGCGAGACGTGGCCCTCAACCCATCCGTCATCTCTCTGGTCGCTGGTGCGGGCCTTGAGGTCTTTGAAGAGCCGGCGCAGGTCAATGGCGCCGCCGATGGTAAACCACACCGTTGATATTACGCCGATGATGCAGGGCAGGATAATCGAGTTAAAGTAAAAGTAGTAAGTCCACCCTTTGTTGGAGATCGGCCAGAACATATTGACAATGTTGATGCCCACAAAGCAAAACACAAACTGATAACCCAGGGAGTAAAGCAGCACAGACCATGTGATGATCTTGTCGCCACGTGTGTATTCAGGCGTAATGCCGACAATCTTGTTGTAAATGTTCTTGAATGTCCATGTGAATTTTTCCTCTTCGGCAACGGTGTCGCTGGCGACGGCATACTTGCCGCGATGAAGCAACTGATCCAAATTGAATCTGGGCTGGCGCGAGAGCAGTGAAAAAATGATATACGCCGCGATGCCGCCGAGCATGGCTATGAAATAATATTCACGCGGATTGACCGGAAATTTCACCGGGTCCATTTTCCACACAACATACGGCGAAGTGTACGACGTGATCAAACGCAGGAATCCGTCAATGGGATTGACCCAGTACATCTTGTTCAACCAGGGGTAAACGTAACCCGCCCAGCACTGCTGAGTGATAAAACTTCCGACGGCGGTACCTGAACCAAAAAGAAGAGACGCCCATGCGCCGGCAGAGTTGCCAAAGCGGCTGTAGAGCCCAAAAATCATGATGGGGCCCGCGGCGCCAAGCCACAAAGCCGTTGTGGCCGTAAGGAACATGTTGATGTAATCAAGCTGGGCGAGGAATAACGAAAATGTGAAAAAGAAAATGCAAACGCCTAGCGTGCAAAGACGCAGTGCGCGGAAATGCTGATCTTTGTTAAATGGTTTGCCACGCAGCGGCATGATGACGTCTTGCACGATCGTTGAAGAAGCGTTGAAAATTCGGCCGCTGTCGGTGGTGACCATGAGCATGACCATCAACAGGCAAAACAGACCCATCAACGTCATGGGGAATGTTTCGCGCACCATCGCCGGTAACATCATCTGGTAGTAAAGTGTGCGGAATTTTCCGATGATGACGTTGCCTTCAGTGCCTTCCGGCAATTCATTGCGAACGGTGTCCATGTAGAGCTTATCAGGATTATTTTCGCGAGAAATCGGCGCATCCACTCCGATCTCATGCTTTGGCGCCGGAACCGCGGCCGCGGCCGCGGAAATCTTTTCCCGCAGCGGCTGGTTATCGGGGATGATGTCGCTGGCGACCGTGTTGATCAGGGTGGTGCGAACCTTTTGGGCTTCGCCTGAGAATTGTGCGTGATTTAACGTGGCATAAACAGATACGCTGATCAGCATGCACATGACCATGGCGAAACCATTGCGCCACGTGCCGAGAATGCCGGCCATTTTCTGTTCATGCGGTGTGCGGGCGCAGGTGCTTGAATCGTTTCCGATCCACGCGCCGCGGTTTAAGACGCTGCCGAAAATATTGACAAAAAGAGCAAAGAGGTTGAAGTCGCGGAGATTGGCGATATCGTGCGGGTTTAAAAAGCTTTCGCCCGGCGCGCGATCAAGCATGCTTGGGGCGATTTGGTTGACGAAAGAAAATTTCGTCAGCACGAATACCGTAAAGATCACAAAGATCGGATATGACATCAGTGATTGAAGGCAGTCGGTAATGATCAGTGATACGCGGCCGCCGGGCCAGATAATGCAAAGCGCCAGCAGAATGACGATGCCCATGACAAAAGCAAAGGTGGGAACGGCAATCCCGGCAATATGAATTTCATGCGGGAAGCCGAGCAAGTAGATGAAAAAGCGCGCCGCCACGGCCGGGCCTATGGCGTTTGCGAGCATTTCCGCAAGAGTACGGATTGACGCCGCGACAATGCGGAAAGAGCGGCTGTAGCGCATTTCCAGGAATTGTCCGATGGACAGCACGCGCGTTTGCCGGAAACGATAAACCACATAACCGGTCAGCGACATGACCAGCGAGATGGGCACCATCAGGCCGGACCAAAACCCCAGGCCCAAGCCGGATTGATATTGCTCTTCGACCATTGCGACCAGAGTGATGACACCCAGGCCTGCCTGCAAGTCTCCGACGCTGATGACGTAGCGACCGGCAACACGGCCTGCGGCCAGGTAATCGGCAATGTCCCGGATGTATAGCCGAGTCTTGAAAGCGACATAGAGTACAACAGAGAAGGGAAGGATAACGATCAGCCAGCCTAGCCAGTCCATATTTATATCATGACCTCAAGTGACGTGTGAGCGCTACCGGCATGAGTAAATTGCAATCGATAGCAAGAATCGCATAGTTATACGGAAGTTTTGACCGACTTACAAGCGTTGAAAATGCATGCCTGTCGAAGAAACGTCGCTTCGCCATGTTTTGTATATATCAAATGATTGATTGAGATCAGAGCCAATTCCGGCGCTTGAACCAGACGATCATTCCGACGGCCACGCCCAGGCAGATGATCCAGAACATGGGATAGGAGTAGGGCCACTCAAGCTCAGGCAGGTGGTGAAAATTCATGCCGTATACGCCGGCAAGGAAAGTCAGCGGGACAAAGATGGTGGTGATAAGCGTGAGAACCTTCATGATTTCGTTCATGCGGTTGCTCAGGGATGTCATGTAAGTTTCAGTAAGGCCGTGTGCAAATTCGCGGTAAGTTTCTACCATATCAATGATTTGCACGCTGTGGTCATACACGTCACGCAGATACGTGCGCGTGGTATCGGAGAGAACTTCGCTTTCTTCACGGGAGAAGGCGGAGATCATTTCGCGCATGGGCCAAACCGCGCGGCGCAGCAAAAGCAGTTCCCGCTTGATATGGTGCACCTGCTGAAGTGTTTCTTTTGTGGGCTTATCAAGCACTTCGTCCTCAAGTTCCTCAAGGCGATCTGAATAATGTTCAAGGATCGGGAAACAATGGTCAACAATGGCGTCAATGAGCGAATAAGCCAGAAACGATGCGTCATTCTGGCGTGCTTTTGAGCCTTTTATTTTGAGGCGTTTGCGAATTTCTTCCCATACGTCGCCGCCGGGACGTTCCTGAAAAGTCAGCACTGTGCGCCGGCCGAGGAAAATGGAAATTTGCTCGCCATGCAGGCGAAGCGATTCGGGCGCCTCCGGATCGGGCGCCATGGTGAGCATGCGCGTGACCATGAACACGCGTGCGTGAAGTTCGCCGCGAGCGGGATATGATTCAAGCTTGGGCCGCTGGGGAACCTGAATCAGATCCTCAATGGCCAGCGGGTGAAGGTCATATTTTTCGCCAAAGGCGCGGATAACGTCCATGTTGCCGATGCCGTCAACATTGATCCACCGAACGCCGCTGGTTTGCAGCCATTCAGGACGATGCTGAATGATAAAGTCCTCAAGATCGTCAACGATCTGCATCTTGAAGTTATCCGCATTGTAGTCAATGCAGGTAATGGGCGGCAGTTCGCTGGTTGAGGGAAGCTTGGCGAGATCCTGAAGTTCAATGCCGGGCGCGCGGCCGGGAATGTCGCCCTGCGTCGGCAGGCTTTCGACCGTGGCCGTGGTGTGGCGCGAGCGCGTCATGGCCTGCGCGGCGCGCTGAAAAAATGACTGATGCTGTGGCGGCGTATCCGACATAGCGGGCATTGTAACGAAGCAATGATCATTTGTCGTTGCCCGTTATTCGTGATAAGGCAAATATCCTGCATGCCGAAGCAATGGGCGGCATTATTGCAATTTGGCGTCAGGTTTCGTACTCTTTAACGCACGCAGGCATGCGGATTATCTGGTCAATCCGGGACACCGGGATGACTGGTTTACAGATTGATGAAAAAAGAACCGGAGGCGTTTCCCGGCCCGCCGATGTTGCCTGCATTCCGGAGAGTGTGATGACCACAGAACCCGCAGGCAATCCTTCTGGTAATCCTACAGCAACCCCGGTATCAACCGATAAAAAGTCGCAGCAAAGCGGACCGCGCGAATGGCCGCTGCTGCCGCCGATGGCTGCGATTGAGACGCCGTATTTTCATGTCGTCGGTTATAGCGTGGCGGGCGAAGAAACCTGCATTCAAATCCCGGAATTGAATCTTGTTTTTGATATCGGCAAATGCCCGCGGCCGGCGCTGACCAGTGATTTTTGCCTGCTGAGCCACGGCCATATTGATCATTCGGCGGGGATTCCGTATTACCTGAGCCAGCGATTTTTTCAGGGGATGAATGCCGGAACGGTTTTGTGTCCTGAAAAAATTGCCGAACCGCTGAGCGCGATCATCAAAAGCTGGGCCGGCCTTGAGGGCAAAGTGGCCGAGCATCGCATTGTGCCGATGAACGTCGGCGATGAATTTGAGATTCGCAAAGGACTGATCGTCCGCGCGTTTGCCGTGCGCCACACGGTGCCGGCGCTGGGATATACCATTATTGATCGGCGCGAAAAACTCAAGCCGGAACTATTGGCGCAGAATCTCCCGGGCCACATCCTGCGGCAAATGAAGGACCGCGGCGAACAAATCACGTATACCCTTGATGTGCCGCTTGTGGCGTATACCGGCGATACCAGCATGGGCGAAACACTGCTTCAGCCGGGCGTTATGGACGCCAAAGTGCTCATCAGCGAATGCACCTTTTTTGAGCCGGATCACAAACAGCGCGCGCGCGTGGGCCAGCATCTGCATGTGACGGATCTGATTGACATCCTGCCGCAACTGAAAAATGAACTGGTGCTGCTGAGCCACGTCTCCCGGCGCACCTCATTGCGCGCGGCAAAGGAAGTTTTCCGCAAAGCTACGGCCAACTTAACCGGCGCGCCGCGCATTGAATTTTTGATGGATTACGCCCAGCGGCTGGCCGTAAAGCCCGGCCGCGCGGCACGATTTGCCGTTGACGAAAAAGCACTGAAAGATGAACGGAATTAGTTAAAAAACGACGCATGATGATGACGCGGGGACACGGAGACACGAAGACGCCAGGACCGCTTAACGGCAATGCTCTCCGCGTCCCCGTGTCGCCGCGTCTCCGTGTCTTTCTTTTCCCCTGTGGTATGATGTGATTATGGCTGGTTCAAGCGACATCTGGCGGCAAGTGCGCGATTCGGTGGACATCATTGACATCGTATCGGAGCATATTGCCCTGAAAAAAAGCGGCAAGGAATTTGTCGGCCTGTGTCCTTTTCACGATGATCGCAGGCCCAGCATGCATGTTGTGCCGCAGAAGCAGATTTTTCACTGCTTTGTCTGCCAGACCGGCGGTGATGTGTTCAAGTTTGTTGAACTTTATCACAAAATGACCAAAGGCGAGGCGCTGCGCTACCTGGCGCAAAAAGGCGGAGTCACGCTGCCGGAACTGCCGCGCGGCGGCGGCGGGCCGCAGGCCAGCGGAGAATCGTCGCTGCGCGAAGCGGTTTTTCATCTCAATGAACGCGCGTGCGGTTATTTTGAAAAAAATCTGCGTACAGAGGCCGGCGCATCAGGACTTGATTATCTGCATTCGCGCGGACTGACAGACGAAACAATTGCGAAATTCAGACTCGGCATGTCGCCTGATTCGTGGACGGGGCTTGCCAACGCGGCCGGGAAAGTCGGCGCGACGGTTGATCTGCTGGTTAAAGCGGGGCTTGCCAAATCGCGTCAGGATGGTTCGCCGTATGATGTGTTCCGCAATCGTGTGATGTTTCCGATTCAGGACAGCACTGGCCGGGTGATTGCGTTTGGCGGGCGCGTGATGGTTGAGCGCCGCGATGCGGAAGGCAATGTACTTGATCCCAAATATCTCAACAGCCCTGATACGCCGGTCTTTGATAAGTCTCAGACGCTTTATGGGCTTTATCACGCAAAATCACAGATCATCAAGACCGGCGTGGCGATTATTGTTGAAGGATATATGGACGTCATCGCCTGCCATCAGGCCGGCGTGAATAACGTGGTGGCCACGCTGGGCACGGCTCTTACTCCGGAACATGCCAAGCAATTGCGGCGTTTTGCACAGAAAATTGTGCTGATTTTTGATTCTGATGACGCCGGCCACAAGGCGGCCGATCGCGCTCTTGAGACGTTTGTGCATGAGCCGATTGATGTGAGCGTGGCCAGCGTGTCTGACGGAAAAGATCCGTGTGATTTTTGCATGGCGCACGGCGGCGAGGCCTTTGCTCAGGTCATCGCCGGCGCGGTTGACCTGATTAGTTTTCAGTGGGATCGCGTCAAGCGGCAGTTTGCCCAGAGCGATTCGCTGGCGGTGCGGCAAAAATCGGCGGCTGATTTTATTCGGTATATGGCCGCGGCCATGGGCGGGCGCGATGTTGATACGGTGCGCCGAGGCGTTATCGTGACACGGTTGGCAAGCCTGGTGGGCTTAAGCGTGCATGAGGTCAGCGATCTTCTGCGGCAAAAAGGGGATAACTCCGGCGGCGTGCTTAAAGCGGCGCAGGCTGATACGCGTGCGGGGTATCGCAGCGAGGGGGCGTATCGTGATCGTTTTGTCCCCAGTAAATATCCGAGTAAATATCCGCCGCGGCAGGGTATTCGTGTCAGCGGGCCAAAACCGACCGGCGCGGCCACGGCCGAAATGTGGGTTCTCGGCGCATTGCTGACGGATTGCCGGCTTTATGATCATGTGCGCGACGAATTGACGCTTGAGCATTTTTCGCATTATCCCACGCTGGCCGAAAAACTTATGGAGTATCTTGACGGCTCGGCCGACATTGCCGAGTGCGATCTGCGGGACTTTATCGCCACGGTTGATATGCCTGAGTTGACGACACTGGCGTGCAAATTACAGGCGGATGCCGAAGCGGCCGGTGATCAGGGCAATACGCTCATGCAGGGATGGCAGTACCTGAAGGAACAGGCCATGCAAAAGGCCGAGCAATCCGCTCCGACGGAGGATGCGTTGCTTGAGCAGATGAAAAAACTGCGCGAACAGGGCGGCAGTAAAGTCCGGCGGATTATTCCTGAACAGGAATAATAATATTCGTATTATTTTTATTTTTCTCACATATTGCAATAAATGCCCAAATGGCCGTTATTGTGAGTAGGCAGATCACTTGTAAGTGATGCAGGGCTCGCATATAACAGGACTAATCTTGTCTTCTTCCTGATCGTGGCAAAGCAGATCTGCAACTGACACGTGTGCTGATGATCAATTCGGCACTTACCCACTTTTTTTAGGAACAGGTCATATATGGACTTGCTCGGCTGGTTAATCGTTCTGGTCCCCGTGGCTGCTATTTTATGTATTGGCATATATACAAAAAAATACATACGGGATATTGCGGATTATCTTGCCGCAGGGCGTGTCGCCGGCCGGTATGTGATATGCGTGGGTGATGTATCCGCGGGGCTCAGCGTTATCACGCTGGTGGCGATGGTGGAGTCGCAATACCAGTCTGGCAAAGGACTTGGCTTCTGGTCAAGCGTGATGATTCCCATTTCGCTTGTGCTTTCGCTGACGGGGTACTGCATATATCGTTTTCGGCAGACACGTTCGCTGTCCATTGGCCAGTTCCTGGAGATGCGCTACAGTCGTTCGTTTCGCATTGTTGCGGCGACGATCAGAACGATTTCCGAGATGATGGCCAATGCCATAGCGCCGGCGGTGGCGGCGCGCTTTTTCATTTACCTGCTCGGTTTTTCGCATACGATTCATATCGGCCCGTTTGCCATTCCCACATTTTCGCTGGTGATGGGGCTTGTGATCATTCTGGCATTGTGCCTGATCTGGCCGGGCGGCCGAGTTTCGCTGATCGTTACGGACTGCATTCAGGGCCTGATCACGTATCCGATTTTCGTCATTTTTACCATATACGTGCTGACGGAGTTTTCGTTTGTAAAGGAAATGGCGCCGACGCTTCTTGATCGCGTGCCTGGCGAGAGTTTTCTTAATCCTTACGATGTCGCGGCGCTGCGCGACTTTAATCTCTTTGCGTTGTTCGTCAATATTTTCGGCGGCATTTTGAACCGTGCCGCGTGGATCGGCAATGACACGTCAACCTGCGCCCGCACGCCGCACGAACAGAAAATGGCCGGCATCCTCGGCACATGGCGCAACGGATTTTGCCTTGTGATGTGCACGTTGCTGACGACATCCGTGTATACCACGCTCAATTATGCACGTTTTTCTGACGAGGCCAAAGCCATCCGCACTACGCTTGTGCATACCGTGGCCAGCGAGGTGATTGCGGATAATGCAGAGCTTCGCAATAAGGTGATTGCCGCAACGGATGCGATTCCCGCGCAGAAGCATATCATCGGCCAGGACCCGCCGCTCTCCCGTAAAGACAATCCTGACGCAATGTATCTCAATACGATCCGCCAGGAATTGCCGGAAGGTACGCAGGGCAATGTCATTTTTGGCGAACTTAAAACTCTTTATTATCAGATGATGCTGCCGTCCATGATCCGCCATAATTTCCCGATGGTGCTCATGGGGCTCTTTTGTCTGCTCATGATCCTACTGATGATCTCAACAGACAGTGCGCGCATTTTTAATGCGTCATCCACGATCGTTCAGGATGTGATCATGCCCTTTCGCAAAACGCCGTTTACCAAAGAGCAGCACTTTAAAACGTTGCGTTTATGCACATTGTGCGTGTGTGTCTTTTTCTTTACGTTCTCCACATTCATGTCGCAGCTTGATTACATCAGCATGTTCCTGACGATTACCACCTCGTTGTGGCTTGGCGCGGCCGGCCCGATCATGCTTGGCGGCCTTTATACGCGGTTTGGCACAACTGCCGGCGCGTGGGGCTCACTGGTGGTCGGTTCGGGAACCGCTGTCGGCGGCATCACGGTTCAGCAAACATGGGCGGCTTATATTTATCCCTGGCTGCATCATATGGGATGGGTGGGGTCAATTGATACGTTCTTTAAGTTTGTGACGTCATACACCTCGCCGCTGGTGGTGTGGGAAATGAATTCGGTCAAATTTCCCATTAATTCAGTTGAAATTTACTTCCTGGCGATGATCGGCGGCATCCTGGCGTATGTCATATGCTCGCTGCTTTCGCGCCAGCCGAAATTCAATCTTGACCAGATGCTGCATCGCGGCAAATATTCCGTCGCCAGCGATAAAATTGCCGAAGAAGAGAAATTCCGGTGGACCTTCAAACAGATTTACAACAAGATCGTCGGCATCACGCCGGAATATACCCGAGGCGACAAGATCATCACCTGGTCGGTGCTGATTTATTCGCTGGGGTATCAGTTTCTGGTCTGTTTTGTCGGCGTGATAATCTGGAATTCATTTTCGCCGTTTACCGAAAAGCAGTGGACTTATTTCTTCTTCTTTAATTACCTGATTCTGCCGATTGTCATCGGTGTGATTTCCACTGTATGGTTTGTGACCGGCGGCATTGTTGATATGCGCCAGATGTTCAAGGATCTTGCGAATCGCAAGGCCGATCAGAATGATGACGGCTGGGTTGACGGACACGTATCACGTGCGGATATTGATGATTGATCCGCGAATGACTGAGCAATTGCGTTGAATGAAAAAAGGACCCCGGCCATGTGCGCCGGGGTCCTTTTTATTTGTGTTACGTATTATGTCCGTTTTGGATCAGTGTTGGGCGTCATAGGCGGCCGCGTCAAGCAGCGCGCTGAGATCCGCGCCCGGAGCTTTAACCTTGATGAGCCAGTTGTCGTAGGGATTCTGGTTGACCAGTGACGGATCATCTTTGACGGCGTCATTAACGGCGATGACTTCGCCGCTGATGGCCGAGTAAAGTTCGCTGGTGGCTTTTACAGACTCAATTTCGCCCCAGGGTTTGCCGGCCGTGATCTTTTTGCCGATCTGCGGAAGATCTACAAACGTCACATCGGTCAATTCATCAACGGCAAACTGCGAAACGCCAATGGTGACGACGTCACCTTCCTGCTTGTGCCACTCGTGCGTCTGAGAATATTTGCGATCTGCGGGCGAAGACATTGTTTACGTTCCTTATTAACGAACAGTTGTTACGGCCATTAAATTACCAGAAAGTCAGGCCGCCTGATAGTGCCTGATCAATGACAAAATACCAATGACACTTGAGCAATCAGCTCTTCTTTTTCTTATAAAACGGAATCGTAGTGACGGTGACGGGGGTTTGTGCGCCGCGGAGATCCAGCAAAAGCTGGGTGCCAGGCGCGGCGACGTCCGAATCGACATAAGCCATTGCGATGCAGCGTTTAAGCGTTGGCGACATGGCGCCGGAGGTGATTTCGCCCACTTGTTTGCCGTTGTGGTGCAGTGTCATATGCTGGCGGCCGGCGCGCGGACCCTCAATGAACAGGCCGACGAGCTTTTTAGCTGGCCCGGCCTGCTGAATGGCGCGCAAAGCCTCAACGCCGATGAAGTCTTTACCAAGATCAACGGCCCAGCCGAGGCCGGCGCTGATGGGATCAATTTCTTCGCTGAGTTCGTGGCCATAAAGCGGCATTCCCGACTCCATGCGCAGCGTATCGCGCGCACCCAGGCCGGCCGGCTTAATAATTGAGGCATCGCCATCGCCGGCCAAAAGCTTAACGCCCATGCCCGCGACGGCATTTGGCAAAATGATTTCTACGCCGTCTTCGCCGGTATATCCGCTGCGGAAAACCGTAAAGCTGATGACCATCATGTAGCGCTGAACTTCAAAATGGTAGCGCTTGAGGTCGCTGGCCGGGGAAGGCAGCAGGTCATCAAGCATGCTGATGACTTTAGGGCCCTGAATGGCGACCATCGCGGTGCTGAAAGTTTCGTCATCAATCTTAACATTCAGGCCGGCCGACTTTTGCGCAAACCAGCCTAAAAGTTTTTCGCGATTGCTGGCGTTACAGACCATGAACCAGTGGTTCTCAAAACGCGAAATAATGACGTCATCAAGGATGCCGCCTTTTTCGTTGCAGACCAGGGAGTACATGCTCTGGCCGACTTCGCCTTTTTCGATGTTGCGGGTGGCAATTTTCTGGAGAAACGCGGTGGCGTCCTTGCCGGTAAACTTCAGCCGGCCCATGTGTGAGACATCAAAAATGCTCGCGGCCGTGCGGGTGTGCTCGTGCTCGGCAATAATGCCCGTTTGCTTATAGAGCAGGGGCATTTCCCACCCGGCAAAATCCACCATGCGTCCCTGGTGCTGAACGTGGTAGTCAAAAAACGGCGTATGTTTCAGCGGCGTATCGGTTTGCGTCACAGGACCCTCGGCAAAAATAGACGTTAAAAAGCGTAGGATAAAGGATACGGGCGAAAAAAGGAAATCTTTAACATATTCATGTCCGTGCGTATGTTTTGGCTTTTATTGAGGCTAAAACAACGCATTGTTTAGTGCCAGATCCGCCACACCATCAACTTAAAATTTATGCAGCCTAATCAGGATTAAAAATATGCCAAAATGGGCTGTTTTTTATGATTCTTAATGAAGATCATCCTTATCTACTACCCTGTTCAGGTCGATATGCAGTGTGTTCATGATGTAAACGGATTGACTATGCGACCTGAATAGACCCTCCTGCGTTTGACCACCCCGTGTTTCATAACAGTTCCGATATGACATCATCATTCGTGTAATCGTGCCATGTGCAAGACGATGCCCCTGCATATGGTTGCTGCTGGTATTTATCTGGCGTCACTTGAGATCTTTCTGCCATGAAATTGACAATCGGTAAGCGGCTTATATTAGGATTTGCAACTATTGTACTGGTATTTGCCATTCTGCAAACATGCATTTTCTATTACATGCGAACCATTGGTAATGTTTCTCAGATCACAACGGATAACGCCGTTCCGGCGCTTGATCTGGCGCATAGTGTTGAGCTTGCCCTGTGGATGAACCATGCACGGCTCATATCGTATATTCATTCGACAGACCGGAAAGAAATGGATGCAATCACCGCGCAGATGGACCAAACCGTGGCGCAGGCCAGCCAAAATCGCAAGACGTATGGCGAGGTTTGTTCTCCGGATGAAAAAAGCATCATGGAGTCCGCAAACGAAGTACGCAGCAAGTACCAGAAATTGCGTAAACAATGCATGGAGCTGAATTATGCCGGCCGGCATGAAGAAGCGCTGGCAATGCTGAAAACATCGCTTGAGCCGGCATTTGCGGAATATTCAAAGACCATCACGCCGCTGGTTGACGCTAATCGCAAGCGTGCGGAAAACGCCGGCAACGATATTCATCAGGCGCTGGGAACAACAAAACGAATCGTGATCTGGGGATTTGTCGGAACATTGGCCATTTCCGTTACGCTTTCGGTGATGATCAGCAAATCCATTACGCGGCCGGTGGCGATGGCGGCTAAATTGCTTTCTACGCAGGCAACGGAAACGTCGTCGGCCGCGGCGCAGGTGGCGTCGGCAAGCCAATCCCTGGCGCAGCGCGTGACACAGCAAGCCAGCGCACTTGAGAGCACCTGTCAATCACTGTCACAAATGGCCACACAAACAGCCAGCAATAATGCCACGGCGCGCAAGGCCGAGCAGACTTCGCAATCCGCGCATTCCTCGGCCGACGCCGGTAATGTGGTGATGACGGAAATGTCCGCGGCGATTACGGATATTGAAAAATCCGCAGCCGAAACCGCACGGATTCTCAAAGTGATTGATGAAATTGCATTTCAGACGAACCTGCTGGCGCTGAACGCTGCCGTTGAGGCGGCTCGCGCGGGAGAGGCGGGCAAAGGCTTTGCCGTGGTGGCCGAAGAAGTGCGCAGCCTGGCGCAGCGCTCGGCCGAAGCATCGCGCAATACGGCCGAGTTGATTGAAAAATCAGTTGAGCGCGCCCGTAACGGTGTTGAGCTTGTGGGCAAAGTGCGCGAGCAGCTTGAATCGATTACGACCGCGGCCACGGAAGTTGATACGCTCATCGGCACGATTGCGGAAAGCTCAACGGAGCAGTCTGCGGGAATTGATCAGATCAACACGACCATGCGTGATATGGAAAAAACCACGCAGGAAAACGCGGCCAGCGCGGAAGAATCAGCCGCAGCATCCGAGGAACTATCAGGCCAGGCCGCACAGTTAACAGGCGTTGTTGAACAACTCAAACAACTGGTGGGATAGTAAGTAGAAAACTGGAAATATTTATATACAAAAAGCCCCGGGACTTAGCAGTCCCGGGGCTTTCTTTTGTAATTATCGTTTGTGCGTGCGGCGACACACGGGTTGCGCCGCACGCCGCGCGACTTTTACTTTACTTCGTATTCGGCGTCGATGACGTCATCGCCGCCTTTTTTCTTGGGCTCGCCTTCCGGGGCTGGGCCGCCGGCTGCGCGTGCGTCGGTGGCGGTTGCGTCGGGCTGAGCCTGAGCGGCCTGGGCCTGTGCTTTATAAACCGCTTCGCCAAGCTTCATGCGGGCCTTGTTGAGATCCTCCATCGCTTTCTCAAGGGCAGTCTTGTCCGGCGTGGTATCCGGTTTGAGAAGTTCCTTGACGCGATTAAGGGCGGACTCAATGTCGCCGCGTTCCTGCGGGCCAACCTTGCCGCCGTGCTCCTGAAGATCCTTGTCGGTCTGAAAGACCAGCGCATCGGCCTTGTTCTTGAGATCAACGATCTCGCGGCGGGCCTTGTCTTCTGTGGCATGAGCCTCGGCTTCTTTTTTCATCCGCTCAATTTCGTCCTTTGAGAGGCCGGAGTGGCCGCGGATCTCAACCTTGTTTTCCTTGCCGGTGGCCTTGTCCTTTGCGCGGACGTTGAGAATGCCGTTGACGTCGATGTCAAAGGTCACTTCAATCTGCGGTACGCCGCGCGGGGCCGGGGCAATGCCGCCAAGCTGGAATTTACCCAGCGTGCGGTTGTCTTTGGCAAATTCGCGTTCGCCCTGAAGCACGTGAATTTCCACGCTCGGCTGACTATCGGCGGCCGTGGAGAAGGTTTCGGTCTTGCTGGTCGGGATCGTGGTGTTACGCGGAATCATAACAGTCATGACGCCGCCGTAAGTCTCAACGCCCATGCTCAGCGGCGTGACGTCAAGCACCAGGATGTCCTTGACCTCGCCGGTGGTGATGCCGCCCTGAATGGCGGCGCCGACGGCGACGGCTTCGTCCGGGTTAACGGACTTGTTGCCTTCCTTGCCGAAAATTTCCTTCACAAGCTGCTGAACGCGCGGCATACGGGTTGATCCGCCGACGAGCAGAACTTCGTTGATGTCGCTGGCCTTGAGTTTGGCGTCCTCAAGAGCTTTATAAACCGGCTGGCGGCAGCGATCCGTCAGCGGCGCAGTGAGCGATTCAAACTTGCTGCGGCTGATGGTTTGCTGCAAATGCTTGGGGCCTGAGGCATCGGCCGTGATAAACGGCAGATTGACCGTTGTCTCCATGGCATTTGAGAGCTCAATCTTGGCTTTTTCCGCGGCTTCTTTGAGACGCTGAAGCGCCATGGCGTCGTTACGCAGATCAATGCCGTTGGTCTTGCGGAACTCTTCGGCCATGAAGTCAACGATCACCTGATCGTAGTCATCACCGCCGAGGTGCGTATCGCCGTTGATCGAGAGCACTTCAAAAACGCCTTCGCCGACATCGAGTACGGAGACATCAAACGTGCCGCCGCCGAGATCGAAGACGAGGATTTTGCCGCCCTTGTTTTTATCCATGCCGTAGGCCAGGGCCGCGGCAGTGGGTTCGGGCAGTACGCGCTTGACGTTAAGGCCGGCGATTTCGCCGGCTTCTTTTGTGGCCAGGCGCTGCGAATCGTTAAAGTAGGCCGGAACGGTGACGATGGCGTCGGTGACTTTTTCGCCGAGGTAATCTTCCGCGACCTTCTTAAGCTCCTGAAGAATCATGGCGGAGATTTCCGGCGGCGTGTAAGTTTTGCCGCGAGCCTCAACCTTGACGAGTTCATTTTCGCCGCCGACGACCTTATAGGGAACAAGCTTTTCTTCGCCGCTGACTTCTGAATGACGGCGGCCCATGAATCGCTTGATCGAAAAGACGGTGTTGGTCGGGTTGGTGACCTGCTGGTGCTTGGCCGGCAGACCGACCAAACGCTCGCCCTTATCCGTAAACGCCACCACAGACGGAGTGAGGCGCGAACCCTGAGAGTTGATCAGCACTTTGGGCTGCGTACCCTCCATGATCGCGACGACCGAGTTGGTGGTTCCGAGGTCAATACCTATGACTTTTCCCATGATCATTTCTCCTTTAGGCGGACCTGAATTATTGATGAGTAATCCGATGCACAGATCCGTTGAAGTGGTGTAATAGCAAGGTGCGTACCAGTATGGCGCGAGAATTTTGTAATGAATATAAAATGCTTTATTTTAATGGTTTACGATTTTTGATTTGATGTGAATAGGGCGCAAAGATACCTGCCAGATTATGAAAAATCCTGCCGTGGTGGCAGGTGAGAACATGCATCAGATAAGTTGGCACTGGTGCCGGCCAAATGATGAGCGTACTTTGCGTGATTGCGGCGCTGAAAGTCAGAGCGTTGCGTGCGGCAATGAAGTAAATATTGATAGCGGTGTTTGTTGTTTATGATCTGAGTTCAGGATAATGGGCGTTGATTTCAAGCCCCGCTTCTTCATGGGGCGGGGCACAATGGATGTGCGAACGATCAAAAGCCTATTGAGTGCGCAAACATGCGTGAACGATTCGTTGCGATCATGAGCAATTGCCAATGATAATTGGTTTGTGCCCCATCCCGTCAAGGGAATGGGGCTTGCTTATCCCGAACTCAGGTTTATGAAAGAAAGCATGAGCATACGACTTGATATGGAAGTTTTTCGGATTCTGATTCTTTGCGTCTCCGCGGCCTGCGTGTACGGCATTGTGCATGATCAGGTGACGGCGCGCGTGTGCGTGGAGTATTTTACGATTGGCCACCCGCCGATTTTTGGCGGCACGCAATCGCCGACGCTGCTGGCTTTTGGTTGGGGAATCATTGCCACATGGTGGGTGGGGCTGCCGCTGGGGTTGCTGCTCTCGGCCGCGGCAAGAATCGGGCCTATGCCAAAATGGTCATGGCGCAAACTGGTGCGGCCATTGGCGGTGACGCTGGCGCTGATGGGAATCTGCGCGCTGGTGGCCGGCGTAGCGGGATATCAAAAGAATCAGGCGCAAGCGCTTGGCGCTTATCATGGAGAAATTCCGCCGGAACGCTGGGCGCTGTTCATGGCGGATTACTGGGCGCATTTAAGTTCATACGCAACGGGCGTTTTGGGAGGATTTGTCTTGTGTGCGTATGTTGTGGCTAAGCGATATATGGAATTGATGCATGCGAAAGAGAGATCCGCTTTGCCACATGCCTAAGTAAGTTACTCGCTGGTGAAGATTTGAAAAATAAAACAACCGCGACATTATCAGACACCCTCGCAAAGGGGTAATAACGCGATAAACGTCGTTTATTGCAGATGACGATGCATGGCTCAGCGAGGCAAGAACTAGCCATATGCATGAGGGGTCACTATGTCATCCATGACGATCGGAAAACGTATTACTCTGGGATTTGCGGTATTGTTGGCGATTTTTGTTGTCGTGAATGTTGTGCTCTATACGCGCAACGCCGCAGTGAACCAGGCGTCACATCGTATAACCGATGACTGCCTGCCGGGCTTATATTGCAGTGGCCAACTGGAAAGCGTGGTGCTTGAGAACCACGGTCTGGTGCTAAGCCATGTGATATCTGATAGCAAACAGGAAATGGCGCAGATTGAAGCGAAGATAGCCAAGAATAAGGACCTGGCGGTCAAATTGATGGACGATTACGAGAAATCCATTACCACGCCTCAGGATCGCGAAATTTTTAATAAAGTTAAAAACAACCTGACTGCCTATGTCGCGGTGCGTAATGATATCCTGGCATTGAGCCGTGAAATGAAAACCAAAGAAGCCATGGAGAAAATGAGTAAAGATTATATACCAAGTTATGACAAAACCGTTGCGACACTGCATGAATTGTCTGATTTTAATCATGTTAATGGTGAAGATGCAGGGAAAGAGATCGCCTCGGCTAGTATGATGGCCAGCAGAACGTCACTGATAGGATCAATTACTGCGCTTGTGGTCGGCCTTGTCGTGGCATGGATAATCACGCGCTCAATCAGCAAGGCGCTTACCAGCATGGCGACGGAACTGGGGGCCGGTTCTGAACAGGTCGCCGCGGCGTCATCGCAGGTGGCAAGCTCGGCGCAGGCGCTGGCAAAAGGCGCATCGGAACAGGCGGCGGGACTTGAGGAAACGTCGTCATCACTGGTGGAAATGTCATCGTCAACACGAAAAAATGCGGAATCCGCCAATGCCGCCAACAGCCTGACGGAAAAAGTAAAGGATGCCGCCAAGCGTGGCGATGAAGCGATGACCAAGATGGGCGGCGCGATACAGCAAATTGAAAAATCGGCCGGAGAAACGGCCAAAATCATCAAAGTGATTGACGAAATTGCATTTCAGACGAACCTGCTGGCGCTGAATGCGGCCGTTGAGGCGGCGCGCGCGGGCGAAGCCGGCAAGGGATTTGCCGTTGTCGCGGAAGAAGTGCGCAACCTAGCGATGCGCTCGGCCGAGGCGGCAAAGAATACGACAACCATGATTGAAGAATCCGTGGCCAGTGCGCGCACGGGCGTGGTTCTGGCAGAGGAAGTCAGCACGGCACTTCAGGAACTGACGACATCCTCAAATAAAGTAACGACGATGGTTTCGGAAATCGCAACGGCATCAGAAGATCAGGCGCGTGGCGTGGGCGAAATCCGCGAAGCGACGGGGCATCTTGATAAAATTACGCAATCAAATGCGGCTGCGGCGGAAGAATCTGCGGCTGCGGCGGAAGAATTGTCCTCTCAGGCGGCCCAATTGCAGGGCGTTGTCCGCAGCTTGAGCAGGCTTGTCGGCTCAAAAACTCAAGTGGCCGAAGTCGTTCCGACTCGCCATGCAACGCACAAAGTGTAATAAGTGCGTGCTGTAAAAATGGGATGATCATGGTGACGGGGCGGTTAATCAACCGCCCCGGTCTTTTTTGCCGTTCTGAATTGCCAGTGCTGTGATTCTGGCGACAAAATCTGTTTTGGCCTGCGTGTAGGTTTCGCGATCATTGCGATATTGATTGGCAAGCGACTCTTTGATCTGCTGATAATCCCGTGCGGATTGCGGATGAGTGCGCAGGTAATCGCGGAATGCCAGTCCGCGCCAGATGACGTGGCCACGCGGGGCGCAATGAATATGAAATTCGCGCGGGCCCATGAGGCTCTTGCGCCTGATGAACACGTCATGATCCGCGTAATGCCAGTATTCCCATCGCGGATCACAGAGTGCTGACAATAATTGCGGCGCGGCCTGCGCGCGCGAAGGAATCTCAAGAAGAATATCCACAACCGGTTTTGCGGAGAGGCCGGGAATCGCAGTGCTGCCGTAATGCTCAATACGCAAAGCGATATGCGGGCCAAGCTGTTTTTTCAGCCATGACGCCATTTGTGCATATTGTCCTGGCCATGACGGATCGTAAGGTGTCAGGGCCACTTCGTCCTGTAGTGCGCCCAACTGCGGATCATAAGGAACATTGGCAAAGAGGGTGACCGTTTGCGCAGCCGCGGGGGACGATGATGAATTTGCGGAGTTGATCTGAAATTCACCAAGCCATTGGCCGGGATCGGCGGCTGATGATTGTTGCCACAGCCAGGTAATCGGGTGTGATTCAATGACGGCCGGGGAATCTCCGCGTGATTGGCTGATGGTGAGCGTATGATCTTGCAGATCCCACGCGACCATGCCTTCCGGAATGTGCGTGGCCGAAAGAACTTTTACGCCCAGAAACCAGAATTTTGGCTTGCCAGACGAATCCTTTGCGGAAAAACCGATCATGCGATTGAGCTGGCCGGGAGACATAACCTCGGCCGGGAGCCGCCTGAACGCATCAGCAATCATGCTATAGTCGCCCGGCGCGGGATTGAGTTGCCGCAAACCGATAAGCTGCATGCGAAGTTTGCTCATGATTCTTTACGAACCCGCCGGCGGCTGAAGAATGCCGATGATTTCCTTGATGTCACCGCACCCTTTGCGGGCCAGGTATTTTTCGATGCCGTCGGCGATCTCAAGCGGAATATTCGGATTAAGGAACAATGCGGTGCCTACGGCAAGGCCAGTGGCGCCAGCCAGGATAAACTCGATGGCATCCTGCCAAGTCTGAATGCCGCCCATCGCGATGATCGGGATGTTGTTGGCTTTGGCGACCTGCGTATATACGCGATTTGTCATAAAAACGGCGATCGGCTTGATGGCCGGGCCTGAGAGGCCGCCGGTTCCGTTTGCCAGTACGGGGCGCTGTTTTTCGATGTCAACGACCATTGCGGTAAACGTGTTGACCAGCGAGAGGCATGTTGCGCCGGCGTCAACGGCCGCTCGGGCTGTGACGGCGACATCGGCCACGTTTGGCGAAAGTTTAACGATCAACTCGCAGCGGTTGACCTTGCGCTTGACGGCCGAGACGAGCTCAAAAAGACGGACCGGGTCCGTGCCGAAAGACATGCCATTTTTAACATTCGGGCATGAGACGTTGAGCTCAATGCCATGAACCTGCGGTACTTCGTCAAGGCGCGCGGCAACGTCCACGTAATCCTCAACCTGCCAGCCGGGGACGTTGACAATGATCGGGACGCCCATTTTTTCGAGAAGCGGGATTTTTTCGACCAGAAACCGATCAATGCCGATATTCGCCAGGCCGATGGCGTTAAGCATGCCCGCGCGCGTCTCAACAATGCGAACGGATTCGTTGCCTTTGCGCGGCGTTTTGCTGATGGCTTTGGTCACAAACGCGCCGAAACGCGAAAGATCCGTAAAATCGCCATATTCGTTGGCATATCCGCATGTGCCGGAAGCGGTCATGAGCGGATTTTTAAGCTGCATCTTGCCGATGCTGACGGCCAGTGACGGTTTTGTTTCTGTAGTCATAGTCAGAAGAGTTTCGCATGAAATGCCGCCGGGATCAACATTGTTTATAACGGATCGGCAGGGGAGGGGCGTTTATTCATCTTTGAGCCGATAACCGACGCCCGATTCGGTAATAAGATAACGAGGTTGCGCCGGGTCCTGCTCAAGCTTTTGGCGCAACTGGTTCATATAGACACGCAGGTAATGCAGTTCCTGATTTGAATCAGGCCCCCAAACTTCGCGCAGCAGTTCCTGATGGGTGAGCACTCGGCCGGCGTTGCGGATTAAAACGGTGAGCAACTTATATTCGTTGGGTGTCAGATGTATTTCTTCTCCGGCGCGCGTGACGGACCGCTTGGCCATGTCAACATGCAGATCGCCAGCCTCAAAAATGGCAGACGGCGCTGCGGATGTATGGTCACGATGGCGCAACGCCACGCGCAGACGAGCCAGAAGTTCACCGACTGAAAAAGGTTTGGTGAGGTAATCATCCGCGCCGGCATCAAGTGCGATGACTTTATCCTGCTCTTTGCCGCGGGCCGAAACAACAATGATCGGCGTGCGCGACCACTCGCGCAGTTGGCGCGCAACGTCTACGCCGTCCATATCCGGCAGACCCAGATCAAGAATAATCAGATCTGGCGAAAGCAGCGAAGCATCCGTGATGCCCTGGCGGCCGGTGGCGGATTCAAGAATGATATATCCCTGGCTGGTCAGTGCGACGCGCAGAAATTTGCGGATGGCCGCATCATCCTCAATGACAAGAACTTTTGCGCCGGATTGTGTCATGCCGTGGCTTCCGATACGGGTGGTACTGTGGCTATCGGGATGTTGATTATAAACGATGCGCCGCCGGAAGGGCGATTTTCTGCGCGAATGCCGCCATGATGCAAATCCATGATTTGCCGGCAGATGGCAAGGCCGAGGCCCACGCCGCGATGGCTGGCGGCGTTTTGTGCGCGATAAAATTTTTGAAAAACGCGATCCGGATCATCAATGGGCAGGCCGGGGCCTGAGTCGGAAATGCGTATCTCAACGTAATTCGTATTGGCACAAGCGGCCATCTCAAGCGGGCTGCCGGGCGGCGTATATTGTAGAGCGTTATCGATAATATTCATGATGACCTGCTCAAGCAGTGCGCCATCGGCAAGTATAAGCGGAAGATCGGCCGGAATGGTGACTTTTACCTGCCGGTCCGCGAGCCTTTTTTTAGCGCGGCCAAGAACGGAACTGATGACCTCAGCCAGAGGATAGGGCTCAGCATGAATTTCAACGCGGCCTGACTCAAGACGCGTCATATCAAGCAGATTATTGATAAGTTTCTCCATACGATCCGCTTCGTCGGCGATCGTATCAAGTAATTCGCGGCGGCCTGAGTCATCAACATTGTTGCCGCCCTCAATGAGTGCGGAGACAGAACCGGTAATCGCGGCCAGCGGTGTGCGCAGATCGTGAGAAACGCCGGAGAGTAATGTGTTGCGGATAAATTCAGACTCAACACGCTCCCATGCTTTTTTGGCCGTTTCGGCGAACTCTGCGCGCTCAAGTGCGACGGCGATGATGTTGGCGTATGCCTCAAGGAGGCGAAGACGGTCAGGATCAGCAAATTCTTGCAGATGCTGGCCGGTCAATGCGATAACGCCAAGCGTGTTTTCGCCGCTGCGCAACGGAATATATAAGCCGAGCGATGCGGGCAAGGTATCCGTGGTTGCGCCGGCGGGGCGGCCATTCTCAAAAACCCATTCCGCAGCGCTGCGTTCCTTTTCGTCAAAGATTGGCATGTGATCGGCGGGTGTTGCGCCGATAAGCTTTTTGTGGTCGTCAGGTAAAAGAATGGCGGATTGAGAATCAAAAACTTCGGCAATATGGTGTGCCGCTGATTCAAGCAGTTTTGGCTTATCAACAATGGCCGCCAGATCGCGCGCCAGATCAAGCAGAGCGGCGGTTCTGCGTTCACGGAGCCGGGCTGCGATGCCCTGGCGTTTTAGGCGGTCTGTCAGCGTGCTGATGGCCAGTGCCGTGACGAACATGGCGGCAAAAGTCAGGAGATATTGTGTATCAGATACGGCCAGCGAATAGTAGGGCGGAACAACGGTGACATCAAAAGCAACAACCGCGAGAAATGATGCAAAAAGAGCGGGGCCACGGCCCACACGCAGCGAAACCCACAGCACGCCCAGCAGATCAAGCATCAGCACATTGGCGTTGCTGAAGCGTGACTGTGCGCCGATGACGTGATATAAAAACCAACCGAGGGCCGTTGTTGATGCAACAATTCCTGTGGCGATAACATAAGGTGTGCGGCTGGTGTCATGCGATGATGCGGGTAAATAAGAATTGTTTTTAATAGGCGTTTCGTCACGCATGACCATGATATCAATTGAGCCCGAGTTACGGATTAAGTCATCAACCATGCTGCGACGCAGCCATTCGCGCCAGCGCGGTTGCTGTGGTTTGCCTGTGATGATGCGTGCAATATTACGCGACCTGGCAAAGGCGATAATTTCCGTCGCGGGGTGATCTCCGGTTAGCGTAATGGCCTGGCCGCCGAGGTTTTCGGCAAGCCGCAGTGCCTGTGTGATGCGCGCGCGGACGTCTTCCGGCAAATCAAGCGAGCGCGGCGTTTCTACGTAAACTGCATACCACTGGCTTTTGAGGGCCGCAGCCATGCGGCGCGTGGCCCGGATTAACTGTGTTGAAAAAGGACTCGGTCCGACGCAGACCAGCAATTTTTCGGCCGTTGGCCATATGCCGGTTGATCCCTGCTGCTTTTGAAAATCGGACATCTGCGCATCAACGCGATCGGCGGTTCGGCGCAGAGCCAGTTCGCGAAGTGCCGAAAGATTGCCCGCATTAAAAAAATGCCGGGTGACATGCTCAAGCTGATGCTGGCGGTAAAATTTACCTTCCTCAATGCGCTCAATGAGTTTTTCCGGAGGTATATCAATAAGCTGAACTTCATCGGCGCGTTCAAGAACCCAGTCCGGCAATGTTTCGCGCACCTTAATGCCGCTGATGCGCTCAACAACGTCGTTAACGCTCTCAAGATGCTGAACATTGAGCGTGGTATATACGGAAATGCCCGCCTCAAGCAACTCAAAAATATCCTGGTATCTTTTGGGATGCCGCAGACCATTCGCATTGGTGTGGGCCAGTTCATCAACGCAAACCAAAGTGGGTTTGCGCGTCAAAATGGCGTCAATATCAAATTCTTTCAGCGTGGTGTTTTTGTATTCAATTTTCCGGTACGGTTGAATTTCAAGACCCAGCAACAGTGCTTCCGTATCAGGCCGAATATGCGGCTCTGCGTAGCCGATGACGATATCAACGCCCTCGGCCGCGAGTTTTCGCGCTTCTTCAAGCATGGCGTAAGTTTTACCGACGCCGGGTGCCGCGCCAAAGAAAATCTTCAGGCGGCCGCGCGAAGATTTACTCTCCTGCTCGCGAACCTGAGCCAGAATCTGATCCGGATTGGGACGTTGATCTGTCATATGCATTTTAATTATATACGAAAAAAGAATTATCTGGTTTCCGAAAGCGGAAATCTGCGATCAAGCGAAAGATTCAGTTTAAGTATGTTGACGACCGGCTCACCAAGCACCCCAAATGCACGCGGCTGAGTATTGTCCGCTATCAGTTGGCGGATATTTTCCGCTGACGTGCCGCGGATTTTGGCAACGCGATGCACCTGATATTCGGCCGCGGCGAGAGATTCGTGAGGATCAAGACCTGATGCGGAGGTTGTGACCAGATCAATCGGAATCCGAAGCGTATTATCAGGATCAGCTTCTTTGAGTGTTGTTACGCGGTTATGCACGGCATCGGCAAATGACTCGCCGGCCGGGGTTAAATTTGATCCGGATGAGCCTGTGCCTTTGTCGGCATTGTATGCGGTATAAGGTACGGGAGATGTGGCCGATGGCCGGGGCCAAAAATATCCCGGATGCGTAAAATTCTGGCCAATCAATTCAGAGCCCACCGAATTTGCGGTGTTCTGAACAGGCTGGCTATAACGGCCAATCAGCGATCCGTTTGCCTGCCAGGGAAAAATCGCCTGCGCGGCTAAAGTCACAAACAGCGGATACGCCACGCCGGTGATCAGCGACATGATCAGCAGAATGCCGCATGTGCCGCGAAGATGAGCTGCAAATGATTGCGGATGATCCTGCTGAGGCAGGTGTGATTCTGTTTTTATTTGAGTCGTGCGTGTTGCGGTTGTCATAGCGAAATCCTTTTTTGAGCCATGATTGTCAATTACGCGCTAAAACGGATAGCTGAGAGCGCGACGTCAATGAGTTTGATTGCCGGGAACGGAATGAGTAATCCGCCCAGGCCGTATATCAGCAGATTTCTGCGCAGCAGATCCGCGGCCGGCATTGGCCGGTACTTGACTCCGCGTAACGCAAGCGGAATGAGTGCGATAATAATCAGCGCATTAAAAATCACCGCTGACAAAATAGCTGTCTGCGGGTTAAGCCCCATGATATTGAGCTTGGCCAGTTGCGGATATGTGCCGAGGAACATGGCCGGGATGATGGCAAAATATTTGCTCACGTCGTTTGCGATTGAAAAAGTGGTCAGTGATCCGCGCGTCATGAGCAATTGCTTGCCAGTCTCAACAACTTCAATTAGCTTTGTCGGGTTACTGTCAAGGTCAACCATATTGCCTGCTTCTTTGGCGGCCTGAGTTCCGGTGTTCATGGCCACGGCCACATCCGCCTGCGCCAGTGCCGGCGCGTCATTGGTTCCGTCGCCGGTCATGGCGACAAGCCGGCCGCCGTTTTGGTAATCGCGAATCAGTTTGAGTTTGGCTTCGGGAGTAGCCTGCGCAAGGTAATCATCAACTCCCGCTTCGGCTGCGATAGCCGCGGCAGTCAGCGGATTATCACCTGTGATCATGACTGTTTTTATGCCCATGCGCCGCAGTTCTGCAAATCGCTCCTTGATTCCGCCCTTGACGATATCTTTGAGCTCAATGGTGCCGAGCACTTTTGGCCCGTCGGCCACAACCAGCGGAGTTCCGCCCGATTTGGCAATATGCTCAACCGTTGTTTTGACATCAGCGGGGAATGAACCACCGGCCGCGGCCACGTAGGCCTCAAGTGCCGCAGAGGCGCCTTTGCGGATCTGGCGTTGATCAAGATTGACGCCGGACATTCTGGTCTGCGCGGTAAACGGCACAAATTCCGCATTCAGGCTGTGCACATCCCGTTCACGCAGGCCATAACGTTCTTTTGCCAGCACCACAATACTGCGGCCTTCCGGTGTTTCGTCGGCCAGGCTTGAGAGTTGTGCCGCATCGGCAATCTGTTTTTCTGTCACATTTTTAGCCGGATAAAAAGCCACTGCCTGACGATTGCCAAGCGTGATGGTGCCTGTTTTATCAAGCAACAGCACATCAACATCGCCGGCGGCCTCAACGGCGCGGCCTGACATGGCGATAACATTCTTTTGTATCATGCGGTCCATTCCGGCAATGCCGATGGCCGAAAGCAGCCCGCCGATGGTTGTCGGGATCAGGCAGACCAGCAGCGCCACCAGTGACGTAACGGTGACCACGCTTCCTTTGCCTGCCGACGATACGCTATACATGCTAAACGGCAGCAATGTGACGGTCGCCAGCAGAAAAATAATCGTCATGCTGGCCAATAGAATATTAAGTGCAATTTCGTTGGGCGTTTTCTGCCGTTTGGCGCCCTCTACCATTGCGATCATGCGGTCAAGAAACGCTTCGCCGGGGTTAACGCCGATTTTAATGATCAGCCAGTCGGAGAGTACGCGTGTACCGCCGGTAACGCTTGAGCGATCTCCGCCCGATTCACGAATAACGGGTGCCGATTCGCCGGTAATGGCTGATTCATCCACTGACGCCACGCCCTCAACGACTTCTCCGTCGGCTGGGATCATGTCGCCGGCTTCGCACAAAACAAAATCCCCCTTGCGCAAGGATGCGGCGGAAACTTGATTCTGCCAGCTATCGCGGTGCGCTTCGCGGAGTTTCTTTGCAGACGCATCTTTGCGCGCTTTTCGCAGCGTATCGGCCTGCGCTTTGCCGCGGCCTTCGGCCATTGCTTCTGCAAAATTGGCGAACAGAACGGTAAACCACAACCACAGCGCAATGGCCAGAATTGCGCCGGCCGGTTCTTCGCCGCGGCCTGCTGCGGCGTACACAAACAACAATGATGTCAGTATGCCGCCGACGTAGACCACAAACATCACCGGATTGCGGATCTGCACGCGCGGATCAAGTTTTGCGAATGAATCTTTGATCGCCTGCACAATGATCGGCCCGTTAAATAATGACATATTCTGATGAGTAGCCATAACGTATTCCTTGTTATTGTTTATCATTCACACGTATGCCGGCCAGGTGCTCATGCGCCATGTTGCAGCGGCGCAGATAGCGGCACGCTATACTTCGCGTACACACCGCAAACATGGCCATGCCTTTTTGTATGACTTGCCAGCTTTGCGCAAGAGTCGGTTGCGGATAAATCACCACCAGTGGCTCTTGCGCAGGCGGCAATTCCGTTGGCTGCGTGATCTTACGCACGTTGTTTTTTTGATGCGCGTGCATCACCAATACAGGTGAGCCATCGTGCAGGTATTCTGTGGTGTACGTATGTTGTGTCGCACGGACCATGAAGAAAATCTCCTTGCGTTACGGATTGAATAGTTGCAGATGTTCAATGATCGGTCCCAGCGCCAGTGCCGGAACAAACGTCAGCAGCGCCACGATTAAAACGATGCCTATCAGCAGCGCAATGAACAGCGGCGTATGCGTGGTCAGCGTTCCCGCACCGGCCGGGACGAGTTTTTTCTTTGCCAACGAGCCGGCTAAAGCCAGTGTCGGCACAATCAGCCAGAACCGGCCGATCAGCATGGCGATGGCCCCGGTTATGTTGTAAAACAGGCTGTTTCCGCTGAGTCCGGCGAAGGCAGAGCCGTTGTTGTTGGCTTGCGAGCTGTAGGCATAAAGAATTTCCGAAAATCCGTGTGCGCCCGGATTGCTGATTGCCGTGATGCCTTGCGGCAGTATGACGGCCGCGGCCGTCAGCAGCAGCACCACTGCGGGCATGATTAATATCAGAAGCGCCGCCATCTTCATGTCATAAGCCTCAATTTTTTTACCAAGATACTCAGGCGTTCTGCCCACCATAAGGCCTGCGATAAATACAGAGATAATCGCAAGTACAAGCATGCCATAAAGCCCTGAACCGACGCCGCCAAGAACAACCTCGCCGAGCTGCATCATGGCCAGCGGCATCAGGCCACCAAGCGGCATGAATGAATCATGCATGCTGTTGACCGCGCCGCAGGATGTTGCCGTTGTGGTGACAGCAAACAAGGCGCTGCGGGCAATGCCAAAGCGTGCTTCTTTTCCCTCCATATTGCCGCCGGGGTTTTGGTATGTGCTGGTTTGGTCCACATTGAGCGCAGCCAGATGCGGATTGGCCGTTGATTCCGCCCAGTATGCTCCGGCGATGAACAGCACCAGAATGATCATCATGGCGGCAAGCACGGCCCATCCCTGGCGTGTATCACCGGCCATTTTGCCGAAGGTGTAACATAAAGATGCGGCGATGATCGTTTGCGCCAGTACCTGAAGAAAATCCGTTATCGGCGTGGGATTTTCGTAAGGATGCGCGCTGTTTGCGTTAAAAAAGCCGCCGCCGTTTGTGCCCAGATGTTTAATCGCAAGCTGTGATGCCACAGGCCCCATCGGCAGCGGCTGCGTAGTGAGCTTTATTTCTTCGGTTATGTCTTTTCCGGAAGCATCTTTGATCACACTGCCGTCGGCATTGAGTTTGGGCGTGTTATAGCTGGCCGACTGAATCATCGGCACATTTTTATACGAAGCAAAATTCTGTATCACGCCCTGTGATACAAATGCCAGCGCCAGCACGCATGATAGCGGCAGCAGGATATAAAGCGTTCCGCGTGTGACATCAACCCAGAAATTGCCCAGTGTTAACGCATTTTTACGCGTGATGCCGCGAATCAGCGCTACCAGCACGGCCATGCCCGTTGCGGCGGAGACAAAATTTTGTACCGTCAGCCCCAGCATTTGCGTCAGGTAGCTCATCGTGACTTCGCCGCCATAGTTCTGCCAATTGGTATTGGTGACAAAACTGACGGCCACGTTAAGAGCAAGGTCGGGCGATACCGCGCTCATGCCTTGCGGGTTACCCGGCAGCAATCCCTGCGCGCGCTGCAATGCATAGACGCACAGGATGCCTGCAATACTGAACATCAGCACCGCGCCGGCATAACTGCGCCAGTTCATTTCTCGCGGCGGCCATTGTCCCGCGATGCGATACATCAGCCGCTCAATCGGGCTCAGGATCATGCTGACACCGCGGATTGTTTTGCCCTCAAATACGGCCGCCATGTAGGTGCCCAGCGGCTTAACCAACAGCAGCAGCGCGCCCAGATACAGCAGAATTTGCAGCCAGCCTTGCCATGTCATGAAAATTTCTCCGGATAAAGCAATGCCGCCAGCAGATATGCCAGCAGCAACAGGGATATCATGCCGCCGATCCAGTAAATCGCATTCATGCGTCTCCTCCGACTTTTCGGCAGAGCTTGATCAGCAACCATGTTGCCGTAAAAAACGCCGCCACGACGCCTGCGTAAATCAGATCCATGACGCACTCCTTTCGTGGTTATTAGTTTTGCATGGCTGCGTGAATTTTTGTAATCAAAAGAAAATCAATACCGGCGGGTATAACATCAAGAAAAGATCAAGATCCTGGCGGATTGATATGCGTAACAAACGGTGGGGCAGTGCTTAATTGCCGAGAATGTGGCTTATTTGCTGATTTTTTGGCGAATCTTATCTTCCGAAAGGCCGATGATCAGCACTTTTTTATGCGGTTGCGAATGTCCGGCGATGACCTGAACGTTACTGGCCGCGGTGCCGAGTGTTTTGGCCAGCAGCGCTTCAAGAGCCTTATTGGCTTTGCCATCTTCCGGCGGTTGTGCGACCTTGATTTTCAGTTCGGTTCCCAGCATTCCGGCGATCTGGTCGCGGCTTGAATTGGGCACAACCTTGATCGCCAGAACATAACCGCCGGATTGAGAAGTGAGAGCAAGAGGCATAAAACACCAAATAAAAAAGTAAACGCGAAAGACGAAACGCAAAACGCGAAATGGGAAAAATTTCTTTTGTTTCGCGTTTCGAGTTTCGTCTTTCGCGTTTTTCCTTTACGGGTAATCCTGGCCGGTGGGGCGAATGACAAATTCATTGATGTGCACGTGTTGGGGCATACCCAGTACAAAGCCAACAGCTTTTGCGACGTCGGCCGGTTCAAGCAACTTGCCGAATTTGGCAATGCCTTTGCCGAAATTTTCTTCCGTATACCCGGCCACCTGCTGAAATTCGCTGATCACGATGCCCGGCTTAACGCAAGTTACGCGCACACCTTTTGGCCCGACTTCCCGGCGCAGCGCTTCGCTGAGCGACCAGATGGCCCATTTGGTTGACCCATAAAATCCGGAGAAGGGCGAAATATTTGTGCCGGCCACCGAGCCAAGCGTCACAATATCGCCTGACTGATGCTGCGCCATGTGTTGCGCGGCGATGCGCATCAGGTGAACCGCGCCCAGCACGTTTGTCTGGTACACTTCCTGCCATTGCGATTCATCGGAAGTGGTGATGCTGCCGGCCAGGCCGCGGCCGGCGTTGATGATGACGATATCCAGTTTACCGCCGCCGAATTGAACGGCTTGCGCAAATGATGCGTCAATATCCGCGATTTTACCCGCATCGGCCGCAACGGCCAGCGCCTGATAGCCTTTGTTTTTGAGATCCGTCGCAATCACATCCAGTTTTTCCTTGCGGCGCGCGGTCAGCACCACACGCGCACCTGCCTCGGCCAGTTCATATGCCAATGCCGTGCCGATTCCCGCGCTTGCGCCGGTGATCAACGCCGTTTTGCCGGTTAACGTTCCCATGCGGACCTCCTGTGAATGTGCGCGCGACTCTTGCGTAGAATCATCATCATCTTGAACGATTCTATCATAGCCTGATCATTCAAAAAAGAACCCCGGAATTGCCGTTCCGGGGTTCTTATCTCGCATGATTCCGAATCAACGCTTTAACGTCGTGCTTATTTGCGATCAAACTGGGCATCAAAAACGATGTCTGATTTCTTAAAGTCCACTTTCTTGACGAATGCCGCCGCTTCAGTGGCGCCCATTTCGCGGTCCATGTTCTGGTCTTCCCATTCAACCGACAGCGGGCCCTGATAGCCGGCGAAGTTCAGGCCTCGGATAATTTCTTCAAAATTCACGCTGCCGTGGCCCAGTGAACGAAATTCCCAATAACGTTCCGGGTCACCAAAATCAAGATGGCCGCCAAATACGCCGCTGCGGCGCGGAGTCGGCGAGAACCACGCATCCTTCATGTGCACGTGGTAAATGCGGTCCTTAAATTCGCGGATAAACTGCACGTAATCCACGCCCTGGTAAACCAGATGTGACGGGTCAAAATTAAAGCCGAAGGTCTTGCGGTTATTAACCGCGGCCAGCGCGCGATGGCACGAAACAATATCAAAGGCGATTTCCGTCGGGTGCACTTCAAGCGCAAAAACAACGCCCTGTTCATCAAATACGTCAAAAATCGGATTAAAACGCTTGGCAAAATCCTCATATCCCGCATTAAGCATGCCCGGCAGAACCGGCGGCCAACTGTAAACCAGATGCCATATGCTTGAGCCGGTAAACCCGTTGACAACCGTGCGCTTAAGATCTTTTTTGATCTCGGCCGGCGCGGCATCAAAAAATTTACGTGCCGCACGAGCGGTATTTTTGATTTCTTCGGCGGCGCGCTGACGCACGCCTTCGGGCTTGCCGTCGCCCCACACATGCGCCGGCGCAATGGCCTTATGACGCGCATCAATATTATCGCAGACACACTGGCCGACCAGATGTGCGGAAATCGCATAGCACTTCAGGCCATATTTTTGTAATGTGGCCCATTTCTTCTTGATGTAATTCTTGTCCTCAAGAGCCTTTGTGACGTCAAAATGATCGCCCCAACAGGCCAGCTCAAGGCCGTCATAGCCAAACGCCTTCATTTTCTGGCAAAGTGTTTCAAAAGGAAGATCGGCCCACTGGCCAGTAAAAATAGTAACCGGACGTGCCATAATGATTCCTCCAGACTGGTCACCAAAAACATTTGACGACGAAATAATCGTCAATAGACTCTCTGATCATAATAATAGATGCCTTACTTCGCCAATAAACAGGCGTATCAAAAAGAATGCCGGGATGATTGCATCATCCCGGCGCTCATGACATGTTCTGATAGCGGATATCCACTGTCGACAAGCATGTTTACAGCGATTTTCGCCGGTGTGTCAGCAATGTGACGGCGCCCAGCGCCGCGATGCCCAGTGTTGCCGGTTCAGGTACGGATGCGTAAGCCTCAAGATAATCAGCGATGACGATCTGATCCTGATACCCGTCATTGCTCAGAATCGTCATCTGCGTGACAGGCGCCGATGAGCCGTATGTCTTAAGCCAGTCAAGCATGCCCTGCGCTTCAATCACCACCGAATTGAGCCAGCATGAAAAAGACGCCTTGCCCAGGCCGACATAGTAATCGTCGTCGTAAATAATATTCCACACGGCGATCTGAAATGCCGTTGCGTGCTCGCCTTCCAGGTTACCGGCATCATATTGCGCCCAGAGTTTGCCGATGGCCTGGGCATCCGCATCACCGATGAGGCTCTCGGCGGTGTTGATCGTGTATGCTTCGTAGCTTCGGCTGACATCTTCGGGAATTTCAATGCAATACGATTGAAATGTAAATCCCGATGACTCTCCGGGATTGGTGGATGATTCAATATCGTATTGCATGCCTCCGCCGGAGGTCTGGTATTGCGTGGTTTTGCTGCCGGTCGTGATGAATGCGTTAATCAGAAAACCGCCGCTCTTAGTCCACGTGTATTTGATGCTTTCCGAAACCGTGGCCTGCGATACGGAAGTGCCGTATAAACCAAGTGCGGCGAGGGATAAGGCAATACAGGTTTTTCCGCTGGCAACTGAAATAAACATACAAACTCTCCGAACAAACAATGACTGACTCTCACGGTGATTTTCAGGCCGGCATATCGTGATCCTCTTGACGGATCTGCCTGGTATGCTGAACTGTAACCAACTCTCATTACTTCGCAGCCCGACAAACGCCGCGGCAATCAAGCGTATTGAATATGCAATTAAAAATACAAAAATTGTAATAACAATAACAGTTCAACCCGCATGTCTCGCATGAACGGCCAAAGGTCTCCTTTATGCGAAACTGCTTATGAACTCTTTCCCTTTTCCCTTTCTCTCATGGTGAACATTCACCATGTGGTAATTGTTTAATCGTGTAAAAGATAATCCTGATTAAGGTAAAAAAATAAAAATATCAGTACTGATAAGTCGGTTTTTATCGACTTATCAGACATAGCGGCATGTTATCGGCGGCCAGTGTTAAAATAGGAGATGCCTTTTTCTTCAATTCGGAATGAATCTGATAGAGCGGATGCCAAGAAATAACGGCTGACAGACTTTTTTAATTAAAAAAGCCGCCCCGCGATAGCGTGGCGGCAGGTCATGCGCTAAAACATTTTGGCACATATTATAAATAGGCAAAAAAAAAGAGAAGCCATGAACGCCATGTTCATGACTTCTCTGCCAATTATGGATGAATTTTGATTTTACCGGCTGGCCTTGATCTGGCGCCATTTGCGGGATACACCCAGGACGCTCATCAGTCCCAGACCCGCCCACACGCCCGCCGGAAGCGGTACTGCCGAGGGTGCTTCTCCCGGTGTTGAGCCGATCATAATGCCGATGACCTGGTCCTGGTAAGTGCCGTTGGTCATGGTCGTAATGGACGCCGCAGGCGCATTTGCTGAGGACGTCTGTAGCCACGAGAGCATTTCGTTTGCCGTATTGATGATGCTGAGTTCGTTGTTGTATTTTGAATAGCTATACCAGCTATCGTGCGGATCAACTTCAAGCGTGCCTGAATTGAGCGTATAATCGGTATCGTACACGATATTCCAGACCGCAAGCTGAAAAGCCGAAGCATCATTGCCGGTCAATTCGCTGGCGCTGTATTGCGCCCAGAGCTTGCCGATGGACGTCACGTCTATATTTGACAATACGTTAGTTCCGTTGCTCTGGACATCATATGTTTTTGATTTTGTAGTGGTTGATTCATCCAGTTCAATGCAGTACGTGGTGAATGTTGAACCAAAGACGGAATCAGTCTGGTTGTCCGTGCGCTGCCAGTTCATGGCGCCGGCCGCCGTTGTGACATCCCTGTTTCCGTAGCTGATATCAAAAGTATTTGAGCTTCCCGAAATACCGGTGTACTTGGCGGAAATTGTTACTGACGATGCCTGCACTGACCCCACCGTCAATGCCGCAACCGCGATAAGGCCAAAAGTAGCTGCAACGTTGATCTTCATTTTTCTCCCTGCTCTTACAAAAAGAAGTAATCAAATCCTGAACCCCACGGGAAAGAGACTACACCATTTTTCAGGCGGATTCTGCGCAATTTTGAGGGAAATATGACGTTTTTTGTCCCGTTATAGGACACTTCAGTCGTTTTTTAGGGTTCTCGGACTAAAAAAGTCAAGATGGTAAAACTTTAACGTTTATGCATGAAATCAAGGCGTTAAACTAAAACACATGAGAATAAGTGAATGTAAAATTAGGCGGGTTGCGAAGCCAAAACAAAGGCCCCGGAGCGTAAACTCCGGGGCCGGTTGAGGTTGAGTGATATCGCGCTGATCGTTGTGCGCGGCCGATCACTTACAGCGTTAATTCAAACGAAACCGTCGGTTCGCCCGGGGTGCGTTTGGTGACGAAGCCCAGCTTCTTCTCAAAGATATGCTGTACTTCGTTATTTTCCGCAAGGGCCTGCGCCGTGATGCGGGTAAGCTTTTCTTCCTTGGCGATGCGAATGACTTCGTTCAGCAGCTTGGTGCCGATGCCCTTGTTCTGCCAATCGTCAGAGACGACTACAGCGGCTTCGGCCTGGCTGGTGCCGCGCATCTTGGAGAGGCGGCCGACGCCGACGATTTCGCGTTCGCCGTTCTTGACGACTTCGGCAACCAGCGCGATTTCGCGGTCGTAATCATTCATGCACACGCGCACAAGACGTTCATGCGCGATACGCTGGTCAAGCTTCATCACCATGAAGTAGCGGTTGCGAACGGTCTGCGTTGAGAGAGCCTGGTGGAATTTGACCATCAGCGGTTCATCTTCCGGGCTGATCGGACGCAGCGAGTAGTTTTCGCCGCTCTTGGTTGATGTGGCCTGAACGTACTGTGTCGGGTACGGGCGGATGGCCGGCTTGGGAAGATCGGCATCAGCCACGCTGGCCGGGTGCAGGACGACTCGGGCGTCAAGCGCCACGATCTTGTCCGGCGAAACCATCAGCGGGTTGATATCAAGTTCCTTGATGCGCGGCTGCTCCATCACCAGTTCGCTGAAGCGCACCAGCAAGCGTTCAACTTCTTCAACGTCGCAGGCGGCGCGGCCGCGGATGCCCTTGAGGGCCTTGGTGATCTTGACCTGATCCATCATGTGATGGGCCAGGGTGGTATTCAGCGGAGGCAGGCCCAGTGCGCGGTCTTTGTAAAGCTCAACAAGCTGGCCGCCTGAACCGTAGAGAAGAACCGGGCCGAACTGATGGTCAACCGACATGCCCAGGATAATTTCGTAGGCATCCTTGAGCTTGATCATCGGCTGAACGGTGACGCCCTGGAAGTGCTGGGCGCCGGCCTTTTCGGTAACCGACTTCTTGATCTGCTCAAATGCGGACTTGACCGCATCGGCATTCTGAAGGTTCAGCACCACGCCGCCGACATCGGTTTTGTGCGTGATGGTCAGCGAGTAGATCTTGAGCACCACCGGGTAGCCCATCTTCTGGGCGGCGTCGGCGGCTTCCTGCGCGGTCGTGGCGATCACGGTCGGCGTGATCGGCAGGCCGTACTCGGCGAGAACCTGTTTTGACTCAACTTCGGTCAGAATCGTGCGGCCGTCCTTCAGGGCGCCGGCAAGAATCTTCTCCACTTTGGCCTTGCGGGCGGCATCAAAAGTGCCCGCGCTGATGGCTTTGGGCGTCTGGTTGAGATCCTTGAGGTTCTTGCTGTACTGCCACATGTAATTGAACGCCTGCGCGGCTGCGTCCGGATAAGCAAACGACGGGATGCCGGCGGCGGCGAGAATTTCCTCACCGGCGCGGACCGCGGCGCCACCCATCCAGCTTGCGATGACCGGCTTGCCTTCTACCTTCTGAAGCTTGGTCAGCGCCTGGGCCGTCAGCGTGGCGTCGGTCATATCCTGAGGAGTCAGGATGACCATCATGCCGTCGGCGTTTTCGTCGCGGGCGGAAATTTCAAGCGCCTTGGCGTAACGTTCCGGCGGGGCATCGCCGAGAATGTCAACCGGGTTATTGTGCGACCACTGCGGCGGGCACATGGCGTTGAGTTCTTCCATCGTTTTGGCTGAGAGCTTGGTCAGCTCGCCGCCGCCGAGGATCAACGAATCGCATGCCAGCACGCCCGGGCCGCCGGCGTTGGTCACCATCGTGAGGTGGGGGCCTTTTGGCGGCGGCTGAGTGGCAAGCACTTCGGCCATGTCAAAGAGTTCGGCAATATTGTTGACGCGCAGCACGCCGACGCGGCGGAATGCGGCATCAAGCACGTCATCCGAACCGGTCATTGAGCCGGTGTGCGATGCGGCGGCGGCGGCGGCGGCGGCGGTGCGGCCGGCCTTGATGACGATGATCGGCTTGCTCAGGGCCACTTCGCGTGCGGCCGAGAGGAATGAACGCGCATCGCCGATTGATTCCATGTAAATCAAAATGGCTTTGGTGCGCGGATCGTCGCCGTAATAATCAATCAGATCGCCGAAGCCCACGTCAAGCATTGAACCGAGCGAAACGAATGAGCTAAAGCCGACTTTTTCGCGCAGGGCCCAATCCAGAATCGCGCAGGCCAGAGCGCCTGACTGCGAGAGAATGGCCAGTGAGCCGGGCATTGCGATGCCTTTGGCAAACGAAGCATTCAGACCGATGAGCGGGTTCTGAATACCCAGGCAGTTGGGGCCGATGATCCGGATGTTGCCTTTGGCGGCAATTTCCTTAACCTGCTTTTCAAGCGCGATGCCGGGAGCGCCAAGTTCCTTAAAGCCCGCGGAGATGATGACCAGCGCCTTGACGCCGGCGTCAACGGCGTCCTGAACCAGGGCCGGAACCGTCGCGGCCGGGGTGCAGATCACGCCGAGATCAACCTTCTCGGGAATGTCTTTGAGATTTTTATAAGCCTTGATGCCCAGTACGCTGGGGCGTTTGGGGTTAACGGGGTAAACCGTGCCGCCAAACGGGCTTGAAATCAAATTCCACAACACAGTGCGGCCGACGGCACCGGGGTTTTCGGTTGCGCCGATGACTGCTACGCTACGTGCGTTGAAGATGGGATCAAGCGGCCGCGCGCTGTTGTGGCGGCTGCCTTTTCCTTCGGAAACGACAGACATGTTTCGTCCTTTCTTGCCGGAGCATGCGACAGAAGACCCGCATTACTCCGAAAATGAGATAAATGCGACAAATAACTCCTCTGTTACACCGTAAGGTATCTGCCGAATCAATCGGCGTCAATCTATGGAATTGTTTCAATCCGATTTGAAATCTCATATGGCGGGATTTGCAGATAAGTTACTTATGGCCGAGTTGGGGATAAATGATGTTGTTTATATGTGCATTTTTGTCGCAACTATTTGAGAAATAATAAGATAGAGTTCGGCGGATGTGGTAGAAAAACCGTAAGCGCGGATGTTGCCGTTTTGGCGAAGATGAGGAATCGTGTCGGTGAAAGAAAAACGACACACTAAATTAAGTGTCTGATAATCGGATGATGAGATGTTTGTTTGTTCAAACTGTCATTTGGTCTTTACCTGCGAGGCGCGAGTTGGTTTCGCTACAATAAGCCTGCTTGATTAATAATTATTTTATGTATATGTATAAATTTTATATAGTATGCATCATTTTTAATGCATGCATTCACCGTCATATGCCAAAAAGCATACACTTGGGTATGCCGCCAAGCGGTCAATGAATTTTGCTAACTTTCCCGCCGGTATTGCATCAATCTGAATGAATTTGACTGCGGATGGCGGAGAGCCAATAGCGCGTCATTTCTGTCGCAGGCACATCTCCTGACAAAGGAACTTCATATGAATATGCTCCCGATGATTCAGTGCGTGGCCGTAGTTCCGGGGTTAATGGCGGGACTTCTGGCGTTGGCCGGATGTCAAGAACCGGAAAAACCGCGGGTACAAAAAGCGGTACCTGCGACGATGACCATGATGGTCGTGCCGCCGGTTGTGCCGGTTCTTGCGCCAGAACAGCTTGATGAGCTTACCGCGCCGATTGCGTTATATCCCGATCCTCTTTTGGCCGCTACGCTCGCGGCCATGTGCTATCCTGAAGAAATTCAGGCCGCAGCGCAATGGCTCACAATTAATCCCACGCCGACGGAGGAACTCATCGCTCAGCAACCCTGGCAGGACGCCACCAAAATGCTGGCGCATTACCCGGTGGTGCTCAATCTGCTGGCGCAATATCCGGATTGGTCGGCATCGCTGGGCACGGCGTATGTGGTTCAGCCGCAGGATGTCATGGCGTCGGTTCAGCGCAAGCGGGCCGAGGCTTATGCCAAAGGCAATCTGCATAATACCCAGCAGCAGATCGTCACAAAACAAAACGAATGTATCAGCATTCAGCCCGCCGATCCGGCCGTGGTATACGTGCCGGATTACGATCCTGAAGTGATTTACGTTCAGGAACTGCTGCCGGAGGATACCTGCATTCGTTTTGACGTCGGGATACAGATTAACCAGTGGATGAATATTGATATTGACTGGGGCCGCGGATGCATTGTGACTGGTGCCTGGCCGTACCGTGACTGGTATCATCGTCCGCGCACCAAGCCAGCGCCGGTATGGCAGCCCCGGCCGACGCATCATGATGATCATGGTCATCCGATGTTGCCGAATTATCGTCCCTGGGAGCATCATCCGATCAAATTGCCGCCCAAAACCACGGATCGTCCCTGGCAGAAACGCGATGAGCGCAGGCCGGAGCGGTTTATGCCAATGACTCCGAGACCAGTCTCGCAGGATGGCAACGGGGCTCATCAGCCTTCCGTACATCAGAAACCTGCCGGGCAAATACCCGCGCCGGAACGCAAAAAGGATGATCGGTTGATTATTCATCCCGCGCCGGCCACGCCGCCAGTCAGAAACGAAAAGGAGTCACCCAGAACCGCGCCAAAGGAAGATCGTCATCAAAAAACAAATGCCGCCGGCCAGCAACCGGTCAAGGAAACTCCGCGTACCGAGGCTCCTCAAAAAGATGCGCCCAAGACATCCGCACCGTGGCCAACATCGCCACGGCAGGTTGACCAGCGAGAGAATGAGGAACGTCAACGCCAGGAGGAACAACGTCGGCGTGCCGCAGCACAAAAAGAGGAAGATGACAAGCGCACCGAGCAGAATCGCCAACGTGCTGAAGATGACCGCCACAAGGCGGAGCAGGAACGTCAGCAGGCTGAGGCCGAGCGTCAGAAAGCGGAGACTGACCGGCGCGCAGCGCAGGACCAGCGCGAGCGTCAGGCGAATGCAGAAAACAAAGCACAGCAGGAAAAACGTAATCGGGAAGAACGTAAACGTCGTGATGATGCGGATCGCCAGCAGGCTGAGGCCGCGCGGCAAAAAGCGGAGAATG
>CAZSYN010000004.1:76782-382355 GCA_964610975.1 uncultured Phycisphaeraceae bacterium
ACCGTCGTGCGGATCAGGAACGTCGTCAGCAGGAAGAACACCGCCAACAGCAGGAGCGTCAGCGTAAGGCTGATGATGATCGGCGCGCGGAAACTGAACGCCGTGCTCAACAGGAAAAACGCGATCAGGAAGAACGTAAACGTCGTGATGATGCGGATCGCCAGCAAGCCGAGGCCGCGCGGCAAAAAGCGGAGAATGACCGTCGTGCGGATCAGGAACGTCGTCAGCAGGAAGAACACCGCCAACAGCAGGAACGTCAGCGTAAGGCAGACGAAGATCGTCGTGCCGAGCAGGAGCGCCAGCGCAAAGCCGACGAAGACCGGCGCGCCGAGCAGGAAAGGCAAAAACGTGATCAACCTGGCAATGCCGATCCGTCATCACCGTCCGGTAAAAGGAGATAAGCTGGGATTCTGGCCAAGCCAGAGTATGCTTGATATAACGGACAGACAACCGGTGTGAGTTGCATTTTCATACGTAACGCGTACACTTAAAAGCTCAATTTTGCCAGAATTATAAACCAGATTGCTCGTCACAGGACGGGGAAAGGATCGTCTCAAGTGTCAGAACTTCGCAGCAGTCACCTGTTTACCAGCGAATCCGTATCAATGGGCCATCCGGATAAGGTTGCCGATCAGATTTCGGATGCCATTCTTGATTCTTTGCTTGCGGCAGATCCGTATGCCCGCGTGGCATGCGAAACGCTCGTGACCACTGGCCTTGTTGTGCTGGCCGGCGAAGTCACGGTTCATAACCAGAAAGCGGCCGATGCTTTGGGCAAGGCCGAAGAAACCGCTCGTGCGGTTATCAAGGAAATTGGTTATGACGATCCGGAAACCGGTTTTGACTACCGTTCATGCGCGGTAGTACGCACGTTGCATGGCCAGTCGGCGGATATTTCGCGCGGCGTCACGGCCGCCACTAATAAGGATAAGGATCAGGGCGCCGGCGATCAGGGCATCATGTTTGGTTTTGCCTGCAACGAAACCAAATCACTCATGCCGCTGCCGATTTATCTTTCGCATCGTCTTGTTGAAAAACAGGCCGAGCTTCGCGCCAGCGGCAAGCTCAAGTGGCTGCGGCCGGACGCCAAGAGCCAGGTCACAATTGAGTACGAAAACGGCATGCCCTCGCGCGTGCACACGGTCGTGCTTTCGACTCAGCATACGGAAGCTGCTGTTGATAAAAAGACCGACAGCTTCTCAGAAGCCGCCAAGAAGCAGGTCATTGACCAGATCATTAAGCCGGTCATCATGGCGGAGAGCCCCAAGTTGTGGAACAAGGATATCATTTTTCACGTTAATCCCACGGGCAAGTTCCTCATCGGCGGCCCCAACGGCGATACCGGCCTGACTGGCCGCAAAATCATCGTTGATACTTATGGCGGCGCAGGCGCACACGGCGGCGGCGCGTTCTCCGGTAAAGATCCCTCAAAGGTTGACCGCTCCGCTTGCTACATGGCGCGTTACGTCGCCAAGAATATCGTTGCGGCCGGCCTGGCGACGAAGGTAGAAATTCAGCTCGGTTACGCCATCGGCGTTGCTGAACCTGTTTCGGTTCTGGTTGATACGCAGGGTACCGGCGTGGTCAGTGAAGATCTGCTGAGCGATGTCGTTCGCAAGGTCTTTGATCTGCGTCCGCGTGGTATCGTCAGCACGCTCAAGCTCTTGCGTCCGATTTACAAAGAAACGGCCCGTAACGGTCACTTTGGCCGCGAACTGCCGAACTTTACCTGGGAAAAGACCGACAAGGTCAAAGAGCTCAAGAAGCTCACCGGCATCACTGGCTAAAAGCGTGCCATCGCCATACCGGGAGCATGAACCACTGATTGTTCACTGACGAATAAGCCAAAAGCCCGCGAATAGTTATTCGCGGGCTTTTTTTGTTTTGTTTTTCTTGTGGGACAATAGTATCGCTTGCGTTATTAATTCTTTCGCGGCTTTCTTCATCAGGATATAACGGTAGCAAAACGTAATAGCGAATAACCCGAAAGTCATTAATTTTTTCAGAATTTGCTTTCTGATTTAGTGGTGGTATGATGTCTTCAGAAACAAATCGAAACATTATCGTCATGAGTTTCGTAGTACAAGGTTTATACGCAAATGCCAAGAACGCCAGCCAAAATGACCATCTATAAATTAGGCCGTGAGCTGGGCATTTCTCCGTCGACGGTCAGCAAGGCGCTCAATCATTCGCCGGAGATTAGTGCGGAATTGCGAACGCGCGTGCAGGATCTGGCCAGAGCAAATCAATTTCGTCCTCGACTCGTCAGCAACCGCGTTCCTAATATATGTGTGCTGATTCAGCAGGTTTATGGACATCCGCTTGATTTTTCTCCGTATGTGGCGCGCGTGATGGAGGGTGTGGCGCAATATACGCGTGAAGAAGGCCTTGAGATGAGTATTTACGCCGCGGATGTTGATGAGCTTAACAGCGTTGATCTTGTCCGCGAGTTGCGCCGGCGCGGTATTGCCGGTGCGGTTGTGATGCGGGCCAACGAGAGTAGTGATTTTTTCAAACAACTGGATCAACAACATTTCCCATATGTGAGCCTGATGTCGAATAATGGCCGTGATTTGGGCCATCATATTGGTCTTGATGGCAATCAGTCGGCTCAGGATGCGGTGAATTATCTGACAGAGCTTGGTCATCGGTGCATAGGCGTACTGGATCATGATCAGGGCAGCAGCGCCAGCCGTGTGCGAATTGAAGGCTATAAGCAGGCGCTTGCTTCTGCGGGTATTGCGTTTGACCCGAGATGGGTTATAGCCGCACGGGAAGAACAGACCGGGCTTGTCTTTGGCCGGGATGGTTCCTGTGAACTTTTATCGCGCTGCCCGGGGATGACCGCATTGCTGGTTCTTGATTACAGCGCGGCGATCGGTGTTCTGCACGGTATGAATATGAGCGGCAAAAAGGTTCCGGAAGATGTTTCTGTCATTAGTTTTGATGATTATCCGGAAAGCGCATTTTTAAATCCGCCGCTGACCACCATCGGCGCACCAATGGATGATATGGGTTATCATGCCGCGCGGTATGTGTATCGCAGAATGCGTGATCTTGAGCCGACGGATCTGTCACATGAGTCGGCATTACGTTATCAACTGCGAGTTCGTGCCAGCACTGCGCGCCCTAAAATGTAATTTCTATTACACCATGAGATATCCTGACGCTTCGTGATTCAATTCCGTGTGTGGTTTTTTGGCCGTATTTTTTTATGTGAATAGTCTGGCACTGTGTCAATCCGTCAGAGGTTGCGTGATTGGCGCGCCGGAGCTGTACCTGTACAGGATTGGGAGCACGTATGAAGACGCCGTATAAAAACGCTCTGCGGGGGTTTACCCTGATTGAACTGCTTGTTGTAGTAGCCATTATAGCACTTTTAATGGCGATTTTGCTGCCTTCGTTAAGCGGCGCGCGCGAGCAGGCCAAAACGGTACAGTGCGGCGCACGGCTGCGTGAGTGCGGAATGGCTGTGTCTATGTATGCATCAGATTACGGCCAGACGATTCCTTCCTTTTACTCCCAGGGCAACGGTGTTGGGGAAATTACATGGAATAAATGGCTTTGGGCCAACAGCTATATCTCCGGCAATAACAAGCGCGTATTGTTGTGCCCGAGTTATCCTCCTGCTGAATTTGATACCAGTGATTACGAAATTGCCAAATACAATACGTATGGCATGAATCGCAGCAATGTGGCGGATTTTTCAGCAGGTGTGCCGGCCGGCAAAAACGCTTGGGAATATATTTTCTATAAACTCAACAGCACAAGCACGAACCCGTCACGTTTTCCATTGCTGGCGGATACGCGATATGGCAATAAACAAGTGGCGTACTTTTTCATGGGCGGATCAACTCCTTATCTGCATCGCCGGCATAACAAGTATTCAAAAATCAATATTGAATTTATTGATGGCCATGTTGAGAATTGCAGCATTGGTGAATTGACCGGTTATGGCATTACTCTTACTGCATCATCTAATACGCAATAAAATGCTATTGCGAATATGTAATTTATTTGTGATACGTCATGGTAAACGCTATTAAAAATGTAATCATGGGAGTCTGCATGGGTTTTTCAGGGAAATCAGCTTTGTTTCGTTCAATTCTTGTCGCGGTCGTGGCGGCAAGCGGCATGACCGGCGCAGGGAATGCGTATGCACAGGCACCGGCGAATGAATCGCGCGTACTGACGCCGGATAATCTCTCGGCGTTTGTGGTTAATCCGGATGCGGAATCAGAATTTTCGTGGACGTGCCAGCGCAATGGCGAATTTGCCTATGAAGTTCAGGATTCGCTTGGCGTGGTGATTCAGAAGGGCACCGTGGTTTCTCAGCAGGGCCGCATGTCACTGAAGCTGAAGTTGCCGGCCGGTTTTTACGAAATTGTTTTTCCTGAACTCAAAGAAACCAGCGGCGTGGCTGCGGTGACGGCACCGCAGGGTGGGCGTGACCATTTTTTCGGTATTGATTCGGCGCTTTCGTGGCTGGTGGGCGGCGGAAGCACGCGCTCTGACGAACGGATCAAACAAGTGGCCCAGTTGCTGGCTAAAACAGGCATAGCCTCCGCGCGTGAACGTTTACTTTGGCCTGGGATTGAAAAGGAAGAGGGCAAGTGGGATTTTTCGGCCGGGCGTTATGAAAAAGTCCGCCAGGCCATGAAGTCGCAGGGAATCGGCGTCATGGAAATGTTTCACGAAGTGCCGGCCTATCTGCGATCAGAAACCCTGAAGAAAAATCCGTACCCGACGGATCTTATCAAAGTTGAAAAAGCATGGCAGGCTATCGCGCAGGCTTATGGCGCATCATGGGATAGCATTGAAGTGTGGAATGAACCTGAGATCGGATTTGGCGGAGATTATCCGCCGGATCAGTTAATCCCGATGGTTAAGGGTGTTTATCATTCGCTTGATCAGCAGGGCTCGCAGGCGTTACGCGTAGGCGGGGCGTTTGCGCGCTCAAATCGGCAGTTTATGAATCTGTGTGCGGAGAACGGATTGCTTGATCACTCGGATGCGATCAGTTTTCACACATATCAGCCTGCCGATGAGATGCAGGATATCATATGGCGATTCCGAAGCTGGGCCGCCGATTATGGCCACGCATCGATGCCATTGTGGCTTAGCGAGTGTGGCATGGCGTGGCTACAGGGGCCGGATCGTCCGCCGCGCGATCAGAGCATGAAGTCTTCGCTTGATATTTCGATGAAGGCGGTAGAGTGCAAAGCGTGCGGGATTGATCGGTATTATCCGTTTGTCCTGGAGTATTTTCCGGAAGGGCCGAAGAATTTCGGCATGCTGGGCAAAGATGGCACGCCGCTGCATGCGTTTGCCAGTTATGCGTATGTGTCAAGTTTGCTGGCGCACCGTGATTATGTGGGCGATCTGATCGGTGCGGATGCATCGCTGAAGCGGGCGCGCGTTTTTGGCGGCGATAATGAGAGCATCGTGGCACTTTATACGGGGAAGGTTAATCCGTCGGCGAGCGTGACGTGGGCGTTGCCGGCCGGCGAAGTGACAAGCATTGATGGACGCAAGCTGGAAATTGTCAACGGAAAACTGCCGATACCCGATGGCGTGGCGTATGTGCGTGTGGCCAATTCCGCGCTGGCCGGGAAGATTAAAACGGATACGGCGGCCGGCAAAATGCTGGCGATGGCCAAAGGTCCGCGGCCAGAGCGCAAGGCCGCGCCATCGGTGGTGCTGACGTACATGCCCGAAGCCGACTGGAGCAAACAATTCCCAGGCGGATATAGCGTATCGCGCGAAAATGTGGATACGGATCATGTCAACGCCACAGTGCGTGTGAGCAATTTCAAAAGTACGCAGAGCAATATTACGGTTCAGGTGCTGGGAATGTCGCGTGATGTGACGCTGGCGCCGCAAAGCTGGCAGGATGTGACCTTTGCGCTCTCGTTTGGCGATCAATACGATAAAAATGGCATTGCCACGATTAAGTTGAGCGCTCTTGAGAACGGAACTGTTGTTGACCAATCTGTTATTCGCATTCTGCGAAGCCTGACGCTTGAAGAAACACTCAAAAAATTCAAATACAGCGAGCGCGTGTCATTTGGCGATGTGCGCGACTGGCAGGCCAATGCTGGGCCAACGGCGAAGGTTAAAGTCGATCCGACGGAGAATCTGTTGACGATTACGGCCGGATTTGATGGGAAAATCAGCGATAAATGGGCGTATCCCAAGCTGGCTAAACTGCCTTCGGCCGAGAGTTTGAGCAAAGCGAAGGGCCTGGTGATCCGCGGGCGCGCCATGCAGCCGTGCTCGTCGCTTGTCATCGTTCAGGAAAAAAGCGGCAACATGCATTTTGGCGGCGAAGCGTGCTTTCCGACGGGGGACGGAAGCTGGCATGTCAAATATCTGCCCTTTGCCAAATTTACGCCAAAACCTCTGACGGATGCCGCTCAACTGGTGAATATTCAAATGGGACTCAACACAGACCATAAAGAAAACACAATTGAGATCAGCGACTTATATCTTGTAGGCGATCCGGAATAAATGACAGGCGACAAGCGGGATATCCTTGTTCTTCTAAATAACTTTAATTGTAGATATCTACACTAAAACGAAAGGAAGGGACGGTATGTTCAGCATTAAGAATTTAAAGGGTGCGGTTGTTCTGGCGGCTCTTGCAACTGGCGTTTCCGTGGCAAGCGCCGGTGTCAGCTTTACGAACCTCAGCGGCGCGGCATCATGGGTGTGGGTTGAGGCCGAAAGTTATTCGGCCAAGAGCGGCACGTTTAATGCCGGATGGATCGCCAATCCATCAGCGCAGTATTCCGGCTGGACCGATGCCGGACGCAATAATGGTATGCTCATTATCGGAGGCTCATCAGATACCGGCAGCTATTTTGTCAGTAGCATCACAATTCCGACAACCATGACTAATGCTTATATGTACGTTCATGGTATTGGCTCGCAATTTGCGACAGTCAATGTGCATTCAGGTATCGGTGCGTCAGTCGCGACACAATTGGGAAGCTATACGATGTATGGTAGCAATGTATGGAAATCACTTACGCTCGGCAGCTATGCGGCGGGCGATACCATATCGCTGACACAAGCTGCGGTGAATAACTGGCAAAACACCCGCATTGACGGATTTTTTGTCGCCAGCCAGGCGCTGACGACATCAACCACCGCGCTAAATGGTTCCTATTACTGGATGCAGGCGCCGACATTTACTGATGCGGTGCCGACTATCACGGGTGAGGCTTTTACGCCGACAGTTTCCGGCGCGCCGGTTGGTGCTACGTATTGGGTAAACGGCGTTTATCAGCCGAATGGCTTTGGGGTGATTACCAACTCAGCTCTTTATAATCTGGTGGTTAAGACCAGCAATGGCGATCTACTGGCCGGGACGAGCTTTAATTTTGTTGCGGTTGCCGCGCCGGAGCCGCTGTCGGCGGCCATGCTGTCTGTAGGTGGGCTGGCCTTGCTGCGTCGGCGCCGTTAAGCGCGTGCGCCCTGTGCGCGCGCAATAACTCATACGTGGGCATTTATATTCTGCGCGTCAGGCGCTTGGCGTGTTTTCGTACATGCTCTGTGATAAAAACCGGATTGACCCGATTGTGATAGTGCCTCGGCTAATTGCAGCCGAGGCACTTTTTTTATGCAAATTCAGGCGCTATGTAAGTACTGAGGAAAATGATGTTTATGTGATTCATTCTGTTCTTTGAATTCAAGGATCGTTATGATGGCGTTGTTGTGATCAAGCGCATGGCCGGTATGAATGTGAGTCTTGAATAAGTCTTTATGATAGTAGAAAATGCGTCGGAAAAAATAAAAATCTAGCGCTTGATTAAATGGGATCAAACGTTATAGTAAAAATGATCATAAGAGACTCATATCCGTGCCTGCCCTTTGAGAAACAGACTAAACTGGAAATTGTGAATGAACGGTCCTAAAAATAAAAAACGGCAGCATGTCGTGAGTCTTCGGGATATCGCCGACGAACTGAATCTTTCTGTATCAATGGTAAGCAAGGTGCTCAACGGGCGTATGGGGACCACGGCCGGGGCTCCGGAGACGATACAGGCGATACATGCTAAAGCAAGCAAGCTGGGGTACAGGAAAAATCTTCAGGCCCAGGCGCTTCGTACGGGACGACAGAATATTATTGCGATCTGCGTGCATCGCCACGGGGCGACCGGCAGCGGTATCGTGGATGCCATGATTGAAGGTATCGCGCGCGAAGCGGCGCAATGCCGGCAGCGGCTGATCCTGCAATATTACAGAACGTATGAAGAATTCAGGGATATCTGGCATGATTTTAATCGCAGCGCGGTTGACGGCGTGATCATGGGCGGCGTGCCACATGCGGATTGGCTTCCGCAACTGGAAGTGATCAGGCGGGATGATTTTGCGGTCGTGACGATCATGCCCACGGAGCTTGCGGAGAATTGCCTGAATGTGGGCATGCCGGAATCAGAAATCTGCCGCGTGGCCACGAATCATCTGATTGAACAGGGATGCCGGCGCATTGCGCATTTCTGTGTGAAAAAACGCACCGTAACCGGTCCCTACAGCCAGATGCGCAGCGACGGATATCGCCGGGCCCTGGCGCAGCACGGATTGCCGGTGGACGAAAATCTGCTCATTCCGGCTGAGGCATACGGATATGAGTGCGGAGAATCGCTCACGCAGAAACTGGTGGATTCGGGTATTTCTTTTGACGGCATCGTGGCGCAGTCGGATAACCAGGCGGCCGCGGCGATCAATGTGTTGATGAGGTGCGGTGTCAGTGTTCCCCATAAGGTCAAAGTGGTGGGTATTGATGATTCGCCGATATGCGGAATGCTGCCGGTCAAGCTCAGTTCGGTTTCTCAGGAATATTTTCTGCGCGGTCAGCGTGCGGTTCAGTTGCTGCTTGTGAAAATTGAGGGCGGTCATGCGGAGTCTGAAATTGTTGAACCAAAGCTGAGCGTGCGCCAATCCACCGCCGGTTGATGCGGCGTCATCTTCCGAGGGCGTGTAGTGTTTTGTCATATTCATGTGATTCGCCATTATTTATGTGCAAAATAAAATCGGCGTATGCAAAACGAGGATGGTATGAGAATGAAAATGATGACTGGTGTGGTTTGTGCAGCGGTGCTGATGAGCGGCGCATCCGCGCTACAGGCGGAAAAAGTCACGGAAATCTCGCAATATGGCATTACCTGGAAACTTGATAAACCAACGACAGCGGGGCGGTTTATCAATGGCGATTGGTGGGTTGTCGGGCCGGTGCAGATTGTTGGCGTGACTCCTATGCCGGGCGAAGCATCGGCCGAGGAAGCCGCCACAAGCGGCAAATCCCGCTATGGCGCGGCGGCATTTAAACCGGATAACACGATGCGCAACGGCAGCATGCTTCAGCCGATGCCGGTGGCGGGGCAGGGATATGATTCTCGCATGCTGAATTACAAGCCGGAAATGTCGGTGAAATTCCCGCTGAATATGCCGGCCGGTACGAGCCTTGTCTCTACGATCAGCTCAACGGAAACCAAAACCGGCAAAGATGGCCAGGCGCAATTAGTAACGCCGTTTATTCTTGGCGAGGCGAAATTTAAGTTATGCGGGCCGACATTGCCGTTGACCTTGAGGGCAGCCTCAGTGCTGACATGTCTGGCCAATGAACCGCCGGCGGATGCATTTCGCCCTGCATATGGCGCAAAAGAAAAGGTGATATATCGCGAAAAAGACCTGCAATGGGATTTGCTCCCGAAGCTGGCGCCTGTGGCCAGCACACCTGAATGGGCGGTGATGGAGCGCGTATTTGCGCGGCCGTGGCTTGACCATGACCCGAGTTGGCTGATTCAGCATTGGGCGCCGGGAGAAAATCAGCCCAATTACGGGCGTGAGTTTGCGCGTATGACGTCTCTCGGCGGCCTGATGCTGATGCTTGACGTGCCGCGCGAGCAGAAACGCAAACTTCTGGTTGAGTATGTGCAGCTTGGCATTGATCTTGGCGGCCTGGCGCAAAGCGGGAGAAATTGGTATTCGGATGGCGGCCACTGGCAGGGACGCAAATGGCCGATTCTCTTTGCAAGTATCATGCTCAACGATCCGAAAATAAGAGACTTTCCGGTGATCACACCGGATCAGCCGCTTTATGGGCGGATCAAGCTTGATCCCGAATCTCCCCGGACGACCACGCTTTTTCAGGAAGATCTTGATTCTTATTACGGCAAAGGCGGCAACGGGCAAAAAGTGCTTTGGCAGATTGTGAGCCACACAGGGCCAAAACCGCCATACCAGGAAAAGCCGCGCGCGGAATTTGGCAAGGAAGAGCAATTTGTGGATTCCTATCACATGAACAACCTGGGATCGTGGATCGGAACCGCGTTAGCCGCGCAGATGATGAGCGCGCGCGCGATGTGGAATCATGATGCGTATTTTGATCTGATTGATCAATATATGCTGCCTGAAGTTTCGGCGGATATTCCCAAATGGTTGCCGGCCGGATGCAAACGCGGCGTGGATCTTTTTGCCGAGGAAATGTGGGCCGCCTATCGCTCGCGGGTTCCTGCGCAGGAAAACGGCAAAGATAACTATAAATGGGTGTATACCGATCTTAAGAAAGATCCCAATAAAGGTTTTTATACGGCAACACGCGGAAAATGGATTAAAAATGACCCTGCTGAAGCGGAGAAAGGGAAATAATGAAGTACTTATCATTAGCTGTTATGAGCGCTGCTTTGCTGGCAGTCAGCACGGTGTATGCGGCAGATGACAATGCCACAACCAATCCGTGGGATGCCATTGAGGCTCGCGCCAAAGCTGCTCCCGCAGGAACGTACTCTCCTGATCGCGCGCTGGTGGAAAAGCGCCCGATGTTGATTGAATATTACAAAAAATATGCGAGCTGGCAGCCGCCGGTGTATACGCCGCCGGCCGGTAAATTGACGGGACTTACTGAGAAACCTGCGGCTCCGCGATTTGAGCTGACAGACAAGATGTGGCCGGCAAAACCGGGTGACGCATCCGTTTGCCTGTGGGAAGATGATAAAACCGCGGCGTACAGCTTCAGCACGGATGATAACAATGCCGGTGATTTTCAGTTCTGGACGGAGACATCCAAAAAATACGGCGGTCTGAATATCACATTCAATCTGATCACGATCAATATCGGCGGTGAATTTGATCGCGGGCGCGTATCATCCGCGGGCACCTGGGACTTGTGGCAGAAGGCTATTGATTCTGGTTTTCACATTGCGTCGCATACGGTCACGCACGTGGGTAATCCGGTAGCCAGCGACGGATGGCCCGGCCCAGTGTGGGAAGCTGTTGAGTCATTTAAGGCGATTGACAGCCACCTGACAACGCGCAAAACAAAAGTGTTTGTGTATCCCGGTTCTTCCGTTAAGGAATTTAACGGTTCCGCCAAATGGCGCGCGGAGATAGCCAAATATGTTCCGGCGGCGCGGGGCGGTTCGGGCGTTCCGATCAATATTGCAAATCAGACGGATTATTATGATATCCGCACGACGGCCGCTCCGGCGGATTGGCAGGAAGGGCCTGATAAAAAGCAATCCGTTTTTGATATTACCAATATCCTGACGCCGAATCCTGATAAAAATCTCAAAAAATATTATCGCGGATGGGCCACGACATTTATTCATTTTGTAAATGGCGGAAAAGGGTGGGGCGAAACTCCGGTCAGCAAAAAATACATTGCTATTTTTGACTGGGTTGCCAAAAATCGCGGCGAAATCTGGATCGGTCATCTTGATGATGTTGCGCTTTACGGCCAGGAACGGGACACGTCAAAATTGACGGCGGTATCGGCGACAGATCAGAAAATTGTCCTCAGCCTGACGTGCCAAATGGACCCGACAATTTTTGATTATCCGCTGACAATCAAAGTGCGCCTGCCGGATGCGTGGAAAAACAACGCAAAGGCCACACAGGCCGGCAAAGAGCTTGCGGGCAGCGTCATTATGCATGATGGTGCGGCATATCTGCTGGTTAAGGCCGTGCCCAGTGATCACGACAACATTGAGTTGGCTCCGAATTAACGGGGTTGTGCTGAAGTTGGCTGTGTCGCCGCCGTTGATTGAGCATCGTCGGCCGACCATCCGCCGCCGAGAGCCTTAATCAGCAGGACGGTTGAGATCGCGCGCTGGCTGTCGATTTGAACGGCCGAGATCTGGTTGCTCAGCAGTGTGCGATTGGCGTCGAGCACAACCAGATAGTTGCTGGTTCCTGCTTTATATTGTATTTCCGAAATCCTGAGATATTGCCGCGATGCATCAACGGCATTGCCTTGCGCGGCGGCGGCAATGGCGCGGTGATGCAGATCAGTCAGCGAATCTTCAACTTCACGGAGAGCGGTTAAAATGGTGCTGCGGAACGTATGCGTGAGTTCATCATAGCGCGCTTTGGTCTGCGCAAGTTGAGCAGAAAGCCGGCCGCCCTCAAAAAGCGGTACCGTTACGCTGGGGCCGATTGACCAGACACGATTTTCCCAGTTGAGCGCTGACTTTAAGTCCGCGCTCTCAAAACCGGCTGCGCCGGTGAGGCGAAGCGTGGGATAAAAATCCGCTTTGGCCACGCCTACTTGCGCGTTGGCGGCAATCAGGTTCTGTTCTGCCGCGGCAATGTCAGGCCGGCGGCGCAGAAGATCGGCCGGTAATCCCGGCGGAACGGCCGGGGCGCTGAACGCATAAGATCGTTTGCTCAGGCTCAATTCTGATGGCGCTGCGCCTGTTAATAGCGCGATGGCATGTTCTGTTGCGGCGCGCTGGCGGCGTATCTCGGCCTGCTGTGCTATTTCTGACTGCAACTGCGCCTGCGCCTGTGCGATTTCCAGATCATTGATGATGCCGGCATTGCGTTGCCGCTCAAAAAGAGACAGTTCATGGCGAAGCACGCCGATCATTCCCGAAATAATTTCATCCTGCTCATCAAGTGAACGAAGCGTAAAATAATTCTGTGCGATATCCGCCTGCATTGTCAGCAGCACAACACCGAGAGACGATTCGCTTGCGGCCACCTGAGCTTCCGCGTTTTCCATTGAGCGGCCCACGCGGCCCCAGATGTCAATTTCATAAGATAAATCAAAAGGAATACTGGTGGTTGTTCCGGTGTGCGCTTTGGCCGAGGAACCGGTGCGCGAAATAGTGCGTGCGCGGGTTACTGACGGATCAAAATTGATCATGGGATAAAATTCCGCGCGTGTCATGCCGGCCGCGGCACGGGCCTGGGCTACGCGCGCAACAGCGGCTTTAAGGTCGGGATTGCCGGCAATCGCCGCTTCCTGAATGCGCGTCAGGTCAGGATCATTAAAAATGCGCCACCATGACGGAGCAATTTTTTGAGTGGCCGACTGTGTTGCCGGAGATGTGGCCGCAGGCTGCGCTGCCGCGCCGGAGTAGGTCGCGGGCATACGCATATCCGGCTGTTGATAATTCCGGCCGACTTTACAGGAAATCAGCGTTGACGCGCCGATGATAAGCGCAATCGGCGCGTAAAATCCGGCATTCTTCGGATGAGTAAACTTGTGATTCATGAGGGAGAAACCTCCGGATTAACGGGCTCATGGCGATTGGGATACAGTTCCGGCTTACCGCGGCGCAGCCATAAACGCAGGCGATCAAGATAAAGGTAAATCACCGGCGTGGTATAAAGCGTGAGCATTTGGCTGAAAATCAGGCCGCCGACAATGGACAATCCCAGCGGCCGGCGCAGTTCAGAACCGACACCGGTGCCCAGGGCCAGCGGCAGTCCGCCAAGCAATGCCGCCATCGTGGTCATGGTGATGGGGCGAAAGCGGAGAATGGCCGCCTGAAAAATGGCGTCTCGCGGAGATTTGCGTTCTCTGCGCTCGGCATCAAGCGCGAAATCAATCATGATAATGGCGTTTTTCTTGACGATGCCGATGAGCAGAATGATGCCGATCATGGCGATGACGCTCAGTTCTGTCCGGAATAAAAGAAGCGTGAGCAGCGCGCCGACGCCCGCGGAAGGAATTGTAGAAAGAATCGTAATCGGGTGCGTGAGACTTTCGTAAAGCATGCCAAGAACAATGTACACCGCCAGGATCGCGGCGGTAATCAGCAGTGGCTGAGTGGATAGCGAATCCTGAAATGCCTGTGCGGTACCGGCAAAATTGCCGCGTATCGCAGCCGGAAGACCAAGTTCATGCTCGGCATCCTTGATTTCCTCAACGGCTTTGCCAAGTGAAAAACCGGGCAGAAGATTAAACGAAAGCGTAATAGAAGGAAATTGCCCCTGATGGTTGATGCCCAGCGGAGTTGACGTCATCTCAATGTGAGAAAAAGCGCTCAGCGGTATTTTGCCGCCATCAGACGTGCGCGCATAAACGCTGCGCAAAGCGGTGGGGCTCTGAGCAAATTGAGGATCAACCTCCATCACAACGTGATATTGATTAAGCTGGCGGTACATCGTAGAAACCTGGCGCTGCCCGAAAGAATCATAAAGCAGCGTGTCAATATCAGATGCGCTCAGGCCCAGGCGCGAAGCAGTGGCGCGATCAATGACGAGAGTGGCCTGTAATCCGCCGTTTTGCTGATCCGAATTTGCATCAACGATACCAGGCAATGTCTTGATTTTCTCAAGCAGCAGCGGAGCCCACTCAGAGAGTTCATCAAAAGTATCCGCTTGAAGCGTATATTGATATTGCGACTGGCTGCTGCGGCCGCCGGCTGTGCGCAGATCCTGAACGGCCTGAAATCGCAACGTTGCGCCGGGAACGTGGGCGGTGGCCTTGCGCAGGCGCGCGATCACTTCGTCGGCGGATATCTTTCGTTCGCGCAGGGGCTTGAGCGCGACAAACATAGAGGCCTGATTGCTTGTTCTGCTGCCGCCGCTGAACGATACGGCCGTATCAACGGCAGAATCGCTCAGGACGATCGTAGAAAACTGGTTCATGTACCGGCCCATCATTTGCGATGATACATTTTGATCCGCGACGATTGTGCCGGAAATGCGGCCGGTATCCTGCTGCGGAAAAAGCGTTTTGGGCACGGCCATATATAGGTAAATAGTCAAAGCGATAGTGCCGATCGTGACTAGCAGCGTGATAAACTGGTGCCGCAGCACGAATGCCAGGCTATGCTCGTATCCGTTGAGGACCCAGTTAAAAATACTTTCAGAAATGCGATATGCGCGTCCGTGTTCGTCAGGCCGATGATTTCTCAGCAATAGTGCGCACATCATGGGTGTTGTCGTAAGTGAGACAACAAGCGATACGGCGATGGCGATTGAAAGTGTGACCGCAAATTCACGAAACAGCCGGCCGACGATGCCGCCCATCATGAGAATCGGAATAAAAACGGCGATGAGCGAAATACTGATAGAAACGACGGTAAATCCGATTTCCCCCGCGCCGCGCAATGCGGCCTGAAGAGGAGAAAGTCCTTTCTCAAGATAACGCATGATATTTTCAATGACGACAATGGCATCGTCCACGACAAATCCGGTGGCAATGGTCATGGCCATCAGCGAAAGATTATCAATGCTGTAATCAAGCAGATACATGACTGCCAGTGTGCCGATGAGTGATATCGGTACGGCAACGCTGGGGATCAGCGTTGCGCGAATATCACGGAGAAACACAAACACAACCATGATGACAAGACCGACGGAAATAGCCAGCGTTACTTCAACATCTATGACAGATGCGCGGATGGTGATCGTGCGGTCATTGGCAACGGCAAGGTTCATGCCTGCCGGGATTGAGGCCTGAAAACGCGGCAATAATTCACGCACACGATCAACCGTATCAATAATGTTGGCGCCTGGCTGGCGAAATATCACCAACATGACGGCAGGTTTGCCATTGGCAATGCCGTTGGTGGTGATATTCTCAACAGAATCCACAACCTGCGCCACATCGCGTAATCGTACCGGCGCATCATTGCGATATGTGATGATAAGCTTTGCGTATTCTTTGGCGTGCATGAGCTGATCAGTGGCGGTGAGGATGAATGATTTATCGTTGCTGCTGATATATCCTTTGGGACGATTGGCATTGGCGGCCGCCAGTGCGGTACGGACATCCTCAAGGCTCAGCCCCAGCGCATTAAGCGACATCGGGTTAACTTCAACACGCACGGCCGGCAGCGCGCCGCCGCCGACAAACACCTGACCTACGCCATCAACCTGCGATAATTTTTGCGCAAGAATGGTGGACGCCGCATCATACATGGTCGGTTTGCCATAAATATCAGACGTCATGGCGAGAATCATGATCGGGGCGTCCGCGGGGTTTACTTTGCGATATGACGGTTTGTTTGGCATATTGGCCGGCAATTGTCCGCCGGCGGCGTTAATGGCGGCCTGAACATCGCGCGCGGCCGCGTTGATGTCGCGATTGAGATCAAACACCAGCGTAATGGACGTTTGCCCAAGCGTGCTGGTTGACGTCATCTCGGCAACGCCGGCAATTCTGCCGAATTGCCGTTCAAGAGGCGTCGCGACCGATGATGCCATCGTTTCCGGACTTGCTCCCGGCAGTCCCGCGCTGACGCTGATGCTCGGAAAATCAACCTGCGGCAGCGGCGATACGGGCAAAAAGAAATAAGCAATAATGCCCGCAAGCGCAATGGCCAGCGACAGGAGCGTTGTGCCGACGGGGCGGTGAATAAAGGGAGAAGAGATGCTCCTCATGCCGCCGCCTCCGGATCAGCATCAATCTTTTTGACATTCTGCCCGAAAAAACGGGCAATGCGCGAAAAGAGCAGGTAAATCACCGGCGTGGTATACAGTGTGAGCATTTGGCTGAAGATCAGCCCGCCAACCATCGCAATGCCCAGCGGGCGGCGCAATTCTGAACCAACTCCGCTACCGAGTGCCAGCGGCAGGCCGCCCAGCAACGCAGCCATCGTGGTCATCATGATGGGACGAAACCGCAGCAGGCACGCCTGAAAGATCGCTTCGTCCGGAGATTTGCCGCCGTTGCGCTCAGCATCAAGAGCAAAATCAACCATCATAATGCCGTTCTTTTTAACGATGCCGATCAGCAGGATGATGCCGATGAGCGAAATAACGTCAAAATCCGCCCGGCAGATCATCAGCGCCAGCAATGCGCCGACGCCCGCTGACGGCAGCGTTGATAAAATCGTGATCGGATGAATATAACTTTCATATAGTACGCCGAGCACGATATAAACCGTGACCAGTGCGGCGAGAATTAAAATGGATTGGTTGCTCAGCGATGACCGGAATGCCTGCGCCGTGCCCTGAAATTGCGTCTGAATGCTCGCCGGCATGGCCAGTTGTTCGCGTGTTTCTTCAACAGCGCTCACGGCGTGGCCAAGCGAAACACCCGGCGCAAGATTAAAGGACACTGTCACAACCGGAAATTGTCCCTGATGATTAATGGCCAAAGCGGTGTGGCTGACTTCCGTGTGCGTCAGTACGCTTAGCGGTATTTTGGTGCCGTTTGCTGATTTAACATAAATATCCTTAAGATTCTCAAGCCGCTGACGAAATTCCGGCGCAAGCTCAATGACTACGCGATACTGATTCAGTTGCGTGAACATCGTAGAAATTTGCCGCTCGCCAAATGCATCATAAAGCGTGTCATCAATCTGCTGAGGAGTCACCCCGAGCCGCGATGCGGTATCGCGATCAATCACAAGTTTGGCCTGTAAACCGCCTTCCTGCTGGTCACTGGCCACATCCCGCAGCTCAGGACGCGACTGTAACTTGGCCACAAACTGCGGTACCCATGTGGCAAGTTCTTCCGTATTGGCGGACTCAAGCGTATATTGAAATTGAGTACGGCTGACACGATCCTCAACCGTTAAATCCTGAATCGGCTGTAGAAAGAGCTTAATGCCGTCAATTTTTTCAAGTTCCGGGGATAATCTGCGTATGACATCAACTGCTGAGGCATGTCTTTCTGCCAGCGGTTTTAAGTTGATCTGAATGCGGCCGGAGTTCATTGTTGTGTTTGTGCCGTCAATTCCGATGAACGACGAGAGGCTTGCTACTGCGGGATCTTTCAGAATCACATGGGCAAGTTTCTGCTGCCGCTCAGACATGGCCGAAAACGAAATATCCTGCGGCGCTTCAGATACGCCCAGAATGACACCCGTATCCTGAACCGGAAAAAATCCTTTCGGAATCACGATAAACAAAAGCACTGTCATGACGATTGTGCCAAGCGCTACGGCCAGTGTGATGTACTGGTGTCGTAATACGATGCTCAACGTTTGCCCGTATTTTTCAATCACCCACTCAAAGGCGCGTTCGCTTGCGCGGAAAAGCCGGCCCTGTTTTTCCGGTGGTTTATGCTTGAGAATCAGCGCGCACATCATGGGTGTCAGTGTCAGCGAGACGATGGCCGAAACGACGATAGTGACCGAAAGTGTTACCGCAAATTCCCGGAAAAGCCGGCCGACGATATCGCCCATAAACAGCAGCGGGATCAGGGCCGCAATGAGGGAGACAGAGAGCGATACGATCGTAAATCCGATTTCGCCCGCGCCGCGCAGCGATGCGGCAAGCGGTTTTTCTCCTTGCTCAATATAGCGGATAATGTTCTCAATCATGACGATGGCATCATCAACGACAAAGCCTGTTGAGATCGTCAGCGCCATGAGCGAAAGATTATTCAGGCTGTAGCCGAGCATGTACATCACGCCAAAAGTACCCACCAGCGACAGCGGCACGGCCACGCTCGGGATGATAGTGGCAGAGAGATTACGCAAAAACAGGAAGATCACCATGACCACAAGGCCAATGGTGAGTATGAGTTCAAATTGCACATCCTCAACGGATGCGCGGATGGTGGTGGTGCGATCCGTGAGAATCTGAATATGCACGGCCGCGGGAAGTGATGACTGTAATTGCGGCAGCAGTTTTTTTACGCGATCAACGACATCAATAATATTAGCGCCAGGCTGGCGCTGAATGTTCATGATGACGGCCGGTTGCGTGTTCATCCACGCGGCCTGGCGCATGTTCTCAACACTGTCAATCACTTCGGCAACATCCGTCATGCGTACCGTGTTGTCTTTGTTTGTTTTGATGATCAGCGGGCGATAATCCTCACTGGTCAGCAATTGGTCATTGGCGCCGATGGTGTGCGCCAGACGCGGGCCGTCAAAACTGCCTTTGGCCTGATTGACATTGGCCGCGGCCACTGCGGTGCGGATGTCCTCAAGACTGATGCCCATGTTGGCCATCGCAGTCGGGTTGACGCGAATGCGTACCGCCGGTTTTTGTCCGCCGGAGATTGAGACAAGGCCCACGCCTGGCAACTGGGATATTTTCTGCGCAAGGCGTGTATCAGCCAGATCCTGAACCTGGGGCAGAGGCAATGTCTGTGAGGTCAGCGCAAGCGTGAGAATCGGCGCATCGGCCGGGTTTATCTTTGAATATACCGGCGGATTCGGTAAATCGCGCGGAAGATAATTCATGGCCGCGTTGATGGCCGCCTGAACTTCCTGCTCGGCGATATCAATGCTTAAATCAAGCGAAAACTGTAGCGTAATGAGCGAACTTCGCTCAGAACTTGATGACGTCATTTGGGTCAGTCCGGGCAACTGACCCAGTTGCCGCTCAAGCGGGGCGGTAACCGATGACGCCATAACTTCCGGGCTTGCGCCGGGATAAAACGTGACGACCTGAATCGTCGGGTAATCCACCTGCGGCAATGCGGAGACCGGCAATTGTTTATACGCAATAAGGCCCGCCAGCAGGATTGCGACCATCAGCAGTGACGTTGCCACCGGCCTGAGAATAAATGGCCGTGAAGGATTCATCGCGCGGCCCCCGGATTCTGCTGGGGGGCCGAAGGCTTGCTGGCGGCGGATTTGTCTTCGTTGCGGAATGTTATCTTGCTTCCGTCAATCAATTTATCAACACCGGCCGTTACCACAATTTCGCCCGGCGCCAAACCTTTGCTCACCACAGCGCGCACGCCGTTTTCGCTGATGGTCGAAATTGGCCGCAATTCTGCGGCATACGTCGCCTGATCGCCGGGTTCTTTATCGTTTTTATGCGCCACATACACAAACGATGATCCGCCCGGGCCATGCTGAACGGCCGCGGAATCAACCATGACTACGTTGCGCAGCGTTTTGACCAGCATACGCACATTGACAAATTGATTCGGAAAAAGCCGGCCGTCTTTATTATCAAATTGTGCTTTTATACGCAGCGTGCCGGTTGTCGGATCAATCTGATTATCAAGCGCCAGCAGTGCGCCGGTGGCAATTTTAGTTTGATTATCCCGGCCATAGACATCAACCTGCACATGCGGATTATTCTTCATTGCCTCATGAACCTGCTGAAGAGAATCTTCGGCAATTGTAAAGCTGATGGCAATCGGCTCAAGTTGGGTAATAACCACGATGCCTGTGGTGTCGCCGGCATGAATCAGATTGCCAACGTCCACAAGTCGCAAGCCTGCGCGACCAGAAATTGGCGCTGTGATGTGGCAATAATCAAGCTGAACCTGTGCTGCGTGTATTGCAGCTTCGTCGACTTTAAGCGCGCCTTCGTAATTTTCCACCTGCGATTTGGCGGTATCAATTTGCTGCTGAGAAATGGCCTCCGGACCGGCCTGCGTATAGCGCGCCAGATCGCGCCTGGCATTTTCGAGAGACGCCATGTCGCGCGCCTTTTGGCCCATCGCCTGCTCTTTTTGCACCTGGTACGGAGTCGGGTCAATCTCCGCAATCATGGCGCCTTGCTGAATAAACTCGCCTTCCTTAAATCCCACTTTTAATAATTGGCCATCAACACGAGAGCGAATCGTTACCGTATTCAGTGCGGCGACAGAACCGAGCCCGCGAATATAAATATCGTAATCACCCAGATGCGCTAAGGATGTGACGACGGGTATTGGCCGCGTGGCGCGCGCGTCGGAAATTTTGCTTTCGCTGCTGGCTCCGCCACGCATATAGGCATAAATTCCCGCAGCGATGGCCAGCGCCAGAATGCACAATCCCATCAGCAGGCAACCGTGTCCCTTGTTTTTGGCTTTGGCAGATTCCGATGATGCGCGGCCCGAAGATTGCGCCGGCGTTTGATGACTTTCTTCCACAAGCTACCTCATGATTCAATTGTCATACGTGCGCACAATAGCGCCGCTGATAAAACAACACATCATCAGGCAGTTTACGGAATTGCCGGCATTCTCACGAGTACCATCCGGGAGTCATTAGTATATGCCGAATGGCATATGCCGTTATTCAAGATCAAGTATTCCCCTGCGCAGGGCAATGGTGACGGCCTGTGTGCGGTCTTCCGCGCCCAGCTTGGCCAGTATGCTTTGTACCTGCATTTTAACGGTGCCGGTTGCGGTGCCGAATTTGCTTGCGATTTCCTTGTTTGAGAGTCCGCGCGCCATTTGCGCGAGTACTTCAAGTTCGCGCGAGGTCAGCGGCGTTTGAGGAAATGACTCGCTGAGCCGCGCCGCGACCGATGAGGGAATATATTTGCCACCGCCGTTGACGATGCGTATGGCTTGCAGCACATCCGTATGAACCATTTCTTTAAGCAGATATCCTTTTATGCCAGCCTCAAGTGCGCGGTAAATATGTTGGTCGCCGTCATAACTGGTCAGTGCGATGACGCGCGCTTCCGGCGCAAACCGGCGTATTTCTTCAACGGCCGCTATGCCGTCCATCAATGGCATGCGCAGGTCCATCAACGTGACGTCAGGCTTGAGCTGACGGAATTTTTCGACGGCATCGCGCCCGTTTTCGGCTTCGCCGATCAACGCCATATCCGTTTCGTTGGCCAAAATAGAGGCAATGCCCTTGCGCACAAGCGGGTGATCATCCACGCATAATACACGAATTTTGGCTGCTTCCTGGGTCATGTTGTCTGGGGATCTCCTGATTGTTCTTCCGTGCCTGATCTTTGTTTTAGCGGCAGTGATATCGTAACGGATGTTCCCTTGCCGGGTTCTGAATCAATCATGATGCTTGCGTTGATTTCCGTCGCGCGTTCACGCATGCCTATGATACCAAAATGGCCGGCCGGCGTATCGGCGTCCTGATCATAGCCCTTTCCGTCATCACGCACGCACATACGCAGCAGCATATCATCTTCATGCAGTTCAACGGTGATGTTCTTCGCCTGGGCGTGGCGTATGCTGTTGCCGATGGCCTCGCTGGCAATGCGAATCATATTATGCTCAACATGGCCCGGCAGCCGGCGCCTGATGGCGTTGAGTTGCAGTGTCAACCGCACGGTGTGGCCTGACGTTAATTCGCGGGCAATCCGCGAGAGTTCCTGCGAAAGCCCATTCTCAGACGAATCAACCTGGCGCAGGCCGGCCACGGAATGCCGCGCTTCGCGCAAGCAGTTTCCCGCATCGCGGATGATATCATTCAGTTGTGTTTTCTCCGCCGGATTGTCAATACGTACAGATAGCGCCTGCATCTCCATCGTAACGCCGGAAAAGCCCTGTATCAGAGTATCATGCAATTCGCGTGCGATTCGGCCGCGCTCTGCGGCAATCAAATTCAGATCGCGCCGCACCGCATGTATGCGCCACAGGTACAGCAGCCAGGCAATGCCGAGCGTCGCGCCGATGCATAACCATATAAACCATGCCCGCTGCGTAAATCGCGGCATAAGCATTAACGATGCGTTTGCGCCCTCAATATTCCACGTGCCGTCGGCATTGCATGCCGCAACGCGAAACTGATATTTTCCCGGCGGCAAATTGGTATACGTCACTTCTCGGCGGGTACCGGCATCAACCCAATCGCGGTCAAAACCATCAAGGCGATACTTAAAACGTATTCGCGTGGGCGCAATATAGCTTAGCGCGGTAAACCGGAACTCGATATTCTTGTTGCCGGGCCACATGTTGACGATATCTTCAGGACGCATTTCCGTTCCGTTGACGATCACACTGTCAATCACCACCGGCGGAGCATTCAGTTTCCGCGGAATATTCTGTGGATTAATCACTACAATTCCGCGGAATGTTGACACCCATATCCGCCCGTCATTCATGAGTGCGATCGCCGGCGACATGCCCGGCCGGCATTCCGCGGTACGCAGGGAATCCGTCGGGCTGATCGGCATAATACGAACGGATTTCGCCGCGCCTGTGGCAAGTTGAACAAGATCTTTCCGATTAACGGTAAAAAGTCCCTTGCTGCACCCGATCCACAAATGATCCCTGGCATCCGTGATGATGCCGAAGATATCGTCATCAGAAAGCCCCTCGGCCGTGGTGAGCCGCCACGATTTTTCGCCCTGAACCAGCATCAACCCGTCGCCGGCCGTGCCAATCCACAACATTTCGTCGCGATCTTCATAAAGTGCGGTAATACGCCTGGCGGCCGCGATTTTCTGCCACTCCTGATCCTTAACAAGATATACGATGTTCTCGGCCGCAACGTAAACGCCGCCTTTGCCGTGCGGATATATCGCCTGAATATTGGCCACAGGTCCGCTTGTGACAAAATTTTTACCATTGAAAAAAGCGAGTCCGTGTTCAGTTCCCGCCCATATAATTCCGCGATTATCACGCGCCATGACGGTGACGTCATTGGCGGGTAATCCCTCTTGTTGTGTATAAAACTTTGCCTGTTCACCCTTGATTCGTGCGGCGCCAATATTCGTCCCGGCCCAGAGCGTTCCGGCAGTATCATCACAAAGTGAATAAATTGTTTTGGCCTGCGACAACGCGTTTACGGGCGTAAACAAGTGGCCGTCAAAAATACTCAATCCCGCATTGAGTGTGCCTGCCCAAATTCGCCCGGCATGATCCTGTAAAATGGGCCCTATATTGTTGCTGGGCAATCCTTCACTCGTGGTAAACGGCAGGGTTCTGGCATCAATCAACTGATCAAGGCCATGTTTGGTGCCTACCCACAGGCCGCCTTCGCGATCTTCGCACAGCGTATGCACGGTGCTTTGAGATAGTCCGTCAACGGCTCTATAGCTGGCAAATTCTCCGGCGTAATACCGGCTAAATCCGTTTTTCGTGCCGACCCACAATACCCCATTGTTACCTTGTGTGAGGCTGATGATCTGATTATCGGCAAGTCCGTCGGCAACGGTCAACAGTGTCTCCGTTGTATCTGCCACGCGAATTAACCCGTCCGTCGTGCCCACCCATAAACCGTCCTGATTCACGCATAACGCCTGAATCACCGCATCATCCGAAATTTTTTGCAGTGTGATACGATTTTCAATTCCGCTTGCGCCGTATACGGAAATTTTGTGCGAATGATCACCGGCCAGCAGCGCTTTATCTCCCTGTCGGCTCATAATGATTTCGCTTTCACCTGCTTCCGCGGTATATACCACCGATGATATTTTGTTCTGGTTGACCGCAGCCACCATGGCTCCGCACGATACCAGCAATGTGCCATCCGGCATTTGCAGAATGCCGTCAATACGTTCTGTCGGCAATCCTTCTTTGCGACCGAGGGTGATGATTTTTTTATCCGCGGCGATATGAATAACACCGCTGCCGTCCGTGGCCACCCACACGCCGCCGCGGCCATCATCCGCCATATCCGTTATCGCCACGCGATCAAGATTAGCATCGCCTGCCAATCGCAGGGGCGTAAAACGGACCCCATCAAATTTGGTTACGCCGCGTGATGTGCCAAGCCAGATATATCCGTCGCTTGTCTGTATGATTTTGTAAATCGTGGCATCAGGCAATCCCTGTTGTACCTGCCAGATGCGGTGGGCATGCTGTGTCAGCCTGATTGTGGGATCAAGCGCCCGCGCCGTGCCGCACAAAAACGCACAGGCAAATATTATCGTGGCCATGTGGCGTAAGTTGCTCATGCCGGTATTTTATCGGATCGGCAGACTTTCGCCCAAGTCCTGATAAAAAAGCCGCAATGGCGCACCACGCCACGCATGCGCCACTGCGGCCGACACTCAAATGCGGTTATGATGCCTGACAGAGCATCTTTTCAGGAATCATGATCTCAATACGCGCAATTTCCCCGTTACGCCTCATGATTTCACCACTTGTTTGTGCCTCAATTTGCAATTCGCGGAATATTTCTGTTCGGCCGTCCGTGCGGATCACTTTAATGCTGGCCTGATCATCACAAAGCCGGTACACAAAAGCCACCTGGCAGAAAGTCAGCGCACATGAGCCCGCTGGCAGATTCATCATCTGTTTGTTGCCGGCCGCATCAATATATTGCCATGCCGTCGGCCGCGTAAGAAATTCATCTTTTCTCAAAAGTGTCGGGCGGATATGAATTTCTCCCTGCTCAACGCACAATCCCAGTTCCGCAAGCCGCGTGAGTATTTCTTCCTTGACTTGGCCGGTCATGCCCGGTTGTTGAGCGCCGCTGTGCCCCGGCGTATGCGAATAAGGATCAAGCGGAAATGCCCCATACTGCGCCGCCGTTTTATTAAAACCGAGACCCGCACGCACGCGGTAATAATTCATGACCAGTTCCGCGGCTTTTGGCGATTGATCCTGCGCGGCCCGCATGGCATTTTCCTGCACAGCCAGCAGCAACTTGGCCACCATGTGCCAGTAAATACAGCCGAGACCCTCATAGCCGTACATTGTTCCTGATCTGCCGGTAAATGCGCGTGTGCCAAAAACGCGTTCGTATGTGCTGATGGTCTGCTCACTGCATTGCGCCACCAGTTCCGCATATCGTGTTTTGGCGGATAATTTATTGAGCACTTTTCGCAGATCCTGTAGCGTCTGCAATTCTGCCGCAAACCGATAATGCCCGGCCACATCGCGAATAATCAATGAGGTTTCGCCATCTGCCAATAACGTGCATAACAGTTTATTTTCAGTGACGTCTTGCTCCGGCATGATGTTTTTGCCCAGGAATGATGGCAATTGCCGTTTCGGATACAGCATAAAGCTGTTCTGGTCGGCCCGGTACATGGCTGACTTAAACAACGCATTGATTAATTCCTGAGATTGTTCCGGCGAAAGGCATCCTGATGATAAAACGGCCACCTGTCCTTCAAGCATTTCGTACAGATGAGCGACACTTGCTTCACGATCATTCGGAAAATTCAGCAGGTTATAGGCATGATAAAGACCGTCATGCCTTTTGTTGGCCACGATTGCATGATCCAGAAAATCACGCGCCATCAGGAAGAATGACACAATGTCCGTTGATCTCACAGTTGTGTGTTCTGCAATTCCCGTGGCATAAATCTTTGTGCGATAATCACCAAAAGATGCGCCGAGAGTATCAAGCATTTCTCTACGCTGCGCATCGGAAATTCCTCGTTGCGTCAGCAATGGCCGATATTGAGCAAATATGGCCGCTGTGCGCACAAACCATTCGCGCACCTCACGCGAAATCGGCAATTCCGCTTCTTTCGCATCGCAGAAGAGTTTCGCGCAAAATTCCGCATATCGCCGCAGGTAGCACAGCGTTACCATGCTGATTCCGTAGCCGACAAGCGCATTGTTGGCATCATTCCATTCAGGACGCAGCGTGTTCATCCAGATTCCGCCGTCAAGCACAAAATTGCTCAACTTGCTCAATGCGGGAACCAGCAATTTCTCCGCCAGTGACACGTGCACCACGCGGCCGTGCTGATCGCAAACCAGTTTGCCGTCACTGCCCCAGCTTGCCACGCGTTGTTCAATTGATTTATGCAGTAGCCGGTCAAAATCAATTGTTTCGTGCGGATTTTTAACAATTTCCGCATACGGCCGGAGACGATAGGGGACATGCGCATACGAAAAACGTCTGCTGCTCAGCAATGATTTAAGCATTCCCGGCTGATACCGGCACGAACTCTCAAGAAATTTCAGCAGGTAAACAATCTGGTGATCGCCCCAGTAACCATATCCGCCCCAGGGATCATCCGGCGCGGGTATTTCCCAGTCAATTCCGTCTCGCGTAATCCGGTACGGGTTAAAACCGTCAAGCGTTGATGCGTTCAAAAACTTGGCGATGATTGACGGAATAAATTCCGGATATGATTGCGTCAGCGCTTCCCAATTTTGAAAAATGTCACGCCAGTTGCCCTGATAATTCAGAATGGGCGATCCGTCGGCGTTTTTCAGCTTGATGTCAAAACGATTCCACGGCCGGGAAGGATCACCGTGCCGGCGCGAAAATGTGATCGGCAAATACTCCATTGCCAAACGAATCAGATCCGCATCACCTGTTTTTTCCGCATCAGCAATAAACTGCGGTACGTTGACCCGTTCCGGTAGTGCGTGCAGTTTTTCCGCATGCCGGCCAAAAGCCTCCGCATTACGCGAACGGATAAACGTTGCGATATCTTTCCCCGGCGCACAATATTGATCCGCAAATAACCCGCCGCGCATATCATTGAATAAAACATTCGTCAGGTGATGCAGAGATGTTTCCTGGTCGCCAGTACATTGCTGACCATCCGTAGCCGCCACATAACGGCGAATCTGCTCGCCACCTTTGGTAATATCATTGCTGATCTGCGCATCAATCTGTTCCGGATGATACACCAGCATATGGCGAATCTGTTCAATTTGTGCCTGCGTGCGCATGACATCCGCCACAATTCGCCATCGGCGCGATTCTTTTGCCTCAAGAATCACGGTTGAATGAAGTAGATACGATGATCGCCTGCCTTTGAGTTCCGTTTCCGCCGTCACATCGCGGCCATGCCTGAACGCATTGAGTTGATCGCCGGTTAATAACGCCGTGGGATTCTCAAGCCCCTGCGACCACACAACAGTCGCCTTGAGCGCCTCGGCCGCAACAGCGTGGTCAACGATTGCCGCGGATAACGCCACAATCGCCATGCCCGTTTCGTCATCCACATCACATCGCGTATACGCATTGACAAGGCAACTGAATCGCTGCTGCATTTCGAGCGAAATTCCGGAAGGCAGAATATTCAATATGCCGTCAATAATATCCGCGTTTACTAGTTTGTTCCCGCAGAAGTTTGTCAGTGTGCTGGTGCGCACAAAACCATATTGATCGGAATTATTCCATTGATAATGGAAACATAGTCCCAGAACGTGATTGATTTCCTCAAAAATCAGACTATTACCCAATACGGATTTGTAAATATTCCTTTCGCAAATTTTCAGATCTGCCGTTTCTGCAAAAGGTTGCCATAATGTGTCATGATCTTGCTGGCGCACGCGGATGAGTGTCACCGGACCCGTATACGGATGACAGACATGCAGTTTGTCATCCGTCTCATACGGAAATAAGGATTGATTTTCATTGCCTCGCCCGGCCGTTAACCCGCCATTTGAGGAGACATATTGCCAATGATCCGCATCCGAAACAATGCTGATTAAAAATGGCCGCAACTGATCATAATGAGCAATGCGATAATAGCTATTTCCTTCAATTTCAATAATGTTGTCGGTTTTCTGTTGATTGGCTTGGCATGATACGCATGGCTTGAGAGTATCAGTCATGATTTGTCCGCCTGCTTAAAAGAACCTGTTTGTTTCGTCATCTGTTACGTTTCCGACTGAGATGCTGCTTGCCAGAGGGTTATCTTTCTTGTGCCCTCTGTTCTTAATCTACCATAATGAAACAGTTGGTGCAATTGTTTCATTATGGTGCGAAAAAAGAGCCATAACTCGTAAAAATTGCGATATTATCGGGCTATGGCTTGTGTTTTGATTGATAACGTCATGAGCGAAGCGTCATGACGTTTTGGCGCGCGTTGCTATCGCAAAGATGCGCGTAAAGGGCATCAGCACGTGGCCGTTATTTCGGGGTAAAAATGATTTCTGCATTTCGGTCAGATAGTGAGCAAGAAATTCGCTCTTTTCGTCATCCGTTAATTTCTGAAGATAAGGCAGCAACGCCGTGCCTTTATAAAAATCAACAATTCCCGCGGCGTCATCAAAAACATACTGATACGTGGTCTGCCAGATCTGAACATCAGGCGTTAATGCAGAAAGAATGTCATAATAAGCGCCGACATCATGCGGATGAAAAACATGCGATACGTTTTTGAGTTTATCAGCCCACGGTTGTTGGCTGGCCACGTTAAAAATACCTTGATGACACGCGGCCGACCAGTTGTCAGGTACCTGAAAAGCCAGCACGCCGCCGGGATTCAGAAAACCAAATAATCTTGGCAGCAAGACATGATGATCCGGCAGCCACTGAAAAACCGCATTTGAAAAAATCAGATCAACGGGTTTTTCCGGCGCCCATGCTGCGGCATCGGCCACGGCAAAGTCAATATCCGGATGATCCTTTTTGGCTCGCGCAATCATGTCCGCGCTTAAATCCGTGCCGAGGATATGCGCCTTGCGATAATGCTCCCGCAATACCGCTGTTGAGTTGCCAGGCCCGCATCCGAGATCAACCACTTCCTTCGGATTTTTCAGCGGAATTTTGGCCGCAAGATCCTGCGATCCCCAATTACGTTGCGCGGCATACTTTAAATACTGTTCCGGACTCCACGTGACCACGATCCACTCCTTATGACTTGATAGGCTCTGGCAATGATATATGCCTATTCATAAGCGCTGCTGGCGGCGCAAATCCGCATATCAGTCAAAATTTTTGGTTATCCGCGATGTTTGGGTTTTCGTTTAACCTTTTTCTGTTGCGGCGTCATGCGCGGTTTGCGATCCGCAAGTCTGTCGCTGATTCCCTGGCTGATCGCCTCCGCCAGATCCGCGCCCGGTTCTTGAGAAACCTCACCTGACCCCGCTTGTTTATCCTTGATTTCTTTGATTTTATCGCGCAATTCCGCGGCGCGCTCAAACTCAAGATTATTGGCCGCCTCAAGCATCTGCTCTTCAAGTTCTTTAACGGCCTCGGTGGCGTCAAATTGATTTTCGTTCATCGCCAGCATTTCGCGTGCGGTGCGCCGCGCTTTGAGTTCCGCATCAATTCCCGCGCGAATGGCCTTCTGCACCGTCTGCGGCGTAATGTTATGTTCTTTGTTATACGCTTCCTGAATTTCGCGGCGGCGCTGGGTCTCGCTGATCGCGCGATCCATTGCCGGCGTGATGCTGTCGGCATAAAGATATACGCGCGCATTGACGTTGCGCGCGCATCGGCCGATCATCTGAATCAACGACGTTTCGCTGCGCAAAAATCCCTGCTTATCCGCATCCAGAATCGCCACCATGCTGACTTCCGGCAGATCAAGTCCTTCGCGCAGCAGGTTGACGCCCACAAGCACATCAAAAGTACCCTCGCGCAATTCGCGTAGAATCTCAACACGGTCAAAAGTCTGTATTTCGCTGTGCAGATATTTACAGCGCAGGCCGGCCTCGCCCATATAGTGGGAAAGATCTTCCGAAAGCCGCTTTGTCAGCGTTGTCACCAGCACGCGTTGCCCCAGCGCGGCGCGCTTGCGTGTTTCTTCAAGCAGATCAAGAACCTGTCCCTGCGCCGGGCGCACCTCAATTTGCGGATCAATCAGGCCGGTGGGGCGAATCACCTGCTCAACCACTTCGCCACCGGTAAGCCCCAGCTCATATTTGCCCGGCGTGGCCGAGACAAACAGAACTTTATTCCACATTCCCGCAAATTCCTCAAAACGCATCGGCCTGTTATCAAGTGCCGAAGGCAGGCGGAATCCGTGATCAACCAGAACTTCCTTGCGGTTGCGATCGCCGGAATACATGGCGTTGATCTGCGGAACTGTGACGTGGCTTTCGTCAATGATCAGCAGAAAATCTTTCGGAAAATAATCAACCAACGTAAATGGCTTTACGCCCGGCGGTAAATTGGCCAGGTGGCGCGAGTAATTTTCAATGCCACTGCAAAAACCTGTCTCAAGCAGCATTTCGCAATCATATTTTGTGCGCGCCAAAAGGCGCTGAGCCTCAAGCAATTTACCCTGCATCCGCAATTGCTTGACGCGTTCATCAAGTTCTTTGCGGATATCCGTCACAGAGCGCTGAAGATTTTCCTCATCCGTAATATAGTGTTTGGCCGGGAAAATAAAGACCTGTTTTTCTTCCGTGAGTAATTCGCCCGTCAGCGGGTTAATATGCCATATCGCCTCAATATCATCGCCAAAAAACTCCACGCGATAGGCCGTGGTTTCGTATGCGGGAAAAATCTCAACCACATCGCCGCGCACGCGGAATACGCCGCGCTTAAATTCAATGTCGTTGCGTTCATACTGAAGATCAATCAGCGCACGCAGCAGTTCATCGCGGCCGTTACCGCTGTCCCGGCCATACGTTGCGCCCTTCGTCAGCGTGATCACGCCTTTTTTATATTCGTCCGGCGAACCGAGGCCAAAGATACATGACACGGACGCCACGACCAGCACATCCTTGCGGCTGACCAGCGATGAGGTCGCTTTTAATCGCAAACGATCAAGATCATCATTGCGGGCGGCGTCTTTCTCAATATAAATATCACGCTGCGGAATATAGGCTTCCGGCTGATAGTAATCGTAATAGCTCACAAAGTATGACACGGCGTTATTCGGAAATATTTCCCGCATTTCCTCATAAAGCTGCGCGGCGAGCGTTTTATTGTGGCTGATGACCAGCGTCGGCACGCCCAGGCGCGCGGCCACGTGCGCCATGGTGAACGTTTTGCCGGAGCCCGTTACGCCCATAAGGATCTGATGCTTGGCGCCTTTGTTAAAATTAGCGACGATCTGCTCAATGGCCGCCGGCTGATCGCCCATCGGCTTAAAGGGAGAAATAATCTCAAAAGGTTTTTCTATCAGCATGCCGGCTCTCGCTTGCAGGAAGAATCATTCCGAATTATACCCGAACAATTACCTTACGTATAGGTAGAAATTGTTTTTATCCGCATCATCATAGCCGGTAAGTGTTTGCGGCTCACGCGGATGTTGCCGGATAACCGATGATGAACAGATGCCTCTGACGGAATATGAACTTCATGTGCTTAAAAATCGTCCGCGCGGCCAGTGCGAACTGGTCGCCAATGCGGAACATTTTGAGCGTATTATCCGTGACGGAATCCTGCATGCGCAGATCAGCATTGACATCATGACCGCCGATTTTAAGGCCATGCTGGTGCCGACGGGTAAATCGCGCCGCGCGCCATCCGTTGTGGCCGTATTACGCAAACTGGCGGACAAGGGCGTTGAGATTCGTCTGCTGCATGCCGGCACGCCGTCCTCGGCCGCACTTCAGGAACTTAAGCGCGCGCTGCCGGAGAATTTGACCATACGCCGCTGCCCGCGACTGCATGCCAAAGTGGTCATGATTGATTCACGTTGCCTTTATCTGGGTTCCGCCAATCTCACCGGCGCGGGGCTTGGCGCCAAAAGCGACGGCAAGCGTAATTTTGAGCTTGGTTTCTGGAGCGAATCGGCCGACCTGATTGAGGCTGTCTCTGGCCACTTTAATGCCCTGTGGGAAGGGCGCAACTGCAAATCCTGTAAGCGCAAGGATATCTGCCCGGTACCGCTTGAAGAACCGGAATTGTAAATAAAATCAAGATCATATTCGCCATAGGCGCGGGTTTTGGCTCATGTGTATGTCAGCAGGATGATAAGTTCTTGCTTTCCTGCCGGCACAAATCCACAATAAGCGCCTTAAGTTTTCTTTGCGGAGGTTTTTCCTGATGACCATTGAAGAATTTCAGAATCATATTCGTGATAAATACTCAAAACGTGATCTTGAGCGCGGTTCGGCGTCGACCTTTGTCTGGTTTATTGAAGAAGTGGGCGAATTGGCCAGCGCGCTACAGGATATTGACCAGAAAAACCGCGAAGAGGAATTTGCGGATGTTTTTGCCTGGTTGTGCACTCTGGCCAACATCAACGGCGTTGACCTGACAAAAGCCATTCAGGATAAATACTTTAAGGATGGCGGGCCAAAAGGATATAAATAAAATCCGAAAACCGAAATTCACATGTCAAAAATAAGAAAGTAAACGAGTCTGGTATTCCTGAAAGAAAGTTTTGGGGTCAGCCCTCGCTCAATGACAGATCACTTCGTATAATTCGTCTCTCATGGCAGAAAGCTATACAGTTTTGGCCCGGCGCTACCGCTCACAAAGCTTTGATCAGCTTGTGGGTCAGGAGGCGATTGCGCAGACGCTTAAAAATGCGATCTCGGCCGGCCGGGTGGCGCATGCGTTCCTGTTTACCGGTACGCGCGGCGTAGGCAAAACAAGCTCCGCACGCATTTTGGCCAAAGCGCTCAATTGCCCCAATGCCAAAAATGGCGAGCCCTGTAACGAGTGCGAAACCTGTAAAGCGATCACCCGCGGCGAAGATATGGACGTCATTGAGATTGACGGCGCCAGCAACAACTCGGTTGACCAGATCCGCGAACTGCGCCAGTCGGCGGGCATTCGGCCAAGTCACTCGCCATTCAAGATTTATATCATTGACGAAGTTCACATGCTCTCGACCGGCGCGTTTAACGCGCTGCTTAAGACGCTTGAGGAGCCGCCAAGTCACGTAAAATTCATTTTCGCGACGACTGATGTGCACAAGGTGCCCGCTACGATCATCAGCCGCGTTCAGCGATTTGATTTTAAGAATATCCCCACGCCAAAAATCGTTGAGCATTTGCGCGGCATCTGCCAGCAGGAAAATGTTCAGGCCGATGAGGATGCTCTGCATCGCATTGCGCGACTGGGCAATGGCTCTATGCGCGATTCGCTCTCTATTTTAGATCGCGTGCTTTCGCTGGGGCAGCAGCACATCACGGATAAATTGATGGAGGAACTGCTGGGCAAGCCGCCGGCAGCCGCGCTGACTGAACTGGTTGAGGCAATCGCGCAGAGTGATGCGTCGGCGGCGCTGGTGCGTGCTGATGCGCTGCTGAGTCAGGGCATGGGGGCCGAGCAGGTTTTGGGTGATCTGGTTGATTACCTGCGGAATTTAATGCTGGTTAACATCTGCGGCGCGGATACTGAACTGCTTGATGTGCCATCTGACTTAAAACCGATTATTGCCGCGACAGCTAAAAAATTTGATGCGCCGACGATTGTGCATTTAATTGCGCTTTGCGAGCAGACGTTGCGAAGCCTTAAGAGCAGCACGATGCAGCGCGCATTGTTTGATGCGCTGATTGTGCGATTGGCGTTATCAGAGCAATTCAGCACGATACGCGAACTAATTGACCAGAACGGCGCCCCGCAGGGGCAAAAAAAAAATGACATAACCGGCGCAGCTCCGGCTGCGCCTCGGCCGGCGGAAAACGCTGGTGCGCGACCAGTCGCACATGCTGCGCCGCATGCGGTGGCATCAACGCCGCCATCATCCGCACCCGCATCAGGCCGGCCCGCGGCGTCAGTACCCGCACCGCAAGCAACGCATGCTCCGTCATCATTAGCGGTAGCTTTTGGCCAGGTTCCGGCGGCGCCTGCTACGCCGGCCACGCCGCCAGCATCCGCACCACAGCATACGCCGATTGCCGGTTTTGGCCGGCCAAGCGCCCGGCCAGGGCCGCGCTCAGAATCTGCTACGCCAGTAACATCGCCATCGGTGGCACATACATCTTCCGTGTCGGCAGCGCCGACTGTCAGTGTGCCACATTCCGAGCTTAAGGCGGAAACGGCCATTGATCCGGCGCGTTCAGAAGCCGCTGCCGCACAGGAAGATCTTGCGACGGGCGTTGATCCCGTCGGCGATGGCACGCAGGCCGGTACGCCCTGGGATCGTATGCTCAACTGGCTGACAGAAAATAAATGCGGATCTCTTCGCAATATGCTTGAGGGCAAAAGCAGCCTGACACAACTTAAAGGTGGGCAGGCGATACTGACAGTGCCGGAAAACCTGCTGAAATTTATATCGGCCGAGCGATATCGCGTGTCGCTTGAGTCGGCGTTTGCCTCAATCACGGGCGGCCCTGTGCGGGTGAGTTTTATCGCCGCGCCAGTCGTGCATTCGCCATCTGCTGCCAGCGGCAACGGTGCGCAGGCTCATCAATTTGCCGCCGCGCCGGTTGTGCCGGTGGTTAAGCGCGTGCCGCCGGAAATTGATCAGGCGGTGCGTGATGCGGCCGTGATTCGCCGGGTGATTCAAAAACTTGGCGGTGATGTGGCAAGCATTGAGTTGCTCAATGATGATTCTGAAGAATCATCGTAATTTGGCCGTTATCCTGCAATTGAATAATCATGTCTTGTTTGTGTGGCGTGCGGACATATCAGTTCAGTGCCGGCAGAGGAGACATCATGAGCAGTGATCCGCAGGTTCCCGCAGATATTCCGCTCTTTTTAAGCACGATCATTCGCAGCGCGGTTGACGGTTGCGCATCGGATATTCATGTTGAGCCGGTGGCAAATGGTTATGAGATTCGTTTTCGCCGTGACGGCTTGCTTGAATTGCATCAAAAAATTGATGCGGACACCGGCCGATCCGTGATCATGCGGCTGATGGTTCTGGCGCAATTGCTGACATATCGCCAGGATATTCCTCAGGAAGGGCGCATTCGTTACGAATGCCCATTGTGCCAGGGCAGCGCGATTGATCTGCGGCTGGCGATTATTCCGACAACTTTTGGCTTGCGCGCGGCCGTGCGTTTGCCGGCAGAGCTTATTCAGCCGCGCACGCTTGAGATGCTCGGCCTGCCGGTAGCCATTACGGACGGATTGGCGTCATTTGCCAAAGCTGATAGCGGCATGTTGATCGTCACCGGGCCGGCCGGTTCCGGCAAAACCACCACCATTTATGCACTCCTTGAGTATATCACACGCACCTCTCCGGGTTTGTCCGTCATGACCATTGAAGATCCGGTTGAGCGGCAGATTTCCGGCGTTACGCAAATTGAAATTCAGCCTTTTGGCGAACTGACCTATGAGCGCGTGCTTAAATCCATTTTGCGACAAGACCCGCAAGTGCTGATGCTTGGCGAAATTCGTGATGCGGCCACGGCAAGCCTGGCGATTCAGGCCGCGTTATCCGGTCATCGGCTGATCTGCACCTATCACGCGGCAAGCCCGCAAGGAGCCATCGCACGACTCTTTGAGATGGGCCTTGAGCCATACCAGATCACCAGCAGCCTTTTTGGCATTCTCAATCAGCGATTGCTGCGCCGGTGCAAAAAAGAGGGCGGTTACGCGGGGCGAATACCCGTTGCGGAACTGGCGCTGATGAGCGAAGAATTGCGCCGCGCCATCATAAGCCGTGCGGATTCCGCCACGCTTGGCGAGATCATCCGAAAAAGTCCCAAATTTATGTCTCATCAGGAAGCCGCCCGGCTATTGATGGTTGAGGGTATGACCGATCAGGCAGAAATAACGCGTGTGCTCGGTTCGTAATGGGTTTGTCGGCAAAATAATCATGATGAGGTGCGTCAATGACCATGCCTTCGGCTGCGCCGCAGCAGTTGTCATTTCGATATGAGGCACAGGGCCCTCAGGGGCAATCTCTGTCCGGCACATTATGGGCGGCCGATGGCGCCGAGGCTCAGCACAAGCTTGAGTCACTGCAATTGCGCGTGGTTAACATTGAGCAGGAACACACGCCGCGCACCCGGCCGGTAAAGGGCGATGATTTTCAGTCATTTAATCAGCAACTTGCTTATCTGACTCAGGCCGGATTACCCGTTGAGCGCGGCCTGCGGCTGATTGCCGACGAAATGAACTCGCCGCGCATGGCCGCGACTGTGCGCGATGTGGCCAAAGATCTTGAGTCAGGCGTGGGGCTGGCGGATGCTTTTGAGCGGCACCGCAATAGCTTTCCGCCTCTTTATGGCAAGCTGATTGACGCCGGTATTCAGACGCACAATCTTCCCGGCATTCTGCTTGATTTTGGCAGGCATCTTGAGCTTATCGCCCGGCTAAGGCAATCGCTTTGGCGGGCCGTTTCGTATCCGCTTGGCGTGCTGCTGGCGTTTTGTGTTGTTCTTGGTTTTATGATGTACGGTGTGTTGCCGCAGTTTGTCGAAATTTTTAATGATTTCCGCACCTCGCTGCCGGCGCTGACTGAATTATTCATTCATATGAGCCTCTGGTTCAAATACGGCCTGGGGTTGCCGGTATTTATCGGCGTGATCGTCGCATGCCTGATGGCAGCGGTGGTGATCAGCGCTTCGCCATATCTGATTGATACGCTGATACTGCCGATTCCGATTCTTGGCAGTGCGATACGCCGCGCACGGCTTGCGCAATGGTGCAATGCATTTCGCCTGGGCATTGACGGCGGCCTGCCACTGCCGCAGGCCATGAGCCTTGCTTCAGATGCGGTGATGTCACCAGGGCTCAGCCGAGATGTGGCTAAATTGCGCCAGCAGGCGGAAGTCGGCGCGCCGCTATCCGATGTACGCCAGACCAAAGTCGTTCTGCCAAGCCTGACATCCGCACTTGATATGGGCGCATCATCACACAATCTTTCCGAAACCACACGCGTACTAGCTGTGATGTATACCGAGCAGGCTGAGGCCAAAATCCGCATGATGCCCGCCATCATCACACCGGTATTTATGCTGGGGATCGGCGGTTTTATCATGCTGACGGTCATCGCGATGTTCCTGCCGCTGGTCAAGCTCATTCAGGGCGTATCGGGAGGCAACTGATCATGAGCGAATTACGTCAGTTACAGTACCTGCGCCGCCCACTGCATCGGCAATTTACGCTATATCCCGGCGTATCATTTGTGGTTCAAGGTGCTTTTGGCGTGGGGTTCTGGGGCGTTCTTGCCGGATTATTTCTCATTGGTGTTTTGGCTCATTTGGCCGTTTTGGCGTGGACTCCGGCTTACCTGGGGGTGCCGGCTCTGATTGGCGGTTACTGGTGCTTAACGGTTTATCGCCGCACGATTCGCCGCCAGGTGCTGGTGTATCTTGAGCAGGCCATGCGATTGAATTTTCCGCTGGCCGATTATCTTGATGCTGCCGCAAAGAGCGAGCCTGCGCCGCTGGCGCGTCGACTGAATTTGCTCGCCATGTTGCTGCGGCGTGGCCGGCCTGTCTCCGCTTCCTTAATGGATGTTGTGCCGGAGATCACCACGCAGCAAATCAATTATCTCTCGGCCGCGGAAGCAGGCGGCAATTTGCGCGATGCTGTCCGCCAACTTGCCGATCGTGAACGCCGCCGCCATGAACAACGTGACGAAAGTGCTATTTTTTATCGCGTATACGGCATGCTTGTGGTCGGCAGCGTGATTTTGATGATGCTGGCGATGTTTATTTTTGTAGTGCCCAAATTTCGCGAAATTTTTAATGACTTTAAGACAACTCTTCCGGCGATAACGCTTGGCGTGCTGAGCTTCGCGGAATTTATTACAGAATCCGGATTTATCTGGCTTGCGCTGATTATATTGGCAATGCTTTGCCTGATGATCGTTGGCGGATGGGTGCATAACATTCTGCTACCCACGTGGCCGAGGATTTATGAGTTCTTCCTGATTCGCCGGCTCTTCTGGTATGTGCCGATCTGGCACAATCTTGAACTCAGCCAGAGCATGACGGATCTGTGCCAGACGCTTTCCCGCTCTGCCGATGCGGGAATGCCGCTGCCGGATATGCTCACGCAATCGCTGAATCTTGAACTTAATCCGGTACTGTATCGTCGCGTGGTTATCTGGCAGCATGATGTTCAAAGCGGTGCGGATTTTGTGCGTTCAGCACAGCGCGCGGGCATGCCGCCGCTATTCTGCGGCATTCTTGCCACGGCCGGCAATAATGGCAAATTGCCGGAATCTCTGCATTTTCTGGCGCAGGCTTATCAGGCCAGCTACAGCCGAACGCTGCTGTTTTTACAGGGCATTTTTCAGCCGCTCTTTGTTCTCTGCATGGCTCTTGCCGTAGGCATCTTTGCGTTGGCATTCTTTCTGCCATTGGTCAAGTTGATCAATCACGTGGCGGGTTTTCCGGAGTCATTCTGATGAAAAAAACATCCCGGCCATCCGGTTTTATTCTTCAAGATACGGTACTGGCGCTGCTGCTGGTGGTGACATTGACCACTGTGCTGATACTTTCCGTTGGCCAGCGCAAATACGCAAGCCAGCGACTTGCCGCGCATCGCCAGGCTCTTGGCAATGCGCAGGAAATGCTCTGCGCATTGCAGAATCGTGTATTACCGCCGCATACCGATGGTATTGTCATGATTCGCATGCCGGATAGTGCCCCGGCGCATTTTCAGTGGGTCAAAATTCAGGCGCAGGTCAACGGACAGAAAGCAAGTCTCGTCGGCCTTATCCCTCTGATTGAACCGGAGGCTCATCATGAAAAATAACCGCGCTTTTACGCTGATTGAATTTGTGGCAGCGCTGGCCGTCATTGGGGTTCTGATGATCGTCAGTTCTGAATTATTCATCTCCGCAAGCAAAGCCACGCGCAGCAGCAATGAGCAGAACGTTGCGCTTGAACGCTATGACCAGATGCTCAATCGGATGCGCCGCGATGTTGGCGCAAGTACGTCGCTTAAAGTCCGCTCGCCGCAGCTTCTTGAACTGTATCGCGGTGATGAGCCGCTTTGCCGGTGGCAAATCACAAACGATCTTATGACGCGCAGCGTGGGCGAAAAACATGAACAATGGGAATTTGCCGGTAAACAGATGCATGTTGAGCAACTTGGCCGCAGTGCTGTTTTTCGTATGAGTTCCGCATCGCAGGTCGTTCTTTCTTCGCCGGCGCTATTACTGGAGGTTCGGCCATGAGAAGGGGAGTTATGCTTGCCTCGGCCGTGATGCTCCTGGCCTTTATCAGCGTGGCGATTTTGGCCATTACCGCGCTGTTTGCCACTGAGTTGCGCCGCACGCGCAATACGGATGTCAGTGCGCAGCAGCATCAATTGATCATGGCCGGAGTGGTGATCGCGGCGCAGGATCTTTCGTCATCGCAAATGCAGAACGCACGCGAGATTACTCTTCCGCACGATATGACCGATGCGCGGCTGACGCTTTCCTGGGATCATGCCGACGCGCAAAGCGCCCGCGCCACACTCACCGCCACGTATCGCAATCAGAATCTGCGCCAGCAGATTACCTGGCAAAAAGATCGCGGCCAATGGCAAATCATCAATATGGCATCCGCGGAAAATACTCAGAGCGTGTATTAAAACCTTCCGGGGTCATCTGCTGGTCTGCCGTCACGCCGGCTGCGTCCTCGGACACTCGCTGATATTTGCGAATATCACTCGGTCCTGCGTCCTTGCTGGCGCAATGGCATCCTGCGCATCTGACGCCCGCATGTTTTAATACACGCTCTAACAAAAACGCCGAACGATAACGCATATACGCCTCTTATTCAGCGCTCAGCGTTTATCGTTCAGCGTTTTGCTTTTTCTCTGACTCCTGCTTTTTTAGTCTGCCAGGTAAATTGTTTCTTTTACCGCGTCAACAATGCGCTGAACGCTTGGCGTTACCTGCTGCATGAGCGGTTTTGAGTAGGGCATCGGCACATCAAGCTGCGCCACGCGGCGCACTGAATTATCAAGATCATCAAAGCAATGTTCATGAATCAGCGCGGCCAGTTCCGCACCGATGCCGCAAGTCGGGTAGCCCGTCTCTACGGTTACGCAATAACCAGTTTTGCGGACGCTCTTGAGGATCGTATCAAGATCAAGCGGCCGCAGTGTGCGCGGATCAACAACTTCAGCCTTAACGCCGTGCTGTTTTTCAAGCTGCTCGGCAGCCTGTAGCGCCATCAGGCAGCCCTGACCCCACGCAATAATGGTGCAGTCCGTACCTTCTTTTTTAACGTCGGCCTTGCCGAACGGAATCGTATAGTCACCTTCCGGCACTTCGCCGCGATTGCCGTACATGGCTTCGTTTTCGAGGAAAATTACCGGATCGTTGCCGCGAATGGCCGTTTTGAGCAGGCCTTTTGCCTCATAGGGCGTTGTGGGCACAACAACCTTAAGCCCCGGCACGTGCGTATACATGGCCTCTACCGACCACGAGTGCGTGGCCGCAAGCTGTTGGCCCGGGCCTGAGATGCCGCGGAACACAATCGGCACGCTGAGCTGGCCGCCCGACATGTATGACATTTTGGGCGCGTTATTCACCACCTGGTCAAAAGCGACCAGCGAGAACGAGAACGTCATAAACTCCACGATCGGCCGCATGCCGACCATCGCCGCGCCGACACCAAGGCCGGCAAATCCCGCTTCGGAAATCGGCGCATCAACCACGCGCATCGGGCCAAACTTCTCAAGCATGCCCTGCGAAACCTTATAAGCGCCGTTATATTCGGCCACTTCTTCACCGATCAAAAACACATCCGGGTTTCGCTCCATCTCTTCGCACATTGCCTGATTAAGCGCTTCCCTAAATTGCATGACTGCCATGAGAGACCTCTGGTTAAAGGTTAAGCGAGATAAACAAGATAAACGAGTTAAGCCTGTTTAGCCCGGCTGTTTATCTTTTTCTCGCAGAAAACGTATGTATCCTGTCAGTATTCTCAGTAGTTCGTAAGCATCTTTTCGTAAGTCCTCAAGATGCTCAAGTTTTGCATAATTCTCATCTGCGCAAGCATTGATGTCATCCACAATTTCAAGCAAAGATCCGCGGCTTTGCAGGCAGAAATGAATCCGATCTTTATAGGTATACCGGCCATGTCCTTCCGCAATATTATTGGTGATGGATAATGCCGCACGCCTCATTTGCCTGCAAAGATTATATTTTTCTTCTTCCGGGAGTAATTGAGTTAATTTGTATACTCGGGAACGGAATTTTCTTGCTGCCTGATAAGCCTTCAGGTTCTCAAAACCAAATTCCGTCATTTTGTTACCCTTGTTTAACTTGTATACATGTTTAACTTTATTACTCTCCTCTTTTCGTATACGGTCCGTAGGGATCTGCGTAGACGTCTTTCCAGATATCTTCGGTTGCCGGGTAGGGTGCGGCATCGGCTTCGGCGTGGGCCGCTTCTACCTGCTTATGAATTTCGTCATTGAGCGCCGCGAGTTTGGCATCATCCGCCAATCCGCGCGACTTGATCAACTGCTCAAGGCGGCCGATGGGATCATGCTCCTGGTACTTGGCGATCTCTTCTTTTGTGCGGTACTTCTGCGGATCGGACATACTGTGGCCGCGATAGCGGTACGTTTTAACTTCAAGGAACATCGCGCCATGACCCGCCCGGCAATACTCAACCGCGGCCGTGGTCATCTTGAACATCGCCAGCACATCCATTCCGTCGACTTCTTTGCCCGGAATGTTATAAGCATCCTGCGAACGCAGGCGCAGTTCCGTCACGGCTGAGGCGCGGCGCACGTGCGTGCCCATGCCGTAGCCGTTATTTTCAACAAGGAAAATCACCGGCAGCTTAAAGAGGCCCGCCAGGTTCATCGCTTCGTGAAAAGAACCCTGGTTGATCGCGCCGTCGCCAAAATAGCAGAGCGTGACGCGGTCTTCCTTGCGGTATTTGGCGGCCCAGGCAAGGCCGGTGGCCACCGGAATATGCCCGCCGACAATCGCATGGCCGCCGAAGAAATTCTTTGACTTGTCAAAGAAGTGCATTGAGCCGCCCTTACCGTGCGAGCATCCCGTCGCTTTGCCGTAAAGTTCGGCAAACAGCGGCGCAAGCTCCATGCCGCGCGCGATGGCGTGCCCGTGATCGCGATACGCGGTAATGATGTAGTCGCTGGGGCGCGTGGCGGCAATTGTGCCGACGGCCACGGCTTCCTGTCCTACATACAGGTGACAAAAGCCGCCGACTTTCTGCTGCTGGTAGCTCTGGGCGCAGCGCACTTCAAACTGGCGTATCAGCGACATCTGCTGATACCAGTCCATTAATTGTGAGGGTGTCGGTTCTGCTTTAACGGAAGGTACATCTGGCGGGGCGACTGTGGTCACGTCTCATTCCTTTTTGTAACGAGTCCCGCTCGGTTGTTCGCCGGGCGTGATACAGGTCTTCCCAAGCTTCAGCCTCACCTGGTCAGGCGGCCAAAGCGGCCTTTTCGCACATCGGAAAAGGTCTTCTTGACCCCAAAATTGTAGTATGTTTCAAAATCTACGCCAAGTGAGAATTAATCACAAAAACCGCATAAAAATAAGCGATTTACGACTCCTTTTTCGGTAATTGTTTCGCTGCGTCATCAGTGATCCTGATCGTTCCTACGTTGCCTTGTTTCGCGTTTTGAATTTCGTCTTTCGCGTTTGCTGATGTTACGGATAAATCTCAATCGGAATGCCCGGCAGAATCCCGCCGACTTTCGCCGAAATTGCCTCAAGTTCCCCGGCCGTCAGCGGCGTGGCGTATGTTTCGGTCGTGTGGCGCGCCACGGTATAAAGCTGAACAAGTTTGATCGCGCCGCCGTTATCCACAATTTGCTTGAGCCGCCCGGCATACGCAATGATTTCCTCATCCGGTGTCGGCGCGCCATGAACGCGCATCAGCAGCGTCTGAATTACCGTCGGCCGAGTCTGGCAGCACCAGAGCAGATTATCAAGCACGCGCTGATAGGGTACCGCCGTGCGATCAATCAACTGGTAATAGTCAGGCGTTCCGGCATCAAGTTTGGCCCAGATTTCGCCATTGTTTTCGTCAAGAACCTTCAGCGCATCGCGCACCGCCGGCCGCTGAAACATCGTGGCGTTTGTGATCACCACCATTTTAACATCGCCAAGACCGGCCTGTTTTTTAAGATCCGCGGCCAATCTGCATGCGGAAGGAAATTCCGGATACGTGGTCGGTTCGCCATCACCTGAAAAAGCGATATCGTTAATGCGCCGCAGCGGCAGAGGAATCGTGTTAAACGGATCGTGATGATAAATTTCGCCGCTGGCGCAGATATGCAGCATCGTGGCAAGTTCATCATGCAGTTTAAGCAGATCAACTTCCTGTGTTGGCGGGGCGATTTTGCGATCTACCGAACAGTAAATGCAATCAAAATTGCATACTTTGTCCGGGTTTAAGTTTACGCCGATTGAGATTCCCTTTGAGCGCCGGGAGACCACCGGATAAACGTAAAAATTATGCTGCCACACGCGGTCATGCAGAGCAAAAGCCCGGCGCGCGGCCGGATCTGAAAATACGGGTAATGAACGACTCATAGGGTTTATTATATCAACCGACACGCGTGTTGACTTGTCTTTTCTGTTTTGCGTTTATTTCGTTTCGCACAATTCAAGCGCGCTTGCCAGGCCCGCCGGATCTGCCAGATACGTGGCAAAACCGCGCGGTAAAATGCGTCTCCCGGCCGCGGCGTCAACAAGCCTCTGCGCGCACCAGCGCTGAATCACATGCGCCCAGGGGCGCTCCGTCACCAGATTTTCAGACGCCGGCCGCAATGACCGGTATGATTCAAGCAAACTTCTCCCGCGCGCCTCGGCCACAATCCCGTCAGTCCCCACGCACCAGTGCACAAACGCATCAAGCAAATCCTCAAGCGGATCGCCAAAATGCAGCAACGCCATATCCGTTATCGCGCGAATCTGCCTGTCATCGTCCATCATGACGGCCGCAGGCTGAAAATCCCCATGCGCCCATCCGGCGGGGGATTGCTCGGCCACGGCGCCCTGCAATTTTTCAAGATGCGTCAGATCAAGCACCGGCAATTTTCTGCGAACAAACGCCGGGTCGCTGCCAAGCGCCTGCGCCAGCGCGGTCGCGATATTCGTCTTTTTCTCCGGCGGTGCAAAATGATCATGCATCAGCCGATGCAGCCAACCCAAACGCAGCCCAAGTTGGCTTAAATCATGTAATGACCACTCATCCGGCAGCAGATATTGGCCAAAAACATTCTCCGTAATCATCATGACGGAGCCTTGCGGACCGATGACCGCCGGTTGTTTGTCTTTGGCCGGTATGACCTGCGCCGCCGGAAAGCGTTCCCGATGCAGCAACATGATCGCCGACGCCACGGCATCAAAATTCGCCATATCAAAAGTTGCCGGGTACAGATATACGAGATATTCCTGTTGCTCACTGGTCAGCAGCTCATAGCACGCCGCCTGTCGGCCGCGCTGAACCTGGCGAAAACGCACAACGCGCCCCAGGTCATAATGCCTTGCCCAGAGACCATTAAGAAGATATGCCGCGCGATCGTCCATGATTCCTCATTTTCCTGACAAATTCCTCGGCGCAATTGTAGCGGCTACCTTAAAAGTTGTCTTTTCCCCTTAATGCGTAAATAAGGAATGATTCCTGCTTACGCTAATTTTTACAACTATTGAGGAAAATATCTCTTCGGATACTTGCCCCACCCGGTATTTTGCGTACCATTAATGTTAATCAACCGTTATTTTTAGGAGTTTTGCTGTGGCTTCTCAAATTGCCGTTCAAGGTTATACCCTGCGTGATTTTGCCAAGACCCCGGCCGACGTTGCCAAGACCTGCGCGCGTATCCGCAAGATCGGTTACGAAGCGGTACAGATCTCGGCCTGGTGCAAAATGGACGCAAACGAAATGGCCAAGATCCTCAAGAATGAGGGCCTGACCTGCTGCGCCACCCATATCGGAATGGATGAAGTGCTTGCTGATCCGAAGAAAGTGGCCGAGGAGCATAAGATTCTCGGCTGTAAACATTCGGCCGTCGGCTCAATGCCGGGCCTGTGGGATAAAAATATCCCGAAAGATCTGCCGCGTTTTAAGAAATTTATTGAGCAGATCAATGATTGTTCCCGCAAGCTTAAGCCGCTGGGCCTGAGCTTTGGTTATCACAATCACAAGATTGAGTTTCAGAAAGTAGAAGGCCGCCGCATTATGGATATTCTCATTGAGGATACCGATCCGGTCGTCACTTTTGAAATTGACACGTTCTGGGTTCAGTTTGGCGGCGCAGACCCGGCAGCCTATATCAAGAAAGTCGCCGGCCGCATTCCGCTTCTTCACCTCAAAGACCTCACCATCATTGATGATGAAGTCAAGATGGCCGAAGTTGGCGAAGGCAACCTGAATTGGTCCTCAATTCTCCCGGCCGCCAAAGCCGCCGGCGTTGAATGGTACATCGTTGAAGAAGACGTTTGCCAGCGCGATCCCTTTGAGTCCATTGAGATCAGCCTCAAGAACCTCAAGGCAATGGGCATGAAGTAAAACCAAACGCCAATAACGAACTGCGAAACGCGAAATAGAGGACTTTTAATGTCCTTTGTTTCGCGTTTCGCGTTTTGGGGTTCGCGGTTTTCTTCCCTTTTTTTAATATCAGACCTAAAAATCCTTTGAAAAATATAGAAATGTATTCTACAACAGGCATACTGAATTGATTTTCATGCCAGTTACGAGGATATCATGGATCACTCAATCGTTTTAATTCCCGGCGATGGTATTGGCCCGGAAGTCGCACACGCTACCGCCAAAGTCATTGATGCCGCGGGTGTTAAGGTTAAATGGATTGAGTGTCCCGCGGGCGAAGGCGCCGTGGCCACACATGGCGATACGCTGCCGGATGTCACCATCAATGCCATCACGCAGCACAAGATTGGCCTTAAAGGTCCGGTCGGTACGCCCATCGGCAAAGGTTTTCGCTCGGTTAACGTGACGTTGCGTAAAAAAATGGATCTTTACGCGGCCGTGCGTCCTGTGCGCACCATGGCCGGCATCAACACGCGCTATGACAATGTTGATATCGTCATCTTCCGCGAAAATACCGAGGGGCTTTATTCCGGTATTGAGAACGAAGTCACGGCCGGAGTCGTTACGTCTCTCAAAGTGTGTACGGAAAAAGCTTGTGAGCGTATTGCGCGCGCGGCCTTTCGTTATGCGCACACGCGTGGCCGCAAGAAGGTCACCGTTTTCCACAAGGCCAATATCATGAAGATGACCGACGGTTTATTTATCCGCACGGCCAAGAAAATTCATGACCAGGAAGCGCCGGATGTTCAGTATGAGGAACTCATTATTGACAATGGATGCATGCAGCTTGTCAAAGACCCGACGCGTTTTGACGTGCTGCTGATGGAGAACCTTTACGGCGATTTGATTTCTGATTTATGCGCCGGTCTTGTCGGCGGGCTTGGCGTTGTGCCAGGCGCCAACATCGGTGATCATGCGGCCGTTTTTGAGGCTGTTCACGGCACTGCGCCTGATATTGCCGGCAAAGGTTTGGCAAATCCGCTGGCATGCATCATGTCGGGCGTCATGATGCTTAATTATCTCTATGACGAAACCAAAGACCCGGCGTGTCATAACGCGGCGGAAAAAATTAAAAATGCCTATAACATGCTGCTGAGCGAGCACAAACCCGCCACGCTCACGCGTGATCTTGGCGGCACCGCCGGCACGGCCGACTTTACCGCCGCGCTTATTGATAAACTGTAGGATGCTGCGTTCGGGATAAGGATCATAAAAACGTTATGACTCAAGCCTCAGGGTTTTGTTCGTTAACGCCGGATGTTGGTGTGCTCGCACCCACCCCGGGGTTAAAACCACCGGGGCTTATACCGGACTCAGATTACGACTGCTCGCGGAGCATTCGCCTGCGATAATGCGTCAGGCAAATGATTCCCGTGATCAGGCCTGCCGTGATCATCAGTTCCGGCAGGTAATCCAGAACATAGCGTATCAGGTCGGCCAGCGAAAAATCCCCGGCCAGCATGACGGACGTATAGAGCAGACTCACAATCGGCTGAAGTACGCTCATGCCGTAAAAACAAAGCATGATTCCGCCGGCCGATATCATCATGCGGCACATGGCTTTGCTGGGCATGCGCGTGGCCAGCAGATAGAGATAAACCAGCATCAGCCATTCAAGAATCACGTAGCTGAGAATCTCAAAAACATCGCCCCGGCCTGAAAGAATCGGAATATTCAGGTTCAGCAGTGATTGCGGGATCATTTTAAGAATGGCCGGCTTATTCTGCATGAACTGAATCCGCAGTTGCAGCGAACTTAAATGCAGTCCCCAGGAGATAACCGCATACGTCATCGCGCTTGCGCGTACCATGTATCGCAAAGCAAAACCACGATAACGGTTGCGCGGTTTTTCCGGTTTTGTCATCAGCCACGGGCCCACGCACGAAAATATTGCCGCTACAAAATACAGATACGTTGCGACTTCCGGATTCCACGCAAAGGTGCGTGTGCGTTCTACCAGCAGATCAAGAACGATCTGAAGAAGTGCGCCAATCGTAAAAATGCACATGCCGATCATGATCGTGCCGAACCATTCCGGATGCGTCAGCGAGACAGGTTCCGGCGCCAGCGACGAAACAACAGGCCGGCCGCATTCAGGGCAGCGGCCGCTGCGTGTGAGCCCGCGTAAGTTATAGTGGCAGTAAATGCAGCGCGTATCGCGGTCAATGTGATCCGGATCAACCTGCTGCTGGGCTGATTTGGCAAGGCGTTCTTTTTCGCGCCGGCGCGCCCAGGCGTGACAATACATCAGAACCCAGATGGTCAACGGTGTCAGGAGAAACTGATAATCCGGCTTTTCCTGTAGCAGCATCACAGGTATTGAGGCCACGGCGAATACCGCCGTGACATGCATAAAAATAGCAAAACGCGCCAGAAAGGAAGAGATCGCAAGCACAACCAGCAACACGATAGGGGAGCCGAAAACAAGCCAGTCAATTGGCCGCGACCATACCGGCGATATTTGGCCTGGCGCCGGATGAACCATTGTGTATATCAATACCACCAGCGACGAAAGCATCGCCACAACGGTTGCCCACCGCGTGACGTGGAAAGGAGTTGCGTAATATCTGGTCTCTGGCATGCAGGCATGATTGATTCGCCCGGCCTGCTTGTCAAGAAACAATTGTCCGCAGGGCGAACCAAAAGAGGCGGCTTGCCTGCAAGCCGCCTCCTTTTTGAATGAATTATAGACGCGATTTTACAGCGATTTTTTACATGGATGAATCAGAGGATGATCCTTCTGAACCGCCGCCGCTGTCCTGCGGATTGTGGTGCTGCTGCGTGCCGGTCATTTCGGCAATTTGCGCCGGACTTTGGCTTGTTCTGTTTTGCGCGCGCGCCAGGCCGCCCTTGCGGCCGGCGACACGTGCTTCTTCCGGCGTAAACTCATGCGCCGTGCCGCGCTCGTGACCTTTCTTGGCCGCTACGGAAGCTTCGCCTGAATCAAATTCATGCGCGGTTCCTTTTTCATGCGCTGCGCGACCCCCTTTTGAGGCGATGCTGCGCTGCTTTTCCTTATCCATGCTAGCGAAGCCACGCATGCTTCTGCCGGTCGTTTTCTCGTTTATCATTTCCATGAGAGTACTCCTTTGCTGCTCTTGCGCCTGATCTGGCAGGCGAGGAAATCATGCCACTCGCAAACACACGAGTTGCTCGCAGAATACTCTCACAAAAACTGTGCCGAAGTGTTAAATCGTATGAAAAACATCGTTATTACGCCAACGTTACTCATCTGTTTCACATCAGGCAAAGATTGATTGTCGCACTCGGATAAGATGTCGCATCTCCGGTTGGGCTCAGGTATGACATGACGACGCAGATTTTTTAGGCAAACAAAAACGCCCGCGAATTGATTCGCGGGCGTTTTTGCTGGAGGGAGAAATATTCAATAAAAGACATATCACTCTTTTTGTACGTATATAAACCGTTGCGCGCCATCTTTGGTGCGCACGATCATGTATACGCCGTCTGATATTTTTCTCTTGGCAAGCACGGCGTTGAGTTCATCAATTGTCTTGACTTCCTTGCCTTGAACTTTTTCAATCGTGTCGCCGCGGCTGACTCCGCGCACGGCAGCAAGTCCCTGGTCGTCAACATTCGTCACCACCAGTTTGCCGTTTTGCTCCTGAACTGTGATGCCCAGATCTGTCAGGTCGAAATTATCATTGGGTGATGATTTTTCTTTCGCCGCATCGGCCATTGCGTCGGCCACATCCGGTTGTGTGCCGACCGGGAAACTCAACTCAATTTTTTTGCCTTCGCGCATTACTGTGACTGTGACTTTTGTACCCGGAGCGGTGCGCGCTATCTGATTGCGGAGCTGCGTGGTATTTTCCGTTTCTCTGCCGTCAATGGCGATGATCACATCGCCCGGCTTAAGCCCGCCGCTGCCGCCTGGCGTATCGGCCTGAACTTCTTCAATAAACACGCCTTTATCGCCGGTAAAGCCGACGGCTTTGGCACGATCGGCAACTTTGCTGTCATGCACGTCGCTGATCCTCACGCCCAGGTATCCGCGTGTGACTTTGCCATGCCTGATGAGTTGATCCATGACATATTTTGCGTCATTGGCGGGAATTGCAAAACCGATTCCGTTATACGCGCCGGAGCGCGAGGCGATAGCCGTGTTGATGCCGATGACTTCGCCTTTGAGGTTGACCAGTGGTCCGCCGGAGTTGCCCGGGTTAATGGCCGCATCAGTCTGAATGAAATTTTCGTAGGTTAACCCGATCAGCTTAGGGTTATTGCTGGCAATGATCGGCGTATTGCGTCCCTTTGCCGAAACAATGCCCTGAGTCATTGTTTGTGAAAAACCAAACGGCGAGCCGAATGCCAGCACCCAGTCGCCGACCTGCATGGTGTCTGAGTCGCCCAGTTTGGCGTATGTCAGATCTTTGACGTCAATTTTGACCACGGCCAGATCAGTTTTCGGATCGCGTCCGATGATTTTGGCCTCAACTTCGCGGCCATCATCAAGCACCACGCGAATGCGGTCTGCCTTTTCCACAACATGGTTGTTCGTCAGGATATATCCGTCGGCCGACACCACTACGCCGGAACCAAGACCCGCCTGAACCATGCGGTCGCCTTTGGGGGCGTTTGGCCTGCGTTGATTATTTCGCGGCGAAAGATCCTGTGAATCATTATCATCGCCGTTATCATCCGGAACCATTCCCGGAGGCAGCATGCGCCGCAATTCTTCTGGAATATTGCGTGAGTTATTGCGCATGCTTGATACGCGCTGATCAATATTGATATTCACGACCGCTTTGGCCAGCCGGTCATGCACCGCGCGGAAAGCTTTTGCCAGATCTGTCGCTGGCGCCACGACTTGCGGCTCTACGGCAGCCGTTGGCTGTGCCGCGTGTACATGCATCGGATTAAGCCAGATCGCTCCGCCGGCCACAACTGCCGCAACCAGCGTTAATACCGAGACACGTTTACTGATATGCATACAATTTCCTCCTGATCATCACCGGCAATCCGGCGATAATTGTTTATTCATATAGCGAGTTGCCGTGACCGAGGGATTCTTTCATCCCCGATTTCACGACTCATTACTCATTTTTCATGGTATAAAGATGCCTCTCGGCCGGATATTCGCGGTTGGCAATCGCACGGACGTATTTTTCCGCAGCCTGGTGTATGGCCGAGGGCACATCTCCAAATATTTCTACAAAGCGCGCAGGTTTTTGGGTAAATCCCAGCATATCCGGCGTGACGATCACGTGTCCGTCGCAGCTTGGCCCGCCGCCGCAACCGATCAGCGGCACATCCGCCGCCTGCGATACCGCCGACGATACATCATCCGGTACCGCCTCAAGCAGAATCATTTGTGCGCCGGCGTTGACGAGCGTTTTGGCTCTCGCCACGATTTGCGCCGCTTCCGCGCGCGTGCGGCCCTGTGCTTTAAAGCCCGTTTCGCTGGCTCTTTGCGGCAGCAAACCCAGATGCGCGCAGACTACCACGCCCGCATCGGCCAGAGCTTTAACAATATCCGCCTGGCTCTCATCAAGTTCAAGTTTCAGCGCATCAACCTGCGCCTCATCCACAAAACGCCGCCCATTTTTGACGGCCGTGGGCGCATCGGGATAACTTCCCGCGGGCATATCGCCCATCAAAAATACGTTCGGCGCGCCTTTACGCACCGCTTTGGTCAGCGTCAGCAGGAAATCAAGTCCTATTTTTGTCGTGGAGTCTTCGCCAAGTACCACATTGGCGGCCGAATCTCCCACCAGCAGCACAGGCACGCCGGCTTCTTCAAGCACCCGGCCCATGTGATAATCATAAGCCGTTAATACCGCAAACGGCTGTTTTTTTATGCGCCAGTCGCGCAACATCTGCAACGTAATCCTGTTTTGTATCATCATAAGGTTATTATATCGGTTTTGTGTCTGGTTTTCCTGACAATGCCTCATCGCGTCTTTTCTTCTATAATTGACACCTTAACGAAAAAGTTCACGCACTGACAGTTGACCGGCGGGCGGCAAGGGCGGACAATTAATGCATATTACATCAGCCGGAAAGGGTTGTTATGGCCGATTCTCAAACACTTGACGAAACACAGGTACGGCATGTTGCCACGCTCTCGCGTCTGAAGCTGACCGATGATGATGTGCGCCGGTATTCCGGGCAGCTCATCAGCATTCTTGATTATGTCAAGCAGCTATCAGAAGTTAACGTTGACGGCATTGAGCCGATGGCGCATCCTTTGCCGCTTCAGAACGTATTGCGCGAAGATGTTGTCATGCCGAGTCTTCCGGTGGATAAGGCGCTTGAGAATGCTCCTGGTCGTGACGGACCTTTCTTTACCGTTCCGAAAGTTCTTGATGGCGGCAGCGCCTAAGAGTCTTCCGGTCGGGATTTGGCTTACAGAGTGTTTTCTGAAAGGCTTATACGATGATACGTGTGGCAAGATTCGTTCTTGTCGGTCTGTCTTGTGCTCTCCTGGCGGGTTGCTTTACCGGCCCGACTTTCCTTACTGAGAGCACTGATCCTCCGCGCGCGCGGTTGGCCGATACGCCGCTGCCGAATGTTCCTGAACCTCACCGTCAGGACAATACCAAAGTTGTCATCAATGACATGGGCCTTGTGGTTAAGCCTGTTGAGGACGTTATCAAGGGAACCTATACCTTTAACGTTCCGGCAAATGTGACCCAGGTGCGCCATCAGACCGGCAAGTTTGAGCAGTACCTGCTTTACTGGGGGCAGCCTCAGCCAAGCGATGTTCCGTTTGCCACCATCACGGTCGGCCCGAATCTTCAAGCGACACATGATCAGCCCGGCAGCAACTTAAAGGTTTCCGCCAGCCGCACATACATTCTCAACGGCCTGTCCGCCAAAGAATGGACCGGATATACCGCGGAAGGTTATCCGTTCTGCGAATTGATCGCGCGTCATGACCCCAAAGGCGACATGCTGCATGTGGTGACGATCGTCCGCACACAGGAGATTCGCCAGGTTGCGCTTGATACGCTGGCCTCAATCACCTGGGACGAAAACAGGTAAGCGCCATGAGTCTGGCACGCTTGGTTTGTTGTTATGTTTCTGCCCTTATGTTAGGAATTGTGGATAATGCTCAGTGATTTAACCGCCCGTGAGCTGCGTGATAAAATCGCCAAAGGCGAAGTGACTTCAGTAGAGGCAACGCGTTTTGCCCTTGATGCCATTGAGCGGATTAATCCTCAGCTCAATGCCTACAATGCCATTGAAAAAGATCGCGCGCTTGCCAAAGCTGAAGCGGTTGATCGCAAACGCAGCGCCGGCGAATCCCTGGGGCTTCTTGGCGGCGTGCCTATTGCGCTTAAAGATAACATGTGCACCGATTACGGATTGACCACATGTTCAAGCAAAATGCTGGCGAATTTCCGCGCTCCTTATAATGCCACTGTGGTTGAGAAACTTGAGGCCGCCGGCGCGGTTATCCTGGGCAAAACAAATCTTGATGAATTTGCGATGGGTTCCTCAACGGAAAACTCCGCTTTTGGCCCGACGCTTAATCCCTGGAATACAAAATGTGTTCCCGGCGGTTCCTCCGGCGGCAGCGCCGCGGCCGTCTCCTCACGGCTTGGCTTTGCCGCGCTTGGTTCTGATACCGGCGGCTCAATCCGCCAGCCTGCGTCACTCTGTGGCATCGTGGGTCTTAAGCCCACATACGGCCTGGTTTCGCGTTATGGTTTGGTCGCTTTTGCCAGTTCTCTTGACCAGATCGGCCCGATGTGCCTGACCGTAGAAGATGCCGCGCTGATGCTTGATGTCATCGCCGGCCACGATCCGAAAGACTCCACAAGCTGGCCTCAGCCGCAGCCGAATTACTCGGCCGAGCTTGATGTTCCGGTTGCCGGCCTGCGCATCGGCCTGCCGCGCGAATACTGGGAAATTGAAGGAACGCAGCCGGAAGTTAAATCCGCCATTCAGTCAGCCATTGACTGGTATAAATCTCACGGCGCAACGGTTGTGGATGTTTCGCTGCCGCATACCAAGTACGGCATCGCGGCCTATTACATTATCGCCCCGGCCGAGGCATCCTCAAATCTCGCCCGATATGACGGTGTGCATTACGGCCACCGCACGGCAAAGCCGGAAGATCTTATTGATCTTTACGCCGCAAGCCGCGCCGAGGGTTTTGGCCCTGAAGTCAAGCGCCGCATCATGCTCGGCACGTATGCGCTCTCAAGCGGTTATTATGACGCGTACTACAATCGCGCGCTTAAGATTCGCCGCCTGATCAAGCGTGATTTTGACATGGCCTTTAATCATTGCGATGTGATTGTCTGCCCGACATCACCCACAACCGCATTTGAGTTTGGCAGCAAGACTGCCAATCCGCTTGAGATGTATCTGTGCGACGTGTTTACCGTCACCTGCAATATTGCGGGCATTGGCGGCCTGAGCATGCCGTGCGGGTTCAGCAGCGCCGGCATGCCGATCGGTGTTCAGCTTTTAGGCCCGACATTCGGCGAGCAAAAACTTCTGCGCATCGCGCGGATGTACGAAAAAGCTCACGAATGGACGCGCCGCAAGCCGCCGGTCTGCGCGTAACATGATCAAGAAAAAATAAACAAAAGAAGAACCCCGAGGTCTTGGCCTCGGGGTTCTTCTTTTGTTATTCATGCGCCATAATATTCATGGCGAAACTATATAATACGTGCCAAAATGTTTTAGCAACCTGCTAGCGCATGACCTGCCGCCAAGCTTTGCCGGGCGGTCCCGATAAAATCGGCGGCGTGTGATTCGTGTTTGGCGATCCTTTTATAATAGGTCAAAGTGATTGATCTTGCGGCCCACGTGGCGCCGCTTGACTGTGCAAGCAGCCTCGTTCAGTAGGTCATTTGCATGCCGGTGGGGTAATGGCCAGGCGTTTGTGGATCTGGCGGGATTGGTTGTGGGCTGATGTGATGCGAATATCGTAAAAGTGGTGCCCTACGCCCAGTGAATAGGGCAGATCCGTGCGCCAAAGAGCGGAATTGTCGGCGCGTTGCATATCCGTCCAGGGCCCATGATTGAAACGAATCTGAACCTGGTTGATATTGGGTGCGGCCGTGCGGACGAAGATGGCGGCGTCTGGCCAGTGGTCAAGCGAAATTGCCAGCGGTGCGTGAATATTGATACCTGATGATGCCGAGGATTCTGCGGGTTGAGATCCGAGTGCGGGCAGCGCCCAGAGTGCGACACTGCCTGCAATAATGGCGCCAAGAACTTCGCGGCGGTTCAAACCAGAATGCTTTAAGTGCCGAGCGTCGTTCAAACAAAACGTACATATGCTCATGATCAACTCAACTGTTTTATATAACGGTGATTATCACCTCATGACTTCCGTGTATCACACGCTTTGGCTATCATCGGATAAATTTGAAAAATTTCAAATATTACTTGGTTGATATATCGTGATGATTGACGGTGGCGGCGTCAAATTGATAGGGCGTAGCGACGCGTTCAAAGGTATTACCGCTCATTTTCAGGCTATCGGTGCCGAAAATATTGACGCCCAGTTCACCATCGCGAAAGGTATTGTTGAGGATGCGAACGGCGCCGTTGAGCGGAAGGTCTGAGCCCCATGTTCTGGCGGCGATCATGCCGTTGGCGCTCTGGCGTCCGATCCAGCCGCTGTCAATGAACGTGCAATTCTGAATTGTCACATCCTGCGGCGACATGCCTTCGGCCTCAACAAGTGAAGCGCCAACAAATACGGCCGGGTACATGATGTTGTCGTATGTGCAATTTTGAATTAAAGCGTGCGAATTACGCAGCAGGCTTGCGCAACCGGCAATGGATTTAAATGTACAGTTGTTCAGTTCATAATGTTGAATATCAAGTCCATATGCGGAAATGATCGTATCTTTTTTTACAAAAGACGGGATTTGGCTCTCAAGCGTGATGATCATGAACGGTGCCTGCACCTGACATGCCGTCAACATGCGCGATTCATGCTCTGCGCCATTCCAGAACTCAACTTTTGTATTGGTTTTGATCGGGCGGGTGGCGCTTTTGATCTTGAGGCGGTTACCTTCAAGTATTTCTTCCACTTTGAAAAAAGTTCCGTGAACATTCTGCCCGTCCCAGCGAACTCCTTCAATGTACATATTCGATATTTTAACGGTGCCGTTGCAGCCGTATAATTTCCAGCCGTCACGCGATCCGACGGCCAGCTGGCTGCCTTCGGCTTTTACCGTCACACGATCCGCCGTGATGTTTTCGCAGCGTTGTGCTGAATATGCGAAACCTATGGTGTTGACTGTCCATATATTATTTAATTTTAAGTTATCGCAATAAAGAAACGACACTTGCGTACCGAGATAACCGGCATGCCAGGAAAGACCATCGCCTATTTTAACCTGAGATGCAATTTTTGAACTATTCATACGCATGAGCCTGTCGGATTCAGGGCCGGTCACATACCACGAAAGCTCTTTTTTACTATTGTCCACATCCTTGCCAAACGTCAGACTTTGCTGGCGCTTCAATCGGCGGGTTTTGAGATCCCACGCATTCATGCAGTAGGCGCCCATGCCGTCAATGCGCGGCAAACCTTCCGGGATGCGCACAGTGACGGAATCGGCCGTAACCTCTACGACTTCTCCGGCGGTTGTGTATTGCGGATCGTTATCAAAAAGAATGTTGTTTATCGTCAGATTCGTGCAATTCCTGACATCCAGCATAAACGGAATGGGGCCGGGATTGTTGATGAGATCATGATGGCGCACAAAGCGTGTGGAGGGCTTTCCGTCAGAATCAACGGCGCCTTCAATGGCGAGATTATTGATATTGTAGATTCTGAATCCACTGCGGCCCAGGTCATACTGGCCGGCATCAAAAATGAGTTTGCGCGCGTTTCTTGTTTTGTATGCGTCCAGCGCGCTGATGATGGCTTTGGTGTCGTCCTGGCCGTCTCCCGGGATAGCGCCAAATTCACGTACATTGATTTCTGCTTCGGCCGGCGTCATATCAGCGCGAATATTAAAAGCGGCCACGTTCAAGAGGACCGTCGGCAGCACGGAATAACACATCATTTTAACGAGCATGCAATTTCCTAAGATACAAAATAACTAGAGGGATTGCCAAAAACAAATCACACGTCACAAGTTTATCGGGGCCGCCCCGCGAAGCGTGGCGGCATGTCATGTGATTTATTTTGGGCACATATTATAAAAGTAAACTATCATTTTTGTGGGAAATACAGCGGAACAGGACTCATTGTTAACGAATATGTTCCAGAAAAAAACGCGCATGATATTGACATCGCATAGTCCCTATCATGCGCGATATTTTTATTGATCGCGGCCCCAGAACCGGAACTTGTTATATGAATCAGACACATTGCTGCGGTTCATGGGAATCTGCGAGGGCGTAAGGACTTCCACGTGGCTGTCAAGATAAACCGCATTGATCGCCGATCCCTGTCGATGGCGGTTATCAGGATGAACGGTCGACGGAAGGCCGCCGGGATAGTTGGCGTATGGCGTTGCCAGAGCGCCGACCATATTGGAGAGCCAGAGGCGGTCCTGATAAAATCCCGCATCGGATACGAAGCCCACGGCCACGGGGTCGGGAATGGATGTGATTTTCTTAAATCGCCATAAAGCCGCTACGCCAGAGAGTGTGGGATGTTGGTCATAGCCCTGTCCGCCGCCGATGCCGGTGGGGTGAAATTCCTGATTGGCGGCATAGCCGCGCCATGTTGTGACTTCAGGTTTATAACTTGGGCAATGCAGAACATAGTTGCCGGTATTCATTATCGCGGTACGATTGGGAAACGTTGTGATATTCGCCGGCATCCCCAGATAATCCCACAGCAGATCCCACCAGTAGCGGTTGAGCGTGCCTCCGTTATTGGTACTGGCGGGTATTGATGTGGCCGTGGGAGACACGATTTTGGGAACAATGGCGGGGACAATGCTGCCATCATATTCTGTTGCGTAGACATTCATGGCCGTGCCGATACGCTTGAGATTTGCAGCGCATTTGACCATCTGCGCCTGAGAGCGCGCCGTTCCCAGCGCCGGAAGCAGAATCGCCATCAGAATCGTAATGACCGCAACAACGACCAGCAATTCGATTAATGTAAAACCTTTTCGGTTCATCGGATCATCCTTTGACTTCTGTTTCAGCGGCTCATGCGTGATGATTTTGCCATCGTGCATTACCGGTGTATTTGGAAACGAGCCTCAGCGCCGGCGTATCATCAGGCCGCCAGTCATTAACAATGATAATGATGTTACCGCCGCTGGTTCAGGCACCGCCGTTACCTGTACATTATCAATAACCGACCATGAATTAGTAACCCAGCTGGCCGTGCTGAAGTTCAGTGAAGAGAGGCTGCTGCTGGCCGGCGATGCCGTTTGAAAAGCAGTATTGTTTAGCGATTGTACCGTGCTTCCGGATGCATTTGTAACGTATAAGTTATAAGTAGAGTTTGCCGAATCGACAACAATTTTAAGGTGATTGACATTCAGGCTGTTCTGGCTTGATGAAAAAGTGAGCGCATTGGTCAACAGATCAGACCATGTTGATCCGCTATATACGCTGATAACGCTTTGATTGCTGGAATTTTTCACAATACGAAAATTAATCTGTGCTGAATTGGCGTATTTAATAATGAATCCGAAAGTGCGTGTTGTGGTGGTGGCCAGGTTGCTGATGGCAAGGTCAAGGTCAATCTGATAATTCGTCAGGCTGCCGCTAACCAATTGTGATACCGATACATCAGAACTGCCCTTGACCAGCAAAAGCGAATGACTCGCATCAATACCCGGATTAAGGGTGCCAGGCGTGCCGGTTTGATTCCAGTAAGAAAATACGCGATCGGTGCCCTGTAATTCAAAATCTCCGTTATTGATGTATGCCGCGGACGCCGCCGAGGATACGCATGCCGCAAGAACTGTTGCAAGAGCCATTGAATACTTCATTGTGCTTCTCCCTTCGAGAAATTGTAAAATAATGGTGCAATGATTAAGTCAATAATATGGATAACAACATATTCGTATGAGCCATGCCAGCGGATATCATGCCGCCGGAATGCTTTTATCGCATCAGTCACTCACCGGGCAGGATCAATTCCGGTTTGAGGACAACTTCCTGCAAGCACGCATCGGGATTGGCGATCCGCCAGAGCAGGCCGTCAACCGCGCGCTCGGCGATCTCGGCGATATGAGAATCCACAACCGGCAGCGGCGGCTGAAGCTTTTGCGTCAGATACGTGTTGTCGCACGAAATGACCTCAAGTTCATGCGGCCTGCGTTTATAACCCAGAAAATCAAGAACCGTGCAGACGTGATAGGCGACCTGATCGTTAAACGCGAAAATTCCGCCGCAGTTTCCGCATGATTCATACCATTTTTTGATCTGTTCCATATAAACGGAAACGTTGTCGCCCCGGCCATAGGCAATTTCCGTCACATTAACGCCCGCTTCTTTCATGGCAAGCCGGAAACCCTCAAGCCGAGCGTGCGTTTGCGGCTTATATGCAAGAATATGCTCCCAGGTCAGGAGCGCATTCTTAAAACCCTGATCAATCAGGTACCGAGCGGCGAGTTTGCCTGCAAGCGGTTCGCTTGGCTTGTAGCTATCCCAGGGACCGATATCAATTTCCTCATGCATGATGGCGACCTGAGGCAAACCGCGCAGAATGTCCGCATGCTGCGGCCTGAATGTGTAATAGAAAATGACGCCGCCGCAATCCTTGACCAAATCAGGTTTTGCATAGAGCCGTTGACATTCAATGACATCAAATGGAATTTCCAGAGTGGAAAGCCTCTTCATCACATTGTTCATGATGACCTGGGCCACAGGATCGCCTCTGCCTGCAACTTCGTCATTTAACAGGACAATGCGGCCTGTCGGCGCAGACATTGATGCCGACATTTTTTTCTCTCTTTGCTTATATCCACGCGGGCGAAATCCCGTTTCTTTGACTATCTGATGAACGCGATCGCGAAGTTCTTTTGAGACCAATGGTGAATTTCGCAAAGCATTTGATACAGAGACGGCCGTAACACCCAGCATGTCCGCAATATCAGACATGTTTCTTGGTTGCGATTTAGTAGGCGTCATATCGTGGCTCCTGAGCTATTTCAGCGGTTCTTCTGCTGATATTGTAATGTGATGAGCGCCACTTGATACAGAACCTTTCGTCGCATCAGAAGAATTGTCTCGCCTCATTAAAAGAAAGTTTAACCTGTGTTTTTAATACGTCAAATTAAATATTATAAATTAGAATTAAAATAATTATAAAGTTATGGCGTGAAAATAGCATCGTTTGTGTGCTTGATTTGTAAGCGTGCACTCGGTTATGGCGATGTCGGCGCGGCAGATTCATTTCCTGGCCTCCGTTTTGAATAAGAATCCAGAAAAGTGTGTGATCCTGAAGCTGCGCGGGATTTAGAGCACTTGCAATCAAGCTGTAGCGCGTCGCCGCGCATGGGTTTGTTTCTTTTAGCTTGCATTGGCAATCTGCGGATACGGCCAAGCTGAGCCATATCCACTCATGAATTTATATCATTAAGAATCCGAATAAATGGCATATTCATCTTGACAGTGAATGAGGATGATAATAACTTTGAATTGTCCGTGGGGGACATGTTCACATACCAGTTTAATTTACACAGCGCACATGTATATGTTATGCATATAAATGCATAGCAACAGGTGTATGCGGGGGGCATTCCTATGCTGGCTAAAGCTCGTCGTTTAGGGCGTCATAACAGGCTTAAATCGCACTATTATGATATTGATATTTTAGAACCACGCCTCCTATTTTCGACGACAAACGAGATCGACTTTACTTCGATCGTCACCGCCGTCAACAGTAGTGCGCGCATCGGCGGCGAATTGCATGTTGAATGGGCGATCACCAATAACGGTGATACTCATTCAAATTATGGCAATTTGTATACGAGAGTATATATTTCCGATTCTGATACTTTTGATGTGAATGATGCCTCTACACATCAGTTGAACGAAACATATCCGGGATCGAGCAATTATGTCAATTCCTCCTGGTATACGCAGCTTGATTCCGGCAGCACGCTGTCATTTACTTCAGACTTTCAAATTCCGTCTTATATCACGACCGGCGACAAGTACCTGTATTTTGTCGTTGATGGGCAGGAACTGGGCGAAAACGTTCTGAATAACAATGTCGTTCAGGCGTCGATTCATATTGAGCCTAATGACGTCAATATTACGCCGCAGAATTTTCAGGTTGATTTTCAGAGCGATTCGGCCACTGTTGCGAGCGGTAATGTTCTGCATATCACGTGGGATGACGTGAATACCGGTTCGCAAAATGCGGCGGGCTATTGGTTTGACGGGCTCTATTTCTCCACATCGCCTGATTTTTCAGATACGCCCTGGCCAAATTATTACTATTACCATGATTACAGTCAGAATATAGGCGCGGGCGAGTCATACAGCAATTCCGTGGATATTTACGCGCCGGACCTGGCCGGCGTGGACACGATTTACGTCAAAATTGTGAGCAATGTATTTAACTATATAAAAGAAACAGATAGTGCTGATAATCATTCACAGGTGATTACGCTCTCGCTGAATGATCCGACCGTGAACCTGATCGTGACCGATGCGCAGGTATCAACCGGCTCTGAGTCTGAAGTTTCGGCTATAACCGCGGATGCGCCGGTCAATCCTGTTGTGGAATTGCAGGCAAGCCGGCCTGCGGATGTTTCGTGGACTGTTGAGAATACCGGCACGGGTACCGCGCAGGGCGGTTATCAGAACTGGTCAACGCCGGCCGGCTGGTATGATGCGGTATACATTTCAAAGACGCCGACAATTGACGGCACGTCCATTCGCCTTCAGCAGTATCAGTGGGGAAATCTCGGCGAATCGGCCGTCAGCAATGCGTTATCGCTTGAGTCTGGCGCGGCCTATACACAAAGCGCCAGGATGTACATCCCCAATGTGGATGAGGGGGATTATTATCTGGTATTTGTGGCCAATGATCATTTTGATGAGATCAACGGTCAGGTTCCCTCATCGCAGGCGGAATCCAGTTCTACGGATAATACGTATGCTCTGGCTATTCACATCACCAAGCCTGATGTGGATCTTGCAATGAATACGGAAGGGGGTTACTGGATGCCCTATGGTGATCAATTGCACCAGGGCGATACCGGTACTATTGAATATTATACGCAAAATATAGGCGCTGATACGGCCGTCGGCGCGTGGACTGATTCTGTTTACCTCTCAACATCGCCGACGCTTGATGATTCCGCGATTCTCATTGGCAGCCAGTCGTTCGGCGGCATGAGTCTTTATCAGTACAACGGATACTACGGTACCATTCAGTATTATGTGCCGGAAACGGATTTTGACCCCGAGGCGCAGCTTTATCTGATTGTGGTTGTCAATGCCAATGATGGCCAGTCTGAGACTGACGCAACCAATAATACATTGAGCGTACCTGTAACGGTGGGCGCGCCGACGGTGGATCTGACAGTCAGTGCGGATGTGAATCAGTTTGACGGCACGCCGCTGACGCTCGGCAGCAATTTTGAACTTGCGTATACCATCACCAATTCCGGTGAAAATCCGGCCGCGGGAAGTATTCCCGGCTGGTATGACGCGATTTATATTTCAAGCACCGGAAAGCTGGACGATACTGCGGTTGATATCACCAACTGGAATGATGATATTGATCAGCCGGGTTACCATGATACGTCGTGGCTCAATACCGGTGATAGTTCCCAGCAGTATCTTTACCTGAACCTTCCGGATTGGCTCACCAGCGGCAAGCGGTACCTGATTATCGTTGCCAATGCGGAACGCTATGACTCGGACCTGGGCGTCAATGAGCGTTACCAGATTGAATCAAATTATGACAACAACCTGTTTGTGATTCCGATTACCATCGCGGGCAATACGGCGGATCTGTCGGTTGATTCTTCGTCCATTACGTTTACCAATGAGTCCGATCCGGGTTCGGAAGTCATCCACATCGGCGATGAGACAACTGTAAGTTATACGGTCACCAATCTTGGCGCGCTGGCAACGGATCAACAGAATAATGGCGCGGCCAGTTTTTGGTATGATGAAGTTTATATTTCCAATAATGCCGTATTTGATGATTCGGCCGTGTATATGGGCAGCTACTGGCATGACGGAGCACTGGGACCGGGCGAGAGTTATTCCGGTTCGGTGACGTTTACTTCATGGGATGCGGGCAAGTATGTGTTTGTTGTGCCCAATGCGGGCAAATTCCTGAATGACGGCGATTTTTCAAATGATATCGGCGTGGCCGAGCGGCCGGTCGTTGCGCCGGATCTGACGATTGACCCATCCCATATCGTCATCACGAATAACAACAACGGCGAAACGTATCCTACGCAGATCGTTGTTGGTGATGAGATCACGATTCAATACCAAGTGGATAATACCGGTTCGGACAGTGCGAATAATTTCTGGCGTGATGATGTTTACTTCTCAAACACGCCCGAACTTGATTCCTCGGCCGTGTTGGCCGGCTCCTATTATTACTCAGGACTGGCCGATGGCGATTCATATACGGGTTCCGTCACCGCTTATGTTGATAATGTATATAAATATATTATTGTAAAAGTCAATGCCGATGCATGGGAATCACAGGAATCCGATATCTCAAATAATTCAGCCAGCGTTAATTTTAACGTGTCCGGCGCGGATCTTCAGATCAGCGATCTTCAGATCGTCTCCGGCAATATGACAGGTGGTTCACAGGTCGAATTGCAATGGACGACCAGCAACGTCGGTGTTCAGGATATATGGGCTGATGCGTATGACCATGTCACGCTGATCAGAAATTCCGACGGCGCCGTCATGGATTCGCAGGATATATCGTCCGGCTGGCTTGCGCAGGGTGATTCACGCCAGCAATCGGCATGGGTTTATCTGCCGGCAAATTATGTGGATGCTCCGGAAGATTATACTTTCGTCGTCACCACGGATTACTATAACAATGTCGTTGAAGGTAACCTCAGCGGCGATGCGGAAACAGCCAATTCCGCCAATCTTGCCGTTAGTGTGCTGCCGACGCCTGGGCCGGATGTTGTCGTCATCAATTTGAGCTACTATATCTCAAGCGGGGGAAATCAGTCCGGGGCGACTCTGTATGTGACGTGGACTGATTTCAATCAGGGCGAAGCCTATACGTCAAGCTCCTATTGGTATGACCTGATTGAGATCGTGAATGACAGCGGTGTTACCGTAGCGAGCTATAGCGGATATTACTATAACTACGCATCTCCGGGAAGTGGAAGAATACATAGCGCAACTATCCGATTGCCCGATGGGCCGACGGGCGCCGGCAACTTTACCGTGCGCGTGACGGCCGATGTCTATAATTACCTTTCTGAACGCAATAACACGCATGATGCGGAAAGTAATAACGTAACGCAATCCGATGCGTGGATTACCACCACCGTTGCGGAATATGCGGATCTTCAGGTGGAAAATCTCACTCTTGATACGACCAATGCACATTCAAGCGGATCTGTGACTGTAGCATGGGATGACGCCAATCACGGATCGGGTAATATCGGCGGTTATTATTATGACATCATTGAGATTCGTAATGCCGCGGATGACAGCATCGTCGCGAGTCAGTCTTTTTATCTGAGCGGTGTTCCCGCGGCCGGCACGTCCGCGCATCGCAGTTATCAGATTTCTCTGCCTGATGGCCCGACAGGCGCAGGTACGCTTTATGCTGTCGTGCGTACCAATTCCTACAACTATATTTATGAGTATACGCCGGAACTTGGCCATGATGGCGCAATCGCCAACAATTCTGCGACATCGGCCAATTTCGATTCGTCGCTTTCTCTATATCCGGATATGACGATTACGGATCTTTCCGTCAGCAGCACTTCGCCGCAATCCGGTACGTCGCTGACGGTTAATTGGCGCGATACCAATGCCGGCCAGGCGGATATTATAAATCGTTATTGGTATGACAATGTCGTCATCTCCAATAAAACAACCGGAGAAGTGTACTACAGCACTGCGTATTATGTGTATGCATCGTTGACGGCAGGACAGTCATCAGATCTGCACAGCATCACAATCAACATTCCGCATGGGCCCGCTGGTGTTGGCGAAATTGAAGTTTCCGTGAACGCGGATTATTTCGGGAATATTTATGAATATTCGCCGTCGCTGAGTGCGGAAGATAATAACAATACAAAGCTCACGCTGACATCCACGCTTGGCCCCACACCGGATATATCGGTCAGCAATTTGACGGTGACGCCGGGTAACGTCGGAACCTATCAGACGATTACGGTGTCATGGCAGGATATTAATTCAGGCGATGGCCGCGCAAATCAGTCCATAACAGATCGTATCCGCATTTATAACGATGCGGACAATACGCTTGTGTACGATAATTCATGGTCAACGGGCACTATTGATCTGGGCAACGGCGAATCACTTTCCCGCAGCATCAATATCACAATCGGAGAGGGTGTAAGCTGGATCGGAACATTGCGCGTGGAAGTGACAGCGGATGTTTACAACTATCTGTACGAAGGTGATTCCGAATCGGCCGCGGAAAATAACAATGTTGCGACAGCAATGATTCAGGCAGGCGTGCCTGATGTGGTGGTGCAGGATCTTTCCGTCAGTAGCGACCCGGTTGCCGGCGGAACGATGACGGTGTATTGGCGCACTGCCAACAACGGCGACGGGCCAGCCGTCGGTCGATATAGCTACTACTACGATCGTGTTCAAATCGTAAACCACGATACCGGTGCGGTTCTGCTTGACACGATGTTTTATTATTACGATACGATTCCGGCCGGCGGCCAGAGTAATCTGCGCAGCTACGCGGTAACGCTGCCAAACGGCTCGGCGGGTATCGCCAATTGGGATGTCAGTGTCACGACGGATTATTACTATGATTATATTTATGAATATGACGCAGAGGGCACTTCGCATAACGATAACAATACGAGCACCATTTCTGTTTCGTCGCGTTCGCCAACGTATCCTGATTTGACCGTATCCGATGTGAACTGGTCGGGAACAGCCGAATCCGGTAATGCTATCACCGTCACCTGGAATGATAATAACAGCGGCGATGCCGCAACAACCGTGGGATACTATGATCGCGTTATCGTGACCAACACAACCACCGGAACAATTATTTATGATCAGGCGCCGTTCTTCAGCGCGCCGGTCAGCGTGGGAGGATCGCAGGCGCGCTCTATCAGCTTTACGCTGCCAAACGGCGCCGACGGCGTGGGCAATATTCAGGTTCAAGTCATTGCGGATTATTATAACAGCATCTACGAATACAATACGTCCGCATCCGGCGAGAATAACAACAGCGCAACAATCAATTTCAGCTCCACAATCGCCGCATATCCTGATCTTGTGGCGCAGAATATTGCAATCAGTGATGCTGATCCGCTTACCGGCCAGACGCTGACGCTGACCTGGGATGATGTCAACTCAGGTAACCGCAGTGTTAACGGCGGGTACTATAACAATATAAGAATAGTGAACTCAACGACCGGGCAGACCGCATACGAAACCACGGTTTACTATAACGCCACCGGCGCGCAGGATATTGCGGCCGGAGCAAGTGCCGTTCGCAGCTTGAACTTTACGCTGCCAAACGGCGCGGCCGGTATTGGCGATTATGTGGTTACGGTAGTCACCAATTACGGCGGCTACGTGTATGAATATAACGCAACCGGAACTGCTACAACTAATAACACCGCTACAATGAATTTCAGCGCCGCCATTGCGGCGTATCCTGATTTGACTCTCGGCAATCTCGCTGTTACCGGTGACTCAACCGGCAATGCCACGATAACGTGGACCACAACCAATAACGGAAATAAGACAATTGCCGGCGGATTTTACGAGCGCATATATATTGTGGATTCCGGAACCGGAACCGTCATTTTAAGTACTGAATATGCTTTTAACGCTTCGGCAGGATCTCCGTTGGCGTCCGGCGCCAGCGCGAACCGCAGCTATACCTTCAAGCTGCCGGAACTATTGACAGGGCCGCTTCAGGTCACGCTGACCACGGATTATTACGGATCGCTGTATGAATATAATGCCGGCGGTACCGGCGAAAGCAACAATACGGACTCCGCTACCGTGACTCTGCCGCTGAGTGATTATCCGGACATTATTGTTTCTTCAATTATTCCGCCGGCGGAGGGATACTCAGGCCGGCAGATTGATGTGACATACACTGTCAGCAATATCGGCCAGGCCGCTACGCAAAGTGCGTGGACTGACACCATTTACCTTATCTCTGATGATGATCCGTCTGCGTCGCCAGTGTTGCTGGGCAGCCTCAATCGGCCGATCAATCTTGATGCCGGCAGCGGCAATACCTCATACACACGCACGCAATCGTATATTCTGCCAAACGGAATCAGCGGCAATTATCACATTCGCGTGGTCGCGGATGTCAACAATACTCTTTACGAATTAACTTCCGCCAATAACATCACCAACAGCGCATCATTTGAGATACACCTGACGCCGTATGCTGATTTGCAGGTCTCCTCAATCACGGTGCCGCCTACCGGACGTGCCGGCGATGTTGTGACCATTGCGTGGACTGTCACGAATGACGGTAACGGCGCTACGGATGCGGCAGGCTGGTATGATGCCGTATATATTTCAACAAAATCAACTTTTGATAACACGGCGCGACAGTTGGGCACTGTCAGCAACCCGGCATATCTGGCTGCGGGTGAAAGTTATCAACAATCACTTTCGGCCACACTGCCAAAGGATATTTCCGGGCCGTATTATGTTTTTATTGTGACAGACGCCGGCCGACAGCAGTATGAATTTAATTACGAAGACAACAATACGCTTGCCTCGGAAAATGTTCTTCAGATTGATCCCTCACAGATTCTTAATGGTTATTTCCATGTGACAAATGTAGTCGTCACGCCGGATGATGCATATGCCGGCCAGGTCGTTAACGTGGCGTGGACTGTGCAGAATACAGGCGATGCGCCGATCTACGGCAGATGGGATGATGCTATTGCGCTATCGCCCACGGAAAACTGGGATGATGTGCACGGCTACTGGATCAGCAGCCACTTTTACGTGGACTTCTCTTCAAATCCGCTGGCTCCGGGCGAAAGCTACACCAATCACGCACTGATCACGCTGCCAAACGGAATCTCCGGCGACTGGTATGTTGTTGCGATTATTGATACGCACAATTTTGCCAACGGAAACGGCAGCATCGGCGCGGGCAATGTGCCGAAAGATCAGGGCAGCGACTATGTTCACATCACCATTCCGCCTTCGCCGGACCTGACTGTGACATCTGTGGCTGCGACGTCATCTGATGCGACGGCCGGCGGCAGCATGACTGTGCAGTATACGGTCAGTAACCAGGGTTACGGCCCGACGCTTAACAGTGCGTGGTCTGATTCCGTGTATGTTTCAAAATCGCCCACGTTCAGCGTGGCAACCGCGCGTTATCTCGGCAGTAACATTCGCAGCGGCAATGTATCGGCAGGCGGCTCTTATGGTAGTTCGGTTACAGTCAACTTGCCGCAGGATCTTTCCGGCGACTATTACGTATTTGTTGTGACGGATGCCAACAATGTTGTACCGGAATTTATTGATAATATTCCCAAAGAAGATAACAACATCGGAGCTTCGGCCGGAACTGTACACATTAACGACTATGTCCCTCCGCCACCGGCGGATCTTGCGGTAACGCAGCTTAATGTTGTCGGCAGTGCCAGTTCAGGTTTGCCGCTGACGGTATCCTGGTCTGTGGATAATCAGGGAACAGGCTCAACTTTGGCCGGTTATTCAGATGCACTGTATCTCTCGCTTGATAATAGCCTTGATACCACGGCCGACAATATTCTTCTGGGCACATATTATCGCGGAGCTTTGGCCGCGGGTGCTGCTTACAGCAATTCGGCCGCCGTCACATTGCCTGTCGGCATCAGCGGTAATTATCACCTGTTCATCCTGGCTGATTCCGGTTCCGGAATTAATGATTCAGATCGCACCAATAACCGCAGTGGCATAGCGCTTCCGGTTACGTTTACGCCGCCGCCGGATCTTGTTGTGCAGTCGATTTATGTTCCGACAACAGTACTTTCGGGATCGTATCTGTCACTTTCGTGGACTGTTGTCAACAACGGTACCGGCGCCACGCGCGCCAGCGAAGCGTCATGGCGTGATCGTGTGGTGCTTTCCGTTGATGGCTCGCTCGGCAACAGTGACGATATCACGCTTGGTGAAGTCAATCACAACGGTATTGTTGCTTCAGGCGGTACGTATACTGGCAGCGGCGTATATCAACTTCCGCAGGGAATTTCCGGCAATTACACAGTGTTTATCCTCACTGATATCGGTAACAATGTTTACGAAGCAACTTCCGGCGAAACAAATAACATCACATCCGTGATCATGCCGATCACGCTTGCGCCTTCGGCTGATTTGCAAGTGACCACCGTATCCGCGCCCACAACGGCCACCGCCGGCCAGAGCGCCACCATTAACTGGACCGTTACCAACAACGGCACCGGCGCCACGCCCAGCAATTACTGGTATGACGCCGTATATCTTTCAAAAGATCAGTACGTAACAGAATCTTCCGTTTATGTTGGTTACGTGACTCACAATGGTGTGCTTGCGGCCGGAGATCATTATGACGGCACACTGACGATCACGGTTCCGCAGAATTTCAGCGGCCCTTATTACGTGCTTGTGGTGACGGATAGTTCTTCACGTGTTTACGAGGCCGGCCAGGATGACAATAACATCGGCCTTGCTCCGTTTGCGATGAATGTTACCTTCGCCGCCAAATCAGATCTGGTTGTCAGCGATATCAATGTGCCTGCCGCCGGTGTGGTAGGGCAGTTGACCTCGCCGCAGATTTCCTGGACGGTCACCAATACCAGCGGCAGTACGGCCAGCGGAACATGGTATGACAGCGTTTATCTTTCTGAGGACGATCAGTGGGATATCAATGATAAGTTGATTATCAGCCAGCAGCACGTCGGCACTCTGAATGTGGGCGAGTCCTATACGGCCGGCAGTTCAACGGCGCTTCCGGGTGTAATTGACGGCCATTATCACATCATTGTCCGCACGGATATCCGCAATAACATCCGCGAACTTAATGACACCAATAACACAACAATTTCTTCAGAAACCATTTATATCTCAACGCCCGCGCTGACTCTTGGCGTGCCGTATACAGGAACCATCGCCAATCAGCAGGCGCTGGTATTTAAGGTTGATGTTGAGGCCGGCCAGCAGCTTCAGCTTGATGCTGATTTTGCCACATTTGCCGAATCCGAGTTTTATATCAGTTACGGCGAGCCGCCGACCCGCAGTTCTTTTGATGAAGTTTACGGCTCGCTCTCAGACGCGCAGCAGCGGTTGACGATCACCAGTACCCGCAGCGGTTCTTATTACATCATGCTTTACGGTCGCGAAAATGCCGGCGCCGGCAAAAATTTCACATTGACTGCCACGGCGCTTTCGTTTGGCATCTCAAGCATCACAAATGATGCCGGCTCAAATCAGGGCGACGCGACCATTCAGGTCAACGGCAGCCTGTTAACCGCCGGAACGACGCTGAGCCTTCAGGATTCTGAAGGTAACATCATCGCAACGCCGATCCGCACATGGTGGGCTGACTCTACCAGAATGTGGGCTACTTTTGATCTCACGGGCGTGGCAAACGGCAGTTACGATGTTGTTGCCACAGAAAGCAACACCGGGCAGACCGCGCGTCTCTCCGGAGCATTTACCGTCAATTCCGGTAATATCGGCGAGTTGCAGGTCCGCATCATTTCGCCAGGTACGGTGCGCCCCAATACTCAATCCTCAATCACCATTGAGTACACCAATACCGGCGCCACCGATTTGCCTGCCACTCTTTTGCGCATCAGCTCAAGCGTAGATCTCTACGATGCCGCAGGTAATAACCTCGGGGCCACGGCTCTTTACCTGGCGGGATCAACAACCGGCCTTGCCGGCGTGCTTGCCGCCGGCGAGACTGGCCGTATCGTGCTGTTCTTCCGCTCACCGGATATCGGTGTTGACAGCGGCCTTGTGAATGTTTCCGTTACTTCCGTTAATAGTACATTGCTGGCATATCAGACATATACCCGTACTTTTGACGCCACGCTTGACATGTACGTCTCAAATCAGGTTGCCGGCGCCACCTATTATGGCCAGGTTGTGCCTGATAATCCGCCGATGTACTGGGATTCTATCAAGGCTGATTTGCGTCCCGCGTATGTCAGCGCGCTGGCATGGGATGCAATCTGGACCAATTTCAAAGAATCCGTCGGCGATTCGCTTTACTCCATGATTTATGCACTCAGCCGTGACGCCAGCTATTTGAGCCAGTTTGGCCAGACCGTGCTTAATGTTGGCGAACTGCTGAGTTTTGAAATGCAGAAAGCCAACAGCTATCTGTTCTCGCCCACGTTGATAACCGTGACGGATATCAGCAATGCTGAAGTCGGATTGCCTTTGACGTTCACGCGCAGCTACGGTCTGTCTCTTGATAGTCGTCTACAGCAGACTTCTTTGGGATATGGCTGGTCAAGCAACTGGGACGGCGATTTGACCGTTAACGGAGACGGCAGCATTACGATTCAGCTTGATTATCAGAATCGCACATTCCTACGCAATCCTGACGGCACATACAGCGGCGGCGTGGCCGAGTATGCTTCGCTGGTCAAGGACGGATCAAATTACGTTCTCACGGAAACCGATGGCACAATTTACGGCTTTAATTCCGCCGGGAAGATTGCATACAAACAGGATATCAACGGTAATCGCATTACCGCAGCGTATGATCTGGCAGGCCGTTTGGTGTCACTCACCAGTACTGGCGGCAGCAGCCTGATGTTTACCTATAACGCGCAGGGGCTTATCAGCACCATTACGGATGCTCGCGGCAATGTGACCGCGTACACATATGATGCTGAAAATCGTCTGACAGAAGTTGATTCAGTCGCCGGGACAAGCACGTATACGTATAACAGTCAACTCACCGGACCGGCCGCATACGGATTAACATCCGTCACGGACGGCAATGTTCAGACTCTCTTTGATTATGATTCTGCCGGCCGGTTGATTTCGCAGACATCCGCCGGCGGCCTTGATCCGCTTTACTTCAGTTATACCGGTATCGGCCAGGTTGACGTGATCAACGGCGCCGGCGATACCACGCAGATCATGTATAATCAATATAATCAGCTCAGCCGCGTGATTGATGCGCGCGGTTATGCCACTACGATTAGTTATGACGCGCGCAACAACCCTGTTACGTTGACGGATGCCGCCAACCAGACCTTTACTCGCAAGTATGACGCGCGCGGCAATCTTGTCAGCACGATTGATCCGCTTGGCAATGTTGTGACGTATGCGTATGAGTCTGGCACAAGTCGCGTCAAGACGATTCGTGACGCGCTTGGCAACGTGACCACATATAATTACGACAACAAGGGCAACATCCTGTCAATTGTTGATGCGGCCAATGTTTCCCGCAATTACACGTATGACAGCGCCGGCCAGTTGTTGACCAACACCAACGGGCGCGGGCATACCATCACGTATCAGTATGATTCGCATGGCCGCATGATTCAGAAAACTCTCAATGACGGCTCTGTCATCACGTACACGTATGATGAATTTGACCGTCCGGTTACCGCAACCAGTTCGGCGGGTACCGACGTGCTGACGTATGACAGCACCGGCCGGCTTACGAGCGTTACGTATCCCAGCGGCAAGTCGCTGACGTTTACGTATGATTCGTTCGGTCATCGCACACAAAGCGTTGATCAGGACGGCGTGGCGATCAATTATGCTTATGACGCCGCAGGCCGGCTTATCAGCGTGACGGATACCGACAATAACATGATTGCTCAGTATACGTATGACGCGGCTGGCCGGATTTCCCGCCAGGATAACGGCAACGGAACGTATACCACGTTTACGTATGACGCCAACGGCAACATCACGAGCATCTTTAACTACGGCTCGGATGGCGGCGTGAACTCGACTTATTTTTACAGCTATGATTCGCGCAATCTGCGCACCAGCATGACCTCGGCCGAAGGCGTTTATCATTACACGTATGACGCCAATGGCCAGCTTGTGGCTGTTGACGGCCCCGGCGGACGCCATATCAGCTATACGTATGACGCCAACGGTAACCGCATCTCAGAACTTGATAACGGCGTCACCACCAATTACGGCATCAATAATCTCAATCAGTATGGCTCATACGGCGGAACTATCTTTGCTTATGACGCCGACGGCAATCTGATTTCCGCCACTACCGGCGAAAGCATTACCACTTATACTTACGATGACGAAAATAACCTGCTGACCATCACATCGCCATCGGCTGCTATTGCCAATGTCTATGACGCACTGGGATTGCGCATCAGCACCACCACAAATGGCGCAACGACAACCATCGTTGAGGACCCGCTTAGTGGCCAAGTTGTCGGCGAATACGGCACCACAACAGTGGCGCGTAACGTATTTGGCCTGGGCCTCATCAGCCGCATGTTCACCAGCGACGGCACAACTTCAAGTTACTTCTACAACTTTGACGGTTCCGGCAATACCGTCGGCCTGACCGATGCCACCGGCGAATACGTAAACACCTACAGTTACTTGCCGTTTGGCAACGTGATCAGCCAGAGCACAACGGTTGATAATCCGTTCATGTTCAGTGGCCAGTTTGGCGCTATTACCGATGCCTCCGGCGCCATCACGATGGGCATGCGTGTTTACCTGCCGACCATCGGCCGGTTCACCAGTCAGGATCCGCTGAGTATGGCTCTCGGTAACCTGTATACTTACGCATTCAACAGCCCGGTCAATTATGTTGATCCTACTGGCGCATGGCCCTCCGCCGATGATGCCTTGAGTGCCGCGCAAAATGCCAATACCGCCCGCAACGCCTACAATGACGCCACCACCGAAAACTCCGGCGCGCGCGGCTTTGCGGACGCTCTTCGCCGTCGTCGCGAAGCGATCGATAATTTTGATGTTGAGGGTCTTGAGGAGGCCAATCGCGATGTCGCAAATAATGCGGATCAATTCAATCAGGAACTGGCCGACCAGATGAATTACACAAGTCCGCCATCAAGTCCGCTTGATCTTATTAAGCCGTTCCGCCTGATTTATGATTTGCTTGACGGCGGCGGCCTGCTTGATCGTCCGCGTCAGCCTAATAACCCTGATAATCCGAACAATCCGGATGATCCCACAACGGATACCGATATTCCGGTTGTGCGTCCGCATGATCCGAATGACAAGATCGGCCCGAGCGGCAGCGGTGACGCGGGTTACGTCGCCGCCGGCGACGCGATGGCGTACATCATCAACTTTGAAAATCAGGCCGCGGCCACTGCGCCGGCGCGCGTGGTTGAGATTACCGACCAGCTTGATGACAATCTTGACTGGGGCACCGTTGAGCTTGGCAATATCAGCTTCGGCAGCGTGGTGATTACCGTGCCGCCGCATCGCAGCACGTTTACCACGACTTATGTTTATTCAGATGAACTGCTTGTGCAGATTCGTGCGACGGTTAACGTTCAGACCGGCATCATCACGTGGACATTTACTTCAATTGACCCGATGACCGGCGAAATTCCCACGGCCGTTGATGCCGGCTTCCTGCCGCCGAATGACGCCAATAACTCCGGCCAGGGTTCTGTTTCTTATACCGTCAAGCCAAAGAGCGGCCTGGCAACTGGCGCTGTGATCAACAACACCGGCTCAATCATTTTTGATACCGAAGCGCCGATTGTTACCAATACGGTTACCAATACGATTGATGCCGTAACGCCCACCAGCAGCATTATCGCGTTGCCGTCATCAATTGATACGCGCAGCTTTGAGGTAAGCTGGTCCGGCGCGGATGACGAATCCGGCGCGGGCATCGCAACCTATGACATTTATGTGTCAACGGATGGCGGCCAGTTTGTGCTCTGGCTCAATCGTTCAACGGCAACCAGCGCGCTTTATACCGGTGACTTTGGCCACACGTATGCATTCTTCAGCATCGCGCGTGACGCAGTGGGCAACAGCGAGGCTCTTAAGACGGCCGCCGAAGCAACCACGCTGGTGCTTGCGCCCAATACGCAACCGGTCATTGATGCGCTTGAGAATCAGGTCATTCATGAGGGCAACACGTTGTCGCTGGGCGGTTCGTTCAGCGATGCGGACGATGGCCAGTCGTGGACTGCCACTGTTGATTACGGTGACGGCACCGGCGCGCAGACGCTGGCGCTGGCGCTTAATGCCGACAAGACCTTTACTCTTTCGCATCAGTATGTTGATAGCGGCAATTACACCGTGCTCATCACGATCACCGATTCCGAAGGCGCCTCGGCCGACACCAGCCTGAATGTGGTGTCGCTGAATGATGCGCCAACCGCGGTATTTACCGCCGAGTCCGACATTGCTCAGGGCGGTACTGCTTTGCTGAGTTTTGCTTCCGCAAGTGATCCTTCCTCAGCCGACGCTGCCGCAGGATTTACTTATAGCTATGACTTCAACAATGACGGTACATTTGATCTGGTGACAACATCCGCTTCCGTTGATGCTCCGGCCGAATACCTTGCTGTGCCTGGCGATCATGTTGTGGTTGCCCGCATCTCTGATAAAGACGGCGGATATTCAGATTACTCCGCCACGATTCATGTGAGCAATGTTCCGCCGACGGTTATCCTCGGCACTGTCGCATCTCTCAATGCCGGCCAATCCTGGAGCGATACCGCGCGGTTTACGGACCCTGGCCTAGCGGATACCTTTACCGCCACGGTTGATTACGGCGACGGCACAGGCGTTCATGCCCTGGCGCTCAACTCTGATAAGACCTTTACCCTCGCGCATACTTATGTCGCGGCCGGTAACTACAGCATCACGGTCCGTGTGACAGACAGCAACGGCGCCACCGGCGTAAGCCGGCGCAACGTCACTGTCTCTCAGTTGACCGCTAATGTGAGTACCGTCATTAACAATGGCGATGCTCAACGCTCAATGGTCAACACCATCACCTATACCTTTGATACGGATGTCACGCTCAGTAACAGCGCCTTTGTCCTGACATATGCCGACGGCTCCGCCGTCTCCGGCGTAACTCTGGCCATCAGCAACCCGTCTCTTGATAACCGTACCTTCGTCATCACCTTTACCGGTTCGGGTATCACCAACGGTTCTCTGGCCGATGGCCGCTATAAACTGACCCTGCTTGCTTCCGGAGTCTCAGGCGCATCGCTTGCCGGTGACAGCGTCCTGAATTTCTACCGAATCTTCGGCGATGCGGATGGCGATGGCTTTGTCAGCAGTGCCGACCTGATGGCTTTCCGTAAATCCATGAATAAATCGCTGGGCGATCCGGGCTATGTTTCCTATTTTGACTATGATGGCGACGGCATCATCAATGCCAGCGATTATGCCCAGTTTACAAAGCGATTGAACAAGAAAATTTGATGGAAAGCTGATCCGTTGTGATTTACAATATTGATGTGGGGTTAATTCTGTGCTAATTGGCAAGTGTGAACAATTCTTTGGGAAGGGAGAATAGTGCATGAAGCGTAACGCTGTAGTGGGGATGGTGTGCGCATGTGTTGGCGGCGTGGCTTTGTTTGCCGGCTCGGCTCAGGCAGATATCGTATACAGTTACAGTTTTGGCCACGGGGATTATGAACTCAGCCAGGGCGAATCGGTGTGGGTGCCGGTTTATCTTGAAGAAAAAGTCACCGGCGGCGATCTCTCTGTGATCAATGCCGAAAACGGCTTGGCCACCGCTGGCGCCGCACTTGAGTTTTATATCGGGAGTGGCTTTAAGATCACCGGCATCAGCGGGAATCCCGCCTTTTCCGCTCCGCCGTTGCTATCGCCTGATACGCCGCCGTTTTCGGTTGACATGGCCACGCTTTATTCATGGATTGATGACCCGGCATTTAATCCCGCCATCACGGAAGGTGTTTCTCCTACTTCGGCCGGCACAGGTATCTGGCGCGTTTGGCTCGGCAGTTTTGAAGTCACAGCCACCGGGACTCTTGGCGATACCGCCACTGCTCAGCTTGGCGCCGTTGATGCCTTGTTCCCTGATGCATATACATATGATGCCTATCTGAATTTTACTGATCCTCTGACTAACAGCGGCAGTGTACCGAACAGTGCTTCTGTTAATTTTAGCATCACGGCGGTTCCTGAACCTGCGTCATTGCTGATGCTGGCCGGCGGATTGACGATGATCACGCTTCGCCGCAAACGTAACGCGTGATGGGGTCACAATTCAAATAAAAAAACAGGGGCGGTTGATCAACCGCCCCTGTCTATTTTTTTTTTGCATTATCAGCAGTTGGCCTTATTACTTGACGGCCTTGCATACCGCCTCAACGCATTCCTTGAGCTTCGGCCCAGGATTCTGCACATCGCGCTCATACTCAAGTGTCACGCACTTGCAGTGATCCGCGTTGGCCATGACGATCTTCATCAGTTCCGGTAGATTCAGGTTGCCTGTACCGACGATCACATCCTGCCCCTTGCCGGTCGGCAGGAACGTAAAATCCTTGATATGCACGCCATAAAGGCGATTCGCAAACCGCTCGGCCGTCTTGATCGGATCTTCGCCGGCCTGCATGCACCATGCGGTATCAAGACACAGGCCCAGGCGGTCCGGATAATTCTGAAATACGTAATCAAGAATCTGATTTGAGCCGAGCCAGTCATACCCGCCGTGGTTATGAATGCCCAGGTTGATGTCATATTTATCGGCCAGGCGAATGATCTTGCCGAACTGCTCAAAACCGTACGTCGCTCTGAAGCTTGTGGAGATCATGGTGCAGCCAAGCTTCTTGGCCAGCTTGAACCAGTTCTCCTCAACGGCCGGGTTATTATCAAAATACTGTACGCCCATTGAGGTGACCGTCACGCCGCCTTTTTTGAATGCATCCGCGATCGCATCAAAACCGGCTTCGTTATTAAAGTCCGCGTGCACGCCGCAGAGTTCCGTGCGCGAAAGACCGATGGCCTTGATCTGCGCGATCAGGTCCGGCAGCGGCTTGAACTCGCGAAAACACCAAGACTGAACACCGAGTTGAGTTGAAGTATCAAACATTTGATCATGTCCTTTTATGAAGAATATCAGGTCGATTATAATGTAGTCTGTTTTTGCCGTGCTGGCAAAGGCATCGCGTAAAAAACATTTTACCGCGGCAATGATTGTATTATCATGCCGTTAACCCGTTGAGCTGTGCGGGGTTGTTTTCGTCTGCCGGCGCGCCGGAGGCGAAATATTTCGTAAACGAAATTTCTGTGCGAGGCGGCGGCATGTTTCTGCGTTCAATTCGTGTCAGCAAATCGCTTTATATCTTTCTGGCTATCGCCGCATTTATGGTGATTGCCGCCGTGAACAGCCAGGCCAATCCGCTCTTTTTTGCCCTGGGCATGATCATTGGCGCCATTATCTGTTCGCCTTTGCTGGCATGGTCTGCCACACGCAAAATTCAGGTTACGCGCAGCATTAATCGTCCGCTTTATGCCGGTGATTCGGCTGATTTTTATTACCGTATCCGCAATCTTCGCACACACTTACCAACGCTGGCACTATCCGTCTGCGAAGCGGGCCCGCTTGCACAAAGCCATCCGGAATCACGCTCCTGGCTGCCGATTGTTCGCGGCGGACAAGCGCGTACCGTTCATGTGCGATATCCCAGATTGTCCCGCGGCAGGCTTGCTCTCTCGGCGGTACAGGTTGACTCCAGTTTTCCCTTCGGAATTTTTATTGTTTCTCATCCGTATCCCGCGCCTGACGATTTGCTGATTTTGCCGCGCGTTGGCCGATTGCAGCGAGACCTTGCCGTGCGCCTGCGTTTATGGGGCGAAGAAGGCGACATGATCAGCCAGCGCACCGGCGGTACGGAAGAATTTTTCGGCCTGCGCGATTATCGCCCCGGCGATCCGCTGCGCATGATTTACTGGCGCCGCTCCGCGCGGCAGGGCAAACTTGTCGTGCGCGAAATGGCGCTTTCCGCGCCGCCAAAAATCGGTATTGCCCTTGCCGCAAAGCGTGGGCAAAATCATGAACTTTACGAATCCGCTGTCGAAATGACGGCCACGCTTGTCTGCTATTATCTTGATCGCGGATATGCCGTCGGCCTGACGTTGCCCTCAGGCCACTCTATTGCGCCGGCATTGGGCGCAGGACACAAAAATACATTACTTCAGGTGCTGGCCGTATTTGATTATTCACCTGACGGAACTGAGCCCGTAGTTGCAAAAAACATCAATTTTACGCCAGTTTCTGTAGAAAAAACGCTTCCCGTCTCCATTGTCATCGCGCCTTCGCTGAGCGATACTGTAGGCATGGTCACGCCGGCGGCTTTTGCTACCGTGCTGACAATGGATGACCCGGATCATGTCAACTGGGTTGAGTTTTCAGATGATCGGAAGGATCACAATGAGCGACAAAAATCAGGTAGTTCTGGAGCGTCTGAGTCAGTTTAAAGTTGAGATTCCCTCGTGGGGATTCGCAGACACCGGAACGCGCTTTGGCAAATTTGTTCAGGATGCCTCGGCACGCACAATTGACGAAAAACTTGCCGATGCTGGCCAGGTTCATAGCCTGCTGGGCGCCTGCCCGACTGTTGCTGTGCATGTGCTCTGGGATTTTAAGCCGGGGCAGAACCCGGCCGAAGTCGGCAAACTTGCCGCCAAGCATGGCGTCAAGATCGGCTCAATTAACCCGAATCTTTTTCAGGATCAGCAATATAAATGGGGTTCGCTGACCAATCGCGATAATACCATTCGCGGCCAGGCTCTTCAGCATTGCCTTGATTCCGTTGCGATCGGCAAGGCCACCGGCAGCAATCTGCTGTCAATCTGGATGGCCGACGGCACCAATTATCCTGGCCAGGCCGATATCATTGCCCGCAAGCATCTGCTGGGCAACGCGCTTAAGCAGATTCATGGCACAATGCCCAAAGATATGACGATGCTCCTTGAATATAAGCCATTTGAGCCGGCGTTTTATCATACGGATGTGGCGGATTGGGGCATGTCGCTGTTGCTGTCAAAATTTGCCGGCGAACGCTGCAAAGTTCTTGTTGACACCGGCCACCATTATCAGGCAACCAACATTGAACAAATTGTCGCCTGGCTGCTTGATGAGAATATGCTCGGCGGTTTTCACTTTAACGACCGAAAGTATGCCGATGACGACCTGACCCTCGGCAGTATTGATCCGTACCAGGTCTTCCGCATTTTCCACGAAATTGAGAATCATCGTTTCCGCGGCGGCCAGGTTGATCACATTGCCTATATGGTCGATCAGTCACACAATCTCAAGCCGAAGATTGAGGCTATGATTCAGACTGTTGACATGGCTCAGCAGCTTTACGCCAAAGCGTTGCTGGTTGATCGCAAGAAGCTTGCGGCCGCGCAGGAAAAAGAAGACCTGCTGGCTTCCGAAACCATCGTGCGCGAGGCGTTCCTCACCGACGTTCGGCCGATCATTGCTGAATGGCGCAAGGCCAACAAGCTGCCGGCCGATCCGCTGGCCGCGCATCGCGAATCCGGCTACGAAAAGCGCGTGGCCAAAGAACGCACCGACCGCCACGGCAAAGCTACCGGCGGCGGATACGCATAAGAAAAAAAGAAGTCACAGTGACAGAGGGACGCGGAGACACGGAGAATGCTTTACGTAAAATATCTCCGTGTCGCCGCGTCCCCGAGTCTCCGTGTCTTTTGCCTGCTACTACTCCAGTTTCCCTGACAGATACGCGTCATACGACGGCATATCCATTAAGCCGTGGCCGGAGAGATTAAAGAGAATCACTTTCTTTTCGCCGGTTTCTTTGGCTTTGAGCGCCTCGTCAATGGCCGCGCGGACCGCGTGCGAACTTTCCGGCGCGGGGATAATGCCTTCCGTATTGGCAAATTGTATCGCGGCATCAAAAACGGTTTTTTGCCCATAGGCCACAGCCTCAAGCAAACCCTGCTCATACAGGTGCGAAACTGTCGGCGCCATGCCATGATAACGCAGTCCGCCGGCATGAATGCTTGGCGGCATATAGGTATGGCCCAAAGTTTTCATCATCATCAGCGGCGTCATCTCGGCCGTATCGCCAAAATCATAACGGAACTCGCCTTTGGTCAAGGATGGGCACACATTGGGCTCAACGCCGACGATGCGGGTCTTTTTGCCGCTGTGCAGATTTTCGCGGACAAACGGGAATGCGATACCGGCAAAGTTTGATCCGCCGCCGACGCAGCCGATGACCACATCCGGATATTCACCGGCCATGTCCATTTGTTTTAGCGCCTCAAGGCCGATGACGCTCTGATGCATACACACATGATTGAGCACGCTGCCGAGAGCGTACTTGGTATTGGGTATGCTCAGCGTATCTTCAATTGCTTCAGAAATGGCGATACCCAGCGAGCCGGGATTGTTGGGATCTTCCGCCAGGACCTTGCGGCCAAAAGCGGTATTGGTTGATGGCGAAGCAAAAACCGTTGCGCCCCATGTGTTCATCAGCAATTTGCGATGCGGCTTTTGCTGGTATGTCACCTTAACCTGATAAACCACGCACTCAAGGCCGAACATTTTGCATGACAGCGCCAGCGAAGAACCCCACTGGCCTGCGCCGGTTTCGGTGCAGAGCCGCTTGGTTCCGGCGATTTTGTTGTAGTACGCCTGCGGCACGGCCGAATTGGGTTTATGCGAACCGGCCGGGGATACGCCCTCGTGTTTATAGTAAATATGCGCCGGCGTGCCGAGCGCTTTTTCAAGACGCACCGCGCGCAGCAGCGGCGTAGGCCGCCATAGCGCGTAAATATCGCGGACTTCGTCCGGAATTTTGATATAGCGTTCCGTTGATGCTTCCTGCTCAATGATGGGCATGGGGAAAATAGCGGAAAAATCTTCGGGCGTGGCCGGTTTGCGTGTGCCGGGATGCAGTGGCGGGGCCATCGGCGTGGGCATATCGGCCGCCATATTGTACCAGTGAGTCGGAATGTCATTTTGCGTTAAGGTAAAGTGCGTCTGCACGGGAAAAAACTCCTGAGAATAAAACGTTAACGGCCGACAAAATAACGAGCACACAATCGTTGATGTTTTCAGATGCTCAAAAGAAACCATCAACGATATACGATCAACGGCTTAATCTTCAATCAGCGGTAATCTGGTTGTGGTGTTGTCCGAAAGTGTTGCTGCCACGCCTGTTTCGCTGAATGTGATCTGTTTAATATACGCGATGTCACTAAGAGTTTCCTCAAGCGTGCCTTTGTATTTTTTATACAGAGCAAGGCTGCGCGGTTTTTTGCCGTCGTAAATGTAAATCGGCGCGACCACCGTACCGTCAACAGATTGCCCGTTGATCAGCGTGACATGATAAGCCAGATCGACCATCGGGTAGTTTTTGCCGGAATATACTTTTTGATCGGCGCCTTCCTTGAGCCAGCGCCAGTCAGGCTCAAGCGTGGCCGAGCGCACGTTGACTTCAATGGTTTTGATGATGGCAAGATCAATATCGCGGTATGTTTTGGCGTCCTCAATCCATAAACGGAGCGGCGTTTTATAGGTGCTCCAGATTGGGCCAGTTAATTTTTGTCCGTTGTTGAGCTCAATGGTTCCTTCGCGTGCGTAAGGCGGAAGTTTGAGCGGTTGCGATGTGGCCGGTCCTGATTCAGGTACGGGCGCAGGCGCGGATGCGGCCGGGGCGCTCTTGAGCAGTTCCTCAAGCTGGTCGTCATCCGCATGCGCGGCCGAGAGCCCGAACGCGATGACGCAAAATCCACAAGCCAGAAGATGATGAGTGACTCGCATGCAAGTATCATACATAAGGATACGCCAATGGCGAAATCTGAATGAAGAAGATGTACCAGGGAAATGACAAATGCCTCCGCCAAAAGGAATTGTTCAACAGATTGACCAGGAACTGCATCGCAGGCCGCTGCTAAAGCCTAAAATGCGGTTGCTGGTAGCCTGTTCCGGCGGCGCCGACAGTGTGGCGCTGCTGCGGCTGATGCATGCGATGAACGGATCGGCTCATTGGGGCTGGCATCTGGTGGCCGGACATATTGATCATGGTTTGCGCGGCAAACAGAGTGACGGCGATGCGGAATTTGTTAAAAAATTGGGAAAATCGCTGGGCATTCAGGTTGTCATTCGCAAAATTCGCATGGCCGGAAGCAGCGAAGCCGAGGCGCGCGACAAACGATTTTCGGCCTTGCGTGATATTCTGAAAAAAGAAAAACTTGACGCTGTTGTCATGGCGCATCATCAGGATGATCAGGCCGAAACGGTATTGCTGAGACTCGCGCGTGGCTGCGGCGTGCGCGGCGCGGCCGGCATCGCCCGGAAGTCACGCATGAACGATGTGCTGATACTTCGGCCATTGCTGAATGTCACCGGTTCCGCATTGCGGGATTACCTGAATCAGATCAATCAACCCTGGCGCGAAGATGCCAGCAATCAGAGTCTCCGCTATCGCCGTAACATCGTGCGGCATCAGATCATGCCGGCGCTACGGCAGATTAACCCGGATGCCGCGGCCACATTGGCGCGCTTTGCTTCCTGGTGCCGACAGGCGGATCATGCCGTGGCGGCGGCAGCAAAAAAAATAAAAGTAACGCGCCAGCGCGGCACGCAGATCATCAGCCGTGACGCATTGCGCCGTAAACCCTTTGCGGTACGGGGACTTGTGCTGCGTCAGGCGCTGGCCGATTCCGGCGTTAATCCGGATCGTATTGATCCGGACAATCTGCATGCGCTGATTCGCGCAGTAACTCAACGTGCGTCAGGACTTATGTTTACGTTCAGTGGCGGAATCGCGGTGAAAATTTTGCGTGAGCAGGTCGTCATCGGCCAGGGAAAATTAAATAAACGGCGCACAGAACGAAAAAAAAATGTGCATAAATCCTGATGAGCTGAAACTTTCAAGTAACTTTCTTATGATGGTCCGCAGGCTTATAAGATATCCTGCGGCCACGGTTTGCGTGGCCACCAACGCTCAGGCGTTTGGCGGGTCTTATGAAGCTGATATATGTATCAGCGGCGCCAGGCATGTGGCATGGCAGCAAGAACGGATCAGTTTTCCACGGACGGAGTTATGCGGCAATATCCCAGAGCGAATCCTGCCAAATGGTGGCGCACGCGCGCCATCGGCGGCGCGCATCGCTCGCCGGCCGCAATGTTTATCAGTCCGCTTCGGCGTTACGCTTCGCTCGGCACGCTTGCGTTGATGGTCGGTATGATCAGCGGCGGGTGGTATGTCACCCGGCCTGAGCGCGTGAGCCGGCTCTCGCAGATTTTGCTGGGTAATGTTCTCAATGGCGATGTGGTGGTGGGGCAGGGGCGGCTATCTCTTGAGGGCACACTTCAGCTTTCCGGCGTTGAATTGCGAAAAAAACTCAACGGGCAATCCGTGCGGCTTTTTCATGCCGACCAGGTTGAGATGCGTTTTGACTGGCTGAGCCTGCTATCAGGCCAGTTGCGCGCCACGCAGCTTACGGCGGTGCGGCCTACGCTTTATCTGGTTGAGGATCAGCAGTCTGGCAAGTGGAATTTTGAATCGCAGATGGCCGGTACAAAAACGCAGCCGTCGTCCTCGCCGATTGTGTCGTCATTGCCGGTGATTATTCTGCGCGAAGCCAAAATTCAATTTGCTGAGCTCAATGACGGGCAATACACCGAAACCGCGGCCACAACGGTTGACGGCCAGCTTAGCCCGGATTCCGGCGACGGCGCACTATATCGTTTTTCGATTCAGGAACGCTCTGAATCATCCGCGGATCTGATTGCCGGCGACGTCAACGGAAGCTGGGCGATAGGCGCTAATTCCTTTTCGGCAAGCGCCAGCAAGATCGTGCTGACGCCGCAATTGCAGAAAAGCCTGCCGCGATCAGTACGGCAATGGTGGCAGGAGCATGAACTGCGCGGAGAACTTAACCGTTTGCGAATCGGCTTTGACGCGCAGGAGGGATTAACCGTATCGGTTGATCTTCAGGATGTCTCAATGAAGCAAAACCTGGGCGAGAGCCAGGGTTTCCGCCATTCTCTGGTGGTGCCGATTGAGGATGTCAGCGGGTCGCTTGATTTTGGCGTGGGCAGCGGGCGTTTGCGCGTGCGCGGACTCCGTGGCAAGGTGATGAATCTTGATGTTGAGCTGGCCGGTGAATTTCGCGGCATGACGGCCGACGCGCCTTTTGAGATGGGCGTTCGCCTGCCGCATGCCCGCGTGAATGAGTATCCGGAAATTCTCAGCGAAATACCGGCCGCGCAGGACCTGATCAGGAGGCTCCGGCCACTGGGTGAACTGAGCGTTGAACTGACGGTTTTCCGCACGAACAAAGGCGATGATGTTGATGTGCGCGGCATGGTGACGTGTCATGACGTCTCGGCGCGGTTTATTCATTTCCCGTATCCGCTTGAACATGTGCGCGGCATTATTCGTTTTGATTCGGATATCGTGGAATTTAAAGATGTGTGGGCAAAGGCCGGCGAATCAGACGTCCTGATCAACGGCAAGGTCGGCGCGGGGCCCTCAAATCACTTTACGGATTTTGACGTGCGCTCCGACAACGCGATGCTTGATGCGCGGCTGGCGGCAAGCCTGCCAAGCAAATACCAGAAGATCTGGTCGCAGTTTAATCCGGAAGGCCTTGGCAAGTTTATCTGCCGCGTTAAGCGTGATCGCGAAGGGCTGACGGAGCAGACTGTTGAAGTTGAAGTTTATCCGCAGGATGTACGGCTGATGTATGTACGTTTTCCGTATGCGCTTGAACATGTGCGCGGAAAACTGATATTGGCCGACGAACAATCGTTGATTGAGAATCTTGTGGGCAGCGCCGGCGGCGGCAAGGTGACGGTTAACGGTGAAGTTAAATATCCTCACGGGGATCTTGATCTGCTTACCGCCAATGTGACGGTCAAGGCTGAAAAAATTGATTTTGACCAGCGGTTGCTTAATGCGCTTCCTGAGGAGCATCAGGCATGGACGCGCATGCTTGAGACGACGGGTAAAACGGATATTGACGCCGTCGTCAGCAGTTTGCCGGGCAAGGATCTTGATATTCGCGGTACAGTCAACGTTGCCGGCGGTTCTGTGACGGCCGTTGACGGTACCTGGGCCGTTGATCATATGAGTGCGCAGCTTGTCCGCAACGGCAGCCATATGACGCTTAAAAATTTCAGCGGAACCACCGGCCGGGATAATCGTGCGCAGATCACTCTTGACGGCAATATTGACGAAGTGGCCAGCGGCTATCACATGGAGATGCTCGGCACTCTGAATAATTTAACGCTTGGCGGTAATGCCTCGCAGTTGCTATCAGAAGGGCTGGCGCAATTCTGGAACAAATACCGGCCGGAAGGAGTGATCAGTTCAAATTTCAGCGTCAAGCTTGATACGCCGGCAACTCTGGTCAGTGGAAATAAAAAGTCATCTTTTTTTGACTGGGTCAAAGATTACCGCATTGAGATGACTTCGCAGGATGTGTCGGTTGGCGCGGAAAACTGGCCTGATCGTCTGCAAAAAATAAACGGGCAGTTTATCGTGACTCCGTCGCGAATTGATATTGAGCGTATCAGCGTGCGCGCCGACACATTGGCGATCACAGGCAGCGGCAGCATTGATCGTGATAAGGATATTACGGATTTGTCATTGCGCGGACAGGCCGCGGAATTACCGGTCAAGTGGGCGGGTATGATGCCGCAGGGATTGAAGAATACCATCACGCAGCTTAATCCCAAAGGCAGCATGGTGATTGATCTCAAAAAAATCCGCTACGACGCAAAGGCCGCGCAGCCCGCGTGGGAAATTGACGGCATGATGCGTTTTGTCGACTTGCGCACATCAGGGCCGGTGAACATGAGCGCCGCATCGCTGACGCTCTCCGGCGCCGGACGGCTCACCGACGTCGGCGCGCTTGATTTTACCGGCGGAGTTGACGCAACACATGTCGGGTTTGCAAATCGTATCATGAATACGTTTCGCGGGCAGATTCTGGCAAACGGACAGAAAAATTCCGTATCGCTTCAGAACATTGAAGGCAAAATTGCCGGCGGCACTTTGCAGGGAAATCTGCTTTTGACAGTTTCTCCGGATCTCAAATACGAGGGGCAGCTTGTGTTAAGTGATGCGGATATCGCGTCGCTGGCGCTGCCGGAAAGCGCAACTGAAGAAGAACGCCGGCGTATCGGCAACGGACGCGTCACGGCGACGCTGGCTGTTCAGGAAAGCTTTGCTAAAAATGGCGACCGCACCGGCCGCGGCGATATGGTGGTGCGCGACGGACAGATTTATAACGTGCCTCTGGCGATGGGACTGATGCAGCTTGCCACGCTGCGTATGCCGGTGGCGCGCGCCTTTAATTCCGCGCAGATGAGTTACTATCTGCGTGACCAGCAGGTCACTTTTGAAAAAATCCTGCTTGAGAGTTCCGGCATCAACCTCGCCGGCATGGGGACGCTGAATCTCAATGACCATTCGCTTGATCTCCGTTTTGTGACTGAATCTCCGAACGAAGTACGCTTGCCGATCATCTCAAGCGTTCTGCAAAATGCCCGCAATCAGTTGCTTCAGATTCAAGTCAGCGGCCCGGTTGAGTCTCCGCGTATTCAGCCGATTCCGCTTGATATGGTGGCGTCAACACTTCAGGCGCTTTTGCCTAAAAAGATGGTCAATCCGTAATTCCGCCGCTTCTCCTGCGTATGAGAATTTGCGGGGATTTTCCGCCGAAATTGTGTATACTACAAAACATGAACACGCGCATCGGCATTATCGGCGGCTCCGGTCTGGGACAGGCTCTGCTGGCACGCACAAAAGGCGAAGAATTTTATCCTGATACGCCATTTGGCAAGCCATCCGCTCCGCTGATTTTGACCCAATGGCAGGGCGTGCCGATTGCCTTTTTGGCGCGTCACGGTATCGGGCACACCATTCCGCCATCACAGATTCCCAATCGCGCCAATATATGGGCGCTAAAACTTGCCGGATGTCAATGGGTGCTGGCCAGCGGGGCGTGCGGATCACTGCGTGAAGAATTTGCTCCGCGTGATCTGGTTGTGGTTGACCAGGTGATTGATAAAACATACCGGCGCATCGGCACTTTTTTTGACGACGCGGCCGTGCATGTTGAGTTTGCAGAACCGTTTTGTCCGGAACTGCGTAAAATCCTGATTGATGTTGCCAAAAAAATGCCGGCCGGTAGCCCGCGCGTACATGAACGCGGAACGTATGTGTGCATGGAGGGCCCAGCGTTCAGCACCCGCGCAGAGAGTCTGATGCATCGTTTTTGGGGTGGCGACCTCATTGGCATGACCGCCATGCCGGAAGCCAAGCTTGCCCGCGAAGCGGAGTTAAGTTTCGCGCTCTTGGCCATGTCAACGGATTACGATTGCTGGCGGCCGCATACCGCCGGCAGCAAACAGGCGCTGCTTGCCGAAATCATCGGAAATCTTCAGGCGGCCACGCAAAATGCCATTGCGCTCATAGAGGCGGCCATCCCTGCCATATGGGAAAAACGCGAAGAAAAATTTGCCGCGCATCAATCTCTGGAACTTGCGGTATGGTCTGATCGTCAAAAGTTAAGCTCTGAATTAAAAGCCAAATTGAGTCTGCTCTGGGAGCGGTATATGTGATGGTTACGGACAGGGGAGCTGTGCGGTGATCAACCAGAAAATATTAACAGGCGCTGTTCTGTTAAGCATTGCCGGTACCGTTCTTTGGGCGGATGAGTCGCAGCCTGTCATGCCGGTGATGCCGGCCACGCGGCCGGCGTTGCCTGGCGGTATGATGGATCGCGCCGCTGATATTCGCACGCCGGTATATGTTGACGATTCTTTTGCCTCGCTTGAAAAAATCCGCACGGCCGCTCGTTATGAACGCCAGAATCAGACTCGCCTCGCGATTGAGACATACCAGCAGGTGCTTGAAAATTTCGGCCAGAAGCTCATCTTTTTAAGCGATAACCGTTACGTGGGGATTGCGGGTTATGTGCGCGCGCGACTGCTGGCCATGCCGGCCGTTGAACAAGGTGAATATGATCGCATATACGGGCCAGTTGCTCAAAATGCGATTGATGAGGCGCTGGCGCAGAATGATGATGTGGCGTTGCGCATGGCCTGCGAAAGATATTTCCCGTCAACCGCCGCCATCATCGGTAGCGATCAGGCTGCGCGAATCGCTTTTGAGCGTGGATCATTTTCTTCGGCCGCAAAATTGTGGGAATCATTGCTCGATCATCCCGGCGCAGCAGCTCAACGCGCGGTTTTTCTGCATCATGCGGCCGTGGCTCATCACATGGCCGGGCAATATGCGCGTGCTGAAGAACTCCGCGGTCAACTGGCGCAGCGCTATCCGGATGCGCGCACACAATTGGGCGATCAGGAGCAGAATCTGCTTGCTGATCTGAATCTGCGCATGCAGGATCAAGTACTGACGGCCGATCGGCTTGCGGATAATCAGTGGCCGATGTTCATGGGCAATCCCGCGCATAATGTTGTGACAAATGCATCTGCTCAGGCCGGCACCATGCTCTGGTCATTCCGCTACAGGCAACTGCCCAGCGAGGATTCGTCTGCGGATAACGATGATGTGCAGATGATGGGCATGCGCGCGGCCATGATGCGCAGCGCGGGTGACGAAAATCAGGCCTTTCGTGGCCGATATACATTTCCGGTCATCAGCGATGGCGTTATGTTTGTTCATTCCGGAACAGCGATCACGGCCGTCAACCTTGCCTCAAGCCAGCCCGCGTGGAGTTATCCGGCCGAAAATGAACGATCCGCAACATCACAGGTACCCGCCGGCCGCGTTTGGGCGCTGATTGCCGCCAATACCTACAATCATGACAGTTGCGCAGTTCTTCGTGATGTTGTGTATGCAAATTTAGCCGCTGATGGCGTGATGGTGAATCGCCGCCGGCCGGCAACCGTCAGTACTCAGACCGGCCGGGTAGTGGCGCTTAACGCCAGAACCGGCGAAGAAATATGGGCTACTTCTGCCACGGCCTTTTTACCGGAAACACAAGTCGCACTCATTGGCGCTCCGCTGGCCACGCCGCAAGGCATTTTTGTTCTCGGCCGTAAAATTGCGCCGGAGGCATTCTCGCAGCTTTATCTGTTTCGGCTTGATGCCAGGTCGGGTGAGGTTCAGTGGTCAAGCTATATTTGCAGCACATCCGCCAGCAACGGATATATGGCTTACGGATCAGCCATGACGCCGGCGCTTATGGCGATGAGTGACGATGTTATTTATATTGCTACAAATCAAAATGCGACATGTGCCGTTGATGCGTCGCTTGGCAGAATACTTTGGCTGAATATCACGGAGACGGCGGCTTCCGCCCAGGATATCGGCAGTGTACGCGCTATATCCGAAACATGGCGCGTGAATCCTCCGGTGATATGGGCGGATCGCCTGATTGTTGCGGACAACGGCTCTCCCGCGCGCATGTTTGAACGCACCTCCGGCAAATTAATCGGCCAGCCGTTGCCGGTAAAATCATATGGTGATCTGCTGGCGGGCGTGATTGACGGCAAATTGGTGCTCATCGGCAATCGCCTGCGTGTTGTGGATATGATGTCTCAGAGCGATGCAATGCCTCCCCGGCTGCTGCCTGCGGATGGCGGCAAAGTTGCCGGACGGCCGTTTCTCACGCGCACGGAAATCTACATTCCTATGGAAAAAGGGCTCGCTGTATTGCCGCTTGCCAAAGATGGCGAAGCGGTATTGACGCCCTGGCCTGCGGATCGTGATGAACGCCGCGGCGAGCCCGGCAATGTGCTGGTCAGCAATGATCAGATTCTCGTGGCCGACGGCGACGAAATTCGCTGCTATTCGCGCTGGGAAACCGCGCACGAAAGCCGGCTGAAGGTTATTCGCGAACATCCGCACGATCCCGGCGCTTATCTTGATCTTGCTGAGATTGCCTTTCGCACGGACCATCTTGATATTGCCCGCGAAAATGCCGCAAAGGCCGCGGAACTTGCCGCCGCTCAATCGGCTGATGCGGGAAATACGCTCAATCGCATTTTTTCTTCATGCCTTGCGATGGCCGATCAGAGCATGCGCGCCTCGCCGGCCAGGTATGATCAGGCGCGTTTTTTTTACGATCTTTGCCGCACAGTGGCTCGCGGCAGCGATGCTCAGGTTCTCTGGCGCATGCGTCTTGGCCAGCTTGCTCAAACAGATAACAAACCTGACGAAGCCATCATGCTCTATTCCCAGATACTGGCTGATCCCGCGCTGCGAACAACCGTATATCAATCTCAAAATCAGGCCATGCGCGCCGGCATCTTTGCTGAATCCGCCATTCGCGAGCTTCTTGATTCGCGCGGCCGGCAGATTTACCTGCGCTATGAAGATCAGGCCGCTTTGGCTTTGCGCCAGGCGCACGCCGCCGCTGATGCTAATGTCTATCAGAACATACTTGATACATATCCCAACAGTTTTGCCGCACAGCAGTCCGCCGCTGAACTTGCCGATTTGTATACCAGGCGCGGCGATGCTAGATCGCGGCTTAATGCGCTCCGGTGGCTTTACGCTCATGTTGATCCGGCTGATCATGCGCGGATCATCGCGCAAATTGCTCAAGCTCAGGCGGATCTTCATCACTGGGCCGCGGCTATCAACTGGGCCGGCCGCGGACAACGGCGTTTCCCTGATTTTCGTTTGTCCCGGCCGGAAAATAAACCACTGAGCTTCGCTGAACTTGCTGATTCTTTCCGTTCCGCCGGGCCGCAGCGTGAGCGCGCCAATTATCCGCATTTTGTGGTCAAAGATCCGTCAACTCCCGGCGCTAATCATCAGATCGGCTCCGGCCAGTTGCTGGTTCCTCTTGATAACAGTCCTGAACTTCAATCGCCGGATGATATTTTATTTGCGGAACTAAACGCCGGCGCCACCATTCTGCATATCCGCAACGCCACGCAGCCTGATTCCGCGGCGCGGCAATGCAAATTACCTGATGACGGACCCGTGTCGCTGATCGGCGTGATCAATCGTCGCGCGGTATTGCTCTCGCGATCAAGTATGGTCTGCGTTAATCTGCAAAATGCTCAACTGGCCTGGCAAATTCCGCTTGCGGATATCAACTCCGGCCAACCGAAGGAGCAAATCTTCGCGCGCCCGGGTTTACAGATTACGCCTGAAGAGCGTGCCGATGCCGATATGAGAATGGCCAGCTATGATCCGCTTAATATTCTGCGTCTTGATATGGTTCGTTCTCTTGGCGGCGCTAATTACTCCAGTGTGCGCGTGCTGGGTAACAAACTGTTCATCGGCGGCCTCTATTTATCCGGCACTTTTTGTTACGATCTTGATACCGGCAAAAAATTATGGAATTTTCCCTGTACCGTGCGTAACGATCTTTCTGTTCTTATCAGCGGTAATGAACAGTACGTGCTGATTCAGGAGGATTTTTCCGGCAGCTCGTCGGTGGTCAATGTAGTATCGGCATCAACGGGCAAACTCATCGGCGCTATCAAGTCAACCGGCCGCGTCATTTGGCGTGATATCAGTGATGACAACATTTTACTTTTGGCCGGCGGCTCGGCTGTCGTTGCTTATGATCTTCAGGGAAATCTTGGCGCGCCGCTCTGGCGCCGGGATGATATCAAGTTGCGCTCTGGCACTGGCGCCGCTTTAACGCTTGACGGGCTTGCCATTATTTCAAAGGCCGACGAGCTTTGGTGTCTTTCCGTCGATTCAGGCGAGACGCGATGGGCCGAGGGCTCGCGCCGCCTCAGCAATCCGGTTGTCATCAGTGCTCTCGGCCCGCCGGTGCGTGTCGTCAATGATGGCGATCTTGTGCTCGTTCAAAATGCCGCGCCCTCATCATTGACCGCGTATCGTTCTGACACCGGCGACTTGGCCTGGGAAGCTGCGCTTGGCAATGACCTCAGCAGCGTGCCGCCCTTTATCGCCCGGCCGTCACTGGGCGATCGCTACATTGTTCAGCTTGCCCAGGGGGATGTCGGCAATCGGTGGATGACCGGCATTTACGTTCTTGATCGTCTGGCCGACGGCAAGTTGCTGAGCAACGGGCCAATTCCGCTTTTGCGATCACTTGGTGATCGCGAAGGCGTGCGTGTGAGTCGCTGGGTTGTCACCAACGGCGGTATTGCCATTGAGATTATGGGCAATATCAGTCTTTATATGCCGCCTGACATTCGTTGACATGCCTCTTCTCAACTGCGACATTTTGACCATTGAACCGCGCGCCGCTCTCGCCTATACTGATTTGCGTCAGGAGGATACATGACACAGGCAAATCCCGCACAGCCCGAAACTCAAAAGCCGTTACGTGAGCGTGTAGAGCACGTCATTAACTGGATGCGTCCGATCATTCAGTCCGACGGCGGCGATATTGAGCTTGTTGACGTCTCGGATGCTGGTGTCGTCTCCATTCGTTTTCACGGCGCATGTGTGGGCTGCCCCAGTTCTTCGGCCACCTTAAAGCTGGGTATTGAGCGCAATCTCCGCGAGAAAGTACCTGAAATTACTCAAGTTATATCAGTATCACAATAGCCCTCTCGTTCATGATCTGAACGGGACGGGCACATATTATCGCCGGACGCTTTAGCGGACCGGCGTTTTCGTTTATATTCTTTGAACTGATTTTTGAAGGAATTTATATGAACAAGATGCGTCTGTTTACCCCCGGCCCGACCAGTGTTCCTGAAGAAGTTCTTCTGGAAATGGCCAAGCCTATTTTTCATCACCGCACTCAGCAATACAAAGATCTCTTCGCTGAATGCAACAAGCTTCTGCAATATGTTTACCAGACCAGCAATCCGGTCCTGACGATTTCCGGTTCAGGCACCGCCGCTGCCGAAATGGCCATGATCAACATCATCCCGGCCGGTGGCTCGGTTCTGTATCTCTCAAACGGTAAATTCGCTGAACGTTGGGTCAAGATCGGCGAGCGCAACAAGTGGGATAGCACCGTTCTCAAGGCTGAGTACGGCCAGGCTGTTCCGGTTCAGCAGGTTGCCGACGCTCTTAAGGCCAAGCATTATGACGCGGTTGTTCTGGTTCATTCCGAAACCAGTTCCTGCACGCGCACCGATCTTCAGGCCATTGCCGCGCTCACCCGCAACACGGACACCGTCCTCATCAGCGACGGCATCACCGCCATCGGCGCCATTCCGGTTAAGACCGATGAGTGGGGCGTTGACATGGTGATCACCGGCTCGCAGAAAGCGCTCATGCTTCCGCCAGGTCTGGCCTTTTTGAGCGTATCTGAAAAAGCCAAAAAGAAGGCCGCTACCGTCAAGCAGCCGAATCTTTATCTCTCGCTTGAGAGCTACCTCAAGAGCTACGAAGCCAATGACGTCCCGTGGACTCCGGCCGTCACGCTGGTCCGCGGCCTCTATGTCGCGCTCAACATGATCAAGACCGAAGGCATTGAGAACGTATGGCATCGCACCAGCGTATACGCCGCCGCCACTCGCGCGGCCGCAGACGCCTGGGGCCTGGGCGTCTTCTCAAAGAGCCCGGCCGACTCGGTTACCGGCATCAACTACCCGGCCGGTACTACCGATAAGGATTTCCGCGGCACTCTGCGTAAAGTCTTTAACTGCAATGTCGCCGCCGGCCAGGGCACGATGGAGGGAAAAATCTTCCGCATCAGCCACATGGGCTACGTTGACCAGTTTGATACGCTCGGCGTCATCTCGGCCGTCGAAAATACGCTCGTGATGTACGGCTATAAGTTTGAGTTTGGTTCAGGCGTGTTGGCCGCCCATAAGGAATTGGCCAAACTGACCCCGGCCAAGAAGTAATAAACAAAGACGCGGAGACGCGCAGACACGGTGGCGCGGAGATTGAGTATCTCCGTGTTTCCGTGTCACGGCGTCTTCGCGTCTTTTGCTTTTTATGGCACACATTCAGGTCAAGCATTAAAATGCAATCATGAGTAGTATTCCCCATTTCCTCGTCACGGCCGGCAACACCATTGAGCGTATTGATGAAGTGCGCGCATGGAGTAATATTTTTACCGGCCGCACCGGTCTTGATATCGCCCTCGCGCTGTTGTCGCTGGGCAACGTCACGCTGCTGACTAGCAATCTTCAGCACGCCAAAGAATATGATGGTTACTCCGGCGATGTCGGCATGCTTGGCATTGAGACTTTCCGCAGCCACGCCGATTTGCTTGATCTGTTAATTGAGCGCGTACCTGGCCAGCCGATTGACGGCATTTTTATGAGCGCCGCGGTCAGCGACTACAAACCGGTCGGCGTTTTCAGCGTGCTCAAGCGGGAAAAAGATCCGTCAGGCGAGAACGGCACGGAACGCTGGGTGGTTGAGGAAGTTCGCGCAGCCAAGTTTCCGTCTAATTTCCGCCAGGTGACGATTCTTGGCGAGCCGACGGAAAAAATTGTGGATCTTTTTCGTACGCGGATGAATTACCGCGGCTTGCTGGTCAAATTCAAACTTCAGGCCGGCATTTCTGAAGATGAACTGCTGGCCATCGCCGCCCACAGCCGCACAACCAGCGATGCCGACTACATCGTTGCCAACACGCTTGAGATGGTTCAGGGCCCGGCCCCGGCCGCGTGGATTCTGGGCGAAAACAGCAAGCAGCGCACACCTCGCCCGGAGCTGGCCGACACGTTATGCCGCATCACCAGAGACTATTTGAAAATCAAAAACAATTAACGAGCAGATTCACGTGAATACAGGCCGTTTTTACACTTCAAGGACAATCAGCTTCCCGGTAATCTTGCGCACATGAGGTTCTGGCCCAAGTTTGCCTGATTTGCGGTCTAGCAAAAGTTTGACCATTTCCTCACCCATCACCTCATTCCTTTTATCGATTGTGGCCAATGGGGGAGTATCTTCGTATTTGCGTTCTTCAACGTCATGCCAATAGTTGTCATATCCCACAAGATCCACATCCTGATTGGGAATTTTATGGCATAGGCGCACTGCGCGTGCGGCTCTGTTGACTGCGCCATCGGTCCAGATTTGCAGTGCGTCAGCGGGCTCGCTGCCCATCAGGTGATCTATAAAATAACCCGCTAAAATACGCGAGTCCAGTTCAAATGATTTCGGCTGGTAATCGGTGTTTGGCGTTTTGGGAATGACCAGGGGTTTGCGGGGCTCAAGGCCGGCCTCGTGCATGGCGCGTTCGTAACCTGCTTGCCTGGCTGTCAACCAATAAGTGGTATCTGTCGCCGGCCAGATGTTCAGGATTCTTTTTCGTCCCCGGGCGATCAGCCATTTTGTCAGTTCGTAAGAACCGCCCTCATGATCCGATATGACCCTGTCAAATTGAACCGCGCCCTGATGCCCGCCATATGTGACGACAGCAATGCCGTGATCCTGAAATTGATGAGCGATCTCAATGTGAACCAAGCCGTTTCCGGTTTCTGGAATGATCACACCCATAGGCGGATTTGAGATTAATTTCGTGAGCGTACTATCGTTAAGCCGCTCCGGATTCAAAATCAGCACATCATAGGATGACTGGCGTATCTGCCGGATGGCACCCTGTGCGAGAAACTCCGACCAGCCGGTGCTGTTATGCCCGCTGACCGGTTCTGTCCGCGGTGTGACGACAACGATGGTTGATTCCAGAAGATTTGAAGATTTGGCCGTCTCAACAATCAGGCGGGTACGCAATCCTTCAGACCGAATCACGCCCTCTTTTTCTAAAATACGCAACGCGCCGCGGATGACGCCCCGGCCAATGCCGAAATGCTCGGCCAGTACCCGTTCTGACGGTAGCGCTTCGCCTGGAATAAATTGATCGCTTTGAATCCAGTTTCGCAGCATTTTAACTGCTCGTCCGCGATTTGATTGCGGAGGTTGATCAATTCCTGTCGTCATGGCGATCTTTCTGAATTATGGCCGGCCTTGATTTTGATTCACTCTGAATCAAAATTGCCGCTTGATAGTTTAGCCGAAAATTCTCACTTGTCAGCCCAATTTGATCAAGATTCTTTCCATTATGAGCCCACAATACTTCAATTCGGTTGAAAAATACCCCAATTAAACCAAATGTGACCAATATCAACACTTTTATGCATGTATTTCATAAGTGCGAAAATCCCACGGTTCAAGCGCGATTTTGGCTTTGCGATCAATCACGCCGATCCGCTGGCCTGTCAACCGATCATAGAGCGCGCCGGCAGCAACCGGCAGTTCTACTGTTGCCTGAACCGAATGATCTGTCGCATTGCCGATGGTTATCACGCGTGGTGATGACTCAAATAGTTCGGCCATACATTCGTGCGTGCGAATTTTCATTTGGCTCATCGGCGCATCACAAATTTCCGGATACATATCGTAGTAACGCCGGGTATGGCTGGCATTCTGAGTCATCACCTCCATCTGCGGATCATGCGCGTAAATACGCTGGCCGTGGACTGCATTCCACAAGTGAAATTTTTGCGGTTCGGGCTTGGCGTCTTTGGGTGTGGCGCTGCCGCCCCAACTTTCAAATACACGCATGTCAGGATGCAGATAGCGCACGATCGGAACGGTAAGCGTTCTGCGCAGCCAATCGTGAGAGTGGGCCACAAAACCGTCGACAAATTCCCGCGCCATGTCTCCGGCGCCCTCAACAAACAAAATGGTTTCCGGATTGACCTTGTCAACCTCCTGGCGGACGCGTTTGAGCAGATTGCGCAATCCCCAATTCCAGATATCAGGGTGGGGATGCCGGTGCGCCGGGTTAAAGCAGCGATGGTTGTTGGTGGCGCATGATGAATCAAGGAAAAAGCCGTCAACGCCGGTGGTGCGCACGATATCGGCGCAGGTGCGGGCAAGCCAGTTTTGCCATTCTTCGCAGGCCGGGCACATGTGCCAGAATCCGCGGTAATGTTCAATAAATGATCCGTCTTCGTGCATCAGCGCCCATTGGCGGCCTGCATGCCTGCCGATGCGCGAACGTTTCCACATGATCAATCCTTCAACGTAATACAGCACGTGGCCGCCGGCGCGATGCACGGCCTCAATACCCTGGCGCGCGGCATCAAAACCGCCCATATCCTGGGAAGCAAAGAAGTAATCGCCGCGATTGAGCCAGTTGGCGGTGGTTCCGAGCACTTCCGGATCGTGAAAACCGGGCAGGTGGAAAAAATCACTGCCTGATAAACGTTTTTGCCGCAAAATGTCGGCGTAATGGTGAAAACTCTGGCCGTTGCGCGCCATCGTATCGCCCATGGTTTCGGAGATGAATGTCGTACGCCGATACCAGTCCGCCGGAGAGACGCGCAGCGGAACATGCTGACGTTTTTCGCGCAGCCATGCGGCGCCATCACGCCATGTTCCCTGATAAGCGTACATGACCACCGGCCCCAGGTCCGCAACGTCGCCGCGATATAACGGTGTTGATTCCGAAATGTTATGAGATTCTGATTTGAGATCGGATTCCGTATATCCGAGTTCCTGACTCGGCCTGAAATAACGTGCATGGCAAATGCCGACCACCGGCCCTTGAACGCAATCCGCCGGCACGGATGCGTCACCCGGCATGCCGGGCAGCGGGGCGTTTTGCCCGGTAGTTTCGGTCTGAAATGTGATATTGCCCGCAAGATAACTGCGCTTGACGCAGGCTCCCGGATGGGGCGCAAGGTCGGCCCTGTTATCATCCAGAAAAGCCAGGCCCCGGCCGCCGCCTTCAACCAGGAAACAGGGGCTTGAGCAGTTGCCAAAATAGTTGGTTCGCACAGCATTGCGTTTGAGATTGCTGATGGTTGATCCCGAGATGCGCGTTGTGATCATGCGATCGGACTCGCCGTCGCCCATGCGAATGCGCGAGAAGATCGGAAAGTAAATTTCCGCATCAAGAGGCGTATCGCCATCCCACGCCAGTTGTCCGCGCCATGTGGCCGTGTGGCCTTCTACGGATACCACCATCATGAATTGAATGGGCAAAGTATCATGGCGCAGATGCGCTTTGAGCGTGCTGTGATCATGCTCAAGATTTTGAATATAAAAAGAATCAGCCGCGTATATGCCGGCGTGGGGCGCGTTGCGGATGACCAGCGTCAGGGGATTGCCCACCGGGCCCGCGCCGGGCTCGTTCAATTGATAGTCGGCAAAAAGCAGCGGCATATCATCATGACGCTGAATCTGCTCCAGCCAAAGCCGGTTGCCTTTGTGAACAAAAGTCAGACGAAGTCCCGGGCCGGAAAGTTCTATTTTCTTGTCCGCGGCATCCGCTGATTCAGCTTGATGCGATGTTGCGGCGTTTTGTATGGTAGTCATCGGATTCTCCCTGTCATGATCAATAAGTAAAGAAATCATTGTGCTTTTGATGGGTTCGCCAATGCGGGCCTGACTATGTTGATCAAGTTGAGCGTCCCCATGCCTTGCGGCGATAGATGCGGGCAGCCTTTTAGGACGGGCGCCCAGTTTTGTCCGCTCCAGTTGCCGCGCGGATCATTCGGAAATTGTTTGATGCGTATGAAGTTGGCGCGGATGCTGGCCGGTGACAGACTCTTTGCGCCGGTGCGTCGCAATAATGTTGCGGCGGGTATCGCAATGTCGGCGATCCAGATCGGGCTTTCTGTGCTGCGAATGATTCGGGCGGCGCGCTTTAAGCCGGGAATTTCAAATTCGGGAATGGTCCACAGATTGCGGTCTATGATTGAATTTTCAAGCAGGAAATTGCGATTTGATTTCGCTTCGGCAGTCAGGATGTGATTCAAAATGGTCACCGCGCCTGTCGGGGCTATTTGAATTTCAACATATTGGCGGCCGTCTCCTGTGGCGTCTATAAAAATTTCGCAGCAATCGCCGCGATAAAGTTGCTCATGATCCTTCTCGTATGGCGCTACAATCTCAGGCCCATGATTGATGAAGCGAATGTAGAGAAAATTCGGGTCCCAAAGGATGCGAATCTGTGTGGGAAATTGTGTGGGTTGTGCTTTGGTTGAAATTGGGTCAGCAAGTTCAGGAATCAGGCCTGACGATTCCCAAGCCGGGTCGTTCGGCGAGGCATCAACGCGCGGAGTTCCGGCCGGCACTTGAAGTGATGGACGAGTGGTTGCCTCCGCTGCAAAACAATAAGCCTGACTAAGCAAAATAGTCAGGACTATACATGCAGCATGCAGATGATGACGCTTATATTGATTCAACGCTTTACCTCGTGTGGGTTGTATTGGGTTAATATGATCTATAATTTTAATAAAATCAAACCAAAATTTTGACTTTACGCTATTATGGGTTAATATGGATATGCCTTACATCAGAGACTAAGATTCAGATCACCCCTTCTTCATATGGCCTGTCAGTAGGGAGCTTTTGGAAATGCGTCAATTTTATTCAGGGATGCTTTGTTTATTCGCAATAGCGACATTATCATGGGCTGCCGATCTTCCGGTTGAGGTGAGCTGGATCGGTAACAGCGTCGGCGGCGTAGACGGCATGGCTGTTCAGAATTTTGCCGACGCGGTTCTGGTTCGTCCTGATGGCCGGGTGTATGTTAATTCGATGTGGGATGAATCTGGCCGGGAGTGCGGCTTTTACCAGGATAACAAAGTTGTCGGCAAGGCGGAGCACTTGCACGGCTGGGGCCGGTCCGGCGGTTATGCGGTTGCGGCTAATAATTCATATATCTACATTGGCATGAGCATTTCCGGCGATGATGGCGGAAATACCAGGCTGAACAAAAATAATCTTCGGAATACGCCTGATCCGAATCATATATGGTATGGCGTGCAGCGGTATGACAAAAAGGGTGTGCGCGTTCCTTTTTCTTCCGGGCATGGGACGCTGGGAACCATTTTGCAGATTTCTTCCGGCAGCCGCATCAGGGAAGGCGAGCCATACAGCGGGCAGCATGTTTATGGACTATGGGCCACGGAAGCGGAACTTTTTGTATCAGATACGCAGAACAATCTGATCAAGGTCTATGATGCCGGCACGATGGCCTTCCTGAGGGAATTTCCCTTTACGCGGCCTGGCGCGATTGTGTCTGATAAAAACAATTCATTGTGGATTGTGCAACGTGCGGATGAACAATCCCCGGCGCAACTGATTGAATACAGCATGGCGGGAGTGAATCAGAATCGCAGAATCCTTTTGGGCGCCGGCGTTGAAGCAACCGGCCTTGCGTATGACAATTTTAATAATGCCAATCGCCTGATGGTTTTTGACCAGGGCGCGGATCAGAATGTTAAATTTTATTCGCTTGATCAGCTTAAGGGCGAGACTGCCGGGATCAGCGAAACTTTCGGCGTCACGGGCGGATATTTAAGCGGGCCTCCTGAAAAAAGAGGCACGACCGGGCCGCTGCGCTTTGCCAATCCCGCCGGCGGGGGCGTTGATCGCGAAGGCAACCTTTATGTGGTGAACCTTCAGGTCGGATCAAGCGGAATCCAGATTGAAAAATACCGCAGGGATGGCGGCTTGCTCTGGTCCTTGCAGGGAAACTGCTTTGTTGACACCGCCGTGGTCGACCCGGATGACGAAACTCACGTATACACCAAAGATGAACATTACGTAATGGATTACAGTCAGCCGGCGGGGAAACAGTGGAAAATGGTCGGGTACACGGTGGATCGGCTGGCCGCGCCGGACGATCCGCGTCTGGGGCTGAATGTCAAAGGAACTTCGCGCTGGATTACGCATGTGCAACAGGTCGTGCGGATGGATGGAAAACTTTTCCTTGTCACCAGCCCCATGCACACCAACAGCCTCAGCGGGACGATTCAATTTTACAAATTCAATCGCCAGACTCATGGCGAAATAGCCCTGATGAGCACGCGTTTCAAAAGAAAGCATGCATCAAGCTGGGGCACATGGATTGATTCGCGCAATCATGTGTGGGAAGCCTCTGTATCAAGGGGGATATGGAAAGTGCCGTTTACCGGCGTAGACGCCAATGGCGATCCCACGTTTGGGTATGAGCAGCGCCAGGCGTTTGCCATGCCCGCGCCGCTGACGGAAATATACCGGATCGTCGTGGATGCCGCGGGCAATGCGTATCTTTCCGGCTATACCGCTGAACAGAAATGGGATGGCAAATGGAAAACGGTCGGCAAAGTTCTCTGCCGGTATGACAATTTTGAAAACGGCAAGCCGACTGCTCCACGCTGGCAGATCGTGCTGGATTGGGATTCCAGGCCGACCTCGTATGTTGTGGAAGGTGATTACGTTTTTGTTGTCTCGGCCGTGGGACGCGGCGCAGTGTGGGTGTACCGGGCGGAGGACGGGCAATTTGTCGGAAAAATGATGCCTGACGAAAGTGTCGGCGGCCTCAAACGCACGGGATGGGTGGACGTTCCGTATGGTGTGTCAGCGCATCGGCGGGCTAACGGCGAATACCTGGTTTTTGTGGAAGAAGATTTCTTCGCCAAAGTCTTGATGTACCGCTGGAAACCGGCGCAGTAAGCATAAAAATCCGGTGGCAGTTGACACATTCATGATGAAAAAAGGGCTTTTGATGAACGGTACTCAAACAAGACGGCTGGCGGTTTGTTTTCTTGCGTCTCTCTCGGCGGTCTCCCTTGCGCGGGCTGAACTGCTGGCTTATGAAGGATTTGACTATCGGCCGGGATGGGCTCTGGATGAAGGAATAAAAGTTTTTGACGGCGCCAACGGCGGAATAGGATTCTCTGGCTCCTGGAAACAGGGCGGAGCTTTGGAGATCAGCGCCAAAAGTCTTGGCAATAAGGCTTTTCCCGCGGGAATGGCCACCGGTGGGGCCGTATTTTCAGATGATCAGTTTGCCTACGCTACGCGGTTTTTGACGGATCGCAAAGTGTACGATCTGGATGCCGACGGCAATACTTTTTATTTCAGTTGCCTGCTGACCAAAATGACGGCAAATCCTGAGATTAAAGCCGGCGAGTCGGCGGATGTTTCATTGTGCGCCGGGAATAAAAAAGTCATTACGATTGCCAATAACAGCCAGGAACAACTGGTCGTCAACGGCGTGCCGATGATGACGAATGTTGCGGCAAAACAGGTTTGCTTTGTCGTCATCAAAGTTGTTACCAGCGGCAGCGGCAAAGATACTATTTATGTCAAAGCGTATTCGGATGCCGATGCCGCACCTGATGCCGCCGAGCCCGCCAACTGGACCAAAACCATACAACAGGAACTCAAGGGCAAACTGAATAATCTGCAATTGTTCAACGGTGATGCCACCGGCGCGGGATATGATGAATTTCGCATCGGCACCACGTGGGCGGATGTCGTAACGCCAGCTAAATAATCAATCAATGGCTGTATGCCAGATCGCACGTAAACAACATTTTTTGGAGGTTGTAATGGTCAGCATGAAGATGTTCCGGCGCATGGTTTGTGGTCTTTTTTGTTTGTCTGCAATTTCCTCAACGCAGGCCGGATTATTGATGTATGAAGGATTTGATTATCCCGCCGGAACCAAGCTGGAGGCCAGCGCCAATGGCGGAATTGGTTTTTCAGAACCGTGGCGCTCCGGCTCTTCCATCGCGGTCAGCGCGGCAAGCCTCAGCAATGCGGCATTCTCCCCGGCGCTTGCATCGGGCGGAGCGGCCATCGCAACAGAAGGCGCTTTTGGCTATGCCGTCCGAAATGTAAAAGCTGATGATGTTTACAATTTTGATGTTGATGGTAACACTTTTTACGTCAGTTGCCTGCTGTATAAATCAAAAGCCACTTCTTCCAACAGCGGTGAGCAGGCCCAGGTGCGGCTCATGACAACCCATAATCCGGATAACAACAGAGTGATGATCGCGCTTAACAGTGACGAGCGGTTGATGATTAACGAAACGGAACTGCTTAAAAAGGTTGCCGCCGATCAGGTCTATTTTGTGGTGCTCAAGGTCGTCACCGGCGGCTCCAATCAGGATACCATTTACGCCAATGTCTACACGGAAGCGGATTCCGTGGAAAACGACGAACCGGCCAAATGGACCATTACTGTTCAAGCGGATATTGCCGGAACACTTCAACATCTGCGGCTCGGCTCTGGCGCAAATACCGGCGCGGGCTTTGACGAAATCCGCTTGGGCACATCATGGGCTGATGTGGTTAAACCATCAAAATAATGCATCTATATGACCTGAAAACACCGGCGCTTTTACAGCGACCGGTGTTTTCAGATCAATTTACAGATTTAAGTCCCTAATTGTGAATGAATATGCGAAAATCCGGCGATATTTCAACTTTGTGACCGATAATGCATTATTCATTGTAACTCTATTATATTACATTATTTATTCGCTTTTCGTGGCCTTCGTATATCATTGTATGGGTTGTAATGGGCTTAAAAGATGTAGCTAGATAAACATTTTCAACCCATTTATTGAAAACTTGGTGATATGGTTTGATTTTGGGATTAGTTGATATATATTGTAATTGATGATCACATCCACTACTCATTCGGGGAGACTTTTAATGAATAGTTCAAACATTTGGCGTCAGTTGGTATGCGGTGCTTTCGGCCTTGCGGTTGTTTCATCAGCCCAGGCCAGCCTGGTCGTGTATGAAGGATTTGATTACACCGCCGGAACGACCCTGGGAACCAGTACCAATGGCGGCACTGGATTTTCAGGCGCATGGGGTAGCTCCTCCGCTTTTACCATTGGCTCATCAAGTCTCAGTAATGCGGCTTTTCCCGCCGGCATGGCGACTGGCGGATCGGTGTCTTCGGCGGCTGGTGGAACGGTTATTGTGTCTTCACAGAGAAACCTGGAGGCAAACACCGCATTGAATATGGACGCTAGCGGGAACACCATCTATGTCAGCACGATGTTGTATAAAACATCAACAACAAACACCAGCAGTGAGATGGCTCAATTGCGTTTGAAAGCTACCACAAGTGATGACAAAAATAGAATCTTAATCAGTCTTTCTACCAATGATACGTTGCAGATCAATGACAGTGTTTTGCAGACGTCTGTTGTCGCCAATCAGGTCTATTTTGTTGTATTGAAGATTGTCACAAGCGCAACAGGCAATGATACTATTTATGCCAATGTTTATACGGGGGTGGGCTCAGTCGGCACTGCTGAACCCACCACATGGTCCCTTACCTGGCAGGAAGAAATTAAAGGATCGCTTCAGCAGCTGAAAATACAAGCTGGGCCCAATACGGGCTCAGGTTTTGATGAAATTCGCGTCGGAACCACCTGGGCTGATGTCACCTCACCGGTTCCTGAAGCCGCATCGCTCGGTTTTTTGGGACTTGGCGCACTGTCACTGCTGAGCCGCAGGCATGGCGTTAAATAAAACGATGTGCGGATTGAATGCTTAAGCTGAGTTCGGGATAAGAAAGCCCCGGTGGTTTTAACCCCGGGGTGTGTCCGTTAACACCGGATGTCGGTATGTTCGCATCCACCCCGGGGTTAAAACCCACGGGGCTTTAGGATAACACGTTTTTTTTGATCTTTATCCCGAACTCAGGTTCTTTAGTTCAGGCCGGGCTTAACCTTGTCGAAAAGACAATATTGGCAACCCTGTTCTATGATGGGGGAAAATTGGTGAATGAATCAAGATTGATGGATGCAATTGTCTCTGAATGATCGATTTGCCCGATTTCTTTAAGCGATGGGGTTTGCTCCGGCTCTTTTCATCCGGGCAAAGCGGTATGTGATAGTCGTATTTGATAGGGAGCCCGCAAGATGATCAAGCGCCGCGTACATGGATTCACGCTGATTGAATTGCTTGTCGTGGTTGCGATCATAGTCATCCTGCTGGCCATCCTGTTGCCCGCGCTCTCGGGCGCAAGAACGCAGGCCAAGCGCGTTTCGTGCTTTTCCAATCTTCGGCAGATCGGCATGGCGATGCAGACCTATGCCTCCGATTACGAAGGCACGTTTCCGGCTCCGCGTGATACCGCTGCTGATGCGTATAGCGGGTTGGCATGGGATGAAAGGCTGGCTCCTTATCTGGGCATGACTCAGAATGTCAATTTTAATGTAGCGCCAACGTATCAGCTTAAGGTTTTTGTCTGTCCGTTTGATCGCGGATTTTTGACGGGAGCCTATTACGACTATGTGCAGCGCAGGTCGTATCGCATGGTGTCGTCGACGAACGCGGAAGACAGTTCAATAAGCAACGCAAGGCCGATCAAGCTTGTCAACGTAAGATCAAGGTATGGCCGATCGCTCTCGGATCTTGTGATCGTTGCGGATTATTATTATCGATATTCCAATATCTCCAGCACTCTTGGATACAACGGCGGAACAACGACAACCTGGTGGAATTATAGCGTGGATGCATGGTATGCCAGCCCAAAAGAATGGAATTGGCATCCGATGCCCGGTGAATCAAGTTCTCTGGTTGATTTGCAAAAGACGGCGGAGCGGTCCGCGCTTTTTTTTGATGGCCATGTCGAAACATTGAAAAATCTGATCTGGAAGGATTATGGTCCGCTTGATCGCGCCATGAATTACACCACGATAGGCGGATAAATTTACGTATTATCGAAATCTACCAACATAAAGAAGATTGAGGAGTTTTGAATGATCGGATTTCCCGCGAAATCTGTGGCGGTTTTTTTATTGCTTGCTTCTGCCGCGGTAACCCATGCTCAAATGATTACTGGCCGCAATATGCAGAATTTCGCGGCCAGTTTTTCGCTGGACCAGAAATCTGAGGCGCCTGGTTATGATGCGGTTCTCACGTCCATGAGCGCGCCGGGCAATGTTCTTTATCCCGGCGAACAGCCCACTTTGAACATACAGATTGTCAACAAAACCGATAAGGCGCTCAGCGGCGCGGCGAGCGTTGAAATCATTCAATACGGCACGCGCGGCATTCCCGGCGATATCTGGAAGCCCGACGTTTTTGCCATTGCCAAAGTTGCAAACGCTCCTGTTGAATTACAAATAAAACCACGTGGATTTGCGGACATCACCGTATCGCCGAAAATCCCTGATGATTTCGGCGGATATGCGATCATCATGGATATTCCCGGCTCCGGCAGGCGGTTTGTTTCCGCTTTTGTGCGGACTTTTCAAGCGCCGGCGCGCACTAAACCGTATACCAAGCTCACGACGGATCTGAATGATATTGAGGTCAACTCGCGGCTGGGCGTATCGCCGAACAGAACCGGATGGGGATACCGGCCGACGACTGATCCGGAATTTGAAAAATGGTATCAGGACAATGTCAAACGTTCGCGGCTTAAGGAACTCAAAGAGGCCGGGCTCGGCATTACCGTAGAGTTTGGCCACGGCGTGCCCTGGACAAGCCCGATTCAGCCGATGGGCGTGGTGCGGCCCTGGCTGAATGAAAAAAATGAGGCGTTTAAAAATGCTCCTCTCGATATGGCGTGGTTGCCGCAGTACGATCCTGACTTCAAAAAGATCGTCAAGCGCCTTGCCACGGAATACGGCTGGCCGCGCGGGCCGATCTTTGCCATGAAACTGTGGAATGAACCGTGGGAAGGCGCATCTATCGGCGGCTGGGCCGCGGATATGCTCCGATACCGCGAAATTTTTACCGCGATGTGCGAAGGCGTTGAGGAAGCGCGCAAGGAAGCCGGCGTCAAAATTATGCTCGGCGGCTGTGATTCCTCGAGCAATACGCTTGATAAACTTTTTTCAGACGGCAAAACGGATTTCCTCAACCGTCTTGATTTCATGAGCATTCATTATCAGGGGCTCAATCCTTTTACGACTTACAAACCGTTCCTGAATCGTCCCGGCGGCCGGGTTCTTGTGTGGGATACCGAAAGCTGGGTCGCCAATGTGGATGATCGCGTGGCCACCGTGGTCGCAACAAATTACACCAGCGGGCATGATCGCGCCGTCGGCATTTACGGCGGCAACATCCTGACTACTGAACAGCGCAATGTCTATCAACCTGATGGCACGCGCAAGAATCAGCCGGTGCGCACGCTCTGGTCGACGGCCGCATCCATCGGCGCTGTGCAGCGCTTTATCGGTGATCGTGATTTCGGACAGATGCTGTTCATGAACGGCCTGCCCTGGGTCATGGTTTTTGACGGTCTTGCGGACAATAGCGGCGTCAAAAATCCCGATACGGGATCTGTGGTTGTGGTGGGGGACTTGGTGGATGCATTTGGTGTCGGCCGCCCGCTGTATAGGACCGTGAAATTTATTGAAGGAAGCAAACCGACCATCACCATCTCAGCAAAGAATGAGCCATTTTCTCTGTATGATTTTTACGGTAATCGCGTTGAAACTAAAAATGGGAAAATTGTTATTCCTCTTGATCATCGCGGCTTTTATCTGCATACCGATGAAAGCAAAGGCTCTTTTGAGCGGCTTTTGGCCGCAATCAAATCCGCCCGGATTGAAGGGCTTGAGCCCGTGGAAATCATGGCGCTTGATATGACAGCGCCGGTTGAACTCAAGCCCACGCTTCGGCTCAAAATCACCAACATGCTCAATCGGCCCATTTCCGGGCGCTTGTCGGTAAGCCTGGGCAAGTTGAATATCTCCGCGCCGGATCGCGTCAAGATTGACGGAAATCAAACCAAATGGATTGATGTCAAAGTCAAGGGCGGCCAGGCCGTTGCCTCCAACATGTATGATCTTGCCGTTGATTTTGATGCCGGTTCTGACGGCCGCAAGGCTTTGCGCGAGCAGATGCGGGTAAATTACATAGCGCAACGCCATATTCAGGTGGATGGCCAACTGAATGAATGGGACAGCGTGCTGCCGCAGAGCATTATAGTTCAGGGCAAAGGATCGGTAACGCTTGAAGAGCAGGCGTGGCATCCCGGCAAACAATATGATGAATCCATCAGCAGCGGATTTTCCACGGCCTATCTGGCGTATGACGATCAGTACTTTTATTTTGCCGCCAGGATTGCGGATTCAACTCCCGATGAAGGCATGATACGCGTGGATTCGCCGGATTATGATGATTCCGCTTTTTATCCGCAGACCGCAACCATCCCCGCCAAGCCGACGAAAATGGAAACCATGACGGTCATGAATTGGCCCGAAGGCGTCCGCCGTTATAGTTACAGGAAAAATCCGGAACTGCCATCCGGCAACAGCCCGGCGCATGACAACGTGCAGATCGCTTTTAATGTATTGAGTGATGACGAGAAAGACAGGCTTCCGAATCCGCCGGGCACGCCGCGTTATTTCACCGGCTATCAGTGCACGGATTATGAATTTGCTTTGAATCCGATTGCGGAAAAATATGGCGGCGGTACTGAATTGTATCGCCTGCGCAAGCCGGGCATGCCGCCGCACCATCATTATCCGCGCCAGCCTAAATCCCCGCTGGATGGAGCTGTACCAAACGGAAAACTGGTCATTCGGCGCGAAGGCAATACGCGGATTGTGGAATGTGCAATACCGTGGAATGAAATTCCCCACGTAAAGGCCAAAATTGACGCCGGGCAGAATATCAAATTCTCATACCGGGTGAATGACAATAAATCGTCATTGTGCATGGAGCTTCCGGTCGGGCGTTCCGTCTCTAAAAAGAATAATGCGTCGTTCCAGGCCGACTGGGTTGAAGGCTGGGCCAATGAAATTGAGTTTGGCGTTGAGAAAAAATAAGCAGGAGTGAGTTGGTAACATGTCACGTATCAGTAAAAGTTCGGTTGTTTATCAGATTTTTTTACGGTCATTTACTCTTGATGGTACATTGCGGGCCGCGGAAAAAATGCTGCCCCATATCGCCGGGCTCGGCGTGGATATCGTGTATCTGTGCCCGGTTAACCTGTCGGATGATGATCCCTCTGAAGAGCATTGGAGCGATCGGCATAAAAAATCTCAAATACGCAATCCGCAGAATCCATATCGCATGAAAGACTATTTTGCGATTGATCCTGAATATGGCACTGTGTCAGATCTCAAGGCGTTTATCTCGACTGCACACAGCCTGGGCTTGCGCGTACTGCTTGACCTGGTCTATTACCATTGCGGTCCTGCCGCGGTATTTATCCCCGAACATCCGGATTATGTGAAGCGCCAGAAGGATGGCACCTTCAAGAATGGTTCATACCATTTTCCGGAGCTCAATTTTGAATCACCCGCTTTGCGCGAATACCTTTGGCGCAACATGGAATATTACGTGCGTGAGTTGAATGTGGACGGTTATCGCTGCGACGTGGCTGGGCTTGTCCCCATTGATTTTTGGGAGGAAGGCCGCCGCCGAATTGACGCCGTCAAGCCGAATCTTCTCATGATATCCGAAAGCTGGGGAGACGCCGCAACGGCGCAGCGTTCCGCTTTTGACGTCAATTACAGCGAGATGACCAATCAGCTTCATGACATTCTGAAGGGAAGCAAAGGCGCGGAGAGTTTTCGCGCCGCATGGGAACAGGAACATGCCGGCGCCATGTCCGGCGCGCGATATCTGATCACTTTTGATAATCATGATTTGACCAATGATGATTATGATGCGCGCCCGGAGTGTGATGGGCGATCACGCCGCGTGGATGCGGCGCTGGCCGTCATGTTTACTCTGGATGGCATTCCGTTCATTTACTCCGGCCGGGAGTTTGCCGATGGCCGGCGGCACTCCATTTACGCCAACCGATTGTATGGCAAAAATCTCGTTGTGGACTGGGGCCGCGCATTAACTCCTGAAGGCCAGGAAAGAATGCGCTTGCTGCGCCAACTTATATCATTGCGGCAGGAAAGTGATGTCCTGCAAAACGGCGATGTCGTTTGGCTTGATCATGATCAGCCGGCGTCCGTGATTGCTTTTATCCGGCGCACATCTCAAAAACAGATTGTTGTCATCGCCAATCTGGGCATGTCTGCCGTTGATGTGACGCTGCAATCGCCCGTTGCCGGAATAGATGGTTCGCTTCATCTTGATTCCGGTGAATATTTAATTAAGTAAATAGTAGAACATATATAAAAGTATGGTGATTTTGTGTCTGACAAACGGCCGATTCATGTCATTCCATTCTCGCATCTTGATTTGTTCTGGGGCGGCACGCGTGAAGAGTGTCTCTCGCGTGGCGGAAGAATTATTCATACCGCGCTGAATCTTCTGGAAAAATATCCTGAATATCGGTTCATGATTGAATCGTTTAATTTTATTGAAACATATCTTGACTGCCATCCGGAAGAATTGAATCGCATCAAAATGATGATTCGCTCCGGCCGGCTTGAGGTCATTCCCATGCGAGCCATTATTTACTCGCATTTGCCATCCGGCGAAACGACAATCCGTAATTTAATATACGGCCGCGAATATTGCCGAAATGTTCTGGAAACAGATCCCACCATCATGAGCATGTCGGATATTCCGGGCGTAACGCCGCAACTTCCTCAGATTGCCAGATTGGCGGGCATGACTGAAATTGTTTTGTCCCGCGGTTTTCGCGAACATACTGATCACGTGATGTGGTCCGCGATGGATGGCACAAGCATTCCTTCTTATTGCCCGATGCATTATGCTGATCTGGCTCTTGCGCTTTCACATGAAAAATTCGACAGAATGCTTGCTTCCGAAAAAGATTTTGAAAAATACGCCGGCGCCGTGGATTATCCTCAAATCATTAATTGGGGCATGGATCTGTATGTTCTGAATGAAAAAATACTTCAGAATATCCTGCGATGGAATAATGAGGGCCATCGTAAACTGAATTTATCAACCTTCCGCGAATTTTTTGATGCATGCAAAAAGCAGGATATTCCCTATAAAAATTTCAAGGGAGAAATCCCCAGCACCTGGCCTCATATTGAATCTTCATGGCCTGATCTCTGGCCGCTGGATATTTCTGCTGAAAATAACATGTTTAATGCGGAATATTTTGGCGCGATCAATCTGCTGGCCGGCCATCGGAATGATTATCCGCATCATGATATGAGGCGGGCTTGGCTGCAATTGCTTGATTCCATGGATCATAATCAAAACGGCATCGGCGGGCCCGTTTCCGACAAAGATAAGCTGAATCTGAAATTATCCGCGGGATTAACCGCCGGTTTCTGCGCGCAGCGATATGCGTGGCGGATTGCCGCGCAGGCGACCGCGCCGCACTCCAGGGCGCATCCGATTGTGATTTTTAATCCTCTTTCATGGGCGCGCAGCGGCGTCGTTTCGGCGCGCAACGCCTGTTACGGCACTACTTATGCCACGAGTGTGGATCAGGATACGACATCTCATGAGTATTATAAAAAAAATAAGCCGCCGCATTTCCGGCTGCTTGACGAAACAGGCCGGGAAATTCCGTTTAAGATTGATCAACATTTGATGATGCTGACCGATACGCTTGAGATCTCTTTCTTTGCGGATCATATCCCCGCATTCGGATGCAAAGTCTATTATCTTGAAGTTGCGGAGCCTCAAAAATTTCCCTCTCCGTTTGTGATAACGCGTGATCGTGATGAGGATCTCAAAAATTCAAATCGTTATCTCGGTTGTGATGTTGTGGAGAATCGTTTCTATAGAGTGGAAATAAGCCGGTTGACGGGTGAATTGTCGATTTATGATAAAATTAATGATAGAAAAATAGTTGACCGCGCCTGTATTGTCGGCCTGGAGGAACGTCGCGGCGAATATATCTTCAACATGGATTTCTCCGGCCGCATCATGCCCACCATTATTGATGATATCGAAATCGTAGAGGATCACGCCGTTTATTGCCGCATCGTCATTCACGGCAGCGTATACCATCAGAAATTTACGCAAACCATTACCATCTCGGCCGACGAACCTGTTATTGATATTGAAAATCAGATCAATTGGCGCGAGGAACGTTACGTTCGCATTGAACAATCATTCCCCTTCGCATCAGAAGAAAAAGCGGACATTCGTTACGGCGTGCCATTTGGTATGGTCAAGTATCCGGAAACTATTTATCAACAGGATGGCGTCATTCAAAATAGCCCGCCGCACGATCCCACAAAACAGATTCGCATTGTGCGTGATTGGGTGGATGCGTCAGACAGCAAAGGCGGCATGACGATTGCCGGCGACCATCGTATGTGGACTTTTGACGGCAATACCATGCGCAATTGCATGGTGCGCGGTATCGGATGGACGTCCGGCGGTATCCTGATTCGAAATGATGATACGCAAAAAGGCGTCGTTCGTCCGCCGGCCGGAAACTATATATTCCGCTATCGTATTACGACGCATACGGCACATCAGGCGCCGGCGTATCGCGTGGGTTATGAGCTGAATCGTCCCGTTTATCCGGTGGCCGTTGCGAATGCCTCAAATGCGGATCATCCCGGATTGGCATTGCCAGAACTTCCGGACACCAGCGATAGTACGATTGTTATTCCCAATATTAAACTGTCCGAAAATGGGCATGGCATAATATTGCGGTGTTTTGAAGCGGAAGGCCGATCGTCTTCAATTCACTTGCCTGTTGTGGTGGGGAAAACATGGTACGAAACGGATCTGATGGAAGAAAAAATACACAAGTTAAATGGCGAGCCGCTTCTCTTTCGTGCATTTGAAATCAAGACACTTTTGCTTCAATAGGAAGCAAAGGAGATGGCGATGGCCAGGGACCGCCTCCGTTTCGCCGGTTTTTGATGGGAATGCACGCTGCTGTGGTGAATAAAAAATCCCCAGGCTTTATCGGCCTGGGGATTTTGATTTGTGTCTGCCTGTTTGCGCCGGCCAGAGATTTATTCCGGCTTATCGCGATGCGGATGCGGCAAAATTGACGACTGCTTCGCGCGTCTCAAGCGTCTTTTTGCCGCCATACTTTTTGGCCATGTCCTGAATAAACGCATCATACTTGGCGCCGTCAACCGGCAACTCAACAGGCGTGCGCGTCAGGCCGGCCATCATCATGGCGTTGCCCAGCATCAGGCCGTTAATGCCCTCGGTGCCTTCGGCAATCAGATCGCTGTTCGGGCGGTTTTCCTTGATCACATCAATAAACCGCTGCGTGACGATCTGGTGCTCCATGATCGGCGGATTGGCCGGGAACGGCACGTTGATTTCCCATGACTCAACGCTGGCAAACGATTCTTTTGATTTCTGGTTCACTTCCTTCACCGACTTGGTGGTGCGGAAGAATGTGATTTTGCCGTTTTCGGCAATGATCTTGCCGCGATCACCGCAGATCTCAAGACGATTGGTGCCCGGGGCTTCGCCGGTGGTGGTCACAAAGTGGCCGATGGCGCCGTTGGGATATTCAAGAATCGCCGAAATTTCATCTTCAACTTCAATCGGGTGAGTTTTGCCTACAAAACCCACGGCCGTGACGCGATTGGGCATCAGGCCGTTGGTCACCCACTGAATCAGGTCAAGATTATGCGGGCACTGGTTGATCAGCACGCCGCCGCCTTCGCCTTTCCACGTTGCGCGCCAGCCGCCGGAAGCATAATAACTCCACGTGCGGAACCAATTGGTGATCAGCCATGTGACGCGGGAAACTTCGCCCAGTTCGCCGCCGGCGATGAGTTCGCGCACTTTGCGGTACATATTATTGGTACGTTGGTTGAACATGATGCCAAACTTGAGATGCTTGTATTTGGCGTTATAGGTATCGTTCATTTTCTTTGCATCGCTGACTGAAACTGCCATCGGTTTTTCAATCATGACATGCATGCCCGCGGCCATTGCGTCAAGGGCAATCGGAATATGATCGTAGTGGGGTGTGGCCACGACAACCGCGTCACACAGGCCCGAGGCAAGCAGCTCTTTGTGCGATGAGAAAACATGCTCAACGCCATATTCCTTTTTGGCGCGTTCCTGTTTGGCAGGATTCGGATCGGCCACGGCCGCCAGAACGGCGCCTTTGAGATCTTTGTAGTATCCGGCATGGGAACTGCCCATGTTGCCGAAACCGATCATACCTATACGCACTTTATCCATGATTTATCCTTCAAATAATAAAGACCGCTGCGACAATCACCGTGGTCCACAATCCGTGTTTGTCGCCCTCGGCCGTCTGAACAATATTGCGGGTCTTGACCATATGGCCAGACATCCGGTAAATCTCTTTGCGCTCGTCGTAATTGCGCGCCGGGTCAAATTCAATACCCAGCGTGGTCGCAAGCATTGTGGCGGCCATGTCTTCCACATAGTCGCCGGTTTTGTCTTCCGTCATGCCAAAGCCGTGATGCTCGGCGATGTACCCGTACTGATCCTTCACCGGCATGGCGATGCCAAGTCCCGCGCCTATGAGGCGATTGGGCTCGTCGGCCGCTTCGTCAGACATCACGCTGAAGGCAATCTGCCCCGGACGGAGCTTCCTGATCCCTTCCTGAACCGTAATCACCTTGCAGCGCGGCGGCAAAATGCCCGACACACGCACAAGATTAAACTTCTCAATACCGGCGTGACGCATCGCCAATTCAAGCGATTGCGGCCGATACTTGTGACGGCCAACTCCCTTTGTGAAAAACACCTCACGCGGGATCGGTGATATCCATTCTTCCATTGAACGCGGCACTCCGATGAAAGATGAAGTTGCTATTGTACAGAAACCTCATAGGGTGAGGCAATGATGAAATTTTCCAATTGAGATGGCATTTTGCCTGTAAATTCTTGTAAATTCAAGAGCAAGAGGCGGAATATCCTATATTGATGATCTTCTTATTACGTAAATCTCAAGGGGTTCTTGGCAGGCGGTGCGTTTGTTCCTACACTTAATAGCATGAGCGATATTATACCGACGAACATTCATCTGATTAAGACCGAGGCCCTTGAGATTGCCTGGTCAACCGGCGAAACGACACGCTATCCGCTGCGTTTTTTGCGGAAATATTGTCCGTGTGCGGGTTGTCAGGGAGAGCGCGATATCCTGGGCCGGGCGATTTTGCCGATTGTGCGCACAACCTACGACGGCCCGATCACGGCTACCGGCGGGGGGATGGTCGGCAATTATGCGATCAAAATTGAATTTTCAGACGGCCACGATACGGGGATTTATTCGTTCCGGTATCTGTATCAATTGCGAGAATCGCTGGCGCAGGAAAAACAGGACGCGGGGAAATAAAGAAAGACGCGGTGACGCGGAGATTTGCTGAGTGCTTGCCTCCGTGTCACCGCGTCTTGGCGTCTTTGTGTCGTTTTTTTATACTGCGCTGACTTCTACTTCCGCGCCTTCTTTGGCGAATTTGCGGTCAAACTCGGCCAGGTCGGGTGACATGGCGCGCGCGGCGGCGATACCGATGGCGCTGCGAAGCGCGGCTTCTTCCGGCTTGCCGCCCATGAACTCGCCGATATAGCCGGCCAGCAGATGGTCGCCGCAGCTTACGGTGCGCAGCGGAGTTTCTTTGCAGTTGCTCTTGCCGACAAAAGTGCCGTGACGGGTGACAAGGACCGCGCCGGCGGCGCCTCGGGAGACGAGGACGTTTTCCACATTTTTAAGCAGGCCAACGGCCGCATCACGCACGGCGCTTGAGGCATTCGGCACTTCCTGGCCGACAAGCATGCGAAATTCTTCAATATTCGGCTTAACAAGCCACAGCGGACACTCCGCGGCGGCCTTAAGCGCATCGCCAGATGAATCAACAGCAACGCGCGCGCCGACTTTATTGCACTGCTCAATCATAGAGACCAGGTAATCCGGTGCGATGCCTTCGCAAAGGCTGCCAGAAAAAACAACGTAATCGCCGGAGTTGACTTCCTTAGCGAGACGCTTTTTAAGCAGCGTCGCTTCGTTTTTAGTAACGGAAAAACCGCGTGTGCGCAGATGAGTTTCTACGCGGCGCGCCGGATCAATGATGGTGATGTTTTCGCGCGTGCGCCCCTGAACTTCAATAAAATGGCAGGCAATCTGTCCTGGGCCTACGGAGGAGAGCTGGTCATGAAAAAGATCAAGCTCGCCGCGGCCGAGGAAACCTGTGGCAATTGAATCAATACCGAGGAGAGCAAGCGTTCTGTTAACGTTTGCGGCTTTGCCCGCTGCGAGCATGGCAATCTGCTCGGCAGTTTGATGCGCGCCGACCTGAAAGTCAGGACACTCCATGATGCGATCAATTGCGGGATTAAAGCCCACTGTAATAACACTCATCGCAACACTCCCTGCTTACGCGTAGCAAGCGGATAATTTTTTGCCGTGACGGTCAGGAGAACCGGGGCAACTGATCATCCACGCTTGACGCGATTCCGCCTCAATCAAGCGATACCCGATAAAGCCGCAGAGCATTGAGCACCACCGAGAGACTGCTCATTACCATCGCTGCCGCGGCAACCCCGGGCGAAAGCACCCCTGCCATCGCCAGCGGTATCGCTACTACATTGTACCCAAAAGCCCATAGCAAATTCTGCTTAATAACGCGTAAAGTTATTTTTGCCAAGAGCAAAGCCTGCGGGAGAGCGGATAAAGAGTCGCCGAGGAGAGTCATATCTGCTGTTGAGCGGGCTAAGTCTGTCGCATTTGCGAGAGAGATGCCCAAATCTGCCTCCGCCAGGGCCGGTGCATCGTTTACGCCATCACCTACAAAAGCGACCCTGTGCTGTTGTGCTTTGGTATGTGAATGATCCTTATTTCGCCGTTCTGAGTCAACAAAATTCGCTTTTTCTTCAGGTTTTACTTCCGCATGATAGTCCGAAATTCCTAAAAGACGGGCCTGAGCGGCAACAGGATCGGTATGATCGCCGGAAATCATGACGACTCGCACGCCCTGATGACGTAATTGGGATACGATTTGTTTTGATTCTGCCCTGGGTTGATCCATAAACAGCACACAGCCAAGAACCTTGCCAACAGAAAGATCCGCAAGCCAAATAACTGAGCCGCCGGTGTTGGCGATCTTGTGCGCATGCAGTGTGATATTCGGGTTGAGGCTCTGTAGCCAACGTTCAGAGCCGGCTGCTATTTGTCGGTTGCCGATGATGCCGCGCACGCCGCCGCCGGCCACGGATTGAAAATCAGATACGTCGGCAAGCGGCAAATCTTCTTCCCGCACGCGGCGAACGGTGGCCAGCGCCAGCGGATGCTGGGAAAATTGCTCAAGACTCGCCAGCGTTGTCAGCAGATCAATACGATCCTGCGGCGTCGGCGCGTCATCCGTAAAAGGAATCACATCCGTGACGGCAAATTCGCCGGTGGTTAATGTGCCGGTTTTGTCAAACAAAACGGTGTCAATCGTGCGCGCAGTCTCAAGCACGGCGGCATTGCGAAGCAAAATGCCCATGCGCGCGGCGCGGGCCGTGGCCACGGTGATGGCGGTAGGAGTGGCAAGGCCCATGGCGCAGGGGCATGCGATCACAATGGTGGCGATGGCCGGCATGAGCGATTCGGCCAATGTGTGGCCGGTTAAAATCCACGTGATGAGCGTGATGAGCCCCAGCGCAAGAACAATCGGAGTAAATATGGCCGCGACACGATCGGCGAGCCGCTGAATCTGCGTTTTGCTGGCCTGCGCATTTTGAACATAGCCAAGTATGCGGGATATGGCGGAATCGGCTGCGGATGCCGTGGCGCGCAACTCAATGACGCCGTCAACCAGCAGCGCGCCGGCGGGAATGGCCTTGCCGCCGAGTTGGTCAAAATTAAGCTCAACCGGCGCGGATTCTCCGGTGATCACGGATAAATTAACAGAGCCTGCGCCGCCGATAAGCTCGCCATCAACCGGCACATGCTCATGCGCCAGCACGCGGATATGATCGCCGGGGCGCACGTGTGCGGCATCGACAATATCTGATTCATTCTGGCTGTTGAGTATGCGGGCGGTAGGGGATGTCTGCCGGGCAAGGTTTGCCACGCCGGTATTGGCGGCGGTTTTGGCGCGCGCCTCAAGATATTTACCAAGAGTAACGAGGACAATTATTGTTATGGCCGCGTGAAAATCGGTCATGTGTTCGCCCATGATGACAAACACCGCCGATGCGATATACGCCACGCCTGAACCGAGGGCCACGAGCGTGTCCATATTGGGCGCAAGTTGCAGAAAATTGCGAATGCCGTGAATAAAATACGGCCTGCCCGTGGTGAGCATTACCACTGTGGCCAGCGTCAAAAGCAGAATGTGCATGCCGGAAAACATCGGAATGACATGCAGATGATGCAGCATTTCGAGAACTAAAACCGGCAGGCCAAAAATAATGCCGAGAATCAGTCGCATGCGCGCGGCTGAGAGATTTTTACGCGCTTCCTCGCCGACGTCACGAAGTGCTTTGCCCTGATCACCCGTGGCAATTTCAGCCGCATCAAAACCAATTTCCTCAACACGGTTGATCAGGGGCGCGGCATCTGCCTTGTCAACATTCACGGTAGCGATACCTGTTGTCAGGTTCACAGCGCAGGAAGTCACGCCGGAGACGCCATTAAGCGCGCGTTCAACACGTGCCGAGCATGCGCCACAGGTCATTCCGCCAATACGTAGTGTGATGGTACTCATAGAGTCATGATATACCCTATGGGGGTATAAGGCAATGTTGTTTTTGATATATTTTATGCAATCAAAAACGCAACTGGACGTTTTGCGATGTATATCGCTTTGTGCCAGAAAGTTTTGCGCCTATGATGGCGGCTTTATCATTCGTGCGGATGATTTTTGTTTGTTTTACTGGTAATAGTGCAGTCAACCCTGGGTGTATCAATGAGTCAGTTTTCGCGGCGAGAGAGAATCATCGCCGCTTTACTTATGGCGGCAACGTTGAGCGGCTGTGAGAGCTTTTATCAAAATCAGGCCGATCATTCCGCCTATAACATGATTGCGGATCGACAGCGCGAAGCGCTCGGCGAGCCTGCCGATGTTAAAGTCCCGGTCAGCAATGGCATTGCCGCACAGGGTGATCTTTACGATAAAAATCCCGGAACCGCCAATCAACTGCCGTCGGCGCAGGTGACCCGGCCGGCGAGTACGCAAAATGATGATGCATCGGCCGTGACGCCTGCGGGCGCTCCTGAGACTCAACCGGCAACCACGAAAGCAAGCACGCAACCGGCGTCATCGCAACTCAGCGCGATGATGCCGTCGCCTACGGCGTTGCTGAAGTCGCTGCCGAATATCAAAATTGCCACCAGCATGCCGGAACTGCCAAAATTTCCAAAACCGATACCGCAGGGCCGCACGCGCCTGATTTTTACACTTGATGACTGCTTTGCGTATGCACTGGCGCACTCACGCGAATATAAATCACGCAAGGAAGATCTTTATATCGCTGCGCTGAACGTTACGCTTGAGCGGCATCAATTTGATCCCACGCTCTTTGCACGCACATCATTTGGCATTGACCGTTATGGCGAGAGCAGTGATTACGATACCGCGCTGGCCGCCACGCAGACTGTGGGCGTCAAACAGCGATTGCCTTTCGGCGGCGAGATAGTCGCCCAGTCGCTTATGAGCACCGTCAATTCAATTCAGGACGGAACGGAAACATCGCCTGGCAATTACGGCGCATATTCGTTATCGGCCAGCATTCCGCTGATGCGCGGAGCGGGCATGGTTGCGCAGGAAGATCTGATTCAGGCCGAACGTAACCTGGTATACGCCGTGCGTGATTTTGAACGGTATCGCCGGGCGTTTCTGGTCAGCGTGGCGTCATCCTACTTTAACCTGGTGAATCAACGCGCGCAGATCATTAACCGATTTCGCAGCGTTAATTCGTACATATTTGCCACGCGTCGCTCTGATGCGATTTTCCGCGCGGGCATGAAAAAATACAATTACAGCATCCTGACGGTTCAGCGCGCAATGCAGTCGGAATATTCAGCGCGTAACGATCTTGTCAACGCGATCAGCAGTTATGAACTTGCGATTGACAACTTCAAGCTGCTCATCGGTATGCCGACGGAGCAATCTCTTGATATGGCGGTTCAGTACCTGGCGATTTCTCCGCCGGAAATGGAAGAAGAATCTGCCATTACGATTGCCAGAAAACTGCGTCTTGATTTACAGACGGAACGTGACCAGGTGGCCGATGCGCAGAGGCAGGTAAAACTGGCGCAGAATAATATGCTGCCGGATCTTAAACTGAATGCCAGCACCGGCATGTATTCGGGTCTTGATGGCAATGGCAATCATCGCTGGAGTCTTGCACCGCGCGCCAATGATACTGTTTCGTCGGCCGGGGTTACGCTTGATTTGCCGCTTGACCGCGTGGCTGAACGCAATCAGTACAGAACGTCTCAGATCAATCTTGAACGCGCACGCAGATCCGTGGCAACCGCGGAAGATCAGGTTGCGCTTGATGTACGAAGTGCGCTTCGCCGCGTGCGCGAGCAACAGGTGCTGCTGGCAATTCAGCGGAATAATATTGACCTGGCCATGCAGCGAAAAGATTTCGCTGATATGCAGATGCGTTACGGCAATATTGATAACCGCGATTATCTTGATGCTGAACAGGCATTGCTTGATGCCCAGAACCGTTTTGCACAGGCCATCGCCAATCTTCAGGTATATACGCTGCAATATATGCGTGATACCGACCAATTGCGCGTGGATCGCAAAGGCAAACTGCTGATGCCACCGGGTTCTGTCACTGGCCAGGATAACGGCGCGGCAAGTACGCAGCCGACAGTGCCGGCACAGCACGTGGCGCCGTCAACGCAGGAAGTGGCAAGTCCGCCCGGCGCGGCCGATATGAACGTTCCGGCGCCGGAATAAAAAAAGGGGCAGGCGGATTTCTGTCCGCTGCCCCTGCCTGCCTCTGCTGATTTCTTACAGATGTTTTTGAGCAAACTTCAGGCGCTCAACCACATGATACGGGCCGCCGCCTTCGTGGTTGTTAAAGTCATAAATCCTGATTTCTTTCGGCGCTTTAACACGATTGTAGGCCGCATACACAGTTGATGGCGGGCAAATCGTGTCCATCATGCCCATTGAGAAAAGGCAGCGCGCCTTAATCCTCGGTGCGAAATGCATTCCGTCAAAATAAGTCAGCGTGTTATAAACCATCTCAACTTTAGTGCGGTGCGTTTTGAGATACTGAACGATTTCCTGATAAGGGAAAGAATCATTAAGTGTGATGGCGCGCTTAAAATGACACAGGAACGGAACGTCTGGCATGCACAGCTTGACCTTGTTGCCGGTTAAAGCCGCGGCCGCGATTGTGATGCCGCCGCCTTGTGATCCGCCGGTGACCGCAATGCGTTTGGGGTCAACATGCGGATGCGCCAGCGCAACATCAACGGCACGTGCGGCGTCCGTAAATACGCGGCGATAATAATATGTTTCGGGATCGTCAATGCCGCGCGTCATGCATCCGGGAACGGATGCCGAAATTTCGCCCCAGTCGGAAGTGTCGCCGGGCGACCAGTTTGCGCCCTGGCCGCGCGTGTCCATGACGAGCAGGGCAAAGCCGGACATGGCTGCGTACATGTGATCAACCGGCAAAGACCGGCCGCCGCCGTAACCGACATACTGTACGAGCGTCGGCAGAGGTTCTTCGTTGCCGGCCGGCTCAATGAACCACGCCTTGATCGGCTGGCCGAGGTATCCGCGGAAAGTGACATCGTAAACATCCACCATTTTGTAGATGGGGTCCGCCACCTGAACAAAATGCGGCTCAAGTGGAAATTTGGCGCTTTCCGCAAGTGTTTTTTTCCAGAACGCATCAAAATCGCGCGGCGCTTTTTCGGCCGGATTATATTTTTTCAGTGCCTCAAGCGGCATGTCAAAAAGAGCCATGAGCATCCTTTCGTGATAAAAAATTATTTAAATCGTTTCTCCGCCGGAGTGTGTTTTTTTGTTTTCTCCGGAATTTTTATATCCGAAATGGCCGGTTCTTTTTTCAGAATCGGCGCATCTTTTCCGTTCAGCGTGGCCAGCAATGACTCAACATAACGCGTGGTTGATCCCTGCTGGGCGACAACCGTATCACGCGCGCGCTGGCCCATTGCGGCGGCGGATTCCGGATGAGTAACCCATTGCGATAAAACTTCCGTGAGCATGTTGGCATCTGCCACGAGCGTTGCTGCGTCATGGTTGATCAGCAGATCAACCGGCTCGGCAAAATTAAAGGTATGCGGGCCAAAGCAGACAGGTTTTGCCATTGCGGCAACCTCAATCATGTCAGAGCCGCCAAGCGGCACCAGCGACCGGCCCACAAAGACAAATTGCGAAAGGTAATACAGTTTGCGCAGCTCGCCAAGCGTATCAAGCACAAACACTTCGTCCTGCGTCAGCAGATGTTTGGCTGCTGTTGAATCAGATTTTTGTGATCGCAGCACCGGCGTAAGCCCGGCCTCCTGCAAAGCGTTGACGACGCCCGTCACGCTTTCCGGATGACGCGGCGCAATGGCCATGCGCAAAAGCGGATTGTCCTTTTTGAGATTCAAAAAAGACTGAATCACCGGCACTTCTTCGCCGGCGCCGGTTGAGCCGGCCGTAAAGATCAGCAGGTCGCTGGTCCCCGGCATCGGCAGGCCGCAACTGCTGGCCAGCACATGGGCGCCGGCAGGCATGGCCATGTTGACTTCCGCGCTGTCATATTTAAGCGTCGGTACCACGACGACTTTTTGCACCGATGCCCCGGCCGTGACAAAACGCTCGTAATACACCGGCGTCTGCGCGCCGATCCACGCGAGCTTTCGCAGCAGCGGGCCAAAAATGATTCGGAATTTTTTATATTGACCGTATGATTTTTCAGTCATGCGGCCATTGACGATGACGACCGGAATCTTCCGTTTGCTGGCGATGCGCACAAAATTGGGCCAAATCTCAAGCTCAATAAGCACGATCAAATCCGGCTTAACATGATTCAGTAACCGCTTGACCGCGCCTGAAAAATCAAGCGGATACCGATATGTGCGCACACGTTCTTTATATTTGATATCTTCGCTAAAAAGTTTTTTCGCGCGATCCGTGCCGGTGTCAGTGGTGGTGGTAATGGCGATTTTAATGGTCGGGTCGGCCAGCATCAGCCGGTCAACCAGCATGCGCGCGGAGAGCAATTCGCCGACGCTCACGCAATGTATCAATATTGTTTTGCCCTGGCCGCCCGACTCAAAGCGGGATTGCGCTTCTTTGATATAGCCAAAGCGGGCATCAAGATCGCGCCGGTATTTTCCTGTACGCATGCTTTTGAGCAACAGGAACGGAAGCGCCAAGAGCAACCCGACGAAATAAAAGAAATCAAAGATTAGTGTCATAGGTACTCATCATAAACCCGGCACTCAAAAAGTTCACGAGGCCGAAAAATATAAACTGCCATATCGGCAGGATGGCAAACGCCACGAGTCTATAAATCCTCAAAAATGGGCCAAAAAAGCGTATTTTTTAGTCTGGTACGCATTTTGATATACGTTTTTCGTCTGTGTCATATTCATCGGAACCAGGCCCGGCAGGGCGTAAGTCCGCCGGCCTGATGAGGATCTTAACAAAGACCCGAGGAGAGGCCATGAGACTTGATAAATTGACTGTTAAAGCACAGGAAGCTTTTGCCACCGCACAGGAAATTGCCGCGCAGGCATCGCATTCTGAGATCAATAGCCTGCATCTGCTTGCGGCACTGCTGAAGGACAAGGACGGCATTATTGTGCCGTTGCTGGCCAAAATTGGTGTTGATGTTCAGCGCGTGGCAAGCGTGACAGAATCGGAACTTAAGCGTATGCCGTCGGTTTCCGGCGGTACGCTGGCCGCATCGCGTGATCTGAATGACGTGATGATGGCCGCGCAAAAAGAGGGCGATAAACTCAAGGATGATTACCTGTCAACGGAGCATCTGTTGCTGGCATTGGCGGAAGTGCCGTCGCCGGCAAAGGAAGTGCTTTCGGTGCTGTCGGTGAATCGCAATGCGATTCTCTCTGCGCTTAAGGATGTGCGCGGTAATAATCGCGTAACCGACCAGAATCCGGAAGATAAATTTCAGGCGCTTGAGAAATATGGCCGCGACCTGGTTGAGGCTGCCCGCAAAGGCAAGCTTGATCCGGTCATTGGCCGCGATGACGAGATCCGCCGGTGCATGCAGGTGCTCAGCCGCCGCACCAAAAACAATCCGGTGCTGATCGGTGAACCTGGCGTGGGTAAAACGGCCATTGTTGAGGGGCTTGCGCAGCGTATTCTCGCCGGTGACGTGCCTGAAAGTCTGAAGAATAAACGCCTGATCGCGCTTGATATGGGCGCGCTGATTGCCGGCGCAAAATACCGCGGCGAATTTGAAGATCGCCTTAAGGCCGTGCTTAAAGAAGTTGAGGCATCGGCCGGCGGCATCATTTTGTTCATTGACGAAATTCATACGGTCGTTGGCGCAGGCAAAACCGAAGGCTCAATGGACGCCGGAAATCTGCTCAAGCCGATGCTGGCCCGCGGCGAACTTCGCTGCATCGGCGCGACAACACTTGATGAATATCGCAAATATGTTGAAAAAGATCCCGCACTTGAGCGTCGCTTTCAGCAGGTATACGTCGGCGAGCCGAGCGTTGATGCGACGATTGCGATTCTGCGCGGCCTTAAGGCGCGTTACGAAACGCACCACGGCGTGCGCATTCAGGACGCCGCGATTGTCGCGGCGGCCACGCTGAGCCATCGCTATATTTCAGATCGTTTTCTGCCGGATAAGGCGATTGACCTTGTCGACGAAGCGGCCTCTCGCCTGCGCATTGAAAATGACAGCATGCCGCAGGAACTTGACGAAATACGCCGGCGCATCATGCAGCTTGAGATTGAGCGCGAAGCTCTGAAAAAAGAAAAAGATGACGGCAGCCGCCAGCAGCTTGAGAAAGCTGAAAAAACGCTGGCCGATCTTAAAGAGCAGAACTCGCGGCTTACCGCCAAATGGGAACATGAGGCTGGCGCGTTGCGTGCGATCAAACAACTGCGCGAGCAGATTGAGCAGGCCAATATGCAGCTTGATGAGGCTACGCGCAAAGGCAATCTTGAAGAAGCCGCGCGTTTGCGTTACGGCGCGATCCGCGAGCTTGAGAGCAAGCTCAAAGATGCTCAGGATAAGCTTAACGCGCAACTCAAGAGCGGTAATGCGCTGGTGCGCGAGGAAGTGACTCCGGAAGAAATTGCCGAAGTCGTTGCCAAATGGACTGGCATTCCGGTGAGCAAAATGCTTGAGGGTGATCGCGAGCGCCTGCGTCATATGGAAAAATATCTTGAGCGCCGCGTTGTCGGCCAGGTTGATGCGGTACGTGCCGTATCAGATGCCGTGCGCCGCAGCCGTGCGGGTCTTGGTGATCCGCGCAGGCCCATCGGCAGTTTTATGTTCCTGGGGCCGACGGGCGTGGGCAAAACTGAACTCTGTAAAGCGCTTGCCGAGTATCTTTTTGATACTGACGATGCGATGGTGCGCATTGATATGAGCGAGTTCATGGAGCAACACTCGGTTGCGCGGCTTATTGGCGCGCCGCCGGGATATGTTGGTTACGAAGAGGGCGGCGTGCTGACGGAAGCCGTGCGTCGCAGGCCCTATAGCGTGATTCTTTTTGATGAAGTTGAGAAGGCGCATCGTGATGTGTTTAACGTGCTTTTGCAGGTTCTTGATGACGGCCGGTTGACTGACGGCCAGGGCCGCACGGTTGATTTTAAGAATACCGTCATCATCATGACCAGCAACATCGGCTCGCAGATGATTCAGGAACTGGCTGAGAAAGAGGGCGGCGAATGGGAGATTGAGGCGCAGGTGCGCGATCTCTTAAAGCAGCATTTCCGTCCGGAATTTCTGAATCGTGTGGACGAGATCGTTACTTTTCACACGCTCGGCCGCGAGCATATCAAGCGCATTGTGGAAATTCAGCTTGATCTGCTTGATAAACGTCTTAAATCGCGCGGCATGCATATCGTGCTGAGCGATTCGGCAAAGGCGTTGCTTGGCGAGCGCGGATATGATCCGCAGTTTGGCGCGCGGCCGCTTAAGAGAGTCATTCAGCAGGAAATCGAAAATCCGCTGGCAATAAAGATTCTTGACGGCGAATTTGCCGACGGCGATGTGATTGATGTTGATGCCGATTCGCACGGCCGATTTAAGTTCAGCAAAAACGGCAAGGCGACAGTTGCTGAAAAATAAAGGATCTGCGTGCCGAAGATTGTTAATCAAAAAAACGCCCCGGGGTTAAAATCCCGGGGCGTTTTTTTATTTCACATCAAAACCAAAAACGTGTACACGCTGTGCGCCCCAGCTTGCCAGCGGCTTAAAGCGGATGGCTTTGGTTGTCACGTTCAGCGTGCGCTTGACGAGGCGCTGATAGTTGTTGCGGACCTGGTCAACCACAACCCACTGGCCGGCGCCGTTGAGCGCCTCAATATCAAAGTCTTTGGTCATCATATCCGGAATGTGCACGCGATTGCCTTTGCGCGGGAAACTGCACGGCATGCGTTTGACTTTTGTCAGATCGCTGTCAAAAGTAAACCGTGCCTGGCTGACTTTGCTGGCCTGCGCGAAGTGATACTCAAGCGTTGCGCCCGGCGCACCCCACCAGCCGTTATCAACCTTCTTGATGCTGCGATCAATACCGGTGCGCAGGGATTCTGCGTCGCCTTCGCTGGCTTTAAGCGTGGCCGCGGCGGTCAGTTCCGGCATCGGGCGGTTATGCCAGGGCAGGTAGCAGTCGTCATCCATCAAAATAGTCTGTAGTTCACGGATTTTGTGCTGGTATACGCCGCGCGGCGTGAGATTATATTTGAGTGCCAATGCCGATGCCGTGCCTGCGGCCTGGCCGATGATGGCGCATGTTGCCATGACGCGTGTTGAGCTCATGGCCATGTGCGTGGCGGAAATATTCCGGCCGGCAAACAAGAGATTCTCAATGTTAACCGAGTACGTCACGCGATACGGAATGCCGTAGGGTGACGGGGCCGGGTGAAAAATAGTCGGCTTGCCGGGATATTTGATGGCTTCGGGATGGTGATCATCCATTGACCATCCGCCGAATGCGATCATATCGTCAAATTTACCTTCCGCTTCAACATCATTTTGATTCAGAATATGGTCGCCGATATAGCGGACATTTTCGCGCTTGCCGGGCAGAGCGCCAATCCACTCAAGTTCCCAACTGTGGCCGCGGCCATCGGGATGATTTTTGATCAGATCCCAAATCCCCAGGCCGATTTTATAAAGGCCGTCGCGAATGGCCTCCGAATCGCCGATGGTGTCGTCCATGCCGCCGATTTCCATCCACCAGAAGTTATTGCCTTCCGGTTTGAGATGGCGATTCGGCAGGTCGCTTTCCTGATATTTGTTGGCCCACACCGGCGGGATAAACGGCACATGATCGGCCGGGTCAATCTCGCGAAGCTGAATCAGAATGCTGTTGCCCATTGTTTTTTTGTCAGCCTCAACCGGCGCATGCGATTCGTTAAATTCGCTGCGGGCTTCGCGGCCCCAGCGATATTTGGCGCCGCTGACGCGCAGAACCGAATCGCCCGAACAGTCGATGAAAAATTTGGCGCTGATATCATGCCATTGCTGGCTGGTCAATTGCCATCCCTTAATGCCGGTGATGCGATTGTTTTCGGTGCGCACTTCAAGGCAGCTTGTGTTGAGCAGGAGGGTGATGTTCTTTTCAAATTTTACTTTTTCATACAGAACCGTATCCCACAGGCCAAAGTTGAGATCGCGGTTGCGGTAATAATTTTCAAGCATGATTTCTTCAAGGATGCCTGTTTCCTTGTTATCTTCGCCATGTGCGCCGCAGATCCACATGCGGATTTCGGAAGAGGCGTTGCCGCCAAGAACGGGGCGGTCCTGCATCAGCAGAACTTTGGCGCCGTGGCGCGCCGCGCTGATGGCCGCGCACATGCCGGCCATGCCGCCGCCGACCACGCATACGTCCACATTGTGGCGGATTGTCTCAAATTTGGCGGAATTGAACTCTACGTTATAACTGGCCATAAGGCGCTCCTTACGTCACTCGTTTCCTGACTTGTTAAAAATAGTATGCCGTTTCTTTGTCTTGTTTACCATGATGCGAATCGTGTATAATTTGTACTGAAACGGTGATATGACTATGCCCCATCCTGTTAAAATAGTCTCTCCGCAAGTGTGGGTCAACGCGCTTGCGGATATGAAGAATTTTCTGCAAACCAGCCTTCCTATGAACGGCGGATGCTTTCGTGTCGTTCCCGGATGGGTGGTTAATTCCGTGCTGCCTGATGAGCATTTATTGTACTATGTCGGCGATGGCGGATTTACGGCCACGGCTGCCGGACAAACGTATGATATGCATGCTGGTTCGCTGATCTGGCTGATGCCCGGAACTCCTTTTATATATCGTCTGCCGCAGGGGCAGTCATTGACGCTTTATCGTTTTCGCCTGAAAGTCATGTCGCATCGTTCGTCCGTGCGAATCATGCCGGATTGTTTTGTGGCGCATGGTTATGCCCAGGGCCGCGCGTGGTATGAAAAATTAATGCAGGATGCATTAATGCCGGATTCCCGGGACAGCGTATATCGGCGCGCATTATTGGTCGGTTTGTTTACGGAACTTTTTGTTCATGCGCAGGCCCCAGCGCAAAGCCAGCAACTGGGCAGCGGCCAGCAGCGCGCGCTTGAGCAGTACGCGCAACTGCATATTCGCGAACCGATATCGCCGGCCGATCTGGCGCGGGCTATGAATCTTTCTCCGGATTATTTTACGCGGCTATTTCGGCGCACATATGGCATGCCGCCGCGAAAATGGATTGTGCACCAGCGGATTCGTCATGCGGCGCAGCGGCTTGTGCAGTCTTCGCTTTCCGTTTCGGATGTGGCTGGCGAACTGGGGTATAGCGACCTGTTTTTTTTCAGCCGGCAATTCAAGGAAGTCATGGGCATGAGCCCGCTGCGCTATCGGCGCAGCAGTTATTAAGCGGCCGGCGTCATGACTTCGCGCAATACCGCCTGTAATTGTTCAATGCTGACGGGTTTGGTCAGGTGCGCGACGAATCCGGAATGCATGCTGCGCTGCTTGTCTTCCTCCATTCCGTAGCCGCTGAGCGCGATGCCGCGCAATTTATATTTTGTGCGGAGGATACTCATCAGATCGTGGCCGCTGCCGTCGGGCAGGCCGATATCGCTGATCACAAGGTCAAAAGACTCCCGGCTTGCCACTTCAAGAGCGTTTTTAACATCATAAGCGGCCATGACTTGATGGCCGAGAGTCTTGAGCAGCTTGATCATCACGATGCGTGTTGAGTCATGATCTTCTACAAGTAACAGTTTGAGCGATCCTGTCGGCGCGAATGCCGCGGGAGCCGGATGATTCTGCTGCTCATTCATGACGGATTGATTCACACAGCGCAACTCAACGGAGAAAGTGGTGCCTTTGCCGAGTCCTTCGCTGGCCACACTGATGTTGCCGTTGTGCGCGTCCATAATCGCTTTGGCGATGGCCAGGCCCAGGCCAAGTCCCGCCGGGCGCTTGCCGGAGGATTGTCCCTGCTCAAAAGCATTAAAGACGCGCGGAAGAAATGCCTGCTCAATGCCGCAACCGGTATCCGTAACCTGCAATCGCAGGATATCCGGCTGAGGATTGCTGGTGATAAGCGTGATGGCGCCCTGAAGCGGAGTGAACTTGCGCGCGTTGTTGAGCAAATTCCAGATGACCTGCTGAAGGCGCGCGGGGTCCGCCTGAACGCAGGTGTTTTTTGCGTTGAGAATTAACTCTATACGTGCGCCGTCGCCGCTGGCGCAGATCTCTGTGGCGCTGCGCGCAATGGTGTGCGCGTCAATCTGTTGAAATTCAAATTGAATTTTGCCTTTGGCAATGCGCGTCAGGTCAAGCAGATCGTCAATGAGGCGAGCCTCAAGCAGCACGTTGCGGCGGATAGTGGTGATGTCTTCGCGCAGATCATCCGGCAGATCGTTGCGGCGCTCAAGCAGTGACGCGGTTAATAAAACCGGCGTCAGCGGCGTGCGCAATTCATGGCTGAGCGTGGCGAGAAATTCGTCTTTGGCGCGGCTTGCGCGTTCGGCGGCGTCTTTGGCGCGGCGCAGTTCAATTTCCATGATTTTCCGGTCGCTGACATCCAGAAACAGCACGGCAAATTGCATCGGCGCGGGCCGAAACGCCATCACTTCATAATACCTGTTGAGCGCTGATGAGCGCTGCTCAAAATGCATGGGTTCGCCGGTCAGCGCGACGTGGCCGTAAAGCTCAATCCAGTTTTCGTCATCATCAGGCAGCACCTGTCGCTTGGTCTTGCCGACGACATCCTCGCGCCGCAGCCCGGTGAACCGCTCAAAGGACGGATTAACGTCAAGAAAACGGTAATCAACCGGCACGCCCTTGTCATCAAGAATAATCTCATGCAGCGCAAAGCCTTCGGTCATTCCTTCAAAGAGCGATTTATACCGCTGTTCAATGGCGCGCCGGGCATCTTCCGCGCGCTTACGCTCGGCTATATCACGAACCACCACCAGAATGGCTGGCCTGCCGTCATACTTAACATTGACCGCAACGGTTTCTACATTGGCAATGGTGCCGTCCGTACGCAACATTTGAACGTCGGCCAATTGAACAGGTTTTTGCTGGGAAAGTACCTGTGTAATGCGGTTTTTGATGGCTTGTTGTGACGCGGGATGAATATAATTCATCACCGGCTGGTTAATCAGTTCATCAGGTGAACGGTGCCCCAGTATTGCGGCAAATGCCGGATTTGCAAAGACAAAACGGCCGTCAACATGCACGCAAATGCCGTCCGGACAATACGACATCAATTGTTCATAACGCCAGTGAGTTTCGCGCAGAATATTAAGCGGAATGCTCCAGCGGCGGCCCTGCCGCGCTGCGGAAATCGCCGCGATAAACAGATATACGCCAGCCGTATAAAAACAGATACGTGCCGCCCAATTTTGCGGCGTGCCGGTATACCGTATGGCATAAGTGCCGGAAAGCCCGATGGCAAAAAGCAGCATACCCAGCGAATACCACAACAGAAATTGTGAGCGGGACTGAAGATGGCGGATAAACAACAATGCTGATGAACAAAAGAAAATGCAGATGGCGAAGTTCAGAACCAGATGACGTGTACTGGTTGATCCTGTGCCGCTGATAAAAAAAACGGGGATCTGATCATGTGTTGATAACCACACAATGGCTATTGCGGCAGCGGCCGAGAGGCAGTAACCGCCAATCAGCCATGTCTTTTTGGCTTTTAACAGGCGGTCAGGATCAACAAATAATTGCAGAGCAGCGGCAAAATTACACAGGCTGACCAGCAACACCGACAAATTATAAATCTGCATGCCATTGTTGCTGTCAACTTTGATCGTCAAGAGTCCGGCAAATGGGCCACCGATACTGATAATCAACATACCGCAGCCAAAAAGCAGCAGTACCGGCGAGCGATCTTCAAGAAAACCACGCGCACATAAAATGGCGATCATAATCGGGAGGCAGGTCAAAAAAATCGTGTTAACGGCTGGCAAGAGCCATGACAATTCTGATTTTATCTGCAAGTTCAAATACGAAAATAGAATCAGCAGCGCCGCACACGCGGCTATCGGCAGCCATGAGTAAAATTTGTGATAAAAAAACTCACCCAGAGCCTGAATTTCACCTGGTGGTGTGTCTGTCCGCGGTAGTAGTTCGCTAACATGGCGCGACATGAGAACTCCGGCTCACTACAGGTCGATTAAACATGGAGATTTACTGGTATTACAAAGTAAATCGTCATGCACTACAAGGCTATTTTAATGATTGACGGATGTTCATTATTTTTCTGGCCTAAAATGGCCTCTTTAGGTGAAATTTCAGGAATAAACACACAAATTAACAGGCCTTGCGTCCTGAATAGGGGAGCGCGCCGCGATTTGGCTGAGATTGATGAGCTGATGCAGAAATACGGAATGTAAGTTACAATTTGATCCGTCACAGATTAAACAAGGGCCAGTTCATGGATCAATCGTTGTTGAATATTCTGGTATGCCCCCTGACGCACAGTCCATTGCGGCAGGAAGGTGACTGGCTTGTGGCACAAACGGGCGGCCTGCGTTACCCGATCCGCAACGGAATCCCGGTTATGCTGGTTCAGGAAGCGCAATTGCCGCAAGGCGTGACGACGATTGAAGAATTTAAACAGAAGTTTATTCCGGCTTGCGGCTCAGCGCATTAAATACCTCCGTTGCTTCCTGCAATGCTGACTGGGCCGTGTTGCCGGTGTGAATCATGTGGCCCATTTTGCGTGCGGGGCGCGGCGACTTGCCATATAAATGCAGTGTTCCCGTGGGTGATTCGTAGAGTTTGCGCCAGTCTGGCTCTTTGCCGTCATGCCACAGATCGCCAAGTAAATTGGTCATGACGCCAGGGCGCAGCAGATCAACGGCCGGCAGCGGCAGGCCGCAAATCGCCTGAACATGCAGCTCAAATTGGCTGCGAGTACATGCGCGCAGCGTGACGTGGCCTGAGTTGTGCGGGCGCGCCGCAAGCTCGTTGACCAGCACGTGGCCGTCAGCAAGCACAAACATCTCAACGGCAATCAGACCCACAACGCCCAGATCATGCGAGATTCCCTCGGCCACGCGCCGGGCCTCTTTTTCCGTTGCGTCGCTGAACCCGGCCGGGATAACGGTCTGAAAAAGAATGCCGTTGCGATGTTCATTGCGGAACATCGGAAAACTGGCCGCATGCGAATCGTTGGCGCGCGCGGTAATCACGCTTGTCTCGGCCACAAACGCAACACCTTGCTCAAGAACAAGCGGTATGCCGCCCATATCCGCCCATGTTTTGATGGCATCCTGCTCACTTGTGAGCCAGCGCTGGCCTTTGCCGTCATATCCGCCACGGGCCGTTTTGGCTACCACACGATGCAGTTTGTCGCCGGGGTTTACCGGTGCGGCAAGTTCGCTATAGGCCTGTGCGATTTTCGCGCCATCCTCGACAATGCGGAACGGACCGACCGGAAAACCATGATCGCGCAGGAATGTTTTTTCAAGTCGGCGATCCTGAACTACTTTCTGCACGCTTGATGCCGGGGCTACTTTACGGCCGGCGGCCTCGGCTGCCTCAAGAGCGGCCACGCTGACTTGCTCAAATTCATTGGTCAGCACGGCGCAGCGCTTGCTTGCTTCGGTCACGATTTTGGGATCGCTGGGATTTCCGCACACATGTTCATCACACCATTGCGCCGCGGGATCTTTGGGAGATTCAGAAACAACCAATACGCGATAGCCCATGTGGCGCGCGGCCTCGGCTGTCATTTTGCCAAGTTGGCCGCCGCCAAGAATGCCAATGGTTGCCGGCGGAAGAATCGGAGAGGGCGTAATTTGCATATTCACTTTATCTCGTATCGTAATGCAGTTTTTTGCGGTCACTGCAACTCATCATTCAGACATCATCATTTTTTTATTCCACTTTTTCCGCGGCCGCCTTTTCGGTAATCGCCTGGCGGTGCTTGCGGTAAGTTTCGCGGATTTCCGGATATTTATTGCCCAGTATCCCGGCCGCGAGCAGAGCGGCGTTGATGGCGCCGGCTTTGGCTATGGCCAGCGTTCCGACGGGAATGCCGCCGGGCATTTGCACAATTGAGAGCAGGGAATCAAGTCCGTTGAGCGCGGCCGACTGAATCGGCACGCCGAGGACTGGCAGAATCGTATAGGAAGCGGTCATGCCTGGCAGATGAGCTGCGCCGCCGGCGCCGGCGATGATGACCTCAATGCCGCGTTCTTCGGCAGCTTTGGCATATTCGGCCATGCGGTCCGGAGTGCGATGCGCGGAAACCACGTTCATCTCATAAGGAATGCCGAGCAGCTTGAGCGTATCAGCCGCGTGCTGCATGGTCGGCAGGTCGCTGCGCGAGCCCATGATAATGCCAACAAGCGGACGGAAATTTTCGGCCATGCGTATCTCCTTATGATTCAGGTCGCCCATTATCCACAACAATGGCCCTGGCGAAAAGTGATTGCGGGCAGACAATTCCGGAAAAGGAGCATGGCGCGTATGCCAAGTGTGGCGGAGAAACCACGCTGCCCATAAACTAGGAGGATGCCTGATACGGTCACACTGATATTTTCCTTGATATGGCTTATTGCGCTGTTTATCGCGATGTGGGCCTTTCGCGTCGCGCAATTTTTTGTGTGGCGCATGCCAAAAGTGGCCGCTCGTGAGCTGCCTGAACAATTTCCGCAAGTGGCTGTCATTGTTCCGATTAAGGGCGTTGATGCCGATACGCGCGAGAATATTTCCGCCTTGTTAAATCAAAATTATCCTCAATACCGGCTCATCTTTTCTGTTGAGTCTGCGGATGACCCGGTGATTGCGCTGCTGAACGAACTTGTCCGGAATCACCCGGCCCAGGAGCGGGCTGTTATTCCGATTGATATTGCCGTGGCTGGCCGGGCTACTCACAGCGGGCAGAAAATTCATAATCAACTGGCGGCTTTTGCGCGCACGACGGAAGCCGATGCCTTTCTTGCCTTTATGGACGCGGATGCCCGTCCCGGGGCAAATTGGCTGCGCGCGCAGATCGGCAACATGGTGCATACGGGATCAATTGGCTGCGCAACGGGCTATCGCTTTTACATCCCGGAAAAACAGACCTTTGCCAATAATGCCTTGATGGTGATTAATGCCGGCGTAATGGTTTTGCTTGGGCCGCTGCGCCGCAATTTTGCCTGGGGCGGGTCAATGACTCTTCGCCGGGCTGATTTTGTGTTTTTTGGCATTGCCGAGCAATGGGCGCATGCCTTATCCGATGATTTTGTCGTCTCAACGGTGGTCAAAAAGCAGCGCAATCCGCGCCGGCCTATTGCGTTTATACCGCAATGCATCGTGGCCTCGCGGGCTGATTTTATTTGGTCACAGTTGTGGGAATTTGCCACGCGCCAATATCGTATTACGCGTATTTGTGTACCGCATGTGTGGCTGTGCGCATTACTTGGGCCTCTGATTTACCTGGTGGCATGGGGATATGCTTTGGGGATGTCCGTATACGCGTTTTGGGGGAAGTTGCCGGCGCCCCTTGAGCCGATGTACGTATGGCTGGCGTATCTTGCATTATGCGGATTGACCATTGCTCGCGGGATCTGCATATTGATGGCGGCCAGAACGTTTTTACCGCAACACTGGCCGGTGATACGCAAGGCGTGGTTCTGGTTCACCTTAGGCATGCCTGTCATTCATCTGATCAACCTGCTTCTGGTCATGGGCAGTGCTTTTGGCCGGCAAATCACCTGGCGAGGCATCACGTATTGTCTTGTATCACGCACGGATACACGGATTATTTCCCCGCAAAATTCAGATTCATAAAACAACTTGCCGCATCCGTCGTATGAATACTGCGTGAACGTTTGCCGGGTTACTACCCACAAAGCGTAATCGCCAGTATCATGCAGGACTGAAGAATAAGGATGTGGGTATGTATCGGCAGATTCCCAATTTAATAACGATCTCGCGACTGGTGTTGACGGTCATATTTTTTGTGCTGCTTAACAGTCACCAGTCAAGTCAATTTGCCGCGACGATGTGGGTTGCGTTTGTCATTTACGTCGTGGCCGGCCTGACGGATATCCTTGACGGCTATCTGGCGCGCGCGTGGAAAGTTGAGTCAGCCTTCGGCCGAGTGGTTGACCCATTTGTCGATAAAATCATGGTCTGCGGCGCATTTGCGTTCTTCTCCTCAACTGAATTTATCAATAAGGATCTTATTCCGCTAAAAGAAGCCAGCATCACCGGTGTTGCGCCGTGGATGGTGGTCGTGCTCATTGGCCGGGAGTTCCTGATTACCGGCATTCGCGGGCTTGCCGAGTCGCGCGGCATTGATTTTCGTGCGGACTGGGCGGGCAAAGTTAAAATGTTCGTTCAGTCATTCGCAATCGGAGCGATTATTGTGGATGTTGCGACCGCTTTTCACTTTGGCCTCAACCCGCAATATGACCCGATCCGCTGGGTGCATACCGTGCGTGATATTGCGATTTGGGTCACCATTGTGGTGACGATTGCCAGCGTGACGACCTATATCATCCGCGCGCGAAAATTGCTGCACGAATAGGATTATTTGCACGATCACGGAAGATACAAAAGAGACATGGGACATCGCTCAAATCAACTTTATGCACAGAGAATTGAATCATTGCCTGCGCCCAAATCGCGCTGGCCGCGATGGGTTGTCACCGGCGGCGGGGCGGGTATGCTCAAGCCTGCGCCGGGATCATGGGGCACAATTCCTCCCGCGGCCGTTTACGGATTCTTATTGTTATTTCAGGTGCCTGAGCCGTGGCGCTCTTTGATACTTGCGGGCGGTTTTCTGCTCAGCAGTATTCTGTTGATCGCATACGGCAAATGGGCGTGCGCTTATTTTCGCCGGCCTGATCCGGGGCAGGTTGTGCTTGATGAATTTGCGGGATTTTTTATCACAGCATTGGCGATGCCGGTTCCGCAGGCTGTTCTTGGCGGCGGTTTCTGGCCGATATTTGGTTTTGTATCCGCGCTGTATGTACTTTTTCGCGCAACGGACACGCTTAAAATTCCGCCCGGACGTCAACTTGAGCAACTACCCTGGGGCTGGGGAATTTGGCTTGATGATGTGGCCGCGGGTATTCAGGCGAATATCGTTGCGCAGATCGTGATACGATATTTCTTTCTGTGAGATGCAGAAATTTTTATTTCGGAGCGACCTGTGAACGACTACATCATTTCCGCCATCCTGGGAATTATTGAGGGGCTGACGGAATTTCTGCCGGTGAGTTCTACGGCGCACCTGCGGCTTGCCGAACCGCTGATGCATATCAACCTGCATGACGAATACTGGAAAATGTACTCGGTGTTCATTCAGCTTGGCGCGATCCTGGCGGTTGTCGTCTTTTTCTGGGGCAGGCTTAAGCTCTTTGCGTCAACGTTTCCGCGCGGCGGATCGGCCGGCGGCAAATGGTATCGCCATCCGCTGAGCATGGTCATGATGGCTTTTGTTGTCACGGCCGGGCCATGCTATATCCTTGATAAAAAAATTGGCGAAAATCTTGAGAGTCTCTACGTGATTTCCTGTTCGCTGATCATCGGCGGCATTGTGATGTGGATTGTGGACGCGCTTTGCACGCGGCCGACTGTTCAGCGCATGGAGAATATGTCGCTTGTCGACGCATTATGGATTGGCGCGGCGCAGATTCTCTCGGCTACGTTCCCGGGCACAAGCCGCTCAATGAGCACCATTGCCGCCGGGCAGGTTTTTGGTTTGTCTCGCTCGGCGGCGCTTGATTTCTCATTTTTCCTGGCAATCCCGACCATGTTTGCGGCCACTCTTTATAAACTGCTGAGCTATATGCGCGGCAAACATGTCATTGACGGCGGCATGACCGCGCACCGGTGGGTTGTGCTGGCCATCGGTTTTGTGGTGTCATTCCTGGTGGCGTGGGTTGTAGTCAAGTGGTTTACGGAGTGGGTCAAAAAACGCGGCTTTTTTGTCTTTGCCGTATACCGCGTGATCCTCGGCGGCATTACGCTGATCGTGGCGATCATGGGCAAATAAAAAAACGCCAAGTATTATAGTATGTGCCAAAATGTTTTAGCTCATGACCTGCCGCCACGCTAACGCGGGGCGGCTTTGTAAATTTGTCAGCCGTTATTTCTTTTTGACATTTACTCTGAAAATTGCTCACATCGGCATTTGCCGTATTTTGTCATTTGTCGATTGCGTTTTTATATTATTTGCTCTCTTCTCTGTGTCCTCTGTGGTCTCTGTGGTTGATATATTGTCTTTAGCGGCTGCTTGATTTCTCTGCGTTTTTAAGCAGTGTGCGTTTTTCTTCAATATCTTCCGAGATCCGTTCCTGAAGTGATCCGCATACTAGCGTGCAGAGTTTGCCTACCAGAGGATCGGCAATGTGATAAATGACCTGCGTTCCTTCTTTATGGCGCGAAACAAGGCCCGCATTGGCCAGCACGGCCAAATGTTTTGAGACATTGGCCTGGCCTTTTTCCGTTTTTATTACGATATCACCCACATTGCATGAGCCGCACATGAGCGTCTGAAGAATCTCAAGACGGCTGGCATCGCCGAGAGTGCGGAAAATCTGCGCCACATGCTCAAGCATTTCCGGCGGAATAGGTGTTTTTTGAACCATGATTTTTATCCTTGACTTTATAACTATATGGTTATATAGTGTATTTATAAAAGGAAGTCAAGTGGCAGGTCAACAAGCCACAGTCACTTATTGTAGCAGGGAGAACGGAAATGGCGGCAAAACTTTCACCGGTTCAGGCACAAGAACAAATCGCAACGCAGGCTGATTCGCAGCTAATTGATGTTCGCGAATATCCGGAATATGCTGCGGGTCACGCGCAAGGCGCGATTTTGGTCTCATTGTCATCTCTCAAAAAGGGAATGCGGTCGCTAGCTCAAGATAAGCCGGTAATCGTGCTGTGTTACGGCGGCCAGCGTGCGGCAAAGGCTGCTGATAAACTGGAAAAAGCAGGTTTTGGTCATGTGGCCGTTGTTGAGGGAGGCACCAAGGCGTGGCAGATGGCAGGGTTGCCGATGCAGAAAGAAGCGTATCAGCCCTGGGCCATTGAGCGTCAGGTGCGTTTGGCTGCCGGTGCGCTGGTGGTCATCGGCCTGTTTCTGCCGGGCGGGTTTCCGTATCTCTCCGCTTTCGTAGGCGCGGGGCTGATGTTTGCCGCGCTGACCAACTTCTGCGGTATGGCAATATTGCTTGGCCGCATGCCGTGGAATCGCGGACCGATGTTTGGCGCAAACAAAGCGGCGTCATCTGCCGGAGCGTCATGCAACTCAAAAGGATCGTGCGGTTGCTGCGGATAAATAAAAATTTGAGTCTTGTCGTGAGGCGTGAGCAAGGACTCTGTTGATGATTGCCGTGTTCCGATGATGCGCGCCTCAGAACTCAATGTTTACTGTGAGGAAACGACCATGAAGTTAGTCATCATTGGTGGTGTTGCCGGCGGCGCCGGCGCCGCGGCCGCGGCGCGCAGACAAAACGAATCAGCGGAGATTGAACTTTTTGAGGCTGGTCCGTATATCTCGTTCGCCAATTGCGGATTGCCGTATTATCTCGGCGGAGAAATTGAAAAACGCGAGCAGTTGCTCGTCAGTTCGCCGGAGATGATGAAGAATCGTTTTAACGTTAATATTCATGTGAACCACGAGGCCACAGCCATTGATCGTGCGGGCAAAACCGTGCGCGTGCGCGATAACGCAACAGGCAAGGAACAGAGTGTTGCGTATGATCGGCTGATTATTGCGACGGGCGCAAAATCAATTCGCCCGCCGACGCCGGGCATGAATCATCCGCGTATTTCCGAGTGCCGCACAATTGATGATGTTGATCGTATTGTGGCGATGGCGCAGGCTCACAAAAGCGGCCGGGCTGTGGTTGTCGGCGGCGGGTTTATCGGCCTTGAGGTTGCTGAGGCATTGGTTCATCGCGGAATTGCGGTGACGCAGGTTGATCTTGCGCCGCAGGTTTTGCCGCCTTTTGATGCGGATATGGCTTCGGCCGCGCGTGCGGAACTTGAACGTCACGGCATGGTCTTAAAACTGGGCGTTAAGGTTGATCATTTTGAGCATGGTGAAAAAGAATCCTCGGCCGTGCTTTCTTCCGGCGAAAAAGTTGATTTTGATTTTGCCGTGCTGAGCATTGGCGTCACGCCTGATACCGCGCTGGCAAAAGCGGCCGGTCTTGAGATCGGCAAAACCGGCGGTATCGTGGTCAATGATTATCAGCAGACTTCTGATCCGGATATCTTTGCCGCCGGCGATGTGACGGAATTGCTTTACTGGCCGACACAGTCGCGCATGAAGTTGGCGCTGGCAGGGCCCGCCAACAAACAGGCGCGCGTGGCCGGCGCAAATGCCGTTGCGGATCAGGCATCGCTCAAAACATCAGGCGCTGCCGGCACAAGCATTGTGCGGCTCTTTAACCTTGCCTTCGGTATGACCGGGCTTTCTGAAAAAGCGGCCACGGCCATGAAGATTCCGTATCGCGTGGTCTTTACGCAAAATGGTCATCATGCCGGTTATTTTCCGGGTGCCGAACCGCTGATGATTAAGCTGCTGTTTTCTTATGATAATGGCCGCATTCTGGGCGCGCAGATTTTTGGCAAGCAGGGCGTTGATAAGCGCATTGATGTTGTGGCCACGGCAATTCAGGCCAAAATGACTGTTGACGATCTGGCGGATCTTGACTTGGCCTATGCGCCGCCGTTTGGCGCGGCCAAAGACCCGATCATCATCTCCGGCATGGTTGCCTCAAACGTGCATCACGGACGCACGCAGATCATCACGCCTCGTGAATTGCGTGCGGAATTAGCCGGCGCAACGCCTCCTTTGGTTCTTGATGTCCGCAGTGAAAAGGAACACGCTGCCGGCAAAATAGATTCGGCCATCAATATTCCGGTGGACGTACTGCGCGAAAACCTGGGGCGTATTCCCAAAGACCGGCCGATTGTCGTGCATTGCGCGGTCGGCTATCGCGGATATGTGGCCGAGAGAATCCTCAAGCAAAACGGGTTCGTCAATGTGCGCAACCTCACCGGCGGCTATCGCGCATGGTCATTGGCCTAAGCGTGATCAATTATTAAATTATCAGCAATGAGTCTTGAGAATGAGGTTGTGCCTCATCGCTCAAGACTCATTGTTTATAGCTGGCGTATCAATGTTTCGGCACAAAACGCCGCAGATATCGGCCCGCAACGGGAACGTCGCCAAGTTCCGGCATGCGCAGCGCGATGGCCGCGCCGGCGTAGGTGATACTGCAAACAATCAGCAGTGTTGGCAGGTAAATCAGGATCATCAGCCAGATATGCGTGCTGCGTTCATGATGCGCCATAAAGAGTGATGAATGATTCAGCAGATAAATCGCGCCGTAACCTGCGGCCGTCATGATGCCAGTGGCCAATAACCCGCGGCCGATGTTGCGGCCCAGCGAACGCAGGCCAAGCCGGCCGATGCGTTGGCGCATGATGATCAGCAGCACTGCGCACTGAATCGTGGCGGAAATGGTTGTCGCCAGGCCAAATGATCCTTCCTTGAGCGGCCATATCAATGTCAAATTCACGACCAGGCAAAGCGCGATCATGCTTACCGCAACCTTCATCGGCGTGATGGTATCGCGGAACGAATAAAAGACCCGCAGAATGACCATCTGCGCCTCAAAGGCCCATATGCCCATGCAGAAAAAGTTGGCGCACCAGCTTGCGCGATCAACCATATCCGGCGCATAAAGCAGCGCGATCAGCGGACGGTTGATGAGAATCATGCCCACTGACATTGGCAGCGACAGGAACAGCGTTTTACGCAGGCCCGCCAGCAACAGACGCTTAATTTCCGGCTTGTCATTTTTGGCTGCGGCTACTGACATTGGCGCAAAGAGCGCCGTAGCCATGCTCACGCCAAAAATGCCCACCGGCAGCAGATAGAGTCTTTGCGCCACGGAGAGCACGCCGGTCGCGCCGCTTTGCAGTGGCGTATATATAGTGAGCAGGCCCAGTAATTTGAATGTTGTTTCGTTATTGTGTCCATCAGGTGACAAAAACCACCCGAGCAGCGACTCAAAATAGGTATTAAGCTGAACGGCCGAGAGGCCAAGCATCATCGGCAGCATGGCTTTGGCGATTTCGCGGATGCCGTCAACCTGTGTTGAAAAAAGCGGGCGCAGCTTAACGCCTGAACGCCACATGGTCGGCAGCATCTGCACAACCTGCAAAATGCCCGCAATGATCACCGCGACGGCAAGCCAGAAAATCCGTTTTTCCCGCGGATAACTGGCCGTCATCAACCATACCGGCAGGGCCGCGCCAAATGTCATCAGGATGTTGAGGATGATGGGCGAAATGGATTGCGCGCGGAATTTTTCATGCACTGTGGCAATAGCGCCCATCAGCGCCACAAGGCACACAAATACGCAATAGGGCAATTGAATTGCGACCATTGCGCAGGCCAGCCGGTTATTCAATGATGTGGCCGGGCTCAGAGCAATGGGTATCAGGATGACTTCGCCAAGCAACGTCAGCGAGCCGAGAATCAGCACCAGCAGCGAGCATGTGGCCGAGGCCAGGCGATCTGCTTCTGCCTGTCCTTTTTCTTTCAGAATGCGGGTATATGTCGGGACGAAAATGGCGGTCAGCGCGCCTTCTCCAAAAATGCGGCGCGTGAGGTTTGGCAACTGAAAACCGAGCCAAAATGCGGCCCATTCGGTACTTTTTTGCGAAATATAAATCGCGCAGGCTTTGTCGCGGATTAATCCGAAAACGCGCGAAAGAATCGTCAGCATGCTCATCAAATTGGCGTGCCGAATAAAACGATCAGGCTGTTTTGGCGCAGCCTGCTCGGCCGGCCGGGGCGGTTTTGGCGGAAATATGATGCGACACGGAGGCAGAGACATCGGCTTCTTTCTGAATACGATCACTTGACTCGTCCAGATTTCCGCTCTGAACGAGCACAAATGTTGAATGTTAAAATTTCTGAATGCCGAAGAAAACAGCAATGTTGCTTTCTACCAGCAAGCAGTATTATCGGCGAGAATACTGCTTATGCATCACGCTCTCTTGATTCAGCATTCATCCTTCAAAATTCAGCATTTATTTTATCGCTTCCCCGGCCGCGATTGCTTCGTCAAGCAGCGCCGGGCGCTTGCCGAATTTGGCCACATATTCATCACGCGTCGTCATGATTCGCGTCCTCATTTTGGCCTGATGATTCAGCGCAATTGATGCCAGTTTATGCTCAAGGAACGGATTGCCGAAGCGCTCAAGCGTTGCGGCCGCAAAGCCTTGCGGATCATCAACGCGATCCTGAATAGTGGGAATGATTTCTTCGTTCAGCAATTTCTTCAGCCATGGGCCAACAACTGGATGCTCAATGGCTTCGCGCACAGTGGCGATACCCATCGGCAGAGCTTTGCTGACCAGCGATGTGTGGCTGCCGTTGAGAATGCGGACTTTTCTCAGCGAGTAAGGCAGAACGCTTTTGGCCCGAATGATCGCCGGATGCTTAAACAGCGGCGCACGCGTGTCATCCTGAATGACCCAGCAGGCATACGGCTCGGCAACAGTCAGCAGTGCGTCACTGGCTAACAGCGGATGCTCGGCCGGTTTGCCGGAGACAATGCGGTCAACAAGATTGTTGAGCCATACGTTATTTTCGCCAAGCCAGTTGATCAACGTGACCGGCATGCGCCATGCTGTGGCTTGCTCACGAACAAGCGCCAGAAGTTTGTCGCCGTTTTCGTCAATAAGCTCGCAGGGCAAAATGATCACGCCCGGCAACCCTTTGTTAAAGCGCGCCTCAAGAATCTTCAGCAATTTGGCCGGGAATGATTTTGGCGGCGCGGATTGCGGCGTATCGGCCGCATCAAGCGCAAACCCTGCCTCTGTTGTATTTGAGATGATATATTTCAGATCCGCCGATGTGCCCACTGCCAGAACGTCAGCCCATTGCGTGTTGGCGTTGAGCGCGCGCGAAATACTGTTGATTTCCTGAATCTTGTCAATGCGCCGGCCATTTTGCAGTCCGCGCGTGATGACGTGGTATTTTCCCTGCTGAGTATTGAGCGCATCGGCGCGCGAAGATGCTGTTGACTGCACCACCACGATTCGGCCGACATTTTGCCCCTGCTTGTTGGCCTCATCAATAAACACATCCGCAAACGCACGGAGAAAATTACCGCCGCCAAACTGCAATACCGTTTCGGGAAGTTCATGCATGTTTTATTCTTTCTTGAAGTTCATATTTAACTCATAAATTCTCAAAGAAACCCAAAAATAATAAGGACTCTGAGTCACAGAACACGCCAAGAGGACAATGACAAAACACAAATGACAAATACCAAAAAGATGCCTTGTGGGAATATTGAGTATTGCCGTTTGTGATTTGTTTTGTCATTTGCCATTTGAATTTTGCCATTTTCCGCGCTCTCCGCGTCTCTGTGGTGAATGTGATTTATAGTGTCACGCCGTTTTTCCAGATTGCGATCTCGCGATTGTCATTGATCTCATTGCGCGCCAGTTTTTTGCCGCTGGCAATGGCCAGCACCAGCTCAAAGAGTTCGTCGGCAAGCGCATCGGGAGACTTATCGCTGTCAACAATTTGCCCGGCGTTAAAATCAATCCACGACGGTTTGCGCTTAAACAAATCGCTGTTTGAGGAAATCTTGATTGTCGGCACCGGAAATCCCATCGGGTTGCCCCGGCCGGTGGTAAACAGAATCATGTGCGCGCCGGCCGCGGTCATGGCTGTGGCCGAAACGCCATCATTGCCCGGCGCGTTGATCAGCATGACGCCGGCTTTTTGTGAGATTGCCGGCTGGCCATATGCCAGCACGCCGCGGATGGGCGCATTGCCCGCTTTTTGTACGCAGCCGAGGCTTTTATCCGCGTTTGTCGTCAGGCCGCCGGCCTTGTTGCCGGGCGAGGGATTTTCGTCAATCGGCTGACTATAGGAGCGAAAATACGCCCGGAAATTGTTCACAAGGCCGATGATGCTGTTAAATGTCACCACATCATCCGCACGATCAAGCAGAACCTGTTCGGCGCCGAACATTTCCGGTACTTCCGTCAGCAGTGTTGTTCCGCCTTGCGCCGTCAGGCGATCCGCGATTCGGCCGACAAGCGGATTTGCGGTCACGCCGGAAAATCCGTCAGAGCCTCCGCACTTCATGCCCAGGATCAATTCGCGTGCGGGTATCGGTTCGCGCTTGAATTGCTGCGCGTAAGCCACAAGTTCCGTCACGGCCAGCAGGCCTGACTCAATTTCGTCCGGGACATCCTGCGCGTTAAAAAACTTTACTCGGCCGCTGGCAAGGTCATCCTGGCAGCCGGCTTTTTCAAGCATTAACTTCATCTGGTTGTTTTCGCAGCCAAGTCCCAGCAGCAGAACCGCGCCTGCGTTCGGGTGACGGATCAGCCCTGCGAGAATATTTTGCGTATTCTCAAGATCGTCGCCAAGTTGCGAGCAGCCCAGCGGGTGAACAAACGCGTATACGCCATCAACACCTTTGCCGGCGTATTTGGCGTGAGCGGCCCGCGCTATTTTTTCAGATGCCTGATTGACGCAGCCGACTGTGGGGATAATCCACACATCATTGCGTACCGCTACTTTGCCATTTTGCCGGCGATAGCCAAGAAAAGTTTTCTCAATCGCTTTGGCCGGCTCATGCACCTTGTGTACATAACTGGCCGCGGCAAGATCCGCATGCAGATCCGAAGCAACATTATGCGTGTGCACATGCTCGCCGGCGGCAATATCCCGCGTGGCGTGGCCAATGGTAAAGCCATACTTGATCACCGGTTTGCCGGCCGCAATCAGACTCATCGCAATCTTGTGTCCGGCGGGCACGTCATTTTTCAGCACGACGCCCTGGCTGACATCCGTGCCGGCCTGTAATGCGCTCAACGCGATTGCCACATTGTCTGCGCTATGAATTTGTATGATCTTTTTCACATTGGCATCCTGAAATTGGGTTGTTTATCATTTTCTTATGATATGAGATAATTTACAGTATATGATAACATTTGCATATTGACGACAACTCGCCGCTGAAAAAAATATCCCTTAAAAATTCAGGAATAATCTTTTTTATCAATGCATGAATTATACCTGGGATACGTTACTATATGATAGTCACGATTCATAGATCGGGATCTATTTGATTCCGAGAATGGCATGATATCACGGACGATACTGGCGATTTGTTCAGGAAATAATCGCATTTGCGAGGATGTAGTTTGACATGTCAATTTTAGAAGCGCCCGCAAAACCTCACACCAGTGTGTCTGCGGCAGGCGTTAAGGCGATAGCTCAAAAACGTAAACTATTTACTCCACTTAAGATAAGTATTGCTGCCGGCGTGGTGATCGCTGCTGCGGGCTTGTTGATGCTCGCTGTTTCGGGCGGTAATGACCCGACCGAAAGTCAGGTCATGACATACAGCATTTCTCCGATCAGTTTTGACGTGCGCATCAAGCTTGCTGGTGAACTTAAAGCGCAGAAGAATGTTGAAATTCGTAATCAGGTAGAAGGACTGACGACCGTTCTTTGGCTGATACCGGAGGGCAGCGTAGTCAAAGAAGGCGATGTTCTGGTGCGTCTGGCGAGCGATGCGATTCGTGATCGCGTGGAAGATGCGCGCATTCGCGTTGAGAATGCCAAGGCGGCATTCATCAATGCAAAAGAGACCGTCACGATTCAGATGAATCAGAATGAATCGGATATAAAAACGGCCGAGATGAACGCCGAGCTTTCCGAACTTGAGTACGAGCAATTTGATAAAAGCGATAACATCATTGAGCTCAAAAATCGCCAGACCGCGCTTGCCAATGCGCAGACGGATCTCAAGCGAAAAACAATGGATCGCGAACGTGTAGGCAAGCTGGCCGAGAACCGTTTTGTCTCGGATAACGATGTGCTTGATGCCGAAATCGCGCTGCGTGACGCGCAGAATAAACTTGAAGTAGCCCGAATGGACCTTGAGCAGTGGCTCAAGTACGCCGAGCCTCGCCAGCGTCAGACGCTTGAGCGTAAGCGGGACGAAGCCAAAGCGGAGCTTGAGCGTGTTAAGCGTAAAACAGCGGCCAATTTGCTGTTGCGTGAGGCGGATCAGCGCGCAAAGGAAAGCACATTGCGTGTCGAGTCACAGCGTCTTGTTGCGCTTGAGCAGCAGCTTGAGGCCACGGTGATTCGTGCGCCGCAGCAGGGAATGGTGGTGTATCAGTCATCAATTGCCAACAACCAGAGTCCGCTTGAGGAAGGTTCGCAGGTTCGCCAGAATCAGACGTTGATTCAATTGCCTGACACGGGCCGCATGCTGGCGGAAGTGCGCGTGGCCGAGCAGCTTACGGATCGCATTTCGACGGGATTGCCGGTGACGGTGACCGTTGATGCCGTGCCGGGCAAAGTGCTCTCGGGTCATATTGATAAAATCAGCCCGCTGCCGGACAGCTCAAATCGGTGGATGAACCCGAATTTGAAGGAATATCCCACGCTGATCGTGCTTGAAGATACACCGAAGGGTCTTAAGCCGGGCATGAGCGTGCGTTCAGAAATTGAGGTCGCGCATCTTGAGAATGTGACGGCCGTGCCGATGCAGGCGGTGTTTAACGGCGGCGGGCAAACGTATGTATTTGTCGGTTCGCCGGAAAAATTTGAAAAACGAATTGTGCAGGTCGGCCTGTCATCTTCGGAATATACGGAAATCAAGAATGGTCTTCAGTCCGGTGATGTGGTATTGCTGAGCCGGCCAAAAGGCGCGCCCGAAGATCCGCCGACGACGACTCAGCGTGAGAAACGTAATGAGCGCCGCAAGGATAAGGAAAAGCAGGCTCAAAATCCCGCCGGAAGCAAGCAAGAGAAAACGTTATGACCGTGATTGAGAATCAACATGCTCAACCGGCCTCTCCCCGTGCGCCGGCGGTTGCGCAGGTGATCAACCTGACCAAAATTTACCATCAGCCGGGCACCACGATTGAAGTGCCGGCGCTGCGCGGCATTGATATTGAGATCCGCAAAGGCGAGATGGTTGCGATCATGGGTTCATCAGGCTCGGGCAAGTCAACGCTGATGAACATTCTGGGTTGTCTTGATCGGCCTACGGGCGGCCAATATCTGCTTGACGGCCAGGATGTGGCGCAGATGGAGGATGACGATCTCTCAAGCTTTCGCGGCCGGCGCCTGGGGTTTATTTTCCAGAATTTTAATTTGATTCCGCAATTGACGGTTCTTGAGAATCTTGAAGTTCCGCTGTTTTATCAGGGTATTCCGCCGCATGTGCGCCGGGAGCGCGCGCAGGAACTTTGCGACATGGTGGGGCTGGGGCATCGCGGATCGCATCGGCCTGTTGAGCTTTCCGGCGGCCAGCAACAACGCGTGGCCGTGGCGCGCGCGCTGATGAACGACCCGATCTTTCTCCTCGGCGACGAACCGACCGGCAATCTTGATTCAAAAACCGGCGCGGCCATTCTTGATCTTTTTCATGAACTACATGAGCGCGGCAAAACCATTGTGATCGTCACGCACGATCCCGGCGTCGGCGCGCAATGCTCGCGGCGCATCGTGCTCAAAGACGGCCTGATTGATATTGATCAACACCAGATCAAACAGCGCGAGCGCACCAATGGCGGCACGCTTGGCGAAGACACTATTATGCCGCCGGCGTGATGGCATACTCCAGGCTGCTGGGGTTTTCTACGCGTTTTGAGGCATCAAGAATCTCAACACCGACAAGTTGGCCTTTATCATCATAATCAAGAATTACGCCCGGTTTTTCCTCATCACTTTCTTCAATCGGAGCATGAGAGAAAATAACGCGAAGCGTATCAGTTTCGCGATCGTATGTGATCTTCATTGAACGCTCCAGTATTTTTCTACTTTACTCGTTTTGTACATTGTTACGATTGTCATCAGTGTAGCAGACGTATCAACGATTACTCGCAACAAAAACAATTTACCATTTGGTTCGGTAAATTGCGATTGGTAAATATTTCTTCCCGCCCTTGAAGGAATAATTTGTTGTGGTGACGTCATGACTGAGTCAACCCAAGTTGGGTTTATCTGACGACGGGCCATTTCTTCTTTGGCATGTGCAGTCATCTTATAAGGTGTCATGATTCACCGCTGTGCATTAATATTCTACAAAAGGCAGCGCGGCTGATGGCGTCTCTATATAGCCGGTGGCCGAACTTTTTTGCAGCGTATCTTCGCCCATTCCCAGCGCGGCGATGATGGCTTTAACGTCATCTTCAACCGGGATCGGTTTATTGGCGATTTTGCCCCAGGTCGGCTCGGCCGGCGGCGGCACGGAGTTTTTGGTCTTAACGCCGGTGTGATAATAAACCGTGGCGTCCGGATCTTTCAGGCCGTGGCCGGTGAGGATGCAGGCAACGCGTTCATGGCGGCCGATGACGCCGCGATCAAGCAATTGCTGTAGGCCGGCGATGGTTGCGGCGCTGGCCGGTTCGCAGCCGATGCCGTAGCGGCCGATGAGCGCTTTTGCTTCAAGAATTTCTTCGTCAGAAACTTCCGTCACCACGCCGTTCATGATGCTCAGCGCGCGCAGTGATTTTTTGAGGTTGACCGGGCGCGAAATCTCAATCGCGCTGGCCAGCGTGTGCGGATGATAGCCTGATGCGTCCATTGACGCATAAAGGCGCTTAACCTTGCTCATATCAGGCCTGCCGTCATTCCAGGTCAGGCCGTCTTTGTTCACCAGCGTGTTAAGCGTATTAGCTCCTGTGGCGTTGATGATGGCCAGCCGCGGCGCGCGCTTGACCAGGCCAAGCTCAAGGAGTTCTTTATACGCTTTGCCGAAGGCTGAGCAGTTGCCCAGGTTGCCGCCGGGGACGATGATCCAGTCCGGAACATCCCAGCTTAATCCCTCAAGAATGCGATACATGATGCTCTTTTGACCTTCAAGCCGGAACGGGTTGACCGAGTTCATCAGGTAAAGGCCGAGCTGTGCGGAAACATCGCGCACGCGGCGCAGGCAGGCGTCAAAATCTCCCTGAATCTGCAAAGTTTTGGCGCCGTAATCAAGCGCCTGGCTCAGTTTGCCAAAAGCAATTTTGCCCGAACCGATAAAGACTACGCCCTGAAAACCATTCTGGGCGGCGTATAATGCCAGCGATGCGGAGGTATTACCGGTTGAGGCGCAGGCCACGCGTGTTGCGCCGACGATGCGCGCATGCGTAAACGCGGCCGTCATGCCGTTATCCTTAAAACTGCCTGACGGATTCATGCCTTCGTACTGAAGATAAAGCTGCCCCGGCCACATGCGAAGCTGGCGCGCCAGACAGGTGGCATTTTGCAGAAATGTTTGTCCCTCGCCGATGGTGCACACCATGGCGTCTGAGGCAAACGGCAGCAGGTCGCGGAAGCGCCACACGCCGGAGTGGTCAAGCGGAAAACGGCGGTTCTGCCAGCGCGCCTCAAAATCCTTGAGGCTTTTGGGTACGGCCGCATGCGACCAGTCATATTCAATATCAAGCAGTTCGCCGCACTTGGTACATGCGGTAAGCGTCTGCGTCACATCATAAGTGGCGCGGCAATCCGGATTGATACACTGCTGACGAGCGATTGTCTTCATGGCATTCTTTACGTTAAGAAAAATTCAACTCCGGCATTATATCGGAAAATGCACGATTCTCATTATTGCGTGGCTTAGTTTAGCAAGTTAAGCGGGTAAAACGAGTTAAGCAAAGAGAACTCGCGGTGATCCCCGGCTTTTTCGTTTAACTTGATTAACAAGTTAACTTGCTTAACTTTCAACGCAACGCTTGAACTTCAGATACCAGTTTCTTGGCTGTGGCTTCGTCCTTTGCTTCGGCAATCACGCGGGCGATGGGTTCTGTGTTGCTTTGGCGCACATGTACCCAGCCGTCAGGCCAATCAATGCGGACACCGTCCTGAAGATCAAGTTTCTGATCTGCGAATTTTTGTTTGACCTTCGCCACCAGCGCGGCTGATTGCTCGGGCGTGCATTCAAATTTTGTTTTGATCATCGCGTAGGCCGGGATCTCGGCCACGAGTTGGCTGATCGTTTTGCCGGTGTGCGCCATGAGGTTGAGAATCAGCGCGATACCGTAAAGCGAATCGCGCACGGGCCCGATGCGCAGGTCAATAATGCCGCCGTTGCCCTCGCCGCCGACGACGGCGTTAACTTCCTGCATTTTGCCGGCCACGTTTGCTTCGCCCACGGGCGTGCGGTAAACCGAGCACCCATATTTGGCGGCGATGTCGTCAATCATGCGGCTGCTGCTGAGATTGGCGACGCCAGCGCCTTTCTTGAACATCATGCGGGCCATTGCGCCCAGCGCAAGCGTGTATTCTTCGCCAATGTATGTGCCGTTTTCGTCAACAATTGCCAGGCGGTCGGCATCCGGGTCCTGGGCAAAGCCGACGGCGGCTTTCTTTTTTGCCACCATCTCGCTGAGCGTGACGAGGTTTTCTTTTGTCGGCTCGGGCGTGTGAGCAAAGCGGCCGGTGGCTTCGCCGTTCATGTGAATCATTTCGCAGCCGAGTTTTGAGAGCAGCGTGGGCGTGGCGATACATCCCGCGCCGTTGACTGAATCAAGAACCACGCGGAAGCGGCGGTCGGCAATCGGCTTGGCGTCGATATAATTCAGCACGGTCTGAATGTGATGCTGATGCACGCGCGAATCCGTTGAGAACTGGCCGATATTTTCGATGTCGGCCAGGCCGGTTTTTTCCCATGCGCGGGTGAGGTAGCTTTGTTTAATCTCCGCGGCCTGCGCCGGCGGATAGGCAATGCCGTCATGGCGCAGAGTCTTGATTCCGTTCCAGATAATCGGGTTATGCGATGCGGTGATGACGATGCTTGCGTCGCTTTTGAGGAATCGGCCCATGAGCGCCGTTGACGGCGTGGTGCAGATGCCGAGATCAACCACGTCAACGCCGACGGAAAGCAGGCCGGTGGCGACGGCCGAGAAAATCATCGGGCCTGATGGGCGCGAATCGCGGCCGATGGCGACTTTCGGGCGCGCATTACCGGTGACGCGCGGCTGGCTCTTGAGCCATGTGCCAAAACCCTGAGCAAATTCAGTGGCGACCTGCGGCGTAAGCGACTGGCCGATCAATCCGCGGACACCGGAAACGGAAATCATGAGCGGAGCGGAGGACATCGCAATCCTTTCTATAAACCATGAGCACAAAAGTATAACGAAGAAGGATGCGAAGGTAAAAATGCTGAACGGTAAATGCAGAATGCTGAAGAAAGGCGCGGCATTCTTCAGCATTCATAATTCAGCATTCATAATTTTTGGGGATTACGTCTTGATTGTGTCCTGCATGGCGATGGCCAGCGGCGCAAAGAGCAGTACCGGCAGCCATGCGCCGAGTACCGGCGGAACAACCGTGCCGGCCGCCTGATAAAGCACAAACGTTGCGGCAAAAATCACGCTGGTTGCGGCCGTGCAGTAAAACATATTAACGATCAGCTTGCGCGGTTCGCGCGTGAGCAGGAACGGAATGCCCACCAGCAGCAGAATGACGTTCATGATCGGCTGCGTAAAGCGGGTGTGCATGGTTTTTTCAAGCGAGGCGCGCGTGGGCCCGAGGCTGTTTTCGATAAGCATCTGAATCTGGCTGCTGGCAAGAAAATCAACAGCTTTTTTACTGGCGATCAGGTCAAGCTGCTGCGGCGAAAGATTGGTGTAGTAATCGTAGGTTGCCTCAACACGCTCGGCGAGTTTTTTGGTCGGGTCATTCACTGCGCGGTCGTCAATATGGCGGACATTTTTGAACTGCCAGGCTCCGGCGCGATACGGATTGTCTTTGAGATTCGGATTCCACGCGGCGCTGTCCGCCATGATGCGGCCGATAGGAGTGCCTTCCTCGTCGCGCTGAATGATACGCACATCCTTGAGCGTTAAGGTTCCCGGATCATACGCGGACGCCATAAAAAGCGAATTGTCGGCATCCTTGACGAAGTAAACCGGCTCTGAACGATCGGCCGTGCGATTGACTTCGTCATGCTTGCGGATGAGTTTATCCGCGCTGGCCGGCATCAGGATTTCCTGGTCAACCAGCACAAGGCCGGAAAACGCAATGGCGATAAGCACAATCGGCGTTGCGACGCGGTAAAGCGATACGCCTGACGCCAGCATGGCGGTCAGCTCATTGTGGCGCGTCATGCGGACCATCGTAAAGCCCGCGGCCATCAGCGGAATGGCGCCGGCGACCTGCTGAAAAATCACCAGTGTCTGGTACGTATAATATTCAATGATATCAAGGCCAACGCCGCCGAGGAGCGATGTCGATTGCCCGGCGACTTCGGCGCCTTTTGAAAAACGGTCAAAATTGACGACTAGGTCAAGCAGAACATACATGCCGGAGAGAACCACAAACGCCAGCAGGTAATTCAGAAGGAATGACTTTATGATGTAGCGATCAAGTAAACGCATATTTTTCTCAGAGGGGTCAGGAGCCAGGGGACCGCGGACAGCCAAAACTGACCCCTGGTCCCTGATATCCTTATCTCTTTCCCTTTATTGTCTCAACAATTTGGCATACACGCCAATCACCAGAGCCACCAGCAGCACGTTTCCGGCCCATATCATCGCGATGCCCTGGCCGGGATTGCTGTGCACATTTTCCACGATACGCCGTCCGGCGGTAATCAGCAGAACAAGGACAATCGCCGGCACAAAACCGACCACGAATACGGCCAGCGGATTTTTGCCGCGCAGCATAATGCCCAGCGCCGCGCCGAGCATGACGAGCATCAGGCAACTGATGGCAAATGCGCCGCGGGAATGCAATTCAGAGCCGACTTCCTTAACCAGCTTTGTGATGCGCTCGCGCACCGTGGTCATCTGCTGCTGAATATCCGGCGTAAACTGCGAAGGGTCCGCCTGCCGCAGCACTTCGGCGTCCGTCATGTGTATTTTTTGAACAACCGATGCCGGAAGCACCAGCGGCTGAACGTTGACGATCTTGTCATTCTCAAGCGGCGGCAGATTGCGTGACGCATCATGCCGAACCACGCTGCTGGTAAGCTGAATCATCGCGCGTGATATGCCATTGAGGCTTTGGCCTTCCGTGTCATCGCTCATATACATCGTGGCCGCATGGGCCGTGTAGTAATATGACAGCTTGCCGCTGCGATATTGATCCACGCGCACCATGGCGTTGCCGCTGCTGCGGAATACCAGTGCGTTTTGCTCAGAAAGCTGCGCGGTAGGGGCCGTCACCACCACCTTATCGCCGTTGCCGAATCCCTGGTCAAACTCCATCGGCGAATTGGCGCGCCATTGTTTTTTAAGAAGCTCGGCCGCCTGCTGCTGTTGAAGCTTGATATCAATATTCTGAAGAATCCGCGCAACGGGTCCGTAACGCGAGGGGTCGGCATTAAGCGCCTTAAGCTGAATAAAATTGAGAAATTTTACTTTTTCCTTCATCTGGGAAGGAATCGGCTGCGGAACACCGTCCGGCGGAATTGATTTAATATCGCCGGAGATGCGGCCGAAGGTTGAGGCGGAAAACGCCGCGCCTTCTTCAAGCTGCACGAGCGCCTGAACCGTATCCTTGGCGCGAATTTCGTCAAAAATGACATTGGCGGCCTTTGCCACAATAATGAACATCGGCTGATTGTCTTTCAGCATGGTGCACGCCATACCCTCAAGACGCACAACCGTGCGGCGATCAACTCCCTGCGGCGCCTCCTGATCCTCAAGCTCAATGAGCTTGCCGCGGTCGGCGTATACCACGAGATTGTTGTACTGAAAAGGTTCCTGCCGGGCGACTTTCTGCACCAGCAGCGATCCTAAATCGCGGCGCACCACGCGCTCTGCGCGCTGAAGGAACATCGGCACCACGTAATTGACGAAAATCAGGTCGGCCGAAGCAACGGCCAGCCCCAGGATGATGGCCGGGACCACCACGGCCGTAAAGCTGATGCCGCCGGCGCGGCAGGCGGTCACTTCGTTATCCGTACTGAGCCGCCAGTAAACCAGAACCGCCGCAAAGAGCGCGGCCAAAGGAATCGCATACGCCAGCATCGCCGGCATCAGGTTCAGCATTACCTGCATAAGCTGAAAGACGTCAAGGCCTTCTTTCGTCAGCGGCTTAAACGTGCCGCCAAAGGCAAGCAGCGTGGTCAACGCCGTTGCCGTAAGCAGAAATACGCGAATCAAGTCGCGCAGGATATACCAGTGAAGCGTGCGATAAAACATTCCGCCGTGCGCTTTCTACAATAACGACTAACCTGAAAGTGGCCTCCGGCTGATGCGCGGCCATAAACCCCCTTGTCAAGGGGAGTTCTGAACATCGTGCATTACCCTGAAAAACCTTCGGCCACAAATAAAAAAACACAGGCCCAACAATGAACCAGTTGTTGTATGATACACAAACAACCGGAGTTGTGGGGCTTTTTGGCAACACAAATTACGATTCCGGTTGCCGGCGCGGAATCGAATCAACGTATTCAAAACGAATCTGTCTCGCAGGTCAATAAAAAGATCTTGCGGAATAACCGATCCGTTGTCGCGATTCTTCTTCATACCGGCTCGTACCGGAATTGTCTGTTATGTCACGGCTTCCGGGTTGAACCCTGATAGTTACGACATATAATCCTGACTTTGGTTGGTAAACTTAGACGCAGTACAGAGAACTTCGCATGAAACACAAAATGATGAAGGCGGCGGATCTGAAGCAATTTTCATGTGCCATGATGGTTGCGTCAGTGGCACTATGTGGTCTTGCCGCCTGCGAATCGCCATTGGCGGATTCCTCGGCGGATCGCAACTGGAGCAATTACGCCAGCGCCGTTCTGGCACGCGGAACGGCTGACGGAACGCTTGCTTCCTTGCCGCTCAATGCGCCTACGGTTAATGACGGCGTGCGGGTTCTGGCGCCTGTCGGCGCCACCACGCAACCGGCCGATGCTCAGGCGGTTGTCCCCGCCGGAGAACCGATGAGCCCGCTTAGCGCGGCGGCCACCACTCAGCCGGAAAATTTTGGCTCAAGCGAGCCCCAGCTTGTCCTGAGCCTTCAGGATGCCATTGCCCGGGCCATGCAAAATTCGCTGGCCATCAAAGTAGAAGCATATAATCCCGGTATCCGCGAAGCCATGATCACTGAGGCCGAAGCCGCTTTTGACCCGTCTCTCTTTGCTGATTCGAGCTGGGGATATACGGATCAGCCCAGGCCCATCGGGCAAACCTATAATTCCCTTAACGGAAATTCATGGCAGAATAATGTCGGCATCAAATCAAAATTAGCCTCCGGCGCTACGGCGCAGATCAGCGGCGGCGACAATTATTTTGACAGCCAGTACGCCAACAGGGCTGGCCATATTGGTAATATCGCCGCCAGCGTCAGCCAGCCTCTGCTCCGCGGTTTTGGCGCAGATGTCAACCGCGCCAGTATTTATCTGGCACAGCGCGACCGGCGCATCAGCCTCTCAAAATTCCGGCAGCAGGTTTCGCTTCAGGTTTATACCATTGAGCAGGCGTATCAGGATCTTGTCCTGCGTAACGTCGCCGTTGAAATTCAGGAGCGTCTGCTCCGCGCGACCAAAGATACGCTCAGCAAGATTGAGGCGCGTCTTGAAGTTGATGCCGACCGCACCCAGGTGGCTCAGGCTCGCGCGCAGTATCAAAGAACTCTGGCAAACCTGGTTCGTGCGCGCACGGATGTGCGTGATTCTTCAGATAAACTCAAGGCGCTGATTAATGACCCGACAATGGACCTGCGCAGCAACGTGTTGCTTGTGCCGGCTGATCGTCCGGTTGATGCGCCGCTGGCATTTAATCTTGCGGAGCAGATTGATACGGCTCTCAAACAGCGTCCGGAAATGGCTCAGGCCCGCCTGACGGTTGAGCGCGCGGATATCATCGTCAATGTGGCGCGCAATGATTTGCTTCCGAAAGCCGACGTGACGCTCTCAACGGCGTCTTACGGCGGCGCGGATAATGGTTTTGACCAGGCTTTTGCCAGCACTTTTGATGACGCCCGCTATATGAATTACGCGGCCGGCGTTCATTTTGAAATTCCGCTGGGCAATCGCGCGGCCGAGGCGGCTATGCGTCGCCGGCAGCTTGAACGCCGCCAGGCTCTGACGCAGATGCTTCAGCAGGCGCAGCAGGTCATTCTTGATGTGAAGCTTGCGGTGCGTGATATCCTGACGAGTTATCAGGAAATTCGCGCGCGCCGCGAAGCGCGCATCGCCGCCGGCGAGCAGCTTGATGCGATCATCAAGAAGGAAGAAGTCGTTCAGCTTACGCCTGAGTTCCTGCAACTGAAGCTTTCTTCGCAGCAGAACGTGGCCGATGCGGAACTGGCCGAAATTCAGGCCGCCATCTTATATAATGTGGCGCTGGCCAAACTTCAGCAGGCCAAAGGCACATTGCTTGAATACAATCGTGTGGCGATTGATGCCCGTCCGCCGGAAGATCAGGACAAGGGCAAGGTGTGGTTCATGGGCCATACCTATGACGTGAAGTAAAAGCACGATAATCAATAATAAAGCCGCAGCTAACACATGTTTGCTGCGGCTTTATTTCTTTTTGCAGATGATGACGCCGAGACACGGCGACACGGGGACGCGGAGATCTTTGCGATAATCAGTCTCCGTGTCGCCGCGTCTTCGCGTCTCTGTGTCTTTTTACGCCACCGGCGCACATGTGCACATCAAATTGCGATCGCCCCAGGGATTATCAATGCGGCCTACGTGCGGCCAGAATTTATATCCGTCAGGGCCTTTAAGCCATGCGGCCGGGTACGCGGCATCCTGGCGGCTATAGGCATGCGTCCAGTTGTCGTCGGTGACAGCAAGAGCGGTATGCGGCGCGTTTTTCAGCGCGTTATCGTTCTTGTCGGCCTTGCCGTCAACGACGGCCTGAATCTCCGCGCGAATGGCGATCATCGCATCGCACATGCGGTCAAGTTCATATTTTGATTCCGATTCTGTCGGCTCAAACATCAGCGTGCTGTGCACCGGCCATGACATTGTGGGAGCGTGAAAACCGTAGTCCATAAGCCGTTTGGCGATATCCTCAACCTTAATGCCTGACGTATGCTCAAGCTCGCGGATATCAAGGATAAATTCGTGTGCGCACAAACCATTCTTGCCGCGATACAAAACCGGGTAATGGCCGGCGAGCCGCTTGGCCATGTAATTGGCGTTGAGCATCGCAACCTGCGTTGCTTTACGCAGGCCTTCGTAGCCCATCATGGCGATATAAGTCCACGAAATCGGCAAAATGCTGGCGCTGCCGTGCGGCGCGGCCGCGACCGGTCCCGGATGCGCCTTGCCGGCTTTGTTCGTGGCCGGGTGGCCAGGAAGATATTTTGCCAGGTGCTTGGCGACGCAGATCGGGCCTACGCCCGGGCCGCCGCCGCCATGCGGAATGCAGAACGTTTTGTGCAGATTCAGGTGGCACACATCCGCGCCGATATGGCCGGGCGAAGTCAGGCCGACCTGCGCGTTCATGTTCGCGCCGTCCATATAAACCTGGCCGCCGTTGTCATGAATGATGGCGCAGATCTCGCGGATGCCTTCTTCAAATACGCCGTGAGTAGAAGGATATGTCACCATGATGCAGGAAAGATTGTCGCGATGTTCCTCGGCGCGCGCTTTGACATCGGCGATATCAATATTGCCGTGATCATCGCAGGCCACCGGCACAACCTTCAGCCCGGCCATGACGGCCGAGGCCGGGTTCGTTCCGTGCGCGCTGGTGGGGATCAGGCAGATATTACGATGACCCTGCTTTTTGGCTTCCTGATAATTGCGAATTGTCAGCAGGCCCGCGTACTCACCGGCTGAACCGGCATTCGGCTGAAGCGAACATGCCGCAAACCCGGTGATTTCCGCAAGCCATGTCTCAAGATCCTTAAAGAGCTGGGCATAACCGCGTGACTGATCGGCCGGCGCAAACGGGTGCAATTCGGCAAATTCAGGCCACGTGATCGGCAGCATTTCGGTGGTGGCGTTAAGCTTCATCGTGCATGAGCCCAGCGGAATATTGCTTTGGCACAAGGACAGGTCGCGCGATTCAAGTTTCTTGATATAGCGGAGCATTTCGTGCTCGCCATGATATTTGCTGAAGACCGGATGCGTCAGGTATGCCGACGTGCGGTTAAAGGCGGATGATTCAAGATGGTATGCGCCGGCGGAGCCTGCGTTGATAAAGCCATCCGCGCCGAAGGCCACCAGCAATTGCTTGAGATCGCCGGCGCTGGTTGTCTCGTCAAAGCTCAGGCCGACGGTTCCGTCGCCAAAATCACGCACATTGCTGCCTGATTTTGCGGCCGATTTGATCAGCGCGGCGGCATCGGTTGCGGGCTTGACATGCAGTGTATCAAAGTAAGTGGCGTTCAGAATCGTATGGCCGGCCTGCTTGAGCGCCTCGGCCGCAATGCCGGCAATCGTGTGCGTGCGCTGTGCGATTTTTTTAACGCCCTGCGGGCCATGATAAACCGCATACATACCGGCCATGATGGCCAGCAGAACCTGTGCTGTGCAGATATTACTGGTGGCTTTGTCGCGGCGGATGTGCTGCTCGCGCGTTTGCAGTGCCAGTCTCAGCGCCGGGTTGCCGTGAACATCTTTTGATACGCCGATGACGCGGCCGGGCATCTTGCGGACATGCTCCGTTTTGGTTGCCATAAATGCGGCATGCGGCCCGCCAAAACCCATCGGTACGCCAAACCGCTGCGCCGAGCCGATTGCCACATCCGCGCCATATTCGCCGGGCGATTTGATCATCGTCAGCGCCAGCAGATCCGTGGCCATAACCACCACGCCGCCGGCGGCATGAATTTGCTCAATGAGCATGCCGTAATCCGTGATTGTGCCATCTGTGGCCGGGTATTGCAGCAATACGCCAAAATACTCACCGACTTTGGCCGCGTCGTTGAGCGTTGCCGCCTCATCGCCGACGACAACCTGAATGCCGAGCCATTTGGCGCGGGTCTGCACAAGAGCAATTGTCTGCGGATGACATCCTGATGAGACAAAGAACTTTTTATTGCCCGCGTCATCGCCCACAATGCTGCGGGCCATATTCATCGCCTCGGCCGCGGCTGTGGCTTCGTCAAGCAAACTTGCGTTGGCCTGCGGCAGGCCGGTAAGGTCGCTGATTACCGTCTGAAAATTCAGCAATGCCTCAAGGCGGCCCTGGGAAATTTCAGCCTGATAGGGCGTATACTGCGTATACCAACCGGGATTCTCAAGAATGTTCCGCAGAATGATCGGCGGCGTAATCGTGCCGTAATACCCGGCGCCGATGAACGATTTCTTGATCACATTCTTGCTGGCAATGCGACGTATTTGCGAAATTGCCTCCGATTCACTCAGCGGCGCCGGGAGATTCAGCGGCTGCGTCAGCCGGATGGCTTCCGGAATAATCGCATCAGAAAATGCATTTAAGCTGTCATATCCCAAAGGCTTAAGCATCTCTGATAGTTCTGCTTCGTTTGGGCCGATGTGACGCGGCGCAAAGTGATCCGTCGGGCGCAGAGCCTCCGCCTGAGCTGACGTTGTGGCCGGAACCGCAAGTGAATCGTTCATCCTGAACCTCGCTAATAGGGGTTAAGCGATGATTTTACCGCAGTTTTTGCTCTACCGCGAGACTACACTGACGAAAACTCATGGCCTATGCCGATAAAACACGGATACGCCTCGGCAGTGCGTGTGCTTAATGCCAGAGAGAAAGAAGACTTATGAAAGATTGGGTAAAAGATAGCCAGGCTAAATTGTCGCAGTTGCCCATCTGCGATACAGTACCGGTCTGGGAAAAATCGCCGATGCCGGTGGCGGCCCGTCAGGGCGAGGCCACCAGTCAGTATCAGCGGCAATGCCCCGGTGAGCGGTACCAGATTTCTGATGCGGTTTGCCTTCAGCGGCAGCGGCATCATTATCCCAAATGCGCCGGCTGCCAGTGGCGCGAAGGTTCTGCTGCCGGTGCGGCGCCGTCTCAGGATGCGGCACAAAGTTCTGTCAATGAGGGACCTATGATCGAAAAAGTCTATAAAGCTTATGATATTCGCGGCATTTATCCTGAGCCGCTCAATGAAGATATTGCCTGGCGCACCGGCCACGCCACCGCGCAGTTCCTCCGCATGAATCTCAGCGGGCTGGCCAAAGCCGATCCGCGCATGAACATGGTCGTCGTCGGCAGGGATATGCGCACAAGTTCGCCATCGCTGGCCAAGGCGCTCATTGAGGGCATTCTCTCAACGGGCACAAACGTCATTGATATCGGCATGGTTGATACGCCGCAGGTTTACTTTGCGATTAATCACCTGGGCTGCTGCGGCGGCATTCAGGTCACGGCATCGCATAATCCGGCGCAATATAACGGATTTAAAATCAGCGGCCAGCAGGCGCGGCCAGTCGGCGAAAATACCGGTCTTAACGAAATCAAGCGCATTGCGATGCAGCTTCGCAAAAATCCGCCGGCGCAGGTCGGCAAAATAGAAACTCAAGACCTCACGCGCCCCTATAAAGCGCACGTGCTTCAGTTCCTTAAGCTTCAGCGCAAGCTTAAGGTCGTTGTTGATTGCAGCAACGGCATGTCGGGCAAGTTTGTGCCCAGCATCTTCATGGGCCTGCCGAATCTTGAACTGATTCTGCTCAACCAGGAGATCACCGGCAGCTTTAAGCATGAACCAAATCCGCTTGTTGACGCCAATTTGCGTGAGCTTCAGGAAGCGGTGCTCAGTCATGCGGCCGATTTTGGCGTTTGTTTTGATGGCGATGCGGATCGCTGCATTTTTGTCGATGAGCAGGCCAAAATTGTCCGCTGCGATATCCTCACGGCGTTCCTCGCGCAGGATTTCCTCAAGAGCAACCCCGGTTCGGCCATCGTCTATGATCTGCGCTCAAGCCATGTTGTGCGCGACGAAATTCTCAACGCCGGCGGCATACCGAAACGTGAACGCGTTGGCCACGTCTTTATGAAAAAAGCGCTGGCCGATTCTCATGCCGTTTTTGGCGGCGAACTTTCGGGCCATTTCTATTTCCGCGACAGCTTTAAGACAGATTCCGGCGCGGTTGTCTTTGCCGTTACCATGTCGGTGTTGAGTGGTTATGACCGGCCGCTGAGCCAGATCCTAAAACCGCTTCAGCGTTACTACTCAAGCGGCGAAATCAATTTTGAAAATGCCGACAAGGACGGCACTATCGCCAAACTTGCCGAGCGTTATAAAGACGCCACGATTGATTATCTTGACGGTATTACGGTTGAGTATGACACCTGGTGGTGCAATGTTCGCAAGAGCAATACGGAACCTCTGCTGCGCCTGAACCTTGAGGCCGATACGCCCGATCTTCTCAAACAAAAAGTTGAAGAAGTCGGCGCATTGCTTGGCCACCGCGTTGAGGGGCATTAAACCGATATATAAACACCGCAGGTTGGCAACATATGTACATTATGTATGTGGATGATAGCGGCGATTGCGGTCTGCCGAGCGAAGGATCGCCATCGTCCCTCTTTTGTCTGTCGGGCCTTGTCGTACATGAATTAAGATGGAAAGATACCCTATCCCAATTAGCCGGATTCCGGCGATGGCTGCGCGATAGTTATAAAATCAATATTGAAGATGAACTGCATACTGCGGAGATGATCAATAAGCCCTCAAGGTTGGCGCTTTCGTTGCAGAATTTACGAAAATATCAGCGCTTGGCGGTTATTCGGCATTTTGCCGATGCTATCGCAACTTTGTCTGACGTGAATATCATTAATGTTGTGGTGGATAAACATTTGAGTCGCTGGCCCAGCAAGGACGAAATATTCAGGCGTGCATGGTATTGTTTATTTCAACGTTTTGAGAATACGATTCGTTATCAGAATTTTCCCGGGCCAAAAAATGCGGACGATCGCGGCATTATTTTCCCTGATAATACGGATGGCCAAAAACTTGCCAGATTTTTAGACAACATGCGACTGCATAACCAGCTTTATGTCCGCGAAAATTCCGGTTCCTATTATTTCAAAGATGAGCCCATACGTACCATTATTGAGCAACCGATTTTGCGAGATTCTCGTGAATCGTATTTTTTGCAGGCGGCAGACTGCGCAGCCTTTTTACTTAAGCAGAGTATTGAACCATCAAGTTTTATGAAAAAACATGGCGGCAATGCTTATTTTAACCGGTTGAGCCCTGTGCTATGCAGAAAAGCCTCTGAAAAAGATCCCAAAGGACTGGGTATCGTCAGATTATAAGTGCAAAAATAAAATGGGGCCCTCGCGGGCCCTGGGGGATCCTATTACTCGGATAACCCGAGGTTCAGATCCGAAGTTATTATAACATAAAAAATTCTTATATAAATTCTTTTCTACTTTTCTTATCGGCAAAGAAAGACATAATAACATCACGAAAGTGTACGCTATTGCGAATGATTGATTTGTTTTGTAAATAGATCACGCGGTCTTGCCTATATAATTTAATTTTATTCATGCATGGCGTGATCGGCCGGGATGTTTTCTCCGGCCCATATGCGCGCTTGCGTCCACGGTTGGTCCGGCGCGGACCAGAACGGGTCATCGGCCGGTAAACCGAGCGGCAAAAGGCTTGCCGCGCACAGATAAAGACTGCCGGTTGAGATGTACGGTTCCGCCTGTGCGGGCTGGTGGCCGGTAAGGCCGATGGTCAGGTAGCCTTCCGGGCCAAACGTGTTTGGCGCCTCAAGTGTGCGGCGCATTACTGACGTTAGCGCGCAACGAACTTGCGCCGGAGGCATGTCATCGGGCAGTTTGTGATTCAGTGCCATATGCGCCAGGTGGTGAAAAGCGCCTGTGCGATAGCAAATAGATCGGCCGATGGCCGGGAATGAGCCATCCGGCATGATGAGGCGTTCCTGTACGGCAGCGTATCGTATGGCGCGTTTTTCAATGGCCGCGCGATCTTCGGCCGAGCAGCAATCCGGCAGCGTGGCCACGATATCCGTCAGCATCGGCTGAATCACGTAACTATTGTAATTATCATTGTGATAGCAGGGGCCGTCATTATACATGCCGTCGCCGCAATACCACTGCATATGCTGGCGCACGGCGTAATCAACGCGCATTGGGTCATGTTCCCGGCCCATGCGGTGCAGTGCCGCCTCAACCATTGCCGAAAACAAAAGCCAGTTGTTGAATGACGGCCTGATTTTACGCGTCATAATCAGCGCCGCGGCAAGTTGATTCTGTGTTTGCGCCGGCAATTGCGCCCAGAGTTGCTCCGGCGCGCGCACAATGGCATGAGCCAGAAACGCCGTATCAACCAGATGCTGATGCACCATATGACTGTAAAGATAATCCGGAGAGTCCGGGTCAAAACCGGATGCCAGCGCCTGGCGGGTGATGGTGCGGTACGTATCGCGCAGTGTGATTTCCGCATCATTGCCTGATGAGGACTCAAGCCAGGGCGCAATGCCTGTCAGCAGGCGGCCGAGAGCCTCAAGATACGTTGAATTGGGCAGGTTTGTTTGACGCCCATCGTGTGTCTCTACCGGCATTCCGGCGCGCAATTTTCCTGCGGCAAGCGCGGATAGCACCGGCCGGGCAATTTTATCAAGAGTTGCGAGCCAATACTGGCGATGTTCATTGGCGGCCATAAAAAATCCTCAATGGCTATGACATGATCAATGACCATTATCATATCACCCCTGAGGATTCTTCAATATGAGGTAGCCGAATTACTGCTGCGGCATTTCTTCGGCGTTTGTTTTTGTTTCGGCCCGTGGCGTAACAATTGGCCGCGGCGATACGCCGTAACGCGTGCCTTCTGCCGTCAACTGCTGCGATTTGGCAAGCGCGGGATATTGCGACGTCTTGTTGCCTGACTCCGTGATGATCTTTACCGCCTCGTCAAGATCATCAGTCATGCGAAAAAGATTCAAATCCTGCCCGTGTATATAGCTGTAACGCTCATACATGGTCTCGCGCATCCAGTTGACAAGGCCTGACCAGAATGAAGAACCGATCAAAACGACCGGAAATGGTTCCGTCTTCATTGTCTGTATGAGCGTGAGCGATTCAAAACATTCGTCCATTGTGCCAAAGCCGCCGGGAAAACAGACGAAAGCAGACGCATATTTAACAAACATCACCTTACGGACAAAAAAGTAATGATGGTTGATAGAGACCGTCTGGTAGGGGTTGCTCATTTGCTCCATCGGCAGGGAGATATTCAGGCCGACGGAGATGCCGCCGGCTTCGCGGGCGCCGCGATTTGCCGCCTCCATAATGCCCGGCCCGCCGCCAGTGATGATGGCGATGTTTTCTTTGGCGAGCATGCCGGCCAGGGTCTGCGCCTTTTTGTAAAATTCGTCTTCCGGCTTGGTGCGGGCGGAGCCAAAAATAGAGACGGCCGTGCCGATGCGGGCCATAGTCTCAAAACCTTCTACAAATTCCGCCATGATGCGGAAGATGCGCCAGAGATCCTGTGAGCCAGGTTCCGCGCCGCCTCCGACGATTGTTCCGTTTCTCGGATCAACAGGCATGAGTTGCTCCTGAATATGCACATCCGCGTTATTCTGAATATCGGTCTTTTATCCGGTGCAGATTGAACACATCATTATATGCCACATGACAATCGCGAATCACGCTGAATGTCATTACGTATTTATTCACGGATGTTGACTTGCCGTAACCGGGTGGCATCGCGTACATTTTCTACATCAGGAAAGGTACGCATGACTGAAGGTTGGTCAATCAATTTCTCCGCGCTCAAGGGCAAATTCATCGTTTTTGATGGCCCGGATGGTTGCGGAAAAACAACGCAAATGAAGAAACTGCATGAGGCTGCGGAAAATGCCGGTATTACCGTGCGAAGATTCCGTGAGCCGGGCGGTACGCCGATTGGCGAACATATCCGTGAGCTTTTGCTTTCCGACAAAGGCGACGGCATGGACATGCGCTGCGAGATGCTTTTGTATATGGCGAGCCGCGCGCAACTGGTTCAGCAGCAGATTAAGCCGGCGCTGGCGGCCGGGGAATTTGTGCTGGCGGATCGCTATGCGAGCTCAACCATCGCCTATCAAGGTGGCGGCGGCGGACTGAGTACTGACGCGATTATGCAGGTTGCGGAAATTGCCGTTCATGGTATTTGGCCGGACCTGACGGTGATTTTTGATCTGCCGCTTGAAGAATCTTTCCGCAGGCAGGGACTGGTTAAAGAAACATCTCACGGACCCAAGACCGGTAATTTGTTTGATACGTCGCTATTGCAGGATCGTATTGAACAGCGCGCACAGGATTTTTTTGAGCGTGTTCGCAAAAGTTATCTTGAGCAAGCTGAAAAATGGCCGAAACGTTATCGCGTTATCGATGCGAGTAAAAAAATTCACCAGGTGACAAGCCAGGTGAACAAAGTCATCAAAGATTTTTTTGAGCCAGCACAATAACTCTGAACGATAAATGCTCAGCGCTGAAGAAAGGCAATCCGCATATCTTCAGCGTTCAGCATTTTATGTTTTTTATTTGGGCGCCGTGGCCGGTTGAGTGGCCGGGGCGACAAACGTTTCTTTTGTCAGCTTCTCAACAAGGCCTGCCGCCGGCGTAAATACCCACTGGCCGTTCACATTGGCCTGCCAGCCGTCTTTTTTGTGAGTGAGCGACAGCACCGTTGTGATTGTTTTGGTCGGCATAGGTCCGGCGATTTGCGTGGTCGGCGCAGCGGTATCGTCATGCAGAATGGTGACGATCATGGCTTTATCAATTGCCGATGCGTGAGTGCCAATGAATTTCTCGGCCGAGATCGGATCAAGATCCGCCAGCAGCGCGGAAATTTTGGCCTCGTCAGCGGCCGCCTTGCGGTTTTCTTCCTGAACAATCCATTTTGCGCCATCTTTTGTCAGAGTCAGCGGAGCAAGCCGCGCGCCGCCGCTGATTGTGATGCTGCGAATGGTGTCGGCCGGAATTTTGGCTACTGATTTATCGCGTAGTGACAGCGGATCAATCGCCATCTTGGCAACATCGGCCGACTGCACCAGATAAACGGTCGGCTCGCCCTGACGCTTGATCGGCGTGAGTGATTGTTCTTTCTGCGGCTCGCCGATCAGGAGAACTTCTTCCTGTGTTTGGCCCGGCAATGTGAGCGTGATTTTCTGGGTGGCCGGCTCAAGGCCGAGTGATTTAAGATCGCCAGCGCCATCAAGATATTGATTGGCGCGGAGATTTTTAATCGCCGTGAGCACGTTTTCGATTGCGGCAGAATCAGCCGGCACCGGCGCGGATTTGCCGATGGTCATCTGCCACTGATTGTTCTCTTTTTTGAGCATCACTTCGCCGCTGTTGATCGTGGTTGCGTCATTGACCGCGGCCGGCGTTACGGCCGGATCGCGCAGATCAAAAAGCTGCTTGTTTACCTTGCCAAAAATCTCACCGTTGAGAATATACGCTTCGTTGGCGCTGGCCAGCGACACATACATCAGCTTATGCGTCAGGTCGGTAAAGTTGCCGAACTGCATCGTGACGTCATGCGTCGGCCGGGTGGCGGGCTGAGAGCCGGCCGGTTGCGTGGCCGGCGTGGCGGCGTCGGCCACTGTCAGCGTAATGGCTACCTGCGGCGCGCTTAAACCCGTGGCCAGCGAACTCTTTTTGATCTCTGAAAAATTCTGCACGCGGGCATTGCGCACCTCGCTGATCAACGACTCAACTACAGACTGATTGGCGCGCGTGGTGATCGGCTTGGTTATGACCCACTTGCCATCTGTTTTGCCAAGCTCAACGGTCTGGTCCTGATGCTTAACGATCATGTGCTGAACGTCGGCCGGTGTGATATCAACCAGATCACGCGAACGAAATTCGCTGGGATCTTTGTCGATTTTTTCAAAAAACTCTTCGTCGAGTTCATATGCGGTATTGTCGCCGCTGAGTTTGGCGTAAATCGTTTTGGCCGGCGTGCGCTTGCCGATATCAAGCGTAACTGATTTGCCGGCGGCGTCAGTAAAACTCAGCACTGTTTTGGCCGGGGCAAGGCCAATTTTATCAAGTGGGCGCGCGGCATCAGGCGTGAATTTTTCTTTGTAGGTCAGCGCAGTCAATCCGTCGGCAATACTCTCAAGCTGCCATGCCTCGGCCGGGGCCGATACGGGTTCTGTCAGCAGCCATTTGCCGGATGCGCGCGAAAATGCCACAACCGTTTGTCCGTCGCGGACCAGTTTAATATCGCGAATGCTGCCCGGTTTTGGTTTAAATACGGCCGTGGCCGGTTCCGCGTCGGCAACTTTGGCCGGCCTGCCGGAAAGATAAAACATGACGCCGGCAATCAGAATCAGTAACGCAGCAAGTATTGCAGTGAGCTTGAAATTCATGGTTCTTTTCTCAAGAATTTATACGTTAAAACAAACCACTGTGCTAAAAACGCTGAACGCAGAGACACATCAATTTCAGCGTTCATCGTTCAGAGTTCAGCGTTATCTTCCTTTACGACTTTCTACGAACGAAGAACACAACCGCGCCGGCGATGATTGCCAGCACCGGCGGCACCAGCATGGCCGCTGTGCGCACGGCGGTTTCTGCGCCGGGCGACATCGCCTTGATGCGCATGGCCGCGCTGGCCTGCGGGCTAACGGCAATCATCGTGTCATAATTGCTCAGCCAGTAAACGCTGTTGAGCAGCAGTTCGCCGTTACCGGGGAAATTGGCCACGGCCACAACGGCGTTTCCGCGCTGAACCACGCGCGCTGACTCAATGGCTTCGTTGGTCGCCATGATTTTATTGCCAAGCACAATGACGCGCTGCGCTTTGTCGCCGCTGCCTTTTTCAGACGCGACGGCCAGCGAAATGGGCGATTTAAGATCCGTTTCCGGATTGAATTTGCTGTCAATATTCGGATTTGATTCCGCCCAAATGGTGTCGCTGGTTTCGGTTAGCGCGAGGATAAAATCCTTGACATCGGCAGGCTTGTCCACGATCACGCTGACCGGCGTTGGCCCGCCCATTGCGCCCATGCGCGTGATCTGCCCGGCAAAGATGGTGTCAAGCGTTTGCAGTGGGCCTGTGACCGGCGTATCCGGATAACGGTTGATCGTAAATTGCGGCACGGCCTGCGTTTTTCCGTCGCGAGACGGAAACGCCTGCATCACGGTATATTTGGCGTTAACTTCAATGCCAAAAGGCTTGACCAGCGGATCATACGGATATCCGCCAGAGCCGCCCATCATGGCCGCAAAAGGACTTGATGCTTCGGCCAGGAAAAGCGCGGAACCGCCATCGTCAAGATGTTTTTTAACTGCATCAATGATTGGCTGCGGACTCGTTGGCGGCATGCCCATCATGGCCATTTGCGGATTGACATCCGGAGTCATGACCACAAACGTGACGCCCTTGCCTTCCGCCGGCGGCTCGGGCGATTGCGGTTGTTGCTGCGGGCCGCGCTGCGGTGATGGCGGCGCCCACTCAAGCACCTCAAAATTAGCGCGGTTGAGAATATCCGCAAAGGACGAATACTGTCCGGTGATCATGCCGGTTTGTCCGCCGATGAACACCACTTTGTGTTTGTTGGGCTGCGTCATGCCCAGCAGGGCGGTGCTGATGGCTTGCTCGCCCTCAAACTTCATTTGCGTGTTATCGCTCATGTCGTCGGCGCTGCGCGGCGATTTATAAACGTCATAATTCGAGAGCACTTTGGCATCCTGCGGGCCGAGAACCACAATGCAGTTTTCGCGCAGTGAGCTAAAGACGCTGTCTGATTTAAGCGCCGGCAGTTTATCAAGCTTGCCTTTAAACTCATCAAGCTCCGTGGTGATTTTCTGATATTCGCCGGACTGCTTTTTGATATAGGCCTGAAGCGTAGGGCTCAGTTGCCCGGCTGCGTCACCCAGGAACTGCTTGAGCGCATTTGAGAGATCGCCGGTTTTGCTCTTGAGTTCCTCAACAATCGGCGACCATGCCGGCACGGTTGAGTCTGTTGATTTGCGGATTTTTTCGCGGCTCTTTTTGAGAATCTCCGGTATGGTTTCGTTAAACAGACCCTGAATGCTCAGAATCTCGTTTTGTGCCGATCTGCTCAGGCCTTTCTGCTGCGAAAGTGCGCCGAGGTTGGCGCCTTCTTCTTTGCAGAATTTTTCAAGATCATCAAAAATTTTGCTATAGCCGCTGGCCGTTTCTTCATACTGCTTAAATTCCGCGGCATAGCGATCGCGGATGCGCGTATCAAGTCCATCGCGCGTGCCGACTTTTACGTTTTTGCTCACCCGCGCGTAGTTTGAGAGCAGATCGTCAACCTGCTGTGCGCGGTCCCGGCCGGAAGCATCAATGGTTCCGCCAAGATACGTTGACACAAGTTCAAATTTGTCGCCTTTGGTATCAACTTGCTCCAGAAGTTTTTTGGTTCGCTGCGAAAGCGAATTAACCTGCGCCGAGCTGATATCCGCGCGCTGTGAATACTGCGATGTGATATACGCCAAACCGCCGGCCGATGCCAGAGCAATCGCCGTGAGCAGGATAAAATTGGCGCCGTACTTCAGCCGCCGGGATGATTGTGTGTTTTTTTCTGTCATTGTCATTATCTCCACTTCCGGCTTTCTACGACCATATAGGACAGCAGCAGAAACAGCCCGCTGAAGATCACAAAGAACGCCACGTTGCTGCTTTCTACCACGCCTTTGGCAAAGTCATCCATGCGCGGCATGATGGCAAGGTATTTGAGCATGCCATTGAGTCCGCGCGAGAACCACCCGGCTGGCGGCAGCCAGTCGCTGATTTTGAATGACAGAAAATCCATTAATATGCCCATCACCGCCAGCGCGATAAACGTGCTCATGGCCGCGACGATCTGGTAGGGCGTAATGGCGGAGAAAAACAAGCCGATGGCCACAAACATTGCGCCCAGAAGCATCAGCGAGATATACCCGCTGAGCACCGCGCCCAAATCCGGCTTGCCCAGGACCAGCAGAATGATCACATATATCAGCGTTGAGAGCAGAAGCGCCAGGTAAAATCCCAGCGCGCCGAGGTATTTGCCGATGATGATTTGCCATTCGGAGATCGGCGAGGTTCTCAGCATCTCAATTCGGCCGGAGGAATATTCGTCCGCCAGCAGGCCCATTGTCAGCAGCGGAATGATAAAGATCGCCACATAATGCCCGATCTTGAACAAAGGCCGCATATCGGCCACCTGGCCGGGCGCAAAAACCAGCGACCCAAAAAGAATCCCCATTAATAACAGATAGGCCGTCAGCACCAGGTAACCGATCGGGGAGTAAAACAACCCCGCCAGTTCCCGCTTGGCCAGGAAAAGTGTTTTGTTCATACTGATCCTTGTTAACTTGCTGAACTTTTGAACTCGTTTACCTTTTACTCAGCTGTCGCTCTGACAAAATATTCCTCAAGCGATGCGCCTTCCTGTCGCAGTTCGCGCAGACCCCATTTATTTTCCGCCACGATCTGTGCGATCCGTTCCTTCATTTCCGGTGATTGTTTGCCGTGCACAATAAATTTGCCCGCGCCGGAGGATGCTTCCGACTCAACGCGATCAACACCCGGCAGGGCGTTAAGCGCCTGGCGGATCTGGTCAGCCGGGCCGCGAACCTCAACGCGCAATCCGCCGCCGGCTTTTTGCTTGAGTTCTTCCGGCGTGCCCTGCGCCACGATTTTGCCGCGCGCGATGATGATCACGCGCTGGCAGACCATTTCTACTTCAGGCAAAATATGTGTTGAGAGCAGCACTGTATGATCGCCGGCCAGTTCGGCAATCAGCTTGCGCACTTCGCGGATCTGTGCCGGATCAAGGCCGACCGTCGGCTCATCAAGCACCAGCACCGGCGGGTTATGCAGCAACGCGTCAGCAATACCCACGCGCTGGCGATATCCTTTTGACAGTGTGCCGATGACCGACCGCAAACGATCCTTAAGCCAGCATCGCTCGGCCACTTCCGCAATCCGCTTTTGACGCGTGGCGCGATCAAGTCCGCGAATTTTCGCCTTAAACTCAAGGTATTCGCTTACGCGCATCTCGGTATAAAGCGGATTTGATTCCGGCAGATATCCGATTTTTTCGCGCACGGCCAGCGATTCAAAAAAAACATCATGCCCGGCCACTTTGGCCGTGCCGGATGTGGGGGGCATATAGCAGGTCAGCATGCGGATCGTCGTTGATTTCCCTGCGCCGTTTGGCCCCAGGAATCCGACAATGCTGCCCTTTGCCACCTCAAAACTGATGTTGTTGACCGCCAGCAGACTCCCGTAAGACTTGCTGAGATTTTCGACCTGTATTTCCGCCGCTGAACCCATACTTCCTCCGATGAAGAAAGAATTGAGGTAACTTAGGTATCTGTGTACGATAAAATTGTCAAGTTGTTCGTTTCCTTAAATGACCTGCATAGCCGCATAACGTATCTATGAATGATTTGTTGCCGCTCAAGCCGTTGACATTCAACTAATTTACGGTTTGAATAGACAAAGATGGCAGATCGGCAGGTCTTTTGACGCTTCGGCGGAGGTATTATGAAATTGACGAAATTGAGCGTGGTGGCGTTGGTCATGGGCGCACTGGCCCTGACAGTCCTTCCGGGTTGTGAGACTCTTACCGAATCTCCCGGCCAGAATCGTAACCGCGTGGCGCGCACGATTGATACCAATGGCAAGCAGATTCCGGAAGATTTTGAACGGGCTATGCTGCTTGATACTCCTTCGGCCATGACTCCCACGCCGATGCCCAATTATTGATTGACTCCGAATCCCACTGCTTCTGTGGCGTGATATTCGGCGTGTTTTTTCATGCGATATGCCCATTACTGAGCGATCGTCATACGGCAAACCTGCAATATCCTTGCTGGTTTGCCGTTTCTTTTTGACCTCCGGCCTCGGTTGAGCTACGCTTTGTGAACGCTTCCCGGTTTTCCCTCGTGATTGATTCAATGTGGAGAATGCACATGCACATTCGTCCGGTTCTTGCTCTGGCGTTGGCGGCCTGCGCTTTGGGGTTGTCTTCGTGCGCCACATATACGGCTCAGGATCATTATCTTCGCGGGCAGATGGCCGCCGAGCATGGGCAAATGGACGTGGCGATGGCCGAACTGACCGCCGCGATCAAGGATCAGCCGCAACTTGGCGTTGCTTTGGTCGCGCGTGCTGATTTGTATAAAAAACAGGGTAACTACGAAAAAGCGGCCGGTGATTTTGAGGCCGCCTGTCGTGTTGAGCCTTATAACTTTACCGCGCATTATCAACTTGGCCTGATGATGCAGTATCTCAATCGGTTTACCGAGTCAATCCGCGCTTATCAGCGCGCGGCCGAGCTAAAACCGCTTGACCCTGACCTTAATATGAACATCGCCCTGGTTTATACGCAAATGGGCGAGCCTTATCGCGGCATTCCCTATGCGCAGCGCGCCGTCGCCGGTTCGCCTGACGCCGCCAATACTCACGCCAACCTCGGCATTCTGTATGCCCAGATCGGCGAGGATGACAACGCCATTACCGAGCTTAAGCGCTCCGTTGAACTCAACTCCACGCAGCCGCAGGTGTACCTGAATCTCGGTAACCTGTACATCAAGCAGGAACGCTATGAGCAGGCGCAAAACGTTCTGGAAAACGCGCAGCGCATTACGCCCTCGCCGGATATTGACGTGGCGCTTGGCTTTGCGCTCTTTAAGCAAAATAAAATGGAAGACGCACAGAATGCCTATAACGCGGCGCTAAGCATTGATCCCAAATTCTTTGCCGCGCTTAACGGACTTGGTGTTGTTCACGTGGCCCGCGGTATTCAGGCCACGCCTCGTGATGAGGATCTCATCAACCGCGGCGTAAGCTTCTGGCGCCGCAGTCTTGTCGTTGAGCCCAATCAACCAGTCATCAAGCAACTGGTTGATAAATACGCTGCCCGATAAAAATCTCTTCCGTGTTGTCCTCTTTACGTCATCACAGGCCCCGGCGCTACGCACGCTCCGGGGCTTTTTTATTGGTAACTTGCATTGCGGATAAAAAAACTCCTGTTTTATAGGGATTGCCAAAAACAAATCACGTGTCACAAGTTTATCGGAGCCGCCCCGCGAAGCGTGGCGGCATGTCATGTGTGATTTATTTTTGGCACACACTTTAAAATTCTTGATGTGGATGTGCCACCTCAACTTCTTTGAACTTAATCCCGATGCCACTTGTCTGAAAACAAACCGTACTTTTGTTGTGCTGTAATATGGCTCTCTATTTTCTGTAACTCCTGTGTTCACATGTGCACTGTTTATGCGGGCACCCCGTTCTTGAGTTGCTGCAACTACGTCAGGAATCACGCGTTTGACTCACGGATGTTCGCCGTGTGTGAACGGCCTGAAATGTATGTCCGATATTTTTTTGGCCGGACATGAAGAATCAGTATGTTATGGATGTAAAAGCTGGCATGAATGTCGCAAGTTTGTTAACCTCTTTGCGTAGTTCGCGTTTTCAAAATGCGCGAAACGACCTTGTCGGTACGCAACTGGATGATGCAACGATGATGTGTGATATGCGGAATTACGTAAAGAATTTTGCGTTATTGGTTTTCCTGGCCACGTTAGGGTTGTGCCTCTCAGGCCGAGTTTCCCAAAAAAATCAACACGAAGATTTCAGTATCGCGGCGCAGGCCGCGGATATTGAATTTTCGTCACTGGTGCTTCCTTTATATTCCGCGCGCGGGTCGCAGGATTATCTCCCGTTGCGACCTTCGGATAATCAGGTTCTCGGCTCGCTTTCGCTGGCTGAGTCATTACTTCCCAAATGCGGCATTTCGTCACGCAAGCCCCGGCCCTTTGGCCTTTACAATCAAATTTTCGCCCAGGAACCGGATGTGTGGAATTGCCTTGAGTCAGTCAATTTCGCCACGTCTCTGAGCCGCACCAATTCTATTTATACACACTGGCGCAATGATGTGTTGTGGATGAATCAGCAGTCAGAGGCCACCTGGGAATATCTTGACCGTACCTTGCGCCGCGGCGATGTTGTTTGTTTCGGTGTTGTGGATCGCGTGGGCAATAATCTGCCGATCACGTACTCCACTCATGTGCAGGTTTGTCTGGGATCGGCGGCCGAAATGTGGAGCGCCAACAACGAGCCGCGTTTTGTGCTTGATAAGAACAAAGTACCCGCGCCGACGGGTATGTGGTGGGTTTGCTCCGTGCGGGATTATTACCAGGCGCTGATGAACAGCGATGCGGCATGGCGTTCATTGGGGCATTACCGCCAGTATTACCTGGTGGTATATCACTGCCCGGAAACCCATATGGGCGAGATGCTGGCCTCCGCGCAGAAATAGCTGCCTCAAGATGATTCAGACCGGCTTTTATTTGCCTTTGGCAAAGCTGGTGACGCCGGGCTTAAAGACCACTTTGCCTTCAACGACAACCAGTTCATCATCAAGGAACATTTTGACTGCGCGGGCCAATGTTTCTGCCTCAAGGGCCAGTCCGTGCTGGCGCACGTCCTCGGCCGTATCAACGCCGACGTTGATATGAAAAACATCCTGAATAATCACCGGGCCCTGATCAAGCTGTTCCGTGACAAAATGCGCCGTGCATCCGGTCACGCGCACGCCTTTTTCGTAGGCCTGGCGGTAGGGGCTGGCACCGGGGAAAAACGGCAGCAGGCTCGGGTGAATGTTGATGATTTTGTTGGGAAACGCCCGGATAATCTCCGGCGAAATAATCTGCATATAGCGCGCCAGCACGATCAGGTCCGGCTTGAGCGCCTCAAGCTTGCTCAGCAGCCACTGTTGATGCGCCGCCTTGCTTTCTTTTGTATCGCCGCTGTCATGATACTCAAACGGCAGCCCGGCCGGCTCAACAATATTCCTGAGCGTGGGATGATTGGCCAGCACGCCGACAACATCGCCATGCAGTTGTTCGTTGTGCCGCATTTTCAGCAGGCGATCAAGGCAATGCGGTTCTTTGGTGCAAAGCAGGGCGATGCGTTTGGTGCGCGGTTCGCGCTGAAGAGTAACCCGCACCTCCATGTTGATTTTTTTGCCCAGTTCAAGCAGGCCCAGGATAAGCTGGTCAAGCGAAATGGCCATTTCCTTGACGTCAACAAGCATATCCATGACGAATACGCCGTGAACCACTTTCTGCTCAAGATCTTCAATGTTGATGCCGCGTTCAGCGACAAATGTGGCAAACTGCGCCACAACGCCTTTTTGATCGCGTCCCTGAACGGAAATAACGGCGAGAACCTTATCGGGTGAACTGGTCATGATGGTATTGATTTCCTTCCTATAACTGCCCGGATAACCCCACGCTTTATATCCTTATCGTAGGAACAGTTAAGCAAGTTGACGAGTAAAACAAGTTAAGCGAAAAAGAGATGATCAGCATCCTGCTTTCTCGCTTAACCTGCTTAACTCGCTTACTTTTTTACTCGCCCACGCCCGGCAATTCTTTCTTGTCATAGGCCACTTTGGCCACGCCGGCCGCGCCGATGACGCCTGCGTCATTGCCAAGTTTGGCGATCTCAATTTTGATCATCGGCTTGGTCATTTTCCACCATTCCGCGCGGAAGTGCTTGTTGACGGTTTTAGTCAAAAAGCTGCCCGCGCCGGACATGCCGCCGGCCAGCACGATCATCTGCGGGTCAAGCCAGTGGCAGGCGTTGATGGACGCCAGCGCGATAAAGTGGCACGTTTCTTCCCATACCTGACATGCCAGTTTGTCTTTTTTGCGGGCGTGCAACTCAACATCAAGAGCGGTGATGGCGCCTTTTTCTTTAAGTGTTTTCCGCATGGTGCTGGGGGTTTTGGTGGTCTTGAGCAAACGCGTGGCGCGTTTGCCGGTATAGCCGGCCGAACAATAAGCCTCAAGGCATCCGCGCTGGCCGCAACCGCAGAGTTCGCCGCCGGGGATCATGATCATGTGGCCGACTTCAGCGGCAAAATCAAAAGAACCGCGGATCACTTCGCCTTTGTACACCACGCCGCCGCCGACGCCGGTGCCCAGGGTGAACATGATCATGTTATCAATTGGTTTATCCTTGCCGGCGCCTGCCCAGAACTCACCGTATGCCGCCGCATTGGCGTCATTTTCGAGAATAGCCGGGAGATTCAGACCCGCCGAGACCAGAGAGCGGAGCTTGACATTGCGCCATTTCGGGAAATTCGCAGAACGGTATACGATGCCTTCCTTGAGCGAAGCCTGACCGGGCGAGAGAACGCCAACCGCAGCAATATCATCCTTTTTGACGCCTGCCGCGGCGATAGCTTCGTGGCCAGCCTTGATCATTGTTTCAACGACCTTAAGTGCCGCCAGATCGCTGCTGTTGCCGCCGGTCGGGGTGCTGACTTTGGCAATCAATTTGCCTTCAGCGTTCACGATACCGGCTTTAACATTTGTACCGCCCAGATCAAGACCCAAGAACAGATTTCCCATGACACCTTCTCACAATTCGTCTGTAAAAGTAACAAAATCACCTGAACACTGTAACTTTCACCGTGATTATCTGTACTACCTGTAAGTCATGCAGATAAAACGACAATCCCTGAGAGATTGCCGGTGTCAGTTCAGTAAGGCTATCAGACTACATGATTCCTCACCTTGTGACAAATATCGGGTGATATTCTGCCGAAAATAGAATTGTGAAGCGGCAACGTCCTATAGTGTCAAAGAGATAGAGTCGTATCCGTTTTTGGGAAAATAGAAGAAGTTCACAAAAATGTGCTCTATTTTTATTTATGGCGAGGTATAATCCTGACTATGACTTCTGTTGTGAACAGCACAGTATTTACACCACGGCTACAACAACGCGCTGCGGCCAAGCCGGTGCTTGGGTACCATTCTTCGCGGCAACTGCCTGAGAACTGGACGAACATTCGTTTTCATCCGGTTCAGGCTTCCTCGCTTGAGGCGCTGCATTGGTTTGGCCTGCTGCGCACGCTGCCGACGCCCATTGTCGTGCAGATCGTTGTGGTGCTGGTGGCGGCCTGGCATAGCCAATCGCGGACAGATGGTTATCTGCTCGTGCTCTCTTTTATTTTTCAATTCGTTTTCTTTACGGCTCTGATTTTCTGGACTCAGCTCAACGCGTCGCACAAGCTCTGGTCTTCTTATACGGCCATCATTTCCGATCAGGGCGTGGCGCGCATTGCCAACGGGCTGCCGTGCTTTTATATGTCAATGGAGCATGTGACCAAAATTGAAGAAAGTCCGCATGGTCTTTTTGTGCGCGGGCATAATCGCCAGGAAGTCATTTTTATTCCGCGCGGCGTTGAGGATTACGAACGCCTGCGTTACCGGCTCTGCAAGCAATCCCTGCTGCATCCGCAGGAACATCCGCATCTGAAGCTTGCGGCCACGCACATGATCTCCATTGCGATGGCGCTGCTGACAGTGCTGATCTTCCTTAAGGCTCTTGATAACGACAATTGGCGCGTGGTGGTGATTTACGCCCTGGCGCTGATGGCCGTGGGCGTGTGGCTTTTTGTAGTCAACTTCCGCAATCCCAATATCTCGCTGACGGGCAAAATACTTTCCGTCATGGGCTTTATGCCCGCTATGCTTCTGCTCTTTAAGCTTGGTTTTGATATCGTGCAGAAACTTCCGTAATCCGATTTATTCCTGGTGATGTCGGAGGCGATATGCGGCGCATGCAAAAATATTTTATCGCGCTGGTCTTCGCCTGGTGCATCACGCCGGCCGCGCACGCGCAAAGCGCAACGGCCCCGGCCACTCAACCTTCTTCCGCCAATCGTTCATCCGTTTTGCAAAGCGCTCTGGCAAACGTATCTCTTGAACGCGCGATTGCCAATTTACGCACGCTTACCGGCGCCAATATCACCGTTAACTGGAAAAGTCTTGAGACTATCGGCGTGATGCGCAATACGCCGGTGAACGTGACGCTGAACTCGGCCGCCACCTTCCGCAAAGTGCTTAACCTTGTGCTTGAGAGCGCATCGCCGGAATCCGCATTGACTTTTGAAGTTGAAGATAACGTCATCACGATTCTCAGCCGCGTTGATGCCGACAAGCACATGGTCACCCGCATGTACCTTGTGGATGATTTGCTCGTTGCGCCGATTGAAGTTCCCAGGAGCAATTTCAAATTGCCATCAGGCGGCAGCGGCGGGCAAATCGGGGATTTTAGCGGCGCCAACCAGGACAACACGCAAACCGAAGATAAATCGCTCAAGGCCAAAAACGGCGATGATCTGGTGCAGATGATCATCACCAATATCCGCCCTGAAATCTGGAAGCAAAACGGCGGGTCTGCCACGATCACGCTTTATGATGGCAAGCTGATAGTGACCGCGCCGCTGAGCGTGCAGGAAAAAATCAGTCATTAATGATCACTTCGTCTCGCCTGCCTATATCCTTAAAACCTGAGTTTGCGATAAGAGCCTATCCGAATAACCCTTCGGATGGGATGCGCAGGATGCCGACTCAGATGCAAGGACGCAGGGCTGAGGCATATTGGTCAATATTCCGAGGCCCGAGGACGCCGCAGATGAGTCGGCAGACCAGCAGGCCGCCGGAAGGTTATTCGGATAGGCTCTAAGTGGCGTTGACTTCAAGCCCCGCTTCTTCATGGGGCGGGGCACAATGAATATGCGAACAAGAGTTCCTTATTGAACACGCAATCATATGTGAACGATTCGCTGTGATATTGATGCAAAAGGCTCAAAGAATGACCGAATTGGTATGCACTATGATGCGTTATACCTACACATCTTCTTTTTTGTGTTCGGTACGACAGTCAGAAGCATTCACATCGGAAGGAGTTCTTGTGATTCAATATCGCATCAACCGTCTCCTGGCAGCGGCAACGTTGATGGCCATCGGTTTTGGGGTTCCGTATGCGATGGCGGATTTACCGCTTGTCATTGAGGGTAAAGCACGATTTACCCCCATTACGCCAACCTGTATTCGCATGGAGTACAACAGTAAAGGTGCGTTTGTAAATGATCCTTCTTATTTTGCCGTCAATCGCAAGGCGGTGTTTAGCGATGTTAAAGTGACCGAGGCCGGCGGCGCATATACCCTTGAGACGCCGGTTATCAAGGTGATTTATAAACCTGATGGCAAGTCTTTTCACGCGGGAAATTTACAAACGCAGATCAAAAAGGGCTCTCAGGATGTGACATGGCGTCCCGGCGATGCCAATGACGGAAACCTCGGCGGGTCAACGCCGACGTTTGATCGCTGGGGCGAACCCAGAAAGCTCCCGGAAGGTGTGCTTTCCCGTAACGGATGGTATCTCATTGATGATTCAAAAGGCGCATTGCTGGTTAATAACTGGGCGCAGCCGCGTCCGGCTGATACGGAAACGGACTGGTACTTTTTCGGATACGGAAATGATTATGCCGCGGCCATGAAGTCGCTGACAACCATCAGCGGCTCAATTCCGCTTCCGCGCAAATACATGCTGGGCATGTATTATTCCCGTTTTTGGCCCTACAACACCTCCGATTACCGCCAGATAGTGGAAGAATATGACCAGAAGGGTTTTCCGCTTGATGTGCTCGTGCTTGATATGGACTGGCATACGCCCATCGGGTGGACCGGGTATACGTGGAACAGAACGCTTTTTCCCGATGCGGAAGACTTTATCAAGTGGCTGCACTCACGCCAGATTGCCGTGACGCTCAATGATCATCCCATTGACGGCGTAAAGGCGGCGGACGAATGCTATGAACCTTTTGCAAAAGCGATGGGACTTGATCCCACCTCAAAAAAGACCGTGCCGTTTGATCCGGGCAATGAAAAATACATGCGGGAGTTTTACAGCTATACCCACGCGCCTTTTGATAAAAGCGGCGTTGACTTCTGGTGGCTTGACTGGCAGCAGTATCCGTTTGTCAAGAATATTCCGTCACTGACGACGCTCGGGTGGCTGAACCGGTATTTTTACCAGGAGTCGGAGAATGACGGGAAACGCGGAGCTTCGCTGAGCCGGTGGGGCGGATGGGGAGATCATCGCCATCCGATACATTTCTCCGGGGATGCGACCGTGAGCTTCCGCATGTTGGCGTTTCAGGTTCCGTTTACGGCGACATCCAGTAATTCGGGATGTTTTTTCTGGTCGCATGATATCGGCGGGCATACCGGCGCGCGCAATGAGGAAGCTTACGCGCGCTGGAGTCAGTTTGGCGCATTCAGCGCCGCGTACAGGCCGCATTCATCCCGAAATCCCACCGCCAACAGGCTCCCGTGGACCTATGAGCAGTGGGCCCAGGATTCTCTGCGCATCAGCGCCAGGCTTCGTGCGGAAATGATGCCGTATACGTATTCTTCCGTGCGCGAGTCGTGCCAGGAATCGGTTCCGCTGATCCGGCCGGTTTATTTTGATCGGCCTGAGAATGATGTTGCCTATCAGCAGCCGCAGGAGTATCAGTACGGCGATCATTGTCTGGTGGCGCCGGTCGTCAAGCCCAGCGTCGGCGAGCGCATGCTCGGTACGCAGACGGTCTGGTTTCCCGAAGGAACCTGGTTCAATTACTTCTCCGGCGAAAAATATGCCGGCGGAACCGATACCATTGTTGCTGCCACGATCAATGAATTTCCTTTGTACCTGCGCGGCGGCGTGCCGATACCAATGCGGAATTATACTTCGCGCGTGACTGCGCCGCTGTATGAACTTGTGGTGCGCTGCTACCCCGGCGAGGACGGCAATCGTCAAAGTTTTAACCTCTATGAAGATGACGGCATCACCCGGACATATCAGAATGGCGCATTTGCTGAGACATCACTCAGCTATGAAAGAAAAGGCAATTCGGTTGATGTGCGTATTGCGCCGGCGAAGGGGGCCTATGAGGGCCAGGTCAAGGAACGTTCCTATGTCATTGAGCTTCCCTGCACGCAGCGGGCCGGGAAAGTCCTTGTCAACGGAACGGCCGCGCAATCGGAATATTCTGAATCAGAGAAGATTAATCGCATCAAAGTCCCGGCCACGTCCATTTTGAAGTCGATTGATGTTCACATTGAGGTTGCTGACGCCGATCAGGCGGTGATACGTGCTGTCGCTTTTGCGAATAGAACGGGATTGCCAACACCTGCGGCGGGGCAAACAGTTGATACGCTTTTGCCGAAAGCCGTTGATGCGGCTAAAAGCCCGGAGGAAATTGAGGCTGTATTGGCCGCGGCCGGTACGGGCATCGTCTCAAAAAACGTAGGTCTTTACGGCTTTCCGCTCATGAACAGAACGGTTCAGTTCTACGGTTTGGCAGAGCCGCTCAAAACGCGGGGCGTGGCGGTTGATTCTGATTTAAGCGGAGAAAAGGTACGTTCCGGATGCCTCATGCAGTATACCCTGCCGCTGCACGGCAAAGAGATCAAGTTGATGACTCCGGATGTGGCAAGGGGCATGCAGATCGCCGGCAATATTGCGCCGAATGCCAAAATCACCACAAGTGATAAAAATGAACAGGTGGCGGCGCTTACGGATGGTCTGATAACGGATTTTGCAGACCAGAAAGAACGCGTTGAATCCGTTAAAGTCAGAAAGGCCAAAGATGTCGGCGTATGGGTGCAATTGACCTGGGCGGAACCTCATATGATTGATAAGGTGGTTCTTTTTGCCAAACCGGACCGTGCCGCATTTGTTTATGGGGGCAAACTCGAGTTTAGCGACGGAACCAGCGTCGAATTCCCCGGACTTGATGGCACTGCCGAATGGGGAAGGGCTCTTTCGTTTACTCCGCGATCCGCCACCAGTGTCAAAGTGCTTGTGACCAAATCCGCCAAAATGACCAAGAGCCTAGCCATATCCGAAATAGCCGTAATTGAATCAACCCGTGCGCCGGCCGCACAGGAGCCCGCCGTCAAAAACAAGAAGAAAAAATAACCCCTGAGAGCCTGTTTTAAACCTGAGTTCGGGATAAGGATCAAAAAAAACATAGGACCCCCCAAGCCCTAGGTTTTAACCCTGGAGTGTGTCCGTTAACGCCGGATTTTGGCGTCTACGCACCCACCCCGGAGTTAAAACTCCGGGGCTTGGGGGGCGCTCCTTTTTTTGATCCTAATCCGAAACTCAGGTTTTTATGATGAACGAAACGTATATCTGCCCTGTATATGAAAATTTGCCCTCGCAAACGCGTGACGACAACGTGACTTGAGCGTATAGTATCCATCAGGTCCGGCTGAAAGTTGATGGCGGCAGGAGTCTTCTGATGGCAATCTGAGGCTCGTGCAACAGTTCAGTGGTTGCGGGTGGCGCAGCGCGATTAAGTTGAATCTTGTGTTTGATCAGGCATGAGGTTTAACCGTAAATGATTGTGCAAGCTGTTTCCTTATCCTGATTATCACTGTACGATAGCAGACTCAACTGGCAACGGTCTGATTGGTTGTGTCAGATACAACGCATATTCTTCTGAATGGCAGAACCGATCGGAAATCGATAACAGCCGGTGGCTCAATGGTATACAGGCGTGTATTTCCTGCAAAACGCAGTGCCTGTATCGCACGATATGGCTTTGTGTTCGGATACGCGACACTTCCCGGAGGTCGTAATGGCACGTTCTTCATCCGCCTGGGGACTTGACATCGGAACCACCGCCCTCAAGGCGATTAAGCTGAGGCGCGATGGCGATCGCGTCAGCGTGGAAGCTTTTGAAGTGATTGAGCATGATCACTTCCTGACTGATGTTGAGGCCGACCGCGATACCACGATTCAGACCAGCCTGGCGAAGTTTCTTGAAAAACAAAGCGCGCGTCGCGATGCCGTTATCGTCGGCGTGCCGGGTTCAAGCACCTTTGCGCGGTTCGTCAAGTTGCCGCCGGTTGAGCCCAAGCGCATCCCTGAAATTGTAAAATTTGAGGCCATTCAGCAGGTGCCGTTTCCGCTTGAGCAGGTTAACTGGGATTACCAGACTTTTCAGACGCCCGACTCGCCGGAAATTGAAGTCGGCATCTTCGCAATGAAAAAGGAACTCGTTACTCAGTTCCTTGATAACTTCAAAAAGAACAACCTTGTCGTCAGCGGCGTGCAGATGTCTCCGCTGGCCGTGTTCAACGGCGTGGTTTTTGATGAATCTTCCGATGGCAAAGGCACCGTGGTCCTTGATATCGGCGCTGAACATACCGACCTGATCGTCGTGGATCAGAACCGGGTATGGCTGCGCACCATCAATATCGGCGGCAACGCATTTACGGATGCTTTGGCCAAGAGCTTCAAGATTGACTTCCGCAAGGCCGAAACGCTCAAGCGTACCGCCGCAACCAGCAAGTACGCCAAACAGATTTATCAGGCCATGCGCCCGATTTTTAATGATCTTGTGGCCGAGATTCAACGTTCAATCGGCTTTTACAATTCAACGCACCGTGACAGCCGCCTTGAACGCGTGCTGGGCATGGGCAATCCCTTTAAGCTGCCAAATCTTCAAAAGTACATTCAGCAGGAACTCAAGATGGAGGTTGTCCGTCTTGAGAACTTCCGTCGCGCCACAACCGACGGCAAGCTTGAGGCCGGTTTGCAGGAACATATCCTGGGTATGCCGGCCGCATACGGCCTTGCTTTGCAGGGCCTTGATTACGCGGAAATTGACACCAACCTGCTGCCGACGGAAATCGCCCGGCAAATGGTCTGGCGTGAAAAGAAAGTCTGGTTTGCCGCCGCATCCCTGGCCCTGGTGGCCGGCGTCGGCGTGGGCACCGCAATGGCATTTATTGAAAAAGCCCAGTTTGCCAGCGCCACCGACGAATCCGCCGTCACGCATGATAATGAGATCAACAAGGCCAACAGCCTTAAGTCGCAATTCAGCGGCATTCAGGATGTATATCCGTCCGCGGAAGCCAATATCAAGGCGCTGACCAATCTCGCCAGCGAACGCACCATCTGGCCGTCAATCCTTCAGGATATTTATGCCGCGCTGCCGCAGGCGCGCGACCCGGCCTCCGCGGCCAGCACGCTTGATCGCACGGACCAAAAGCTGATCGTCATTAAGACTATCATCCCGCAGTATATGCCCACGTTGCCGAAGGATTTTACTTCCGGCACGCCGGCGCCGGCCGCGCCGAGCAATCCGGGCGGTTTTGGCGGTGGCGGGGGTTTCGGCGGCGGTTTTGGTGCTGATGGCGCCTTTGGCGGCGGACCTGAGGGCGGTTTTGGCGGCGGCGGTGGTTATGGCGGCTATAACCCGACTCCCGCCCCGGCGCAGCAAACCGGTCCGCGCGGATTCCTGATTACCATTCACGGCTATACCCCGCACAGCAGCATGGGCCGGGTCGTGCTTGATTTTGTTGATGCCATCGCCAGCATGTCAAAAGACAAATCCTCTCCGAAACCGTATTACTTTGAATTTGACGTTCGCGCCCGTTATTCGGGCCAGCAAATCCGCCAATTGACCGGCGGCAATTTGAGTACTGCGCCGTTCTGGGGCTTGCGCCGCGGACCTTACTGGGAAAGCTTCGCTCCGGATCTTCTTGGTCTTAAGCCCGTGGTTGAAGATCCGCGCGCCAATAATCCTGGCGGCGGTTTTGGCTTCAGCAGCACGGATCTCAACGCGTTAACCAATAAACCGCTTGATCCGGATGTCAAAGGCGGATCGTTACTGGGATATTTTGATTTTACCACCAAGTTCAAGGTCATTATCAAAGATCCGGATACAAAGCCTCAGTGATGTCCATGTTTCTGAGAGCCTGCTGATAAGGTACTGTGGCCGAATTTGAGCCGGCCGGTGAAATTGAAGATTACGACCTCTGCGGAGGAATTATGAAGTTTGTCAAGGAAAACCTGTTCGTCCTGATCTGCGGCGTGATCGCCATCGCGGCGCTGGTGCTGCGTTTTACGTGGGTCGGTTCGGTACAGGAAGATACCCGCGTTGCCATGCAGGGGCGCATGGATAAAGCCGCACAGGCCGTTCAGCTCGCACAACAGAGCTTTAACCTGCCTAACAATCCCAAACTCAGCGACTACCGCGGCGCGGTGACCGAGGGCGTGATTGAGGCCAAAAAAGAACTTCAAAGCTGGATGCAGAAACAATCAGACGAAGTCATCCGCATGGCTTCGCATGCCAATCAAAAGGGACGCGTAACCAAAGATCACGTTGCCCTGCTCAACGGCGAGAAACTTGACGGCTTCCTGCCGACGATCCTTCCCTCGCGCGATCCTCATACGCTCAAGCCTGTTTATGATGAAGTTTTCGGCCGCTGGCTCAGCACGCTTCTGTATGGTTCGCAGAGTGCTTTTCAGAAGGGCCGCAATTATGATCTTGAAGGTTCTGTTCCCACTTCGCAGGATATCAATGCGGAGCTGACGCAGCGCGCCGCGCGCGATGCCGCCAATTCGCCACGCGTGTTTGGCCGGCCGACGGAAATGGCTCCCACCAACCTCAGCAAGCAGGAACTTGATGAGCGGGTCAAGGCCGCCCTTGCTGAAAAAGCCGCCAATATCCGCATGTATGTCAATCGCGGCAGTTTTCAGATTCACGGATGGTATCTTTCAAGCGATCCTCCGCGTGAAGCTCAGATTTTTGAAAGTGTTTTCGACTGTTGGCTTCAGCAGGATGTTGTGCGCGCCATTGACGCAGTGAATGGTTCATCGCGCAGCGTACTGACGTCGCCGATCAAGCGGCTTGAAAAAATCGTCGTCGGCGCCAAGAGCGCCAATGATTTTCACAACGCGCAGTGGGGCGGCATGGCGCCCGGCGGCAATTACACTCAGGGCGCGGCCTTTGCCGTTGACAACAACCAGCTTTTCATGAACCAGGGCAATCCCAAGCCCACCAACCAGCTTGATACCACGCGAAGCATGACCGGCCGCGTCGGTAACGAAAACTGGGATGTTACGCTGATGACCGTCGTTGTCCATATTGACCCGTCTTACCTCAACCAGTTTATTGAAGAACTCTATCGCCAGAATAATTTTTACACCGTTCTGGATATCAAGCTTGAAGTTGTTGATCCTTACGAAGCCGCCAGCAACGGCTATATGTACGGCAAAGTGCCGGTCGTTCGCGCGGACATCATGGTTGAGGCGCTGTTCTTCCGCAAGTGGATGGCGTATGTCATGCCGGAAGCCATGCGGACGTCCATGACTATCCCTGCTCCACAGGATCAGGAAAAGAAACCGTAAATTGATAGACATAACCAGACTGCGGGCCTGAAGATGAGGCCCGGATTTGAGATCAGGACTTTTTCGCCTTGCAGGACCAGTGGCCGACCTTGTGCGTGTGGTGCGGCCGAAATCTGGAGATTCTTATGAAAATCAAGAATATCAGCCCGGTTGAACGGCATGTTGAAAAACTCGTTTTTGCTGTGGCCGCGGCGGCTTCGCTTTATCTCGTGTGGAACAGCCTCTCAAATCCCGCCACAGTTGACGATAAGGTTGCCAATGGCGGGCCGGTCAGCGCCCGTGAAGTTGAAAACAAGGTGGAGTCCGCACTTAAGAAACTCCGCGATGCACAGGCTAAAACAAACGGCATTATTGCCAGCATCAATAAAACCGGCGACAACTACATTGAACGTTATGTCCTTTCGCAGAAGGAACCTTTGCCCAAATCTCTGTTGTCGCAGGTTCCGTTGTTTGCTCCGCTTCAGTACCAGCCCAAAGCCGTTGACGGGCCTGCCAACAGCATTCAAAAGAGCCGCCTGGCAACAGTTCCGGTTGTGCCTGCTCCCACCGATTTAACGCTGACGGCAAGCCGCAATGTTGTTTTGATTCCCGTTCAGGGCGCCGCTCCGGCCGCCACACCGGTTAACCCCGTCGCGCCGGCAAATCCGGCTTCCGCTGTGAATACTGAGACGCGCGATATGAACTGGGTCACCGTTGAGGCGCATTATCCGATGGCCGAATTAATCCGCGCCATGCAGGCCGCCAATTTGCCCAATATGCTTCAGCGGCCCACGTTTATAGCCGTCAATGTTCAGCGCCTTGACGTCACCGCCGGTTCCGGCAACTGGGAAGATGTCGCCCCGACTTCCGCCGTGCAGGTGATCATTCCTGATTTTAACGGCGTTGCTGACGACAAAATCCCCAATGTTCTGGATTATTTTGACCAGCACATCACGGATATCCTTACGCCTGCGTTTTATCAGAATGCTCCTGTTGTCGTATCGACTACACCAACTCCGCCGGTGGCTCGCCAGCCGCAGCAGCCCCCGCAGCCGCAGCGTCCGGAATTTTCACCGGAAGATATGCCTTTTGATCCGGCGCATCCGAATCGCCCTGGCGCCGGAGGCATGCGCAACCGTCCGGGTATGGCCACGCGCACAGGCAATCAGCCTGCGGTTCGCCAGCCGGTCAGGACTACGCCAACAACTCCGCAGCCTCAACCCCAGCCGATGCCGCCGGATATGACGATGGTCAATCCGGAAATGGCAGCCAATCCCGCTGCGGTTCAGCAGACGGACCTGCGCGCTCAGGATCAGGTGACTATTCGCTTTTATGATGAACATGTCATGCCGGATCACGAATACAGCTACCGCATGCGCGTGACTATTTATAACCCATTGTATCGTCTGCAAATACCGATTAAATCGGATGATCCCAAGATCACCGAAAAATCAAGCATCAGTTCTGCATGGACAGAGGCCAAAGAGACCGGCTCGGATCGTTTGGCATCCATCAAAATTGATCCGAATATGTTCCTGTTTGTCTCGCGGCCGATCTCAAGCGGAACGGAAGTTGCGCAGTTCAGCATTTACAAATGGGATAACGGCATGTGGCAAAAATCGGACGAAACGCTCATGCCAGGCCAGACTATTGGCCGCCAGAGACAAATCAGCAATCAGAAAAGCGTTGATTTCTCAACCGGCTATATGCTGGTGGACGTCCGGAACGAAGGCGACCTGGTCGCTATTCTTCAGGACCCCAGCGGCAAGCTGATTGTTCGTAATGCCAGCGTGGATGCAAGTAATCCAAAACGGCTTGATCTTGAGAGCAAAGTTGCCCCGAAGCCCCGTATTGTGGCTCCGGCGGCGGCCAATGCGGCAGGGGCTATGTGACCTCGAGATGGCGAAAAAAACTTTTTTCGTCTGAAAAATAGTCTCGGGTGGTTGCAAGGTTTCCTCGCCGGTCTTAGGATACGCCGCTGTGTCATTCTTTTGACAGAGGAATGATCAACTCCATGTATGGCAGACTCTAGGTTTGGCAGTTAATTGGTTGTGACAAAATATATCGGCATTGCTGTATGTAGATGCAGATATAATATGGCGTTGTCACAAATGATACGGAAACGGGTGGTCGTGGTGAAGGTCTCGGCGAGAAGGATTGGCGGAAAGCCCTCATGCGGCATCAGGTGATGCAGCTTGGCTTTCACGGATGGCAATAACCGTCCTGATGGCAAACCTCTCTTTCCCGCTCAAATGCACCAAGTCACGCCCTATACACAAGGCCTGTCCGGTTATAGGAGTATCGACTTGAAAAAGCGTCTACGCTCTCGTGTCCTTGCGGTAGGAATGGTTGGCTCAAGTCTCTTGGGCGCCGGTGCGATCCTTTATATTCAGGATCCCACGCGCGCACAGGATAAACCTGCTGCCTCTCAGTTGCTCGATCGCGGTAACCAGCTTTTCCAGCAGCATCAGTTTACGGAAGCCAAAAAAGTGCTTCTTGAAATTGATCCGGCGCAGTTGCCGGAAGATCAGCGCGCCAAACTCGCTGACCTGCTGAAGAATACCGATATGCAGCTTGCCAAAGCTGCCGTGGGCACTTCCGCCTATGACCAGGCGACCAAATCGCTTGAGGCCGGCAAACTCGCAGACGCCAAGTCTCAGTTTGAGGCCGTATACAAAGACGCCAATACTCCTGCCGATGTACGCCAGAACGCCAAGCTTCAGCTTGCTCTGGTCAAGGAAAAACAGAAAGACAAAGCGCCCGAAATGAAGGCGCTGCTCAAACAGGCGGTCAAGTCCTATGACGCCGGCCGCCTTGACGAAGCTCAAAGCGCGATTGATACCATTCAGGCTACCGGCTCCGATCTGGGCTGGGCCGACAACGGCAAGCCGGCCAAGTATCAGCGCCTGATTGCAGAAAAGCGCGTCGCGTTGGCAAAAGATCAGGCCGCCAAACAGGCTGCTCTTGCCAAAGCCGAAGCTGAAAAGAAAGCCGCCGCTGAAAAACCGGCCGCACCGGCACCAGCCCCCGTCGCCGCCGCTCCGGCGCCGGTTCAGGCTCCTGCTGCTCCGGCAGCACCCGCAGCCCCGGCCGCGCCTGTCGCTGCCGCTCCGGTTCAGGCCGCGCCCCAGGCAACCCCGGCTCCGGTCGCAACTGCCGTCGCCGCAACTCCGGCGGCTACGGCCGTAGCCACTGCCGAAGCCGCCCCGGCCGCTCCGAAAGAAGATATCCTTAACGAAATGGTTCAGGCCGACGAACTTCTGCGTCAGCGCGCCATCAATATTTATGATCTGGCGATCAAGCACTCGCAGGAAGCCATCAAGGCCAACGATTACGGCACTGCCGTTGACCGCGCCATCAAGGCGCGCGAAATCGTCATGACCAATCGTCAGTATTTCTCAAATGACGAATACAATCAGCGTATGGCCGCGGCCGAAGCCCAGCTTCGCACCGCCAAAGCAGCCAAGGCTGACTATGACCAGAAGCAGGATGCGATTGCCAAAGCCAGTGCTGAGGCCAAAGATCGTGAGCTTGCCACCAAGCGCGCCAGCCAGCGCGAAGTTCAGGTCAAGCAGCTTATGGACAGCGCCAAGCAGGCCTATGATCAGCAGCGTTATGAGGAATGTCGCGATCTGCTCAAGCAGGTTGTCGTGATTGATCCTCAGAATTACGCCGCGCGTTTCTCGCTTCAGCAGGTTGAGGACCGCCTGGTTTACCTGCAATGGGATGCCAGCCGCAAGACCGCCAGCGAGCAGAACCGCCTGATTCGCAATCAGACAGCCGAAGCATTGATCCCGTATGCCAATCTTCTGATTTATCCGGAAGAATGGCCGGAAATCTCGCGCCGCCGCGTCGGCGATACCGGTAATCAGGACAGCGAACCGAATCGTCGCCTGCGTCAGAAACTCGACGCCGAAATCGGTGTGATTGAAATTGATCAGCGCCGCCTTGAAGATGTGATCAAGTACTTGGCCGACAGCCAGGGTATCAATATCTTTGTCAACTGGCCGCAGCTTGAACAGGTCGGCGTGCAGCGCAATGCCCCGATCACCATGAATCTGCGTCAGGTTACCCTGCGCAAGGCTCTTGATACGGTTCTTCAGCATGCCGCGGGCAGTGCTGATATTCTCGGCTACGTTGTTGATGATGGCGTGTTGAGCGTCTCCTCCAAGACCGAATTGAGCGCCGCGAAGTTCTTCTTCGTGCGTGTATATGACATCCGCGATCTGCTGATTCGTCCGGAAGAAGTGCAGAAGACCAACTTCAAGCTTTCTTCAGGCGGTTCAGGCGGCTCAATTGGCGACTTTACCCAGAACGATAACAACAATAACAACACCAACAGCAAAGAGGACTCCACCGCCCGTATTGAGGAAATCAAGAACCTCATCACCACCAATGTCGCCTCCACTTCATGGCAAACCGGCGGCGGCCAGGGCGGTCTGAGTGAATATAATGGACAGTTGGTCATTAACCAGACGTCCGATGTTCACGAGAAGATTCTCAACCTGCTTCAGCAGTTGCGTGAGTCCGGCTCGGTGCAGATTGCCGTTGAGGCCCGCTTCCTTCTGGTGGCCAACAGCTTCCTGGAAGATTTCGGCTTTGACTGGAATATCGGCATCAAAGGCATCGGCAACATGGAGAATGGTATCGGTTTTGGCAACAACAGCGTCTCCGGCGTAACTGGTGGCATTCCCGCCACGCCGGTACCAGGCGCACTCACTCAGGCCGGTAATGCATTCTCAATTGGTTCAGCAACCAGCGCCGGCACCTCCAGCATGCAGTTGATTCTGGATGACGTCACGGTGAACATGTTCCTGCGTGCTACGCAGGCCAACCAGCACACTGTTTCGCTTAACGCGCCGAAGGTCACGCTCTTCAATGGCGGCACCGCTCAGATGCAGGTTGTCACGCAACAGGAATATATTGAAAAAATCGACGTCGGTTCGCCGACGGTCAGCAATGGTGTCATCGTTCCGGGTGATACGACTGTGACGACAGCCACCGTCAGCTATGGTATTTCGCTGTGGGTTCGCGGCGCGGTTTCGGCTGATCGCCGTTACGTTCGTCTGAATCTCTCACCGACCTTGCAGTCTCTTGATAACATGGTCCCGGTTTATGCCAATGCAATTGGCGGTGATACCACTGTCAGCAGCCGTGGTGAGCTGATCGCCATGCTGCCCACGGTGACTCAGACCTCCGTCATCACGACCGCATCCGTCCCGGATGGCGGCACGTTGCTCATTGGCGGCCAGAAGATTGCCGGCGAGACCGAAGTTGAGACTGGCGTACCGATTCTTTCAAAGATCCCCGTCGTCAATCGGCTTTTCACCAGCCGTTATACGACAAAGGATGAGCGCACGCTGTTGATCCTGGTTCGTCCCAAGATCATCATTCAGCGCGAGGAAGAGTTTAAGACCTTCGGTATGAACTTTGACTCAGCCGGTTCCGCGGCGAATGTATTCAGTGGAGCGGCCGCTGGTAATGCCGGTGCCGCTGCTGGCGCAGCTAAGTAAGTCGTATATCACAACAACACTCTGACAGATGGCAGAGGGGTCGGTCCCACTAGGGGCCGGCCCCTCTTTCTTTAGTACGTTATGTATAGTTTATAGTATGTGTCAAAAATAAATTACACATTGACTGCCACCACGCTATCGCGGGGCGGCTTTGTAAGTCTGTCAATCGTTATTTCTTTTTGGCATCCGTTATAGAATCATCGGACATAAGACCTTCTCCTTTGAATACCGGCCGAACCGATGCATGATTCTACCATGCCCGATCCGACCGCCCCGGCCCGTCCACTTTTATGGGGAAGGTCATTCTACTTGTTAGCCTCTTCTTTTGGCGGGGTGGTAAAGACGTTTATATCTTCTGGAATCGGGAAAAACATTCCGATTTGCACTGGGTTATTGTTTCTGCCGCGCGCCATGGACAATCCCGTCGTCCATGATTTATTTTGAGTATTGCTTTGCACCAGGACCGCAAACCCCTCGCGCGAAGCTTCGTAATTGCCCAGCGCCAGCTCAATCCACGCCAGGGCAGACCACGCATCAACGCTGCCGGGATCTGTTTTTACCGCTTTTAGCCACGCTTCGCGCGCGTGATAATAGTCCTGCAAATTCCAGTAAGCCCATCCGGTGCCGCTTTGCATGTCATTGAGTTTGGGCGCGATGGCCAAACCTTTTTCCCATGCGGCAATCGCTTCGCGTGGTTTTCCCGCCACCAGCAGCGCCCGGCCGAGTCCGTTATAAAGATCCGGACTTTTCTCATCAATTTTTTCGATCGCCTGTTCAAAAAGTTCCGCCGCGCGCATCGCCTCATCGGCCTTTCGCGTATTGATCAGTGGCCAGCCCGCCTGCATCACCTTCTCAATGGCCTGTTTCTTTTTGACGTAATCCGTCAGGTAGTTTTCTTTTGATTCAAGAACCACCAGCGGCGCTGACGGACTGGTCTGCGCGGCTGGCGTTGCCGGCGCGGTGCTCACCGGCGCCTGCTGCGCCGTGGCCTGCTCAAGTTTCCGTTGCAGATCCGCCAGTTGTTTGTCCGTCTTGCTTTGATTGTTAAAACTATTGACCAGCGCAATAACCGCCACGCAACCGACGGCCACGCTGCCGGCAAAAATCCATTTTGAGCTCATGTATGTTCCTTATGCGCCGCAGCATGTCGCCGCTCCGCATATCCTATATATAAGGATAGGGATCAGTCTTTCTCGGCCGGGCTGATGACCGCCGATTCCGCCGCCTGTTTCCTGTTTATTTCTTTTTGACCCACAGGTTGCTTTTGAAGAACGACGCCATTGCCGTCAAAAATGCAAAGAGAATCACAAAAATGCTGCCGATCTGGTAGGCAACTTCCATGATATCGCGGATATTCTTGGCCGGTTTGGCATAATGGTTGAAGAAGAATACTGTTGCCGTAAGCACAACCGATACGGCCAGCCACAACAGCACTTTGGGCAGCAGTTTGCCCCAGCGCGCCTGAATTTCTTCTGTGGTCAGTTTCTGGAGGGATACAGAACGTGTCTCACGACCGATGACTGGCATATGATCCTCATTTCCTGGTTTGGGAGTTCCGTTATTCCGGCTATCCGGTTTCGGCCTGTTCCGCGTTATCCGCCACGATACGCGAAAACATTCACTACGCATAGCTCTACGCAAGGCGCCGCTTTTTGATACTGGGATATCAACATAAGTCCGATTCAGATCATCATCATTGATGATTCTTTTATCGGCCCTATGCCTGGCGATGCCTCACTTTGAGCAGTGGCAATTTCCGGGCCAGGAGTTGAAGTAAATGTGCTCCGCTTTTTGACTTAAATACGTGCTTGTTTGTAACATGTTTATAAATATAGGTTTATGGTGCTTATTTGTCGTGCATTCTTTCTCTTCGTCCAGCAAATAGGCGCTTGCTTCGGCCCAGTTTTGCAGCCTACGCCCATCAAAACGTGACTATTCCTTATGCATGATACGATGCGCTGCCTATTTTTGAATCAATCCTCTCTACGTCATAGTGAACCCGATTTAGTGATCTTAAAAAATCATGAAGATTCGGAACGCTTGATTTCTGAGCAAGTTGCATCTCGCAGAGCCAGATTATCAGGCTCTCTACTCTACTTTGGCACCCACCTTGCATAAAAGACAGGCTAATGACTCCCAATGTTCATTGCGAGACGGTCGTTCCGTTTCGTGGACAAGTTATGGCTTTGCATGCGATGGGGCCTGTAGTGAGGCCTGAGTGGACATCGTCATGTACGGTCATGTCTATTCATTCTTAAGAGGTGCGTAGTGAATCGAGTATCTCCCAAACTATGGAACGTGAAACCGAGATTCGGTTTGTGGAACCGAATGAAGTTCACGGCCCTCGCCACTTTGGTGGCGATGGTGGTGGTTCTTTTTCTGACTTGGCAGCAGTCAAAAGCTGCCGATTCCATGCCTGCCTCAATGGCAATGGAAAAAGGCAAGCCTGTGTCAGTTCTGCCGGGCTATTTCAGTGGTATCAACGATGACAAGGGCGTTGCCATTCCGGATCCCACCGGCGGCAAATATGGTGTTTGGTCCACGCCGTCCTCAACTTTTGACTCCAATAAGGTTGGCGATGACTCTATCGCAGGCGATAACCCCGCCAAGATGACGGTTCAGGATCTTTATGATCGCGTCATCCACAACCAGTATGCATTGAACATGGTATGGACCCTCATTGAAGGGTTTATCGTCATGTTTATGCAGCTCGGTTTTGCCATGGTTGAAACGGGTCTGATCCGCGCCAAAAACGCTGGCCACACCTTCGCCATGAACATGATGATTTATCCGCTGGGATGTTTTGCCTTTTACGTCTATGGCTTTGCCATCGGCTGGGGCAACTACTGGAACGGCCCGGCCGCTCCGGGTTGGTATCCGGCGCTTGGTCCTGGTCTGGCCGTCCTGAATCAGGGCTGGTCGATCACGATCGGTGCTCATACCTACGGCATTCTGGGTCTCAAGGGCTTCTGCCTCCTCGGCGGCGTCAACGACGTGGCCGTCATGGCACTGTTCTTCTTCATGATGGTGTTTATGGACACCACCGCCACCATCCCGACCGGCACAATGGCCGAACGCTGGACATGGGGCAATTTCTGTCTCTTTGGTCTGGTGGTCGCTCTTCCGTATTGCCTCTATGCCAACTGGGTTTGGGGCGGCGGATGGCTCTCTCAGATGGGCATCAACTGGGGTCTTGGTAACGGTGCGGTTGACTTTGCCGGTTCCGGCGTCGTGCATACGATGGGCGGTATCATCGCATTGGCTGGCGGCATCATTATTGGCCCGCGTATTGGCAAATACATTAACGGCAAGCCTCAGGCTATCCCTGGCCACGACCTCCCAATGGTCATGGGTGGCACTTTCGTGCTTGCGTTCGGCTGGTTTGGCTTTAACCCCGGCTCAACTCTTTCGGGCACAGACCTGCGTATCAGCTTCGTCGTGGTCAACACGATGCTTGCCGGTATCGTTGCCGCTCTGAGCTCCATGGTTGTCATGTGGGTGAAGTTCGGCAAACCTGATCCGTCGATGATGTGCAACGGCATGCTCGCGGGCCTCGTCGCGATCACCGCTCCCTGCGCTTTCGTCAGCGCCGGCGCTTCGGTGGTCATCGGCGCGATTGCCGGTGTACTGGTCGTATACAGCGTATTCTTCTGGGACAACATGGGTGTTGACGATTGCGTCGGCGCCATCTCTGTCCACGGCGTTAACGGTTCGTTCGGTCTGCTGAGTGTCGGCCTGTTTGCCAATGGCGAATACGGCGCAGGCTTCGGCGGCATTGCCACCCCGGTCACCGGCCTGTTCTACGGCGGCGGCGCTAACCAGTTGATCGCTCAGATCATCAGCCTTTTGACCTGCTGGACGGTCGGCTTTGTGATCATGTTTACTTTCTTCAAGATCAGCAACCTGATTGTGCCGATGCGCGTTTCGCGTGAAGTTGAAATTGAAGGTCTTGATATCCCCGAAATGGGTGCCCTCGGGTATCCGGATTTCGCTCTCAAGACTGCCAATTCAACCAGCGCATTTGCTGGCCAGCATTAAGTGTGAGTTCAACAGGCCGGGGTCAGTCCGCAGGAATGGCCCCGCCTGTTTTTACCACTAAGTGTCCACTAGTACACGGAGAAATCAATGAAGTGGATTGTCGCAGTCATTCAGCCTCACCGTCTTGACCCCGTTAAAACAGCCTTGACTGATGTTGAGGTCTTTCGCCTGACCGTCAGCGACGTGCAGGGTTACGGCCGGCAGAAGGGGCACACGGAATATTTCCGCGGCCAGCCGATGCAGGTCAACCTGATCCGCAAGGTGCGTCTTGATATCGCGGTGAACGATAACTTCGTTCAGCCGACCATCAGCGCCATCGTCAAGGGCGCGCGTTCCGGTTCCGCTGGCAAGGGCCAGGTGGGTGACGGCAAGATCTTCGTCATGCCGCTTGAACGCGTCATCCGCGTCAGCGACGGCACCGAAGGTACCGACGCCATATAAATTGAATTTTCTGCGATCTTTTGTACCGATTTGCAGAGCAGTTCATCAATCCCCGACGGGCGAACAATCACCCGGCGGGGATCTTTTGTTTTAATTTACATGGCAATTCTACAATCTCATTTTCCATGCAGTCTCAAAAGCCTTTATTGCTAGAGCATTTCCAATAAATATGTAGCGCGTCGTTCCTGTGGGAACCGCAAGCGGACGGGCTGGCAGGCGGCCATCCTGCGTCGCTCCTCCTCAGAAACCCTGTGGGGTTGCATCGTCGTCACTTCTTGGCTGGCCGCCAGCCAGCCGCGTCGCCGCGCTACATCTTTATTGTCAATGCTCTAGCCTGAGTTTCGGATAAGGAAGCCCCGGTTATTTTAACCCCGGGGTGGGTGCCAAGACGCCAAAATCCGGCGTTAACGGACGCACCCCGGAGTTAAAACTCCGGGGCTTCAGAAGCACACACTTTTTTTCGATCCTTATCCGAAACTCAGTTTTATAGCATGTACCAAAAACAAATTACACATAACATGTTGTCACGCTTTGCGGGGTGACACCGATAAATTTGTGATGTGTGATTCTCTTTTTGGCAATCCACTATGATGCGGGCACAACCACACCCAGGGTCAGCAGGATATTACCATAAATACGTTTCTCGCCTGATGCGATGATTAAAGCGGTGTCTTTGGCTTCCGCTGTGTTATAAAACGCTTGTCTTTCAATCTGATGTATGGCGAGCGTCTGATAGCCGGCGGCGTCAAGGATCTTGCGGAAGTCGCTGAAAATGGCCGGGTCCTGGCTCATGGCGTAGGGGCCCTCACGCATGGGCGCCATCACTTCGGCTTTCTCAACAGGAATCGTTTTAAGCAGAACCTTGAGAATATCGGTTGCCGAAAGCACACCTGGCGTAAAATTGAGAAAGACAATATCGGCCAGCGCATTCTTTCTGGTAGCATAGGGATAATTGCTGTCGGCAATCAGAATTTTTGAGGAATGCCCAATTCTGCCAAGAATGGAAAGAAGTTCGGGATGCAGCAATTCGGTTCGTAGCATGATTGTTCTTTCAGTATAAAATTGCGATAAGCATAAAATATCTGCGGTTAAGCAGAAAAATCAATTGTTTTTGTTTCGTTTATTTGCATGCTGATGGGCCGTTGCTCATCTCTGTATATCACATGGCATGTCAGCGGTTGTGTGGCCGAGAGACGAACGGAGACTTGCCCGTGGCGCCATGCGATGTCTACGATCAGGCCACCGCGCGCGCGGATTCCCTTGATGCATCCGGATTGCCACGTATCGGGCAGGGCCGGGAGAATATCAATTCTGTGCCGGCCGCTGATATGGCGATGGCTTTGCAGAAGCATTTCGGCGATGCCGGCCGTGACGCCAAAGTTGCCGTCAATCTGAAATGGCGGATGAGCATCAAACAAATTGAGATAAATACCGCCTGGCCCGCACCAGGGCAGTTCGCCGGGTTTTGCCGGCATAACCGGATTGAGCAAATGCTTGATCATGCGTTCAGCGCGGTTGCCATCCAGAAAACGCGCCCAGAGCACGGTGCGCCAGCCCATGGCCCATCCGGTGCTGAACTCGCCGCGCCGCTCAAGGGATATCTTGGCCGCGGCAAAAAGATCCGCATTGTCATCAGGCGTCATTTCCGCACTGGGATATACGCCGTAAAGATGGGATGTGTGGCGATGATGAGGTTCTGATTCCTCAAAGGCTTCGCCATATTCAAGCAGTTCGCCATGCGGGCCGATGCCGGGGCGGCGCAATTGTGACAATGCCTGTCTCAGACGATTTGTCAGATCATCCTGTGTTGCGAGTATTTCGTCGGCCGCGATCACGGATGAAAATAATTCGCGAATAATGGAAAGATCCATGGTTGATGCGCTGGCGGCCGCGGTAACAGCGCCATTGGCGGGATCAATAAACGCGTTTTCTGGTGATGTTGAGGGACAAGTCACAAGTTGCCCGTCATGATTGACCAGCCAATTCAAAAAGAATTCTGCCGCGCCACGCATCAGCGGCATTATGTCTTTTAAGTAGTCTTTATCGCCAAGAAATTCATAACGCTCATACAGGTGGCGGCAAAACCATCCACCGGCCATCGGCCAGAATGACCAGCGCGTCTGGCCGGTAGCGGGTAATGCAAAACGCCAGATGTCGCTGTTGTGATGTGCGCACCAGCCGGGCATGGCATACGTTTTGTCGGCCGTTTCCCGGCCGCGTTTGGCCAGGCCGCGGATAAAATTTAACAAGGGCTCATCAAATTCAGAAAGATTGGCGCTGTGCACAGGCCAGTAATTCATTTCCGTATTGATGTTGGTGGTGTAATTGCATCCCCAGGGCGGCGACAATTCCTGATTCCAGATTCCCTGAAGATTGGTGGCCTGCGTGCCTGGCCTTGAGGACGCCATCAGCAGGTACCGGCCGTAATGATACAGCAGGGCGGCCAAGTTGGGTGGCATCTCTGCTGCCGCAGAACAGGCCGCGAGGCGTTTGTCCGTCGGCTCAAGATCTCCGGTCAAAACCGGAAATGCTAACGTTGAGCGCATGAACGGTTCTGCCTGCGCATCATGATTTTTTAGCAATAGTTCATCATAGGAATCACATGCCGCCAAATCGCGTAGGCAGGCATCGGCCGGCGTAACGGCGCCTGTTCCCGGCATGATATCCCAATTGACAAAATCCGTTCGTATTGCCAAAAATAACGTAACAGTATCAGCATTCTCAATCCGAAGAGAATTGCCGCTGCGGATTATCTTTCCGCCGTTGCTTACTGCGCGCAGGGCCATTCTGAAGCGGATTCCGGTGTGATTTTGCTCATTGACCCAGTGAATCACGTTGTTGCGATTATGTGCCGGACAAGCGCCGTCATAAACAAAATCATCGCCATCCCATGCGGATTGCCCATGCAGCAAAGAAGCAAAGCGAGCGGATAATGTGATTGCGCCGGGATGATCCGCGGTAAAACGGTAGGCCAGCACGGATGGCGTCACGCTTATCAATGCGGAACGTATATAGGTGACGCCGGCCAGACTGAAGCTGCTGCTGACTTGGGCATCATCAAAACGAAGTTCACGGGAATAACCTGATGTTTCGCCGGCCGGCATGACAAAATCAATCAGCAAATCACCGGCGGGTTGATAACTCTGGCAATTATGATGAGGATATTTTTCTGATAGAAATGCATCGGCCTCGGTAAAACGGCGGGCATTAATCAACTCGCGGGCATGAGCCAGCCATTCTGGCGGCCGAACCGGAATCGGGTCAAGAGGCAATCCGGACCAGAGCGTATCGTCATTAAGCGCCACTCGTTCTGAAGCAATGCCGCTAAAGACCATTGCGCCAAGCCGGCCGTTGCCAAGAGGCAATGCCGCTTCCCAGTAGCTGGCTGGCTGAGTGTAATGCAGGCGACATGTTGCGTCGCGCCAATCCGAATGTGCCACAGCATTGAACAACAATTCCGAGAAAAACTCTGCCACAGTATTTCCTTTAGGGCGCGTCAATCCCATGTCAGTTCGGCGATGTTAATTCCCCGTGTGGGATATTCCGCACTGGAGATAAACCATCGGCCGTCATGTTGAATAAATTCTGGCGCATGTGCTGAAAGTTCGCAATATACTGGTGCAGTAGAAAGTTCCGCAAGTGTTCGGGCGGCGAATAAAAGTGTTCGGTGTTGATATAAACTGGAAATCTGCCGATAGTTGCTGATGCCATCCCACAGGCAGATGGCAAGGTAATAAATACCATCGCGTATGAATAAAAAGGGTGATTCCGGCGAGAGCGTGCCGGGAATGGTCAGCAGAACGCGGTGCGTACTCCAGTTCTTAAAATCGCGAGATGTGCGAGAGCGAATCTCATTGCCGGAACAATAGCAAATCATCCACTGATTCTCATGAAAAAGAATCTGCGGGTCGCGACTGTATCCGTCCGGATCGGAAAAAAGTTCGCCACACAAAGACCAGTGCTCAAGATCATCGGATTGCGCCACCCGAAAACTCTTCGGTCCGTAAACCATCCTATATGTGCCGTCTTTTTCTATAATGAATGGCGAATGAATTTCCGCGGGCTCGCCCGGCCGAGTCTCCGGCGGAAGTATTGTGCCGTGATCTTGGCATGAACCATTTGCGGAAAGCAAATCGCCTGAGGATACGGCGTGAAATAATTGTTCTTCGCCGTCATGAACATTTTTGCAGGAAGTCAGCGGATGTGTAATTCCGAAAATATGCCATGAGCCATTGCGATCGCGAGCAAAACAGTGATCGTTAGGAACCCATTGGTCGTAATACTCGCCAGGCGTGAGTTCCGTATAGGGACGTCCCTGGTAAATGCCTCCTTCCGGCACGAAAATCCGGCGATAAGATGTCAGCAGTCGCGGTATGGGCAGTTGTTCATCATGGCCGGAAGGAGGCATTGAGATATTCTCCGAATCAATTCGTAAGACAGTGTGTCATCAATCAGTTTTTCATAATGATGTTTGCTTCGCACTCTACGCGCTCAATATCACTATTCTTAAGCGGCCGTCCCTGGTAGCTGGTGCCGTCAAAAGTAATATGAGCGTTACGTTCAAGGTATACCTGATTCGTGCGTTCGCCAAAGCTGTTTTTTTCTTTGCCGGAAATTGTTGTATTCTTAAAAATCGTGTCATCAAGATTACGCAGCAGGAGAGCGTATACCGTGTCCTTAAACTGCGTATTGATGAATGTGATACCGCGGAGCGATGCGCATTGCGCCACGGCCATATTCTGAATAAACATGTGTGTGCGCACGCCGAAATACGCGTCAATTACGGTATTGTTGCGAAGCATGACGCAGTAGGGGGCCGGTCCTTCCTTGACGCCGGGCAATGACGAAACAGCAATGGCTGCGCCCATCGGAATATTGTCAAAAAGATTATCTTCTACCAGCGAGCAGGATGCCTGCACGTTAATGCCGGCGCGTGCGTGATAGTATTTGTTATTGCTGACAACCGTTCCGATGCCGAACTGATGTGTGTCGTAAACGGTATCAAGTACTTCTTCGTAGCGGATCATGTAGCGGGAAACCAGATCTTCCTGAAGTGGCGTGAGCAATTTCAGGCCGCCGCGCTGGCGGCTTGAGATTGTGTCCGGAAGCGGTTCGGCCAGGATGTTAACGGCCTGTCCCATCCATCGTTCGCTGTTCTCCTTGATTTCCGCGATCGCAAGATACTGGCCCGTGGCCGATGACATAAAATAAAGCATATTACCCGGAACGGATCTCCCCGGCTGAACCGGGAATGTGGCGCTGTTGCCTTGCGCTGTGGTGACGTCAAAACCTAAGTCATTTGCATTAAAGCAATCGTCGCCCGGGCTTCTGACGATAAAATGCGACATGTAACTTCCGCTTGCGGTGATGAGTGCGTCAGCATTTGATGATAAATACATGCCGGGCATGGGGATTACCTGGCACTTCGCCCATGTGCACCAAAATCCGCCCCAGGTCTGAAAAGCCGCCGCGCGCGAGTTGCGGATGTGAATGTTTTCCGCTGTGCAGAGCGTCGTATTACCAAACGGCATGCAAGGATATTCGCCTTCCCGATTCGGAATCACAAACTTCAGGCCGGCCTTGAGATGCTCAATTGAATAGCGCTTATCCATGTGAACGCGATACTTGCCGTTGCCGAGATTATCTGCTTTTTTCTCGTTGTAGGTGATGAACTGCGAGCGGTATAAATTGCCGTCTGTCGTATAGGCCGTGACGCACTGAAAACGCGGATTATCCTTAAAGCTCTGGTCATCCGGCGTCAGAGTTCCCGCATCATGCTGAATGGTGACGGTGCTGTTGGGGACATCGACCTCAAGAATAGTCCCCTGGCAAAATGGCGTCTGCTGATAACGCAAAGTTAAGTTACGTACTGTCACATTGTTGCTTTTGTTGACAAAAAGACCCGCCGCGCGGAACCGGCCAAAGAGCAATTCCGTTTTCTCCGGGCTTTCTCCTTCAATGATGGCGTTTTCGAGTTCTTCTATTTTTAAGTTGCAGCCGCCGGGTGATGCCGGCGTATTTTCGGCGGGGCAAAAGCTGTTAAAGAAGTAAATTCCGGCCGGAATACGCAGAATTGCCGGTTTTCCGCCCAGGGCCTTAAGCGTCGTCACCGCTTTATCAAAGGCAGGAAAATCATCCGTAACGCCGTCGCCTTTGGCGCCAAAATCTTTTTTCACATCATAAACAGTGGGGTTGTTTCCCGAATGTTTGGCATCGGCCAAACGAGGGAATTTCTCCCAACTGTTTTTTTCAAGTTCAAAATAGGTCATGAAAAACTTGAGATCGTTCAGTCCGTTATAGGCAAATAAAAGGCCGTCGTTGTCAGCTTTTTTCAGGTTTTCTTCGATGAACGCGAAAAGATTGCCGACAATTTCCATGCGTTTGGCGATGCGTTCTTTTTGAATGCACTCAATGCCATCAAACAGTTTGTCAAAATCAGCTTGATATTGAGCGACCTGCTGGCGGTAAAGATTAATTTGATCGGGAAGCTCTTTTCTTATCTGCTGTTTTTTGGTTTCTGAGACGGCATTTTCCGCAAAGGCCGGCAACAGCTTAAATCCGCCTGACTGTCCCTGTTTGAGATCAAACACTGAATCCGGAATCGGCTTGACGGGATAGCGGGCCGACTCTGCTTCAAAAAGCTCAATTATGCCAGCATTCTGAAATGCTCCGGCGTAAAGATGCAGATCATTGACGAGCCCGTTAAACCAAAACGCTTTTTTGGCTTTCGGATCGGAGCAGCCAAAATAATAGTCCGTATCAAGCGCAACCGGCGCGGCCGAGAGTTTATTCATGTGGTGCATTTTACCGTTGACGTACATGCGTACTTCGCGGGCTGATGCGTCGCATACGGCCGTCACAAAATACCATTTGTCTGACGGCAGAGGATATGTCCATGTTGAGCCGATTTTTCCGTCGGCCAGCGTCACATCAAGACGGAACCGCTTTTCCCGGTTATAGCCAAGCGTCATGGCGTGATTGGCTTTGCCGATGATCGCAAAATTTTCAATCTCAACCGGAATGCCGTCCGGGCACGCCCATGCCGAAACGGTAAAACTTCCGTTAATCGGCGTACTGGCCTTTACCGGAAAGTGCGTATCATCGGCGCAACTGAACGAGAATACCTCGGTATTGCCCGCCTTCTGCTTGTGAATGTTTGGCGGCGATGGCGCATCCGCGGCCACATTCAATATCGGCTCTGCGGCGCGGAGGCTGACGTTACCGGCCAATAACATGCAAAACAAAAATGATAGTGTTTTCCACCACCAGGTATTTTTCCTGTTACGCATACCAACTCCTGAATAGCTGATGAAATAAAAAATAATGCGGTCGTCACTCGTTTATGGCAGATCAACAAGCGATCCATCAATCACGACCGTGCGGAATCCGATCTGGTTATAAATATCCTTCTGGCTGTAGGGCTCAACGTGGGCGTCCACGTGCAGAATGTTGGCTTTGAAATTGTGGCGTATGGCCGGTCCGCGCCCGCCATGCAAAGATAAATTGGAGTTGCCAAAATTTGTCTGGTACGCGGTACCAGGAAGCTGGCTATCATACAAAAGAGCAAACACGCTCACTCGTGGATTGATATCGCCATTGTAGGTTGAAAATTCCTCAATAGCCCGATCCGTCTGGGAGAGGCGAAAGGCTACTCTGTAATCATTATAATCATACGGATTTTTGAGGGTATTAAATCCGGAGATATCGCTATAGGAAAAATTAAACGCGTATGTCCGGTTCTCCGGGGTCGTAGAGGTGTCCTTCAGGTCAAACCGGTATGGCTCCGCGGAAGGGCAAAGCGCGATGTTGGGATTGCCGAGATATTCGCCCTTTACTTCTCGAGCACCGGAGATCTGGGGCAGATCGGCGTAAAACCTGAGCCAGCCGCCATACCAGTCGAACATCATCACGTATCCATTGTAATCAGACGCATACATGGTGATTCCCAGTCCGCACTGCCGCAGATTACTGGCACAGGTAACTGTTTTAGCCTGTTCGCGTGCGCCGCGGAGCGCCGGCAGAAGAATGGCCATCAAGATTGTGATAATGGCGACGACGACCAGCAATTCGATTAATGTAAAGGCTTTACGCATAATTCGTTTCTCCGTTTAGCGGATTTTTTTTCATGTGCGTGGCTGATCACAGTGATTTCTTTCGGCGCGTCAATCTCATATTCTTCGCGCTCATCGCGGCGATCCCATGAAATGCATATCGGTCCGTGCGGTGTTGGTACGATACCCGAGACATAACCACCCGGCCATGTTATCGGGTCAAATACAACGCGGCGCCATGCCGGCTCAAGTTGGCGCACGCCCAGGATCAGTTCAGAAAGATGCACCAGAGGATGTGCGCTCCATGCGTGACAGCAACTCTGCTCGCCTCGCGCTTCGGGCGGAAACCATGTTTCCGGAGTAGTCGTAAAACTCCGATCAATATAGTCTCCCCACCAGCGCCGGATGCAGTCAAGAACTTCCCGGCGATATCCCAATTTTTTAAGCGCCTCAAAAATATAATACATAAAGTAGGGCGTTGGCTGATATTTCTTTTTGATTTCGCCCTGTATCAGCGGCAGCAAAATACGCCTGGCCCATAACGTATGCTGTTCCGGATACAGTCCCAGGCGAATCGCCATGGCCGCCGCGTGCGGAGACATTTCTTTCTGCGGATTTCCCTGTTCGTCAATTCCGTCAAAAAGCAATCCGCTCTGGCGATCGTACAAATTGGCGTCAATGGCGCGTTCAAGATCACGGGCAAGCTGGGCGTACAGGTCATGACCTGACAGTATGTGCACCATCCGCAGCGCCTCAAGGTATTGCAGATTGATGACCGTTGATGCGCCGTCGGTAAATAATTCCGGGCACCAGTCAATGAACTGCCAAAAACGCGGATCGCGATATTGCAGGCCGTCCGTGCGGGTTTGCCTGCGGAAATACTCCATCACCTCGTCTATGCGGTTGCGATTTTCATGATACAGATCAAGGCTTCCGGTCTCAAACCAATGATCATAATGTGAGCAGACCCACACCAGCGAAAATCCCGGAATGACGTCTGATCCCGGCCGCGCCGGCGCAAAGGCCTGCGTCAGTCCGTCAACGGCGCTTGTGCGCCCGATTTGCCGCAATCCGCGTTCAAATAATCGCGTATCTGTTGAGAGGCGAAATGTATTTTGCGCCTGAATTTTCGCATCTCCCCACCATTGCGTCTGTTCGCGCCAGGGGCAATCCATATAAGCGTCGGCCATGCAGTGACGCTGCGTTTGCAGCGAAGCCTGCCAAATATCATTGAGGCGTTTATCAGAACAGGCAAATCGCCCCTGAATTTCAAGCGGATAAAGCTGTTCGCGAACCGCAATATTGATGCCGGGGATTGCCGCAGGCCGGCCGATCAATACCAGATACCTGAATCCCATCGGCATCGTCAGTTCATGCCGGAATGCCTTGCCGCACAGGATCACACGATGCCCAAAACAAATCGGCGCACGGGCTTTATCCGGCGGAATAATATCCGGCGTCAACCCGCTGGCGGATTCTATTGCAAGAATATCAATAGCGCCGGCCGCATGTTCCGGCACGTCCAGAATAACGTGCCCGTACACTTCCGAACCAAAATCGTAACATAATGCATCATCATCGGCCTGCGGCTTATGCCATGTACGTTTTTCAGCACAATAACACGCCGTGATATCCGCGGCCGATTCCCATCCGCCGGCCGCGCCATTTGCACCGGATAATACCGCCACCGGCTCACGCAAAGGCGCATGCAGTTGCGGAATGCCTGACGGCTCAAGTTGCAGCGGAGACTTAAACACATCAACCGGAAAGTAAATTTCATCTCCCATGCGCCGGCTGTCAAAATGTTCCTGCAAACCCAGTTGATAACTGCATTTCGTAGTAACCGGCAGATACCCAGTTGCCCGTGCACCTTGCCATTGCGGGCCGGTTTGCAGCAGTGCGCCGCTCATCCAGAATCCCGCAGGCACGTCGCAAGGATCAATAAATGTTGGGATTCCCGGAACATACAGCAGCACGCGCGCCTCATTTGAGCCCGGCCGAAGGTGGGGCGCCAAATCCACTGTATCGTATGCGCGATAGGAACTGTTGGTGCGCGCAGGCCCGCGCGATACCCATTGCCCGTTGATATAAAGCGTATAAAACGCATTGGCACTGATATGATGAACAGTATTTTGCCCCGGAATGTATACAAATTCACACCGCAGCCAGCAGCGCCGTTCCGTCGTGGCCGGTTCATCGTAGGTAAAATTGATCCAGTTTTGATTCATGGCCTTATTCGTACAAAAGGACAACACAACATTATTTTTCGCCCGCGCAGGGCGAGTGTGGTGTGTAATATAAAAATTTTATGTACTACAATACCGTCAAAAACAAGGATCATATTCTTTTATGACGTGCGATTCCTTTTCGCATCGCCGTTAAAGAGCCCGCAATGATCCGTTATCATGAAATCCCGGTTCAATAAGCTGTTGAACCGGCCGATATGTTCCGTTGGCAATTTTGCCCAGTTGCTCAAGAACCGCATTTGCCAGCGCTTTTGACGAATGAGTAAAACAACTGACCGGCGGCGTGTGGCGAAATGCTTCGCGCGTTCCGTCCATTGTGACGATTTTGATTTTGTCCGGAACCAAATTGCGGGCATAAAGAAAACCGACAATCTCTCCTATATATTCGTCGCTCATCAGAAAAACACCGTCAAATCCGTGCGAAAACGCCCACTCCATATGCGCGCGGCAATTGCCGCTGATGGCGCCGTCTTCGTGCGATACCCAGAATACGGACTGTATTCCGCCGCGCTGGTGTTCCGCGAGTTTGTCGGCAAACCCCTGTGCGCGATGCGCAAAATCAGAATTGTTGCACACGCCCCATATGGCAAATGGCTTTCTGCATCCCGCTTCTATCAGCGCCTCGGCCGCCATTTGCCCGACACGATAATTATCAAGTACTACAAAATCAGGAATTAAATCACGATCCGCATCAAGCAATGACAGAATTTTTTTTCTTGGCCGCAGCGACTCCAGTTCTTTGCGAATGCACTGATCACGCCCGCGTTCGCCGCCTCCGGCGTAAAGAATCACGTCCGCCATTTCCAGTTCCTGACAGATCGCCGTTCCGTCATCATTGGGGTCTGTCAGCAGCAAATGAACATCCGCTTTGTTTTTCAGCAGCATCACATGCAGCGTATTCCAGATTCGCTCCATGGCCGGCATCGTAAAGACGCCATTAAGGCCGGCCGACATAAAAGCAATTCGTCCGCATTGGGATGAATTGGCAAATGCATTTGATACTTTTCTTTTGCGCCCCAGCGAGATCAACAGGCCTTCTGATTCGGCAATCCCCAGCGCCTTGCGAAGCGTGACGCGGCTGGCCCCAAGTTTGATTGCCAGCTCACGCTCTGGCGGAAGATATTCCTCCCCGGCCGCAACGATCTGGCGGATCTCGGCCTTTAAGCTCTCAAGCGCTTCTTTATAGTTATTGTAGCCTGTTAAACTCATACCAAAAAGTATACCTAAAATACGTTTTAAGTCAAAGAAAACTTCGTAAAATAGCCGTATTTATCATGATATACGCTGTTTTGGTATTCTTTATGGTTGTGCTTGAATGTGGTCTGCTTTATGACGGCAAAATCGGGTCGGCGCAGACAGGCAATCAACATGGCCACCACGCCTGGCATGGTGGCCATGTTTTGAATTACTCTACAAATCAGGGATTCGCGGACGTCTGAATAATCAGGGCCGGCAAATTGGCTTCCGATCCGATAGTTGAATCTGGTGTATCAAAACCGCCATCGCTGATTATCATGAATCCAAAATTTGTCGCGGGCGAGGTAATCCATGACTTGACCATTTCTACGCCATCATTGTTGAGAACGATATCAACGGTCTGAACGTTGCCCTTAAACACCTGCTTACCTGCGCCAAAGGGTTTGGCCGTATTGCATTTGTCTTTCAGACTGGTCCATGTTGATGATGCTTCGCCGGATACCCACGCCTGCGTGATGGCGTACACCGTAAAACCCAGAGGAGCAGTCTGTTTTGATGTCGGTACGATATCCGGAACGTAGGTTCTCAGCGTTACGCCGGTGATGCTTGATACATTGGCCGCCGGAAACTGACTCATATCAAATTTCATCACGGGCCGCCTTGACCAGCCATATTTGCCATAGCCGACCAATGCATAATAGTGGCCCTGCGCGCGGCTGTCGGGATCATGCTCCGATATTGAGCCGCCGCTGATGTTGGTGACCGTAACCGTATCGCCATATGCCACGCCGGCAAGCATCAGGCCGATGGCAAGAGGAGCCCATTGTTTGAACATCATAAATCACTCATCCTTGATTCACATAAAATCGCCATGTCGGCATTAAGCTTTTTTTTCTCTACGCGATAGCAGCAGTGCGCCGAGCCCCAGGCCAAGCATGCTCAATGCCGCAGGTTCAGGAACGGCCGTAGTCTCAATGATCAGCGACGGCAGATAGGTTGACGATCCAATAAATGATGCCTGGGTATTATCGCCATCCGTGCTGATGATCATTAAACCATAGTTCGTTGACGGCGAAGTGATCCACGATTGAATCAACGCAATTCCCGCGCTATTCAGAGTGACGTCCAAAGTCTGAACAGAATCAGTAAAATTTTGTACTGCGGTACCGAGCGGTATGGCGGGATTATAGCTATCCTTCAAACTATTATAGGAAGAGTTGGCATCACCTGGTGTCCATGCGCTTGTGATGGCATATACCGAAAATGTAAGTGGGGCTCCTTCGCCTCCTCCTGCTACGCTATTTGTTGATTTTTCCGGTACATATGTTCTGAGAGTCACGCCCGTAATGCTATCTGCATCTGCCGTCGGGAATGCGCTCATATCAAATTTAAGTACAGGCCGGATTTCCCAGCCATAATGTCCGCTGCTGAGCAGTACAAAAGCCAGCCCCTGTCCGCCACCGTCATTTGGGGCAAACTCTTGAATTAAACCGCCGCTCACATCGGTAATGGTGGTGATATCACCAAATGCGGCGCTGCCAAGCAGTGTGCAGGCAACAACAGGAACCCAGCGATTGAGCATCATAACTTTTCTCCCATAAAGTATTGCCGTTTATGTCAGCAGAAACGGATGTGATACGAATGTTGATATAAGACTGAAGTCATGGTTTATATAGGGTCTTAAATTTTGACTTCAATTGTTTTGGTATTATTTAATTATACCATAAAGTATGCCACGGATTGGCTTATTGTCAAAAATATCTTCCGGAAATAGGTGATTTAGTATATTTTATATGATATTATGGTATTAATTTTGCCGTTTTTGAATTATGGTATATTTTTGATGGATATGTTGTAGCGGTTCTGTGATGTTTGCGTCACATCAGGTGTTATTCAAGTGATTATTTTTTGAATCTAATTATCATATTGGCGTAAAATATGTTTTGCCTTGACTATAAAATTGTTTGAAGTATATTCAAACTGTTTTAACAGTAGCAGTAGAGGTCAACATGTCGGACGCGCTCCTGACCATTGAAGATAAAACATACGTGAAGTTGCGTACCAAAATTCTCCACGGTGAACTGCCGATGGGCGAGTTTCTTTCCCAGCGCATGCTGGGCGAGCAAGTTGGCGCGGCCGTGGTCACTGTTCGCGCCGCCATGCGGAGACTTGAGCGCGATGGTTTGGTGGAAAGCCAGCCCAAGTGGGGTTTTCGCATCGTGTCTGAAACTGAAGAGCAGATTCGTGACCGCTATTTTATCCGTGAATTGCTTGAGGTTGGCGCTGTAGAGCGTATCGTCAACCGGCGCAACCCTGACGACGGTGCGCGCCTGCTTCGCCTGGCGCAGCGGGTTGATGAAATTCATCCGGATGGCGCGGAAACAAGTATTGCGGAGTTTGCCCGTCAGCATTCGGCCCTGCATATGGCGATGGCCGAATGCAGCGGCAGTCAACTGCTGGTAGAAAGCCTTGAGCGACTGAATCTTCGGGCGCTGATGGTCTATAACGCCACCCGAGGCTGGGCGCGCGGTAATGATCGCGTTCCGAGCTATCACCAGGAACTCATCAAGGTCATTCTCACCTATGACATGGCTCAGGCGGTTGATGCCATTCGCCAGCATGTCCGTCGCGGCCTGCATCACGAACTTGATGCCATTCGCGATAATGGCAGTTCCGTTCATTAACCGAAGCGTAGCGTCCTTCTGGCGTTTTTACGTTATGTGTGATCCTGTTTGCCGTGATGTGCATGTCCTTTGGTATTTTCCGCGTCATGATGGCGGATTCTGAATCGTTGGCGTCACTATGCGCTGCGGCCCATGTGCAGCAGGCATTAATGCCTAACCAATATAAGCGGGAACCCGGAGAGTGATCATGAATGCTGTCCATATACAACGCAATCTGCACCATCGCAGGCCATACGCGTTGCTCCTCGCATTTACGCTTATTGAACTGATGGTCGTCATTATGATCATTACTTTACTTATGGCGATGCTTTTGCCGGCCTTGTCCTCGGCGCGACAATCCGCACGAACAACCGCATGCGCCAGCCAGCAACGACAGATTGGCGTATCCGTCATGATGTATTGCAGCGATTACAACGATTATTTGCCAAATACCTATGCCGCCGGCGGTACTTCGTGGTATCAGGCTCTGAGCACGAACAATCGTCTTGAGGGACTTAATACCTATAACTCCAGCAATTACTTGCAGTACGCATATAAACTGTTTCGCTGCCCGGAAAAGAGAAACTACACGGTACCCGGCGATTCGGATTTTGATCCTGTTGTGCGCATTAACTACGCCTACAACGCATTTATTGGCCGGCTGCAATGGTATGAGGACTGGCAAAATGGCGGCGCAAGCTGGAAAAAAGATTACGGCTCAAAAAAACTGGGTGCCGTTGTCAATCCGCCTATGGCGTTGATTCTGCTTGATGGTGTGGGAAAAGATTGGCTGCTGATCAACTCCGACAAACTGACCACTTTTTCTTTTAATACGATTACGGTGGGCAGCCTGAATCGCCCCAATCCGCAGCATGTTGATTTTCGCCATCAGGATACCAGCAATGGTCTGTTTGTAGATGGCCACGTGACAAGGATTCCCGCCAGCCGTTGGCCCTATAGCAGCTATACGTGCGACTGGGCCAGAGATAATAATTACACGCCGTGAATCTTTTTTTTCACAGGATTCGTGGGGATAAGTCCTAAAGCCTATTGTCCACTTCACTTATATTTGTATGAATTTAATTTGACTACATGCCTTTTGGCGTCATAATTCAGTTTGTTTGTTCTGTTTTAACGGTTAATACGAAAATATCGGGTCGCGGTGGAAATATATTCGCGATTGTTAATAGTTTACATCCACATACGCGCAGAGCGCACAGGAGAGAAGAAATGTCCCAGTTAAAACGTAATCCGATCGGTATTTGCCATGTCATGGCGGCCTGCGTGATGGCCACGTGTGTGGGCTTGACGGCAACAACGAGTCGCGCGGCCACGTTATTGCTTGATCTTAATGCGCAAACTCCTGGCAACTCATCGGCCACACGCTGGGTTCCTGTTGTGGGCGATGACGGAACCAATGCGGGCATCCTGACATCAAATTCACAGGTTGCCACGCGGGTTACTTCCGGTAGCATTGCATATTATAATTTTACTCATACCGCTACAGACAACAGCACTTTTCCCACCACCACCACGGGGGCGTCATTAAAAGGTTTTGAAAAAGCCAGTAATGCCAATTTGTATTTTGAAAAATCATCCGCATATACGCTTGAAGTCCTGGTTCGTCCGGGCATTTCTTCGTGGACGGCAGCAAATACCAGCATTGGCGCATTGATTGGTTCACAGGGAGGGGCCGTTGGTTATTCGCTCACATTGAGCAGCACTAATACAAGCAATCCGACTGCCTATAACGTATCGTTTACGGCCGCGCGAAACGGCAGTAATCAGGTAACGCTTAACACATCGGGTGCGCCCGTCAACGTTGGGGACTGGACCAGCATTATCGCAACATATGATGGCGCAGGTGTGCTGGCAATTTATATTAATGGCGCGCTTGCCATCAAAACGACAAGTGCTCAGGCTGTAACCAATCTCAATACTTTAAGTACTATTACCACCAACGTGCCCACCACCGATAGCTTTGCCATTGGCCAGCGTGATGCCACCAAACTTTCGACTTCCGCCGGTAACGCGTTATGGTATGGCGGCGATATGGCGCTCGCCCGTGTTTATAGCGGGGCGCTTTCCGCACAGGAAGTTGCTACCGAATATACCTACGCGCAAAGTCTCCTTGCCAATGTTCCTGAGCCCGCATCAGCGGCTTTTCTGACATTAGGATGCACGCTGCTGATTCGCCGGCATACCGCAAAGTAATATGAGTCTATATAAAAATTGTACGCTCCTATTAATGCGCACGATCTATCATGACTCTGTTTCGTAGCACAGGCAGGCCACAACCTGCCTGTGCTGTTTATGGTGTTTTCTGTTGGCTTATGAACCTGAGTTCAGGATAAGCAAGCCCCATTCCCTATACGGCAATGCCATCCTTTTCCCCTCTGCGTCTCCGCGCCTCCGCGTGAAAAAAGGGGAAACGGGATCTCACGCGGAGACGCAGAGGCGCGGAGAGGAAAAAAGGATAAAAAGCAAAATACCTTTATAACTGTGTTCGGGATAAGTAAGCCCAACTCCCTATTACGGGATGGGACACCAACCAATGATCGCCGGCCATTGCTCATGATCGCAGCAATCCGTTCACGCATCATCAAGTGCTCTACACATGACCATCGCTCGTACATCCATTGTGCACCATGAATGAGCGGGGCTTGAAATCAACGCCTCTTATCCCGAGCTTTGGTTTTCACGCATGAAGAAGCGGATTACCGCCTTGACAACGTGGGATATAAGATTAAAATTGAAAAATGTTAAAACGGTTATAACGGTTAATACAAAATAGTTATCCACTTCTAGGAATATTATTAACTTATTTAATTATAATATGTTATGTCATATAGTTTGTCATTGTCAGTGAATATATGCCATCCGTGTCAGACGGTGTTGATGAGCTGGTGGCACTGGGATACCTGATATGACGGTTCAGCAAGCTGAACTTCACAATCGGCGTCAAGTCATTTAGCCAATCACGAATTGAGAATGCATATGGAATTTATGACAGTCAATGCGAGACAAGTACCGGTACTGGGTCATTGGGATGTCATTGTTGCCGGCGGCGGGCTGGGCGGAGTGGCCGCGGGAATTGCCGCGGCGCGATCCGGCGCCAAAACTTTGCTCATTGAGCGGAACACGTATGTCGGCGGCGTTGCGACGGCCTCTATGGTATGCAGCATTTTCAATTGTTTTTATACATCACAGCGAAAGCTGGGGTCGCGGGGCGTTCCGGTTGAGATCGCCGACAGACTGGCAACGGCCAGCGGATACGGAACCAAGTGGCATGATCATAAAGGCCACATCATTTTTGATCTTGAAAAAGGTAAGCTGGCGCTTCAGGAATTGCTTGAAAAAGCCGGCGCGAATTTGCTTCTTGGTGTTACGGTTTCTGATGCGATTGTTGAAGAGAGTGTGCTTAAAGGGCTGATCATTGAAAGCAAATTCGGCCGGCAGGCCCTGATGGCAACAACCATTGTGGACTCAACCGGTGATGCGGATGTGGCGAATCTTTCAGGCGCGCCTGTGCATACGCCGCAGAGCAAAAATGCACATCAGCTTCAGAGCCTCTGTTTTCGCCTGGGTAATGTGGATGTTGATCAATTTATTGAATATTTCCGCAAACATCCTGAAGAATATCCGGCCAGAATGGACGTGGATTGGGAACTTGATGAGGCGCTCAAGCAATATGACGAGTGCGGAACTTTTTTATTTCCGCACGGCGGCGGCATTCAAATGAGAGCTTTTCAGCAGGCAGCGGCGGATCATGCTTTGCCTGAACATATCGGAATGCACAGCACGACGAACGCCTGCCAGATGCACGGTTTGCGCCAGACGAGCATGGTTCATGTCATCACAGGATACGCCAAAATTGACGGCCTTGATTCAACGCTTATCAGCCAGGCGATTAATGATGGCCGACGGATGGCGTATGTTCTTCAGGATGTATATCGCAGGTACATTCCGGGTTTTCAGAATGCGATCATTGCCGGTGTGGCGGATAACCTGGGCGTGCGATCTTCTCGCTGGGTTGATGGCGATTTTACATTGACGCAGGACATGACGCGTCCGGGCGTGCGGCATGAAGATTCCGTCGGTGAACTTGTGCCTTATGTGCACAAGATCAAGCACCCGGGCAAACAGGCGTGGAATGTACACGAAATGGGCGATGATACTTTTGACCTGCCGTATCGTTGCCTGCTGCCTCGTAAAATTCAGGGATTGATCATGGGTGCCGGCCGCAGCATCAGCGCGTCTGATCCTTACCAGTTGCGCGTGATGGTGCACACCATGACGGTAGGGCAGGGAGCCGGCGTGGCCGCGGCCGTTTCTTCGCTGAATCATACAACTCCGCAGAATACTCCCATCCGTGATATTCAATCCGCTCTGAGCAAATTGATTAAACAATAGTTTTATTAATACGATTAATTATGGACATTTTGACGCAATAAAAAAAATGCGTTAATTTTATACAGAATAACGCGAGAAACGGTCATGAAAAAAACAAAAATCATTCTGCTTGGCGACTCAATCAGAATGGGCTATCAGCCTTACCTGATTGAGCATCTTAAAGATGTTGCCGAAGTATGGGCGCCCGAAGAAAATTGCGAGGATTCCGCATGCATCATCAGGAATAAGGAAAAATGGTTTGCCGGTAAAGATCCTGACATCGTGTACATGAACTGCGGTCTGCATGATATTTATCTTGATAAAGGCGAAACTTGCAGACGTTCCGTTGAGGATTACGGCGCAAACCTTGAGATCATTCTTGACTGGATCCGTGGGCAATGCGCTAATGCCAGTCTGATCGTGGCAACCACGACGCCGGTGATAGAATCACGGCAGATCACGTCGCCGACCTATCTGCGGCTTGTGCGTAAAAATAGTGACGTCATTCGCTATAACAAAAAAATGCTGGATATCGCGGCCGCGCGGGGACTTGAGACTGATGATCTGCATAGCGTATTAAGCCGTGAAAATCTGGAGAACATGCTGATTGAAGATGGCATTCACCTCAATGCCAAAGCCGCGGATATGCTTGGTAGGCATATTGCCGAAACTATCCGAAATATAAAGAAATAAATTAAAATTTGCAGACGAAGGGATATGTAATGAATTGCAGAATATTCAATTGGCTGGCACTCGGCATGAGTATTTGCCTGTGGGGCAAGTTGATTTATGCTGATAATCAACAGAATGTTGCAACTCAAAAAAGCCAAACTGATGATATACTTTTAATTGATTTTGAAAATGATGCTTCTCCGTTGAATTATTCGCTTGATAATCAATTTGCGGCAATAACCACAAATAATCCATTGCATGGCGGCAAGTCGCTTTGCGTTGATGCGACAACCAGCCAAAAGCAATGGATTTTGGGATTTAAAACGCTCTCTGCTACTATAAAAGGCGGGGGTGATTATCTTGTCAGCATGCGTGTGCGCTCTACATCCGAAACGCCTGAGCGATCCGTAATTTGCGTGATGCGCCCGATGAATGCGACAGATAGTTCCGCAGATATCGGAAAAGTGGTGATATCTGCAAGCACAGAGGAAAAACTGGAAAGAATTTCCTTTCATCTGCCAATCAATCCGGAAAATTATTCACTCCATATCTTTATCAGCAACAAACACAGCATCGTGCTGGATGATATCAAAATCATAAAAGAAAAATGGATGGGTGTTTCAGAGAGTATCAGGCCGGCCAGCATGCCCGCATATCCTACCGGCAGCAGTGAATTTGAAGTATTGCCTCCCACGCTTAATGGCAAAGAAATGTCGGCTAAACAATTCGGTGTTGACATCGAAAATCCCGATAACACAAAAGCGTTGAATGACGCCATTGCGTATTGCCGTGAAAATAAAATATCACGATTAACCGTGCCAAAAGGCCAGTATCATTTTACGTCAACCGCAGTTGTTGATTTTAATCAACTGACGGATTTTGAATTTGATGCGCAGGGATCAACATTCATTTTTTATCGCGAAAAATTTGTCAAGGATAGTTGCTTTATCCGTATTGCGGATTGCCAGAAAGTATTGCTAACTCATTTTAATGTGGACTGGGACTGGGGCCAATCGCCTATTGCCACTTATGTTAAAGTAACCAGCATTAATAAAGAAAAGAATTACGTTGATTTTCAGTTTATAGATTACGAAAAACTTCCCAGGCGCGATTTTCGTGTGGTTTCTCTGGATCGCGTGAATCCCGCTACCATGACGCTTGCATATGAAGAAGCGCGCAGTATTTTTTATACGGTTTTTCCCGCTCGCGATAAGGTTCCGGTAACCGAGTGGCTGTCGGATAATCAACTTCGCATATTTTCAAATAGTACGCAAAATGAACCAGGCCGATATGAGGTCGGTGCATTGTATATGATGCGCCACTATGCTTTTGATTGCGACGCGTTCAACATGAAGTCTGCCAATTCCCATATCACGCTGAAAAATATCAACGTTTATTCAAGCCCTGGCATGGGGATTCGTTGTGATAGTGATCTGCATCATTTTCAGATGGAAAAATTCAATGTCATGCGGCCGGCCGGTAGCAACAGGCCCATCAGCAGCGCGGTTGATGGCATCAACTTTTCGCGGTCCATGGGCTATATTAAATTGATAGATTCAGAAGTTGGCTTTAACGGCGACGATTGCGTTAATATTCATGATTGCAGTTGTTACGGGGTAAAAAGCGGCCAGTACGAAATGACAGTTCCGTATTTGTCCGTTTCGGCTCAATGGGGTATGAATATTGGCGATCCTATTGAATTACGGGAAGATGATTACAGCCCGGCCGGCTATACGGGTAAGCTTCTTGATATAAAGGCGTCGCCGGATAATACGCGTAAGTTTATTTTTACATTTGACAAACCTCTGCCTGATCCAAAAAACAAAGGTTTTATTTTATATAACCGGCGCTATAGTTCGTCCAATATTGTGATACAAAACAGCAGGTTTGTGGATAATAGAGGACGCGGACTGTTGCTGCTGGCCTCAAATGTGACGGTTCAGAATAATTATTTTAACAATAACAACAGATCCGCGATCAAAATTGAGACAGGATACGGACAATTGTGGGCGGAAGGTTACGGCGCAGCAAACATCGTCATCCGCAATAATCAGTTTGAAAAAATCAATCCCGGCGGCCATCAGGAACTTGAACTTAAACCTGTGATTTATATGAGCGTCTATATAAAGGAAGACCCATCACGGGAGAAAACCCAGTATCCGATTATTCAGGACATCCTGATTCAGAACAATGTGTTCAGTGAATTTCCGGGCGCGGTTGCGTATGCGTGCTCAGCGAAGAATGTGATCATAACAGGCAATACAATCCGCAACGGGATTCCTAAAAATGTTGCGTATGTCTATCGCGGTGCGATTGGCGCATCATACTCTTCTGATATTTTTGTCATGGATAATCAATGGATATCTTCTGAAGCAATGCCAAAACTCGGAATTTATTGCGATCAGGAAACGACGCAAAATATCTATAACTGGGATAATAAAATTCTTAAAGATTGATATAATGGCGCAATCGGTTTTAATGTCAGAAAAAAAACATGGTATCATTTTATGTCACTGATATTTCAGTACGCTGATCATCCGGCATTGGTTCCGCAGGCGGGCATTGACTGGGCCGATACAATGGTTCTGAATCCCGCCATGATTCAGGATTCTCATAGTGGCCGACTGCATATGCTTTTTCGCGCTACCGGCCCCTGGCCGCAAAAACGGATTCCCGGTAAACCTCTGCCATATCCTATTTTTCTTGGGTATGCCTACAGCGATGATTCTGGCCAAACGTGGTCGGCCGATTTTACCAGGCCGGCGCTGGCACCGAATCTGGCTTATGAGCAATCGGGTCTTTACGTGCGAAGTGATACCGGCCGGCAGGTGGTCAATCATGCCAACGGGTGTATTGAAGATCCGCGATTGATGTCGATTGACGGAACGCTTTATCTCTCGGTTGCCGGCCGCATGTTTCCGCCCGGCCCATATTGGGAGCATGATGAGCCCACGCAGTGCTCGCCGGAGTGGATCGCCGATGCAAATCAGCCTTTCGGCGCGGCCGCGCGAACCAATCTGACCGTTTCCGTTCTTTATCGGGTTGATCTCAATGCATTAAAATCGGGCCGATATCAGGATGCTTTTTTTTATGTCACGCACCTGACTGATCCGGAAGCCGGCGATAATCGGGACGCGTTTCTTTTTCCTGAAAAATTGATGATTGATGGCAAATTATGTTATGTCATGATTCATCGGCCACGTGAATCTGAGCGCTATCCGGGCGGACGTTCGGGAACTCCGCCTCTGATGTATCTTGCTGTTGCCGAAAAGCTTGAAGATTTTCCGACGGCTCGCGCAAAGCATCGCATTTTGGCCGAACCGGCCTTTGAGTGGGAAGGGAATCGTATTGGCGGAAGCATGCCGCCGATTCGTATTGCGCCTGGCCAGTGGCTTTTAGGTTATCACGGTAAAAAGGATGACGTCACGGGGTATACGCAGTCCTTTATGATTATAGAGCAGGACGCCGACGGCTGGCCGCGTGTCAAACATCGTTGTCCGCAGAGGATGATGTACGCCAAACAGTCGTGGGAGTTGCAGGGGCGTTTTAAGATTCCGTGTGTTTTTTCGTGCAGCGCAGTAAAAGTCCATGATGCGTTGATCATCGGTTACGGCGCGGCGGATGAACGCGTAGGCGTGGCACGCGTTTCTTTTTCAAAATTGATAGAGATGCTTCGCGGATACGATGCCGCAGGCAACCGACTGTCATGACGTATGACGAGACATAATTATAAACGCTGGCTGTTTATGGCTGTACGATAGGATAGCGGGCTTTGGCCAAACCGCTGCTTAAACGCTTTACTAAATACAAATTGATCTTCGTAGCCAACTCGCCGGGCAATTTCCTTAACGGCAAGATCTGTTGTCATCAAAAGTAATTGCGACTTGCGGAGGCGCAGCCTCATGCGATACTCCATCGGCGTTATTCCGGTGGCCTTAAGAAAAACGCGATGAAATTGCGCCGGAGAAAAATTAACTCTGGCCGCAAGATCATCCCGCAGAAATGGTTTGGCATAATCATGTTCAAGCAATTCAAGCGCAGGGCGAATCATTTCTCTGGCGTGCTGGCGAGATTTATCGGCCGGCCACTCCACCATTGTTTCTCGCGATTGCAGATAAGGGCACAGCAACTCCAGCAACTTCATTCCGAACTGGGCCATTTTGGCGTTGCGCAGCAATGACGGCCCAGACGGCAACTTGCGAACATCCGTAAACCATTGCTCAATGCAATCGCCGATGATCCTGCCTTTGCGTGATTGAATCACGGATGGCAGCGTGCAGTAATGAAAAAGATCCGTATTACCCATCAGATAAAAATTAACATGCACCCATCGTGATACGGCGTTGTTTTTCTTTTGTATGATATTGTGCCGCACGCCGGGCATCACCAGTATGCAATCTTCGTTATGTAAATCAATATGAACGTCATGGTCCAAATGCAGTGTGCCAAATCCGGGATGATATTGCGCGATCATCAGCACGGGCATTTCCCGCCAGCCAGTCTGAAGATAATCAATGTGCGTAAGATCTCCGGAGAGAAGCTCAAAGCGTGGCGGGTGTTCAAGCAACTGATCCGGAAGCAAGGTTATCTCCTTTTTAATGATACAAAATAACATCTACATGATACGAACAGTTATGGAAAATAAAAGCAAATTTATTACGGTATATGCAGATTGAAATCAAATGGTGATACAAAAAATCATAGGAAGATAACCATGAACACAAGCGGTTATTCGGTAAGTTCGGAAGAAAATGAATTGATTCACGATTTCGTCAGTTCTTTCTGCCGGGCGGCCCAACACCCAGATATAGAAGTAACCAGCATTCGCCAGGGCTGGGGACGAATGATGCTCGGTTCAGGTCTGATTGCCGCAAAGCTTACCATCGGAGAACGCGAATTTGACTGGGGAATTGCCGGCCATGCCGATAGCGAAATTCGACTGACTTGTGAAAAACCGCTTAAAACGCTTCGCGGGTTTGTCGGCATTGAGGCCAATCATGATACTCTTATGCATCAAGCGCCGACGCAGGTAACATTTTCAGTACATAATGATACGCACGAACTCTGGCGCAGTGCGCCTATAGGCCTGATGACGCCGGCAAATGAATTTTCCGTACCGCTCAATGGCGCTAAGCACATCACGTTACTGGCCAAATCTCCGACGCCATTGCAATTGGGGCATATTAATTGGGGCGAACTTGTTGCTGAGACGGTGAATGGCGAGATGATTCGCATCGGCAATCATTCTCAACAACTTTGCGCGGATATTTTGCCCATCAGTTTTCAGTGCGGTGCTGAACATTCACGCCAGATTCTCAGCCGCAGTAAACTGAGCCAGATACAAGAGGGTGATGAGACACACTATGTTGCCGAAGATCCACAGACTGGCTTGCGTATGATCTGCTCTCTACGCGTATATCCGGATATGCCCATTTGTTCATGGCGCTTTGCGATTGAAAATATCAGCGATAAACCTTCTCCCATTTTACATCACGTCAATTCTCTTGCGATTCAATTGCCATCTGCGCACAGCACGCAGCAGTTCATTCAATTGCTCCGTGGCCGGGGTTCTTTTCATGCCGGTTGCAGTTTTGACTCGGATGCGGATCATTTGTCGTTTTGGGGGCCGGATAATTTCAAGGAGAGTTATTTGCCTGTTCAAGAGTGGCTTACCGGCGATGATTGCCGCGAATTTGGCGCCGTAAAAGGACGTTGCTCTGATCCGTGGATGCCATATTTTAACGTCAAGTTGCCGAATAAAGGTGGAATGGTTTTTGCCATCGGCTGGGCCGGGCAATGGAAAGCTCGCGTGAATTTATCTTCTGTTGAGGCTGGCCACGGATATTTGAATGCGCGGCTGATGCCGGGTGAAAAAATTGATCTTCCTTCCGTATACATGGTGCGTTATGCCGGGCAGGACATGTTGCGCGGCAACAATCTTCTGCGCCGGTTTATCTATGAAAAAATAGCGCCTCGCATTAATGGGCAGGTGGCCACTACGCCGATTTCGGTTATGGCTTGGGGCGGTATTGATGAGAAAGGCCATCTTGATCGCATACAATTGCTGAAGGATAAGCAGCTCTCCTTTGATACGTACTGGATCGACGCCGGATGGTATGCGGCCGGTACTGATAGTGAGCATGGCCCGGGCTGGTCGGAGAATGTCGGCAACTGGCGTTTTTACCCTGAGACTTTTCCTCACGGTACGAAGCCAATTTCAGATGCGGCGCACAAAATCGGCGCAAAATTTCTGCTGTGGGTTGAACCGGAACGCGCTATCAACGGAACCATGCTGACAAAAGAGCATCCTGATTGGTTTTTAGGGAAACGCGAACCCAACGTCAGTTTGCTGATGAATCTTGGCGATCCTGATGCCTGTAACTGGTGCATTGAGTATATTTCAGAACTGATCAGACAACATGGCGTGGATATTTACCGGGAAGATTTTAACATAGATCCGCTTGATTATTGGCGCTCACATGATGCTGATGATCGGCAAGGCATAACGGAAATTCATGCGGTGGCCGGGCTTTATCGTTTCTGGGGAGAAATTCGCAAACGCTTTCCGCATGTCCTGATTGATAATTGCTCAAGCGGCGGCCGGCGGCTTGATATTGAGCTTCTGCGTCACAGCATTCCGCTGTGGACCAATGATATGCAATGTTTTCCCGGCTTTAATCCGGAATATGCGCAGGCTAGTATTTCTGGTCTTTCGCTCTGGTTGCCGATGTTTGCAAACGGAACACAGAGCCACGAAGGCGGTGACACCTACAATTTTCGCAGCGGCATTAATGCCGGCGTTAATGTGCATCTGTTTTACCAGCGGCCCTGGTGGCCAGTGCCTGAAACATATCCCTATGACTGGTTGCGCACACGGATCAATGAATTAAAAAATATTCGCGCAAGTATGACGGGAGACTTTTATCCTCTGATTGAGGAAATCAGCCTGTCTGATAAAATCTGGAGCGCGTCTCAATATGATCGCCCTGATCTCGGCTGCGGCGCAGTGCTGGCATTCAGACGTAAAGCCTGTGTATATAGTTCGGCAGTCTTGTGTCTGCGTAATCTGATTCCTGATGCGATATATCAAATTGATAGTTACGACAACGGCAAATCATGGTCCGCAACTGGCCGGGAACTCATGGACTCAGGCCTGAGCGTTGAGATTTCCACGCCGCGTTCAAGTATGCTTTATCGCTATCAACGCAAATCATGATTGCATGATTGATGCGTATTGCAAATGAGAAAGCTCTTAAGTATCAGCTATAGTTATTCTGTCTCAAAAGTGCACATTTGCCGGGAGATAATATGGTCCTGATAGGGTTCTTCCAGTTCGCAGAAATAACCGCTCCATCCCCAAACCCGGACGACTAAATTGCGGTACTGATCCGGATGAATTTTGGCATCTTTTAGTATCTTGGCATTGAGAGTGTTCAGTTGCAACTGCTGGCCGCCAAGATGCGCAAAGCAACGGATAAGTAATGCGACTTTGCTGATACCTTCATCGCTGCGGAATACGGAATCAGATAATTCAAGCGTGATGGGGCCGCCGTTACAAATACGGTTAAAAGGTATTTTAGAAAAACTTTGCAGGATGCTCATCGGACCGGAAGATTGTATTCCCGGCCTGGGCGCAAGGTTGGCGCCAAAAGCGTCACCATTACGCCGGCCATCGGCAGTTGCGCCGACAACAGGCTCGCACATGCCATCATGATGTCGAGCAAGCCACAGATAATACATGGCCGACCCTGAGCCTGGGCGCAATGTCCCGCCACGATTGTTACGGCCCATCTTGGCGCAACTATTTGCCAGTTGATGAAAAAGAGTGACAAGAAAATCATCCGCCCGATCATCATGATTGCCTGCTTTGGGCCGAGATATCAGGCGATTTCGTAATGCGTCATATCCTCTGAAATCCGCAGCCAGTGCGGCCAGCAATTCTGATGGTACGGTGGTTTTTTCCTCAAAAATTTCCGCATGCACGGCCGCCAGTGCGTCAGCGGCGCTGGCGGCGCCGGCGCCATGAATACCAAAATTATTGTAGCGCAATCCGCATGACATATCCCGGCCAGTCTCAAGGCAATCCCGCATAAAAACGGAAAAATGTGGCGCAGGCGGCAAAATCAGCTTGCTATAGCGATCCCACACGATTTTTACCTGCTCATCAATACAGTCGCGGATATGACGAAGAATGGCATCAAAAGATTCCTGACGTTCAAGTCCCTGGCGAATAGCCGCATCAACGGCCGCAGGCAAAGATACCGCGCCTATATTCAGAACCTCCATGCCGCGGCCAGGAATCAAAAATTCCCAGCAGGCCGCAACGGAATAATCACGCGCATCCTCAAGCGAATATCCCTGTGCTACCAATGCGGGAATTACCACGTCATCATTTGAATATTGCGGAAATCCCATGCCCACGCGTGTGAGTTGCGCGGCAAGTTCAAGCAGCTTCAGATCGGTATGCTGATCAATGCGAAGATTAATTTTAGGGTCAATCATACGCACCGCAAGAGCGGCCTTCAGGCACATTTCCGTTAACGGATTTACCGCACTGGCGCCATCAGGTCTGACTCCGCCAAGCATGACTGTTTGGCCGTTATCACCTTGCTGAACTCCAGGATAAAGATCGCTATCGCGATTAAGCGAGATGTAAAATTCTTCAAGCAGTTCAAGCGCTTCGCATTCCTGTATACGCCCGGCATTAAGATCCGCATGCAAAAATGGCCACATATATTGATCAAATCGCCCCAGACCGATGTGGTAATTACCGCCCATCCACATTATTGCATGACAGAAGCGGAGTGATTGCAGCGCCGCGTGAAAATTTTTGGGCCGGTGCGCCGGGACATGCTCAAAAATATCCGCAAGCTCATGATTGCCGGCATGGCGTGCTGCATTGGCATAACGATGTGCCAGTTCAAGCATGGCATCAATCGATTCAATTGCCGCTCTCAGAAATTCACAGGCATCAGGATCATCGGCCATCCTGCTGAGAGTTTCTTTCGCCGCGCGTTTTCTTGCCAGCAGGCCGCCATCAAGCAATAGAGACCAGTCCGCACATACATTGCTGATCGGGCCGAGCTCATGAAGTGTACGCCCATCGGTCAGTGTTGCCCACTCTTCGGCATCCCATATGCGCGGAATAGTTGTGATTGTGCGGGTAAATGCGATTCGGTCATCAGGCATTACGATCGGTGTTTCCGCCTGACACATGCGGATAATGAGGCGGCTGACGCGTCGCGGCCAAGAAAGATTTTCCCTTCGGCATTCGTCGGCCAGGTTCATGGCCACATCTTTGCGGTAACGGTGATGAGCACCAGAACGTGTGTTTCGGGCAAGTTCCGCAAGCCGCGGATTGAGAGTCATTTCGTTAATTGGTAATTGGCTCATTGCATCACCTTTACTTTTATGCCGGCCGTGATAAATGGCGTCATATCGGAGCGCACTGGCGCATCAGGATTAAATTCAGGGAGAAATTCCTTGCCGCATGCGTGATATTTACCTCCGGCGGAACGGTTAAATGGCAACAACTCAACATGGTCAAGGCCATTTAGGTTTTTAATGTAGTTGGCAATATTTGTGAGATTTTCCGGAGTATCGGTGACTGCCGGAACCAAAGGTACGCGGATGACAAATGGCGTTCCTATTGCGGATAATGCGGTGATATTATGGAGTATTACTTTGTTATTAACACCGATATAATGGTGACAATCATCATAACTCATCAGTTTAATATCCACATACATCAGATTCGCCTTTTGTGCGATGCGTAAGAAATCATCTTGAAGGGCATAACCGGATGTCTCAACTACCATATGAATCTGAGGTGACAATTGATTCATGACTGCAAGAAGAAATTCCGTCTGGCATAACGGTTCTCCGCCTGAAAAACTCACGCCTCCTTTTCCGATGTTGAGAATTTCTGCCTGACGATTCAGCATCTCCGCAAGTTCACTGGCCTCATAGCTCTTTCCGGCAGTTCTGACGCCTGTTGCGTATCGTAATTCCTCTGGCTCAAAATTCATTCCTTCCGGATTATGACACCACTGGCAGCGAAGCGGGCAACCTTTTAAGAATACTGTCGTGCGGATGCCCGGCCCGTCATGCACACAAAACTCGCGAATATCAAAGACAATTCCGGTTGGCATGATTGATCAATGATTAAGATCTTTTATATGCCGATACAAAATAAAAATAATAAAGTGTTCACGCATTACATCTGTGAACAATGGACATCATGAGACTATAGTCAGGCGGGTGGTGTTAAACAATGAGTTCTAAAATCAGTATTATTGAGAATCTTTACGGGTGAAAAAACGATTACGATATTCGCCGGGAGTTTGTCCGACAATCCGGCGGAACATCACATGCATATATTCTGCATGTTCAAATCCCGTTAAGTCGGCAATGCGTTTAAGGGGCAAATCTGTTTCCGCAAGCAATTCTTTGACTCGTTTAATTTGAGTCAGACGGATTTCCGCCTGGGGTGATCTTTTGAGATAGCGGCGGAAGCGTCGCTCCAGAACCGGCCGCGAAAGATTTGCATGCGCAATGACCTGGCTCATTTTAACGCCGCGGCATGCGTTTTCGCGTATGTAGCGCAGCGCGGCTGATACGTCGCGATCTTCAATGGCCAGCACGTCTGATGATTGCCTGGTCATTACCCCCAGCGGCGGCACCAGCGGTTGCGGTTGCGGCTTTCGCCCGGCCATCAGATCATCAAGCATTCTGGCCGCGGCAAATCCGATCTGCCTGCAATCCGGGATAATGCTTGATAACGGCGGATCTGCCAGTGAACAAAGCACGTCATCATTATCAATTCCCACAACGGCAATATCTTCCGGAACGGCCGCACCGATATGCTGGCACGCATCAACCACATGCCGGCCGCGCACATCATTGCACGCCAGTATTCCCAGCGGCCGCGGAAGTGTTGATAGCCAGCGGGAAATGCGATCTCGCTCCTGCTCCCACGGATAAGCACGCAATCCGCGCCAGGGGGAGAGATATATACTGCTCGAAAAACCCGCTGCCGCCAGAGCTTCGCAAAATCCCTGCTGGCGTTGGCGTACCCAGAGTTGATGGCTGAATCCGCAAAATGCGAAATGCCTGAATCCGCGGTCAAGCAGATGTTCCGCGCCCATGTGCCCCATGGCTCTCATATCCGCGGCCACACGCGGCAATCCCATATTCTCATCATAATCATTCATATCAATTACGGGGATTTTTCGTCTGCGCAAAATAGCCGCAAGGCTCGGCGTCATGGCCCGGCATAAAATGCCGTCGCCTTTCCATCGCGAAAGCCATCCGGGCGGCGCGGTATGCAATTCAGATTCATCAAGAAACAGCGACCACGGTTGCGTTGTATGCAGATAATCCGTTATTCCTTCCAGAATTCGCCGTCCGAAAATATTTGATGTTTCTATGATTAAAGCAACGACAGGTCGATTTGCCATTACTTCGTCCTTTCGCCGCGTCAAGTTCCGGCTGTGTTAAAGAGGCCCGTAAAGGATCTCAATGATACGGATGACATTACTCATTGTGCCACAGATAGCTGATTTCTACAATACGCGTATAAAAGTTGTTTTAGGCTTGGTATTATCACTTTACATATCATTTTCATATATTGAAAAGAGCGGCGGCATGACTACGACAGGCGAAAAAAAAATTATAGCTGAAGTTCACCATTTATTTCCTGTTGACATCCGCAATGTTGTGATTCAGGATGAATTTTGGTCGCCCAAATTAAAGATTTGGCGGCATGTTACCGTCCATGATAATTTTGATAAATTTGAAAAATCGGGCGCTTTTGATAATTTTGATCATGCCCGCGATCATCTGATGAACAAGCACACAGGGGTTCCTTTTCATGATGGCCTTGTATACGAAATGATTCGCGGCGCCGCCGACTATCTCATTGCGGAACCTGATTCTCGTTTGGTCAGCCGTATTGATAGCTATATTGAACGTATCGCCGCGGCGCAGCAGCCTGATGGCTATCTCAATACGTATACATTTCTGCTTGAGCCGGATCATCGCTGGGGTCTTAACGGCGGCAATGATTACTACAAACATGATACGTATAATGCGGGATGCCTGATTGATGCCGGCATTCATTATTACAAAGCAACCGGCAAAATTCGTTTGCTTGCAGTTGCCGTTAAGCAAGCCAATTTAATGGCCGATCTCATGGGGCCGCCACCCAAAAAGAACATACTCACTGGGCATTCTTTAGGCGAGGAAGCTCTTGTCCGCCTTTATGAGTTGTTTCAGGAGCAACCTGATCTTGGCAACATCATCGGAGTTCCGTGTGATCCTCATGCCTGGCTGAAATTGGCGGAATTTTGGATAGAAACTCGCGGGCATTACGATGGCCGTGAAAATTTGGGATCGGTTTGTCAGGATCATGAGCCGGTATTTCAACAGCAAACGCTTGAGGGGCATGCCGTTCGCGCGACTCTGATGGGGGCGGGTATCGCCGCGCTGGCAAAAATTAACGGCAGGCCCGAATATGTTGAATCAGCCATGCTTCTTTGGGAAAATCTGGTTCAGCGCCGCATGCAAATCACTGGCGGCGTTGGTTCGTATCCGATTTTAGAACGCATCGCGCCTGACTACGTTCTTCCGAATAATGCTTATCTTGAGACTTGCGCGGCCATCGGCGCCTGCTTTTTTCATCACAATATGAATTGCCTGCTTGCGGATGCCGGATATGCCAACGAACTTGAGCGCGCTCTTTATAACGGCGTTATCTGCGGTACATCACTTGGCGGCACATCTTATTTATACACCAATCCGCTTGAGGCGGGGATTTTACGGCAGCGTTGGCCCTGGCATGATTGCCCATGCTGCCCGCCGATGTTTGCCAAAATGATGGGCGCCTTGCCGGGATATATTTATGCCACTGATCAAGACGGACTCTATGTTAATTTGTTTGTCGGAAGCAAGGCTCATGCCGTTGTCAACGGAAATCAATGGTGCATTGAACAGAAAACTGCATACCCGTGGGCCGGCAAGATTCAGTTAACGCTGACGTCTGACCGCCCGGCGCAATTTACTTTGCGCATGCGCATTCCGGAATGGTGCCAAAAAGGACCTGCGCATGATGAACTTTATGCCAGCGTGGGCCGGCCTGCGAGTCATGCCTTTACGTTATCAGTAAACGGGCAACATATCGCTTCAGATGTGCAGCGCGGATACGTCAGTCTGACGCGCACGTGGCGTTCCGGTGATCGCGTGGAGTTGAATCTTCAGCTTGAGCCGCGGCTGATTCAGTCGCATCCCAATGTGCTCAACAATACTGGCAAACATGCCCTGAGTTATGGTCCGCTGATTTATTGTCTTGAATCAACGGACAACAACGGTGGTGTTTTCTGTATTGAGTTGCCTGTCAATGCATCATTACAGGCGATTTACAAACCGGACATGCTTGGTGGGGTGACAATTCTTGAGGCTGACGGAACGCGCATTGATGCTGATACGGGTTTGCGTCATTCCGCCAGGATTCGCGCCATTCCTTACTATGCCAACGCCAATCGCGGCCCTGTAGAGATGCTTGTCTGGGTTCCGGAAAAACTGGATCATGTGGTAACTTCGTCTCGTTGTGATGAGCGCGATTCAGTGCTGGTGCTTTATGATCCCATTGAGCCAAAAAAATCTTCTGACATGGATGTTTCGCATTTAAGCTGGTGGGATCATTCCGGCACGCAGGAATGGGTTCAGTATACATTCTCTGAACCTCGCACGTTCTCCTCGTCTGAAGTTTACTGGACGGATGATTCACCACAGGGCGGCCGCCAGCGCATACCGGCGGAGTGGCGTATTTTGTATCGTAAAGAAGGGCAATGGGTTCCTGTGGAGAATACCAGTTCGTATCAACTTTCAGCGGATCAATATAACCGCGTGACATTTAAACCCGTGACCACTACAGCGTTATGCCTGCAAGTTCAATTACAGCACGATTTTTCAGGCGGCCTCTATAAGTGGCGTAATCGCTGAGGATCGCAATTTTTCAAAGCGATGGCGCTCAATTTCGCCAGACCTATATCATATTCCTTATATATCCACATCGCAGCATGCAATCCATATTAAGTATGTGCCATAAAGAAATCACACCTGACATGCCGCCACGCTTCGCGGGGCGACCACGATGAATTTGTAAGTGTGATCTGTTTTTGGCGATCCCTCCCATCTTGTTCATTTTAATGTAAAATGAAATATGGAAAATAAATTTGACTCTTAACTTAACACGAGTATACTTAACACGAGAAAAGTTGTCATGTCTTTCTCGTGTTAAAAGAAAAAGGCTGTTTGTAAAGAGCAGCCAGAAGTGCATAAACGGTAAAAGGTTACAGCAGATAGTGTTCTGGTTTTTGGGAAGCACATCATAGATTGCTGGAATCAAAAGCTCCTTAATTTTTTAATAAGGGAGCTGTTAAGGAACATGTCATGATAAGACAACAATTCCGTCATGGATTTACGCTGATTGAGTTGTTGGTCGTTGTAGCGATCATTGTGGTGCTTATATCTCTGCTGATGCCTGCGCTGAGAAGTGCACGCGAAATGGCCAAAAGCGTCAAATGCACGGCCAATATGAAGCAAATTGGCTTGGGGTTGATTTTTTACTGTGAAGAAAACAATGGTCTTGGCCCTGTGGGTAAAGGCATTGAAGGTCCCGATGGATTGTCAAAAAGCGGTGTGACCCTGGAGCAGACGGTTCCGGGGTATTTCGCTGGTATTGGGCTTGTGCAATGTTATGGCAGTGTCCCAAACATCGCATGGTCTGATTATTGGCTGGTGGGTCGTTACGCGCCTAATCCGGCCAGGGGAACATCAGGCCGCGCTGGGGTGGGGGGCTATACTCATTACAACGGCCGCACAGTATGGACTTGTCCATCCGACTCGCGTAACGGATTTTCAGACCGCAACGGGCGGATGTTAAGTTACGCGATCTACAGCTACGCCTGGCCGGCGCGTAGCTCAACCCAGGATGCGGACGCGGTGAAGAATAGTTACACCAGTCGTCTGTTCAAGTATTCACAGATAAAAGGGCCCGTTCGCACGATGCTGGCTCTGGATGCCTGGGACTACTATTGGGATTACTGGACATCGCTTAACAGCCTCACCGGCGCATGGACGTCCAAAAGACCCAATCCACCTGCAAATACCGAGCATAATTATTATGCCAACCGGCATAATGAGCGGACCAACATGGTCTTTTTTGACGGCCACGTCGAGTCCATTGGCGACATGGGCAAAACCTATATGGCGAGGCAATTTAAAGTATATCCCAAGCGTGAACAGGATACGGATTCAGATTAAAAATGTGGTTTTTCCAAAATAATTCATACAATGCAACACATTCTATATGTTTATGTATATTAGTAAATAAAAAACAAATAAAATTTTAAGGAGCAGGAGATTCTTAATGATATACGAAAAAACAACATTAAAAGTTGCAGGTGCGGCAGCCGTACTGGCGGTAATTTCAGGCGCGGCCTCTGCCAGCGTGCTGCTTAGCGAATCGTTTGAGGGGAGTACCTGGAGTGTCGGCGGTAATGTGGCCGGCGTAACGTCCGATTCCGGCGTCGGACAGAACGGTGAGTGGCGGGCCGTTGGCACAGGACTTGATGCTGTGACAGCCACCATCAACAATGCCTCCGCCATGAATTACTCTGCTGGCAACGTTGCGATCAGCGGCGGCAGTCAATATGTCTCCATCGTCAGCTCGGCCAACGATTCGGGATCTCTTGAACTGCGTGTTACATTGAGCACATCAAGCACCAGGACAGCAGTCGGCGTTGGCGCCGGCAATTCCATTTACTACAGTTTTCTCGTCAGGATTGATTCAGGAACCTCAATGACTTCCGGTGATGACGCATCAATCGGATTTCGCCAATCCGACGCTTCTGTAACAAATTATACGGCTGATATCAGCGCATCAAATAATACCAAAATTCGTAAAAACATGGGCGGTACATACAGTTCATCCGCCGGCAATTTGACTACCGGAAGCACCTATCTGATAGTTGTCCAAGTGATGAGTGATGGTTCTCAATTTACCTCTGCAAATATGTGGGTAAATCCTGCTGATTCCGCCAATCCCGGTACTCCCTCGGCAACACTTGGTTCCTCCTCCACGACCAGCTTTGGCAGATTCATCATTTACACGAATGGATTGGATAGCGGCGAGAGCATTTCTTTTGATGAACTGCGTTTTGGCACAACATGGTCGGATGTCGTTCCTGCGGCTGTGCCGGAGCCTGTCTCGGCTAGCCTGCTGGCTCTGGTCAGCGGCGCGCTGCTGTGGCGGCGAAAAAAGTAAGCTGAGGCTGGCAATTTATCACACTTGATGGCGCTCAATTTTACCAGACTCATCAAATAGCCTTTGATTGGCCGCAAGTGGCATTGTTCAGTGCCGCTTGCGGCCAATTTCAGTTGCATCTCATTTCCCTCGTCATAAAAATATTAAAATATCATTTGACGATTCGTTCCGTCATGCTATATTTCAATTATTGACGGAACGTACCGTCATGGACGTCATTTCAGGCACGCAATGCGTTTGGCACACATGTGAATAAGAACGGAGGAAGGTCAATGAAGAAGAAAATGTTGGTGGGAACTGCATTTATCGGATTGGCGGCTCTTGGCTCACAGGCTTCCGTTGTAACTGATACAATTTACGCTCAATATAGTGGTAATACCAAAGGATACTGGGTTAAATCATCGTCTGTGACAGCAAATAACGATACGGCCTCAAACTGGGGCGCCAGTGTCGGGATGCGCAGCGGGGTGGCGCAGGATTTTGTGCTCGCCTTTTTGATGCCTGACGAAGGGAGTCATTTTGTTTTTTCGTCGGCAAATTTTCAGTGTTCATTTTATCGCAATCAAAATTCGCCGAATTATCATCTTGATTTATACGGATTGGCTCGCACAGGAACCACCATTGCCGCGATTGTGGACGATTTTTATGCCGGCGCAAATGATACCGCAAATTATCTGATTCAGGATTCATTTATCAATACCTCGTCAACCTATAATGGCACGCTCAGCACAAATAACGCGGGCGATGCCGCATTGGTCGGCTGGCTCAATTCTCTTTATGCCAATGGGGCGGCCGGCAAATATATTTATATTCGCTATACGATTGATACCGACACGCTCTCATCGGGCACGTCCCCAAACACAGGGCTTTATCAGGTTCGTACGGATAGTTCGCCGGAAGGCGGCATTCAGCTTTCTTTTACGGGTACGACGGTACCGGAGCCTGTTTCTGCGGCGGTATTGGGTGTTTGTGGTTTATCGCTGTTGGCTTTGCGCCGCAGGGGATAATATAGTAGCAGCAAGATTGGCATGGTTTTGCGGGCATGTGATGCAGCAGAAAACGGCACAGTTACTGGATGTTGCGCTAAAGGCGAATGTGGCCAAGAGCACGGTTGCGGCCGCGTTAAGGCCGGGTGGCGGCGGAAAAAATGCGCGCGTCAGCGAAAAAACCGCTGAACGTATCCGTCGCATTGCCCGTGAGCTTGGCTATCGCCCGGATCGGCTGGCTAGCGCTTTGCGCGGCGCATCCACTTCGTCGGTGGCGGCCGTGTGGCAATTTGTTGATCCGTGGTGTCTTGACGCCAATATCGGTAATGAACTGCTGCGAAAATTTCAGGAAAAAGGCCTTGCCACCTATCAAGCGGAGCATCCCAATCAGCCGGAGCAATTGATGGCGGTTCTGGATGATCTGCTCAATCGCCGGCCGGATGCGCTGATTATTCGCTGGCGTCCGGATTTAATGGAGCATGCGGGCGTTCGCGATATGCTCAGCCAGTTTAAGGCTGTGCTGGCTGTTGTGCCCTGGCGTGTGGACTGCGTTGATATTGACCAGGTGGTTCATGATCGTGATTCGGGCATTCGCGAGGCTATTGAGCATTTCGCGCGTATCGGGCGCAAGCGCGTGAGCATCATCCTGAATATGCGGGATGTGACGGATCGCCGGAAGTATGCTGTTTTTCTGAATCAGTGCCGCAGACTGGGGCTGGCAGCTCATCCGCGGCAATTAATTGATCTTGATATTCACGGCCCGGGCATTACCGATCGTATTGAGCGCTATACCAGGGCCATGAGCGAAACTTTTACGGGTGATGTGAATGTTGATGCCATTCTTGTTGTCAACGATCTGGGCGTGATGACAGTGGCCAAATATCTGCGTGATCACGGCGTGCATGTCGGGCAGGAGGTTTCTCTGGTCGGCCTGAATAATCCGCCGCACCTGTCGCTGTGGGAGCCGCCGCTGGCCACGATTGACCGCAATCAGGATATGCTGCTTGACACCGTATATGAATTAATTACCGAACGTATTTCGCATCCTGATCATCCGCCGCAGACGCGTTGTGTTCCCATGCATTTTATCTGGCGGGAATCGGCCGGCGGGCCGCCGCCTGAACCTGTCTGAACTGATCACTTAAGTTCTTATTATACGCCGGTTTATTCAGCGTAAGCCGGGCAGGAGATTTTTCTCCTTCCGCAATCACGTCTCAAAAAAGATCAACGGCTGATCAGGAGTTGCGTCATGGTTCGCCATCACATTCACTCATCAGACAGAATCGGATCGTGTTTATGTCGTTGCGGATTTACCTTGATTGAATTGCTTGTTGTTGTGGCGATTATTGTGTTGCTGCTGAGTATTCTTCTGCCGTCGCTGGGCAGGGCGCGTGCACAGTCGCGCCAGGTGGCATGCCTGAACAACATGCGGCAAGTGGCTCTACTGACGCAGTTTTATGCCGCCGATAACAATGGCATGGCTCCCATTCGCGGTACGGTGGTCAATGGGGGCGTCGTGGCCGCTTGGCCCTATCTGCTCTGGCCGTATGCAAAAAAATCACAGGAAGCTCCGCCGGCCAAAAGCTATAAGCCGGATCTTTACTGGAAGAATACTGTTTTTAATTGTCCTGAGCAGATTCAGGTCAATGGCATTGCCCGCGGCAGCGATCTTGGCCTGATATACGCCATGAACACATGGCTAAAGACGCCCGTTGATAATCAATGCATCTTGCAGCGGGCCAATGTGTGTATGCGTCTTTACTCGCAGGGGCGAAGCGATATTTTCCTGTATGTTGAGCATGCCAGCAATGACTCTACCGTGGCGTACACGTGGTCGCATTACACCATCAATTCGTTGCAGCATTCCGCCACGCGTTTGCCCAATTCGCACATGGGCAACACCAATGCGGTTTTTGTGGACGGCCACGCCGAATATATGCGTAAGCCGGACTGGCCGCATACCGCCACTGGCGATTATGCGTATGAAGCTTATAACGTGCGGTGGACCGGCGGTTATTAAAACAACATCAATTTTATATGCATATATGTGATTGTGAAGTAATTTGCGGCGTGCCGCATCGAAAATGATATTGTTTTTGTCTGGGAGTAAAACATGCGTTGTTTTCACACGGGATTATGTTTTCTTATGTTGACGGTTTGCTGCGCGTTTGCGGAGCCTGTCAACCTGCTTAAAAGCGCGGATTTTAAGCCGGATGCCGGCAAGGATCTTCCTTCTGATTGGCGCATTTCCGCGGATAGTAAGGTTGTTGTTGATACCGCTGACAAGCCGGAAGGCGCAGAGCAGAGTCTCAAGGCGACGGTGAATAAAGAGTCCGCATCCTATGGTGAAATTACTCAGCGCCTGTCTGTTCAAGCGAATAAAAATTACCTGCTGGCAGGCAACGTTAAAAGTTCCCGTCCCGGATTGGCTTTTTTTCAAATCAAGCTTTACCAGGGAAAAAAGGAACTTTCGCGAATCACATCCAAAAAAAGCGGAACTCAATGGGCCGCCATTGAGCAGCAGTTCAATTCAAAAAATGCCAATATAATAGAGGTCCTTTGTCGCTACAGCAGAACTGCCGCGGATCAGGGAGAAAATGCCTGGTTCGCCAAAATGTCTCTGGTGGAGATGCAGGAAGAAAAGAGCGCCGCGATTCCCGCGCAGCCTGCGGTTGATTCATCCGCAAAAAATACGCCAGACGTTGCGCCGCCGGCCGCCGCTGTTGCGACATTCAATTCAATCGGGCTGACGGTTCCGGCCGACATCACTGATGCATCGGCTGCCGCATGCACGGTGCGTTATCGCGTCAAAGGCGCCGCTGAGTGGCGCTATGCCCAGAGTCCTGTATACGTCGTCAAGGCCAAATCTTTTCGCGGCAGCATCCTGAATCTTCAACCGGCCGCGGATTATGAAATTGAATGCAGAATAACGGGCGCGGACAAGACGGAGCGCGTGTCGTCATTTGCGGCCACGACATGGTCGCATGATGTTCCGATTGCGCGGGTCGTGCGGTTGCCTTCCGGCGTGTCCGGGCAACCGCTGATTATCAATGATCAGGGCGCGCCGGATGCATGGGTTCTTTACACCAGCGCTGAAGATACGGCAAGCACGCTTAATGCTGAAAAAAAAGCGCGCAACGCCATTCGTTTTGAAAATGCCGCGTATGTGATCGTCGAAAACCTCACAGTTCGCGGCGGAGAGGCCGATGCCGTTTTTGTCAGCAAGTCCCATCATATCCGTATCCGGCATTGTGATATTGCCGGGTGGGGTGATCCTGGTACGCCAAAAGATGGCCTTAAATTCGGGCGCTACGTGGATGCTGACGGCAAATTGATCAATTATCAGGCCGGTGTTCATGTGGGGCCGGGCAGTTCGCAGGTGGTAGTGGAGGGAAATTATATTCATCATCCGCGCGGAACGGCTAATTCCTGGCAATATGGCCATCCGGCCGGCCCGCAGGGCATCATTCTTGATTCAAGCAACGGCAATCATGTCGTAATCAACAATGATATCATTGGCAACGAGCAGCACTGGTGGAATGACGCCATTGAGAGCATGCACAACAGCAATGTGAATGGCGGGCCGTATCATGATACGGATATTCAGGGCAATGTTCTGGCTTTTGCCAATGATGACGCCACAGAACTTGACGGAGGCCAGATTAATATACGGTTTTTTAACAACTGGTCGCAGTGGACTTACTGCGGAGTCAGTTGTGCGCCGAATCTGGGTGGCCCTTCCTATGTGTTTCGCAACCTGATGATCCTGACCGGCGAAGAACGCGGCCGAACCAATTTTGCCTTCAAGATGGGCGGCGATATGTTCTCAAATCCCGGCAGAACTTTTCTCTGGCATAATACGGCCATCAGCAATGGTTACGGCATCAGCACCGGCCACTACGGAAAGGGCGGCACGCCGATCACCTCGCGTAATAATGTGATTGTCTGCGCCACCACCAGGCTGACGGGTAAAATTCAGGATAATTACGATCTTGACCATGATCTGCTTCCGGCGCCGCTTGAAGATCCCGCGCTGGCTTCGCAGGAAAAGCACGCAATTTTCGGCATGCCGCAGTTTGTCAATGCTAAAAATGGCGATTATCGCCTTGCCGCCGGCAGTATCGGTTCTGATGCCGCCGTGCTGATGGCGAACGTCAATGATGGTTTCTCCGGCGGCGCGCCGGAGGCCGGCGCTTTTGAGAATCCTTCCGCAACGGCCGATTTTCCCATGCGTGCCGGTGATATGTCGGCATTGCCGCTGTTTGTGCATCTTCCCGGCCAGCCCGGTGACATTGCCAAAGTACGGCTCAATATTCCCAAAGCGCTTGGCGCAACATGGACGGCATATCCCAATGCTTCGTGGTTGGCCTGCAAACCGGCTTCCGGCAACGTGACAGGTTCAGAACAGACTCTTGAGCTTTCGGTCGCATCATCATCGCTTGAGCTTCGCAAATATCGCGGCGCGGTGACTTTCCGCACCAATACGGGATATTGCCGCACGATTTTACTTGAATCGCTGATTCGTCATCTGCATCCGTTTATGGTTTCTTTTGAGGCGGAATCGGCCGCACTTAAAGGCTCTTTTGATGTTGTCAAAGAGCAATCCGCTTCCGGCGGCAGCTACATTCATAACGCCACGGGGCCGATGGCCGCCACGCCGGAGGCAAGTCCGGCGCGCGTCTCATTTGAGATGGACATTCCGGAGGACGGCACGTATTACATCTTCGGCCGGGCGATGGCGCCAGGACCTAATTCAGATCAAAAAGATTCCTTCTATATGATAGTGGATGATGCGCCTGCCAAACGCTGGGATCTGATGTACAGCGGGTCTTCGCAGTGGCACTGGATGCCCATTGTGGATGCCAAAGCTGCCGGCGGCGGCATGAACCTGACCAAAGGGCGCCACGTCCTGCATATCCTGGCGCGCGAACGCCTTGCCCGCCTTGATGCGGTATGCATTTCAAATGAACCTTATGTTCCGGAATAATCAATTCTGTTGCATTCATCATGCATGTGACTTATTTTATTTCACATTAACAATCAATATGAATAAAAAATCAGACCAGCACAGAGGATCATGATGCAGTCAGTTCAGATCGGCGGAAGCACGTTCACCATTAAAGGGCAACCGGGAGATTTTTCATACGGAATAAGCTGCGCGGAAGTGCAGGCCGGAGTGTATGAAGTTACGATTCGGCTTTCGGCGGAAAAGCCCTGTTCGCCGCCTGCGTTCAAGTGTTCATGGTCGTATCCTGATGTGGATGTCGCCGGCACCTGGCATACCGGGGCCGACCGTGCACGCGGCATTGCGCCCAATTGGTCTTCGCCGTGGCGTTCGCGCGCGGCCTCTCAGGCGCCGGTCGTCACGTTGTTCTCAAAAACCGGGAAGAACCGTCTGACTTTTGCCTGTTCAGAAGCGCTCAATGCCGTTGATATGCATGCCGGCGTTATTGAAGAGTCCGCCGAGTTTGCCTGTTATGTTTCGTTTTTTGTAGAGCCCGTTCCGCCGATCACGCACTACACTGCGACCATCCGCATTGATATGCGCGATATCCATTATTCGCGCGCGCTTGCGGATGTGAGTTCATGGTGGGCCTCGCTGCCGGGATTTGAGCCCTCGCGTACGCCGGCTCCCGCACGCGAACCGATGTACTCCACGTGGTACAGTTTTCACCAGAATATCACGGTTGAGGGTGTTTTGCGGCAATGCCGGCTGGCCAAAGAACTTGGCTGCAAAGCCGTGATTGTGGATGACGGGTGGCAAACACTTGATTCTCAGCGTGGCTATGCCTTTGCCGGCGATTGGCAGCCGGAGCGCATCGGTGACATGCGCGGATTTGTTGATGCCGTGCATCAACTGGATATGAAATTTCTGCTCTGGTTTTCAGTCCCGCATATGGGGCTAAAGTCAAAAGGGTGGGAGAAGTTCAAGCATAAAATGCTTTTTACGACAGATCGCCTGAGTGTCGGGTACATGGACCCTCGGTTTCCTGATGTTCGTGAATATTTGATCACCACTTTTGAGCGGCGCCTTCAAGACTGGGATCTTGATGGATTAAAGCTTGATTTTGTTGATGGCTTTGCCGCCAACAACGCTCCGGCGGCCGCGCCGGGAGACGGCCGGGATTTTACCAATGTATCGGAAGCCGCCGACCGCCTGCTGACGGATATCATGCTTCGCCTGCGAGCGATAAAGCCGGATGTCATGATTGAGTTTCGCCAGTCGTATATTGGCCCGCTGATGCGTAAATACGGCAATATGTTCCGTGCGGGCGACTGCCCGAACGATGCGCTGACCAATCGCCTGCGCACGCTTGATGTGAGGCTCATCAGCGGTGATACCGTGACGCACGCCGATCCGCAGATGTGGCATCCTGATGAGCCGGTTGAAGTTGCCGCCCAGCAGATTATCAACACGCTCTTTGCCGTTCCGCAGCTTTCGGTCCTGCTTGACCGCCTGCCGGCAAAGCATCATGACATGGTGCGGTTTTACATGCAGTTCTGGCGCGAACATCGCAATTTGCTTCTTGATGCCGAGCTTGAACCGGCGAGCCCGGAACTGCTGTATCCTTATGTGATGGCGCGCGGGAATCATAGCGCTCTCCTGGCGCTTTACGATACTCCTCTCGCCCGGCCGGGGTTGCTTCAATCGGACGAACTGCTGATTGTGAACGGTACTACGGAATCCCGGCTGATTCTGGATTTGCCGGAAGCATACGGCCCATGCCATATCCTGGTTCATGATTGCACCGGCCGGGTTTGCCGCGATGAAAAACAGAGCCTGCCGGCCGGCATCAGCACGCAACAAGTTCCGCCATCAGGAATTATAAAAATTACGAAAATGAAGTAATTGCTGATCATTAGCCCCGTATGATTTTTTCAAACAGCGCGGCGTGCGGCAGATTACCTGCCGCGCAATCCTTCCGTCACGCCCAGCAAGCAACGGCCCCGGATTTTTGGCTATTGCTCTGCCATTATCGTTAATAGACTTCGCAGATACGTATTATGTGCTGATTTAATTTGTTTATAACATATTATTTTTTAATATGTTACGAATAATCGTGTGCGCGTATGTAATGAATTTGACACAATCAATATCTGTGTTAAAATTGTATCATGCGCGTGACAGATACAAAATGATGCAAAGCTTAACAGAACAATTTCAAGATGCGGAACCCACTATTCGGGTGGCCAAGAGCATTCGTCAATGGATCAGCAACAAGGAACTGCACCTGGGCGACAGTCTGCCGGCCGTGCGGGCTATTTCGGATCGGCTCAGCGTCAGCCCCGGAACGGTGGTGCGTGCGATTGCGGTCCTTAAGAAAGACGGAATTGTTGAGCGGCGCGGCCGCCGTATACATGTGATAGCTTCCGGTGAGCATGGCGTTGCCGCATCGGCTGTCGGGATGATGTCCAAAACAATCGCGATTGTTTCGCCATATCAGGAACAGCGGGTGCCGGGGCATCATATGACAGGATGGTCTGATGCGATCATGCCTGAGGTTATCGCGGCCATTCGCAGTTATGGGCGGCATGTTGTTTTTATTCATTCTCAGGCTCTGCATACCGACGGCATTGATGAATTGATTGATGCTCGTCCGAGCGGACTGGCTTTTTTGTTTCAATATGCGGATCGCGAACTGATTCACGCGGCCAAGAAACTTGGCGAGTTGCAGTTTCCGGTTGTGACCAATTGGGATGATCCGGATTTATCGCAGGTGGATCGTGTTTTATCAGATCAGGAGCAGGGGGCATACGAATTGACGCGATGGCTGATTGCCTCCGGCCGCCGACGAATCCAGATGATCTGGAATCATAACGAGGATGTTTGGTGGAAGTCTGCGCGGCGCGCCGGTTATGTGCGGGCCACACAGGAAGCCGGGCTTGAGGTTTTGCCTGCCATTTCCAAAGTGAATATGGCGGGTTCTGAATTGCAGCCGGGACAGGCCGCTTTTGAGGCCTCATGGCGCATGGACATGAGCTATCTTCTGCCGCTGGTGAATGGTTCGCGCACGCCGATTGATGCGATTATGGCCAATACGGACGGCGATGTTTTCCCCCTGGCGGCGGCGCTTCGGGCGTTGGGCAAGGAACCCAATCGCGATGTTTTACTGGCGGGATATGACAATTACGCCAATGATTCATGGGAACGGGAATTTGAGCCCGCATGCCCGGTCTGCTCCATTGATAAACGCCTTGATCTGATCGCCCGGAAAATGGTTGATCTTCTGATCAACCGCATTTCGACGCGCGATCATTCTGTGGCAAGGGTTGAAAAAATTTCTCCAAATCTGATAGTACGGCAGAATTGATATCGCTCTGATGCCGGTTCTGCCGCGGCGGCGGGCACAAAACATGTATGAACAGGAATGGCCTATGAAAACGTATCGGCATGGCTTTACGCTCATAGAGTTGCTTGTGGTGGTGGCGATCATCGTGGTTCTTATTTCGCTGCTCATGCCGTCGCTGGCTAATGCGCGCGAGCAGGGATACAAGGTAAGCTGCCTGTCCAATGCGCGTCAGCTTGGGATGATTTTTAACCTGTATATGCAGGATAATGCGATGTTTATGCCGGCTCATCCCTATACGGATTATCTTCTGGGGCGCGGAGCCGCACTGGGCGGGCCTGCTTACCTGACAAACAACAAGCCGCTTTTCTGCCCTAAAAACAGATATTATAAAACGACTTGTTTCCCGGCCATTAACGGAACCGCGTGGACCATGGACTCTTCCGCGGTGATCAAGCCGTATAAATATGCAAAAATACCCAATAATTACGCCACTAATGCCAATATCGGATACGTTGAGCCTGACTATTGCGTGCCGGTAACCTGGGAATGGAGTTCGTATGATAATCCCACGCCGGGATTGCCCAGTGATCCTTATTCAACGTTCACAAACCCGACTCAATCGGTATTTTCCGCTCCTTATAACAGGGCGAGCACAACGCACCTGAAGTCTGAACGCGCGGTGATATACAAGGACGGCCATGTCGTGATGGGCTATGTTGAATACATCGCTTCTTACAGCCGTAACCGATTCCGTCATCCGGAAGTTCCCAATTAAGGCAGGCCATCCGTTTGCCATTGTGAATGAATGAAAATAATTATAAAAACAATCATCATACTGATCATAGCATCAACCGCCCGTGCTGATTTTACGCCGATTCAGAAACGGCTTGATGAGGTCGGCACGTGGGATGGCGCTACGCAATCCGCCGCGCTTAACGGCCCTTATGCGGATTCCTTGCAGCAGCAGATGCCTTTTGGCCGCCGATCATTTTACCTGATGCCCTGGCGGGCCTACGTGGATACGCAGCCGGCATCATCCTTGCTTGATGTTATCGGCGTGAATTACAGCGCGGATGCCAGAACAACCGAGGCGCTGGCGCAAGTGCTGGCTCAGGCGGGCGTTAAAAGCGCGCGACTGGAAGTCGGGTGGAATCAAATCCATTTTGATGATCCGGGGAAGATCAACGGAAGCGATGTGCTGGCCGCCCACCTTCGCGCAATGAAAAAATACGGATTGCGGCCGCTGATTCTTTTGAATGCCAATTCAGGCATGCCTGGTCCCGCGCGGACATTGCGCATTCGCTTGCTTGAGGATGCGCCTGCCGGGGCGCGGACGATCAAGGTTGATAATACGCGTGATATCAGGCTTTTTTATTCGGGACTTCGCGGCCAGGCGTATCAGGTCGCATTTCCCCGGATTGTGGCCACGGATGACGCAACTGGCGTGTGCAGGCTTTCCGCGCCGCTTGCCAAAAACATCAAGGCGGGTAATCTTGAGATTATTGAGCAGAAGTATCAGCCGTTTGGCGGAGAAGTATTTGCCGATGGTTCTGCAAATCCGGCGCTGGCCGAAACTCTTGACGGCTGGCGGCGGTATGTGACGACAATAACCCGTTTTGTTCGCGATATCATGAGTGCCGATGACGCGACGGATGCCGGTTTTGATGTTGAAATCTGGAACGAATATACGTTTGGTAGCCAGTTCCTTGATGAGAAAAATTATTACGATCCGCCGCGAGTTTTTCAGAAGCCGCTGGTGCGCCAGTATGACGGCAGGGAATGCAAAGGGCCTGAGAATCTGCTGCCGATGACGATTGATATTCTGCGTGATCCGCAGGCCAAAATGCCGGGTGTTCGCATCATCAGCGGATTTTCAAATCAGCGTCCGTGGGACAGCGGATCGCAGATGTGGCCGGGGCAAACGGGATTCAGCCGGCATTATTATACCTCTCTTGAGCCGCCATTAAGCCAGGAAAAGGCGGCGGGGCTCATTGCGCCTGAATCGGAAACCAGCCGTTCCGGACCGCTTAATGCGCTGGGAATTGCGGACGGAAAACCCGACGGCAAAGATTGGCATACCGTTGTGCCGGGGAGTTTTTTTGTTCCGACATTTCGCCAGTCCTATCCTGAATTTTGGTTATCAGGAATGAAAACTGAAACGATGATTCGGGATTTGCAGCCGTTTCCCAATCAAATGGCCGGCCATTTTCGTTTTAGTCATGCCGGAAACGGCCGGCATGCTGAAGTATGGATGACGGAGACCAATTGCTGGCGATTGCCGTTTGCCAATTGGCTTATTGCGCAGCAAAAATTGTCGCGTGATGATCTGCGTTTGCGGGCGCTTATGCATCACATGGGTGCCAAAGCGACACTGCGTTTGCTGATGATGTATGGCCACAAGGGATTAAAAACCGCGACATTGTATACGGCCAAAGGCGACGATTTGGGGCTTGGCGTCGTATCGGAAAATTTTTATAAAGCGCTAGCGGACAATCAATACGTGCTTACGCCGCGCATTGCCGATATGGCCGGCCCGCAATTGGCATCACTTCAGCGGCTTACGCAACTCATGAGAACGGGGCAATCACTGGCCGCGACCCGGCCGCTGAATGTCCTGAATATCACAGAGCACAAGCCGAGACTTGTTTTTCGCGGCGACGGAACGACGGAGCATCCGGATCGGTATCATCGTGATGACCTGGCCATTCTTCCTTACCAGTTAAGTGAATCGCGCTACGCCATAGGAATGTATGTGGTGACGCGCGATTTGACGCACACGTGGAATGCGGATCGGAATCCTCTTGATCCGGCGCGTTACGATATGCCCGAACAGGAATTTGAGATTACCCTGGGCAATATTGCCGGTGAGAACGCCAATGCCAGACTGATTGACCTGATGGACGGCGGCGAAAAAATGATCCGGATTGAAGGTGACGGGAAATCTGCCACGGTTCGTGTGCCGTTGACGGATGCGCCGCGTATTCTTGTTGTTGATGAACGCCAGGCCGGGCCGCTGATCATCAATCCGCGTTTGAAAATGCGTCCAGATCAAAGCGCGGATCTTGAATTTGAGACGAATGTTGCCGTTTCCGCCGAGGTGACATGGGGCGCATTGCCGCAACGCGGCGGAGATGGACGAATCACCACTGCGCCATCAACACGGCACACCGTGCGTATAGCGCAACTGCGCCCGAATACCGGCGTGCGTGTATCCGCAGCGTATCATGAACTGGAAATTCGCTGGCCGCGATGGGATTACGATACGCAGGGCGTAAACTGGATTGCGTCTAAAAAAGGATCGGGCGAATCGGCGGTCCCGTCGGCGGTGTATATTCCGGAATTGAATCACGCGGGCGAAATCCGATTTGCGGGAATCACTCTGCCGGACGGATTGAAATGGGAGACGGCAGGCAACCGCCAGACGTTGCAGATAACGGAAAAAGGGCAGATTGTTCAGGTTTCTTTGGAAAAAACGCAACAGAATCTGGTTGACCTGCTGCCGGTGCTGACTTCAAGCGATCAATACGATATCCGTATTCAAGATTGGTGCGGCGCGCCGTCGTGGTTAATTGAGATCCGGCTTGACGGTACTGCGCATCCGGATGTGACTTTGACGCATCAGCGTTATCTGGTTACCAGGAACGGGAATGAGCTGGTATGCCTGGCGTTTAAGGGAACAACGGAAGCCGTGCGGATCATGCGCGGAAAAATGGACCGGATCGCTGCGGGAGCACGTTTTTCCCGCTAACAGAGCATGTGGCGGATGGGAATATTTTATGATTGTGTGACAAATAACTAATTATAAAAACGGAGGATGATATATAGTTTGAAAATAAATTATTATATTACAAATAATTATAATAAGTTCAAAAATAAATCACAATTGACATGCCGGCGCGGTTTATGTACGGCTCATATCAATTTGTGATGTATGAATTATCCTTAAAGAGCACTTTGCGTGAAAAATGACATCCTAATAGAAAGGAACAAAGCAATGTCAATTTTTTCCAGGATTTCTGTGGTGGCTGGGGCCGCGATTATTACAAGTTCATTAAGTACCGGCCATGCTGATGTGATTTATTCAGAATCATTTAATTATGCCGCAGGCACGAGCCTGACAGTCGGCGGGACAGGCAATCCCGGATGGGTTGTTCAGGCGTTTGGTAGCTTGAACAACCAGATTTATACCGTTGCCGACGGCTTAAATTTTACCGGCGTAGCGTCGTCTGGTGGTGCAGCCAAACTAAATACTACACTGCTTTTGCACAATGTTCCGGGTATCGGTACCAATAGCTTTTATGTGAGTGCGCTGTTTAACAAGGCTGACAACAACGGTCGCCTGGCAGTTGGTTTTCAGACGGCTCAGAATGGTACTTATGTGGCCGGTTTTGGCTTGAGTGGCGGCGGTCTTTTGACGGCCGGAGACGGCAAGTTCAACGGAACATGGGTGAATGCCGCGTCAAGTTCGGTCAGTGCAGGAACCACGGCTATGCTTGTGGCTTATGTGGATGTTCCGAATCATACGGTATCCGTCTGGAATGTGACTGACACAACCGCGGCATTAGGGACACCGGTGATTACCTATAGTTTTACAAGCGCCTCAATCGGAGCAATTAATATCACCTATACCGGAAATTATACGGCAAAGAGCAATCTGATTGACGAACTGCGTGTCGGCACGACTCTGGCGGACGTCGGGATTAAGCCGATACCTGAACCGGCTTCTTTAGGACTGCTGGCGGCAGGTGGTTTGCTGATTGCCGATATGCGCAGGAAGCATTGAGGCAAATGGCGGCGCACGCCGGAATGGGCAGGTTATGTATCGGTTCTGTGTCTGCTCATTCCGGGTTTTTGAATTGCAGTAAAACGGAATATGCGGCGCTTATTTTTGGAGATAAGGCGATGTCAATTAGAAAAGTATTGATTGTTGTCATTTTGACTTTATCCTATACGGTAACATTTGAACTATATGGCGCCAAACTGACAACATCGGAAGCGAAAGTTTTTAACAGCCCCGAATTTGGCAGCATGCCATATCGTCTTTTTGTTCCGGAAGGATATGATCCGGAAGGGCCGGCATTGCCGTTGATTCTTTTTCTGCATGGCGCCGGTGAGCGTGGTACGGATAATCTTTCTCATGTCAGCAAAAATATAAACAATCTGATTCAAGAAACGCAATTTGGCAAGCACAAGGCGATATTGCTTGCGCCCCAGGTTGCTAAAGAAAAACAATGGGTTGATATTCCCTGGTCAACCGGATCTTATCATCAGGATAAACTGCCGGAAGCAAGCGTCAGCATGAAAATGGCCATGAAAATTCTGACAGAGGTTACGGCGGCGTATCGAGTTGATAAAACTCGCATTTATGTGGCCGGGATCTCGATGGGGGGATACGGCGCATGGGATGCGATCACCCGTTATCCCGATGTGTTTGCCGCGGCAATGCCTCTTTCCGGCGGGGGTAATCTTGATGCGGCGCCATTGCTTGTCAATAAAGGAATATGGGCCTATCACGGCGCGGCGGATCGTACTGTGCCGGTTTCCGGAAGCGATGACATGATTGCGGCTATTAAAAACGCTGGCGGCAAGCCGGTTTATTCGCGCAGTTCTGACAAAGGGCATTTCGGCTGGGATGAATTTTTCATGGCCAATCATTGGCGCACGGACGGCAGGGTTCTGGCCGAAGGCGGAAAAGGGCAGGATCTTTATGACTGGCTGTTCAGTTTCCAGTTGAATCAATCTCAAAGTGCAACAATTGAAAAATCCCGTTAATGAATAACGTTTTGAATTTCTTGAAGTTATAGGCAGATGATTGTTTCGGAAAGCACGTATCCGCTATGACCGTATTACAGCCGACAATATCGCAAACATTCGCGTCATATACGTTTGCCAACGGATGTTCTGTTTTATGTAAAAAGACGCAAGATGGCACATTCGTGTATGAGGTTCATGCTTCAACAGGGCGTATTGTCAAATTGACAATCGGTGTTGACAGTGTGGCCATTGCGCGAATTAAAACGTATGCGAATGGCTGTTCTCTGCAATTAATCGGCCCGCGCGGAGTGTGGGCGATGCGCCTGATTGAGGCCGGGCGCGATGCTCTGAATGTGATTGAAAAAAGCAGTCTTCCGCTGAAGCATTGGGCCATGCAATTTGATGGCGATGCATGTTATATTCAAAACCAGCTCGGGGTGATCGGTTTGCCGTGCATTGAGGAACATCATGCCGATCAGCTTTATCAACATGATTTTGTACTTGGCCCATTTACGCAATATGGGCAGCTATTCAATTTTAAGGACTGGTTCCTGGTGCGGGATGGCGCTTATGCATCGGGCATGATGATGATTTCTCCTCAGCGGTGGATTCCCGGCGATCATGTCTTGTGCGGTAATCGCAACGGTTCAGGCGCAGAGATTGGTCCGCGCGCGGATATTCCGCAGCATTATTCGCGGCGGTATATTCTGGTGCGCGCCAATGCGGATTCTGCGCTGGCGCTCAAACAGGAGCATATTGAATATTTTGAGCCGCCATCCGGTTTTGCAGCGTGGCCGGCTGAACATATTGCACGTTTGGGGTTTGCCAGACCTGAACGATTGGCGTCTTATGATCTGACAGCCAGCAATATGATAATGCCGGATCATACGGAATACGCCTTTGGGTCGGCGGATGATCTCAATGAGGCTATTGAGCGGTGCCGCATACGGCCTGAGCTTGCCGGCGGCCAGTCTTTCTGGCTTGGTTTATACGATCAGGCAAAAGAGGAAACACTGGCCATTCTCAATCGTTTTTCAGATAGCCTGATGACCGGCGGATATCTGCATCCGCATGGTAATCCGGTGGCGTGCCGGCAATTAACTTCGGCCGCATGCGCGTATCATCTGCTTGATGTGCTGGGGAAATGGACTGACCAGGAGCGCTGTGCCGGCGCATGTGTGATTGCTCGTTTGGCGGAGCTATTATTTCGCAGGGATTTTTATGATTATGGCGCCGCTCATGATTTGCGGGAACGATCCGTATACCGGGGAATGCTGAATCAGAATTTTAATACGGATCGTTACGTATTTGTGGGCCTCGCCGGATGTGTATTGCCGAATCATCCGCATGCCAGACGATGGCGATTGCATGCCATAGGCCAGTTTGAAGAGCAAATGCGCCGATTTGTATATCCGAACGGCGCATGGGAAGAAAGCCATACTTATGCTCAACATGTCATGATGCTGTTGCTTATGCTTGCGCCGGCGTTACGCCGCGCGCCTGAACATTATGATATTCTTGCTCATCGCGCGTTCAGGGATATGTGCTGGTTTTTCCCACAGATTCTTTCTCCGCAAGACCCGCTTGTTGAGTCCCGTCGCGCGATACCGGCCATCGGAGATCACGGATATGCGCAACATAGCGATTTTGGTTATATGTATGCATGGTTATGTAGACTTGATCCGGATTATGCATCTCAATGGGCATGGGTCTGGTGTGAACTCGGCGGAAAATTGACCGATCCGGATAGTAAGCAGTGCAGTATGTTCAGTCCGTTGCTGATGCCGACAGAATCAGTCGAGATCCGTGCGCCAAAACTTGCATGCATAAAAAAACTGGATGGTTTTGGCGCAGTGATTCGGCGTCATTTTCAAAAAGAGCAGGAATCTTTGCTGGTTGTTCGGTGCGGGACATCATGGGCGCATTATCATCCGGACCAGGGGAGTTTCTGGTGGTGGGTCAACGGCCGGTTGATCTGCGCGGATTCCGAGCTTGGTTCCGGTTCGCTTAAGCATCGTCACGAAGGCCACAATGTCATGGGGTATCTCAAGCGCACGCCCATGAGTTATATGGACCGAGTTCCTTATCAGGTTGAAGAATGCCGGCAAACAGACTCTTGTGAGTTGATTCGTTGTCATATTCCCGTTCATAGCTGGCAGCTTCAGGGCACAACGGATTTGCCGATAGAAATTCAGCGGCGGCCGGTGAACAATCGGTCATTTTGCTGGAGTGAGGATGGCCGGCTTGTGATTCACGATGACGTTATACGCGCACCGGATGATCGTGTTATTTTTCATCTTCATGTTGTGGCTCACCGCGCATGTGTGATAGACGAACGCACCATTGATTTTGTTCAGCAGGATGGTGTCAAAATACGATTGTTATCCGTGTGCGATGCGCCGATCTCCGTTGAACTTCATCAGCACGGATTGACATGGCATGCCGCGCTTGAGCATCATGCCGCGCATCAGGCACATGAAATTACAGTTGATTTGGCCGGTTAATCAGGAATGTATCGTCAGGGAATGCGGATGAAATTGACTCTTGCCGTTTTTTATGTGGGATTAATTGCGGGTGTTCTGGCGTTTTCGCAAATGCCGGCCGCGGCCGGTCCTTTTGCGCAATATAATCTCAAGGTCGTAAATGCTTCGGAATATGAATCAACCTGCCGGATTCTGAAATTTGACCAATCCGCAGGTTTATATGTACCGCATCAGGCTGTCGGCGTAACTTTGCACCTGCCGATGCAGAAAATCGCGGAATATTCAGAAGCTGTTATTGAGATTATTCCGATTGATACGCGCCAGATTGTTGCCAGCGAAAACGGATTTGTAGGCAATTTGACAGACCCGCTATGGTCCGTGACGTCCGGTGTTTCTGTTGTGCGTGCATCTCTCAATTATTTTGTACGCCAGGGAGAAAATGTCTCCGGCACATTGCCGGTTCCGGATACTTTTGGCACATACGCTTTGGTGCTGGTTCGCGGGGATGGCCGCAGAACCATGCTTGGCGTTCTTGCGCGCATTCATCAGCCTGTTAAGCGCGATCACAATCAGATTCCGCAATTCATGGCCGAGTTGACTCCCCGTGGCGTGAGCATGGCAGATGCGGCGAATGCGGATTTGTGTGCGGATGTTCTGGCAAAGCTGGGCGTTGGCCTGGTGCGGTGGGAGCTGGGATGGGAAATGGAAGAGCGGCCCGGATTTTACAACTGGGCACGCACTGACGCCGGTTTTGACGTTTTTCATCGTCGCGGAATCAAGGTCATGACGCTTTTGGGCAGTCATCCGCGATGGGCGCTTCCTTTTGGCGAGCCCACGCCGGCCGCGCGCAAAGAAAAACCTGATCATGTGGGCCATCCGCGTTTTGATGATGCTTTCGGAAAATTTGTGACGGAATTTTCGCGCCGGTATTACAAAGGAGACGGCGCGGGTTTATGGGGCATTGAACACTGGAACGAACCCTGGGAGCCCGTGAGCATCAGCGGGTGGGAGAGTGATTCAAATCGTTATCGCCAATTGCTGATGATACTTTCGCGGCAGGCCAAAGCCGTATCGCCTGAAATTAAAATTCTCGGCGCGTCTTCCGTCATGAATACGGAGGACAAGCTGCTTTCCGCCGGGACTGGCGAGTGGATCAATCAACTTGATATTCTGACGGATCACTATGTTTTGCCGCGTAATGCCTATGGGCCGCGAGTGGCCGAAAAATGGGGCAAACTCAGCGGCGAAACCGAAACGTGGGGAGCCAATCGTGAAGTGCTTCTGCATCAGTTCATGGCGCAGTTCCTGGCATGCGGCCAGTCTTTTCTCAATCCCACAACCGGCGACATGCTGCTGCAAAATATTGGCAGCCCAAAGGAGCCGCTGTGGGTTCCCAAACCCGCCATTGTGGCCGTGAGCACGTGGAATACGATAATCGCGGACCGTCCTTTTACCCGTATCGCTTTTCGTGATCATTTGCCCTGGCTGTTTCAGTTTGGCGCGGACGATGATGCGCGATTCGTTCTTTTCGGCCGCCTCCTGGCTTTGGCAACTTCTGATACGCGTGATCTGCTTTGGGCGCAGGCTGCATCCGGACCGGATGGCGCCATGATCCTCCGTGATCCGGAACGCCAGCTTGAAATTTTTGATTCAGCAGGCAATCAAATTCAGCCTGATGCAAATCTTGAATATCATCTGGCTCTTTCGCCCTCGGCTTATTTTCTCAAAAGTTCTGGCAGTGCGGCGGGCGTGATTAAGCAAATCCGTACGGCCAGTATTGAGGGTTTGCGCCATGTTGAGATTCTTCCGCAGAGCCTGACGTTTTTGCCACAGCCCGGCAAGCCTGTGCCATTGACGCTGCAATTGCACAATCTCACCAATCGCGCGTTGAATGGCACTTTGCGCGCGATTGATTTGCGAAATCATGGCCGCATCGGAGAACCCTTAGCCGCAAAAATGCTGCCCGGGCAGACAATTTCCCTCTCCTTGCCGATTGCGCAATATGATGCGCCGGGAATGCCCATTGAGTTTGTTTTTGAGCCGGAATCCGGCGCGCCGGAGAAACTGACGGAGCTTGTTCAGTACACGGGAATTAATTACGCGACGCCAAAAACAATACAGGATTGGCAGCGGATCGGGCCGGTTCCCGTATTGCAAAATAGCTTCGGCGGCGATGCCATCACTCGTGCGTGGCTGCCGTTTATCAAGGGAGAAGAAAATAAACAGGCGGCGCAATCCGGTGATATACGCACGGCATGGGATCAACAGAATTTGTATATTCTGGCCAGCGTGGATGCAAAAGAATTGATTCCCAAACCGCGTCTGGAAAAATGGGATCAGGAACAATATTTCCATAATCGGGAAAGCCCTGGTGTTGATGCGCGCTATGCGGAGTTTGCGGCGCGCAAGGCTGGCAGTGTTGATTTTAATGATGCTTCGTATGTATATCGCAAAATGCTTGGCAATGCACTGGCGTTTTCGGGCGATTGTTTTCAAATTGGTTTTGATTTTGACGCGCCACGGGAGCGCGCATTAAAAACGCATGATTTGCGTTATCCCGGCGATCAATTACCGGCCGGATATCATGCGATTCCGGATACGGATTATGAATTTTCCATTTACCAGTGCGAAGATGGCGGCACGGAAATCTGGTGTCTTCTTGAGCCGGATATGCCGCGCGTTCATGGTTTTCCCAGACAATTGCGCGGGGCGCGATATCCTCATGCCGAAAAAAGAGCCGCGGCTCAGATTACGCATGCCGATGGCCGCACACACTATCAAATCACGATTCCCTGGGGCGCATTGGGATTACAATCACCGGCCGCAGGAACGGAATTTGGCATGACATTCCGATTCAATTCCGCAAGCGGCGGAGCTGTGGAATTTGGGCGCGATAAGGCGATAACCAAAGCCAACGGATTATCATTGCATCCGTATTGGGCTTACTCCACCTCCTGCCAGGTTCGCTGGGTATTGAGATAACCGGCAAAGAATATGGACTTTCTCAGGAAAGGTGGCTAGCCGCGTTGAATCGCGGAATCAATTATCAGCTTGTGCCCAAAAACGATTAAATTCTCGTCGCTTCCTGTTATGAATTAAGCGCCAACTGGTTGACCGGGCGGAATCCTGATCCGTGGCGCACGTGAAATTCAATGGCGTTTGAGATGCACGAGCGCGCATTATCAATGGCCGTCAGCAGCGGGATTTCGTCGGCCAGCAGAGATGTCAAAATGGCCGAAAACGTGCATCCGGAACCGTGGGTATTTTTGGTGTTGATACGCTTGGCCGGATATTCTACAAATTCATCGCCGTCAAAAAAGATGTCGGTCATGGTATTGCCGGTGTTGATGCCCTTGATGATGACGGCTTTGGCTCCGTTTTTGACGATTTTTTCGGCCGCGCGGCGAGCCATCGGAATCGTGGCAATCTCTTCACCCTCCATATTGGCCAGCATGGCCGCCTCAGCACGATTGGGCGTGATGACCGTGGCCAGCGGCATAAGCTCCTGGCGCATGGCGTAAATGGCGTCCGGATCAACCAGTTGCGCGCCGGACTTGGCGTAAATCACCGGATCGCAAACATAATTTTGCACCGAGTGGCTTTGCAGCGCGCGCGCGACGGCCGAGATGGTCTCGGCGTTGGCCAACATGCCGGTCTTGAGCGCATCAATGGGGAAATCCTCAGCCACTGCGTCAATCTGGGCCACGATCACATCCGGGGCAATCAATTGAACTTTGCGCACGCCGGTGGTGTTTTGCGCCGTAATGGCGGTGACGACGGACATGCCGTAAACGCCCATGACGGTAAAAGTCTTGAGATCAGCCTGAATACCTGCGCCACCGGAGGAATCCGATCCGGCGATGGTGAGGGCACATTTCATACTCATGCGGCCTCCTGTCGCGTACCAAAAACAAACCGTAAAGGGTGTATCCTACATCTTTTGCCGGATGTGTAAAATTTTTGGCTTGCGAACCTCCGCCACCATTGAATCAAAAGAAGGCCCAAACATGTTCGCTTCAATCTTTCGCCCTGATCCGGTACCATAATCGCCCTGAGGTTCAGCATGAAAAGCGTAGAAGTTGCCATCGCGGTTATTTTTGATTCCGCGAATGAAAAAATACTGGTCTGCAAGCGCAAGGCCGATACTGTACTGGGCGGATTCTGGGAATTTCCCGGCGGTAAACGCAACGGCGAAGAAAGTCTGCCGGCCTGTGCGATTCGCGAAGTGCAGGAAGAAGTCGGCATTCAGATTGAAGTGCTTGGCGTGCTGGCGGTTATTGAGCATGTGTATCCGCACGCGCATGTGCGGCTGCATCCGTTTGTGTGCCGGCATACCGGCGGAACGCCGCAGGCCATTGCCGTAGCGGAATGGACATGGGCCGCGCCGGGCGATCTGGGCGAGTATCAGTTTCCGCCGCCGAATGTGGGGCTGGTGCGCGAGGTTTCGCTGGGATTTGCGGCCATTAAGCCCTTGCTCACCCCGGCCGCATAAGATAGGTTATATGAGCTACCCTTCGCTCGGGTGGTGGAATTGGCAGACACGCGGGTCTTAGAAGCCCGTGCCGTAAGGCGTGCAGGTTCAAGTCCTGTCCCGAGCATCCTCTTTCGGATCATTCTTTTCCATAAATGTTTTTCCCATAAATGGACAAAACGTCCAGTTGCGCGAGTAACTCTTTAAGTTTGGCGCGATTGTAATCCATCTGAACGGCCAAAAGATTCTGGCGGGCCTCAATCATCATGGCGTGGGGAATGTTCCCGTTGCTGTATGCGGCTGTGGCGCTTTCCTGAATGGATTTGGCGTTGGGTATCCGCACATCCCGGCATAGTTCGCACTGCCGCCTGGCATCCTGTAAACGTTCAAGAATCTCCGCAAGATCTTTTTTCAATTCAGCTTTTTTGATTGACAGCTTCTCAATGGATTCCGCATGGCGAAGCGCCGCTTCTCGCGATCCTGAATAAGCCTGCCGTACTGATAACGAAAGCGGATTGGCTGAATTGTATAAACCAATCAATTGCTCATGCACCTGGGTCATCTCGGCCATTGCTTTGCATTTAAGAACATCATAAGACATGGCCTGCAATTCCAGGTTTCCGTTGAAGTCCCACGAAATCGCGGGCAAATCATCATTGATGCTGATGGGAGATTGCGGAATCATGGAAGTCTGATAGCCGGGAGCGTTTAGCAACGTCGCCAGCGTCGTATGAATTGTTTTTTGCATCTGCTGATAGTCGCGGATCTGGTTTTGAATGTCATTCACGCGTGCCAGAACCCGGCGGTATTCGCTTTGTGATGTGATTCCCGCAGTAAAACGCCCATGTGTGCATTCCGCGGCCATCTGCGAAAGCTGAAGCTGTCTTTGCAGCAATTCCAGATAAGACCCATTGAACTGCCATGTGGCAACATTGCGAAGGATAGCCAATCTGATTCTCTGGCGAACGGCATTGTAATGTATGCTGGCCGATGCAATGTCGGCATCCGTCATGGCTGTTTGCAGTTGCAGCATTTGAAATTCTTTTTCATTCGCATCCTCCCTTTGAGCCGCCGACGCGGACCTATTTGCGTGGGCGTGGCCTGGCATTTCAGAAAACTCGGTCATGGTCTCCTCGCTGAGCTTCCAGGCGATGTAGGCTTGTCTGATATCCGGATTTTTGGCCTCAACCCAGGCGAGAATATCCTGAATTGTGGACTTGTCCGTTAATTCTTTGGGAACATTCCGCACCTGCGGCAAAAATTCTTCGGCGCGCTCATGCATGACATGAGGCATTGTCGCGGAAGATGGCATGCTGATGGCCGCATCATCAGTCGATTGCGAAATGGACTTATCAGAAGATGTTGTTGATGTGCAGGCGGATGCCCATATGGCCGTCAGCAAACATAATACGATGATTGATTTATATTTTTGCATATATAAGTCTTGACAAATCAAAGTCAATAAGAATATCGCAATCTCTTGACCCAAGTTCGGGGCGTAAGGATCAAATAGAGCGTGCGCCTCTAAAACCCACGGGGCTTTTTCATCCTGAACTCAGGTTTTGAATGCAGCATAATCGCTTTGCGTGAATCCCGATGGGGAGGCTCTTAATTTGTACAGATTAATAGGCAAATCCCCATATCAAAAATTGAAATTGTCGCCAAAAATCGAGTGTACATGCGTCTTGTATGATTGACAAAGGTTTGTAACTTTCGTCATAATAATATGATACAACTCCTCTAAAATAGATAGGCATAGTAGGTAATTCTATTGACATCGCGCATAAAAAAGAGCAGAATGTCTTTCATTCGTGGTGTGTAGATATTGACGGGCAATGATATGTAAAGCGTGGCGCATGAGAATGTATTTTTACATGACTTGTTGTTGTGCAGGGTATAAATCTCGCGCTGGCGCTTCTGATCGATCTGGCCCTGTTCATTAACAAGCAGGTTTGCCAACCAGAAAACTGGAGGCCAGCACGCGATGCTGGCTTTTTTATTTTCAGTACGAATTGCTTTATTGAAAAGATTGAACAAGCCTCATCCTTTTAGAGGATGGGGCACAAACAATGATCCAGAAACGATTGCATCCTTTGGGTTTTGCTCGTGTCCTTTAACAGTTTGTGCCCCGCGCCATCAAGGCGACGGGGCTTGGTTGATCATCTTTTCAACAGAGCAAGTACGAATCAAAATCCGACGTAATGGAGTTGTAACAGCATGGGCGGGATCCAGATCAATGAAGAGAAGATCTCGCTGGCGGCGGTCAAAAAGATTATTGACGCGGTCAGCTCCGTTCGGTTTGGTTCGGTGGAGATCATCGTGCATGACTCCAAAGTCGTCAGAATTGAAAAGACGGAAAAGTTTCTTATAGAAGATGAGGACGCGTCAAAAAAATATAATTGATGATTCCTTATCATCGTGAATGCAATAAATGCATTATACATCATCAAAATCCCGAGCGCAGCAAACCGACCGGAGAACCGGAGGCCGACGCGGCAGGGCTGTTACAGGCCTTTTCGCATTGGTTGCGGATATTTACTGATTTTTTCTGGAGAAGTCTCATGACCGATTTTGATTCATCAAAAGGCCCCAAGCAGATTGCCATATACGGAAAGGGCGGTATCGGCAAATCCACCACATCGTCCAATATCACGGCCGCCATTTCTGATCTTGGCTTGCGTGTGATGCAGATCGGCTGCGATCCGAAAGCGGATTCAACCAATACGTTGCGTGGCGGCAAGTTCATACCGTCGGTGCTTGATACGCTCCGCGCCGGCAAGCGCGTGGACATCGGCGATCTTGTATTTGAAGGCTACAACGGCGTGCTTTGTATTGAGGCCGGCGGCCCTGAGCCGGGTGTCGGTTGCGCGGGCCGCGGCATCATTACCGCCATTGAACTGCTCAAGCAGAAGCACATTTTTGAGGAGTTCAAGCCGGATGTCGTGATTTATGACGTTCTGGGCGACGTGGTTTGCGGTGGTTTTGCCATGCCGGTTCGCGAAGGCATCGCCGAGCAGGTTTACACTGTCTCATCGTCGGATTTTATGGCGATTTACGCGGCCAACAACCTCTTTAAGGGCATTAAAAAGTACGCCAACAATGGCGGGGCGCTTTTCAGCGGCATTATCGCCAACTCCATCAACATGGGCCTGCACAGGGAAATTATCGAGGACTTTGCCGACAAGACCCAGTCCACTGTTGCGCAGTTTGTTCCGCGCTCGCTGACAGTGACCCAGTGCGAATTGACCGGAAAGACCGTGATTGAAGGCGCGCCTGATTCGGAGCAGGCCAAAGTGTATCGTACTTTGGCGGAACGTATTGTGAACAACACCAACAAGTATGTACCGTCCCCGCTGGACATGGACGGACTCAAGGATTGGGCCGAAACATGGTCGGATCGGCTTCTTGAGCTTAAGGAAAAGCCCGTTTATGCGATTTAACAAGTTCCCGCAGGCCGCCGGTATGCGACCGCGCGGCCTGCGGGTGAACTTCAGGAGAATCAAAATGAAAGTTGCAGTGATCGGCGGTATCTGGACTCTGGCCCAGACTTATGAACATGAAGTGCGCAATCATGGTCATCAGTGCGTTCATTGCAATGGTTACAGCCGTAAATTCGGCGCCAAGCTCAGCGGCGCCGACGCCATTGTGCTGTTTACCAAGACCGTTTCGCATCAGGCCGCTGATGCGGCAAGAGTGGTTTCCCGCAGCACCGGCGTTCCCCTGGTATGCGCAAGCGGTTCGGGCATTTCGTCACTGCGCCGCTGCCTGGTTGAGCTTTCCCGGATGTAGAGTGAATGCCAAAAAGAAATAGCGGCTGACAAACTTTTTAATTAAAAGAGCCGCTTCGTGATAACGTGTCGGCAGGTCATACGCTACGACATTTTGCACATGCAATAATACTTGATGGACGTGTTGTTTTGCGCCGCTTCAGCGGCATGTCTTGGGGCCGAAAAATGGAAAAAAAGATCTCAAATGCGATTGTCCGGTTCAGAATCCCGCTTCTGATATTGATCGCACTTATTACGATTTTCTTTGCATACAAGATCCGCCACATCAAAATGGCTTTTGGCGGCGGTGATATTGTTCCTCTTTCGCATCCGTATGTTCAGCTTCATCAGAAGATGGCTGATACTTTCGGCGGATCTCACCTGGTGGCCATCGCCCTGCGGGTGAAGGATGGCGATGTTCTGGATGCCGTCACGCTTGCCAAAGTGGACCGGATACAGCAGAAGCTTGAATCGCTTCGCGGCATTGTGACATATAAAACCATTTCCGTGGCGTCTCCCAAGTTTTCTGATGTGCATTACTCCATTGATGAATTTGGCTATCCCGCATTAACATCTGAAAAGTACAGCGATATCGTCAAGAAAGTGCTTGCCGGCGATCGGCGGGTTCACGAGGCTTTCCGCAAGGCTGTGCAGAACAACTCCCAGGTTTTCGGCTCAATCGTATCGGCCGACAAAAAAGGAACGGCTATCCTGACGGGGTTCAAGTGGGAGGAAGATTACGGCTACATTTTTGATAACGTGCAGCAGATATTAAAAGCGGAATCGGACGGCAACACGGAGTTCTTTGCCGCCGGCCGGCCGATCATGCTGGGGTATATCGACTCTTATTTCCGCGGCATTCTGCTGGTCTTCGGCGTGGCCGTGGCCGTCATGGTCGGCCTGCTTTATCTGGATTTCGGCACGATTCGCGGCGTTCTGCTGCCGCTGGCAAGCGGCCTGCTCAGCGTGGTGTGGAGCGTGGGCTTTCTGGCCGCCGTTGACATCAAAATTGACGTCATCAGTATCACGATTCCGTTCCTGCTGGTCGCTCTTGCGCATGGGCATTCCGTGCAGATGTTATCGCGTTTTAATGCCGAATATGCGATTCATCATGATCGCAGAAAGGCCGCCGCGGAAGCCATGAGCCATCTGCTGGCGCCCATGACGACATCCATATTTGCCGATGGCGTGGGTCTTGCGGCGCTGATTCTGCTTCCGTTCAGCAGCATCAGGCACATGGCGATTGCCGGCACGATTGGCGTTATCAGCGTGTATATCGGTTGCTTTGTTCTGATTGCCGCGGTGCTGAGTCTTTTACCGGCCCCGAGGAGTTTGGCTCATGCATCAGATCATGCCTCCGGAGATCGCTGGGTGGGGCCTTTATTCACAAGGCTCGCCACGTATTCGCTGGGTAAGGGGCGATGGCCTATTATTGCAGTGTCAATTATTGTTGTAATCATTGCTGGCATTGGGGCGTCAAAAGTCAAGGTCGGCGAGCTACAGGCCGGTTCACCCGATTTTTCAGCCAATTCACCCTATAATCGCGCGGAGCATGTATTGTCCGGCCTGACCGGAAGCAATCTCTACTGGGTGCAGGTCAATACCGGCAAAGACGGCGGCCTGTTTGATCCCAAAGTGATCCGGGATATCAGCGTTCTTCAGCAGCGCCTTTCCGAACTGCCGGAAGTGGGCTATTCGCTTTCGTATGTTGACGCGCTCAAAAAGATCAACAGTTCGCTGCATGAAGATGATCCCCATTGGGAAATCATTCCCACAAGCGCCGAGATGGCATCGCAATTGTTCCCTATGATCGGCGGCGCGCGCGGCGTTGAAGAAACCAAAGATTTATATACGCGTGATTGCAGGGCGGCAACGATATCGGTCTTTCTGAAAGACCGCCGGCCGGAGACCATTGAAAAAGTTTTCAATGCCAGCCGCGACTTTGTTGCGCATGACCAAATCAGCCAGGCGACATTTGAATTTCCCGGCGGTCTGGTCGGCATTTATGCGGCCATCATTGAAGAAATCAACCGCCATGAATTTACAAGCGTTGTGATTGTTGTGGCGGTTTGCCTTGCGTTGACGGTGCTTGCGTTTCGTTCCTTCCTTTCCGCGGCGATCATTCTCGTTCCGCTGCTGATCGGCAAGGCGATTGTGCTGGCCGTGATGGGATTTGGCGGCATCGGCCTTTTTGTCTACACGCTGCCGGTGATCACGCTTGGCTTTGGCCTGGGAATTGATTTTTCACTCTACATTCTGGCGCGGCTACAGGAAGAAATATCAAGCACCGGCCAGTTTGAGAAGGGTTATGTGCGGGCTCTTGGCACATCGGGAAGGGCGGTTCTGTTCACCGGCCTGACGATGGCCGGCGGGCTGGTCAGCCTCTGCTTTTCAGAAATGCGCTTTCAGGCCATTCTCGGCCTGATGCTTACCGTTGTGGTGATCGCCAATACGTTCATCGCGCTTGTATTTTTCCCGGTTTTTATTGAGAGAATCCGCCCACGCTTTCTGTTCAAGCAACATGGCGCGGCAAAGCATGATGGCCTTAATGCCGCCGGCCAGACAACGAAACTTGAACCCGTGGAAGTTGTGTGACGGTGAAATGAACGCCTCTCCTGACTCATACGCTGAAAGGAAATTTATGTCTGAGAGCCCTCCGAAACACAGATTGCAATTGACGGCGCTGGCCGTGTCCGGTGCGGTGGCGCTTGCCGCCACAGGCGCCGCATGGGCGGATGATGCCGCGTCAACCCAGTCATCGGCTTCGTCCGCGCCGACCACGCAGGGATTGACGCTTGATCCTTTTCAGACGCTTGTGTACGACCCGCTTTTTGCAATCAGCAAGCCGTTGGGCAATTTTGACCCCATTGGCCAGTACATCAAGGAACCGCTGCAAAATAAAATCCCCCAGCTCAGCATCAAGGGGTATATTCAAAACATTACCGAAGTGACCACAACCAGCAATCGCACGTTGCCCAACGGCGGTAAAAAAGACTGGACGCTTCAAAAGGAAGAATGGCGGTTTAATCTTGATACCAAGTATCATGTGAATGACGCCATTACTGTTGGTTCCGTATTTGCCTTTCAGTATGACGGTATTTACGGCTGGCAAAGCAGTGACGGCCTGAATGCCAACAAACTTGATCAGGATGCCGAATACTACTCCACTTTTGATCGCGTTGCCCGCGAACTATGGGTGCAGTACAACGACGGGCCGGTGAGTTTAAAAGTCGGCCGCCAGCAGATCGTCTGGGGCAAAACAGATGGTAAAATCCTTGATATCATTGATCCGGATGACGGTCGTGACGGTCCGGCATATGGACAGAGCGATTACGAATGGCGTCGTATTCCGTTGACCGCGGTGAACGCCACTTACCGCCTGACGGACAGCACGATTGTTCAGGGCGTGTGGGTGCCGGAATTTCGTCCGGCTCGCGGCGTGCTTTACGGCTCGCCTTATTATCCGTCTGATGGCACGACTATCGGTTCGGAAACTCCCAATGATGCTCCCGCCCAGTTCTCATTAGAGGACAGCGCTGGCGGCGGCCGTGTTGATACCAACATCGGCGCTCTGACTCTCAGCGGCATTTATTATTATGGTTTTGATTACAGCGGCGTTGCCGGCAGGCGCAATGGCGGCCAGGATTTTATCCATTACGCACGCACCAATAACGTCGGTTTTGCCGCTGATTACGCAACAAAAATTCTCGGCCAGGATCTTACTCTCCGGTCGGAAGCCATTTATATCAACGGCCTTCAGGCGCCCATCGGCGTCAATGCCGCCGGCGACTCCATATGGGACGAAAAAGACAAGTTCAAGCTAGCCGTCGCCGCCGAAACCAATATCGGCCCGGCCGACAACCGCTACAATCTCCTGTTTCAGCCGCTTTGGTTTCACACGTTTGATCACGGCGGAGACACATTGATATATGTCACAAGCATCAGCCACAGCGTGCGTTCTACCGGCGACAGGCTTTCGTTTGATGCGACCTTTTATCCCATGACCGTCAATAGTGTTTACCAGGGGCTGGGCGTGAATGTCGGCGCAAGCTGGCGTTTCTCGCAATGGATTACCGCTCGCCTGTATTACTGGAATTTCAGCGGCCCCAGCGACAGTTATCCTGGTACTTATGGTTCCTTTGATAAATCAGACGTGATCGGTTTGTCCATGAAGTACGAGTTCTGATCAACCGGAATAATGGTGATTTTCATGCTGTTTGCTCAATTCGCAAAGCCTTTGTTTTTTCGCGGCCGTCATCTGGCAGCCGGCTTTCTGACGCTTGCACTCGCCAGTGTTGTACACGCTGACTCCATTGCCGCCGATCATTGGCAGACGATCAAGGTCGGCACGGATGCTTCACTGTTTGACATCGCTTCCGTTTCCGCTCAGGAACAGTGGATTGTCGGCGAAAGGGGAACCTTGATCCGGCTTTCCGGCCCGCAGGTTTCGGTGGCATCTTCGCCCACGGCGGAATCGCTCTTTGCAGTGGCCTTTACCGGCGATGGCAAAGGTTGGGCGGCCGGCGCAAACGGCACTCTTCTTTCTTATACCGGCGGCGCATGGTCTTTGGTTGATCCGCCGGTCAACTGGAATTTAATGTCGCTTTCGTTTTCTTCGCCCTCCGATGGCTGGGCGGTCGGCGAGCACGGCACCATTCTTCACTATGACGGCAAGGAGTGGCAATCGGTCGCTTCACCCGTCAACGTGTTGCTGACGCGCGTGGTTGCGCTTGGCCCCGGCGACGTATGGGCTTTGGGCAATCAGGGGACGATCCTGCATTATGACGGCAAGGAATGGCGGAAGGTTCCCGGCGTCACCAGCGCCAATCTTTACGGCCTGACTTTTTCAGATCCCAAAAACGGATGGGCCGCGGGCGCAAACGGCACGCTGCTGCGTTACGACGGTGCGGAATGGTCCGTCGTGGCCGGCCCTTCTGATCGTACATGGGTAGACGTCCTTGCCGATGGCTCGTCCCGTTTACTTCTTTCCGGCCGCGGCGGCGAAGTCTTTCAGCATGCTCATGGCGCCTGGCAGATTTTGGGTCAGCCGCTTGCTGCCAAAACCCTTTTCAGACTTTCAATCGCTCAGGATAGAACGCTCCGGGCCGTCGGTTCGCGTCCGGATATTTACCAGAAAAATTTGAATCCCTAATCAAAACAAAAATACAAGGAGTATTTCATGTTGGTTAAAAAACTTCTTCCTCTTGCTGCCGTGGCGATCATGGCCGCAGCCGGCATCAGCCATGCCGCGGAAGAATCGACCGTTAAGGTTGATTACAGCAAAGTCGGCTGGATTCCTCCCGCATCTTCCTCCCCGTGGAAAGAATGGCAGTTTGATCCCAAAGCCGCCGGCCGCTCCTGGAAACTTGTCGAGGAATTAAACTCTCAAGAGCAGCAGTACTGGCAGATTGATCCTCGCTGGGGCCACGAAATCCCCCGCGACAGCGAATACCCGTACCTGCCGCAGGAGCGTTATCCGTTCAAGGCTCCCTGGAGCGGCGAAAAGCTCGCGGCCGACTATGATATGTACTATCAAAGCGGCATGTGCAGTTACATCGCGCACAATGGTTATCATCTTCAGCGCACCGTGGACCGCAACGGCGTTGTGTCAAAGGGCGATCAGCTTTGCCGCACGGCCAAGCGCAATTACAAAACCTTTGCGCAGTATCTTTACGATATCAAGCCCGGCGAGCTTCACGCCTTTTACCTGGTGACTCTCCTTGAGCCGCCGGAGAGCGCCGGCACGTCCGTGCTTTCAAAGTTCTACAAGACCACGCCTGATTCCACTCGCGCCGAGGATCGCTGGATTTACGTGCCCTCACTGCGCCGCATCCGTCGTTTCTCCGGCGCATCAGGCGCTGATTATGTGGCCGGCTCTCCGAATACTTACGATGATTTCTTCACCCGTAAGTTCTGGCAGTATGATTCAAAAGTCATCGGCGTTGACATCCTTTACGGCGCCGCCGGCAGCGCCAAACCTTACGGTGATATTGACGGCCCGTATCGCAAGGACGGCGGCATTGAAGCTTACGTCGTGCTCAACGTGCCGAAAGATTCCAGTTATTACCTCAAGCAATGGATTACCTGGCATGATAAAAAATCGCATCATGTCATTCGCATTGAGCAGTGGGATAAAAACGGCAACATCAAGCTTGTCGGTGAATACGGCCTTGCCGGCAGGGTGGAATATTACGGAAAACTTGAATATCCCTGGAATATCGCCGTACAGGGCGGCCTGAGCGATGACGGCACTGAACGTCGCGGCATTCTCATGGGCGGCGGCCCGAGCCTGGCATGGGATGCCGATACTGACCTTCGCACCTACACCATTCCGGATACGCCGGAAACCGGTATTCCTTACGAAAAATTCGGCAGCCTTGATATTTTCCCGGAAAACTGGAACAGCTATTTCTCGCCCAATCGTCTTGAGCAGCCGTTCCGTTATCAGCGCTCCAAATTGCAGATCGCTGACAAGGATATCCCCGGCCGTCCGATTCTTTACCGTGAAAAATTCCCGACTTTCCGCAAGATCGTTCTTCCCGGCGAACTTGAGCAGAAAATCAAGCAGGATGAATCAAATCAACGCGGACTTTTCTCTCTGGCTAAATAGTCATCACGCCACAGGAACTGCCCGAACCTGCCATCGCGGGCAGTTCCTGTCCTCTCTCGGAGTATTTTTTATGCAGTTGCCCATTGCTGACGACCAGCCCAATGATATTCAGTTTTCCCACCTGACCAGCGTGCACCCATGCTTCAGCAAAAGTGCGCACAAAACCGTCGGCCGCATTCATCTTCCCGTTGCTCCCGGCTGCAACATCGGCTGCCGTTTCTGCAAACGCGCTTTTAATCAGACGGAAAATCGCCCTGGCGTCGCCGGCGGCGTGCTCAGCCCGCGCCAGGCCGTTGATAAACTCAAACTGGCCCTTGAACTTTGTCCCCAGATCACCGTGGCCGGTGTCGCCGGCCCCGGTGATCCGCTGGCCACGGATCACGCTCTGGACACTTTTGATCTCATTGATCGCGAGTATCCCCAGCTTATCAAGTGCCTCAGCACCAATGGACTTCGCCTGCCTGAAAAAGCGGATCGCATCGCCGCGCTCGGCATTCGCACTGTTACTGTCACGGTCAATGCCGTTGATCCGGCCATTCTGGATCAAGTTGTGGGTTTTGTCGCTGTCGGCGGCCGCGTCTTGCGCGGCGTTGAAGGCGCCCGGCGCCTCATCGCCGCGCAGCTTGATGGCATCGGCAAACTTGCCGCGCACGGCGTGGTCATCAAGATCAATTGCGTTCTGGTTCCCGGCATCAACGGCGATCATGTCGGTGAAGTTGCCCGTGTCGCCAAATCCGCCGGCGCGTCCATGATCAACATTATTCCGCTGATCCCTCAGCATGAATTGTCTCACATCGCTCCGCCGGATTGCAGCGACCTTAATGTCGCGCGCGCCGCGGCGCAAAAATATCTTGTCGTCTTCCGCCATTGCAATCGTTGCCGGGCCGATGCCGTCGGCATTCCCGGCGTCAGCGAGTTCCGCCAGCAGGTGTACGGAGAGACCGTTGATACGTTTTCTCATGGATAAAATTGAACTGGCTACCACGATGCGCCCCGGATCGGGCGTTCTTCCCGGCCGGTGTGCCAATTCCTGTTCGTTGGCATACCGGCTTATTGAGACTTGAACAGAATATGCTATGATGCTAACAGATTGACGCAAATATATATAATAAAGGATTATTTGGTCGTTTATGTTGCGCTTTCTAAAAATCACCCTCGCGCTTTTATGGCTGGTTTTTACGGCCTGGATAGTGCCTTCGCATACCCGGGGATACATCACCTGGGGCAAGGGTGATTCCTGCTGCGGAAAGTCTTCCGCGCCGTCATGCCATGTCGCCTCGGACGGCCAGCAGGACGACATTCCGTTTTCAAAACAAACAGATGCCCAGAAGGCCGATTCGCGCAAGCGTTGCGCCGTCTGCTTTACCGTGGCCTTATTTGATGTCCCGCCGGCCTTTGTCCTTTGGGATGACTATCAGGGTTTGCTTGAGCGTCAAAACAGCGTCGCTCCGCAAACTCCCGCCTATCGCTTCATTCCGCTTACCTACCAGAGCCGTGCGCCTCCCGTTCTCCCCGCCTGATGTATTTCAAAATACATTTGAAATTTGAGTTCAGGATAAGGAAGCCTCATTCCCTTTATGGGATGGGGCACAAACCAGTCATCATTGGCGATTGCTCATGATGGGTGCAAATCGTTCATGGGAGCAAACCATTCACACATGTATGATTGAGCGTTCAATCGACTTTCGATCGCTCGCGCATCCATTGTGCCCCGCCCCGTAAAGGGGACGGGGCTTGAAATCAACATTCCTTATCCCGAAATCCGGTTATGGATAACCTACGGTTCCGGTTTGCCTGTTTTTCGGCGGCGTATGGTGCCGGGATTGCAGGCCGTATTTCCGCGAAAGGTCCGTTGATGCGCACGCGTGCTTTTTCGTTGATTGAACTGCTCGTCAGTATCGCAATCATCACATTGCTTGTTGGCATTTTGATACCCACGCTCTCGGCCGCCAGAAAGCGCGCCCAGGCCGCGGTATGCCTCAGCAACATGCGCCAGATCGGCCTTGCGATGCTCTATTACGGGCAGGACAACAACGACCTGATCTCCCGCGCCTCCATGACGGCTCAATGGGGGCCTCCGAGACAGCCATTTATGGTTCGTCCCTGGGGCGAGGCTTTGGTTCCTTACCTTCTGCCATACAAGAGAGAAGGTTTCTCACGTGAAGATCAGGATGCGGCGGAAATTTTTGGCAGGCTTTTTCGCGGTGTCTACCGTTGCCCGGCCGATGTCAATCACATCTCGGAAGACTGGGTTTACAACGCCGACAAACTTTATGTGGGACATTGGAGTTACGGCAAAAATGTTATTTTGGAATACTATGGCATCTACGTTCCGGATTATCAGGATCCGTCATTGTTCACGGGTTGGTCAAAATTCAAATTAGTGCCCAATCCTGCCGCCACCGTTCTTTTCGGCGAGATTCAGGCCAATAAGATTCAGGGTAGAACAATGGCGGACCATTTTATGGTAGACGATTGGTATCGGAATACAGGTTACGTCAGCATTGACACAAATCGTCACGGTGATGCGTCCAATTACATCTACGCGGATGGCCATGCCGGAAAGGCGCTATTCAAGGATGAATGGGATCCGCCGCGGCATATTGATAATTTTACACCAAATCTCGCCAAATAGTTTTTGGTGGAGAAAGAAAACTGCATCTTATCAAGTTCCGTATTTTTTTAGGATCGTAATCGTTTCGTACTTTTTATTTGATATGTTTCTTTTGTTTTTATACAGGATCAGGAGAAAAAGATGAATTTCAATAAGTTAAAAAAAACTTGGCTGGCCGGCGGAATGTTTGTGTCGCTCGTTACCGCGATATCAGCGCAGGCCGCAACGATCAGCGGTAATATCACCACCACCTGGTATGAACCTGAATGCGATTACAATTCGATTTTCATCGGTTCATTTACTTACGATACTCAAACGCATGCCGTGACAAACTTAAGTGGTATTCTCAGCGAGTCCATGATCGGCAACAGTGCTGAAACAACAAACTGGCTGACGCTTGACAACCAGTTAGCCAATGGGGATTCCGCTCATATTTACACATGGTATGACGCGGCCAAAGGCGGCACCTTTGCCACGGTATTCAAAAACAATGATTCACTTACGTTTTCGACCATGTTCGGTGGCGACGGCTGGAGTCCGCAGGCCGGTGTGGATGTCGGCGGGCTTTGGCCCGGCGCGCCCACAACGTGGGCCAATAATCCGCAAAATGCCTACGCACTGATTTTTATTCCCGATACTCTCACCGCTGGCAGTTCAATCACGCTGACGTGGAATGAGACAATGGCTACCGGCGATCTGGGGCTGGCATATTCGGCATACGCTGACAATACCGAAGGTGGCCGAATGATGGCAGTGGGAATGACCGGTACTTCTGCCTATGCCTATGGCGCCATTGGCACCATGAAGGGCGTACCGCTTTCGTCGGTTATCACCGCCGTTCCTGAGCCCGCAAGCCTCAGCATGCTGATCCTCGGCGGGGCGGTTCTTTTTTCAAAACGTCGTAAATATAGCGGTTCTCTAAAGTCTTTGCAGATAACCGTTGCGAGTCCGTATAAAAACCGGCCTATCTCGGCCGGTTTGCTGGTTCAATATGCGGAAAACTTTCGAGAGATACTATAATAGTTCAACATCTATTAAAATATACAAAAAAGACAAAGGCGCAGCCCACCGGCTGCGCCTTTGTCTTTTGTCAATGAATAAAGTTCTCATTTTCATCAAATTACAGTACCTGCCGTAAAAGACATAGTTACATACTATAAAAATCGGAATACCCTGAATTGGTCTATTCGCATCAACACATCTGCGTAAGATATTGCTCCTGTCTGAAAATGCCTTATAAGAGTACCTTGTTCGGAACGCATGTTGCGTTTCGGTTTTGAAGCAGTCATTGCCAGTAACAGCCTGAAGAGAAATCCGGGTCGCGCAGGTTGATCCCGGTTTCAGGAACCACTGATGATGACTCAGAATTTTTTTTGGCCTCCTGCTGGCCAAACATCAAAAAAGATGGGAGTACTATGATGACCTCGATGATGACCGGCCGGATGAGCGAAATGGGTATGATGGGCAACGGCATGATGATGCCGGGCATGATGCCTGGTATGACGATGCCGAACATGATGGCCATGCCGCGCTGCACCATGAAGATGGAAAAATGCGATGGCGGCATGAAGATGATGTGTTGTTGCGAAGATAAAATGCAGTGCTCCATGATGCAGAGCATGTGCAAAATGATGGCCGGCGGCATGATGAGCTGCTGCATGATGATGAACGGCATGCCGGTGATGACCTGCGCCATGACGATGGGCATGTGCAAGTGCGAAATGACCTCCGATGGCATGATGATGATGTGCACTTCTGGCGATAAGGCCTGCTGCGATATGATTCAGGCCTGCTGCGATTGCATGATGAAAATGATGGCCGCCGGATGCTGCTGCTGCATGATGATGAACGGCATGCCGGTTTGCTGCTCCTGCTGAGAATGACAGTTGACGATTGACACAAAAGCGTTAACCTGAAAGAACCCGGCGCATGTTGGCGCCGGGTTCTTTCTATTCTGACCCTGATGGGGATTTTATGTACGCATCAATCGGCGCTCTGCCTGACTACCGCCTGGACATCATCAATAAAAAGACAGGCGCCGTCGTCAGCACCGGCTATTTTACGGCCAAGCAGGAAGAGCAGATCGGCGATATGATCCGTTGTCTCAATGCCGAGTTGATGACGTTCAAACTTTACGGCATTACGCACGAATTTGATGACAAAACGACGTTTGGCAACTGGCTGGCCGAAAACACCACGCTGCCTTATGATCCGGGCATTTAAGTTTTGCCTGTGTTTTGTAAATCATACTATACAAGTTACATAATTCACTGGCTGAGCCGCGCCTGCTTTGCTATGACAATACATAGTTCTTCGCTATGTTTAGTAGGGGGATGCCGTGAAAGTTCGTATCGCCTTTTCAGTAGCAAATCCGGAAGATGCCGTTCCTACGCATTTTGGTTACGCAACCTGCTTTCGTGTGGCAGAATTGGGTGATGATGGAGAAGTTGCGTGGTCTGTTGCTCAGGTTCAGCCTTTTTGCGGACAGGCTGATCGGCCTGATAATGCGATTGACGACGTGGTCGGTGCTATCCGTGATTGCCAGGCCGTTGTGACCGTTGCGGCCGGTCCTTGCGCGCGCGCCATTTTGTCACAGGCCGGCATCACCGTGCTTGAATCCATGAATGATATTGATACTGTGATCGCCAATATGGTTCGCCGGCGCAGCGCCCGATTGATACAAAAACTTCAGACTTCAAATGTATCGCTGCCTCAGTTGGCAAATACATAATCGTAAAAATGCTCAGTTAAGAAAACGCTGAACGCTGAATGATAAACGTTAAACGTTTTTATCTTCAGCGTTCAGCGTTTATCGTTCAGCGTTGTTTGTACCTCGTTATTTCAGCGCCTGTTCAAGATCCGCAATCAGATCCTGGGCATCTTCAATGCCAACCGACACGCGGAAAATTCCTTCACCCGCATAGGCTTTATAGTCTGCCAGGGCCGCGCCGGTGAGCGTAAATGAGCTGCGGATCAGCTCTTCTGTGGGAATGTAGAAAAGCAAACTGCGCTGTTTGCCCAGAGACACTGCGTAATGAAAAATTTTAAGGCGATGGGAAAGTTGCCTTGCCGCGGCCGGGCCGTTATCCACCTGAAATGTCAGCAGACTTGAGAAGTTTTTCATTTGTCTGCATGCCAATTCGTGTTGCGGGTGTGATTTGAGACCGGGGTAAATCACTCGCTTAACCTTAGGATGCCGCTCAAGATAGCTTGCCACTTCAAGAGCGCCAGCTTCGTGCGCTTTCATGCGGATCGGCAGCGTCGCGGCGCCGCGAAGAATCAGATAAGCGTTAAACGGACTCATCGCTCCGCCGGCGTGAATCAGGATATCCTGCCGCAGTCTGGTCATCGCTTCGTGTTTACCGATCACCGCGCCGCCGAGCGCATCACCGTGGCCGTTGATATATTTGGTCAATGAATGAATGACGTAATCTGCGCCAAGTGTGATGGGTTTGGTGCCGATGGGCGTGGCGATGGTAGAGTCCACCGCCAATTGAGCCCCGGCCGCATGCGCCAGTCTGGCAACGGCGGCAATATCCGTCAGGCGGATGATCGGATTGCAGGGCGTTTCGGCGTAAACCAGTCTGGTGCCGGGAGTAATGGCCGCCTTGAGCGCATCCAGATCAGACATATTAACGGTGGTGATATTAATTCCCAGCCCCGGTAACTTCTGGCGCACCAGCTCCGCAACGCCCGCGTAGCACACATCACTGATGACCAGGTGGTCACCCGATTTAAGGAGATGCAGCAAAAGCCCGCTGGCCGCAGCCATGCCACTGGCAAAAACCACCGCGTCCTGGGCTTCCTCAAGTGATGCCAGCTTGGCCTCAAGGGCACGTAAATTAGGCGTTGCCCAACGGGAATAAAAATAGACATCATCGGCCGGCATGTCATTGGCGGAAAAACTGACGCTGTCAGGATCTACGGCGAAATTGGTTGAGAGTACCAGCGCCGGGGTCACGGCGCCCGTGACGGCATCCGGCGGTTCGCCCGCATGAACCGCTTTTGTCTGTGAACCGCTGTTCTTGAAATTATTCAGATCTGACATGGAAAAAACTCTTTATTCAATTGACTCATCATCTATAAAATGTCGTTTAGCATCAGTGCGTGTCTATTCAGAACGACATTTTATTACAGCCTATTTACATTCCTATTATTCCTATCCATATTATATGTAATAAGTGAATCGGATCAAAAGATCTTTTAGGTGTTATTCAAAATTCCTCACGATTTGAATCCGTAAAGCTCAAGGAGTTATTCTGTGGCAATTAATCTTAAGACAGCAGTCGTAGAAAGCCGCGAGCAGCGTCTTGGCACGGTTATCGGCTGGGACGGCAAGGCTTCCGACTTGTCAAAAGAGTCGGCCTATTCGCGCGGAAATGGTTGCTCATCCTGCGGTGAAAAAGCACGCCGTGTCTGCGAATTGCGCAGCGCGTTTTCTCAAGGATCAGTCTGCTCTGAGCAGATGGTGGAATGCCAGGCGGGCAACATCCGCGGCGCGGTGCTGATTCAGCATTCGCCGATCGGTTGCGGCGCCGGCCAGGTGATTTACAACTCCATTTACCGCAACGGTCTGGCGATTCGCGGACTGCCGGTGGAAAACCTGCACCTGATCAGCACCAATCTGGGTGAAAATGACATGGTGTACGGCGGCGCGGAAAAACTTGAACAATCCATTCGCGATGCCTGGGATCGCTATCATCCCAAAGCAATATTCATCGGCACTTCATGCGCAACGGCCATCATTGGCGACGATATTGAAGGTGTCGCGGGCCGGCTTGAGGCTGAACTCAAGATTCCGGTTGTTCCGCTGCATTGCGAAGGATTCAAGTCAAAACACTGGAGCACCGGTTTTGACGCCACGCAGCATGGCATTCTGCGGCAGATCGTCAAAAAGCCGACTAAAAAACAGGAAGATCTGGTGAACGTGATCAACCTGTGGGGATCGGATGTTTTTACGCCGATGCTTAAGGAACTTGGCCTGCGCGTAAATTACGTGGTGGATCTTGCGACGGTTGAGGATCTTGAGCAGCTTTCGGAAGCGGCCGCCACGGTCGGTTTCTGCTACACGCTTTCGTCTTATCTTGCGGCCGGTCTTGAGCAGGCATTTGGCGTGCCTGAAGTCAAAGCGCCGCAGCCTTATGGTTTTGCCGGAACGGATGCGTGGCTGCGGGAAATCGCCAAAGTCACGCATCGCGAAGGCGCGGCCGAAGAATATATCGCGCGCGAACATGCGCGTGTTAAACCCAAAATTGAGGAACTTAAAAAGAAACTTAAGGGCGTAAAAGGCTATATCTCAACGGGTTCCGCATACGCACACGGGCTCATCGGCGTGTTGCGCGAGCTTGGCGTTGAAGTCAACGGTTCGCTGGTTTTTCACCATGATCCGGTTTACGACAGCCAGGACCCGCGCGAAGATTCACTGGGACACCTGATTGATAATTACGGCGACGTTGAACATTTCAGCGTCGGCAACCGCCAGCAGTTTCAGTTTTACGGATTACTACAACGTGTGCATCCTGATTTCATCATCATCCGCCACAACGGACTTGCGCCGCTGGCCGCACGATTGGGCATTCCGGCCATTCCGCTGGGTGATGAACACCACGCCATCGGCTATCAGGGTATCGTCAACATTGGCGAATCCATTCTGGATGTGCTGGCGCATAAAAAATTTCACAAGGATCTGGCCGCGCACACCAAACTTCCGTACAAAAAGGCGTGGCTTGATAAGAAAGATCCGTTTGCGCTTTCCAAAAAAGTTGAATTTTGGTGATCCCCGATTTTATTTTTGTGAGAAGAGCCCTTGTCCGTTGTTGCTGATGCCAACCCTAGTTCGGAGAATTATTCTGTCATGACTACGATCAACGAAAAACAATCCGCGGCCGGCGATAATCAGGTTGCGGTACATGAACAGGAGCAGGTTCCGCTGCTTCCTCCCAAGACCAATTCAATTCAGCAGATTCGTTATGTCTGCTCGATTGCGGCGATGCAATCCGTGGCGGCCATTCCGCGCGCGATACCCATTACGCATTGCGGGCCTGGCTGCGCCGACAAACAGTTCATGAATGTGGCGTTTTATAATGGTTTTCAGGGCGGCGGTTACGGCGGCGGATCGGTGATCCCCAGCACCAATGCCACCCAGCAGGAAGTGGTTTTCGGCGGCGCGGACCGTCTGCGCGAGCTGGTTGATGCTTCGCTTCAGGTTCTTGATGCGGATCTGTTTGTCGTGCTGACCGGATGCATCTCGGATCTTGTCGGCGATGATATCGGCGCGGTAGTGCGCGATTTTCAGCATAAGGGCGTCCCGATTGTGTATGCCGAAACAGGCGGCTTCCGCGGCAATAATTTCACAGGCCACGAAATTGTGACCCGCGCAATCATTGACCAGTTTGTCGGAGACTATAAAGGTGAGCGCGAAACCGGCACGGTCAACCTCTGGTCGCTGCTGCCGTATCACAACACTTTCTGGCGCGGCGATCTTGCCGAAATCAAGCGCGTGCTTGAGGGGATCGGCCTGAAAGTCAACGTGCTTTTCGGCCACGGTTCGGCCGGCGTGAGCGAGTGGAAAAATATTCCCAAAGCGCAGTTTAATCTTGTGCTTTCGCCGTGGTTTGGCCTGGCGACGGCCGAGCATCTTCAGCGCAAGTATGACCAGCCGTTTCTGCATATCCCGGCAATCCCGATCGGCGCGCAGGAGACGAGCAGCTTCCTTCGCAAAGTGGCGGAGTATGCCAAACTGGACAGCGTAAAGGTTGACGAATTTATCGCGGCTGAGGAATCTCTTTACTACAAATATCTTGAAGACTTCACCGATTTTTACGCGGAGTACTGGTGGGGTTTACCTGCCAAGTTTGCCGTGGTCGGCGATAGCGGCTACAACCTGGCTCTTACGCGGTTTCTGGTTAACCAGCTCGGCCTGATTCCCGGCCGGCAGATCGTGACGGAAAACCCGCCGGAAGAATATCGCGAAGCAATCCGCGAACAATATCGCCATATTGCCGACGACGTATCAACAGACGTTGAGTTTGAGGAAGACAGCTTCCGCATTCACCAGATTCTCCGTAAGACGGATTTTGGCCATAAGGCGCCGATCATCTTCGGCACAACCTGGGAGCGCGACCTGGCCAAAGAAATAAAAGGCGCGATTATTGAGGTCGGCTTCCCCGCATCCTACGAGGTCGTGCTTAACCGTTCCTATGTGGGATATCGCGGCGCGCTAACCCTGCTTGAAAAAATTTACACCACGACGGTCGGCGCAAGCGCATAAGAAAGAAACGCTGAACGTTAAACGTTAAACGCTGAACGCTGAACGAGGATGTCGTTTTCAGCGTTCAGCGTTTTTTATTGGCGTTTTTTCAGCGTTTATCGTTCAGCGTTTATCGTTCAGCGTTTATCGTTCAGCGTTTATCGTTCAGCGTTTTTCCCTGGTGTTTTTTGTCAGATGTTCAGCGCGCGTTCAAGATCGCCGATCAGGTCGCGCACATCTTCAATGCCGACCGACAAACGCACGAGGCCGTCCTCAATGCCGATTTCCCTGCGGCGTTCCGGCGGAATGCTGGCATGCGTCATCAGCGCGGGATGCTCAATGAGACTCTCTACGCCGCCGAGGCTTTCGGCAAGCGTAAAATAATGCGTATTTTCGAGGAATTTACGTGCGCGTTCAATTCCGCCGTCAAGCACGGCCGTGACCATCGCGCCGCCGGTGGCCATCTGTTTCTGCGCCAGCGCATGCTGGGGATGACTCGGCAGTCCGGGATAATACACTTTAAGAACATCATTCCGCGCTTCGAGAAATTGTGCGATCCGCAATGCATTTGCCGACGCGCGCTCAACACGCAGAGAAAGCGTCTTGACTCCACGCAGTGCCAGAAAACTGTCAAAAGGGCTCAGGATCGCCCCGACGGCATTTTGCAGAAAACCAAGACGCTCCGCGAGTTCACGATTGTCGCCAACGACGGCAAGTCCGCCGATAACGTCGCTGTGGCCGTTGATGTACTTGGTGATGCTGTGAACCACGATATCAAAACCATGCGCCAGCGGACGCTGAATATAAGGCGTGGCAAAGGTATTATCCGCAACGGAAATCAGCTTGTGCCTGCGGGCAATGCGCGCAAGTTCAGACAAATCCGCCAGTTTGAGCAGCGGATTGCTGGGTGTTTCAACCCAGAGCAGCCTGGTATCAGGGCGGATCGCTTTTTCAATGGCGTCAGGATTTGTCGGATCAACATATGTGACATCAAGATTGGCGCTTTTCCTGCGCACGCGTTCAAAGAGGCGAAACGTTCCGCCGTAAAGATCGTCGCCGGCGATGATATGCGATCCGGCGTCAAGCAGGTCAAGCACCGTGGCTATCGCCGCAAGGCCGGAGGCAAATGCAAATCCGATTGCGCCATCTTCAAGATCAGCCACGGCGCGTTCAAAAGCCCAGCGCGTGGGATTGTGGCTGCGGCCATAATCAAGCTGCGCTTTGCCGGGAGAGGCCTGGCGATACGTGCTGGTGGCGTATATCGGCTGCATGACCGCGCCGGTGGCGGGGTCCGGCACCTGGCCGGCGTGAATGGCGCGCGTATTGAATTGTGGCCGCTCTCCCTGGTAAGGCAGCACGTTGTTGCGCGGAAGTGCATTGTATGATTGCGACATATTTTCACTCATTTATATATTAATAATATCATAATTTTCTTGTATTGTGCTGCTTGCGCAGGTAATTGAGAACGTCAATGCGCGTGATGAGGCCGTGAAAACCAAGTTCGTCATGAATGACGGCGATCAGGCCTGAATTTAACAATTTTGTCAGTTCTTCAAGTGATGCTTTCCGGCTGAGTGTCTTAAGCTTGGCCGTCATGATGGCCGAAACGGGGCGGTCAAAATTACCGTCAGCCTGTTCGGCCGCAAGCAGCAGATCGCTTTCGTCTATAATGCCGGCCAGTTTGCCATCCTGAATAACCGCCAGTTGCGATACGTCATAAAGGCGCATGCGCGCATATGCGACAGTCAGCGGGTCGTCGGGCTCAACGGTGACGACGGAACCTTCGCTGAACGGGCGACTGATCAGGTCGCGCAGATCGCCATAATTCTGCCGATGTGCCAATCCCTGATCCGCAAGCCACGTGTCATTGAACATTTTTGATAAATATTTGCTTCCCGTATCGCATACAAATGTGACGACATCTTTACGCGTCGTTTGTTCCTGGCAATAGCGGATGGCCGCGGCGATAGCTGTCCCGCTGCTTGAGCCCGCCAGAATACCTTCGTTTTTTAGAAGCAGGCGCGCGGTATTGAGCGATTCGGAATCCGGTATGCGATATGCGTGGCGCACGCGGCTTAAGTCCGCAATCGGCGGAATAAAATCCTCGCCGATTCCCTCCACAACCCACGAGCCGGGCGTGCCCAGCGGCTTGTGCTGCACAAAATCCGCCAGTACGGAGCCCACCGGATCGGCCAAGACGATATCCACATGCGGCGCAACGCGCGCAAAATACCGGCTTAGTCCGGTGATTGTGCCGCTTGATCCCACGCCGCAGACCACGGCGTCCACTTTGTGGCCGGTTTGTTCCCAGATTTCAGGGCCGGTCGTTTCTTCATGCGCGGCCGGATTTGAGGGGTTTGCGAACTGGTTGATGTAAAAAGAATTGGGGGTTTCGCGGGCGATGCGTTCGGCAAGATCCTGATAATATTGCGGATGCCCTTTGCCCACATCTGATCGCGTCATGACGATCTGCACGCCCAGCGCGCGCAGGTGCAGAACTTTTTCCTGGCTCATTTTATCAGGTATCACCAGGATCAACTTGTAGCCTTTGCTTGCCGCCACCAGCGCAAGTCCCAGTCCGGTATTGCCGGCCGTCGCTTCAACCAGGGTTGATCCCGGGCCGATTTTACCATCACGTTCGGCGGCAAGAATCATGGACCGGCCGACGCGGTCCTTAATTGATCCGCCCGGGTTCTGGCTCTCCAGTTTGACCCACAGCGTGCACGGGCCGGTATTAAAACTGCGAAGCTTCAGCAGTGGCGTGTTGCCGATGAGGTCAAGCACGTTGACGTATTGAGAGGAAGTCAGCCTGGCTGGTGACGATTGAATTGTCAGGTCTGATTCAGTAACTGTGGTCATAATGAAGTACTCCAAAAGCCGTGGCCGGATTGTTCATTTCGTTTATGAGCGCCGCGCGTATCGCTTCGCCGTAACTTTCAGCATCATGCTTGAGTAAAAACGCATCGTGTCCATGCGGACTTTCAATATTGACGTATTTGACCGGCCGGCCGAGACGTTCAAGCGCAAGCGCCAATTCCATGGATTGATGAGGCGGGAAAAGCCAGTCTGACGAAAAACTCATCAGGAGCCATCGGCAGCGCGCCGGACTTAATGCCGTTATAAAATCACTTCGGGTCCGGCCCAGGCTGAATTGGTCCATTGCCTGGGTGAGCACGATGTAGCTATTGGCGTCAAAACGATCTACAAATCGTTTACCTTGATGCGACAGATACGATTCAATCGTGAGGCTTGTTTCGTATTGATTTTCGTATGAAAAATTATCGGCATCCTGAAATTTCACCGCCATGCTTTCAGGTGAAAGATAGGTGATGTGCCCGAGCATGCGCGCGATAGCCAGCCCGTTTTTAGGTTTTTTGGCCTGATGATAATAATGCCCGCCGGAAAAATCAGGGTCCGCCAGAATCGCGTTTCGCGCCACCACATCAAAGGCCAGCGTCTGCGGCGTTATATTTCCGGAGCTGGCAAGCACAATGGCCGTCTGCGTCTGATCCGGATAGCGGATTGCCCAATCCAGAACCATGTGCCCGCCCAGAGAACCTCCCACAAGCGCTCTGAGCCGGGGAATTTTCAGGTGTTCAAGCAGCAGGTGGTGAACATGCACGATGTCGCCGATCGTGATGAGCGGAAAATCACCGCCATACGGCCGCCTCGTACGCGGATGAATTGAACTCGGCCCGGTTGTGCCTCTGCATCCGCCGAGAACATTGGCGCAAATGACAAAAAACTGGCGGGTATCAATATATTTTCCCGGCCCGATGAGCACATCCCACCAGCCGGGGTCATCCTGCTCATCATGCCTGGCGACATGAGAATCGCCCGTCAACGCGTGGCAGATGAACACCGCGTTATCACGCGCCGCATTCAGCGCGCCGTATGTTTCGTATGTTATGTTCACTTCCGGCAGGGAATCTCCGCAGGCCAGTTGAATCGGTCCCGGAATTATCACGCTTTGCGCATGAAGCAACGGCCTGGCGCTGCGGTTTGAGTCTGAATTATCCAGTATTTTATCTGCGGTCGACATATTTATAGTAAGTGCCAACAATAAATTACACATCACATGCCGCCGTTTTGGCGGGGCGGCTCCGATCCATCTGCCATGTGTGATTTGTTCCTGGCAATTCCTCTATTTCTGGCGGAACCGGCCACGGAAGGCTGCTTCCGTGGCCGGTGCTTTCGTGTGGATAAACAGGATTACTGCTGAGACTTCTGCAACGCCTGGTCAAAATCATTGGTGATGTCCGCGAAGTCTTCAAGGCCTACGCTCACGCGCACATAATCTTCTTCAATGCCCGCTTTGCGAAGTTCTTCGGTCGTAAGCTGGCTGTGCGTGGTGGATGCCGGATGAATGACCAGCGTCTTGGCGTCGCCCACATTCGCCAGGTGCGATGCCAGTTTGACTGAGTTGATGAACTTTTCCGCCGCGGCCTTGCCGCCCTTGATGCCAAAGCCCAGAATCGCTCCGGCGCCTTTCGGCAGGTATTTGCGGGCGTTTTTATAACTGGGATGTTCTTCAAGGCCCGGGTAATTTACCCAGGTGACAAGCGGATTATTCTTAAGCCACTTGGCCAGGGCCAGCGCGTTTTCGCTGTGTTTGGCAATCCGCAGATGCAGCGTCTCAAGGCCTTGCAGGAACAGGAATGAGTTAAACGGGCTTAGCGCGCCGCCCACGTCGCGCAGCCAATTGGTGCGTACCGTGATGATGTACGCCAGGTTGCCGACCGCCTGTGAAAAAATCAATCCGTGATATGACGGATCGGGCTTGGTGAACTGCGGCCATTTTTCCGGTTCCTTTGCCCAGTCAAATTTGCCTGAATCCACCACCACGCCGCCGATGCTGGTGCCGTGTCCGCCGATGAATTTTGTGGCCGAGTACACGGCAATGTCAATGCCATGTTCAAACGGGCGCAGCAGCAGGGGAGTGACGGTGTTGTCAATGATCACCGGAACGCCTTTGGCATGCGCCGCATCAGCAATGGCCTTGTAATCAAGCACGTCATTTTTGGGATTCGCCACGCTTTCGATAAACACGGCGCGCGTGTTGGGGCGGATCGCATTGGCGATATTCTGCGGATCGGTGGCGTCAACAAACGTCGTCTGTATTCCCAGCCGGCTCAGCGTATGCTGAAGCAGGTTGACTGTGCCGCCGTAAAGAGCCTCGGCCGCGACGATATGCTCGCCGCTGTGGACAAGGTTCAGCAGTGCGATGGTGATGGCCTGCGCGCCGCTTGAAAACGAAACCGCGCCCACGCCGCCGTCAAGCGCGGCCACGCGCTGCTCAAAAACGTCATTGGTCGGATTGGTAAGCCGTGTGTAAATATAGCCAAGTTCGCGCAGGCCAAAAAGATTGGCCGCGTGCGTGGTATTCTTAAAAACATAACTGGTGGTCTGGTGAATTGTCACCGCGCGCGATCCGGTTGTCGGATCAGGAGTTTGTCCCGCATGAAGTGCCAGCGTGCCAAGACCATACTGAGGATTCTGTTCAGCCATCGGATAGTTCTCCTTGAGGAAAAGTAGATTTTAAGTCTGTGTCATCTTGAAAAGTTAAAGAGCCAAAGTCAGTGTTGTTCAATGGTGCTTTCGGAATGATTTTGAAGTGTTGCGGTTTGCGCCAATGCGGCCAGCAGGGCGACAAAAACAATGACGGATGTTGCTCCGCGGGAACTGGACAAAGCCGCGCCGACCTGATGAGCCGGCGATTCATAGCCCGCTCCCTTGACGGCCTCGGCGCCGATTCTGCCGGCCTCAAGCTTTGCGCGAATGCTTGGCGATGCCACCAAATGCCCAATGGTGCTCAGGGTGTTGCCTGATATCGCCTGAATGGGCAGGTTATGGATCAGCGCCGAAAGTGCGGAAAGCTCTCGTGGGGTCAGTAACAATAAGGATGGTGTGACGTGGAGTGCGCTGGCCAGTTGTTCAATGGTTGAGAGCCGCGGATCGCCGAGGCCTGCTTCAAGCTGGGCGATGGTGGCGCGTGATACTTCTGAATTGTTTGCCAGGGCTAATTGAGTGATGTCCAGCACATCGCGGGCGATCAATAAATTCTGTGCAAGAATCGCATTCGCGGATAATTCAAGTGAGCGTAGATCTGTCATAGGAACACCCGGTAGCAGAAGCCTTGACCAACAAGTATCTGATTGAGTTGCGTTGGCTCCGTAATGAACGCAACTTACAGCTATGCTGATGGTTACAACAACACATCAAACGCATTTCTTGTGAAGTAGCGCTCATTGATACTGAATCCTTGTTATTCCTAAATAACCTATAGGATTTATAGGTAATATAGAAATAGAATATCAAGCTGTCTTGAATAATGCAACAATAAATAGTGATAAAAGATAAAGGATTCTCTGATTTGTGTTTGAATGGGGAAAGTGCGTTGGTTTTAAGCCCCGCTCCTTCACTGCAAAGGTATCTACATAAGCTTCAGGTTAAGCAAATTGCCTTATTTTCAGCCTGTAAGGCTGATCTGAAGATAAACAACCCGCAAAAAACAACGCCCCTGAAGGGGCCGGTCTTGCTTGTGTAATTATCTTTGCCGCGAAAGTAATGGGGCTTGCCTATACCGAACTCAGGTTTAGGTGTACTGCGCCGGCCGGGAATCGAACCCGGAACCACCTGCTTAGAAGGCAGGTGCTCTATCCAATTGAGCTACCAGCGCGATACGTCGCGATAAGCCGCGACATGGCCATACTATAAGCGATACGGGCCCCATCTCACAATCGGCCAGCGCAACTCGCCAACATGGCTTATTGCTGCGGCGGCTGTTTTGGTTCATCCGCCGGCTGCGCATCCACAATCGGCCGCGGCGGCGGGGGCGTCTGCTGAATCGGCGGGGCAACCGGGAATGCGCCCACTGGTCCGGCCCACGTGCGCGGTGGCGAGGGCATCTGGCAATCAATACAGACAATTTCCTTATTGGCGTCGCCGCAGATCGGGCATACGCCAAGACTGGCAAAAAGATCATACGTATGCCCGTTGCGGCAATGAATATTGCGCGTGACATCCGGCGGATTGGCGCCGCAGTGCGGGCAGCGATAGTCACCTCGGCGCACCAGTTTTTGAATCTGCGCCAGCGTGCCGGCCATTTTGAATCCGCGATAGCAACTGAATGCCATCAGCAGCGCCATAAAGCCGATCCAGTAACTTTCTATTTTGATCGCCCATATGATCAGCCCGACGACCGCCAGCAGTCCCACGCCTGCGGCAATGCGCAGACTCCATGCCGGGCCCATCATGTACCAGAGAACCGCGCGCAGCGTTTGGCCGCCGTCATTGGGATACGCCGGCAGCGCGTTATAAACCATCAAAAATCCGGCAACAAACATCTGCATGAACAGAAAATTGTAGAGATCATTCGGGCAGACAAACCATCCTTTGTAGGCCGCGTACCAGGTGGCAAATGACACCGTAAAACAAAAGCACCACATGACCGAGCCTGCAAGATACGTCAGCAGAACCGGCGTGGGCCGCTGCGGCGGCATGAGGTCAATGCCGCGCGAAAGAAAACTGAGCTGAAGTTGCGTCACCCGTCCGCCGACAAACCGGCATGCGATGATCTGTGCGATGTCATGCAGCAGAATGGTGACCATAAATGCCGCAAACTCAACGACATACCATCCGGGATTTTGATACTGATCAAAACCGCCTCCGCGCGTGCGCAGGTAGATGAGGATCAGCCAACTCCAGTCGATTGACAATTCAATGCCATGCAGGCGGCCAAAGACCAGCGCGCCATTGCGAAATTTCATGAATAAACTCCGGATCACGGTTGATAAGTGCACACAGAATAGCTTCTTAAAGCCAGCTTCTCAAACAGGCTATGATGCAAAAAATTGCTATCGGCGGGCAATCTCATCACAATAGTCATGATTACCGCAACGTGAAGAGTGCGCAGCATGGCAATCGGGATTCTATTTTGTATCAAACAAAGAGGCAGTTGTGATTTCGCACGGTTTTTCGTTTGATCCGACATATGGCTACGATGAGAGCGCGCTGCGGGCTATTGTTCCGCCGGCCGCGCCGACGGATTTTGCCGAGTTCTGGAAAAACACCTACAAAGCAACAATGGCCGTGGCGCCCAAACCGTCGCTCAAGCCGGCCAAATGCAATGATAAGCACTGGCAGGTATTTGAGGTTGATTTTACGGGTCTTGGGAATTTCCGCGTCGGCGGATGGCTGGTGCGTCCCAAACATCGCGTCACCGGCGGCTTTGTTGTCGGCCACGGATACGGCGGCCGAGGCGGACCTGATAATCTCAGCGATCTTAATGCACATACCGCGTACCTGTTTGTCTGCGGGCGCGGATTTAATCGCTCAGCCCGTCCGGATTTGCCGGACAAGGCCGAGGAACACGTGGTTTTTAATATTGATTCACGCGATAATTACCTTATTCACTACTGCGTGGCGGATATGTGGTCGGCCACGACCGCGCTGATTGAGTTGATTCCGGAAGTTGCCCACAACATCGGTTATCGCGGAACATCCTTTGGCGGCGGCGTGGGATCGCTGGCCGTGCCCTGGGAACCGCGATGGAATAAAGCGCTGCTTGAAGTGCCGACGTTTGGCAATCACCCGGTGCGGCTGAATATTGAGATGGTCGGCTCAGGACGTTCCGTTCGGGCGTATCACCAGGAGCATCCGGAAGTGGAAAACGTGCTGCGTTATTATGATGCGGCCACGGCCATGAGCTTTGCCACTACGCCATGCGCGTTTGGCCTGGCGCTTTTTGACCCGGCCGTGCCGCCGCCGGGACAATGGGCCGTCGGCAATGCACACCCGAAGGAAAAACAGATCGTCCCGCTCAAAGCTTCGCACTTTGGCGGATATCCCGGCGAGGCCGATGACCAGAAAAACTGGCGCGAAACTGTTCATCAATGGGAACAAAAACATCATTATGAATAAAAGATGAATGCGCAGTGATCCTGTGTTCACTTTTTGCCGTGCTCCGGCCATAATCTCTGTGTGATTTATCAACAAGGGAGCGGTATGAGTACCCCACGCGAGCAGCCGACACAACTTCTTGAGCAGATGCAGGCCGGCAACCGCCAGGCCGCCGAGCAGCTTTTGCCGCTGGTTTATGATGAGTTCAAGCAACTCGCGCGGCATTATCTACAGCAGGAGCGCGCCAATCATACGCTACAGCCCACCGCGCTTGTCCACGAAGCGTACATGAAGCTTATTGACCAATCACGCGTCAACTGGCAGGGGCGCACGCACTTTTTCGCGGTTGCGGCACAGGCCATGCGCCGAATCCTCGTTGATCACGCGCGCCATCATTTGCGTCTCAAGCGTGGCGGCGGCCAGCATCGGGTCACACTTGACGAGGGCGTGGCGCTCTCGGCCAAAGATCGTGACGAAGACGTGGTCGCGCTTGATGAGGCGCTTAAAAAACTGGCCGATTTTGATCCGCGCCAGGCGCAGGTCGTTGAGATGCGTTTCTTTGCCGGGCTTTCCGTTGAGGAAGTGGCCCAGCAGCTTGGCGTATCAAAGCGTACAGTAGAGGGCGACTGGACAATGGCCCGTGCGTGGCTCTCGCGCGAACTCAAAAAAGATGCCTGAGCCGGCCGTCGCATAAGCCTTATTTTGGCATAAAATCCGGTTATTTCTGCAATATGCCACGCTGATGGTGCGTTTTATATTGATCTTCGGCGAAGGTCTTTTTGTTCGCCGATTGTGCGTGGCACCTAAATGGCATTATTTCTGCGGAGCATGCATGGTTGCTGATTTTCGGCTGGTGATGATTGTCTGCCTGATGATTGCCGGTTTGTCTGGTGCGGTTCAGGGAGAGACGAATCAACCTGAATCATTTTTCAGGGTTGTTCAAAAGAACGGCCGGTGGTGGTTTGTTGACCCGCAAGGTCAATTATTCCTGTCAAAAGGAGTGGCCAACGTCCGTTTTAATCAGGATTATATTCGCCGTACGCAGATTTCTGAGTATGAGCAGACCAACATCGCCAAATACGGCGATATCAATACCTGGCGCAAAGCGGCCGGCCAGAGACTCGTATCGTGGGGCTTTAATTCTCTCGGCGCATGGGCTGATGAGGAACTCTGCAAGATTGATTTTGGCGGCACCCGGCTGACCTGTTCCCCAATACTCAATATTGGCGCTCGTTTTGTTAAAGAATATGACAACGGCGCGGACGCCTGGCTTGCCGGGAAATTCCCGGATGTTTTTGATTCCCGCTATGCGGCATTTGCAGAGCAACAGGCGCAGCGTGAGTGTGCGCCGAGGCGCAATGACACCACGATCACAGGCTGGTTTACGGATAACGAATTGCGATGGGGCCCCGATTGGCGCGGTAATGAAGAATTACTGACTCTGTTTCTGGCAAAGAATCCCGGATCTGCCGGCCGCAATGCCGCCATTGAGATGCTCAAATCCCGCTATGGTGATTACGCTAAATTTAACGCCGTCTGGCGCACACCGCATCCGGATTGGGTTTCGCTGTATGCCGGAGAGGCGATCAAGGCTCCTTTTGAGCGCAAGAAAATTTACGATCAGAATGCCGAAGTTGAGCGGGAAGCCAATAGCAAAGATCCTCGTCGCGCCGCGTTTGCCGGGGATTGCGACGCGTTTGTTGGCATGCTGTCCGAGCGGTATTTCAGCGTGACTTGCGCGGCGATTCGCAAGGCCGATCCGAATCACATGATCTTTGGGGCGCGTTTTGCCTACGTGCCGCCGGAGCCTGTTGTCAAGGCTTCCGCCCAGTATCTTGATGTCATTTCCTTTAACTGTTACGCCACGCATCCTGGCGCTGTGATTGCGCGTTATGCCGTGTTCAACAAGCCCTTGATCATTGGCGAATTTTCTTTTCGTGCGATTGACAGCGGCCTGCCGAACACCAAAGGCGCCGGGCCAAAAGTTCCCGATCAGCGCGCACGCGCTGATGCCTTTGCCGCATACGTTACAGAGGCTCTGGCGAATCCTTATTTGATCGGCTATCACTGGTTTGAGCACTGTGATGAGCCCAAAGAAGGCCGTTTTGACGGCGAAAACAGCAATTACGGCGTGGTCAATATTCATGATGAACCTTATGAATTGCTGACTCAAAAAATGACGCAGATCAATCGGGATGCCGAAAAACTTCATCAGTAACATATGAAAAACACTTCATGTCCGCATGCAAAACCCCATTATGACGAGTAAATCGCGTCATAATGCGTGCCTCATTCCCGCTGCCTTAAAATGATTTGTAAAAATGGTCACTAATGACCATGATCCCCTGTTTAGGTTAGGCCGATGAGAGTGGCAGGTTCAGGGATGGCATCAGCTTCAACTGATGTCAATATATAAGGCAGGCGAGGATGCGCAATGCATCATACGTTCCTCTGCCGAGAGTCAGTGACATCAAAAAACGTAGTGTAGTTGCTGAATCAGGATATGCAGTCCTCCGGCTGCGATTCTGAGGGCAGTCCTGTTTTGTCATCATGTTTTAGGAGGCAGTACATGAAGTGGACCATCGGCAAACGGATAACATTGACATTTTTTATAGTACTTGCAATCACCGCCGCAATGGGCGTCATTGCCATCATGCAGTTCAAATCTGTCGGCAATGAAGTCGATTTTACGGCGGAGCGCGCCGTGCCTGCGTCAACGGCCGCGGCAAAGCTTGAATCAGTTTCCCGTCATACTTTTGTGCTTACGGCGCAGCATCTTCAGGCGCCTGACGTACAGACACGCGCCGCGATCGAAAAGGAATTTCAGGATGTCGGCAAGGATTTGCAGGGCGCGGTTGATGATCTTGACAAATATGTCAAGTCTCCGGAAGGGCGGCGTTATTTTGACGCCATCAACACGCCGCGGCAGGATTTCCGCAAACATCGCGCGGAAGTTCTGCGTTTAAGCAATGAAGGAAAGCTTGACGATGCGCGCCTTGTCATGCGTACGCAGATGCAGCCGGCCTATTATGCCTATATGAAGGCGGTGGGCGATCTCGCCGATTACGAACGCAAACTTGGTGTTGATTCGGCTACGGAAGCCAAAAAATGCGTGATTGCGGGAATCACCGGCGTGTGGATCTCGCTGAGCATTGCGCTTTCTCTGGGCGTGGTTATCGCATGGATAAGCATCCGCGCGATCAACAAGGCTCTGCATTGCATCGCCACATCGCTGGGCGAGGGCGCCGCGCAGGTAGAAACCGCGGCCGGCCAGGTCTCCGGTTCCTCGCAATCCATTGCGCAGGGCGCAAGCGAGCAGGCCGCGGCGCTTGAAGAAACAACCTCAGCGCTTACCGAGATGTCCACCATGACGCACCAGAATGCGGAACTTGCCCAGCAGGCGGCGACATTATCTGGCGAGGCCAAAAATGTTTCAGATCGCGGCAACCAGGCGATGGCGCGCATGTCGTCTGCGATCACGGATATTCAGAAATCGGCCGCGGAGACGGCCAAAATCGTCAAGGTGATTGACGAAATCGCTTTTCAGACCAATTTGCTGGCGCTCAATGCCGCCGTTGAGGCCGCGCGCGCCGGCGAAGCAGGCAAAGGATTTGCCGTGGTCGCCGAAGAAGTGCGAAACCTGGCGCAGCGTTCGGCCGAGGCAGCCAAGAATACCACGAGCCTCATTGAAGAATCGGTCAAAAACGCGCAGAACGGCGTGAACATCGCCGGGGAAGTCGGCAAGGATCTCGGAGAGATCACTGATAAATCAACCAGGGTCAACAGCCTTATCACGCAGATTGCCGATGCCAGCAAGGAACAGGCGCGCGGCATTGAGCAGGTCAGCACCGCCGCCACTCAAATGGACCAGGTCACGCAGTCAAATGCGGCCAATGCGGAAGAATCTGCGTCGGCTTCTGAAGAACTCTCAGGCCAGGCACGCGCGCTCAACCAGATGGTCGGCGACCTGATGATGCTGATCAACGGCAAAAATACGCTGCAATCGTCGTCCGCGGGCATGATCAGCGTTGCTCCGCAGACACGCAAAGCGCCGGTTGCCTCCGCGAAGTCCGCAAAATCTGCGGATAAAAAAGCGTCAGCGCAACCTGTAAAGGAATCATCCGAAAGTTTTGCGGAATTTACCGCAGCATAAAAAATAATGACTCATGCGTGCTTGCCCGCGGGTAGTGTGTGCGCCCGCGGGTGAGCCAAACCAATGTCGTCACACCTGATTTGTTATGCCACTTTGACGAAGTAACGGTGATCAGTGATGAAGTACGGCAATATTGAATCTCAGGTACAGGGAACTTTTGAGCAATGTAAAAACGATCCTTCCTTGTGGGCAGCGTCAGTCCAGGAAATGCCGGGCCCGGTTCCGTCTCAGCAGCGGGACCAGCCCGGCCTATCCGTGACGAACCACGAACAGTTTCTCACCAAGTCACAGAGGATTCTGGTTGAACAAAATCTTCGCTTGACGAGTGTGATCAAACTGCTGGCGACTCATAATGAATTGCTTGATCAGCGTATTCGCTTCCTTGAGTCAGTTGTGTATGGTAACAGGGAATATTTTGAATCGCTTGAGCAATCACCCAAAACATAATCCGCGGCCGGTATCAAGTGGCTGTTTATTGAACTTGCAATTGTTGATATATTAATAGTCTGTGTATGTTGTATATACTCATAACGAATCATCAGCCACCACGATGCAGACCTTATTGATCCTGATACAGAAATCGTTGTAACAATTACATCTCAATTCTGCATCACCACGATTGACTCTGATCATAATTGCGGATTTATTGAGCAGGCGGTTTTGTTAATAACTGCTTGAAATTGATATGTTTGCGGCATAAATGGTATTTATATGTTATGGGTTGCTTGCCGCCCAGAGGTTGCCAGAATCATGTCAGATATTTTAGTTTATATAGGTTCGTCAGAGTGTCATGACGGCCAGCGTTTGAGAGAAAGCCTCGTTGATCGCGGCATCAAGGTGCTTAATTTTGCGACTATTCAGCAGTTTCGCGATGCCTTTCCGAATGCGGAAATCAAGTGGATGCTCAGTTCTATCAACGCCATGCAGACGGCCAGCGCCGTTGCGCAGGTAACGCGGAAAAACACCGCATCAAAAATTGAGTGCCTTACGCAGCGTGAACTGCAATTGCTTGGGCTTGTGGCGCAGGGAAAATCGAGTAAAAGAATCTCGCAGGAACTCAATATTTCCGTGCGTACCGTGGCCAATCATCGTGCGCATATTCGCGCCAAGTTAAAGGCGGATAGCGTGGCCGAACTGGTGCGCATGTACATTGAATGGCGTCACGAGGCCGGCCATAATCACACGAGTTGAGATTCAGTATCAGTGGTATTTTCTGGCGCAACGGATTCGCCAATCGCTTCAGATGCGCGCACTTTTCCTTTGTGCCTGTTCACGGATAGCCGTGTTGAGAGCCACAATTGCAGCACGCCCGAAAGCACCATTGCGGCAAGCACCCAGATCAACGCATTTGAGATCGCGGCCTGCGCGGGCTTGAGAACTTCCGGTGAAAGTTTTTGCAGTTGGTGCGGATTAAGCAGATCCGCCGGCGTGACATGATTGTCATGCATTTTGGCAAGTCCCGGCATCAGCAGCAGGTTAAAGAGCGAGCCGAGCATACCCACGCCCAGCGCGCCGCCAAAATGACGGAAGAACGTCACGGATGATGTCACAAGTCCGCGCTGTTGCCAGCTTGCGGCATCCTGTGCGGAAATCAGCATTGACATGGACATGGGCCCGAAACCCGCGCCGCAGAGAAAAAGCACGGCTGTCAGCACCGGCAGCGGCAGCGCCAGTATCGCGCAGACCAATACGCCGCAGTACCCGATCAGGCTGATGATGGCTCCGAGCGTGGCGGTTTTGCGGAAGCCCCAGCGCACAATCAGCGGCGCGGCCACAACACCAGACGAGGCCCACGCCAGCATCACCGGCGTAACCGTTGCCGCCGCGGCCGCGGCATCGCCGCCACGCCCGCCCTGAACGTAAAGCGGCACATACGTATCAATAGCAAAGACGCCGAGCCCTAAAAATCCTGATGCGATCACGGCCGGGCCGATGGCCGGGTGACGCATGAGGTCAAGCGGCATGATCGGGTTGATGGCGCGTCTCTCAATGCGGATAAAAATCACGCCGAGAATGGCTGATAGCGCCAGAGTCCCGGCCGTAGCCCACCAGGGAAGTTCCGTCGCCAGGCTCAGGCTTGTCAGCAGGCATACGGATGTCAGTGCTAAAAAGCTGATGCCCGGCAGATCAAGATCAAGCGAATGTGGCTTCTGGTTGTCGTGGTAATACGCAATCAGCACCACCAGACCCAGAAAACCGGCCGGGAGATTGATCCAGAAAATACTCGGCCACCCGAGCGTATGAACCAACAGAGCGCCAAGCGCAGGCCCGGCCAGTGATGCCGTGCCCCACACGGCCGAGAACAGCCCCTGAATTTTCGCGCGTTCTTCAATCGTAAAAATATCGCCTATGATCGTGAGCACCACCGGCATGATGCCTCCGGCGCCGAGTCCCTGAATGCCGCGGAACACGATCAGCGCCGGCATTGAGCGAAAAACATATCCCGTTAGCGCGGCCAGCAGTGAACCGGCGGCAAAAACTCCGATCGCCAGCATCAGCACACGTTTGCGTCCCCACACATCGGCAAGCCGGCCGTAAAACGGCATGCTGATTGTGGATGTCAGCAGATAAATGGACGCCACCCATGCATAATGCTCAAGGCCATGCAGATCGCCGATAATGGTTGGCATTGCTGTTGAACTGACTGTCGCCTCCATGCTGGCCAAAACCATGATCAGCATGAGTGCCGCCGTGATAAATCGGCGATGAGGAACGCGGGCGGTACCTGACATACAAAACCTTTACGGCAAAAAAAGACGGAAACTAGAGTATAGGCGATAATCAATACATTTGCCGCAATTTGTTTTGCTTTAATTTGCTTTAACTTGTGATTTTTATTCAACATGCCTAAAAAGGACTGTTTTGTAGATATTTCGCGTTTGTTATTTCTTTATCGCTATGATGTTATGAGCACTTTCTCCCGGCATGCTTCGTGAGTAGAATCATCAGTCGGGAGACGTGGGTTGTGATGATCTTTCGTTCTTGTGCATGATCTTAAGGGAGAGCATATGGCGCTTGCCGATGTGGGCATGATTGGTCTTGCGGTCATGGGTAAAAATTTGGCCTTAAACATGGCCGATCATGGGTTTAAGGTCGCTGTTTATAACCGTACCGCATCATTGATGACGGACATGATTCAGCAGCATCCTGATACGCCCGGCGGCCTGGTCGGCTGTGAGTCGCTTGCGGATTTGATTAAAGCGCTCAAAAAACCGCGCGTCATGATCATCCTGGTTAAGGCAGGCCCGGCCGTTGACGCGGTTGTTCAGCAGCTTATCGCCGCTGGCGTTGAGCCGGATGATCTTGTGATTGACGCTGGTAACTCCTTGTGGACTGATACGATACGTCGCGAAAAGGAATACGCCGGCAAACTTAAATTCTTTGGCTCAGGCGTTTCCGGCGGCGAACTAGGCGCGCGCTTTGGCCCGTCACTCATGCCAGGCGGCGATCCGCAATCGTGGCAACATCTTGAGCCAATTTGGCTTGCGATTTCCGCAAAGGTTGACGCCAAAACCGGCAAGCCGCTTGAAGATTATGCACCGGGTAAACCCGTCACCGGCGGCGTACCGTGCGCGGCCTATATTGGGCCAAACGGCGCTGGCCATTATGTCAAAATGGTTCATAACGCCATTGAATACGTTGACATGCAGCTTATTGGCGAAGCTTATTGGCTGCTCAAAAATCTGCTGGGATTGCCGGCCGATGAACTGGGAAAAATCTTCGCCGACTGGAATCAAGGCGATCTTGACAGTTATCTGATTCAGATCACGGCCGATATTTTGCAGCAGCGTGACCCGCGCAGCAAACGCAAGTTCTTTGTTGATAATGTGCTTGATGCCGCCGGCCAAAAGGGCACCGGCAAGTGGACCAGTGTTAACGCGCTTGATATGGGCATTCCGGCAAACGCAATGGCCGAGGCCGTTTTCGCGCGATGCATGAGCGCACTCAAGGAAGAGCGTGTCGCGGCAAGCAAAGTGATTAAGGGGCCGAAGTTTAAGTATAAAGGCGGCAAAAAATCACTCGTTGACGCGGTACGCAACGCGCTATACTGCTCAAAAATATGCGCTTATGCGCAAGGTTTTCAGCTTATGCGGGAAGCGCAGAAGGAATACAATTGGCAGCTTAATTTTGGCCAAATTGCCTCAATTTGGCGCGGCGGATGCATCATTCGCGCACGTTTCCTTCAGAAAATCACGGATGCTTATGCGCGCAAACCGGACCTGACCAATCTGCTGCTTGATCCTTATTTTAAGAAGCAGGTGGCCTCCGGACAGGATGATTGGCGCAAAGTCATTACGCTTTCGGCGCAGGCCGGTATCGCCGCGCCTGCGTTTATGTCCGCGCTTGCGTATTTTGATGCGTATCGTTCTGCGCGTCTGCCGGCTAATTTGCTTCAGGCACAGCGCGATTACTTTGGCGCGCATACGTATGAGCGCACCGATGAGCCGCGCGGCAAATTTTATCATCTTGATTGGCCAAAAGACGGCAGGCCTGAGGCGGCTGTGTAATAAATGCGAATCATAACGCACTCTCAATGCGAAACAGGAATAGCATAATCATTCCTGTTTCGCATTATTTTTGTCAGAGTGATCATAAGCAAAACTTGTTCATAACTTGTGTCACGCAATGAGTTGCCGCTATCATCGTTAGTCTCATGATGACGATGAATCCGTGGTTTTTTCTTGAGACACTCAAGTTGGCTATCACCAACTTGTATCTGCATAAATTGCGCAGCTTCCTTACGACACTGGGCATTATCATCGGCGTATTGGCCGTGGTAACGATGCTGGCCATCGGCGAAGGCGCCAAGCGCCGCACACGCCAGGACGTAGAGCAGCTTGGCGCGACCAATATTATCCTGCGTTCCGTTCCGCCGCCAAGTTCATCGCAGTCAACCGCCAAAAGCAGTTATGAACTGCGTTACGGCATTACTCGCGATGACTATGACACTCTTCGCAGCCAGATGGCCGGCGGCGTGATCAATACGATTGATCTCGTCGTGCCGTTACGTGATGTCGGCCAGGAAGTGACGTTTGGCGAAGTTCGCGCTGAGGCTGCCGCCATTGCCACGACTCCTGAATTTCTGAAGGTTGCCAATTTAGCCGTCGGCGAAGGCCGCTTTATCAATGAACTTGATATGCAGGATCATCGCGCGGTTTGCGTTTTAGGGTATTCCGCGCGCCAGCAATTGCTTGGTTCCGCAAATGCCCTGGGGCAATCCATTAAAATTGGCACTAAAATTTTTGAGATTGTCGGCGTGATGGGCGGTATCGGCCTAGCCGGCGGCAAGGGCGCCGCGCTCACCGGCCGCGATCTGAATAAGGATATTTATTTCCCGATGACCACGGCGCGGGATATGTTCTCTGATACGATCGTGCGGCGCACATCCGGTTCTCGCGAACGCAAAGTCATTGAGCTTTCGGAAGTATATGTGCGTGTCAATACTGCGGATGATGTTGAGCCGGTTGCCGGTACGCTTAAACGCATGATGGACATGCGGCATACCGACCAGCGTGATGTCGAAATTTTTGTTCCGCGTGAACTTCTGAATCAGGCCAATAAAACTCAGCGCCTGTTTAACTTTGTTCTCGGCGGTATTGCTCTGCTTTCGCTGCTCATCGGCGGCATCGGCATCATGAATATTTCGCTGGCAACGGTAACCGAACGCACGCGCGAAATCGGTATCCGCCGTGCGCTAGGCGCCAAGCGACTGCATATTATTCTTCAGTTTCTCATTGAGACTACGGCGCTGTCGGTTGTCGGCGGGTTGCTGGGCGTGGCCGGCGGAATCATTTTGCCCAAAGCCATTACGCTGCTGACATCTGGTGAATTTCCCACGTATGTCACGATGATTTCCGTCGCAATTTCGTTCTCAATCTCGGCCGGTGTCGGCATTGCCGCGGGACTTTATCCGGCAATCGTGGCCGCGCATAAAGATCCGATTGAAGCATTGCGGCATGATTGAATTAAACGCGAAACAAAGATTTATTTTTCTCCTGTTTCGCGTTTTGTGTTTTATCGTTCGCATTTATTCCTGCATCACCGTGCTGACCGCCGCGGGAAGAAAATGCAGTTCGCCGGTATCGCCGCGCAGCACGATGCCGCGTTGAGGATCAATATCCGCAACCGTTCCCTGATAAAGCTGGCCATTGCTGCGCAGCGAAACACGCTGGCCGAGCATTTCGCAGCGTGATTTCCACTCATCAAGCCAATTCTGCGGCGGGGCGCCGGCGCACCAGATGTCGACCTGCCGGGCGAGTGTTTCGGCTATTCTCAGGCGGTCAAAATCCGTTTGCGTCGCCACGTAAAGCGAAGTTGCCCGCTGGCGCAGTTCTTCCGGAAAATCATGCGCGGAATGCAGGACGTTAATGCCGATGCCGATGACAGTGTGCGCGCCGCGACGCTCTACCAGGATGCCGGAAATTTTACGCCCGCCGATCAGGACGTCATTGGGCCACTTGATATGTGCGCGCAAGTCGGCCGTTTTTTCAATGGTTACGGCCGTGGCCAGTCCGGCAAGCAGGGTCAGTTGCTCAATGCTTTGTGATGTTTGCAGCAGGCACGAAAAAAGTACCGCGCGGCCGCCGGGAGAATGCCACGCATTGCCGCGCCGGCCCCGGCCAGAGGATTGCTCATCGGCCAGCACGATCATGCCGTGAGCATCCGGCGTATATGCGGCGGCCCAGCATGCGTCATTGGTGCTGCCAGTCGTGCGATATACGGCCGTGCGCCTGCCGATGTGGCTGCGATTGCGCCGCGCGGCAAGCTCAAGCACATCGCGCCAGCAGGAAAGATCCGCGCGAATCAGCCGCACGCCGGCGGGGGTTTGCTCAATTTGATGTCCGCGCCCGATGGCATGCGCGACCACATCCGCACTGACGCTGTGCGGCGCAAGCGTTTGCCCGCCAAGCAGCGAAAGGATGAGCGACGCAATATCGTGATCGGTAATGGTCATATTTATTTCTGCGTGCGCTGACGGAACTCTGTGATAACTTTGTCAATCAGCGCTTTGGTATAGCGAAATCTCGTCTGGGTAACGAGTATCCGGATTGTCTGCTCAAAATCAATCAATTTGCTGGCTCCGGCATCCATTAATACGATGTCTGCCGTGCGCTGTTGTGCCAGAGACAATGCGGAAGCCTCACCCATTGACAGAGTGTCAAGAAAATGAACGATTTTTGACTGTTCAATTCTGAGCCATTCTGGTGGATTTTTGGCCCAGTCTTGAACAATTGGCGGGAAATGCTCAAATTGCAGTTCCGCCATGACCTGCGGCGTCGTCATAATATGGCCATATAACACCGGCAGCATATTGATCGCACGAACTTCAATCAAGTATCGTAATGGGCTGGTGTCGGAGATGATGATCATAGGAATTAGGCGGTCAATAATTGAATAAAACAAGCTGGGACTATTGGCGATACCGATTCAGTTTTTCTGCCTGTTGCGTAATTTCCTGAATGGTAAATTCATCACACACATGGTGGCGGGTCAGCAAATCATCCACTTGTCCGCGGCCAATCCCAAGAAACTCCGCCAATTTCCCGTGCGATAATTTTCCTTCGCGATAAAGTTGTACGCCAACAGCTTCCCGTGCCGCGGTATCCAGTTTTTGGATCGTCGCCTCATCAAGACCCGACGGTATTGGTATCTGCAATGTCATACTGTATTTAAGATAACATTTCGTGATAACGGATCAAGTAAAATCACGCAAATTCCATTGACAGATCAAGCGCCGGCGCGGAATGTGTCAGCGCGCCGATACTGATGCGTTCAACGCCGGTAGTGGCGTACTGGCCGATGTTCTCAATGGTGATTCCGCCTGATGCCTCAAGCGCGGGGAAACGTTTCTGCTGACTCTGGGAATATTCGTTGCGAATGGCCACCGCCTGCGCCGCCTGTTGCGGCGACATGTTATCAAGCAGGATCACATCCGCTCTGCCGCCGGGCAGTGCTTCGCGAAGCTGCTCAAGCGTATCAACCTCAAGCCACAGCGTTGCGCCCGCAGGCATCGCGTTTTTAACGTGCGTAGTAAGCTGGGCCAGCGACATGCCGTGGCCAAGTTGTTCTCGCAGCGCAGCAAGATGATTATCTTTCAGCATGGCGCCGTCATAAAGGCCCATGCGATGATTGACGCCGCCGCCGCAGGTCACGGCATATTTATCAAGCGTGCGGTAACCGGGAATCGTTTTGCGCGTATCGCAGACGTGCGGCGCGGGCGTCGCATGCGATACCGCTTTGACGTAACGCTGAGTCAACGTGGCGATGCCGCTGAGCCGGCCCATAAAATTCAGCACCACGCGTTCGGCCGAAAGCAGCGCACGCGTAGGGCCGGTGATCGTGGCCGCCACATCGCCGGGCATCACATGGGTTCCGTCCGCGGCGCTCACCGCGATCTGCATGCCGTCATGATACTCACGCAAAATAGTCTCAAGCAAAAACACGCCGGAGATCACGCCTTCCTTTTTGGCCACGATTCGCCCGACGGATTGCGACGCTTCCGGAATTGAACATTCAACAGTCAGGTCGCGCGCGTGATGTTTTTTTTCTCCCGGCAGGCCGCCCATGTCCTCGCGCACGGCCATCTTGATCAGTTCAGAAATCTGGGAATCAACCTTCGGCGGAGGAAGCATGTGAACCTCAAAATAACAAAAGAAAAATCAATAACAAATATTGTGCATTTTCCGGAGTGATGTTCAAGGAACGCGCGGAATACTCAGGTAATCAAAAGGATTCAGCACGGATATATCCTTAAAGTACCTGAAATCCTGATCATTGAATGTCAGGATGGCGGGTATTTTATTTTCAAGCATAATAGCAACAAGTTTGGCATCAAAAACCGGCCTATTGGTAATGTTGTGTTGTGTGACAAGATCATGCCAGATATCAAAAGTACGCGGTGTTTCGTAAAGAATTGTGTACATATGCTGGGCGCGGAGAATCTCCGTGTTCGCTTTCTCGGCGCTGAATCCGAACCCGTTATGGCTCTGTGGTTTCGTCAGAACAAAATACAATTCATACAGCGACTGTGTACCAAGAAACAATTCGTGGTTGTCGACTGTAAGAAGTTTTTCCAGTGCTTGTGTGGTGGCCTGGTAATGCGAGTGTTGGTTGTTAATTAACCTGCATAAAATATTTGTATCAACGAGTATCACGAATGACTTCCTCGTAGATGCTATCGCGACTGTCGTCAACGTGATGCCCAACACCAGTGGGATTGTTCATCAATTCATGCAGTTGCTTAAGCTGTTCTGTTTGCCGTGTTTGTTGATTCGTTGGTTTCTGTAACTGTTCCTGAATCTTCACGACATCCTCTTCAGGCGTATGATCAATAATCAGTTTTACCTTGCGGGACGCAGCGCGACGGCCTTTTTGTTTGAGTATCTTGCCCACCTGTCCCCATGTTGTCTCAATTGTTTCAGCCATAAAGCACCTCGCTATTCATATTATCGCGCGGCGGCAGGGATGTCCTGATGAATTTTATCGCATCCTCATAATATTCATGGTGATGAATGATATCCTAATTCACCACATTAATCGGCCGGCCCTGAATAAATGCCGCAATGTTGGCCGCGGTAATCGCCATGCAGCGTTGGCGCGCTTCGCGGCTGGCCCAGGCAATGTGCGGCGTGATGATGCAGTTCTTGGCCGTGCGCAGCGGATTGTCCGCAGCCATCGGCTCAACAGTCACGACATCAAGACCCGCTCCGGCAATACGTTCTGTATTCAGCGCGTCGGCCAGATCTTTTTCGTTTACCAGTCCGCCGCGAGCTGTGTTAATCAGGATGGCTGTTTTTTTCATCAGGCCAATGTTCTTTTGATTAATCATGCCTGCCGTTTCGGCCGTCTGCGGCAAATGCAGAGTAATCACATCGGCTTGCTTATAAATCTCATCCGGATTGGCCCACGCAAAATTGCTGTAGGCCGGTTTATCCTTGCGGCTGCGGCTAAAGGCGCGCACCTTCATCCCCATCGCATGGGCAATGTCGCCGACTTTCCGGCCGATCTGCCCAAAACCGATGATGCCGATTGTTTTGCCGGTCAGTTCAGTCGGCGAATGCAGCATCAGGTTCATATCCGGCGAGGTAATCCATTTTCCCTCGGCCACGGCTTGGGCATGCTCTGATATGCGCGATGCCAGATTCAGGATCAATCCGAAAGTCATTTGCGCCACAGAATCCGTTGAGTACGCCGGCACGTTACTGACAACCACGCCCTGTTTGCGTGCGGCCTGCGTATCAATAATATTGTATCCGGTCGCGGTGACGGCTATGAGCTTAAGCTTCGGCAGGGTGGCCAGCCGCTGCGCATCAAAAGGAACCTTGTTTGTCACAACAATCTCGGCGCTGGCGCAGCGCTCAGCCACTTCGGCCGGGCTTGTCCTGAGATGGCAGGTCAATTCACCCTGGCTCGCGACTGCATCCCACGAAATATCACCCGGATTGAGCGGATTCCCATCAAGTGCAACAATTTGCATATTCAGATCCTGTCATAACACGATAATGCGTCTATTGTAGTCTGTAAGTGACGTCTTGGCCACGTCTTATAATATAATTAATGATGCTATTGCCAGCGGCTTGTGTTCGTATAATAAGGCATCCGGCTGACAATACTGCAAGCGTCATCTTGACAGCAGCTTAGCAATAGAATACGTTACTTGGCTCTTCCAGTACGGCAGGTGTACGCGGGCGTACCCGCGTTTGCGTCGTTTTCTGGAATAAAAAGATATGTTGTCGTCTGCGTTTAACCGCATGACGCGACACGATGAGGGCTTGATACTATGCTTCCGTTCGCAAAAACCAGCAAGTCGAAAAAAGGCATGCGCCGCTCTCACCACGCTTTGGTGGGCGCTAATGTCACTCGTTGTCCCAAGTGTGGCCAGGCCAAGCTGCCGCACCGCGTTTGCGATAACTGCGGTTACGTCAACAAGAGCCTGACGCTGAAGGTCGCGGAAGAAGCCTGATTCAGGCCTGCTGCCGCAGATGTCGGCCACGGGATGGCCGATCTTCAGGCAGCGTCACTTACCTCAAGGTTCATGCGAGGCTACGAACTCGGATGCGCATAGCCATCGATGCAATGGGGGGAGACCAGGCCCCGGGCAAAATTCTGGAAGGCGCCATTCAGGCGCTTGAGTTGCTTGAGTCAGGCGATGAACTGATTCTTGTGGGCGATCAGGATGTGATCCGTCAGCAGATTGGGTCTGTCCTTGATACGCATCAGAACGTGCGCATTGAGCACGCTTCTCAGGTCATCGCCATGAGCGATTCTCCTGTTGAGGCCATCCGCACCAAGCGCGATTCCTCTATAGTACGCATGGTTAAACTCGCTGCCGCAGGCGGCGCGGATGCCATTATCTCGGCCGGCAACACCGGCGCACTGGTGGCTTCCGGCGTATTGATGCTCAAGCCGCTTCCGGGTGTTGATCGCCCGGGTATTGCGGTTCTTGTTCCGTCGGCCAAAGGCGCAGTCATGCTTTGTGACGCCGGCGCCAATCCCCAGGCAAAATCCGCTCATCTTTATCAGTATGCCGTTATGGCCGGTATATACATGAAGGCTGTGCGTGGTGTTGAAGATCCGACAGTCGGCATCTTGAATGTCGGCACTGAAGAAGAAAAAGGCACGCCGCTGGTCAAGGAAACACGTGATCTGATCAAGGCGGACCCGACTCTTAAATTCGCCGGTTATGTAGAAGGCCGCGATATTCCCAAGCATCCCTGTGATGTTCTGGTGACAGACGGCTTTACCGGCAACGTCGTGCTGAAGGTGATTGAGGGTATCTCCGAATCCCTTATTCACGCGCTGAGCAAGGAAGCTATGGCCGAAGGGCCGGAATTTGCCGGCAAGCTTAAGCCCGTCATGGGCCGCCTGCTCAAGCGTTATGATCATGAAGAATACGGCGGGGCGCTGCTGCTGGGCGTTTCGGGATTGTTCCTGAAAGTTCACGGCTCCGGCGGCGCACGAGCAATCAAAAATGCAGTTGCCGGCGCAAAGGCCGCAGGCAAACTGAACGTCAATCAGCAGATTGCCGACCGTCTGGCAAACAAAGCATAGTTGCCCGACACGCTGATCTCCCTTATCCTGCAATTTCGTGGTCTGGTTGTGGCTCTTTTCTGGTTTTTGAAGTCGCGTTTGCGGAGTTTCTGAATGCCTCGTTACGGCGCCATTATTACGGGTACTGGTAGTGCCTTGCCAAGCAAGCGGCTGACAAACCAGGATCTTGAAAAACTGGTAGAGACCAGTGACGACTGGATCGTTCAGCGCACCGGCATGCGTGAGCGCCGCATTGCCGAGGCCGGCGAAACCACAGTGACGCTAGGCCTGGCCGCCGCGCGCAAAGCGCTTGATGCGGCGAATTTTTCCGCTCAGGATATTGATCTGATTATCGTCGGCACGTTGACTCCGGAAATGACCACTCCCGCCACTTCCTGTATCCTTCAGCGTGAGCTGGGAATTACAAAACACATTGGCGCTTTTGACCTCAATGCCGCATGCAGCGGATTTGTATACGCGCTTGCCACCGGCGCACAGTTCATTCAGAACGGCGCATTTAAAAATATACTTATCGTCGGCGCAGAAACACTCAGCCGTTTTGTTGATTATAAAGACCGCAACACCTGCATCCTTTTTGGCGACGGCGCAGGCGCGGTCATCCTCAGCCGCTGTGATGATCCCACGCGCGGCATGCAGGCTTTTAACCTCGGCGCAAACGGACATGGCGCTGATTTTATCACCATTCCCGCCGGCGGCAGCCGCAAGCCGGCCAGCGTTGAGACTGTCAACAATCGCGAGCACTACATCAGAATGAACGGCCGCGAAGTTTATAAATTTGCCGTTACGCAGATGACCGAAAGCCTTCGCCAGGCCATGACAGATGCCGGCATCACGCCGGATCAGGTTAAGCTTGTCGTTCCGCATCAGGTCAACATGCGTATCATTGATTCGGCCACCGAAAAACTCGGTTTTCCGAAGGAAAAAGTTTTCGTCAACATTGAAAAATACGGCAATACCTCGGCCGCCAGCGTTCCGATCGCACTTGACGAAGCGGTGCGTTCAGGCAAGTGCGGCAAGGGCGACTGGATCATTATGGTCGGTTTCGGCGCGGGCCTGACCTGGGCCGCAACGACGTTCAAATTATAAAAGAAGCGGGAATTGAGAAGCGGGAAGTCAGAATCTCGTTGTTGATTGTCTTTTTCCCTCTTCTATTTTCAGGCTTCTGGCTTCTTTGCGATACGGGCAAAGCCTGATCGCGCGTGAAGTTTAAGGATTCGGAAGGTTAGCGATGTCAACCGCAATTTTATGTCCCGGGCAGGGCGCTCAGCATGTGGGCATGGCCAAAGATTTTGTGGCCGGCTTTGCTGTTGCCGCACGGGTTTTTGAGCAGGCGGATAAGGCGCTGGGTTTTTCGCTCAGCCAGCTTTGCTTTGACGGCCCCGAGGACAAACTCAACAATACAGATAACGCGCAGGTGGCCATTTTTACCGCCGGCGTGGCGATTTATAGTACGCTTCTTGAGCTTGGCAAAATTCAGGCTCCGGAATTTGCCGCCGGCCTTTCGCTGGGCGAATACACCGCACTGCATATCGCCGGCGTATTTTCCTTTGAGGATGGCCTGAAGCTGGTGCGCGCGCGCGGCCAGTTGATGCAGGCCGCGGCCGTTGCCGCTCCGTCAACCATGCTGGCGCTTCTCGGAGCTGACGAAGCTTCCGCGCAGGCCGTTTGTGACGAAGCCGCTCAGGGCGATATTCTGGTCCCGGCCAATTTTAATACGCCCGGGCAGATCGTACTTTCCGGATCGATTCCGGCATGCGAACGCGCCGCCAAAGTGGCCGAAGGCAAGGGCCTTAAAGCCATTGCTCTGAAGGTTGCCGGCGCTTTTCATTCGCCGTTTATGCAGTCTGCTTCTGATCAATTTGCCACGGTTCTGGCCGGCATTGAATTTAAGCCTGCTAAGCTGCCGGTCATCAGCAATGTCACGGCTCAGCCGCATGGCGATGTTGAGAGCATCAAGCAGTTGCTCATCAAGCAGATTGTCGCTCCGGTTCGTTGGTATCAGAGTGTTGAGGCGCTGCGCTCTCTGGGCGTAAGCAACTGGGTTGAGATTGGTCCGGGCCGCACGTTAACCGGCATGATGAAGAAAATTGACCGTCGTGCGCCGATGGCTAACTTTGCTACAGCCGAGGGCCTTGCCCCGGCCGCAAACGCCTGAACGAAAAAAGAAAGGAGTTAAGCAAAACACAAGTTGGTATCATACTTCAAATAAGTTGTTACAATACCTGTGTTTAGCTTGGCTACAGCAAATATGACAGAAAAACGTGTTGCTTATGTGACCGGTGGTTCTCGCGGAATCGGCGAAGCGATTGTGCATCAGCTCGCGGCCGACGGCTTTCTTGTCGTCGCAGTGGCGCGCAATGCCGAAAAGCTTCAGGCCGTCGTCAAGTCATGTGCTGACAAGGGCCAGAGCGTTGAGGCTCAGTCCGTTGATATCAGCGATTCTGCCGCGCTGACCGCCAGCATTGAGGCTACTATCGAAAAACATGGCCGCCTTGATGTGCTGGTCAATAACGCCGGCATCACGCGTGACGGTTTGTTCATGCGAATGGACGATAAAGATTTTGATGACGTGTTGAACACCAATTTGCGCTCGGCCTTTGTAGCTTGCCGCGCGGCTTCGCGCATTATGATCCGCGCCAAGTATGGCCGCATCATCAACATGGCTTCGGTTTCGGGTATCATGGGTAACGCAGGACAGGTCAATTATTCGGCCAGCAAGGGCGGCCTGATCGCCATGACCAAATCCATCGCGCGCGAATTGGCGGGTAAAAGTGTCACCGCCAACTGTGTGGCGCCCGGATTTACCATGACGGATATGACCGATGTTCTGCCGCCACAGATCAAAGAGAAAGTTGTTGAGCTCATCCCGCTGCGGCGATTTGGTTCGCCGGCGGATATTGCAAATGCTGTATCGTTCCTCGCCAGCGAGAAGAGCGGCTACATCACCGGCCAGGTTTTGGCTGTTGATGGTGGCATGGCGATGTGATCTGCCGGATTGTTAAGCCGGTATGTGTCTGCTTCGTGATTGCGGATCATACTGCGAATAACTCTCAGGACAGATTGCCAAAATCATGCGGTTACGCTACCCTAGTCGTTCTCGGTTAGGGTGATTGAGAGACTGTGTTTTAGGCATTGTTTAGGAGGCCAGCACCAATGGCTGAACTGGAAGAGATTGAACAAAAAGTGATCGACATCGTGGCTGAACAGATGGGTGTCGACAAGGCGGAAATCACCCGCGAGACCAGCTTTATCAACGATCTCAATGCTGACAGCCTTGATACCGTTGAACTCGTCATGGAATTTGAGGACGAGTTTGAGATGTCAATCCCGGACGAAGAGGCTGAAAAAATTCAGACCGTCGGCCAGGCAGTTGACTATATCAAGAAAGTCGCGGCTGAGCAGAAAGCCAAGGAATAACCATTCGCAATAACGTCGCCGGCCCACGGGCTTAGCCTTTGTGCCGGCGGCGTTATATGCCTTATTCCTGTTATTGTCGCCTGGGGCAAACCCCGGGTTTTGCTTGTTGGTAATCGGACGTATTCCCTTATGGCCAAACGCAGAGTTGTTATTACGGGTCTTGGTGTGGTGACCCCTCTTGGTTCAGACCTGGAGGTCTTCTGGTCACGCCTTCTTGAGGGCCATTGCGGGATCAAGCACATCACGCGCATCAAGGGAATTGAGACTTTCCCGGTTCGCATCGGTGGCGAAATCACTCCGGCCGATTTTGATCCCAGCAAAACACTTGATGCCAAAGAAATTCGCCGCCTTGATACCTTTTCGGTTTACGCCGTTTGCGCTGGCGTCTCGGCCGTAAAAGATTCCGGCATTGATTTTGAAAAAGAAGACCGTACCCGCTGCGGCGTGGTAGTAGGCTCAGGCATCGGTGGTCTTCAGACCATGGAAGAGGAGTATGACAAGCTCCTGGCCCGCGGCGTGTCGCGCGTCTCCCCGCTGACGGTCCCGAAACTCATGGTCAACGCTGCGGCTGGCAATCTCTCCATTCAATGGGGTTTGCGTGGTCCGGTATCGGCTACCGCAACGGCTTGCGCCACCGCGGGTAATGCCATTATTGACGCGTATAAAACAATTCAATACGACGATGCGGATGTCATGATTGCCGGCGGATCGGAAGCCGCCATGACCAAGCTGGGCCTCGGCGCGTTCTGCGCGATCCGTGCGCTCTCAACCCGCAACGATGAACCAGAAAAAGCCAGCCGCCCGTTTGAAAAGAACCGTCATGGTTTTATTCTCTCCGAAGGCGCAGGCATTGTGGTTCTTGAAGAATATGAACGCGCCAAAGCACGTGGCGCACGCATTTATGCCGAACTTGTCGGCGTCGGCGCCACTGGCGACGGCTGCCACATCACCGCGCCTTCAGAAGACGGTCTCGGCGCCGCTGGCGCCATGACGCTGGCCCTCAAGCAGGGCGGCATTAATCCGGAACAGGTCGGCTACATCAACGCTCACGGCACCTCAACGGAACTGGGCGACCTGGCCGAAACCAAAGCCGTCAAAAAAGTCTTCGGATCGGCCGCCAAAATAGTGCCAATCAGCTCAACTAAAGGCGCGCTTGGCCACTCGCTTGGCGCCTCGGGCGGTATTGAACTTGTCATCGCCACGCTGGCCATGACCCGCAGCTACCTGCCGCCGACGATCAACTACGATGAGCCCGATCCTGAATGCGATCTTGATTACATTCCGAACGTTGCCCGTCGCAGCGAAATCAAGTATGCCATGTCAAACAGTTTTGGCTTCGGCGGCCACAACACCAGCCTGTTGATCACCAAAGTGTGACGCACGGCCGTTATTTCTGCATCAACAAAAAAGCCCTGCATTCAGCGGGGCTTTTTTATGTTCATTTTTTTCTCCGCGTTACCTTGTGAAAAAAGAAGAGCGTACCATCTCACGCGGAGGCGCGGAGACGCGGAGTAAATGGCAAAATTCAAATAACAAATGACAAACAAATTTCAAATCGCAATGTTCAATGAATAAATAAGGCCCATTTTTGACATTTGCCATTTGTGCTTTGTCATTATCTTTTTTTACTTTACGTTCTTCCCACAACCGCAATGCCCAGTTCGTCGGCAAGCTTCAGAAATTCCGGCTTATCAAGAATAATCGTTCGTCCGGCCTCAAGAACCATCACCGTGCCGCGGTGCTGCGACAGATTTTTAAGCGTGGCCGGGCCGACGGTCGGCACGTCAAAGCGCATATCCTGATTCGGATTTGCAGCTTTGCAGAGCACCCATCCGCCGCGCTTGCAGAAGTGGCCGGTGCGTTCAATAAGCCGGTCCGTTCCTTCAACAGCCTCAACGGCGATAACCTCATGATCTTTGCATGTCAGCGCCTGGCCGATGAGCAATTCGTTGACGCGCTTAAGCAGCGGCCAGGCAAATTCAATATCCGCCTGCTCGGCCGTATTGGGCGCGTGCCGATTCATCAGCCCTTCAGTTGCCAGAGATTCCGCCACGTAGGGTCTCCCGTCAATAAGATTGATGCCGCCGGCCGCCAGTTCATCCGCCAGCGCGCGCAGCAGCGTGGCCGTGCGTTTGTCATGCTTGATACGCAAGAACCAGATACGCGCGGTGCGCCAGTCCGGCATGTACCGGAAGAGGTGAAATTTCTGGTACATTTCCGCCTTGCCGACCCGGCCGACCATCACCGCTTCGCGGCAGCCGTTTTTTTTCAGCTTTCGCAGCCACTGGTTGATGCGCAGCAAACCCACTTCGTAAAATTCATCGCATAATGGTCGCAGATCATCCACGCGCGCCTGGCCGGAGAGCGCCGCGCAAATGATGCGATGCCCGGCCGCGCGCATGCCGCGGGCCGTCTCAAGCGGCAACGTGCCTTGTCCGGCAATCAGTCCCAGTGGTCGTTCATCGTTCATCGTTCATCGTTCATCGTTTATCGTTTATCGTTTATCGTTTATCGTTTATCGTTTATCGTTTATCGTT
>CAZSYN010000004.1:382455-402152 GCA_964610975.1 uncultured Phycisphaeraceae bacterium
ATCGTTTATCGTTTATCGTTTATCGTTTATCGTTTATCGTTTATCGTTTATCGTTTATCGTTGCGTTAACGCTTGACGTCATGATTTATTGTCTTTGTTTTACTTTTATTTGCGTTCATCCGCGCCAATCTGCGGCTATTTTTACATACCACGCGGGCCCTGTGCCCACTGCAATTTGCTGCCAAGTGTCTGCCAGTGAGTCATGCGCGGATTTTCTACCAGGCGCACCGGTACGGAATAGCGCCGGATCACCACGCATTGGTGGGCCGAGAGTTTTTCGCTTACTTGTCCGTCAAAACTGATGCTCGTGCCGCTGTTGACGTTCACCGGATATATCGCAATCGTTGCGGAATCAGACACAACCACCGGCCTGAATGACAGCGAGTGCGCACAGATCGGCGTCAGAATCAGCGCATGAACATCCGGCGCAAGCAGAGGCCCGCCGGCCGAGAGATTATATCCGGTTGATCCTGACGACGTGGCCACGATCAGCCCGTCGCCGCGGAACGTGGCTGTTTCTTCATTATCAATGCGAACCTGCAACTGAATCATGCGGAACGGTTCGCCGGCGTTGACCACGACATCATTGAGCGCCGGAAAACTGAATTTTGGCGCGCGGCCCAGCAGAGCGGCCGGGCTCTCCATTTTGCCCGGTTCAGCCAGATCATAAATCGCGCCCTCAATCATCAGCCGGTCGACTGTCGGCAGATCACCGCGAAGAATGGCTGCGGCCGATTCGCAAAATTCCTGCTGCGAAAATGCCGCCAGGTAACCAAGTTTGCCGAAATTAATGCCGGCCACGATCGTATGCATGCCGGCCACCAGGTGCGCCACACGCAAAATTGAGCCGTCACCGCCAAGCGCCACCACCAGATCCGGCGAGAGGCGCTGAATGATTTCGCGGCTCGGGTTTGCGATCACGTGCACATTGGCTTTGCCTTTGAGAAAGTTCGCCAGTTCGTGGCTGGCGGCAACGGCATCGTGCTTTTCAGGATTCGGAATAATCACAATCTGCATGCGATATAGGATACCCATTACGGCGCCGAAAGGCACGGGGTCTGTCGGAATAGTCTTGAGACTTGAGGGTTGAGTCTTGAGTTCACGCATGATGCGGCATCTTGTCTCTTCTTTTTCCTCAAGACTCAATGCTCAAGACTCAAAACTTTTTCTCATTGCCATTATACCCACAGGGGGTATAATGATGACATGAAAGAATCAAGCAAACAACCGACGCTTACGCGGCTGAATCGCATTGCGGGCCAGATCGCCGGCATTCAGAAAATGGTTCAGGAAGATCGTTACTGTGTTGATATTCTCACGCAGATCGCGGCCGTGCGCTCGGCGCTTGACCAGCTCGGCGTCAATTTGCTTACGGACCATATTGAGTCGTGCGTGCTGGGCCATCATACGCCCTCGGCCCATTGTTGCACGGAAAATATGACCAAAGAACAACTGCTTGAGGAAGTGCGTAAATCGCTAGGGCGGTTTTTATAAATTTGTTCGGAGAATCACGATGTCTTTTGTTTTTACCACGCCTGATATGATGTGTGATGGCTGCGCCAATTCAATCAAAAAGGGGCTGAGCAAGCAGGCTGGCGTCAAAAATGTGTCGGCCGATGTTGCGGCTAAAAAAGTGACTGTTGATGCCGGCGCGGAAGTTACCCGCGAGCAACTCGCGGCCGCACTGGCCAAAATCGGCTTTCCGCCAAAAGAGTGAAGAAAGAAACGCGAAAGCCAAAACGCCAAACGCGAAACAAAGGCAAGCTCACCTTTTCTTGTTTCGCGTTTGGCGGTTCGTCTTTCGCGTTTTCTCTTTTATTTCTTCGCGCCAAATTTGGCCGGGTCTTCCTCAAACTTTTTGACGTATTTTTCCGGATTTTTGTTAAAGGCTTTGACGCATGATTTGCAGCACAGATGATATTTGACGTTTTTGTAAATCACAAACACGTCGCCGGCTTCGTCATCCGGCATGACAAGGCACTTGGTATTGCCGGCATCTTTGATTTCGGCCTGTGTTGACGGCGCCGTGGCCGGGCTTTCGGCCATCACCGGATACGCGCTGACAAGTCCCGCCGCCGCGACCATTGCCAAAATCCACTTTTGTCCGTTTGTCATAATCATCCTCATGAACAAGGTGAAAAAACTCAACCCACAATAAAAAAGACGAGGCCTGAACCTGTTAAGTTCAATCATAGCCTCGTCTTTTGGTTTTTTTATATATACTCTTGGGAATAACGGCATTTTTATGATGCCAATATCAATCAGATCCGTTAACGCCGGCGATCGCCCAGCAATGAGAGTATGTACAAGAACAGGTTGATAAAGCACATATAAAGCATTAGCGCGCCGGAAATGGCCAGACGCATCTGGTTCTGCGAGCCAAACTCAGCGCTGGCATACTGGCGCTTGATCATCTGCGTGTAGTAAGCCGTCATGAGGGTAAAAATCAGTACGCCGGCAAAGTTGATCAACGTTGCGAACAATCCGCTGGTGAAAAAAATGCTCACAATGCTGGCGATAATCAGACCGATCAGCGCCATCGTCAGGTACATGCCCCATGACGATAAATCGCGCTTGGTGACAAAACCGACCACCGACATCGCGCCGAACGTGCCGGCCGTCACAAAAAATGCCGCGCCGAGCGTCGCAATTTTATATTGCAGCAGCAATGACGAAAGCATCACGCCCATAAGCGTTGAATAAACGATAAACAATGCCGCAACCACCGGGGCCGGCAAACGAAACAACATCGCCTGCAACATCGTGCCGATGCCAAAGAGCAGCAGAAACAGCACAATCGCAACGATAAAGTTATTCACAAGCGCAACAATCGGCGGCACCATCGCGCACGCCAGTGCCACACAGGCCGTCACCAGCAACCCGATGGTCATCCACCCGTAAACCTTAGCCATGTAGCTGCGCTGCGCGGCCAGTTCTTGCCGGTATTCCGGCGACTGCGTGATATCAAATGAGTAATTCATGTTATCCATTTTTACGAAATTCCTCCTTGTTACTCATGCGCGATATTTTCTCTTAATTGCCCTTCGCGCTCAAGTCTTTTAACCTGAGTTCGGAATAAACAAGCCCCATCCTTTTATAGGATGGGGCACAAACCAGTCGTCGTTAACAATTGCTCATGATCGCAGCGAAGCGTTCACACATGATTGCGCACTCAATGGGTTTTTGATCGTTCGCACATCCATTGTGCCATGAATGAGCGGGGCTTGAAATCAACATCTCTTATCCCGAATTAAAGTTTATAAACGTATAATTGATTGATGGTTATGTTATAGTTGTTCAGGCGCAGGCGCATAAAGTCTCGGATGTGGCGACATGCGTTCCTGTACGCATTTGCCGCACATGAAAAAGCGGGCAGCATTCGGATAATCCACGCTATCGGTATCGTCACCTTCAACCCACAATCGACATGACACCTCGCGTGCGCCGCAGAGCGCGCACGTCAACGGGCCGCCGCCATCATGCAGCACCAGTTCATCAGATAGCCGGGGATGTTTTTTCAGCTCGCCCCGGCCGGTCGCAACGACAATAGTATGCGACAAATGATTTCTCTTAAGCCATGTCACAATTGAACTTAACTCATCTGCATCGCAAAAACGCAACCATGATTTAAGTTTAATATCCCAGAAAAACCCCATTTCCTCAGCGCGTTCCTGCAAAAGAGGATCAGGCCAGCTTCCCAGACGGATCATTTTTCGTGGTTCAAGCATGCATCATATCTACACCATTTTTTCACTTTCGGAAACTTAATTCCGTTCTCTTTTATTAACGACATTTGCATCCGAAAGCACTGTCTGTTCAAATAGCGGATCAGAACATTCTGTTTCTTATGAGGTTAACATGTCCGTCGCAGGTACGCCGACGTCTCCGATCTCGCTTGAAATTCCGCAAGAGGTAAAGCCAAGCTTTGCCACCATTTCTATTTTGATCCCCGTTTACAATGAGGAACGATTCCTGGCCGCGGTTGTCAACCGGGTCGTCAATCAGCCGATTCCGGGTAACCTCAAACGGCAGATCGTCATGGTCAATGACGCCTCAAAAGACAAAACATGGGAGATCATGCAGAAGATCCCGGCAGCTTTCCCATCAGTTGAGTTCATATTGGTGAATAAAACGGTGAATGAAGGAAAAGGCGCCGCGCTTCGCGATGCATGGAGCAAAGCCACCGGCGACATGCTGCTGATTCAGGACGCTGACTTTGAGTATGATCCTTCTGATTATCCCAAATTGATTCAGCCTATTCTTGATGGCAAGGCCGACGTGGTTTTCGGCAGCCGGTTCATTGGCGAGCCGCATCGCGTCATGTACTTCTGGCATCAGGTTGCCAATAATACCCTGACTACGCTCTCAAATATGCTGACAAACCTCAATCTGACGGACATGGAAGTTTGTTACAAAGTCTTTATTCGGCCGGTTTATCAGCAGATTAAGATCAAGAGCCCCCGTTTTGGCGTTGAGCCGGAACTGACGGCAAAGGTCGCGCGATTAAGAGTCGATAAGAAAAAGGCGCGTGTTTATGAAGTCGGTGTCGCTTACGCCGGCCGCACGTATGAAGAAGGTAAAAAAATCGGCTGGCGTGATGCCGTCAGCGCTATTATGCAGATAATCCGCTTTCGCTTTTTTAACTGATGTTCTCAAGTGGGGTTGAGGCGCTGTTTTTGAGGCGTGTTCAAGAAAGGTAAGTACTTTTCCATGAAGATTCTGATTGCCGGTGGCGCAGGTTTTCTCGGTTCGCACCTGACGGACCTTCTGCTCTCTCGTGGGCATTCCGTCACCGCTGTTGATTCGTTAATCACCGGCTCAAGCGAAAATGTGGCCCATCTTGCGGCGCATCCGCATTATAAGTTGATCGTGCATGATCTGGTTGACGGCCTTCCGGCCGAGATCGTCGCGGAAAAATGGGATCGCATTTATCACATGGCTTCTCCGGCAAGCCCGGTCGGGTATGTCAAGCACCAGATTATCACGCTGAAAGTCAATTCGCTCTCAACCATGCTGCTGATGGAGCTTGCCGAAAAGTGCGGCGCGCGCATCTTTGTTGCCTCAACCAGCGAATGCTACGGCGACCCGCTTGAACATCCGCAGAAAGAAACATACTGGGGCCACGTCAACACGGTTGGCATGCGCAGCATGTATGACGAAGCCAAGCGGTTTATGGAGGCCGCAACGATGGCTTATCATCGTGAGCGCGGCGTTGATACCCGCATCGTGCGTATCTTTAACACTTACGGTCCGCGTTTGGCTGTTGATGACGGCCGCGTTGTCGTGGCGTTTATCAAGCAGTGTCTGAAAAATGAACCGATCACTGTTCAGGGCGATGGCAGCCAGACGCGTTCACTCTGTTTTGTAGAAGACGAAGTGCGCGGTTTTGAGTTGCTGATGGAGTATCAGGACCAGTCTGGCAAGGGATATCATTATCCAGTGAACATTGGTAATCCGGATGAAGTCAGTGTTTATCAGATGGCCGAGGAAATTAAGGAATTGACCAATTCAAAGAGTCCGATCATTCGCACGCCATTGCCGCCGGATGATCCCAAGCAGCGTTGCCCGGATATCACGCTGGCCAAAAAATTGCTGAAATGGGAACCGACTATCGCCCGCAAAGATGGCCTCAAACGAACCATTGAGTTTTATAAGAAAAAGCTCGGGATGTAGCTAATCCCATAAACAAAATACTATGATTTTTAATAATTGGGGTTTAGGCATTGGTGACAGCCAAAAAGTGTTCAATCATCATCATTGCCGGGCCCAATGGCGCGGGCAAAACAACTTTTGCACGTGAATACCTGCCGAAAGAAGCCGGTATCATCGAATTTATCAATGCAGATCTGATTGCTCTGGGATTATCTCCCTTTGCGCCAGAAAAAGCTGCAATAGAGGCCGGAAAAATGATGTTGCGTCAGATGAACCGCAACATTACAAATCGTATTAGTTTTGCTTTTGAAACAACATTAAGTGGATTGAGCTATGCTCGTCAAATTCCCAAATGGCAGCAGATGGGGTATCAGGTTGAGATGGCTTTTCTAAGTTTGCCTTGCGTTGATATTGCCATTGAGCGAGTGCATGCCAGGGTGAATCAGGGGGGACACTCAATTCCTGATGATGTTATTCGGCGAAGGTTTATTGCTGGTATCAAAAATTTTCAGTACGTATATAAGCGTATTGTTGATTATTGGGTTTTGTATGATAATTCCGGTGTTGTTCCAGTTGAGTTGATGTCAGGAGGGCAAAATGAAGCATAAGAGTCCTCATCTCTCAAATGCGTTACCAGCTTTACGCCGTGCGGCTAAAAATGCCCTCAAATTAGCAAAACAAACAGGGACTCCTTGCGTTGTTTGGCGCAATGGCCGGATTGTCAACCTGAATGCTGGGGCGAAAAAGAAGAACCTTATTTCTCATTAATTTGGCCTGGTATGCTGGCCAGCATGCATGATTTGAGTTTTGTTACCAGAGCGCTATTTGGCGTACAACTTTTTGTTGATACTCTGTCTCACTTGAGACTGGTCGCATAATTCCGGGCTGAATCTCTTTTCAAGCAGGCTCATAGCGGCGTATAGTTTCTGCCATGGAATCAATAGAGCAGTTCTTTAAGCAGTTTCTTCGCGAACGTAAACTCAAATTGACCTCTGAACGCATGGCGATTTTGAAGATCGTGCAGGAGTTCGGCAGGCCCTTTGAGGCCGAGGAACTGTTGCTTAATCTGCGCGAGGGCGGCTTTCGTGTCAGCAAGGCCACGGTCTACCGCACGCTGAAGCATCTGATGGAGGCGAACCTCGTCAAGCAGGTCTTCTTTGGCGGATCAAAACAATCCCATTATGATTTTGTCGGCGGTGGCGGCGATTCTCATGATCATCTGCTTGATCTTGATACCGGCAAAATTCTACCATTTAATAACGATCTCGTTATTAAATTACGCGAACATATCGCCAAGAAGATGGGATTTAAGGCCGTGGGGCATCGTTTTCAGATCATCGGTCGGCGTATTTCGGATGATTGATAAGCGGCCGCGCGAATTGGGTGGCAAGCTGGCCGTTCTGTTTGGTTCTGCATGATGCAAAAAAGAAACACGGGCCTTTCGGCCCGCTGTCTCCCTTCCGTATTTCCCAACGTTTGTGACAAACACGCATGCTTGTGCGTGAAGTGATTTCTTATCAGACTCTTTTAGCACATGGCCGCAAAAGTCGCCAGGACAAGCAGAGCGATTTTGATTTTTTTGTCGCTTACCAGATCGTTTAACATCAACATCATCTTTCTGCCTCCTTGATGTAAAGAAGTAATGCAAATGCGAGCCCAGTTTGTGAAAAAATATGAGAATAATGCGAATAATATGTAAGTTGATGTTGATCAGCATCTTATAAAAGATGATTTGCTGATACTGGTATAATCGTCTGTAGGGCTTGTTGATTCAGGTCAACATTTTTCGGCCATTTGGTGTTGATGTTTATAAAAAACAACACATGGCCAGCGTTGTAGGAAAAATACCGCACGGTAGAGCTATGATTTTAACATGAAATGATAAGAGCGGGGCTGATTTTAAGTTTCGTCTTCTTGTGGGGCGGGGCGCAATGGATGTGCGAACTATCTATAATCTGTTGTGTACTCTATCCTGTGTGAACGATTCGTTCCTATCATGAGCAATTGCCAGCAATAGCTGGTTTGTGCCCCATCCCGCAAGGGGCATGGGGCTTGCTTATTCTGAACTCAAATTACTCATGAGTATCATGGGGAGAATATGCAATAAGCCTTTCTTTCGCATGGGCCACGAGTATGATAGGTTTTTGCGGAATTTGATCTGATTTTTGGCTACGTTTTCCGGGGCGCTGATGGCTTTTGATTTTCTCAAAAAGGCACTGACCAAGACCACTGAATCCATTACCAAAAGCGTTGACGCTCTGCGGGCCGGGCTCACCAAAACGCGTGACGTTTTTGTCGGCGGGATTACGTCTTTGCTGCGCGGGCGGCAGCTTGATCAGGCGTTGCTTGATGAACTTGAGCAGCGGCTGATTACGTCTGATCTGGGGGTTAAGGCGGCCACGCAAATCATGGCCGACATTCAGCAGGCGTATAAGGAAAAGAAAATCGCCACGGGCGACGAGGTGATTGATTTTCTGAAAGAGCAGATGAAGGCGTACTGGCCGCCGGAGGATCGGAATCTGAATTTTGCGGCCAGCGGGCCTACGGTGATTTTGGTTTGCGGAATCAACGGCGCGGGAAAAACAACCAGCATCGCCAAGCTGGGGCAGCATCTGCAAAGCCAGGGTAAAAAAGTGATGGTCGCGGCGTGCGATACGTTCCGCGCGGCGGCCGTTGAGCAGCTTACGATCTGGGCTGAGCGCATCGGCGTGCAGATCGTCAAGCATCAGATGGGGTCTGATCCGGCGGCGGTTGCTTTTGATGCCTGCGATGCGGCGCTTAAACGCGATATTGACGTGCTGATTATTGATACGGCCGGCCGACTGCATACGCAGGAACACCTGATGCGCGAGCTGGGGAAAATCCGCAAGGTCATTGAGAAAAAGATTCCGGATGCGCCGCACGAAGTGCTGCTGGTGCTTGATGCCACAACGGGTCAAAATGCGATCCGCCAGGCGCAGGAATTTCAGAACACGGTCAAGGTGACAGGTATCTTTTTAGCGAAGCTTGATGGCACGGCCAAAGGTGGGATTGTCGTGGCGATCCGCGAGCAACTGGGCCTGCCGGTGAAGTTTGTGGGTCTCGGCGAAAAGCCGGAAAACATGGCGGCTTTTGATCCGGAAAGCTTTGTTGAGGCGCTCTTTGCGGTTGACGAAAAAGATCAGCCACAGATGAATGCGGAAACACGCGGATGATTGTTTTGTCTTTTCTCTTTTTCACCACAGAGGCACGGAGGCACTGAGAAAGACAAAGAGAAAAATAAAAAATTGATATATAAAAACGCAATAAATGGTTGACTTGTGAGATGTTTTTACGCCACACGCCACACGCCACACGCCACACGCGAATTGCTTTTGTCATTTGTGCTTTGAATTTTGTCATTCCGCGGCGGCTCTGCGGTTATCCCTTCATGCCGGTTGTGGCGATGCCCTGAATGAATGTGCGCTGGGCCAGGAAGAATAATACGACGACGGGCGTAATGACCAGCGTGCTGGCGGCCATGAGCAATTCCCATGCGGTGCCGCCGCTACGGCTCTGAAAGAATTGCAGAGCAAGGCTGAGCGTAAATTGCTGCTTGTGAACCAGGTAAACCAACGGGCCGAGAAAATCATTCCAGGCGGCGAGGAATGAAAAAAACGCCACTACGGCCAGCGCGGGCCGCGAAAGCGGCAGCATGATTTGCCACCAGATACGGAAATCGGAGCAGCCGTCCATGCGCGCGGCGTCGAGAAGTTCATCGGGAATCGTGATGTAAAACTGGCGCAGAAGAAAAATATAAAAAGGCACGCCAAGAAAACTGGGAAACCAAAGCGGCAGATTGGTGCCAATCCACCCGAGGTCGCGGAAGATGACGTACTGCGGAATCATCAGCACGGTAAAGGGAAGCATCATGGTGGCCAGGATGATGCCGAAGAGCAGGTTGCGGCCGCGCCAGCGCAATTTGGCAAGAGAAAACGCCACGAGCGATGAGCTGATGATTGAGCCGATGACGGTTCCGGAAGCGATCAAGAGCGTGTTTCGGCCGCAGAGCATGAAATCAAAAGCCGGGTCTGTGAGGACTTTATCGTAATTGTATTTGGTGATGAGCCAGCGTTGCGAAAGGGCCGGGGCATCGGGCGCGATGTTGCGGGAAGCGAGGCCAAGTTCGTCAGTTGAGCCGGCCGGGATGAGAATCGGCGGAACTTTGGCCGCTTCTGATGCGGTCTTCATGCTGGTGGTCACCATCCAGGCAAACGGGCCTACGTATACGCACGCGGCGATGATCAGCACGAGCAGCGCCAGCAGGCGCGTGAGGGTAAAAGCGTGCGGGAGCGCATGACGCGGAGACACGGTGACACGGGGACACGGCGACTTTGTTACGTTATGCATCTCCGTGTCACCGTGTCCTGGCGTCCCCGTGTCTTGCTTTATATACATGATACGATCTTTCGTTTGAGTGCGTATATCAAGAGCGTCAAACACGATTTGCTATCTATAATGTACCCAGCGTTTGCTGGTCCACATGACGATCATGGTCAGGCCGAAGATTACCAGAAACTGAACCCAGGCCATTGCTGATGCGTAACCCATGCGTTGCTGCATGAATGCGGCGTCAAAAAGATACATTGAGTAAAAATAGGCCGCGCGGTCCGGGCCCGCGCCGACCATGATGTAGGGCAGCGTAAAAATCTGCCACGATCCGATGATGCCCATGATGAGGTTGAAGAAGATGACCGGCGAAAGCATCGGCAGCGTGACGTTGAAGAATTTGGCCACGGTTCCGGCGCCGTCAATCTCGGCCGCTTCGTAAAGCTCAAGCGGAATATCCTGCAAACCCGCAAGGAAAATCACCACGGCATTGCCGATGCCAAACGCGCTGAGCAAAACAAACACGGGCATGATATACATTTTAATGCCGAGCCAGTTCGGCGGCGACCATGTGATCTGGCTTGCGCCGAGCCAGTTGAGCATGATGTTAAAGGCGTCAACGCCGCTGATTAAAAAGACGTTGAGCAGACCCTGTTTGCCGTTGAGTACCCAGAGCCAGAGCATCGCGGCCGCGGCGGCCGGGACGAGACTTGGCAGAAAAATGATCGTGCGGAACATGGCCTGGCACGGGATTTTCTGATTGAGCAGCACGGCCAGCAGAACGCTGAGCGAAAGCGTAAAAGGCACGGAAAGCGCGGCGTACTTGAGCGTGTTGACGAGAACTTTCCAGAAAATCGGGTCGTGAATCATTGCGGCGTAATTATCAAGGCCAATCCACATCGGCGGGCGAAGAAGCGGATACTCCGTAAAGCTGTAGTAAAAGGAAAGCACCAGCGGCACGGCCAGCAGACCCAGCAGGCCGACGATATACGGCGCGGCGAAGAGCATGCCCACGCACTGGTCACGTAATGTAATGCGCTCAGCGGGCATGCTGAACCTCCTTGAGATCCATGATGTCTCGCTTTTGCTTGTAGTGCTGGTACTCGCGGACATAGGTGTCGGCGGTTTGTTGAAGTTGTGTCAGCGTCTGCTCAACCGGGAAGTGCTCCGGATCGCGCCACATGTTGGCGGTGGCGGTAAGGATCTCCGCCTGAACGCGCTCCCAAACGGGACTTGATGGCAATACGTTGACGTGCGGCGCGATCATGGCCTGGTCAAAGACTCTGATATACGGATTCGGGTTGCGCTTGAAAAAATCAGCGTTGACGTTGCTGAGCGGACTTGGCTTGGCGTGCGCAATGCTCAATTCCTCCATGACATCCTGGCGAGTCATGTAGCGAAGAAACTCAAGCGCGGCGGCCTTGTTGCGTGCGCCTTTGGGGACGACCCAGCAATCAAGATCGGCCAGTGTTATGGCGCCGGCCGGCAGGCCTGTTGATTTTGGCAACGGCACAAATGTGACGCCATAGTGGCCAAGCATTTGCGGGTTGTTAAGCTGAATGAATGTGGCGAAAAATGAGCCCTGAACAATCATGGAGATTTTTCCGTTGATGAACGCATTTTGCGGGCTGTTGAACTGGCCAAAGCCGGAGGCAAAGGTTTGCGTATCACGCACGCCATACTTGATGGGGAATGCCTGATACCAGTGATAAGCGGCGCGGTTCTCGGCCGTATCAATGTTAAAAAATCCTGATTGTTCATTGTAGAGTTTGTTGCCCCAATACATGCCCCAGGCATAATCCCACCAGCCTGGCTCATTGGGCAAAAAGCCGATGCGATCAAGTGCGCTGCCGTTGCGGATGGTTAATTTTTCCGCATATTCATTGAGTTCTTCAATGGTGGTGGGGGGCTTTTCTGGATCAAGGCCGGCCTGGCGGAAATGGTCTTTGTTCCAGTAAAGCGCGCAGGCCGTGGCCGTGGCGGAAACGGCATAAAGCTTTTCGCCGGGCGCGCAGATATGCCACACACAAGGCTTATAGGTTGTGGGTGTGATGGTGCCGTCGCGCGTCAATTCATCAAGCGTATCAAGCGCGCCGTTGGCGGCATACGGACCGATCTGCGAAGCCCAGAGGCCCACGACATCCGGCGGATCGCCGCCGGCCGTGGCGATGAGCATCTTCTGGTTGATCTGGCTCATGGAGACAAGGTTGACGAAAATGCGATCCTGTGAGTTGTTAAATTGATCTACCGCGCGCTGCATGGCGGCGGCCTCGTGGCGCGTCCATTTTTCCCAGAATGTGACGATCGTTCGGCCACGCACGGAAGCGCCGAGGCCGTTGCCGGGAGATCCGCCGGGGACGGAGAGACGAAATTCAGTCGGCCGCTTGCCAAAAAAGATGAGAGTCAGAGCGGCAAGTATCATGATGAACAACAATACGCGTGATATCAATTGCGACATGCCATCTACCGGTAAACAGGAATTGAGGAAGAACATTCGTCACTATTTAAAGTCACCACGCCACGCACAACCTATTCATGCAAAGATTACCGTGACTATCGGCTTGTGCAATGTATGAAACACTGTTTTTTGAGAATGTTTCACAACATTTTCAAAAAAGAGGATCAAGAAATGATGTTTGTTTCGCAAATAGGCATAATATAAGAAATTCAAATTGATTCTTTACCCTCATTACCGATAGGATAGTGATATCATACATGAATGGCGGAGCGCCGGTAGAGAACCGGCACATCCGACTAAAGGAGTTATCATGAGTGTGCATGGGTTGCCGCTGGCATTGTTTGGTCAACTGGGCATGGGCGAAATTCTGATCGTTGCGATTGTTGGTATTTTGCTTTTTGGGCGCCGCCTTCCGGAAGTCGGCAAAAATCTTGGCAAAACGATTGTGGAGTTTAAGAAGGGTCTTAACGCCACGACGGACGAAATCAATCGCGCCAGCAGCAGTAACAATACACAGGAAGTGGACCAGGCTGCTGAACATCCTGAGCCCAAGCGTTTACCGGCAAAGCGTCCGGTTAAGCATATTGCCACCAGCGATGAGCCATAAGCTGTTACGCGGCCGGAATTTCAACCGGTAATACAAGAGTAAATGTTGCCCCCATACCGGGGGTACTGTTGAGTTCAATACGGCCACCCAAAAGGGTGGCCAGTTCTTTTGATATGGTCAGGCCCAGGCCTGTGCCGCTGTGCTGGCGGGTGATGCCGCTATCAAGCTGGCGGAATTTTTCAAAGATGACCTGCTGATGCTCGGGCGCAATACCCGGGCCGGTGTCCGTGACGCTGATGCGGACCATGCCGGCGTCATCGCCGGCGGCCTGAATTTTGACGCTGCCGTCTTGCGGCGTGAACTTAAGCGCATTTGACATGAAGTTATACAGAATCTGCTGAAAACGACTCGGATCGGTTGTCAGCAGCGGCAAACGCGGATCGGCTGTGACCGTGATGTTGATATTTTTTTTGCTGGCCAGCGGTTTTGTAAAATTCATCATGGCTTCGCAGACGTCCGCGACGTTGACTTTTTCCTTGCGGATCACGAGCTTGCCGGCCTCTATTTTGGCGAGATCAAGCAGATCGTTGATCAGGTCAAGAAGCTGCTTGGCGCTGGTGCGCACGTTATCAACCCAGCGGCCGATCTTGGCGTCATTTTTGGCGGCGGGGTTTTCGGAAAGCAGGTCCGCAAAGCCGATGATGGCATTGAGCGGCGTGCGCAATTCGTGGCTGACGTTGGTGAGAAACTCGCTCTTGAGGCGATTGGCCTCGTGCAGGTCAACGTTCATCTGGGCAAGCTCGCCCACGCGCGTATCAAGGCTGCGGTTTGTGGACTCAAGCTGGTCCTGAGACGTCTTGAGCGTTGAGAGCATGTTGTTAAAAGTTTCGGAAAGCTGCTGAAATTCATCGCCGGTTGAGATGGCAGAGCGGATGTTGAGATCGCCTTTTGAGACTTTGTCCGCCGTGTTGCGCAGCACGCGCACGGGCTGAAGAATCAACTTGTTTGTGATGAGATAAAAGACGACCACCGCCAGCGTACATCCGAGCATGCCGGCCACGGCAAGCACGATACGGTTGAGCAGGATCTGCGTATCATTGAGCTGCCAGGGAAGATCAACACGCACGATACCCACAACCGGCCACTCGTTGGGAACCGGCGTATCAATATCAGAACCAGAATGCGATTTGCGCGTTGTGGGCGTGACAAAAGAAGCAAACTCATGATGGCAGCCCAGGCATGAACGCTCAAGGCGAATGGCCGCGGCGTAACGATAATAGCGGCCCTGCTCGCCGATGTTCTCAAGCTTGCCCCATTCCGTTTCCTTGCCGCGCGCCCGGAAACTCTCAAGCGCGTGGCGCGTGATGCTGTCTTCGCCTGGGAGATCATCGTTGATGCTGCGCAGCTTGACCAGATGTGGCGGCGGATAATCGTCGTCCACAATATTGATTTCGCCCCATTCCGGGCGCGTGGCGGCGGGACGTGATGACGAAGCCGGCCGGGATGAAGATGCGGCCGTGGCGCTTTGCGTAGCCGGTGATGTCGCGGTGGCTGTGGCAGGCTGAGTAGCCGTCCGCGTGAGCGATGGCATGTGATCACCACGCGCGTGCACCTGGCGGAACGTCACATCGGCCAGCATGCGCGCGGCTTTTTTATTCTGCTCACCGGCCAGTTGCTCCATGCGCTGCCACGGAACCGCCAGCGCGCCGGCGATGATGACAAGCACCGCAAGCCCGAAGAGTAACTGGCATTTTGCCGCAAGAGAAATCGTGACGCCTTTGGCCATTGAGGACTATCATAGGAATGCGAATCACGAAACGCAAAACGCGTAACAACGGGATTATGCTTTCGTATGGCGATTGATGTCGTGCATTATGAATTTGGTTTATCCGAGATATCCCAGCGCAAGCAGGCCGTAGTAGATCGTCTCTACGGAAAGCTCTGAATCGGCCCAGCTTTGCTGAAATCCGCCGCGATTTGACCAGAGCGAATCCAGAAAATCCATATTGAGCCCGATGATCTCCGGCGTCAGCTTGCCGGCTGATGACAATACATGCAGTGCCGCGGCCGTTGAGAAAATATCGGGCACCTGCGCCGAGGGCGTGGCAAGGAATCCGCCTTTGGGCGCATGCCTTGCCAGGAGCCAGTTGATGCATTCTGCGGAATATTCTTGCTGAACTGTCATGGCAAGCGCAGTAGAAATTGTGCTGGGCCAGGGCTCGTCCGGGGAATTGGCATACGCATCTCCGGTACGGCAGGCATGTATGCAGGAGAAATCGTGAATATTGATCGGCGTGCACGCGGCAAGGAAACAGGCGTCAACCTGGCATTGCTTGCGGCCGGCGACGTGGGCAAAACCGCCATCGGTGCTGCGGAATTTTTCAAGGCGCGGCAGCCAGCTTCGCACATCATGGCCAAGCGCGCGCCAGGCGCGGATCAGTGACGTCAATTCCGTCAATGACAATCCGCTGCCAGCGGCAAAACGCGCCAGGTAACGGCTGTCGGGTAGGCGCGGAAGCTCAATGGCGAGCGCGGCCATGACCTCAAGCGCCAAAGCCGTGTGATACAGGCTGACTGTGCCGTCAGGCCCGCGAAAACCACCGCCGGAGTCGTGCTGATCCCACAAGAAATCATGCAGAGGCCCAAAAAATTCATCAAGCGGATCACGCGATCTGGCAATTGAGTGCAAAATGGATTCTGTCATGCTCACGCGCCCAGTATACGTGGGCGGTGGGAAAATGGGAATTGGCGTGTGGCGTGTTCGTTTATCGTTGGTGGTTGGTGGTTGATCGTTCTCTTTCTTCAGCATTTACTACATAACGTTCAGCGTTTTCTTAATTCATCCTTTATCCTTTACCCTTCAGCATTTTTTCAGCGTTTACCGTTTAGCGTTCAGCGTTTTTTTATTACAGATATTTTTTCCACAATCCTGTCGTTACGCGATCATCCGGATTGCTGATGTTCATGCCGCGCAGAAAACCGAGGCGGAATGAGAGCCGCTTGAGCGGAATGTGCATCTGATATAAAGCGTTGAGCAGCGCCTGAGCATCCGGCTGTGATTGCAGATCGCTCTCCGGGCGCGGCGCCCACTCGCAAAGTCGGCGATAAATCCACTGATGCATCTGCCGGTCCATCTCAACCCATGCGGAAAACTGATCGGCCATTTTGCGGGCGTCGGCCTGGCCAAAAATATTTTCAGCAACTTCAGGCGAGGCCTGATACAGTGCCGGGCCCATGAGGCCGAGCATTTCTTCGCGCATCAGGTATTGGTCAAGCGTCATCGGGTGGCGGTGCGTGACGCGCGCGTCGGCATCGTAAAAAACGCCTTTGCGCTCTGCGCCCATCACGCCGTGGCTAAGCACAAGATCCTCGTAACCGTAGGGCGACAGCAGCGGAGAAAAGCCTCCCGTGCGGCGGTAATCCTCTGCGCGCACGGAAACGTTTAAATTCCACGCGCAACGGTAGTCATACCATTGTCCGGACTGCATCTGACAGTAAAAAAAAATGGCCGGGGTGCGCTCAATAAGCGCGTCAAAAATGGTGCGCGGAATGGTGTGGTCAAAAGGCGATGCGCCCAGGACCATGCTGCCGGCCGGCAGGCTCATGATCCGGCTGACGTGCCGCGCGACGAAGTCAGGCTCGGGCCGCGTGTCGGCATTGCTGAAGATAATGACATCCGTGTCAACATCTTGAAGAATGAGGTTCTTTGCGCCGCATACGCCGCTGCGCGGCAACTCAAGCAGGGTGATGGTGACATTGCGCGCGGGAGTTTGCGGAGCCGGATGCGGAGCGCAACCGTCGCCGCCGATGCGGATATCCAGAACAAGATCATCCGGCAACTGCTGATGGGCAAAACCTTCAAGCGCCCAGTTCAGGATGGCCGGATCACCACGAAACGGTATGACCACGGTTGCTCTCATGCGGGCATTATAAATGAGAGGGAAAAAACGCGAAACTCAAAATGCGAAACGCGAAACAGAAGAGCGGTAATCGCCCTTTGTTTCGCGTTTCGCTGTTCATCTTTCGCGTTTTATCTTTATCCGATATATACCTGCTGGCCGGCCTGAATTGCCGGCAGTTTGCCTTTTTTGGCCAGCACTTCGGCCGCGTCAAGAGCAAAGGCCGGCGCGATCTCAATGACGCAATCCGGCGTGCCGTCGGCCTTGCGCGGAATTTTTACGCCCGCGGCCTCAAGCCATGAGGCATTGCGCTGCGTGGTGATTTCGCGTGAGCTTTGCGCGCTGTCAACGCCATCCTTGTTCTTGATCGGAGCGAACTCATCAATGCGGTCTGTTTCGTAAATGATGCTGGTGGCCGCCAGCGGCAGGGCATCAAAAACAAAAGTCTCAAGCTTGACGGCGTTTGGCTTTTCCGGCTTTATCGGCGCGCCGGTGACGAGATCAATGCATGCGATTTTCTTTTCCGCACGGTGATAAGGCAACGCAAATCCGTCCTTGTTGAGATGCTCAACAAAGTCGCGGCGAATGGCATGCAGCGCGATTGAGCCGGCGCGGAATTTCAGATCGCCATTGGCCAAACGCTGTTCGGCCAGTTCATCTGGCAAATCGGAATACTCAATGACTGTGACTTTGCCGTCAATGAGGCAGAAGTTGCCGAGCTTTTCTTTCGGAGCGACTTTCGGCAGCATTTTTGATGACATCTGCGCGCCGTCAAGGTCATGCAGGCCGATGAATGTCGGGTCAACACAGCGCACAATCGGATTATCAACCTGAAAATAAGAGATCTGCGTGACGCCGCGCCTGGCCATATCGGCAATCGCGCCTGATTTGCTCAGCGCAAGCAGCGAGCCGCCGTGGCCATTGGGGGAAAGTGCCAGTGATGATTTGCCCTCAAGGAGAACTTTGCCATCAAGGCCGATGCCGGGCATGGAGTCCTGCGGGAAAAACATGACGTTTTCCTGCCGCATGCCGAAAAAGTTGTGCTGTTTCCAGAACTCAGTGGTGGCCTTGTGATTCTGCGGGCTGGTCATGATATAAAACGGAATCGGTTTGCCGTAACGCTGGCCGAGCGCCAGCAGATGCTCGGCAAAACACTCAAAGAGCGGCTTTTGTTTGATGGGCGTGGCGGGGTAAGTGCCTTTGGGGCCTTCCCAGCCGAGACGCGTGCCTTGTCCGCCGGCCACGACAAACGCGGCCACTTTGCCTTCGCGCAGCAATTGCTGGCCACGGGCGCGGGCGTCGGCAAGTTTCTTTTTGCCGGCATCGTCAGCGGGTTGATTGACATAATAGGGCGCCGGCTGAACATTGCTGGGCAAATGCAGCGGCTGGGGGTGCTTAACAACTGTCTCAACGAGCTTGGCTATGGTGGCCCAATCAAGAGAGGCAAGCTGGGCATTAAAAGATTTCTGTTCTTCGGCGGAAAGTTCCTGATAAAATTTGAGCAGGTGGCTCTGGCCGATTTTTTCAAGAGCGGCGGCAATTTCCTGATGGGTCATGTTCAGATCACTCCGTGACAAATGGGCAGTTCCGCGGCGCTTATACGGTCGGCCGCCGCGGAGGCACAGTAGTTTAGCGGATTCCTGAATCATCAGCAAAACCGCTTAACGAATGTCATTTTGAGGCTAACTTTGACGCGGGAAGGCTGTCTCTTTCTCAAAAAGGAATTCTACGTTACGATTTTCATGATGCAGCCAATCGTCACTATCGTTTCTCCGATGTATAACGAGCAGGAAGGCCTTCCGGAATTCGTGCGGCAGATACATGCCGTCATGGGTCCGCTGGGCCTGGCGTATGAGCTTGTGCTGGTCAATGACGGGTCGCGCGATAATACGCTTGCGGTGGCCACGGAGATTGCGGCAAAAGATCCGTTTGTGCGGGTGGTATCGTTTTCGCGGAATTTTGGCCACGAGGCGGCGTCAACGGCCGGGATGCGCTATGCGCGCGGTGAGTGTGCGGTGCTGATTGATTCTGATTTGCAGGACCCGCCGGCCGTGATTCCGGAAATGATCAAGCTTTGGCGGCAGGGCAACCAGATCGTGTACGGCGTGCGCTCAAAACGCCACGAAGAAACAGCGCTGAAAAAAGTCACAAGCTGGCTTTTTTACCGCGTGATGAGCGCCATCGCCAAAATAGAGTTGCCCAAAGACACCGGCGACTTCCGCTTGATGGATCGCAAAGTGATTGACGCTTTTAATTCGCTTAACGAACGCAACCGTTTTGTGCGCGGTATGATTTGCTGGGTGGGGTATCGTTCAACGGGCGTGCCGTTTATCCGCGCGCCGCGGTTTGCGGGAAAAACAAAGTATAATTACGTTAAACTCGTGCGTCTGGCGATTGACTCTATTACCGGCTTTACCACAATGCCGCTGAAAATCGCAACATGGCTGGGGTTATTTGTGGCATTTTGCGCGATCATGTGGATGTTGGTTGTGATTTACCAGCATTTTTTCTTTCCTTCAGATTATCGTCCCGGCGGCTTTACGTTCATGTCGATAGCGATTCTGCTTTTGGGCGGGACACAGATTTTCCTCATCGGTTTGCTGGGCGAATACCTGGCGCGCACGTATGAGGAAGTTCAGCGCCGGCCACTGTATATCGTGGATGAGTTGATCAATTTTAGCGATACCAAAGCTGTTGGTGGGCCGAATGGGCGGTTGATCGTTGGTGGTTGATCGTGTGGCGTGTGGCGTGTGGCGTGTGGCGTGTGGCGTGTGGCGTGTGGCGTGTGGCGTGT
>CAZSYN010000005.1:0-108018 GCA_964610975.1 uncultured Phycisphaeraceae bacterium
AAGCCCCATCCTTTTAGAGGATGGGGCACAAACAACTATCCAGAAACGATTGCATCCTTTGGGTGTTATTCGTTTTCTTTAACAGTTTGTGCCCCGTGCCATAAAGGCGACGGGGCTTGGTTTCGGATCTTTTTAACAAAGCAAGGCAGTGCCTGAACTGAAATTAAGGAACTGCAATTCATGCGGCCGGCATAACGATCAGCAATTTACAGCGTAATCTGATCGCGCTCGCGGATGAATTGCACGCAGCGATTCACTTCAGACTCCATCGGCTTGAGCATGTCCACTAAACCGGCGAGATTGTTCTGCTTGGCGCAGCGATCCATTTCCGTAGCGAGCTTATGAAGTTCATGCGCGGCGATGTTGCCGGCCGATCCTTTAAGTGAATGTATGCGCTTGGCGGCATCCGCGGTACGTTGCGTGCGGATCAGTTCTGTAATGTGCGTAAGCTCGCAAAGCGCTTCTTTTTCAAAAGCCACCAGCACTTTTTCCGTCAACTCTCTGCTGCCCATGCATCGCTCAAGAAGTTCTTCAAAAGAAATGGCCGGCTCGGCGGTTTCTTCCGCATGATCCTGATTGGCCGGCATTGCGGCGATCGGGCGCACTGGCGCTTTTGCCGCAGATACCGGCGCGGATTTTTGCATTGGCGCAGGCGCAGCATCCGGCATTGCGTTGTTATTTTGCTCTGGCAACAGCAGCGCATTAAGCGTGCGCGTGAGTTCGCGCGCGTTGATCGGCTTTGTCAGATATCCGTTCATTCCGGCGGCCAGGCATTTTTCGCGATCACCCTTGATGGCGTTTGCGGTCAGCGCAACAATCGGCATCGTGCCGCCGCCACGGCGCGTCGGCGCGTTCATGGACTCAAGGCGGCGGATTTCGGCGGTGGCGCCAAAACCATCAAGCTGCGGCATCTGGCAATCCATCAGCACGGCGTCATAAATGCCGCGCTGAACGGCCGCAACGGCCTCAAGCCCGTTGACGACGGAATCGCACATGAATCCGGATTGCCGCAAAACTTCCTGCGCCAATAGCCGGTTGACCTCATTATCTTCCGCCAGCAGCACGCGGATATCATTGGGTTGCGCCACGTGTTCAGGCGCGGATTTGACTGCCGGTTTAGGAGCCGATTTTTTGCAGATCGGCGCGCCGGCCATCACCGAAACAATCGCATCAAGCAACTGCGACTGGCGATACGGCTTGGGCACAAAAGCGCAGAATCCCTTCTCACGCAAATCGGCCGAAGTCATGTGCTGATGCGTTGCGGACATCAAAATCAGCCGCGGCGGATCAGGCAGGTTCAGCTCGGCCAGAGCCTGAGCAAAGGCAAAACCATCCATACCCGGCATCAATAAATCAACCAGAACCAATTTATACGGCATGCCCGCGGCGTTCGCTTCTCGCAGTTTCTTAATCGCATTAGCGCCATCGGCCACAAGATCGCCAAAAAATCCCCAGCCGGAAAGATATTCTGAGAGCACCATGCGATGCGCCGCAAAATCATCAATCGCCAGTACGCGCATGCCGCGCAGATCATGCGGCGCGCTAGCGGCCGGGCGCGTTTCGCGTGCGCGCTTGAGCGGAATCTTAAACCAGAATGTTGAGCCGGCGCCCTCCTGTGAAGTCACGCCGATTTGACCGTTCATCAGTTCAATAAGCTGTTTTGAGATCGCCAGCCCCAGGCCCGTACCGCCGTACTGACGCGTACTAGAACCATCAACCTGCGAAAACGACTTAAAGAGCCGGTTCTGCCGGTCAGCCGGAATGCCGATGCCCGAATCCTCAACCGAACATTCAAACAGAACGTCATTATTCTCAAGCATCGCGACATTCACACGCACCAGCACATGGCCCACGTGCGTGAATTTTATCGCATTGTTAACCAGGTTGATCAGCACCTGGCGCACACGGTGCATATCGGCGATCACCATGCAGCGCGCTTCCGGCCTGATCTGACAAGCCAGCTCAAGATTACGGTCCGCCGCGCGCTGGCCAAGCATCTCCACCACGTCCTCAACACACGCCGCAAGATCCACCGGCGCGGGATCAAGCTCAAGCTTGCCGGCCTCAATCTTTGAAAAATCAAGCACTTCGTTGATCAGCGTCAAGAGCGTATCGGCGCTGGTGCGCGCAAGCGATACATAACGCTTCTGCTGCTCGTCAAGCTCCGTTTTGTTGAGCAGTTCGGCCATGCCGATGACGCCGTTGAGCGGCGTGCGGATTTCGTGGCTCATGTTGGCAAGAAATTCCGACTTGGCGCGATTGGCCGCCTCGGCAACTTCCTTGGCTTTGCGCTGAGCTTCCTCTGCGCGGCGGCGATCCGATACATCACGGATAAACATATTAACAAAAATGTGATCCTTGCCGTGCATGGAGCTGACAGACAGCTCCGCCGGGAATAATTCGCCGTTGCGCCGCAGAAGTTCCGTCTCAAATCGCCCGCCGTTGATTGTGCATGCTTTGCCTGAAAATATCGCATGCACGGCGTCAAGCATGTCCGTGCGCGTGGCGCGCGGAAAAACCCGCACCACCAGCGGCTGATGCAGAACTTCGCGCCGCGACCAGCCGAACATCTCCTCCGCGCGCGGATTCCACCCGGCGATCATGCCGTGATGATCCGTGGTGATCACCGCATCAAGCGCCGTTTCCACAATGGCGCGGCTGCGCGTTTCTGATTCGCGCAGCGCATCAAGCATATAGCGCTGCTGAGTGATATCACGAAACAGCCCAATAAAATGTGGGACACTCCTACTTCCTGTTTTAGCAAGCTGAAAGCTGCAATAGGTCCAGAATTGTCGTCCGCCGCGGGCCTGAAGATACAGCTCTGAACTAGCGGAAGTTTTGTTTCTTAATGCAGTTATAAGTTCCTGGAGATGAATGCTATCTGTCTGCGATGTGGCCAGAAGTTCAAGCGGATTGATATGTACAAAATCCGCCACCTCATATCCCGTCATGCGGGTAAAACCCATGTTGACCCAGATCACTTCAAGATCGCCGTTGAGTACCACGTATCCCTGGTCTGTACTGTCCGCGGCTATTCTGAGAAGATCATCAAGGCCGCAGGGAGCATGCCCGCAAAAGGCGGGGAAAAATTTCCCAATAAGATTGCGGACAAAAGATCCACTAGTCCGATATAATCCGACACTGAACACGGCAGCCTCGCCATTCATATATACATAACTTGATTCTGTGCATTTCCGGCGCTCATTGCGCCGGAAGTCCGACATACATCTCGGAGAGCCTGATCAAGTGATACCTGTATTGAGTCGGCAACAAGGGACTGTGGCTCAAGTTAAGAATTTGTAATAAGCAAATTCGCATGAAATTTGTAATTAATATAATTCCGATAGACAATATAGGTTATTTTGTTGCAATGTTAATAAACTCATGTTATAAGCCTAACTCAACCTTAGCACTTAGTGGCTATTGTTTTGCCTTCAAAAAGAATGTTGGCCCAAAGTAGGCTAATTGTTCCCTCGTGGTAGGCAGTCGGCACGACAAACCGGCGCAAGGGAAAAAACACTTATAGGAGACTCGATCCATGGCATTGTCATTATGGACCAAACGGGCGGCGTTGATCGCCTCGGTACTGGCCGCGTCGTCAGCGGCCTTTGCCGACTCGGCAAACGGCGACGTACAAAGTGAGCTTCAGGCTCTCAAAGCTCGCATCAACGAGCTGGAAGCCAAGCAAAACGAAAACTGGCTCACCGAAGAACGGGCCTCCCAGATCAAGGGACTGGTGCAGGAAGTCATTGCTGACGCCAAAACTCGCGGCCAGTTCGCCGATGGCGATGTGGCGGCCGGTTACAAGAACGGCTTCTTCATCCAGTCAACGGATAAGAATAACAAGCTGGTCATCAACGGCTGGGCAAAGTTCCGCTATACCTACGGACGCGCTGAAAACAAAGCCAACAACAACGGTAATTCCGGCATTACCAACTCCGATGAGAACCGCGATAACACCAGCGGCTTTGAAGTTCGTAATTTCCGCGTATCTTTCGCCGGCAACGTTGTTACGCCGGATCTGACTTACAAAATTGAGCTTCAGGCTGACCGTGGCAGCGATTTGAAGTATTCAGATGCTTACGTTGCTTACAAGTTCAGCGATTTGTTCAATGTCAAAACGGGTTCTTATAAGGCTCCGTTTGCCAAGTCAACCTTGATTTCCGATACCTCGCTGGGTTTGCTTACCCGTTCGGAAGCTCTTGTTCCGTTTGATGCCAGCCGTCAGATCGGCGTGAGCCTCTACGGTGATATCATCAAGGATACCCTGGGCTACGAAGTTGCCGTCACCAATGGCACAAGCGCCGGTGGCAACAACGGCTCTAATACCGGCAGCGTCAATAACTTTGACAACCGCCCGGCACTTTATGCCCGTACTCAGTGGGCCGGTTCCGGCACGATCAAAGATTTTGCCGATGAATCCGATCTCCGCAAAGACAACAGCAACTTCATCTGGATGCTCGGCGGCGCGCTTGGTTATGAATCTCATAACAAAGTTCGTGAAGCCACAACCACTCCCGGCTGGGGTGGCGTGAACGGCTCCAACTTCCAGAACTCGGCGGCTCTTGGCGATGTGTATCGCGCCACGGTTGACTGGTCGGCCAAGTGGCAAGGCTGGTCCTTCAACACCGCCGGTTACTTCCAGCAGGTCAACCAGTCGATCAGAAATACAAATTCAGCTAACGCCACTTCCGATTCCTCCGGTTTCCAGTTCGGTGGTTATGGCCAGATCGGCTATTTCATCATTCCGCAGAAATTGGAAGTTCTCGGCCGTGTCAGCTCCATCAGCTCTGAAGGTCCGTCAGATAGCGCCCAGTTCTACACCATCGGCGCTAACTACTACCTGGCTGGTCAAAATGCCAAGATTTCAACTGACATCACTTTCGTGCCCTCTGAAAGTGCGGTTGCCGGCAGCGATGGCGATATTTATCTCAACAACGAAGCGTTCGTTTATCGCCTTCAGTTCCAGCTCAAGTTCTAAGACGAGCTGCATGATAATGAATTCCTGAAAACAGAGGCCGCCTCAGCCAGGCGGCCTCTGTTCCTTTTTGCCGAAATTCACCAAATTATCAGTACGCGCCCCGCCGACGTCTGATAAACTCAGATTCATCGGCAATATGGAGTAATTCGTCCATAACAGTCTAAAATGGCCGCACATAGTCGCCGATGTAAGGGATATGATCGTGCGCTGCCCATTATGTCAGGCCGGAAATGCACACCACGCCCACGCGGGAAGTGAAGAACTGACCTGCCAGCGATGCGGTTCATTGCTTGAAGTATGGGCGGCCCAGTTGATTCATGGCGCCAATACGCCCCACACCGTTGCGGTTGTGGTCAAGCAGAGAAAAATAAGAGACCGTTCCGCCGCTGCTGCGTCCGAGCGTTATGCCCTGCCGCTTGAGCGCAAACTCATGGAGTACACATCCGAGCGCGAATCATCCGCCAGACCCTTCGCGCCGCGCAATCATCAGCGGCTTAAACGCATGATGGCGGTCAGTATTCTCTTTGCCGCGTTGATGGCAGGTTTTGCCACAGCCAAATTTGCACTGCATCTCGTCAGCCCGGCCAACGCACACGCCGAAGCCGTCATCCCCGACGAAGAATAGCAAACATGTTACGACCCGATTTCCGTCATTGCTTTCTTCAGCACCTGGCGCATCTCATCACCGGTTTTTAATTCATCCTTGTTGAGCCTGCGCAGCACAAGTTGAAAAACGCCGGCCGCTTTGCGATTCATCACGGCTACTTCCTTGACGGTTTCGCGCGGCATGCGCGCCACCCATCCGCGAATCCAGAATTTCCACACGCCCTGATCAAGAATCACATATGCCGGATTATCAACGGCCGGGGATTCGGCAATCGCGCGGTTGCCATCAAGCGTAATCGTCAGGATATCGGCATCCGTGACGGGGAAATCATTGACATCATGAATCGCCGCCGCCGCAACCTGCGCGCCGAACTTATCACGCACAGCCTGCTCAAAAGCGGCCTCGGCCAGGCTGTATTCCGCAAATCCGTCGGCCAGCTCTTTTTCAAGAACGGTATTGGCAAGCGTCAGCCTCGCCATGCCCGCGCGATCACCCTTGAGCGCGCATGCAAAAAACCGCCTGAAAAGATCTCTGATTTGCGCATCCGGAGTATCCGCCCTTTGCGTTGCCGCGGCCGGTTGCGAAGCGGCCTGATCTCCGGCGTATGCCGACGCATATACCGTCATTATACATATCAATATAACAAAGATGCATTGATAAACTGCGCGACTGTTCATGGTATGATCCTGTCAATATAACAACCTGATTTCGGGATAACGGGCGTTGACTTCAAGCCTCGCTCCTTCATGGGGCGGGGCACAATGGATGTACGAACGATTGCCATCTGTAGAGCACTTGATGATGCGTGAACGATTTTGTTCCGATCATGAGCAATCGCCAACGATCATTGGTTTGTGCCCCATCCCATAAAGGGAATGAGGCTTGCTTATCCCGACCTCAGGTTTACAGACTCGCACGAATCATGCTCATTGTATCAACAGTGCCATTCCCGGCATATCCCTGTATGCGTATGATTGATTTACAATCGTAAACAATGAATAATAAGGTTTTTTAGCACATGCCCGCCCTTATCGCGGACAGAAAGTGTTGCTCTTTGTATGCCTTCGCTCGTGACTCAAAGTGTTCCGCGTACGCTGATGACTATGGCCGTGCCGATGCTGGTGGGCACGTTTGCCATGAACCTTAATAACCTCACGGATTCCTACTTTGTATCAAAATTAGGTACGGATGCGCTGGCCGCAATGGGGTATACCTTCCCGGTCATCATGATGCTGGGCTTTGCCGCCGGCGGACTGGGCACCGGCGTGACAACGCTGACCTCCCATCAGCTTGGCCGCAGCGATCATAAGGCCGCCGCCGAACTGACCACGCATGGCATCGCGCTGACGATTGGCATTTCGGTGATTCTCTGCGTGCTGTGTTATTTTTTTATGACGCCGATTTTTCGCGCGCTTGGCGCCAGCCCTGATACGCTGCCGCTGATCCGTAAATTCATGACCATCTGGTTTCTCGGCGGCCTGACGACCTCCCTGCCGATGATGGGCAACGGCTTGCTGATTTCCTGCGGCGATTCAAAACTCGCCGGCCGGCTGATGTTGCTGAGCACGATCATCAACGTCATTCTTAATCCGCTGCTGATCTTCGGTAAGATCGGCCTGCCGCCGATGGGCATTGCCGGTTCGGCGCTGGCCACGGTCATTGCGCAAAGCGTCTCAACATTCTGGCTGCTGTATCTGCTGATTCACAAGCACAAGCTGCTGATTTTTAAGCGCTGGCCGATGGCCGAATATATGGCTTCGTTCAAAAATATCATCAATTTTTCAATACCCAGCATTTTGAGCATGATCCTTACGCCGATTTCCGCCACGATTCTCACAGCCATCCTGGCGCGCTTTGGCGATGACGCAATCGCCGCCGCGGGCGTCGCCGGCCGCATTGAGATGACCGCATTTATCATCCCAATGGCGCTGGGCATGTCGCTTGTGCCGTTCATCAGCCAGAACTTTGGCGCGCAGCGCGGAGACCGCATTCGCCAGGCATTCAAGCTCGCCAATAATTTTGCGCTTGGCTATGGTTTGCTGGCCGCCTGCGTTTTTATGATCGCTGCGCCCTGGCTTGCGTCGCGATTTACCGATGACCCCAACGTCACGCACGTGCTTGTGCTGTATCTGCGTATCATCTGCTTTGGTTACGGCATGACGGAAGTTCACCGCTATAACGGATTCTTTTTTACCGGCCTGCAAAGGCCCGTGCTGGCCACGCTGCTGAATATTCTGCGCGTGGTGGTATTACTGATTCCGCTTTCGTTATTGGGCGCGAATCTTTTTGGCGTTAAAGGAATCTTCGCCGCGCGCATCATCACGGATATCACGATCGGAACTTTTGGCCTGATGTGGGTGGCACGGATGCTCCGCAAACTACCGATTCATCCAGAAGCACCCGTGCCGGAACCACAGGAACCCGCGCCTCCGGCATTGATGCCGGAATAATCCGCGCACTTACACGCATGATTATTTTACAGCGCCGGTTTTGCCGTCGCGCAGCGGCACCATCACCGTATCGTAAGGCGAATCGCGTGTGAGGATCGGCTCAATTTCGCCCGGCCGGGGCGCTTGAGTGATGCGCCTGGGATCATCTATTTTTCCGCCGGAGGTATAAATATTATCCTCATGCTGGCCGACGTTTGGCCCGCGTGACCACTCTACATGCGCATCGGTAAAACCAATATTTTGCCCTTCGGCATTATGATTCAAGCTGCTGGCCGCCTTAAAGTCCCGCTTATCCGCCAAATCAGCAAGCCGCGGATCACGTTTGGGTTTACCCGTACCGCTCAGTGGCGTCATATCGCTCATCAGCGGTATGCTGCCATCAGTGCTATTGCGCCAATAGGATGCCGGGCCGATGACGCCGGTTTTGTCATCCTTTGCCCACGGATACGCAATAGAGTACGAAAGCTGATCACCCTTGCTGAACATCGCAAAATATTCATTGGCCTTGTTCGCCGGCATCGCGGCCTGGCTTGCGGCAAACGGATCGCTCTTGCACAGATATGATTTTGGCGAAACCTGCTGAGTCAACACCATCACCCACAGCGGCCCGTTGATATTCCCCGTAAGCGCCGGCGACTGCATATGCTCAAGCGCTTTGCTGGCCAGTGTTTCCCGCGTATTGATGCCCCATTTGACATCGTACTTAAAAATCTCCTTCGGCGGCGCGCAAATCGGCAGACAATCATTATTTTCATTGGCGTATACCGTCATGCTCGTCAGAATCCCCTTGATGTTGGCCGCACAAGCGGAACGGCTATATCCGTGCACGTTATTCCTATTCCAGAACATCATGGGATACAGTACGGTTGTGACCACAATACCGACAACCGAAAGCATCACGCCCCATCGCGCGTAACCTTCGCCGGCCAGTACGTGAGGATTTTTACGTATCAGGTAGAGCGCCAGCACACCCATGAGGATGGCCGGTACGCCCGCATACACCGACATGAAAAATGCCAGAAATGATACAATAAACGACGTGACCGCAAGCCCCGACAACTTCGGCCGGGAATTGGGACTTTCCTGCTGCGTCATAAAATATCTCCATATAATCACGGATCGGTCATAACCACGATAATGATGGAGATGTGCTGTTCTTTTATCCCTACGAGGCCGGCAGAAGTTGGTTCATAAAAATACACTTACTCGTATTTTTCGCGTAAGTGTATTTAGCCATACATTATAATGATGTCATATTTAAGTCATTTGTATGTCATTTTTGATACATTTTGGCCGATAAGTGTGGTATAATGACTTTGTTCTCTGCCAGTGGCAGTAGAACCTACAAAGGCTTACCGCTGAGCCAGCCTGGCGAATCAGCGGTTTTTTTATTGCCATTTTGGCCCACTACGTATTTTATCAATTGTGCTTTTCCGCCCATTATATCCCACCGTATCAGCAACATAAGCCGTTATAAAGTCAGCGGTTTCTGTGCCTGTCAACGAGATCACGACTACATAATTTCCCATCACAACAGTGACCCGTCTTGAACGCTCATAACGCTGCCGATCACGATCCCAGCCATAATATCGTTCGCTTGTCGGATCCTGAAGCGCAGCCTTGATCCATAATATTCGTTCAGAACGTAAAGCTGAAAATTGGTTTTTAACACCATCTCGATTTGTAGATTCAAAAAAACAGTGGTCGAATTGGCGTCTTCTGAACCGAACTGGGATACCATCAAAAGTTACGATGGGCGAGTGGCAATATTCCCTTTCAAATACCTGCCTATATTCAATCTCGGAAGCAAGCCGTAATAGCGGAGGATAGGCCATTACCATCCTCCTTGAAGGTTAATGATAAATGTGTTGAATTTTTGTTCGCCGAGCGGCGTATGATTGATGTGTCGGCCAATATGATTTTCTATGATGTGCACGAACTGGCTTTTAGCACTGCCTTCAGTCAGTTTCTCATTTAATCGTGCCGCTACTGCTCCGGTTAACACATCTGCCAGTTGAATAAGAACTGACTCGCTTGAAGATATCGCCTGTACAGTATTGATGGTTGATGACAGACTTGAACTACACAGACATTCCTTTAATTTAATCAGGCGATCTGGATCACGATTAGTTTTATAATCACAGAATATTGAATATTGGTTAAAATCAAGAATCCATTTATTCAATAATTCGTAGTAAAACTTATAAAATCCTAACTCCTGATCGCCCTTGTGAAATTGAACAAGATTAATCTTATCCTGCTCTACTGCGATGCTCCGAAATCGGATTTTATTACCTTTATCAAAAAACCAATTCGCAAGTTCCTTATAAAAATCGACACGTGACGGAGATATTTTAAGCCACTTAAATTCTCCACCAATCTTATGTTTATTTCTTAATTCGTGAATTTCTTGCTTAAATAAATGTCGATCTTCTTTAGCAAGCCATACACTGCCAATCACCATATATCTGGCTGACGGCTTTTTTGAGCATAACAAATCAAGGCGGCTTTCATCACAATAGACATCAAAATTCATCATAATGTCCTCAATTATGCCGCCTTAATTGATCATTTTTAGTATGTGCCAAAATGTTTTAGCGCATGACCTGCCGCCACGCTATCGCGGGGCGGCTTTTTTAATTAAAAAAGTCTGTCAGCCGTTATCTTTTTGGCAATCACTCTATGCCGCGGTTTTGCTTGATTTTCCGCTTGATTTGCTTTCGCTTTTAGCTGGCGCGGCCGGTTTGCTTTCGGTTTTTGTTCCCGTCTTGGTTTCGCTGGCCGCAGTGCTGCCGGCGCTTGATGATGCACTTGCGGAATCCGCTTTGGCGGCCGCCTGGTACGTCGGCGAGCGATAATCCGTCTCGTAAAAACCGGAGCCCTTAAAGATAAATCCCGCGCCGCCGGAAATCAGGCGAATGACTTTGTTCTTTTTGCACTTCGGGCATTTTTTGATCGGCTTGGCCGACATGGACTGAAATTCCTCAAACTTGTGGCCACAAGCCTCACAAGCGTATTCGTAAGTAGGCATGACACTTCCTTTCAGAGTCAACAAGCCCGGCAAGATCGCCGGGATAAACAGGGAGAGGCGGATCACCCGCCCCTCGCTTCACTTGCTTACTTGTTCACTCGTTTAACTTTTACTTGCTCACTTTAACCTTCGCCGGCCGCAGGATGATATCACCCGAACGCCAGCCGACCTGAAAAGTCTGCGTCACGGTATTGGGTTTCGCGCTGCCGCTGGCATCCTGCATGATTGCTTCATGCTGATGCGGATCAAAAGCCTGGCCGGTCGGGTCGTAACTTTCAATGCCTTTGCTGCTGAGCACTTTCTTAAATACGTCATACGTCATCTTGATGCCGTTAAGCAGCGTGGCCGCGTCGGCCGTGGCCGAATGGCTGATCGCCAGGTCAAATTGATCAAGCACATCAATCAGGCCTTTGGCAAAATCAGCTTCGGCGCGCTGGCGCGCCTCAAGAATTTCACGCGCGCTGCGGCGCTGAAGATTCTGAAAATCCGCCTGCCACCGCACCACTTTGTTGCGCAGATCGCCAATTTCGTTCTTGGCCAGCTCAAAAGGATCCTGGCCGCCGGCCGCGGCATTGGTTGTGGCATCTGTCTGCGGATTTGCCTGCTGATCCTGAACTTCTTCATTTGCCTGCTGCTGATTATTTTCTTCGGCCATGTGCCACCTCATTACATCTGCTTGAAGTTGATCTTATCCGTCACATTCACTTTGTATTCTTGATGACTCAGCGACACGGTAACGCTGTGACGCGGAGAGTTCTGACATACATTGATCTCCGCGCCGCCATCTCCGTGTCCCGGCGTCATTTTTTCTCGTCCTCTTCGCCGATCACGTAGCTCTTGAGTTTCTCAAGAAACGACTTCTGCGCCGGCAGAACATGTTTTTCCTCGGCCACGGCGTAATCACGCAGAATCTTTTCCTGATCCTTCGTGAGCTTGCGCGGAATTTCAATGAGCACCTGAACGATCAGATCGCCCGCGGAGCCGCCGCGCAGATCCGGCAGGCCGTTGCCTTTGACCGTCACCAGCGCGCCATACTGCGTGCCGGGCGGAATGCGGATCGTGCTTTTGCCAAAGAGCGTGGGAATTTCAACTTCCGCGCCAAGCGCCGCCTGGGCAAAGCTGATGGGCATCTGAATGATGAGATTGTTTTCGTCGCGCTGAAAAAATTCGTGCTGTTTAACGCGCACGTAAACATGCAGATCGCCATTAGGCCCGCCGTTTTCGCCCGGTTCGCCTTCGCCGCGCACGCGCACAGCCTGGCCATCATGAATACCGGCCGGGATCTTCACCACAACCTGGCGCTTCTTGGGCTTGCGGCCCGCGCCATCACAATCCGGGCACGGCGTATCAACCATCGTTCCCTGGCCCATGCAGGCCGGGCACGTTGAGATCATCTGAAACATGCCGCCAAAACCGCGCTGAGCCACCTGTCCGTGGCCGCCGCAGGTAGCGCATTTTTTACGACTTGTTCCCGGTTTGGCTCCGCTGCCTTTGCAGGTTTCGCAAACATCCTGGCGGGTAAAATCAATCGTGCGTTCACATCCGCGCGCAACATCCTTGAGCGAAACTTCCGTCTGCGTCTCAAGATCATATCCGCGCGTGGGCTGATTGGGCGCGCGGCGCTGGCCCCGGCCGCCCATGCCGCCAAACGCCTGCCCGAAGATATCATTAAACATGCTGAAGATATCTTCGTTCTGCATGTGCGAGTAATCGCGCACAGTGCTGCCGCGCAAACCTTCATGGCCAAACTGATCATAACGCGCGCGCTTATCCGTATCCGAAAGCACCTCGTAAGCCTCGGCGCATTCCTTAAACCGAACTTCCGCTTCCTTATCGCCCGGATTTTTATCCGGATGATATTTCAGCGCGGCCTTGCGATAGGCCTTCTTGATCTCATCGCCTGACGCGGTTTTTTCAACCGACAACACTTCGTAATAATCGCGTTTAGAGGCCATGGTTCACGGAAGTTTGAAGCTCGAAGACCGAAGCCCGAAGAATACGGATTTCGCATTCCCTGTAACTTCGTTCCGATCTTCGCACATCCCTCCAATTTATCAGAATTACCTAAACAAAGATTCACCACGGAGGCACTGAGACACGGAGAGGAACTAGAAAATTAAAAAACTATAAAGCTAAAAAATTGAGGACAACAAACGTTCCGTCTGTATTCTTGCTTTTCTAGTTTTTAGTTTTCTAGATTTTACTTTTTCTCAGTGCCTCCGTGTCTCCGTGGTGAATATCTGTTTTCCTAAATCCGCAAAAAGCCCGGAGCACCTTTCAGCGCTCCGGGCTTTGTATCATTCCGTGACACAATTACTTCACCGCGCCGTGGATCGGCTCGGCATCTTCCTTGTTTTCGGTGATGAGGCAATCGGTTGTCAGCAGCAGGCCCGCGACGGATGCGGCATTTTGCAGCGCCGAGCGTGTGACCTTTGCCGGGTCAACGATGCCCATCTTGAACATATCGCCATATTCGCCGGTCGCGGCGTCATAACCATATGTGCCATCCTTCTCAAGAATGGCATCAATGATCACACTGCCGTCTTCGCCGGCGTTCTCGCAGATCTGCTTGGCCGGAGAACGCAGGGCTGAAAGGATGATATCAAAACCGAGTTTTTCTTCGCCGCGGGCTTTGCTCTTGGCCGCATCAACCGCGGAGATGGCGCGCAGAAGCGCCACGCCGCCGCCGGCGACAATGCCTTCTTCCGCCGCAGCGCGTGTGGCATGCAGAGCATCCTCAACGCGGAACTTGGCTTCCTTCATGGCCGTTTCGGTCGGGCCGCCGACCTTGATTACCGCCACGCCGCCGGTCAGCTTCGCCAGGCGTTCCTGGAGCTTTTCGCGGTCGTAATCGCTGGTGGTCTTTTCGATCTGAATGCGGATCTGGTCCGCGCGCGCCTCAATATCCTTCTTCTTGCCGGCGCCTTCAACGATTGTGGTGTTGTCTTTATCAACCGTCACGCGTTTGGCGCTGCCAAGATCGCTGATCTCAACGCTCTCAAGTTTTACGCCGAGGTCTTCGGAGATGAACTTGCCGCCGGTGAGGACGGCCAGATCGCCCATGATCGCTTTGCGGCGATCGCCGAAGCCCGGGCACTTGACCGCGCATACATTCAGAATGCCGCGCAGCTTGTTGACCACGAGAGTCGCAAGCGCTTCGTTCTCAACTTCTTCGCAGATCAGCAACAACTGTTTGCCCGAGGTCACCACTTTATTCAGCAGCGGCAGAAGCTCGGAGATGGTGCTGATTTTCTTTTCATAAAGCAGGATGTACGGGTTTTCCATGACCGTTTCCATCGTGGTCGGGTTGGTCATGAAATAAGGCGACATATAGCCTTTATCAAAAGCCATGCCTTCTACAAAGACCATTTCGGTCTTGAGAGACTTGCCTTCTTCAATCGTCACGACGCCTTCTTTGCCGACGCGATCAAGAGCGTCAGCGATCAGGCTGCCGATTTCCACATCATGATTGGCCGAGACAGTGGCGACCTTCTTGAGATCGTCCTTGCCGCTGACTTTCTTGGCCTGGCCCTTGATGGCCTCAACGGCCGCGTCAACAGCCTTGTCGATGCCGCGCTTGATGACCGCCGGATTGGTGCCGGTGGTGACAACCTTCAGGCCCGCGGCAAAGATTGCCTCGGCCAGAACAGTCGCCGTCGTCGTGCCGTCGCCGGCCTGATCGTTGGTCTTGCCGGCGACTTCATTCACCAGCTTGGCGCCCATGTTCTCAAACGGATCGGGAAGTTCAACTTCCTTGGCAACCGTCACGCCGTCTTTGGTAACCTGCGGCGAGCCCCAGCTCTTTTGCAGAACCACGTTGCGCCCTGACGGACCCAGCGTGACTTTGACCGCGGTGGCCAGCTTGCTTACGCCGTCAAGAACCTTCTGACGCGCGTTGTTTTCATACATTAATTGCTTTGCAGCCATGATCAGTCCTCATAAATGCTGAATTCTGAATTATGAATGCTGAAAGAATTTCGCCGAATGCTGATGCTGTTTTTCAGCATTCAGCATTTAGCATTCAGCATTTGTTTTATTTTTCCACAACGCCCAGCAGATCGCCTTCGCGCAGGATCACGAGTTCTTCGCCGTCAACTTTGACGGTCGTGCCTGAATACTTGCCGTAGTAAACATCGTCGCCAACTTTGACCGAAAGCGTCGCGCGCTTGCCGCTATCAAGCAGCTTGCCCGGGCCGGCCGCGATAATCTTGCCGCGAGTCGGCTTTTCCTTCGCTGCATCCGGCAGATAAATGCCCGAGGCAGTCTTGGTTTCAGCTTCAGCCGGCTTAACAACCAGACGATCATCAAGTGGACGAATATTCATATTTAAGCTCCTAGTGAGTTCTGCTTTTTATAATGTTCAGTAAACCGTCACATTACCATTTTATTTGTCATTGCGTTGAGCGAGTTAATCAAGTTGAACAAGTTAAACAGATCTTTAAGCCTCAACACTTAACTTGTTTAACTTTCCTCTTGCTTAACCGCTGAGGCTTCGCCTCAGCTTACATCATGCCGCCCATACCACCCATTCCGCCCATGCCCATACCGCCCATTCCTCCCATACCACCCATGCCGCCGCCCATGCCGCCCATTCCGTCGTCGCCGCCCGGAGCGCCTGCGGCGCCCTTCGGTTTGGGCTTCTCAACGATGATGCAGTCGGTGGTCAGCAGCAGGCTGGCGACCGAGGCCGCGTTCTGCAAGGCTGAACGTTCAACTTTGGTCGGCGTAATGATGCCGGCCTTGACCATATCCTGTTCGTAATCAAGCGTCAGGGCGTTAAAACCAAAATTGCCCTTGCCCGCCAGAACCTTCTTCACAATCACTGCTCCCTCTTCACCGGCATTGGCCGCAATTGCACGAGTCGGTTCCTGCAACGCGCGGCGAATAATTTCAACGCCGGTCTTCTCATCCTCACTATCCGTCTTGACGCCGCCCAGAACCGACAGGCTCCGGAGCATGGCCGTTCCGCCGCCGGGCAGGATGCCTTCGGCAACCGCCGCGCGGGTGGCATGCAGTGCGTCTTCAACACGGGCTTTCTTTTCTTTCATTTCCGATTCAGTCGCAGCGCCGACCATAATCTGCGCCACGCCGCCGGCCAGCTTGGCCAGACGTTCCTGAAGTTTCTCGCGGTCATAATCGCTGGTGGTGATATCAATTTCGCGGCGGATCTGCGCGATGCGGCTCTGAAGAGCTTCCTTCTTGCCAAGACCTTCAATCACCGTGGTGTTGTCGTTATCAATCTCAATCTTCTTGGCCTGGCCAAGCTCGGCCAGCGTGACCTTATCAAGATCAATGCCCAGATCCTTCATGATTGCCTTGCCGCCGGTGAGAATCGCCAGATCTTCAAGCATGGCTTTGCGGCGATCGCCATAACCCGGCGCCTTGACCGCGGCCACCTGAAGCACGCCGCGCAACTTGTTGACCACGAGAGTCGCAAGCGCTTCGCCCTCAATATCCTCTGCAATGATCAGCAGCGGACGTTTGGCGCCCTGAATCTTCTCAAGAATCGGCACCAGCTTGCTGGCGGCCGAAATCTTGTCTTCAAAAATCAGAATGTATGGTTTTTCGAGAACAACCTGCATGGCGTCCTGATCGGTGATGAAGTTTGGCGACATATAGCCGCGATCAAACTGCATACCCTCAACAACGTTCACGTAAGTATCAAGCGACTTGCCTTCTTCAACGGTGATCACGCCGTCTTTGCCGACCTTGAGGAAAGCGTCGGCCATGATGTTGCCGATCTCGCGATCATTGTTGGCCGAGATGGCCGCAACGTTGGCGATTTCGTTTTTGTCGCCGGCGTTCAGCGGCTTGCTGAGCTTCTTGAGTTCTTCACTTACCGCGGCCACAGCCTTATTGATGCCGCGCGCCAAAGCGCCGGCATCCGCACCGGCCGCCAGATTGCGATAACCTTCCTTAAAGATCGCCTCAGCCAGAACCGTGGCGGTTGTGGTGCCGTCGCCGGCGATATCAGACGTCTTGCTGGCGGCTTCCTTCACAAGCTGCGCGCCGACGTTCTCAAATTTATTGGTCAGTTCAATTTCTTCCGCAACGCTCACGCCGTCCTTCGTGACGGTCGGGGCGCCCCAGCCTTTATCAAGGACCGCGTTGCGGCCGCGGGGCCCGAGCGTAACCTTCACAGCGGCGGCCAATTTGGTCACGCCTTCCAGAAGACTCTTGCGAGCTTTTTCATCAAAAGAAATCTGCTTGACTGCCATCGCGTAAGCTCCTTTGCAACCTTGGGTTGTGTATGGCTTTTTCGTTATGAGTAACCGCCCGTGGCAGCATGTCATCTGCCGCCCACCGGGTCATGAGCGATATGCAAGCGGAATGCCAACAACGCGCAATCACGCGGTAATATTTTATAATACCAAGTCAATACATAACTTATGAATGAAGTTTTGCCAAAACGCCCACTATTTTGATGATTCAAAATCACTGCCGCCGTGGCAGTTGTCATCCTCTATTCCCAGCCGCGTTGTCAAAACGGCAGGCGAAAGAAGGAAAGGCCTAATCAAAATCAGCCATAAATTATCCGGTATCTTCGCCGCCCAATATCGCCGCTGCTCTGCTTTCTAAAAAATCTCGGCCTACGCGGCAAGCTTAAATTTCTGCATGATTCGCATTGCCCGCCCATAGCCGTAAACACCAAACAAGCGAAAATCAAAATGCGCCAGAGCATCATCATGCTTGCGCGCGCGACTTTTTTTGCCGGCGCTCAAAACATTCGGCCAAAACAGATTCTCATCCCGGATACGTAAATCATTTGCCTGATCCCCTTTTCAGCCTCGCTTGCTTCAGGTACGATGGCCCTAATTTCCGGTATTACATTTTGCCGGGTTAACAGAATCTCTGCTTTTTGAAGGTTTTGCGATGAAAGTACTCGTCAACCGTGTTGCTCTGGTAGAAGCTTTGGGTCTGGCAGGTTCTGTCGTTCTTTCGCGCACGCCAAAGCCCGTGCTGACGTGCGTCAAGCTTGTCGCGGCCGAGGCCGGCGGCGAAAAAACCCTCACCCTTGTCGCTACTGACATGGAGTTGGCCATTCAGTATACGCTCAATCAGGTTGATATCACTGAGCAGGGCGTTGCGCTGATTCCCGCACAGAAACTTTCAGATATTGTGAATAACTCGCCGGATGATACGCTGACGCTTGAGACATCCGCCGACACCACGCAGATTAAAGGTTCTGACGCGCAGTTCAAAGTTTTTGGCTATAACCCGGAAGAGTTTCCGCCGGTCAGCAAATTTGAGGGCGACCCAGATTTTGTTCTCCCGGCCGGCACGCTTCGCTCATTGCTTGAAAAAACACGCTTCGCGGCCGCACGCGAAATGACCCGCTACGCCATCAACGGCGTGCTTTTTGAGCGCAAAGGCAAAAAGCTCAACCTCGTCGCCACCGACGGCCACCGCCTGGCCATTGCCCGCGGCGAGCTTGATAACGAAGGTAAAGACGTCTCGGCCGTTGTCCCGATCAAGGCCATCGCGCTGATCGACCGCCTGCTGACTGATCCGGAGCAGACCGTTGCTCTGCAATTCAAGGAAAATAAACTCTTCCTGCAAGTATCAAGCGATGCCGGCATCAGCGGCACGCTCTCAAGCAGCCTGGTTGAGGGCAGCTTTCCTCCCTACGCCGACGTCGTTCCGAAGGATATTGACAAGAAGGCCACCATCAGCCGCGAGAAGTTCTTTAGCGCTGTGCGCCGCGCCGCATTGCTGACCAATGAAGAAAGCAAGGGCGTGCGTTTGAGCTTCAGCAATAACACGTTGTCCATTTCTTCGCGCGCGCCGGAAATGGGCGAAGCCAAGATTGATCTGCCGGTTGAGTACGCCGGCGAGGCCATTGAGATCGGCTTTAACCCCAGCTATCTGATTGACGCGCTGAAGGTTGCTGATTCAGAGCAGATCACTTTTGAGATGAAGAATCCCAACAAGCAGGGCTTGCTAAAAGCCGGGACAAGTTTTCAGTATGTCGTGATGCCGGTTAACCTGGGATAATTTTGGGATAATCAAAAAGTCACACAAGTTTATTGCCAAACATCAGATGTTAAGCTAAACCCCGGAGTGTTTCTCCGGGGTTTTTTATTTGCGCACAACTTGTCTCTTCTTGGCATCACGACCTTTTGTTATGATGACTTTGTGGACAGCTTTTCTCATTATTCTTCCCGTAAACACAAACCGAAGGCCGCTGAGGCATCCGCCCCGGCCGCGCCGAAGAATCTTACTAATCTTGAATCAAACGGCGAGGCGCTGAAGGTTTATTCGCTTCAGAACCTGCTCAAAAATAAGCGAACCTCAAAACTGATCCCGGCCATTAATCTTTGTGATGTGGCCAAAAAGCTTTACGAAAAAGAAGTAGCCAAACCAGGCAAGTCTCTTGATGGCATTATTGATTTATGGCTTGAGTATGTGCCCAAAGAGTTGCAGGATGGTTGCCGGCTGGCCGGTTTTCAGCGCGGAACTTTGAATGTGGCCGTTAATTCCGCCACATTACGGGCTGAGCTTGAAGGTTTATTGCGTTCAGGTTTGCTGAGAACTCTTCAGAGTGCCTCACACGGAACCATTTTTCGCATCAAGACTTCCGTTCAATCTACAATTCAGGAAATATCCTGAGATAACAACTTATCCACATTTGCCTGATGGGTCTGTTTAGGTTTTCCCTCTTAAGGTATTAAGTTATTGTAAAATAAATAAAGTAATAGTCTTAATAGGGCCTGTCGTCATGTGGATGAAGAAACAGTATTAATCATAAACCATTATAAAATATGGTTTTAAGTATTGGTTATAACTGACTGGGGATGTGCATAAGTTGACAAAAGGCTGGCGGTGAATGCAGCGGAATGTCAGATAAATATGGCTTTATCAGTACGGGTAGTCGCCTGAATAGGTGTGGTATATTTTGAAGTGACATTTAAGCTGGACGCCGGCGAAAAGTTATCCACAGGCTACGCACAAATCAGACGACAGCAGGAATTGTCAAGGGAATGAGCAGAAAAATAGGCATTTTTACGTTGGCGGGATTCGCTCATTTTCGCAACTCATTGATGCGGCTATACTATCAACGAAAGACGCATTCTGATTCCTGCGTTTATCAGCAAAATGGTATCGCGGCGGTCTGAAAATGTGCATGAATGCGGTCGGCCGGTTGCTGACTCAATTTGAGTTCACAAGGCGCTCACTGGGGATTCTTATGATCGTTCTGATTGATAATTACGATTCGTTTACCTACAACCTGGTGCAGCGCATCGGCGAAATCGCGCCGGACATGCCGATGAAGGTTTTTCGCAATGACAAAGTAACAATTGCCGAGATTGAGGCGCTCAAACCGACGCATGTTGTGATATCGCCCGGGCCCTGCTCGCCAAACGAAGCAGGGATGAGCAACGAAGTGCTCAAGCATTTTGGCCCCAAAGTGCCGACATTTGGCGTCTGCCTGGGCCACCAATGCATTGGCCATTCCTGGGGCGGCGTGGTTGAGCGCAACTACCGCCTGATGCACGGTAAAACATCGCCGATTTTTCATGATAACTCAGGCGTATTTGCCGGGCTGAGCAATCCTTTTGAGGCCACACGCTATCACAGCCTGGTGATTCGCCGCGAAACCGTGCCGGCCGACTTTATCGTCAACGCATGGACGCAGGAAGGCGAAGTCATGGGCGTGCGCCACAAAACCTGGCCGCTGCATGGCGTACAATTCCACCCGGAAAGCTTCCTGACGATTGAGGGCCCAAAACTGATTGAGAACTTCCTCAAGATGCAAAAGCCCGCGCTGGCGGAAGTATAAATAACAGTGGGCGCATCAATCACGTCGTTACCATCTGTCCCGCAGCCGTTCAAAGATGCGTTTGCGGTCGGCATAATCCGCGCCGGGATTTCTGGCCGCGCGCTTGATCTGAAGCTGGCGGTACAGCCGCCATTCGTCCATTGAGGGCGCTGCCGCAAGTTCACTAAGTTTGCCGGCGTGGCCGCCGGAATGATCATCGGCGCCGCGTGCGGCGCCGGTTGTTCTCAGGCCCATCTCCGCACGCGGCGCCGAGCCAGTATCATCCATGAAGTCGCAGTTTATGTCCGTCAGTGACACCATTACGCACCTCATACCAAACTCATACCTAACAATATACGACCAGTGTCAGCGAAATCAAGTAAAAAGTTAGGGAAAAATTTGGTAGCTGGTGGGATTGCCAAAAAATAAATCGTGCATTACAAACCTGAGTTCGGAATAAGCAAGCCCCATTCCCTTGACGGGATGGGGCACAAACCAATGACCGTTGGCGATTGCTCATGATCGGAACAAACCGTTCATGCATAATCAAGTGTTCTACAGGTGACAATCGCTCGCACATCCATTGTGCCCCGCCCCATTGAAGAAGCGGGGCTTGAAATCAACGCTCCATATCCCGAACTCAAGTTGCAAGTTTATCAAGGTCACCCTGTGATAGCGTGGCGGCATGTCAGGCGTGATTCTTTTTTGACACATACTAAAAAAAACCCCGGAGCGTGATGCTCCGGGGCGTCTATCAACAATCATTTTTATGTGGTCCGCGGCGGATGTTATTTTTCGCCGGTTTTCTTTTCGGCCGGTTTTACAAAACCATCAACGTCCGAAGCCAGATCCTTGCGTTGCCAGACGCGCACATAGTCAATCACAAAGTCGGCCGGGAGCTGCGATTCATCCACGCGGTCATTATCCCACCCGCCGGTGGGCATGGTAAACATGATATCGGATTGAACATTTGAGATGCGCGGATCTTCCCAGCGCGCGACTTCCTTGCCCTGGCAGTAGTACACAACTTTGCCCGGCAGCCACAGCAGACCCGCGGTAATAAAGCCATCCTTATCCACATACGGCACATAAATGTTGCTGGTGCCGTTTTGTTTGTGGCCTTTTTGATAGCCGTCCCAGTGATGGGCGATGTTATAGCGATACGGGCCCCAACGCGTCAGGTGCTCCATGATATCAAATTCCATGGCGCCCTTGCCGGTATCCTGGCGCACCCATTGCGGGCCTGTTCCGCCGCGGTCGGGCATGAGCCAGAACGCCGGCCAGAGTCCCGGAGCGGTCGGCAACTTCATGCGCGATTCAAAATAGCCGTAACGCTGAACCCATTTGCCGTATGTATGCATGAATCCACAGACGTATTTGCGGCCTTTTTGCGCGGCGATGTTTTCGTCGCCGGGTTTCTTTTCAAAATGCATTTTGGCAACGCCGTCAGCCACGACGAGATTTTCCTTGGCCCAGTAAGTGGCGCGATCCCAGTAATTGGCGCCGGTGACGACCCATTTGGTTTCGTCGATTGAGCTGCCGTTGAAGTCTTCGTTGAATGTCAGCGACCAATCACCCTCAACTGGCGGGCGCTTGCCGAGCCAGTCCGGAACGTCGGTCACGGCGCCTTTAAGCGCGATATTGGTGATCAGCAGACTGGCGGTTTCTTTTTGATCCACAGTTAAGCGAATACCCGAAATGTGATTGCTCTGAAATTTGGTGCCGGTACCTGCGACGCCTTCCCACACGATGCGATCGCCGCTGTTGGGTATGGCTTCCCAGGGTTTTTCCGGGATGAATGATACGACTATGTCCGTTTCCGCGCCGGGGGCGATGGTAGCCGAGACGCTTGGCGTCGAGTTGCCGTCATTGGCAACGGACATGCGCGGATTTGCCGGCGCGGTGCCGATATTTTTCACGCGCACGTGAAGTTCATTACCTGTGTTCAAATTCCATTTGCCCTGGGCCGACTTAAACGTGACCAGACGTTTTGAGTTGGTTCCCGTAAAGTCCAGTTGCAGACCATTGGCCACGGCGGAAACTTTGACTGAGCCTTCAGTGGCAACTTGCGTGGCCGGGTCTATTTTGACGTCACCGCCGAGGATGATGCCGTCTTTGGGCTTAATGCGGATGCTTTTGGGATCAACGGGAGGTTTTTCCCCGGCCGGGCCCGTGGCGATAATGGACTCAACCCTGAAGTTGACCGGTTCTTTGACTTTTCCGGTGAAGAACAGAACGTTGACGACGGCTTCCGGCTTGAGTTCATAATCAGGTTTATAGCCATATGCATAACCAAAAATAACTTTGATTTTGCCGGTTTTGCCCGGCTCAATCCTGGTGCCTTCCGTATTCCATGTATTGCCGCCGCCGCCGCTGTTATCCACGCGCATATTGAGGCTTAGCGGTTTTTCACCCAGGTTGGTGATGAGCGCCTCAACGTGGCCAAAGCCGGAGAGATCCCAGGTTTTGGCTTCTGATGGCTTGACATCAACGCCCGGATAGCCCGCATTGCCCGCATCAATGGTCACAACCACGCCGGGTTTGCCGGCTTCGGTGCTGGCGGCCAGGTTTACCTGACTTGCGGATCCGTGGGATGGCTTAAACTGGTTGACGGCATTTGGCGAGGATAAATCCAGAAGCGCTTTGCCGGAGTCCTGGGCATAAAGCGTGGTTGCGGCCAAAGCGGCCAGCATCGCGGCGGCACAACGCAAGCGAAAGGCGGGTAAACGCATACAAATCCTTTCTGAACTGTGGGAATTAATTCATGCGGCGAAACGCAATTCAGACAGGAAAATCCGCAACAGGCCTGCCGACGATTTTTATTTTATATTTGATCGTCAGAAAACGATGCGATCCGCCAGCGACAATGGGACCAATATTACTATAGCCCGATGAATATGCTGAAATCAGAATAAGAATTAATGTTTTGCGACATTTTTAGGGGATGATGATTTTAAGACTCGCTCCTTCATGGGGCGGGGCACAATGAATGTGCGAGCGATCAAAAGTTTTTTGAGTGCACAACCATGTGTGAATGATTCGCTGTGATTATGAGCAATTGCCAACGAGAATTGGTTTGTGCCCCATCCTATAAAAGGATGGGGCTTGCTTATCAAAAATTGAATCTGTTAATTATCCCACACTTTGCCGGTTTTTTGAGTTTCTACCTTGTTCTCAACGTCATCGGGGAGTTCCCACATGAAGTCAAGCTGGGACTTTTTTTCGATTGCGCGAACGCTGGTGAGGAATTGCGAGGGCGGTTCATCGCCGGCGACGGTCTGCGGAACATCAAAAGCCATGACCTCGGGCTTGTTTGCGCGCTCGCGCACGACGATGCGATAAAAATCGTCGGCGATCTGCACGCCGTTTTTAAGCGTATTGGGCCGGGCCGAAAACATCGGCCCGCAGATAATCCACACCGGCTCGTTTTTTGAATATCGCGTAGCCTCCGCGCGCTCCATATTTTCCCAGACTTTTTCGTTGAGCGCGGGCGTCTGCGGCGTGATGTTGCTCAGCAGAAAAGTTTCTTTCTGCGCCTCGGGGCCAAAGCAATCGGCAATGGGCGAATTGGGCGCCATGTGGCCACGCTGATAGCCGCTGTTGCGGTAATCTGAATCGCGCACGCGCGCGAGCGTGCGGGTATCGGTGTTAAATGATTTGGGGCGCTTGTAGTTGATGGGCAAATGTTGCGGAACAAGCTTGTAGGCAACCCAGAGCGGATTCTTGCGCTCTTCGGAATAGCCCACCACGTAGGCGCGGTTTTGAAGAATGCGGACATACGCGTCGCCGGCCGGTTTTGGAAAACCGGCATACGCCTTGTCGCGGTCAACCTGTTCAAGAGTCTGCTCAGAAGATTGCGGCGGCGGCGTGTAAGAGTGCTGAGGCTCGGGTATCAGCGCATCTGAATTTTTGGGGTTTGCCGGTTTGTTTTCCGCCGGCGCGGGAACGATCACGCGATTGTCAGATGGCGCCGCGCTGTTGGCCGGCGGCGAGGCTGGCGGAACCTCCGTGCTCTGCAATTGTCGTGATGAGCCGGATGCGCCGGCCTTCTGGCGCTCCTGGTCCTTCTGCCAGATCACCAAACCGATGATCAACGCGGCGGCGGCCACAATCATGATGATCATGGGCAAGGCGCTGCTTGATGATTTTTTCCTGGCCATAGAGAACCCCAATCAAAAGCCTCAAGAGTCTGCCGGGAGTTCCGCAATAAAGCAATAGGATGCCCGGATATGTTTTGCGCAGCCCGATAAAGCGAAATTTGTGCGATTTATTGGGGAGATTGTAATTACCGGCAAGATCGTGTATAGTACTGTGCTCTCTGGCCCCCATCGTCTAGAGGCCTAGGACACGGGCTTTTCACGTCTGTAACTGGGGTTCGAATCCCCATGGGGGCAGTCGTGACGGGTCGATCCGTCGGGAGCGCCGCAAGGCGCCGGGGTGAGGTGAGTTGATCGCCTCATAACGCGGTTGAGTGAAACAACCCTCCCACACCCGCAAGGGAAAAAACGGTCGGCACGTCAGGCGCAGAGCGCAGGCAACGTCTTAATAGGCAATATATTATGTCAATTAAAGCTATTGATCTTCGTCGTGGTATGGCTGTGGAGTACAACAACAAGCTCTACACCGTGCACGATTTTATGAAGGTCTCAAAGGGTAACTGGCGTTCATTCATGCAGGTTAAGCTCAAGGATACCGGCACCGGGTCCATTATTGAGCAGCGCTTTCGCGTGGATGACGACCTTGAGCAGGCATTCCTTGACCAGAAGGAAATGGAATACCTGTACTCGGAAGGCGAAACGCATTACTTCATGGACTTGGCGGACTACGATCAGCTTGAGCTTTCAGGCGATGTCGTGGGCGAAGCGGTCAAGTACCTCAAGCCGAACACCAAAGTCGGCATCACGATGTATCAGGGCAAGCCGTTTTCGGTTGAACTGCCCAACACCGTTGAGCTTCAGATCACGGATTGCCCGCCGAGCATCAAGGGCGCAACGGTCAGCAATGTGGGCAAGAGCGCCACGCTTGAGACCGGCCTGGTGATCAACGTGCCGGACTTTATTGAGAATGGCACGGTCGTCAAGGTTGATACCCGCACGGGCGAATACCTCGGCCGCATCAATGACTGATGAACGGCTGATGAACAAGCCCTGAGACTTGAGTCCTGAAGTCTTGAGAAAAGCGGAAAATCAAAAATCCGGGTGGTAAACCCGTCATTGTCAGCACACTTAAAAGCCTCTTGGGCCTAAAGCCTAAGAGGCTTTTTTATTGTTGATGTAAACATCCTATATGATGAGATTTTGTAATGTAATTTACATTTTTAGCATGTAATACAAGAAATAAACGTTCACAAATTATTTATTTATAATGTATTAATGAGTTTTATTTCATATATTACCTATGTATGAATATGTAATTTTTACGTAATTTTGTTTGACGTTACAAATTCCCGTGATAGGTTTATGTTTACAGACAAGGATATTGAACGAGGGTGCAGGCGCAAACGCAAAGCCATGCATCGCACACACAACGTATGCGTGGCGCGGAAGCAGGGCGTTTATAGCGTTCATTTTCATGTAATCAGATAATTGATTATGCAATTATTGTGATATTCATTGTTTATATGTGGTCCGCAGCCTGCGAATGAATGATTGAACAAGTCATAAAGGAGAAGGGATATGAGTAATCGTCATCTGGCACTTCTTGGCGCGATTGCGGCGCTGGCCGGCGGCACACTGGCGCATGCGGATGTGTTTACGTACACCAACACCAGCGGCAGCACAACAAGCTGGGAAACAGCCGGCAACTGGACTGTGGCCGGATCATCAGGGCGCACGTATCCCAACAGCACGGCAGACGAACTGGTATTTTCGCAAAATAACACCAACTGGGGCTATTTGTCGTTTAACTGGGGCGCCAATACTGTGCGTACCGTCGGCAAAATAACCTTCAGCACCAACAATTATCTGTGGATTGACGGCAATACCAATAATTCCTATGACGCCTACAAACTTGTGTTTGATAACGGTACGGCGGGCGGAACTTTTGAGCTTCTTGCCGGCGGCAGCACCAATACCACAAGCGGGTCAAATTTCCTGATCTTCGGCGGCAGCGCAAGCAATAAAAAAATGACTCTGCAACTCAATCAGAATGTCAACATCAAGTATAATTCAAGCAATACCTCTCAATCATCCACAATTGGTTTTCAGAGTTACGCGAAAATCACCGGCGGATCGGCGGCGGCTCCGGTCAATATGACGATTACCGGTAATCAGACCTCCGGCAGCGGCGTTTTGTATGTCGTCACCAATTGCGTTGACACTAATTTTGTCGGCAACTGGGTGATTCAGAACAACAAGGCCGTGCTGCGTCATACGTATAATGCGGCCGGGGATGCCTTCGGCAGCGCGACGAATAAAATCATTCTTGAAAATGGCGGCCGGCTGAATCTGATCGTCGCATCGTCCGGCGCAACGTATACGCTCTCGCGCGATATCAGCGGAACAGGCACGGTGTTTACCGGCCTGTCATCAAACAATAATGATTCGGCGCATGCGGCCTTGCTGCTTAAACAAAAGACGTTAAGCCCCGGCGCAAACGCCGGCGATATCGGCACGCTGAACATTGCCGCGTCAACAGTAACACTTGACGGCACGCTGACAACCGTGATTGATCTGGCAAGCGCATCATCTTTTGACACGCTTTCCGTCACAGGTGCGCTGGTTCTGGGCGGCACGCTGAATCTCAACGCGCTTTACTCGCCGATCAATGGCCAAAGCTGGGTAATTGCCACGGCCACGGGCGGCATCAGCGGAAGCTTCAGCAATACGCTGGCGGAAGGATATGCGCTCAACGCGGCAGGCAATGATTTGGTCCTGAGTTATACGGCCGTGCCGGAAATCTCCGCAATCATGCCGCTGGCGCTGGGAAGCCTGAGCCTGTTGTGGCGCCGACGCAAATAAACAGGCGCATTATTAAAACCTGAGTTTGGGATAAGCAAGCCCCATCCTTTTATAGGATGGGGCACAAACCAGTCATCATTAACAATCGCTCATGATCGGAACAAACCGTTCACGCATAATCAAGTGCTCTATAGATGACAATCGCTCATACATCCATTGTGCCCCGCCCCATGAAGGAGCGGGGCTTGAAATCAACAACACTTATCCCGAACTCAGGTTTTGAAACAGACACCCCGCTACGCAGGAACATAATTCCGCGTTTCGGGGTGTTTTTTATCAATAGCGGATGAATCAGGTTTAGCGTTATGGGAGATGTCGGCTATAATCGCGCTCATGGCGGACAAGCGAGACATTGCGGCCCAGTGGCTTGAGACGGATGAGGCTTTCGGCGTGACGGAAGTGCCGATTCCGCGTCCGCGACGCGCTGCGCCAACTGCGCCAGTAACGCGCGCGGCATCGCCCCAGGCGGCGGTGACCGGCGGATATCCCGGCGCGCAGACGATGAATCGCGCGCCTGTCGCGCCAGTGCCGGCGCGTCAGAATATTGCTGCGCCGAGGCCTGCGTATGGCGCAGCCAGGGCGCCGCAACCCACGCGGTCCGTAACGCCGGCCGCATACCGTGCGCCAGTATCAGGAGATGAGGATATGGCCAGGCGCAAAGCCGCCGTAGAAATGCCGCCGATTCCGGCCGGAAATATTGCCGATTTGCCGCCGATCACCCGCGAAGAAAAACTTGCCGCAATCAGCGCGCTGATGCAGGAAGCTCAGCAGCTTTTGGGGCAATATATCAACGAGATCTCAACTAAAATTGTTTTTGGCGAAGGCGATATTGATACGCCGATTCTGTTTGTAGGCGAAGGCCCGGGTGTTGAAGAAGACCGCCAGGGCCGGCCCTTTGTGGGTCGCAGCGGCCAGTTGCTTGATAAAATGATCGTGGCTATGGGCCTCGGGCGCGAAAAAGTATTTATTGCCAACATCGTCAAGCTGCGCGCCGCGGCATATAACGAAGAACTGGGCCGCTTACAGGATCGCCCGCCGACGCCTGAAGAAGCCGCGCGCAACATTCCGATTCTGCATAAGCAAATTGAGATTATCCGGCCAAAAGTCATCGTCACGCTTGGCGCGCCGGCGATACGCTACCTGATCGGCGAACGCGAAGGCATTATGAAAATTCGCGGCACCTGGCGCCAGTATCGCGGTATTCCGGTAATGCCCACCTATCACCCGGCGTTTGTGCTGCGCGCATACACGCCGGAAAATCGCGGCAAAGTGTGGGGTGATCTTCAGTTGGCCATGAAGGAAGCGGGCCTGAAATTGCCAAAGAAAAGCGCGGAATAAACAGCGCGTATCAGTCCATAAACAAACCCATAAAAAAAGCCTGACGCATTGTCAGGCTTTTTTCGTATCAACTTTAATGTGTGCGCCATCACATCGGTTTTCTGGCGACGGTTTTATCATACATGCTCAGGAGTTTTTCCTTGTCAAAAATCATTTCCTGGCGCGTCAGGCCGATGATGTCATATTCATACGTCAGCTCAATGGCATCAACCGGGCAGGCTTCTTCGCACATGCCGCAATAAATGCAGCGCAATTCATCAATATCAAACTTAATGGGATATTTTTCGCGATCGGCCCAGGGCGCCTCGTGGCCGACGATATGAATGCAGTGCGCCGGGCATGCCGTGGCGCACATATAACACGCCACGCATTTAACGCGGCCCTGCTCGTCGCGATTCAGGCGATGAACGCCGCGATAATGCTGCGTGTCCATGCCGCCCTCAAGAAGAGGCTTATCTTCGCGGCGTTCTTCAGGATACTGCATGGTGCGGTGTTTGCCGACAACCGACTTAACCAGGTGGCGCATCGTGGTGCCCAGACCCGCAAGAACGGCCGGCACAAACATCTGCTCCCAGGCGTTAAGTTCGGGCGCTTTTAATTCAATGACATCTTCTGACTTCATGCCAAAACTCCCATCCCCGGGGAAAAATAACCGCCCCAAGTATATGCGAAAAGGGGGCGAAGGGAAACTCGAAATATAAACAAACAGACGCGGTGACACGGCGAAACGGTGACGCGGGGATTTTGGCGGTCTCGTCATTGTCATCCATGAATGAGTGACTGGCCGCATGACTTTTCGCAAAGAGGATCACCGCGTCTCCCCGTCTGCGTGTCTCCGTGTCTTTTTCATGTTTGATCTTTCTTCCTATTGCTTCTTACGTTACTATGCATGACTCAATTTCCCGTTGATTTTGGAGTATCTCATGGCCATCATCGCCCCGTTTAGCGCCATTCATTACCCGCAAGCCAAGCAGAGCGATCTGGTTGCGCCGCCGTATGACGTGCTCAGCGCAGCAGATAAGCAGAAATTACTCAATCGCAATCCGGCTAATATTGTGGCCATTGATCTGCCGCACATTCCGCCGAAGGAAGCCGGCCCGGATGCCACCTATGAGGCGGCGGCTAAAACACTTCAGGAATGGCTGAGCAAAGGCACGCTGATTAAAGATGCCGCGCCGGCCATTTATCCGTATCAGCAAACGTATACGCATGCCGGCGTGACCTATAAGCGCCGCGGATTTTTCGCTCGCGTCAAGCTTGAGGATTTTGGTCCTCAGGGAACAATTCATCCGCACGAGCAGACTTTTAGCGGGCCAAAGGAAGATCGCCTGAAGCTCATGCGTGCGACGAAGGCCAATTTGTCGCCGGTGTTTGGGCTTTATGATGATCCGGCCAATGACGTGACGGATCTTTTGTTTGAGGCTCTCGGCAGCAGCGCGCCGATGGCCGCGGCCGAGTTGCCCACGCAGGACGGCAAAGATGTGGTGCTTTCGGAAATCTGGGCCGTGCGCGATGCCAAAGTGATTGATGATATCGCCCGCATGATGGCCGAAAAGCATCTTTATATCGCCGATGGCCACCATCGCTATACGACCTGCCTCAATTACCGTAAGGAACTCAAAGACGCCGGCAAATTCAGCGGCGACAATGACAACGCCAATTACGCCATGTTTGTGCTCATCGCCATGCAGGACCCGGGCCTGGTGATCATGCCGACGCACCGCGTGGTCGCGGCCGCATCGCTTGATGGTTTTTATCTTGAAAAATTTGAGCAGATTGCCGGCAAAACTTTTGATGTCATTGCCACCAAGTTCAATGGTGATTCGCTGGCCAAGCTTGAGCAGGAACTGCCCAGCTTCGGCGCGCATGCCATCGGCGTGTATGATCCGGTGACGGACAAAGCCATCGTGATCAAGCCAAAGAGCAATGATCCGATTGCCGCTGACAAGGCCTTTGCCGGCAAGAGCCCGGCCTGGCGCCAGCTTGATGTGGCGATCCTTCAGCATGTGGTTTTTGAAAAATTGGTTGAGCCGAATTTCGCCGCCGCCGGGCAGAAAATGGCCTGGGCCTTCCCGCACGAAGCGCATGAGGTCACCACGCTTTGCCGTGGCGGACAGTATCGTGTCGGCTTCCTGCTTCAGCCTACGCCGCTCACGGCCGTGCGCGACCTGTGCAATGCCAACGAACTCATGCCGCAGAAGAGCACATTCTTTTATCCGAAACTGGCCACAGGCCTTGTGGTCAACTCGCTTTCGTAATGAACCTGAGTTCGGGACGAGGGCAAGCCCCGTCCTCTTTACGGGGCGGGGCACAATGGATGCGCGAGCGATCAAAAATTTATTGAGTGCACAATCATTCGTGAACGATTTGTTCCCATCATGAGCAATCGTCAATGATCAGTGGTTTGTGCCCCATCCCGTCAAGGGAATGGGGCTTGCTTATTCCGGACTCAGGCCATGATGAGGATGTTATGAGGCGCATTGCGGTTTTGGCGGTGTTGATTGTCATGATGCTTTCGGCCGCGGGTTGTCAGTCAAGTAAACCCAGAAGCGAAGATGTGATGTTTCTTGAATTGCCGGCCCCGGTGCAGAACACTTTTGGCGAGCGTTTTCCGCGCGCCAAAATGGAGAGCATACAGAAGCTCACCTGGAAAGACGGCGTCACATGGTATCAGTTTAACTTTACTGTGGCCGGCGCCTCGCGAAAAGTATTCTTGACTTCCGATGGCCAGTCACCAACGGTTGAAAAAGAATAACAGCATAGCGGCGGATAAAGGGTAACCCGTGACGGATCAATCTCGCATACTTCGCCTGGGAACGCGCGGCAGCATGCTTGCGCGCACGCAGAGCCAGCTTGTGGCGCTGAGCCTCACGCCCTTTTTGGCGCAACACGGATTTGCCCATGTTGAGCTGGTCACCATCACAACTTCCGGCGATAAACAGGTTGATCAGCCGCTTCAGGAATCGGGCGGCAAAGGTCTGTTCGTAAAAGAAATTGAAGAAGCGCTGCTGGCCGGCAATGTGGATTTTGCGGTGCATTCGGCCAAGGATCTGCCGATGGCGCTGCCGGAAAAATTGATGATCGCCGCCACGCCGCCGCGGGCTGATCCGCGCGATGTGTGGGTTGGCCATCAGGGCCGCGATTGGGATCGTCTCCCGGCCGGGGCAACGGTGGGCACAAGTTCACTGCGGCGCCAGGCGCAGTTGCTGGCGGCGAGGCCTGATCTGAAAGTTGTGCCCTTCCGCGGCAATATTGATACGCGCCTGCGCAAAGTTGCCGAAGGCCAGGTGGCGGGTACTTTTCTCGCTGCCGCCGGACTTGATCGCGCGGCCATACATCCGCCGCAGGCCATGTGGCTGCCGACTGACAAATTTATCCCGGCCGCATGTCAGGGCATACTCGCACTGGAGTGCCGCACTGATGACGCCGATGTCCGCGCGCTTCTGGCTCATCTGCATGACGCGCAGACATTCGCGGCCTATAACGCGGAACGCGCCATCGTCGCGGCGTTTTCCGGCAGTTGCCTTGCGCCCGTGGCCGCCTATGCGGAACCGCGCATCGGCAAAACATCATCAGCTTCTCAGCCGTCATCAGTCCGCAATGGCGGATGGCTGATTCGTGGCTTGGTCGCTCATCCTTCCGGGAAAGACGTTGCCCGTGCGGCCCTCATCACGGATGATCCTGACGGATTGCCAGCCTTACAGACGTCACTTATTGACGTACTTGAGTCACGCGGCGCGCGCGACATATTGGCGTCATTCTGAATTGCTGTAGCGATGTTTTGTCGTATTCACAAAATGCGCTCCTATAATACCTCAACTTTATCAAATATATAGCATATTTTCGCAAATAGCTTAACTGAGCCGTACTTGGCCTGAAATTTGCTTGATGTATAATACATAGAATGTCCTCAAAGAATAGCGTCATTTTGTCGCTATTCTATCAAATGGCTCGCATATAATCGTAAGGTCAGCATTGTGCTGCCACGTGGATGAGTTGACGTCAATATGTGATGAGTACGACAGTCATTCGGAAGCAGGCAAAATAAGGACACCGCACATGGATACCAACGAGATACGCAAGCTCCTGCACGATCTGAGCAATGCTCTTAACGCTGCCAAGATTAACGCTTACCTGTTACGGCGAATGCATGGCGATCTTCTGGATCGCGAGACCATTGACGGTCTTGATTCGTCGCTGTTTGATGCAGAAAAACTTGTTTCTGATTTTCATCAGCGAGTACATGCTGAAATCGCCGCGAAAAATGCGCCTTCGGTTCAGCGTGAGCACGAAGTCTCCGGAACCACGAAAGTGGGAGGAGTAACTGGCTGACCAATCAGAGGCACTGACAAAATTTTACGTTGCTTATGGTGACGTAATTTTGGGGATGAGATAAGGAGCTCACACCGTCGTTACGGCGATGGTGATAAGACGGTTGACGTTTATAAAAGATCCGGAAAACATCGGCGCGCAAAAACCTTGCTTGCCTACCGACCTTTTGCGGATCTGAATGTCAATTACATTGTTACGGCAAGGTTGCGTAAGAGTTGTCGTTATATCTTCAGAGTGTAAAGGCTGATAAACCGGCCGGCAGCATTCACAAGAGAACCTGACTGAAGTTAAGAATCTCTTGCTGTGGGGCAATGCTTCCGGTTTGTTTGATACGCGCATGAATCTGCCTGCTGTTGTTCAGCAAAAACCGGCATGGCGACGCGTTATGGTTGATCGGCGGATGTATGCTGGAGGTGCCCCATCATGAGCTCGGCCACCCATGAATATCGTATCCTTATTGTTGAGGATGATGTCAACGAACGAAATTCGCTCGTGCGGTTGCTTTCGGGCAGCGGTTATCAGGTCAGCAGCGCTGAATCAGCCGATAAAGCGATCAGTTATGTTGACGAGGCGGTTGATATCGTCATCACAGATCTGCAAATGGGCGACGTGTCGGGCATGGATTTGCTTAAACACTGGAAGCTCAAGCATCCGGACGCCATGTTCCTGATGATCACCGGCCACGGCTCTACGCAAACGGCGATTGATGCTATTCGCGCCGGCGCTTACCACTACATGACCAAGCCGATTGACGTTAATCAGTTGCTGATCATGCTTAAAAACATGGTCAAGCAAAAGGAAGAAGAGCGCAAGGTGCGCGAGCTTCAGAATCGGCTTGATGACAAATTCAATCTGACAAATATCATCGGCCGCAGCCCGCATATGCAGCGCGTCTTTGAGTTGATCCGCCGCTCAAGCCAGGCGTTCTCGACGGTGCTGATCCTGGGCGAATCGGGAACGGGCAAAGAACTTGTGGCCCAGGCGATACACCAAAATTCGCCTCGGCGTGACGGCCCGTTTGTCGCGGTCAATTGCGCGGCAATGCCGGCGACGCTTGTTGAATCAGAACTTTTTGGCCATGAGAAAGGCGCCTTTACCGGCGCAACCGAGCGCCGCACAGGCCGCTTTGAGGCCGCCCACGGCGGTACGCTGTTTATTGACGAAATTGGCGATTTTGAAGTTGCGCTTCAGGTCAAACTTTTGCGCGCTCTTGAGACGCGCATCGTCATGCCGGTCGGCGGGCAAAAAGAAATCAAGGTTGATACGCGCGTACTGGCCGCCACCAGCCGTGACATTCGCGACATGATGGCCAAAGGGCAGTTCCGCGAGGATTTATATTACCGGCTCAATGTGATCACGATTGAATTGCCGCCGCTGCGTCAGCGACTTGATGATATTCCGCTGATGGTCCGCAAATTCATGGACCGCGTCAACGAGCAAAACGGGACAAAAGTTTCCGCCGTATCCCCGGCCGTAATTGATGCATTGCAGCAATACAATTGGCCCGGCAACGTGCGCGAATTGCTTAATGTGATTGAGCGCATGATCGTACTCAGCGATCGGCAGACGCTTGATATTGAGGATCTGCCGAGCTTTATCCGCCAGCGCGTCATGGGCCAGTCGGTTCCGGGTGTTCAGGCCAGCGTCGGCACAACAGCGGCATTGGGCGCTTTTGATTCGCGCAATTCCGCCCCGGCCGCAGCCACTGGAGAATCCGCAGCCAATTTTGATCAGACTCTTGCGCACATGACGCTGGCCGAACTTGAAGATCGCGCCATCACCGCGGCCCTGGCGCGCTTTAACAATAACCGCACGCGCGCGGCGCGCTCCCTGGGCATCAGCGTGCGCACGCTGCAACGCAAACTGGGCGCGAAAAACGGTGAAGTTCAGAATGACGCGGCAGACAATTCCGACAACGCCGGAAATGATGAGCGGCCAAATGCCGCCCAGACGCCGCTAGTGGGGAGCAGCAGCTGATTTCCGTCAGAGCGTGTTTTAGAGTGATTGCCAGAAACAAATCACGCATCACAAGTTTATCGGGACCGCCACGCTACGCGGTGCGGCATGTCATATGTGATTTATTTCTGGCACATGCGATAACACACGCTCTCAGTCAAATTCTTCCTGCGTGGGGATCTGCGTAAAGCTGATGCGCGCAGGCGCGGATTTCTGCGCGCCGAACATCCCGCCGAAATATACCGCATGATGGCCGAACTTCTGGTTGATGTTGTCCATTGTGTCGGCAAGCGTATTGCGGCGTGCCTGCTGCTCAAAGAGCGGCGCGGTGGCGCTTTGGTCGGCAATAAGGTTCAGCAGTGTCACGTCCACTTTATACGGCGGAAGATTCGGGAATGTGCGCCATGCGCGCTCAAACATCTCAAGCATGGTCAGCGTATCGCGGCAGGTGCCGAGCGCCAGTGATTGCGCCCAGTATTGGCCATTGACGATTTTGACCGCGATAGTCATGCATCCGGCGGAATATTTGAGCCGCCGCAGGCGCACGGCCGCTTTGTGAATCAACCTCACCAGCACCGCATGTGCGCCTTGGCGCGTGCGCCACTCCGGCGGCAGCACATGAGAGTGCCCTACCGTGCGCCGATGCGTAGGGCGATACGGAAGATCATACCCGCGTAGTTGCTGCCACCAGATCCCGGCGATGATCTTGCTGCCCCACACCTGCGCCAGAGCCTGCGGAGAAAGCTGATAAAGCTGCTGAACCTGCGTGATGTAATGGCGAGTGAAGCGCGACTCCATATTGCGGCCGATGCCGGGCAAATCACGCAATTTGAGCCGGTAAAGCGCCTCGGGAAGATCTTCCGCGCGGATCATCGTCATGCCGTCGGGTTTCTGCATGTCAGAGGCAACCTTTGCCAGCCACGCGTTGGGGCCAAGCCCGATTGAGCAGCGCATATGCTCACCGGCGGCATCGCGGACGGCCTGCTTGACGCGGTGCGCCAGGGCCGCGGCGTTCTCTGGACGGCATTCTTCTCCCAGCAACCGGCCATACATTTCGTCAATAGAACAAACGTGATCTACATGCAGGCAACTCTCAATGGCATTAACAATACGATGATGGTAATGAACATAAATATCCGGATGCGCCTCCACCAATTGCAAATTATGGCAACGCACCAGCGCGTCACTGACGGATGTTCCGGTGGTAATGCCAAACGCTTTGGCTTCGTAACTGGCGGCAATGCAGCAGGTGGCGGTGGTCATGGTCGGCACTACCGCTACCGGCCGGCCGCGCAGACGCGGCTGCTCCTGCTGCTCAACAGAAGCGAAAAAGCTGTTCATATCCGCAAAAAGATAACGTATCATCTGCCCGTTCCCGCTCAATTCTGAACTCCTAACATATACCAAACTTTATCAATGAGCAAACAAAAAATCCGGCGGAATTTTCCGTTGCGGCGCAACGTGTGATGCGGGCGTGATTTGCCGGAATAAAAAACGGGAACAGCAATTAAGCTGTTCCCGCCGGTTCATGCATGAATCAAAGTGATATCAGTCAGCCGGCCATGCGGCCTACCTGTGCGGTATTGGTTTCCGGTACGCCGGCGAAAATGCGGATGCGGTAATCAAGGATGGCCTGATCCAGTTTTTGCAGCAGCGGCAGGCGGCCCTGAACGCCCATCTTGCGATAAATGGACTTGATGTGCGAGTGCAGCGTGTGCGGAGAAAGATGCAGGCGATCGGCCAGTTGTTTTTCGCCGTCTTCTGAACGCAGGCCGCAGAGCACGACCCATTCACGCTCTGTCAGCGCGGTAAACGGTTCGCCCAGAGGCGTGGGATATACCTGCCAGCTCAGCGCTGCAAAGAGCGCTTTTGACAGATGATTTGCCAGGATATCAAGCAGTTCAATGCGCTCTGTTCTGGCAAGCGGCTGATGCATGATAAGCATCATGGCGTGCTGACGGTTTACGCGGCGGTAAATGATGCGTTCGCAGGAATTTTCGTCATGATTGCCGGGGTTAATAGCTGATTCAGCGCGCATAAAATGTGCCAGCACATCGCGAGTCAGGTCAACCATGGCCTGTTCAGAGGCCAGGGTTTGCGAAGTTGCCAGAGAAACAATAACCGGCTCGGAGTGAGAATTGTCCTGACGTGTCAGGGCAAAGGTCACCGGGCCCAGATCAAGTACAGATGAGAGTAATTGCGGGATCTTGGCAAGTGATGCCGTATCACTTGTGAGCTCACGCAACATCGTGGCGACGTCAAGAAGCTGATTAAGTTCCGTATGGGTTGCGTTGGTTGAATTGAACATGGCTGCATCTACCTTTTCGGAGTTTCGTGTAGGTCCGATGCACCGTGCACCGAACACCTCTGACCCTAAGTGCGGCCGCAACAAATCAGCAGACATAACCCACACAGACAGGGCATGTGCGCCGTTTGCACGGACGGTTCGGCGAGATGTTCCAAATTGAATCGCTTCAGGATTTTCGCTTCAGGTATACCCTCAATCGGCCTGCCTGACGAGGGGAATTAAACTTTTTTGGTGAAAATATAACTCATACAGGGAAGGTATTAACCTGGGTAAGGAAGGACCCTGTTTTTAGTGTAAATATGGAGAAGAGTTGAGGTTCGTATGATGCGGATTACCTAAGAAGGGGAGCGACAAAAAAACTGATGGCCCAAACAGGTTAAGCAGATTGTCGTGCAAGCGCGATGAAATGATCACCGCGTTTTTCGTAATTCTGGTATTGGCCCCATGAGGCGCAGGCAGGAGAAAGCACCACGGCCGGTGACTTGATGGCGGGCAGCATATTTTTGGCCCAGGTCACGGCCAGAGGCATGGCGCGATCAAGTGTTTCCGCATACACCACGCGATCAGCGGGAAGTTTGTTAAATGAGTGTACCAGGTCAAGCATGGCCTGGCCGGTTTGTCCGACGCCGATCACGCCGCCTGCGCGCTGGGCAAGCATGCTGGCAAAGGCGGACATGTCGGCATGTTTGTCATAACCGCCGACGAGAAAGATAGCTGAACCCGGCGCAAAAGCATTGAGCGCGGTCATAGAGGCTTCCGGCGTAGTGGCTTTTGAGTCATTAAAGAAGCGGATGTCGCCAGCTTGGGTGCTGAATGTGTGCACCAGCATCAGGCGATGAGACAATCCGGGAAATTCCGCCAGCGCGGTCAGCGCCGCGGTGCGATCAACCTGCACCGGCAGGTTATCAAGAACAGCCAGTGCGGCCTGTGCATTTGATTGATTGTGAAGTCCCGGAACTTTAAGCGGTATATGCGTGGCGGTATTGCATGCGGTGTACATCACGGCCCGGCCGTGAGCCAGCGTGACCCACTGGGCCACGAGAGAATTATCCGCATTAAAAATTGCCACATCATCCTGCTGCTGATAACGCAGAATGGTCTGCTTGGCGGCCGCAAGCCCCTCAAGTGAACCGTGGCGATCAAGATGATTGCCAAATAAATTTGTGATGACGGCCATATTGGGCGACCAGAGCGCGGCGGGCGTATCCTCAAGCATAAAGCTTGATAGCTCAAGCACCACCACATCTTCCGGGCGGATATTGATGAGTTCTGGCAGCAGTGATTTGCCGATATTGCCGCCGAGATACACCTTGCTGCCGCTATTTTTAAGCCCGGCCTCAAGTGCCAGGTGAATCATGGTGGTGGTGGTGGATTTGCCCACGCTGCCGGTGATGCCGATGGTATAGGCCGGGCAGCGGCTGACAAACAAGTTCATTTCAGTAGTCAGCGGCACGCCGGCTTTTATCGCGGCTTGAACATGTTCTGATTTGGCGCGGTCAACGGCCGGGTTTACCACGACCAGATCGGCAGAGGTAAAGTCGCTGATATCGTGGCCGCCGAGTTTGTAGGTAAGTTGGCCGGTGGGCTCAAGATCCGCCAGTTGTGCGCGGGAATGCGCCAGCACTTCCGGCGAAGCCATATCGGTGACGGTTACCTGTGCGCCTTCGCCGATGAGCCAGCGCGTGACGCCAACGCCGCCGCCGAATTGCCCCAGGCCCATCACTAAAACACGTCGGCCAGCCAAAGGAACAAGCGGTGACTTGGGCACGGAAAAAACTCCTCAACAACCACAATCCCTCACCTGATGAGGTGAGGCAATAAACTATCATCGGATGACGCCGGCCAAAAAGATGAAAAGAAAAGGAAAGGAGAGCGAAGGTGTACCTTTATCTTAAAAAATCTTGATTTTTGCTCTATTTTTGCGATAATGATAAACAACCCTGTTGCTTCCGAAGGCCTAAGTACCACTTGGGTCACGCCGTAAGGCATAGTAAGCGCGGGGTTGTTTTATTTTTGCTTTCCTCCCTTTTTGATAAAACTGTGTGCTTCAGGAATAAATTTCCAGTGACGGTAAGGCTGGCGCCAGCAATTTGATGCATCACCATTGGTACCGGTTGACTCGCCTATATTAAAACCAGGATAAATGTTTCGGATACGTGTCAAAATGTGCCTATATAGATTTTCTTTGGCTACTGTTCTTTTACCGCGGCGGGTTTGTCCTTCTGGAATCTCAAGGTGTTTATCATTTAGTCTAAAACACATTGCGCCTAAAACCACATCAAGGCACTGCATCAACACATGCTCATGAGAAGAAACTTCAGCAATCTGCTGCTGATTGAATGTTAATTTTGCGTCGCGAAATTGAGGATTGAAATTCAATCTTAGTATAAATGACTTAAATGCTGCATTTTGTTCAGCACTTTCAGGAAGCTGATCAAGATTTACCCTGATCTTGATCATTTCGTTTGAATGATTTGCGTATACCAAACCGAAAGCATGCTTCAGAAACTGATAATAAAGCAAGTGAAATTCATTTTGCATTTGCTCATTTGTCAAGCCAACAGGCACAATACGATTCTGTGTGAACATGATTCTGACTTTAATTTTGTCATCTGTGACAAAATTAAAAAAAGTATCCATCAACGCTTTATATTTATCCAGATAATGGCTGGTCACTTTTTGCCATTTAACTTCGCCAAGAAAATTTTGCCTGACCTTTGCTTCCTCAAGCTGAGTTATGATTTGTGCCAGATGATACGAACGTACCAGCACGCCACCGTAAAAATTTGAATAGTACTTTCCTTCTTTTTCAGACTCATCTGTATAAATAATGAACTCAGGTGGTATGCGCGCTGATTCAAGATTGCTCATCAGGTTATCGCCAGTTAAACATAAAATTGCGTTCACATCATATCATTTTTTCACACTGATTTCCGTTGTGATGCTTTTGGTTTCGCCGGCGGCAAGCGCCAGTTTGTTCTCGGCCACGGAGCAGGTTTCTACGCAGACCATGCCGGGCCACTCGTTATCGCCAAAATCCGGCATTGCTTTTGATTTGTTGACCCACGGATTCCAGATGACAGTCGCCGCGGCGTCTTTTTTGGCAATGGTGATTTCGCGGCCAAGCGCCGGGTCAGCAATGATCGCCGGGCCGGCGGTGTTAAGGTAAACGCGGTCGGTCTCGCCGGTGAAGGTGACGTCGCCGGATTGTGTTTTGCGATTGGCGTTATCGATTTTGTCAATGTACGTGACGCCGGAAAGGCCACGGATGGCGATTTTGTGGATATCGCCGATGGTAAAATACGTATGCTGCGCGGCCTCAACGCTCTGCGATTGAGCGCCGGCATTTTTGATGCTCAGTGTCATGCGGAGCGTTGCGCCAAAGGTGATATCGTGCGTGAGTTCATAGCCGTGCGCCGAAAGCGCAAGCACCACGCGCGCGCCGCCGTCGGGGAGCGCCTGCGTGCTGACGATTTGCCAACCCATGAGTCGCGCCCATCCGTGGCCGGGGAATGTCTTGTCGCTGGGATGCGGGCCAAACCACGGAAAGCACAGCGGCACGCCGCCGCGAATCGGTTTGCCAGCCTCATACCAGCTTGAGCCGGACATCCATAACACCGGGTCATGCCCTTTGGGTTGCCATGCGCTGACATGCGCGCCATGCAGATAAACTTCGCCGCTGGCGGCCGGGGCCGTGACAACAATCCTCGGCAAACCTTTGCCAGGCTCAATGCGAAGCATATTAGGAATACCAAATTTGGCGTTCAGTTCATCAAGTGACATGCTCATGGCTACCTCAGCACAAGAAATAACTCAATATCTGAGTAATGTACGCGGGAAGGGTGATTTCGTCTATCAAAGATCTGCTGATACGCCGCATCGCCGGCAAGCAGCGCGGCATCAGGAGTAACGGCCAGGAGGGGGAATATTCTTTAAGGCGAAGGTCAAAAACGGTAAAAAACCCTTATTTTTGGCGGACATTTGGTTAAGTTTGTGTAAAATCCGTTAACACTTGTCGTAAATGCTTGACTCTAACAAGTCCCTATCGCAATGTTAAGACGCAAGAAAAATGAAGAGAAGAAAAAAGGGATAAGTTATGGCTCGCAGAAAACGTGTACTGGTTGTGGATGATGAGCGGGATTTGGTTGAGCTCATCGGTCTTAATTTGCAGCGCAATGGTTACGAAGTGATCACGGCGCATGACGGCAATACGGGCCTTGAGATGGCGCGCAAACAGGCGCCGGACCTGATTATCATGGACGTGATGATGCCGGGCATGTCAGGCCGCGACGTGACGATGCAGCTCAAGGGTGATTCGCAAACGGCCAGCATTCCGATTTTGATGCTGACGGCCAAAACGGAAGAGACGGATATCATCGTGGGTCTGTCAATGGGCGCGGATGATTACGTGACCAAGCCGTTTTCGATGAAGGTTCTGATGGCGCGCATCGCGGCGGTATTGCGCCGCAAGGCGGCCGTTGAGCCGGCGCAGACGCTCATGAGCAACGGTCCGGTGGCCATTGATCAAAGCAAGCATGAAGTAACGATTCAGGGCAAACCGGTGAACCTGACGCCGACGGAATTTAAGCTGCTTACGGCGCTTGTGGGCGCACGCGGACGCGTGCTTTCGCGCGATCAGCTTATGGACCGGGCAATGGGTACGGACGTTTTTGTCACGGATCGCGCCATTGACGTTCACATCACGGCCGTGCGTAAAAAGCTCGGCGAATTTGCGTGGATGATTCACACTGTGCGCGGAGTCGGTTATCGTCTGCTTGAGAAGAAGGAAGACGAAACCAGCGTCGTCGGCTGAGTCATGCGCAATCAGGTGCGCCGGGCCGGCTGAAGACCGGATAAGAAACACATTAAAGGTTCACTATGACCCGTGTCGTAATCAACACGCTGCCGTTGGCCAGCACAGAAACACTGAATATCACGATCGTCGTGCTGGCGTTTTTAACCATACCGCTGAGCATCATTTTATTCTGGGCGCTGATGCGGCTGACCCGGCGGCATAAAACAGTTCAGCATCTGCGTTCGGTGGTTGATGACCTTACGGCCGGCAATGTTGAGCGCCGCACGCATTACGATATTCAGGGTGAACTGGGAGATCTTGCGCGCAGCATCAATAATCTCGCATCAACATTGCGTGAACAGCGCAGCCAGACCGATGATCTCGTTAACCGCCTCAATGCGCACACCACGTGCACCGATGACATGATCATCGCAACCGACGCGCAGGATCGCATCATCATGCTCAATCCCGCGGCGACAAAAATGTTCAGCAACATCGGGCCAAATGCCATCGGCCGGCCGCTGTCGGAAATTTTCCCCATTTCGGAGCTTATTACACTGCACCGCGCGGCGTATCACTCGGCCACGCCGGTATCTCAGGAAATACGCATCCCCGCGCCGTCGCGCACGCTGACCTGCAACGTCAACGCCGTGAGCGTATACACCGGCCCGCAATACAGCGGAACTCTGCTGCTGATGCGCGACTTAACGGACATGATTCAGGCCGCGCAGATGAAGACGGATTTCGTCGCAAACGCAAGCCATGAATTGCGCACGCCGCTTGCCAGCATCCGCGCCGCGGTAGAGACTTTGCGCGATTCCGGCGGCGATGAAGAAGAAGGCGATGAAGGAACAACCGGCGGCCTGCTTGATGATCCGGAAACAACTAAGCGCTGCCTTGATATCATTTCCGGGCATGTGCTGCGACTGCAATTGCTGGTACAGGATCTGCTTGATCTTTCGCGCACGGAAGATCCGCGCGCCGTGGTGCGAATGGATCGCGTAAGCCTACAGGCCGTCAGCGACATGGTAACCGGTATGTATATTGAGCCGGCGCGTGATAAAAATGTTGAGTTGCGCACGCTGCTTGCGCCCGATGCCCAGAGCATCCGCGGCGATGAGCGCCTGCTGATGCTGACGCTGAAAAATCTTGTGGATAACGCGGTTAAATTTACGCCGTCAGGCGGTAATGTGGCGATACGCTCGCAGTTGATTCCGGCTGATTCAAATTTTATACCGCCGCAGGCAAATGGTTCCGCCAATGGCAATGCGCAGGCCGTAAGCCCTGTGCGCACTGAGACGCTCAGCTATGTGATGCTTGAGGTGCGCGATACCGGATGCGGCATTCCGCCGGAAGATCAGCAACGTGTTTTTGAGCGTTTTTATACGGTCAATCGCTCGCGCGGCGGCGCTGACCGCGGAACAGGCCTGGGATTGGCCATTGTTAAACATGCTGTGGCGGCCATGCACGGAATGGTCCAGCTTGAATCAACCCCTGGCCAGGGTACTACGATCCGCTGCTATTTTCCGATTCGCCAGGCGGAAAAAGGCCTTGTTGAGCATCATGCGTAACCTCTCGTAAGTGACAGCGCGAACTGGTGATATATCGGGGCGGCAATCTGCCGCCCCGGCTTTTTGCGGATATATTGCCACATATTTCTCAGAAATTGAACTGTTCTCCCACGCGCTGCGTCCTGAATGATGCATGAATATCTGCATACGTAACATCACCGTGCTGGCCACATCCCTGCTGCTGAGCGGATGTGTACTGGCGCCAAAACAAGCCGCGCAGGAATTGCGTCAGGCCAAAACCACCGGCGAACATTACGAACCGCCGCGCGAAAAACGGACTTTACCAGAATTACCGGAGCATCCCACATGGCATGATGTGCTGCGCCGCGCGTTTTACGCCAATGGCGATCTTGAGGCGGCATACTGGGAGTGGCGCGCCGCGCTGGCGCGTGTTGACGCTTCGGCGGCGTGGCCTAACTCAAATATTCAGCTCGGTTTTGACTACATGTTCAGCTCCGGCCGCATGAAAACTTTTGACCGTATCTCCGGCAGTGCGGGTTTTTCTTCCAGCGCACCACTGATGATGCCGTTTAAGGTCAGCAAGGCCGGCGAAATTGCTTTTCAGCAGGCGCTTGGCGCACGAGAGCGATTTGCGGACGCCAAATTTTCGCTTCAGCAAAAAGTGCTTTCCTCATGGTGGGATTATGCGCTGATGGCCGAACGCATCCGCATTGAGCAGGATAACGTGGCGTTGCTGAAGATGATTTCGGATCTCGCGGCCGATCGTGTTCGTGCCGGCGCGCCGCAACAGGATATGGTTAAGGCGCAGATGGAGCATCGGCTGGCGGAGAATAATCTCGCCACGATGCAGAGCGAACTTGTGAGCATGCGCGCGATGATCAACGGCATGCTGGCGCGCAAAACGGATGCGCCGCTGCCAGCGCCGGAGAAATTGCCGGAGCCGCGCCCGCTTGCTTCTGATGATCATGCGTTGATTGCCACGGGCGTTGATAAAAATCCTGAACTCGCGCGGCTTGCGCACGAAACACAGGGCCGGCGCGATGCTCTTAAGCTCGCAAAGATGGCGTATATTCCGGATGTTTCTCCCACGGCCGGGTTTACGGGTTCTGCCGCGCAGGCGCTCGGCGGAATGGTCATGCTGCCGACGGCCATACCGGTCATCAACAGCCAGATCCGCGAAAGCAAAGTGATGCTGCGCAGTTCAGAAGCCATGTTGGCGCAGGCGCGGCATGATCGCGCGGCCAGCTACGTGGCCACGCTTGCGGGGCTGCGCGATGCGGAACGCCAGGCCAAACTTTTTGATGAACTGATCATCCCTAAAGCGCGTCAGGTAATTGCCGCAAGCCGCGAAGCATATGCGGCCGGGCGCATTGGTTTTGTTGAGCTTGTGGATTCTCAGCGCACGTTGCTTGATGCACGCTCAACACTCGCGCAGGCGCGCATGACACGCGAAAAACGCCTGGCAGAACTTGAGGCGCTTGCCGGAGTTGATGCGGAAACAGTCCGCACACCGGCAACAAAGCCTTCCGAACAATAACAACAGCCGGCTTTGCCCGGCATAAATAGAAGTCTGTTGCTTAACACTTTTGTGAACGAGACAATCATGAGTCATATTGCGCATAACACATGGGCCGTAACACGCGTCATCCTTGCGCGACTGCGGTTTTTGTCAGTGTTTATCATCGCGGCGCTGGTGGTGGGTTACTGGGAAGATATCCGCAATCATGTTGATAAATGGACTCGCCCCGCCGTGGCGCAGGCCGCCGCAACTCAGGAACAATCTGATATTGAATATTATTGCGTGATGCATCCGAATGTGATCCGCCATGAGCCGGGCAATTGCCCGATATGCGGAATGCCGCTGGCAAAACGTAAAAAAGGCGCACCGGTTGAGTTGCCGCAGGGCGTAACATCCCGCGTTCAGCTTACGCCGCAGCGTATCGCGCTGGCGGGCATTGAGACAACGGAAGTAGGTTACCGCGAACTTGTGCGCGATATCCGCGCGGTGGGCGTTCTTGATTATAACGAAACAAAAGTGGCGCAGCTTTCGGCACGTGTGGCCGGGCGCGCCGATGAGTTGTTCATCAAGTACACCGGACAGGCGGTAAAAAAGGGCGATCCGATTTATTCGCTTTATTCTCCTGAAGTTTTTACCGCGCAGCGCGAATATCTTGATGCGCGCTCTCGCGTGCGCGCGCTCGCTCAAAGCGGCACGGCCGAAGCGCGCCAGGATGCCGTTGACGTTTATAACGCCAGCATGCAGAAGCTGGTTTTGTGGGGATTAACGCCGCAGCAGCTTGATGAGCTTGATCATGATTATGACCGCACAGGCAAAGCCCCGACGCATGTGACGATTGTCGCGCCGATATCGGGTATCGTGGTCAAAAAGAATATATACGAAGGCGGTTATGTATCGCCGGGCGATTCACCATTAACGTTGGCGGATCTTTCTACGTTATGGCTACAGGCGCGGATTTATGAGAATGATGCGCCGCAGATCAAGGTTGGCCAGCATGTTCAAGTGCGCGTTGAGAGTCTGGGAGATCAATCATTTTCGGGCACTGTCACCTTTGTTAATTACCAGCTTGATCCGGCAACACGCACGCTCGCGGCACGTGTTGAAGTCGATAACGCATCCGGATTGCTGCGGCCGGGAATGTATGCCGAGGCAGAAGTTCAGTTGCCGGTTGTGGCCGTTACCGCGCCGGCCACACAAAAGAACGCCGGCCACGATCACAGCCAATCCGCAAAAGTATTTGCTGATGCGTTGCCGCTCTATGTAAAAGCGCATGACCTTTTGTTTACGGATCAGCAGCAGGGTGTTGCGGATCTGCTCAATCAGGTTGTGGCAAAGCTCGCGCCGCTGACGGGTGATGACGAACTTGAGCCGCAGGTGAAGAAACTTACGGCATCAGCGGATAGCATTCGGAACAAAGATCTCGCCGAGACAAGAAAATTATTTCAGAGTTTCTCGGCCGACATGATCGCTCTTGGCAAAATCACCGGCGTACCTGCCGAAGGCGCGGCCGTGCGCGTTTTCCGCTGCCCGATGGGTCCTAAACCCTATTGGCTACAGATCACCGGCGGTACGCAGAATCCTTATTACGGCACTGAGATGCCGGATTGCGGATCGCAGGTAGAAACTTTGCCGCGCGCCGCAATGCCGATGAAAAATGACGCGGGCCCGGCGATGCCGGCCGGAAAAGTGCTGGCCGTGCCGCGCACGGCGGTGATTCTTACGGGCCGCCAGAGTGTGGTATTTGTAGAAAATCCGGAGATGGCTGGCGTATATGACCTCAAGCCGATCAACATCGCCGCCCCGGCCGGCGCATTTTATCCGGTTCTTGACGGCCTTAGCGAACATGACAAAGTGGTCACCCGCGGCGCATTTTTACTTGATGCGGAAAACAGACTTAATCCTGTTGTCACCAAAAAAGAATCAGAATAAATCGACAGAAATCTCTTTAACGGAGACACAAGGCTGAAGGATAAAGGACAAAGGCTGAAGATTAATACGCATTTGGTTTTTCAGCCTTTAGCCTTCGGCATTCAGCCTTTACTTTATGATTGCCAAAATCGTCGAATTTTCAGTTCGTAATCGTTACCTGGTCATCCTGGCATGGCTTGCCGTGGCCATCTGGGGCATTTATGCGGTTTTGCATACGCCAGTGGACGCGATACCGGATCTGTCGGAAAACCAGGTGATTGTGTTTGCCGACTGGATGGGCCGCAGCCCGCAGGATATTGAAGAACAGATCACCTATCCGCTGTCAGTTCAGCTACAGGGACTCGCCGGCGTAAAAACGGTGCGCGCCAGCAGCGAATTTAATTTCTCCATGATCACCGTTATTTTTGACGAGAAGACTGATTTTTATTTTGCGCGCCAGCGTGTGCAGGAAAGATTAGCTACCGCGCAGGCACAAATGCCATCCGGCGTAGTACCCTATATGGCGCCGGACGCCACGGCTCTTGGGCAGATTTTCTGGTATACCGTTGAGGGTGGCGAAAAATCGCTTGATGAACTGCGTGCGATTCAGGACTATAACGTGCGCTATCAGCTTGCCAGCGTGCCGGGAGTTTCGGAAGTGGCCAGCGTCGGCGGCATGGTGCGCGAGTATCAAGTTGATGTTGACCCGGCCAAATTGCGGATTTTTAATGTGTCGCTGGGACAGCTTTACTCGGCAATCGCCAATTCAAATATGTCTATCGGCGGCAAGGTGATTGTTGAAAATTCTTCGGAATATCTTGTGCGCGGCGCAGGCTGGCTGCGCGGCACGGATGATCTTGAAAAAGTGGTTGTCGCGTCCCGCAACGGCGTGCCCATTCAGCTTAAGCAGGTGGCCACGGTTCAGCTCGGGCCGGAGTTCCGCCGTTCCGCGCTTGAAAAGAATGGCCGCGAAGTCACCGGCGGCGTGGTGATGATGCGCTACGGAGAAAATCCGCTGCGCGTGACGGAAGCGATCAAGAAAAAAATAGTTGAGCTTCAGCCGGGCCTGCCAAAAGGCGTGCGCGTTGTGCCGTTTTATGATCGCACCAATCTGATTGATTCAGCAATTCATACCGTCACCGGCACACTTAAAGAAGAAATGATCATCGCATCAATCGCGATTCTGCTCATCCTTTCTCATTTACGCTCGGCCGTTGTCGTCTGCATTACGCTGCCGATGGCCGTGTTGGTGAGCTTTTTGTTCATGTATTACCTGGGCATCCCCAGCAACATCATGTCGCTCTGCGGCATTGCGATCTCAATCGGCATATTGGTTGACGCCTCCGTTGTGATGGTCGAAAACGCAAGCCATGAGCTAAAAGCCGCGGCCGAGGCAAAACCGCATCCTGGCCGCAAACATGCGGTCGTCACTGGCGACACAACGGAAATCGTCGTGCGCGCATGCCGGCTCGTAGGCCGGCCGATCTTTTTCAGCGTGCTGATCATGCTCATCAGCTTTTTGCCGGTATTTTCCTTTGGCGGACAGGAAGGCAAACTCAGCCATCCGCTGGCATATACCAAAAGTTTTGCGATGATCGGTGTGGCGCTGCTGGCTATTTCCTTTGTGCCGGCGCTAATCCCCATCCTGGTTCGCGGCCGCATTCGTGGCGAAGAAGAAAACTGGATCGTCCGCAGCTTTATCAATATTTATAAACCCACCATCACATGGGTCATTGACCGGCCTGCCGTCGTGTGGTGGATTATGTCCGTCATTTTGGCCATCGGCGCGGGATTGCTTGGCGCAACGTGGCTGACGTTTGTTGCGCTGGCCTTTGGTTTGCTATCGCTGATTTTGGGCGTCAAAAAAGACGGGTGGTCATTTTGGCTGCTGGTCGGCCTGCTTGGTGCGGTGCTGCTGGCAATGGGCGCCGCGGGACATCTGCCTCAAGCGGATATTGTTCATCAGTGGCTCACGCGCAGTTATCTGATTGTGCCGGTGATTGCCGCGGTGATCACGTTACTGGCCATGATGCTCAAGCATTGGCGCACGGCCGCACTGACAAGTTTTCTCATTGTTGCGTTTGTTGCCGATACGCGGCTGATCAAACTTGGTTCTGAATTTATGCCTACGCTCAACGAGGGGTCAATTCTGGATATGCCCACCAGCGCTCCGCGCATTGCCATGAGCCAGGCGATTGATGACATTATGGTGCGCGACCGCATTTTGCGAAGTTATCCGGAAGTTGATCAGGTGGTCGGCAAAGTCGGCCGCGCGGAAACCGCCACTGATCCTTCGCCGCTTGATATGGTTGAGACAATTATCACGCTGCGGCCGGCCGAATGGTGGCCAAAACGTAAAATGCGCTGGGAAGATACGGTCAATCATGCCGCGAATATCGCGCAGTTTCTCTCGCAGCGCGGTGTGCTGAAGAATGATGCGCTGCGTGCGGATGAGTGGCCGCAGGTTGCCCGCGCCCTTGAGGACAATAAATTTCTTGAACAGCATCCGCAGCTCAATTCAGGCGCAGAATTGCTGAATATGGCGGCATCCGTGGCGGCGGAGAAATTTGATGCGGCCATGCGCAAGCAGGCCACAGACTCGCAAAAACAATATGAGCCGCAACTGGCCGATGCCCTGGTGCGCGTGGTATACGACGCGCTGATAAGCAAAGCCGGCGGCGCTATGACGCATATTCCCGATGACGCTCAGCAACAGGAAATTCTTGCTTCGGTTCATCAGCGCGGACAGTTGCTGGTTGAGGTTCCGCGACAGGAAGAAGTCGATCATCTGCTGGCGGATCTGCGCGCGGAGTTAAGCAAGCGACAATTCCTGCATGATCAGGCAAGTTTGCTGATTGATCCGCCGGGAATCGTCAATGATGCGCTCAATTACGTCGGCCGGGCTATCGGCATTGAGCCGGCGAGTTTTTCGCAGCGCGTGCTTTTGGCCGTGGAGAAAAAACGCAACGAACTCTGGCAGACGCACATCGCAAAACTCAACTGGGAATTATTTGATCGCGCGCCGGCGCTGATGACTGATCTTCTGCTTGACGGCATCATCAGCGGCGCAAAGGGAACAAATCTGCAAGGTAAACCGGCACCTGATGGCCTGAGTCGCGATGTTCAAAATGCGCTCACGGCAAATTTTGGCAAGAATCTTTTTCTCTGGCACAAAACCAAAGATGATGTTCTGAAAGAAATGGATTCTGAATTGCAGATGCCCGGATGGGGCAACGCATGGACGCAACCGATCATCAATCGCGTCAACATGCTGGCCACTGGTGTGCGCACGCAAATCGGCGTCAAGGTTTTTGGCCCCACTGGCAAACCGCTTGAAGATTCAATCGCTGACGTGCAAAAAATCAGCGAAGAAATTGCCGCAAAACTCAAAACCGTCCGCGGCGCAGTGGATGTTATCCCGGACCAAAGCGTCGGTAAGCGATATCTTGAAATTCAGATTGATCGCGATAAAGCCGCTCGTTACGGCGTCAACATGAGCGATATCGCCCAGGCCGTTGAGGTTGCTCTCGGCGGCGCAAAAATCACGACGACCATTGAGGGACGCCAGCGTTTCCCGGTTCGCCTGCGTTATGCTCAGGCGGATTGGCAGGATCTTAATGCCGTAAAAAATGTGTTGGTCAGTGCGCAAACAACGCCGGCCGACCTGCTGAGCATCACAAGCGCCGGCAGTGCGCAAAATTCATCCGCAATGCCAGGCAGCAGCGAAAGTATGTCACCAGCGCCTAAATCAGGCGCGATGGGCGGCGGCATGAGCGGCAGTTCCGGCGCAGCTTCCGCGCCGCCGACGCAGGCTAAATCATCGCCCGGTGATTCGCTTTTAATGCCCGTGCCCGGTTCTTCTGCTGTGCAGATTCCGCTGAGCATGGTGGCCGATATACGCATCATAGAAGGCCCGAGCATGATCAAGTCAGAAAATGGCCGGCTGCGCAATTACGTCACGCTTAACGTGCGCGACCGCGATATTCTGAGTTTTGTTGAAGAAGCGCGCCAGGCCGTTGCGCCGATTGAGGCTAAACTTGCCGGTTCCGGCATGAGCATTGAGTGGTCTGGCGAATTTGAGCATCAGGTGCGCGCCAATCAGACTCTCGCAATCATTTTTCCGATGGTGATCGTGCTGATTCTTTTCCTGCTTTACATTACTTTTCACGATCTGCATGACACCGGCCTGGCATTTTTGGCTGTGATGGGCGCACTCAGCGGCGCGCTGATGATGCAGTCGATCTTCGGCTTTAATCGCAGCGTAATCGTCTCTATCGGATATATTTCCGCCTTTGGCATGGCCACGCAAACAGCCGTGATCATGCTTGTGTATCTGCGGGAGGCCATTGACAAACATGGCGGGCTGGCGGGCATAAAATCCGTTGAGGAACTTCGTTCAGCGGTCATTGAGGGTGCCGTGCACCGCCTGCGGCCCAAGTTGCTTACGGAAGGTGTCGCGATCGTCGGTCTTGTGCCGATGCTCTGGGCCACCGGCACCGGCGCGGAAATCATGCGGCCGATGGCCGCGCCCGTTCTCGGCGGCCTGCTGATTTCTGATGAAGTTGTTGACCTGATGATTCCTGTTCTCTTTTACTGGATTCGCAAGCGCCGGTGGGAAAAACTGCAAAATAAGGCGGCTGAACTTCAACCCGCATCATGACCATGCGTGTCGCGCGCCTCGTCGCAGGAACTTATCGCAATAATTTGCGTCGCGCCATGAACGGCGTATCATATTTGCTTTCCCGCAGATATTGATAAAAGGATTAAGCATGGCCGACGCATTTCCGATTTTTCCCAAAACGCCTCTTGCCCTGGGCAATGGCGAAAATGATATTCCGACACTCACGCCCTACCTGGTGTCATCCGCAAAACCCGCTCCGGCTTTTGTAGTTCTTCCCGGCGGCGGATACGCCGTTCTTGCTCCGCACGAGGGGCCTGATATCGCGTTGTGGCTTAATTCGTTGGGCATTTCCGCATTTGTGCTCAAGTATCGTCTCGGTTCGGCCGGTTATCGTCACCCGGCCATGCTGCTTGATGCCGCGCGCGCCATGCGCGTGGTGCGCGCGCGCGCAAAGGAATTTAATATTGATCCCAATCGCATCGCGATCAAGGGCAGCAGCGCCGGCGGCCATTTGGCGTCAACCGTTTGTGTACATTACGATCATCCGCAGAGCCGCCAGGAACATCCGGATGAGATTGATAAAATTTCCGCACGGCCTGATGCGGCGCTTTTGCTTTACCCGGTTCTCGCCATGCGCCTGCCATTTGGCCATGAGGGTTCTCGCGAGAATCTTCTGGGCAAAGCACCCACTCCCGAACTTGATGAACTGCTCACAAACTACAAACATATTACGCCGCAAACACCGCCAACTTTTATTTTTCATACCGCTGATGATCCGGCAGTGCCGGTTGAAGGTTCGCTTAACTGGGTGGCCGCTTGCCATCAAAACAAAGTCAGTGTTGAGGCGCACATTTACGAAACCGGCCAGCACGGCCTGGGGCTTTCGTATACGCACGCGCCAACGCATAGTTGGCCTGATCTCGCGGCCGCTTGGCTGCGCCGGCGAGGATTCTGATGAACGATGGCGGCTAAAAGCCGCCATTTTTTTATGCACTATTTTCGCTTTCGCCGATAACACTTTGATATGGTTTTTCTTGGCAGGATTCGCATATGGCTACCCTTTTCGGCAAAACCGTGATGAAGCTTATTCCTGTCAAATCATGGCGGCGCGCCCTGGTTAATTCATCATCCGCTAAAATGCGCTGGCGACTGGCGCTGCCCTGCGAAGAAAATTACTGGGAGCGTTTTATCGCCGAAAAAGGCCCCGAATACCCGGCCGATTATCAGGCTCGCGTCAATCCGGAAACTGAACTTCAAGCGGATATCCGCCAGCATATTAATGCGCAGGCAGGCGCTACGGTGCGCATTCTGGATGTCGGCGCCGGGCCGCTGACCTATGTCGGCAAACGCTGGCCGGGGCACACTGTAGAAGTCACCGCCATTGATCCTTTGGCCGATGACTATAATCGCCTGCTCAATGAATATCATGTTGAACCTCCGGTGCGCACTATCAATTGCGCCGCCGAAAAAATCGCCGAGCGTTTCCCGGCCGATCATTTTGATCTGACATATTCCCGAAACGCTCTTGATCACTCCTACGATCCGGCCGCCGCCATTGAAAATATGGTGCATGCGACCCGCCCCGGATGTGTGACTCTGCTGATTCATGCCATTAATGAGGGTGAGTACGAAAAGTATTATGGCCTGCATCAGTGGAATTTTAACAAAGATGAGCACGGGCACTTTATTGTGTGGGGCAAAGCCGCCACGGTTGATATGACGCAACGATTGGCGGACCGAGCCACAGTGACGTGTGATATTCAGGATTGCCGCATCATCACGGTGATTCGCAAACATGCTTCGCAAACCGGCGCATCTGCATGAATATGAATATCCGCTTCAGGTTTCGCACATCTTCGCGTTGATCCGTAACTGAATCAATTTTGTTTTTGTCTGCTGTCTGTTAGGATGGCGCGCATGCAGCAGATCCGCGACATTTTTTCTGCCGGCGGGCCCATTGCGCGCCGGTTGCCGAACTTTGAGCTTCGTACTGAACAGCTTGATATGGCCGCGGCCGTTGAGGAAGCCTTTGCCAATCGCCATCACCTGGTGGTTGAGGCCGGCACGGGCGTCGGCAAATCCTTTTCGTATCTCATTTCCGCCATTCAGCAGGTCGTGCAGGAAGGCAAAAAAGTCGTCATCTCCACGCACACCATTTCGCTTCAGGAACAGCTCATGGAGAAGGACATCCCTTTTCTGCGCGCGGTTCTGGGAGAGGAATTTACGGCCGTGCTCTGCAAAGGCCGCAGCAATTATCTCTGCATGCGCCGCCTTGAGCAGACCAGCCGCAAATCGCACAACCTTTTTGGCGATCCCAAGCTTGATCAGGACTTGGCCATGATTGAAGAATGGGCCAGCACCACGCGCGAAGGCTCGCTCAGCAGCATGCCGCGGCAACCTTCCTGGCAAGTATGGGAAAACGTTTGCGCGCAGCAGGGCAATTGTCTCGGCCGGCGCTGCAAATGGTATGAGCCCTGTTTTTACCAGGCTTCGCGCCGGCGCATGGCCAACGGGCAGATCCTCGTCTGCAATCACGCCATGTTTTTTTCAGATCTCGCGCTGCGGCGCGCCGGCGCTTCGCTGCTGCCGGATTATGATTTTGTCATCCTTGACGAAGCGCACACCATTGAGGCCGTGGCTTCCGATCATTTTGGCCTTTCCGTTTCTGAATTTTCCGTGCGCCACCTGCTCAATGCTCTGCATGCGGAGCGTACTCAGCGCGGCTTTCTCCTGGCGCTTGATCAAGTTGACACCATGCCCGCGATGGAGTCTGTGCACCAGGCCAATCTGGCCTGCAACAAAACATTTGAGAACCTGGCGGATTGGCTTGATCGCAAAGGCCCCGGCAATGGCCGCGTGAAGGAAAAAGGCATCATTGAAGTTCCGCTCATTGAGGCGCTGACGAATCTTGAGCGCTCTCTTAAAAGCGTGATGAACCAGCTTAACGAAAAATCGCGCAACCTCGGCCGCGGCGATGAGATTGTTGATGATGACCCGCGCGAAAGCGGCGGCAAGCTCACCGGCGCGCAATATGAGCTTGAAAAAGACCGCTATGAACTGCAAAGCTACATTCAGCGTGCGCAGGGATTGTGCGTTTCGCTCAGCACTCTGTTATCGCAGGAGCTTGAGGATTCCGTTTACTGGGTTGAGTCGTCCGGCAAAACATCGCGGCGGCTTAAATGGACGTGCGCGCCGATCAATGTTGCGCCGCACCTGCGCGAAAATCTCTTTGCCGAAGTCGGTTCGGTCATCCTCACCAGCGCCACGCTGGCCACCAGCAATCGCGGCGCATCTTCGTCGCGCTCTTCCTCATCGCCTTTTGATTACCTCAAATCGCGCGTAGGCCTTGATACTTCGGCCGAGCTTCAGCTTGGCTCGCCTTACGATTACCAAAAGCAGATGACGCTTTTTGTTGAGGAAAATCTCCCGCTTCCGGATGATCCTACATTCCTGCCCGCGGCCGTTGATCGCATGGCGTATTATCTCAAGCAGACCGAGGGCCGAGCGTTTATTCTGTTCACCAGCTACAGCATGCTTGAGCGCACGCACAAACTTCTGGCGCCGATTTGTGCTGAGCTGGGTTATCCGCTCCTGGCGCAGGGCAATGCGCTCACACGTTCGCAGCTTGTCTCGCGCTTTAAGGCGCAAGATCATTCCGTTTTACTGGGTACCGATTCCTTCTGGCAGGGCGTTGATGTTCAGGGCGAGGCGCTCAGCAACGTCATCATCGTCAAGCTGCCGTTTGCCGTTCCGGATAAACCGCTCATTGAGGCGCGCCTTGAGGTCATCAAGGCCGAGGGCGGTAACTCCTTCGGCGATTACTCCCTGCCCGAAGCCATCATCAAATTCAAGCAGGGCGTAGGCCGGCTCATCCGTTCAAAAACAGATACCGGTATCGTGGTGGTGCTTGATAAACGCATCGTCACCAAACCTTACGGCAAGCAATTTTTGAACGCGCTGCCGCCATGCCGCATGATTCGTAACAAGTAACAGATCTTCTTCTCTTTCATCCCATTTCGTCATTTTGCGGTCCGAGAAAATCCTTTACAGTTCTTTTCACGTGCAATAACATACGCGTGTTCATTCGACATTATTTAACTTGAGAGGGAAAGACTATGACACAGGAAGGAAATGCTCCGAAGCCCGAAAGCAAGCGTATACTCGCCGGTGTACTTGCGATTATTCTCGGTGGCTGGGGTGTGCACCGCTTTATTCTCGGCGATGTTACGGGCGGCATCATCCGCATCGTGATCTCAATCGTCACTTGCGGTATCGGCGGCCTCATCGGCCTGATTGAGGGCATCATTTACCTCACCAAGTCCGATGAACAGTTCATTCAGGAATATCAGGTTAACAAAAAAGGCTGGTTCTGATTTTCAGAATCCGCTTGCTCGTGATAATCAAATAGCCTCATCCCGTCATGGGGTGAGGCTATTTTTTTATTGTGCATTTCTGCAAAATAATCCCGCACATAAAAAACAAAAACGGCCGATCTCGGCCGTTTGTTTGTGCGGATTTGCCTGAGCTCATCAGGCTCTGTTTTACGGGTCGCGTTAACACTTCGGGATAAAGATATTAAAGTCGGCCAGCGCCTTATCAAGCTCATCATGAAATTTAAAAACTTTGTGCAGATTGGTGAGCTTAAAGACCTTAAAAAGCTCCGGCCGGATGCCTACGATCACAATCACACCCTTAACCGAATCCATTGCTTTTTTGAGTTGAATCAGAACGCCGATGGCCTGGCTGCTCATGAATTTAACGGCCGAGAAATCAAGCACAAGCCGTTTGGTGTCCTGCTTTTGCACCAGGTCCATAAGATTCTGCCCGAGCATCTCAATATTGGCCGAATCCAGAACGCTGGCATTCTGAAAATTGACGACGGTCACATCCTTATACTTCTGAATCATCAATTCGTTTTCGGTAGCGTCCATCACGGTATGCCTCTTTTTCAAAATAACAAAGGCCGCCGGTATGTTCATCAGATTCCGGCTGATCATGCCCATCTTTTTTCTTTATCGGCAGACCGCGGCGCGACATAAAGGAGAGAATAAAAAAGTCACGTCCTAAAATGAACAAAAATGCCAACAAAAAACCCGCGCATCACGCGCGGGTTCGTATCGTTTTTGATGTATTCTGCTTGGCCGTTGACGCCACAATCGGCAACATTGCCCGTCTTACTTGCGACGGCGAGCCAGCAACAGCGCGCCAGCGCCAAGCATGCCCAGCGAAGCCGCTTCCGGCGTGCTGACAATTTCGTAATTCAAATTGATATCGCCGTTGTAGACCCAATTGGTATCAACGCCAAAAGGCGCGGCCGTAATGTTAACACTTGCCAGCAAATAAATTTTACCATCGGAATACATGCCGTTATCGACAAGATATTGATACGACAAAGAATATGTTGTGTTATCGCCGGACCAAACTCCGCCAGTGACACTATTAGCGCGTTGGCCGCCACCAGATACAACTGTTGCGGCAACCGGACTGCCTGACGGGTCATATGTCCCAATCTTAATTTCATCGCCTATGTTCGGATTATAAGTAACCAATGTTACAGCCGTAATATCAGCGGTAATATTTTTTGTAGAATTGAGCGTTCTATTTGTTGTGATGGTGGTGATGGTGGCAGAGCTGAGCCATATATTTAAAACGTCGCCAGGTTGCAGATTAGTCAAGTCAATATATGTGCTGCTTGCAGAATCTGAATAATCGACAATCGAAGTAATAGCCGCATTGACATCAGATTCAATCAACGCGCTACTTATCACGGCCGCAGTTGCCATCATGCCAAAAGTTGAAATTCTCATTTTCCCATCCCACCTTACTTGATTTGTAGAGGCCCACAACGCCGGATTTTGAATGCTTGCCGCCACGAATTGATACGAAACGGAACGCACTGAGCCCAACAATATAATCACACAATAAAAGAATTATAACTCCGCTTTTGGCCTCAACAAGTAAAAAATGTGGTCATTGGTGAATTATAAATACAAGTAAAACGCATCATTGGCTTTTTGTAATTATGGCAATAATAAATAATTATAGCATTTTTGCGGTTTGTTTTTCCTGCTTAACGTCCGGGAATGATCAAGGGGATATTCACTTTTGTCGTTGATTTTGGTTCAGTGTAAAAACCAGAATCTGCAAAGTAACCGCGCCAAGCATCCAGAGAATCCCACGCAAAAGCGTAAGTACCTGCGGATACCACTGGGCCGGAACGTAAGGAATGGTCATGATCGCATCCCATGCGGCCATGATGACACAGATCACCACGCTGATCTGGGCGAGAATGGCAATGAATTTGTTGCGCGTAAATTCCGGCATGTCCTGGGCGCGCTGACGCTGGCGCATGACGGACAGAATCTCATCCACAACCGGCTTGAGATGATCGTGATGAACATGATCATTGCTGCTGGTTTTGGTTTCTTCGTGCCGCGGCGCAGGCGCGGTGGTTTCTGATGCGGCCATCAGCGCCGGATGCGGCTGAGGCCTGGCGCGATGCCCGATAAGTTGCGCCGGATCAGGTTCCGCAGGCGCCGTTTCCTGAGTCGGTTTTTCAGCGGGTTTCTCGGCCGGGAGTTCTTCCGGAGTTGTTTCGCTGGCAATCGGCGCAGAGAGTGCGGATTTTTCCGGCTCGGTCACGCCGGGATCAGGCTGCGCTTCGGTGGTTTGTGTGGCGGTTGAGGGTGATATCGCCTCGCTGACGGGGTCCGTTTTAGCCACGGCAGCACTGATGATCGGTTCGGGATCCGGTTCTTTTTTGGTTTCTTCCGGAATTTTAGCATCCGCAAGACCGGCCACGGGAGAAGCTTCCGGCGCGGGCGTTTCGTGAATCGGAGTTACGGCCAAAGCGGCCGGCGGCGTTTCTGCGGGCTTGGCCGCCTCGCGATGAATGGCGCGGCCTTCGCGTGCGATGACGCGCGCGGCATCGGCCAGAGTTTTAACGATAAAATGAGGCGAAGCCAGCGCGCCGACCTCTTCTGACGATGGCGCGTGCGCCGGATCTTTGAGCAGAATCGTGCGGCAATTGGCCGCAAGTCCGCACTCAATATCGCGTGACGAATCGCCAATCATCCAGCATTGATGCAGATCAAGGCTAAAATCCTCGGCCGCCTGCTTGAGCATGCCTGGTTTGGGCTTGCGCCAGTCGTGATCCATTTTATATTCCGGCACGGTGCCGTCCGGGTGATATGGGCAATAATAGGAAGCGTCGACATGCGCGCCGCCCTGGTCGCGCAACTGGCGGCACATTTCCTGATTGACGGACTCAACGGCGGCCTCATCAAACATTCCGCGCGCCACGCCGGATTGATTTGACACAATGATGATGCGATACCCCAGGCGCCGCATAGAAGCAATGGCCGTGGCCGCGCCCGGAAGCAGCCGCACCCTGGCCGGATCGCCGATATAGCCTTCCCTGTCCTCAATAATCGTGTTGTCCCGATCCAGAAATACCGCGCGCTCTGCCATGAATCGCATCCTTTACGTAACGGATCAAGCTATCAGTTTTAACGATATGGCGCGAAAGATCAATCTTTGGGATGTGGTAATGTGGAAATGTAGTCAATGTGACAATTGAAACAAGAGGCAGATCGTGCATAACAGGCAAATTCTGCACGCATTTTCAATTATCACATTGCCGCATTTCTTCATCCCTTGCTTTTCTTAATGATTTCGCTGGTTGACCGTCCCTTTAAAAACGGAGCCAGAACCACCTTGCCGCCGCGCGCTTCTACAATATCCCGGCCGACGACTTCCTTGCCGGCGTAATCTTCGCCCTTGATGAGCACATCCGGCAGCAGCGCGTTGATCAGATCATGCGGCGTATCGTCATCAAACATGACCACGTAATCAACGGCCCAGAGCGCCGCGAGTACGGCCATGCGATCATCCTGGCAATTGACCGGCCGCGACGGACCTTTAAGCCGCCGAATAGAGTCATCACTATTGACGCCGACGACCAGCAGGTCGCCCTGCTTGCGCGAAAATGACAGATACTGCGTGTGGCCGGCGTGAAGAATATCAAAACAACCGTTGGTAAAGACGATTTTTTTGCCCGCCTTGCGATGTCGCTCAAGAATCGCGGCAAGATCTTTGACGTTTTGAATTTTGCTCGGTTCCTGACGATCTTCCGCGCAAAGTTCGGCGATGATTTCTTCGCGCTTGATGGGCACGCAGCCAAAACGCTCAACCTCAAGGCCGCCGGCGATGTTGGCAAGGTCAACGGCCTGCGACCAGTTGGCCCCGCCTGCCAGCGCCACGGCCAGCATGGCAAGGACCATATCGCCCGCGCCGGTGACGTCATACACGTTGCGCGGTTTGGTGGCATGCAGCAATCCGCGCGACGTATCGCCCTCAAGCAGATACATGCCGTGACGATCAAGCGTCAGCACGCATGTCTCAAGCTCAAGCTGATCAAGCAGCGCGCGGGCAAGCTCCGGCGCGGCATTCGTATTGTCGGCCAGCTTAAGACCCGTGGCTTTCTCGGCCTCGGTGCGATTTGGCGTGATGGTTGTTGCGCCGCGGTATTTGCCGTAATTACTGATCGGCGCCGGATCAACCAGCACGCGTTTATGATATTGCCGCGCCAGTTCAATAATGCTCTGGCAAAGCTCCGGCGTCATAAGGCCTTTGTTATAATCTTCAAAAAGAATCACATCGCAACCGGCAATGTTCTGCCGCACATAGGCCAGAAGTTGCGCGGTCATTTCCGCACTGATCGGCGAGGTATCTTCGCAATCAAGACGCAGCATCTGCTGCGGATGGCGATGTTGCGCCAGGCCTACCAAACGCACTTTGCTGGTGGTGGGCCGATCTTTTTGCACCATAACGCCCTGCGTATGCACGCCCATGTCGCGGAGCATGTCAACAAGCATATCGCCATGTTTGTCATCGCCGCGGATTGAGACGCATAATACTTCCGCGCCAAGAACCGCCAGATCGCCGGCCACATTGCCCGCGCCGCCGGCGCGGCGCTCACGACGTTTTTCCTGCACCACCGGAACCGGAGCCTCAGGGCTCAGCCGCTCCGCATTGCCGTATATATATTCATCCACCATTAAATCGCCCACGAGCATCACGCGCGAACGCGGGAGATTTTCAACAATGGTGATCAGGGATGAGGGAGAATTGATCATGTAATATTCCCATTTTTTATCGTGTGACGTGCGACGTGTTTCGTGCGACGATGTTAATGACATCACACGTTCACGCCACAGGCCATGCGAATCATATCACGCGTTCTTTTTCATCACCGCCTCAAGGCGGTGATGCCACAACTCAAGATGCCGGCCCTCAAGGCGGCTTTCTATACGCACATGATAAACCGGATACGGCATCGGCCGGCCCTCAAGCTTGACCCAATCCTTGAGCGTTGTCACCCACGCATCAATGTTGCGGTGCTGAGAAACCTGCTTGAGCTTCTCAAAATCATCCGGCACATCATAACGATGATGATCGTCATACCAGCATGCGCCGGAGACGCTTGCGCCCAGATGTTCCGCCGTATGCAGAAAACCATCCGGATTGCCGATGCCCGCAAAGAGCATTACGCGTTTATCCTTCAGATCAATACGCGTGCCATGTTCGTCATAGACGCCGATCACGGCCGTTTGCTGCATAAAAATATCATGCGGCGAAACCCACTGCGTAAACAATCCCGCGGCAAGTTCCGCCAGTTCCGTCGTCACCTGTTCGCAGCGCGTGAGCATGATCACATTGGCGCGCACAAGATTCTGCGGCGGCTCGCGCCAGGTTCCGCGCGGAACCACGCCCGGCACGCCAAGCGGTTCTGTGGCGTCAGCCAGAACAATATTGAGGTCGCGATATAGCCGGCGATGCTGAAAACCATCGTCCATCACCAGTACATCGGCGTTATGGCGAGAAATGGCCTCCTGTCCGCCGGCCACGCGATCCGGATTTACCACCACCGGTACGCCGGGACACTCATGCTCAATGACCATGACTTCGTCCGCTTTTTCGCCCGGCGCGGCGGCATATCCGCGCGTGAGCACGGCCGGGCGATGGCCCATTGCCTGTAATTCGCGCGCAACCATGATCACCGTGGGCGTTTTGCCTGTGCCGCCTGTGGTGATATTGCCGACGGAAATCACCGGCACCGGCAATTTATGAACTTTGCGCAGACCGTGATCAAACATGGCATTGCGGGTCTGAACCACGGCCGAATAGCCTGTTGCCGCGACATCAAAAAACGCCCGCGCAATGGCCGCAACCGCGCCGACCCGCTCACCGGAGATGATGCTTCTGTAAAATTGCTGCATGTTATGGAGAAGGCCGAAGTTTGAAGTTCGAATTTCGAAGAGAACACAATGTGTCTTTCTTCAATCTTCTTACTTCGGACTTCGATCTTCGTTATCCTCACACCACCAGGTTCACCATTCGCCCTTTAACGTAAATCTTTTTCTTCGGTTCCTTGCCGGCCAGGAATGACTGTACTTCCGGCAGCGCCAGCGCCGCGGCCAGAACTTCATCCTGTTCGGCTCCGTTGGGCACGCTCACGCGGCCGCGCAGTTTGCCGTTGACCTGAACCGGAATTTCAATCGTCGGGTCAATCAGCATGGCCGCGTTGATTTCAGGCCAGGGCAAATGGCTGATGCTCAATTCGGCCGCTTCCGGATGCATGCGATGGTATACTTCCTCAGCAAAATGAGGCGCAAAAGGCTCCGTCACGCGCACAAATCTCTCGGCCACATCCTGCGGAATAACTTTGGCCTTGCCAAGCAGATTGTTAAATTCCATCATCGCGGCGATGCATGTGTTGAGCGAAAGTTTATCAATGTCATCGCTCATTTTTTTGATGAGTTTATTCAATGCGCGCTCAAGAGCCTCATCCTGCGCGCCGGCCTTAACCTTAAGCTGGTCATTATCGTCAAAAAGATTGCGCCACACACGCTGAAGGAAGCGGTAAACGCCCTCAACGCCGGCCGTACTCCACGGCTTAACCTGCTCAAGCGGGCCCATGAACATCTCAAACATACGCAGCGAATCCGCGCCATACGCGCGAATCACGTCATCAGGATTGACCACGTTGCCGCGGCTTTTTGACATCTTAAAGGATCGCGCGTCCACACGGATTTCCGGCTGAGATTTAAGAACAAATCCCTCGCCCTTCTTTTCGACTTCCGAAATATCGCGCTTTTCGCCCACTACCAGCACGCCGTCGCTCTTGCGTTTGCTGATGGTCTCAGGCCGGCCGTCCTTGCCGGTGCGCGTCTCAAATTCCGGATCAATATTCTCAAGAGAAACCAGCTCGCCGGCTTCCGTTTTAAACGCGGTATATTCCGCCTCGCCCAGAATCAGGCCCTGATTGACCAGCTTGCGGAACGGCTCATCACTGGTGACAAGGCCGCGATCAAAAAGAACCTTGTGCCAGAAGCGCGAATAGAGCAGATGCAAAACGGCATGCTCAACGCCGCCGACGTAAAGATCAACGCCGCCGGAATTGGCCGCGCCGTTTTTTGGGCCAAGCCAGAATTTTTCCGCCTCGGGCGAGACAAATGCGCCGTCATTGCGCGCATCGCAGTAGCGGATGTAATACCAGCAGCTACCGGCCCATTGCGGCATGGTGTTGAGTTCGCGCTTGGCTTTTAACGCGCCCGGCGTGCCGGCCGGCACAATCCGCGCGATATTTTCCGCATCAACCACAACATGCACGCTAAACCATTCCGGCGCTTTGCTCAGCGGCGGATCAATCGTGCCCGTGGGCTTAAAATCGGCCATATCCGGCAACTCAATCGGTAACGCGTCATCCGCCAGGCGCACCACAGTGCCATCTTCAAGATGCACCAGCGGGAATGGCTCGCCCCAGTAACGCTGGCGCGAGAAAAGCCAGTCGCGAATCTTATATTGAATTTTGCGCTTGCCGAGCTTCTTTTCCTCAAGCAGATCAATCATTTTGGCCAGCGCCGCATCAGTGCCAAGCCCGTTGATCCACGGCGAATTGACCGCCACGCCGTCCTCACAGAATGCTGTTGCCTGAACATCAACGGCTGCCTGATCCCTGTCCCCTGACCCCTTTGCGGCCACAACCTGCTTGATCGGCAATTTGAATTTGGTGGCAAACTCATGATCGCGTTCATCATGCGCCGGAACGGCCATGATGGCGCCGGTGCCGTAGCCCATGAGTACGTAATCAGATATATAAATGGGAACTTTTTCGCCCGTTACCGGATTAATCGCATAGCTGCCGGTAAACTCGCCGGTTTTGCGCGTATCTTCCTGGCGCTCACGATCAGATCGCGATGCGGCCCATGCGCGATACGCCTCAACCTTTTCCTTTTGCCCGGCCGAGGTCAACGCGGGCACCAGCGGATGCTCCGGCGCAACAACCATGTAGCTCACGCCGAAAAGCGTGTCAGGCCGTGTGGTAAAAATCACCAGATCTTCGCTGAGCCCGTCAATTTTAAACGTGACTTCCGCGCCCTGGCTCCGGCCGATCCAGTTTCGCTGCATTTCCTTGAGCGAATCAGACCAATCAAGCGTACCGAGGCCCTGAATTAACCGCTCCGCATACGCCGTGATGCGCAACATCCACTGACGCATGGGCCGGCGCTCTACCGGAAATCCGCCGACTTCCGATTTACCGTCCACAACTTCTTCATTGGCCAGTACCGTGCCCAATCCCGGGCACCAGTTGACCGGCACTTCATTCATATACGCCAAACGATACTGCGAGAGCACTTTACGCTGATCCGTGGCGCTGAGATTATCCCAGGTAACGTGTGTTCCGGCAAAATCTTCCGGCAGCGCGCGCTTGCCGCTCTTAAATTCGGCAATCAACTCGCTGATCGGCCGGCCTTTCTGCTGAGCCTCGTCAAACCAGGAATCAAAAAGCTTGAGAAAGATCCACTGCGTCCACTTAAAATATTTGGGATCGGTAGTATCGACTTCGCGCGCCCAGTCATACGAAAAACCGAGCGACTGAAGCTGACTGCGAAACCGATTGATATTTTCGTGCGTTTTAATGCGCGGATGCGTGTTGGTCTTAATCGCAAACTGCTCGGCCGGCAGACCAAAAGCATCCCACCCCATCGGATGCAGAACCGCAAAACCTTTGGCGCGCTTATAGCGGCTGACGATGTCCGTGGCCGTATATCCTTCAGGGTGGCCCACATGTAGACCATTGCCGGACGGATACGGAAACATATCAAGTGCGTAATAACGCGGTTTGCTGCTGTCTGATTGTGCGGCAAAAACCTGACGCTCAAGCCAGAACTTCTGCCACTTCTTCTCAATCACAACTGGGTCATATCCGGGCATCGTCTCATACTCCGTAAAATTGCAGATCATGCAATTTAAGCCGGATCATGAGCTTAAGCAATGGGAGAAGGGAGGAGAATGAAAAACGCTGAACGCTGAACGACGAACGCTGAAGAACTGATAACTTTCCGTTTTTTCAGCGTTTTTTACTTTTACCTTCCCGCCAGCTTGACGCTTTCTACTTCAAATTTGAAGATCTGAAAGGTATATCCGTCTTCGCGTTTGAGCTCTACCTTAATAGTGCCCTCGCACCAGACCTCATCGGGCATGAACGTCAGCTTGCCGCCGTTGGCCACGTGAGCCACGATCACATGCTGAACGCCCGGCGGCTGGCCAAAGCAACAGGAGCCAAGCGTAGGCACTAATGCAAAATCAGTGACTTTCTGGGCTTGCGTAAACGGCACAATAAATCCGCGCAAGCGAACTTTTTTGCCGTCATACGCCCTGACGTCGGCGGGAATGTCTTTGCTCTTTTCAGGATCAAATGTAAAATTCGCAAAATTCAATATTCCCCAGCTCGGAATGTCACCTTCTTTGGGTTCCGGCAAAAGGGTGCGCGGTTTGAGCGTGCTGGGATCGTAAGCGGTTGATCCTTCAGGAATTACCGGCATTGTTGTGGCGGTATTGTTATTGGGCTGCGTGGCCGGCGTTTGCGCCAGCGCGGCCGAGGCGCCGAGCAAAACGATCATTGCCCAGACCTTATGCGACCATACGGAAGTCTGCTTGCGCCACTTTCCTGTGGTTGACGAATGATGTTTTGTCCGTGATGTTTGCTTCATAAACATTTAAGCAGTCAAGTGTTAACACGCCTGCCTGCCGCCATCTTCCCTACAGATTATCCGCCACCGGCACCCGGTACGCCTTAAGCGCCGGAACCACGCCGGCAATGGTAGCCAATATCACTACGCTGCCAGCGTAAATCAGTTCGGCAGGAGATACGAGAATCCAGTTCACATGAACTCCGGCCGTCGCCTGCATATATCCGGCTGCGGCCGCGACCATCAGGTGACCCGCCAACAAACCTAAAATCGCTCCTGCGGCACCGATTCCCCCGGCCTCAAGACAAATTAATAGAACAATTCGCTTTTGCGTTGCTCCCAGCGCCCGCATGATCGCAATATCCTGCATGCGGCCACTGATTGAATTATAAATACTCACCAGAATACTGACGCCGGCAACCACGATGACCATACTGGCCACTGCCAGGAATGTTTTGAGCACGGCCGGGATAAACAGGTCAAAAAACTGCCGCATTACCTGCGCCGGATACGCGCCCATCGCGTCGCGATTGGTCCGCAATTCATTATAAAGCTGAATGGCGGCGCTCGGTCCGCGACTTTTAACTAAAACCGCCGAGAGCAACCATTCGTCCTTCGGCAGTTTGATTGTCATGATGCCATCATCCGCCAGCGTATACCCTTTGGGCTCATCGCCGTCATGATGATGTTCATGGCCATCATGTTCATCGTGATGGTCATGCTCTGCCGCTTCTGGCTTCTTACTAACAGCGTTGCCGTGAGCGGCATCCTCTTTCTCACGGCGATCCTGAATTGCCTCAATTCCTTCCTCATGCTCCGCAATTGCGAAGAGGGACTGAATCGGAAGGAAGATCACGCGGTCATTGGGCGTATGCGTGGGCGCAAGAATCCCCACGACAGTCCATTTTTCAGGATGAATATCGGGCACGGCCGAGGCATTGGGTAATCCGTGTGTGGCCTGAAAAACGGACCCGATGCTCAGGCCTGATTTCTGCGCCACTTCGCTGCCGATGACCGCCTCAAATTTACGGGCGTTAAAACATTTTCCCGTGGCGATCCGATACGGCTGACCCAGGCGAACCTCCATCGCGCCGGCGTCAAGAGCGGTTGCGCCGTCTTCAGCAAAACCAAAAAGCGACGGCAATGTGCCGATGAGCCGGTACTGCTCAAAAGAATCGCCCACGACAAGCGGCGCGGATTGCTGAACAAATTTGCGCCAATCGCCGCCGCGCTGCATGCGTTCATAAAAGGAATACGGAATAACGCCGGGGCTTTCGTCCATATGATAAAGGCTATTGAGCACCAGTTGCGTGGCCGAGGATCGCGGGCCGACGATGAGGTCAATGCCAAAATCACTTTGAGCAAAAAGACGTTCGCTTTCGCGCCAGGCGACCAGCACCGCCACGCCAAGCGCCACGCCGAGAATCACGGAAAGTGTCGTCAGCCACGTTGCCAGCGCGCGCTGGCGAAGCTGCTTGATTAGCATGAGAAAAATGTTCATTCAGATATCCATGAAAAATGACCGCGATATTGATTCTTCATTTTTAGTTTGCTTTTATCTGCGTCAATCTGCGTACATCTGCGGCAAAAATTATTTTTCCGGCGTTAAATCAATCACGCGATCAAAGCTTGATGAGATCGCCCGGTCATGCGTGACGACCAGCAGCGAGGCGTTTATTTTTTTACACAAGTCGCGGATGAGCGTCATGACGACCTCGGCCGTGGCCGGGTCAATGCTGCCGGTCGGTTCGTCGGCCAGTACCAGAGCCGGTTTGCCGGCCAATGCACGCGCCACGGCCACGCGCTGCTGCTGGCCTACGGATAATTTTCCTGGACGATACTTCAGGCGCTCGGCAAGGCCCACGGCCGAGAGAAGTTCCCGCGCCCATTGTTGATCCGCGCTGCGCCCGGTAAAGCTCATGCCAAGCTGAACATTCTCAATGGCCGAGAAGCCCGCCAGCAGATGATGCTTCTGAAAAATATATCCCAGGTATCTTCCGCGGAAATGATCGCGCTGCGCTTCGCTCAGTGAGCCAAGTTCTGTGCATGTGCCATCAATGTTGTATTCAATGCTACCGGCGTCAGCCTTCAGGATGCCGGCAATCAGGTGCAGCAAAGTGGTTTTGCCGGAGCCGGATCTCCCGATAAGCGCCACCTGCTCTCCGGCGGCAACTTCAAGCGAGCGCAGATTCACCACAGGTACCCTGCCGCCCTCGGGAGACTCATACGATTTTTGAACGTCAGTTAATTTCAGGAGTGTCATGCCGGTATTGTAGGATTTCCGGTATTCGCAAGGAAGTGGCAAATGCAATATTCATGCAAAAATAACAAACCTTCGCTGGTGATCATGTGAATCAACTTTCGTGATTTAATCAGGGATAAATGATACGCAAATAAGAATAATGGTTGTTTTTGTGCCCTAACAAAACATTAAAGCAACAACGTCCGTTTTTGTATGGTAATCTGGGTTAAGGTAAAAATGTTAAAATAGATAAAAATTATAATGTTCGTATTGTCCTATAAAATCATTATTGTGGCGTCGCCATCATCATTATTTTACCAAAATAACCAAAATAAGTTAAAATAGATAAAATAAAATTGATCATCATGATAATTTGGGAAAGATTATCATCCCTGCTACACGATGATAGTAGCGTTGACATTAACAGTGGCACGAGACTGTTAAGCAACCCGCCTTCGGAGTTATGAGTAGGCGGCGAGGAACTAGAGCGCCCGAATGACAGGAGGTCAGCCGGATACTGCGTTCGGAACCCAGGAGTTCAGTTATGTCCGCTACAGAAGTTATGCTTGATCGTTTTTCACAGGTCGTCTTTGCGGGTGACCGTTCAGGTGCGAGAGCCATTGTTGCTGAAGCTTTTGAGGCGGGACTTACCGCCGAAGAAATCACCATGCAGCTTATCTGGCCGACAATGGAAAAACTCTCAGCCATGTATCGCGCCGATCGCATCAACACCGGTATACATCACATGGGTTCGCGCCTGCTGAGAATGCTGGCCGATCAGCTTTCGCTGCGTTATGAACGCACAGGCCGCAACGGCCGGGTTATGTTGGTTGTCTGCTCGCCTGGCGAGCCGGAGGAACTTGGCGCCCAGATCACCACCGATCTGGCGGAAGCTCACGGCTGGCAGGTCTTCTTTGCCGGCGGCGGCGTGCCGAATGACGAAATCGTTTCGTGGATCGGCCAGCTTGAACCGCAGGTACTCATGGTTTACGGCACGATTCCCTCCGGCGCCCCGATGGTGCGCCAGTTGATTGACCTTATGCATGATGTGGGCATTTGCCCCAAGATGCAGGTGATCTGCTCCGGCGGCGTGTTTAACCGCGCCGAAGGACTTGCCGAAGAAATCGGCTCCGATCTTTTCGCGCCCAATCCGGTTGAGGCGCTCAAGCTTCTTGATCAATATCCCAATCGCCGTGCGACAACCGAGCAGCAGACCGTCGGCCGCAAGCGCCGCCTGAAGAAAGGCGAGGAAGTGATATAAACAATCTTGAGCCTGCGAAACAACGCGAAGGAATCGCCGTTTCGCAGAGCAAGGCCGCTGGCAGGACGTCAGCGGGTAATACGAGGCGGTAACCCTCTCCGCTTCGTTCTACATAAGGCCCGACCGGAACGCGACCCGGCCGGGCTTTTTTATATGCATTTTCAAAAGTCTTTTCAGTATTGACCAAACTGTATAAGCAGTTTAGTCTTACATTCATGATCAATACAGTCACTAGTAGTCATTTCGAAGAACAACACCATAGTATCATTCATTATTTGCGAAAATCTGACAACTGTGTTCCCTTCTTTGTATGTGGCGATGCAATAAGCAAACTGCAATTGCTCCCTGATGAGTCAATAGATTGTTGTATGACAAGTCCGCCTTATTGGGGCCAAAGACAATACGCAGGTGGTGGTATTGGCCTTGAGCAAACTCATGAAGAATATATTGCTCATTTACTTGATATTTTTCATGAAGTATATCGCGTTATGAAGCCCACAGGCTCATTGTGGCTAAATATAGGTGACAGCTATAGCAATAAAAGTCTTATTGGTATTCCTTGGCGCACGGCTATCGCACTTATTGATCAGCAAGGATGGGTTCTGCGAAACAGTATTATCTGGCATAAAGTAAAAGGTGGACCAGATAATTCAACAGATAAACTTCGTAATGTGCATGAGAATGTTTTTCATTTTGTTAAAAATGCACATCAGTATTTTTATGATGTTGATGCGATACGCAAAACACCCGCAAAGACCAAAGTTGTCAATGGTGCAGTAGTTTCGGCAACGGGTGTCAGTGGGATTCGTTATAAACGGCAAATTGAACTATCTACTGTTTTGACAAGGGATGAAAAAGCAGCGGCATTTTCAGAATTGAATAAAATGCTTGAGGCTATGCAGGATGGTAGGATCAGTGATTTTCGCATGGTTATTCGTGGTCAGCAACGTACCACACATTCCGATTCAGAAACTGTTTCTGGCCGAGCCAAAGAGCTTCAGCAAAAAGGATTTTATTTTCTTAAATATCATCCCAAAGGATGTAAACCGGGCGATGTGTGGGACATTCTGCCGGAGGATACGCAAAAACGGGCAACTCATTTTGCGGTATATCCAGAAGATTTATGTCGCCTTCCAATTATAGCTACATGTCCCGAGCATGGTACCGTGATTGATCCATTTTGTGGCACGGGAACTACGATGCTTGTTGCGCACAGGCTAGGTAGGAAATCTATTGGCATTGATATTTCAGCAGAATATATCAGAGAAGCCCGCGAAAGGTGTAATTTTCTCATATGACAAAGCAATATTGCGATCACCTTGTCGAATTATTTGGAGTGTCAACAACAAAGCAAAATGCTAATTGGGAAAGTGTTGTCGCAGCGGGTAAATGCCCATACTTAAAACGTAAATGTCTAAAAAATCGCAAGAGCCAGCCAAATATATTAATTGGCACATGTACAGTAGTTCATGGTAAAAATCAGCAGAATATCATTATCTGTCCTCACCGTTTATTGGATAAAAATCAGATATTTATTGATAGTATGCATCTTTTAACTTTGCATGAGCCGGGAAATGAAATCCACGTTGTGCCTGAAATTTCCGTTCCTGGAGGTTCAGTGGATTATTTCTTGGTTTCGGTACGCGATAAGAAAATCAAAGATTTTGTCGGTATTGAACTACAAGCTATTGATACGACAGGTACAGTTTGGCCGGCGCGTCAGAAATTTCTGCATCAACAGGGAATCAAGACTCTACAGCGAGATAGGAACAGCTCTGACGCTTTTGGCATTAATTGGAAAATGACGGCTAAAACAATCTTGGTTCAGCTTCATCATAAAGTAGAAACATTTGAGTACCTGAGTAAAAAATAGTGCTGGTTATTCAGGATCATCTGCTTGATTATATGAAGCGAGAATTTGATTTCAGTGGTATGTCACAGGCAAGGGCCGGAGATTGCCTGCACGTTCACTCTTATCAGCTTCGTACAGACACCAAAGAAAGCCATGATCTCTCACTGGTTACACGATTAAGTACAGATTCTGCGGGTATGAAAAAAGCTCTTGGATTGCAAGTAACGGCTAAAATTGAAATTTCGCAAATTATAGCAGTACTTGAGTCCAAAATATCAGATAAAACAAGAATGGAAATCGGCCCCAAATAACGCCGACTATATTTAATCTCATATTTTCGGCGGCCAGTGGTCCGTAAGCTGTTGAACGAACTGGATGTATTCTTCCTCAAATTGCGCCAGGTCGGCATTGATATATTTTTTCATATAGACAGGACCGGCGTAATAATTCCATCTTTCGGTATACGCCACCACTTCCGCGCGCGATACGCCCGTGCCGATCATGGCCAGCGACAGGCGGCCGTCGCGCGCATCGCCAAGCATGCGCACGAGCCCTGTGCGGTAACGCGGATTATTTTCAAGGAAAAGCGCCAGCGACCAGACCTGCGCGTAATAGGCGTCAACTGATTTTTGTCCGCGTCGTATGGCCCGGCCGGCGTGCGTGGTCATCAGGTCGCTGAGTTTCCACAAACGATTTTCGCGAACGGCATATTTAAGCGCCAGGAACCGGCGGTAATTCCGCGCGGGCACAAACAACGGCTGAGTGCCGTCCCATTCAATGTTTTCGCTCTGCGTGGCGATGCCTTCCTCAAGCCAACTCGGCAGGCGGTCGCGCAGCGCAAACCAGGAATACTGATGCCAGGCCTCATGGGCAATGACGGCAAGGGTTTGTTCCCGGCCGATGTCATAACCGGCAAAAACGCCGTTCTGACAGTAACCGCCTGCGGAAATCTGAAGATAAATGGATGAGTTCTGCCCGGCGCGCATTTTGGTAAAAAGTTCCCACTGGGAACGGTCGCCAAATACGTAACAGTCAAGCGGGCCCGGAACATCCGTGTGCGGATTGAGCATCTTGAACCGCGCGTAGGCTGATTCAAGCACGCGCGCAATGAGCCGCTGATAAAGCGGATCGCGAACCGTTGTAAAAACGCGGTAGTGCGGCGTATGAATCTGCACGCCGCCGATCTGGCCGAACTGCCAGCTTTCGGTGGCAAGCGGTTCAGCAGAGATTGTCGCCAGCGCGGCCACTTGTGTACTTGCGGAAGGCGCTTGCGAGCAGCCCCCCACCAGAAGCGCCGCGCCCAGGCTCAGCGCCGCCGGAAGCCATCCTATCTTCATCCCATCTCCCTTACGCTTTTGCGCTATTACGCTTGAATTTTGCGTAACAGGTTGATTATAAACAACTCATGACGCATTTCTGAAGCTGAAAATCGGCTGATTTAGCCTCTGAGATCACGAGTTTAATATCATTTTGCCGATAACTTCTCAGGTCCTGAAAAAACGTTTTTTTTCATGCGTAAATAGCTAAGAAAAAGTGTAAAGAAGATATGAATCATTCCTGGTAAATCGCTATTTGCGAAAAATGTTCGTGAAGTCTTGTTCGGAATCACAATCCGGTTCAATCGCCAGATCAATAATTCTGCAACTTCACAACCTGCGAATCGTTGTATTGTCTGATAAAGGTCATGATTGACCAGACAGAAAATTTCCTGTTTAAGGAGCATGTTATGCGTCGTCTCGTTGCGTTGTCCATGATGGTTCTGGCTTTGGGCGTTTTTGCCGCAAGTTCACTGCGTGCTGATGATGCAAAAGCCACTGGCACGGTTACCGGCAAGGTTGTGGATAAAGACGGCAAAGCCGTTGCCGGCGCTACGGTGCGCGCGATGGCAATCCCGGTGGAAAAAGCCAAGAAGACGGCTGCTGAAGGCGATACCGGCGAAAAGAAAGCCAAAGATAAAGGTGATAAGCCACGCGAAAAGGCGTTGGCATCTGTTACCTCCGGCGCTGACGGTACTTTCTCATTGACGGTTCCGGCCGGCAAGATTCGTATTGTTGCCATTAAGCCTGGCATTGGCATGGCCCACACCACAGAACCGGTGGTTGTGACCGCCGGCAGCACCACGGAACTCAGCGCGCCGCTGACTCTTGAAAAAGTTGAGAAGCCGACCACCAAGCCGGCCAAGAAGAAAGACGCCAAGTAATTGATCCTGCTTTGGCGGATGAGGAACATATAAAATGCAGGAGCGGTTTGTCGCCGCTCCTGCATTTTTCTTCATCGCCAATATCCGCGAGTACCCGAGGACGCCGCAGGCCCGAATGCGGACCAGCAGATGGCTCCGGATACTTCTCAAAGAGTCCTCAGATCATGGCGGTCAATAATTATTCCGGTGAGTCCGGGTGAGTGCGGCATTTTTCAATGTGATCAAGATCATGCAGTGGCGCATCAGGATCGCGCATGCCGGGGCAACGCTCGGCCGCGGAATCCCAGGCGTGAGGCGCGTGCAGATTCTGATTCCAGAACGGCCAGGTTCGGCACTGCATCGGGCGCACCGGATAAATGGCGCAGCCGGCCGCACCGTTTTCCCGCACCAGAAACACACAGTCGTAATTGGCGCGCTCTGTCAGCGAATAATTTCCCTTGAGATAACGCACATAAGTACGCATGAATCTCTCAACGGGCATCCGCAGAAATTCCGCAATGGCCGTGATGTCGTTATCGTTGAGCCACACATAACCGGGCGATCCTGAACAGCAATGCGCGCATTGCGTGCACTTGAACCGCAACCCGCCGGCATACCAGGGCTGATTTTCTGATGATTGCTGCAAAGGAATTTTTCGGGACATAACCTGTAACACCTTCAGTGATCATGGCCTATAGTGGGCCTACAGCGGCGCATAAAGGGAATAACTTCAATTTCCCTGACAATTTTATAATCAGGCCCATGAGTGTACCAAACGCCAGGCTGGCAACGAAGCGATTGTGAGTCAAGAAAATGACCTCATCGCGACGATGAAAAAGAGAGCCCACATGGTCAAGGAGGATCAAGGATATGTTAAAACGTTATGGCTGTGCTCTGTTTACCATGTTGACCATGATCAGCATTGCAGGTTGCAGCAGCAGTTCAGACCGAGATGGCCCGCTGATTTCCGATATTCATTCGCCTATTGCCGATGTGCCGATGCCGGCCGGTTTTAAGATGGATAAGAACGAGAAGGAATCCTTCTCGGATGTTTACGGCAGCTCAGGCTTGCGGTTTGTGCGCCACCTGTATTCCGGCGGCGACAACTATATGATGGTCACCAAGTTTTACCGCGAACAAATGCCGCAGAAAAAATGGGTCTTCTCCTACCAGACACAGGAAGGGGAAACAATTACCCTCACATATACGAAAAATAACGAAGATTGCATCATCGTCATTAAGCCGACGACTTTTGGCACGAGCGTAAGAGTGCGCATCATGCCTTCGCCGCGCGCCACGCAATGACGTAAATTTCTTTTCGTCACGCTTTTAGCGGGCAATGACCGATATTATGCTGTGTATTGCGCAGGATGTGCGCACTACTTGCTATTTTTGCGGAAACTCACATGCGGCGTCATACGCCCAGCTTTATTTACATTCCTTTTGTCTTTAGCGTGGCGGGATTCTCATGGGCATTGCTCATCTGCTCGCTGGCGCTCTTTACCGTATTGATCCTAGCGCCGGCGGAAAAATGTGTCCGCGATGCTGAAATTCAACGCAATGATTACCAGGCCACCGTTGATCTGCTTGACCAGAAAATCAAATTGCAGAAAGAATTTGTAGAAACGGCGTCAAATGATCCGCTGCTGATGCAAAGACTGGCCGCGCTGCAACTTAAAATGAAGAGAAAAGACCAGGAAACACTTAAGCTTGATGCACAAAATGCCCGCGATTCAAGCATTACCAATTTGCTGGCAAACAGCCTAAAACCCGTTGAACCAAAACCCGTTGCGCCGCTGGCGTGGTACTTTGAGACATCACTCAACAGCAAAATGCGCCCATTCCTGATGATCCTGGCATGCCTGGGACTCGTGGCGTCATTCGTCATCGGCGTTAAATACGAAAAATAAGCGTATCAAGTTAAACAAAAAAACGAGTTAAGCGAGGAACAGGCATATGTTGTTCTTCTTGCTTAACTCGTTTTCTTGTTTACTGGCTTAACTTCGCATTTCTTACAGTGGCGGCGGGAAGTTGCAGAAGCAGGGGCAATCTTCTTTGGTGTGCACCACCACTTCGCGATTGTATTGCCGGGCACGCTTGGCCTGCTCAATCTTGGCGGCCTCAAGCGCGGCCTCGCGAGAATCACACTCGGCAATGAGCGTTTGCGTGGGCCCGCCCCCGCACGAAACAACCATCCACTTTTTCTTATCGTCAGGACTCTGAAGCACACACAAATCCGCACAAGACTTGATCAGCCGCATCGTCCACCTCCCGAATGTGAGAGTGAAGTCTTGAGACTTGAGCCCTGAGAAATGAGCGACATGATTCGCTTAGCACCCTCAGGGCTCAAGACTCGTGTCTCAGGACCATTTTATGCCGACATCACGGGCAAAGCAGTCACTTTTCGCAGATATCGGTCAATACTGGCCGCGGCTTTCTTGCCATCGCCCATTGCCAGGATGACAGTGGCCGCGCCACGGACAATATCCCCACCTGCGAAAACGCCCGGAACGCTGGTCATGCCCTCTTCGTTGATCTCAATATACCCTTTTGCGTTGACTTTGAGGCCCGGCGTTGTCTGCGTCAGCAGCGGATTTGAGCGCGTGCCGATTGCTTCAATAACAATTTCGCAGGGAATTTCAAATTCGCTCCCCTCAATAGGTATCGGAGAGCGCCGGCCTGATTTATCAGGCTCGCCAAGCTGCATGCGCTGACACTTGAGCGCGCGCACCCATCCTTTATCATCAGCCAGAATCGCGATCGGATTAACCAGCATCTCAAACTTCACGCCTTCTTCTTCCGCGTGAATGACTTCTTCAATACGGGCCGGCATTTCCGCACGGCTGCGGCGATACACCAGAGTGGCGGTGCCGCCGATATCCTTGCCGAGACGCCGCGCGGTACGCACGCCGTCCATTGCGGTATTGCCGCCGCCGATGACGCAGACATTTTTAGCACGGATGACCGGCGTGGCCGCGGAAGGATCCCATGCGCGCATCAGGTTGACGCGTGTGAGATATTCGTTGGCGGAATAAACGCCTTTGTAGTTTTCGCCCGGAATCTTCATAAACACGGGCAGGCCAGCGCCGTTGGCGATGAACACGGCTGCGAAATTCATTCCCGGCTCATTGCTCATGAGGTCATAAACGGTATACGTTTGGCCGACGATGACGTTTGTCTGAAAATCAACGCCCATGTCGCGCAGCGATTGAATTTCGTTGCGAACAATGGCTTTTGGCAGGCGAAATTCCGGAATGCCGTAGACCAGCACGCCGCCAAGTTCATGCAGTGCCTCAAAAACGGTGACGCAGTAACCCATGCGCGCAAGCTGGCCGGCGCAAGTCAGGCCGGCCGGGCCTGAACCGACGACCGCAACGCGGCGGCCATTTTCCGGTGCGCACGAAGCGGCCTTATTTTTGCCGTTGCTACGCACCCAATCGGCCACGAAACGTTCAAGATAACCGATGCCGACGGACGTTTTGTCGCCGGCTTTAAGACGCAGGCAGCGGGATTCGCACTGCTTTTCCTGCGGGCACACGCGGCCGGAAATGGCCGGGAGCATATTTGTTTCATACAGCACATCAGCGGCGCCGGCAAAATCAGCCGCGGCAACCTTCTGCACAAATGCCGGAATATCAATATTAACCGGACAACCCTCAATACAGTGGGCGTCTTTGCACTCAAGGCAACGCTGCGCCTCAACAATGGCCATCTGTTCTTCAAGGCCGAGATTGACTTCCGTAAATCCTCCGGCGCGCATATCCGCATTCTGTGCGGGCATATGCTGACGGGTAATTTTCATGCGCTGTGCGGCCGTAATTTTTTTAGTGGGCTCTGTCATGACTTATTTACCTCCCGCAACGGTGCTGCTGGCACAACCACAGGTACCGTGGGCGGAAGCCTCGGACTTGCAGTGATCCATGTGAACTTTTTCCTGGTCGCGATACGCAGTGAGGCGGTCGGCCAGTTCCCGGAAATCAACTTTGTGTGCGTCAAACTCCGGTCCGTCAACACAGGCAAAGAGCATTTTTTCGCCCACCTGCACGCGGCAACCACCGCACATGCCGGTGCCGTCAACCATAATGGGGTTGAGGCTGGCGACAGTCTTAATGCCGTAAGGACGTGTGGTTTCGGCAATGGCCCGCATCATCGGGACCGGCCCGGCGCAGATGACTTCCTTAACCGGGCAGGTATCGGCAGAATCCTTGATAAGCTGCTCAAGGCGCTGCGTGACAAAACCCTTAAAGCCGTAAGAGCCGTCATCGGTGCACGGACAAACCTGATCGCAGATGGCCGAGAGTTCTTTTTCGAGAATAACGTAAGGCTTTGAGCGGCCGCCCATGATGGCCGTAACGCGATTGCCCAGGGCTTTGAGCGCGGCGGCCTGCGGATAAATGACGGCCGTGCCGACTCCGCCGCCGACGATGGCAACATGGCCGACGTTGGCGAGCTCGGTCTTTTTGCCCATCGGGCCGGCGACATCATGTATGTAGTCGCCAGCTTCAAGCGAGCAGAGTTTGGTGGTGGTTGCGCCGATAGCCTGAACGATCAGCATGATCGTGCCGGCTTCTTTATCAGAATGGCCAACGGTCAGCGGGATACGCTCACCATCAGCAACGACGCGGAGAATCACGAACTGGCCAGGGCCACAATGGCGTGTGACATGAGGCGCGGCAACAATCAGCCGCTTTACCTGGGGCGCCAGCCAGTCAGCGCTCTTAACGAGATAAGGCATGAGGGCTCCTTGCGGGTCAAAAACGACTTGCGACCTTGATATCGTACTATTTTGTCGCCTATTTTCCACCAGAAATCATGTGTGATACGGTCTTTTGATCGTAATGTGCAAATATTAATCAAAATATCAGAATCAATATGGAATTTATCAGAATAGCGCGACCGTAATCTGCAATACCTGTAATAAAAACACTAGCACAACAGAACAATAGGCAATAAAGAATACGAATTTATATAATTCCTATAGGAGTTGTATTGACTATTTTTCGGTATCAGGTATAGTGATCCCCATGAACAGCAAGGGATTTACATCCTCACCTCGCACTGCGGCCAATGGCGGCTCACCCTATTGTTGGCGAATGCGCCGGCCGGGGCAGGCCCGGCGTGCCTGAGCCGACACGTTCCCGACGTGTTCTGAATCAGGCGTAATCATTGTTATCGCAATTAAGTGCGTATTAATTAAAACAAGCCGACAATCATTCAGTTGGCGTAAACCCGGCGGCGTTGATGCCGGCGGATACGAGGCCGCATTGTCTATAAAAAAGACGTGCCCTCAAAAAAATAATCAAACAAAGGAAATAAACCCATGAAGTCATTGCTTGTTGCTCTTTTGGCGGCCGTGTCCGCCGTATCATTCAGCGCCCCACTGCTGGCGCAAAGCAAAGATGTCAAGCTGATCAATGTTTCGTATGATCCCACACGCGAATTATATGAAGAATACAATAAGCTCTTCTCCGATCATTATAAGAAGGAGACTGGGATCAATGTGACGATTGAGCAGTCGCATGGCGGCTCGGGCAAGCAGGCCCGCGCGGTCATTGACGGACTGAAGGCTGACGTCGTAACGCTGGCGCTGGCCTATGACGTGCACGCAGTGGAAAAATCAGGCCTGATCAGCAAAGGCTGGGAAAACCGCCTGCCGCAAAATTCCGCGCCATATACCTCCACGTATGTGCTGCTGGTGCGCAAGGGCAATCCCAAAAATATCAAGGACTGGGGCGACCTGATTCGTCCGGGCGTGCAGGTCATCCTGCCGAATCCGAAAACCTCAGGCGGGGCGCGCTGGGGCTTTTTGGCGGCGTGGGGATATGCGGCCGGCGTAAAGGGATATGATCTCTCAACCGCCGCGGGCCAGCAGGAAGCGCAATCCGCAACGGATAAAGCCAAAGCGGACGGTAAGTTTCCGGTGGTCAATGACGCGGCCGCTCGCGACTTTATCGTCAAGCTTTATAAAAATGTGCCGGTGCTTGATACCGGTGCGCGTGGATCAACGGTGACGTTTGCCCAGAAAAATATCGGCGATGTTCAGCCGACGTGGGAAAACGAAGCATGGCTGGCGCTTGACGAATTTGGCAAGGATAAATTTGAGATCATTTATCCGAGCGTAAGCATCCTGGCGGAGCCGAACGTATCCGTGGTTGATCAGAATGTTGACGCCAAAGGCACCCGCAAGGTGGCCGAGGATTATCTTAAATACCTGTATTCGCCGGAAGCGCAGGACCTCATCGGCGCACTGCATTATCGTCCGCGCAGCACTGAGGCGCTGGCCAAGTATCGCGCCACCCTGCCGCCGCTGAAGCTTTTTACAATTGATGAAGTTTTTGGCGGATGGCTGACGGCGCAGAAGCACTTCTTTGGCGATGGCGGCGTTTTTGACCAGATTTATACACCCGTTAAAAAATAACGCGGAGAATGAGAGACGCGGGGACACGGTGACTTTGAACATCACGTGATCCCCGCGTCGCCGTGTCTCTGCGTCATTCATGTGTGAATCATGCCTATACATCGCAAAAATATCATACCTGGGTTTGGCCTTTCGCTTGGGATTACCCTGACGTATCTCACGTTGATCGTGCTTATCCCTCTCTCGGCGCTGGCGATTAAATCCGCGCAGCTATCATGGACGGATTTATGGACGACCATAACAGAACCGGTGGTGATGGCCAGTTATAAGCTGACGTTTATCGCCACGGCCATCGCATCAATTATTAATGCGGTTTTTGGCCTGATTACCGCATGGGTGCTGGTGCGCTATCAATTTCCCGGCCGGCGTATTTTTGATGCGATGGTTGATTTTCCCTTCGCATTGCCCACGGCCGTGGCGGGCCTGAGCTTTTCTCATCTTTACCTGCCGGAAGGGTGGGTCGGCGGACTTGGCGGATACGCGGTCGACGCCATAAATTTTATTGGCCGGCTGGTCGGTTTTTCTGAATTGTTTGCGCCATCGGCGCGCAACTGGCTTGCGCTGACCAACACAAATGCGGGCGTTGTGGTGGTTCTGATATTTGTCGGGCTGCCGTTTGTGATCCGCACGGTTCAGCCGATTTTGCAGGAATGGGATCATGAGCAGGAGCAGGCCGCGGCCTGTCTTGGCGCCGGAAGATGGGTGACTTTCTTCCGCGTGATCTTTCCTGAATTGCTGCCGGCGTGGCTGGCGGGCATCGCGCTGTCATTTGCGCGATGTGTGGGCGAATACGGCAGCGTGATTTTTATCGCGGCCAACAAACCGGGCGAATCGCAGATCGCTCCGCTGCAAATCATTACCAAGCTTGATGAATTTCATTATGCGCGCGCCACGGCCATCGGCCTGGTGCTGCTGGTTGCTTCGCTTGTGATACTGCTGATGATCAACGCAATTGAGTGGTATGCGCGAAGAGGAATGACAAAATCCGCATGACGTGATTTTTGTTCTGTCACAAAATCCTTATTGTTATGAGTAACCGTTTATGGCTGGTGCTACTGGAAATCTGGTCAGGCCCTCATCCGTCAGCGAATTTGCCGTTCATCAGGGAACAACGGAACCGCGCTGGGTGCGTGTGCTGCTGACGGGAATCGCGCTGTTATTTTTGACGGCGTTTATCGTGCTGCCGGCCGCGAATGTATTTTCTCAGGCGCTGGCAAAAGGATGGCAGTCCTATACGAATGTTCTCTTTCCGCAGAAACCGGCGGATATGAGCCAGTTTTCGTTTTCTGAAAGACGCGTGATCAACAAGCAAATTGCTCAATCAGAAAAAAACTGGGCGTCAATTCGCATGACGATCGGCGTGGTGGCGCTGGCCGTGCCGCTAAATGTGATTTTTGGCCTCGCCGCGGCATGGGCCATCGCGCGATTCAAATTTCCCGGCCGATCGCTGCTGATATCAATTATTGACCTACCTTTTTCCGTTTCGCCCGTTGTGGCGGGGCTTATTTTTGTGTTGCTCTTCGGCAGGCAAAGCCCCTTTGGCGACTGGGCCGGGAATTTTCAGTATCCCTCGCCATTCTCGCTTTATTGGCGCGGATTTACCGATGGCTGGTGGCCGCTGGGGTTTAGCACCTGGTATACCGGCGTGATTTTTACGCCGCTCTCAATCGTGCTGGCCACGGTTTTTGTGACGCTGCCGTTTGTCCCGCGCTCGCTGATCCCGCTGATGCAGGCACAAGGCAGCGATGAAGAACTCGCCAGTCTTTCGCTTGGCGCTACCGGCGCGCAGACCTTCCGCCGCGTTACGGTTCCGAATATCAAATGGGGATTGATTTATGGCATCACGCTAAGCCTGGCACGCGGACTTGGCGAGTTTGGCGCCGTCAGCGTTGTCTCCGGCCATCTTGATCCGAATGACACCATGCCGCTGCGCATCGAAAAACTCTGGCAGGAATATGACAATCAGGCGGCATTTACGATGGCCAGTTTTTTAACATGCCTGGCGCTGGTGACGTTGGCCGTCAAAACATTCATTGAATTGCGAACGGCGCAACAACTCAAGGCCGGTACAAAGGCGTCATGATGGTGACAAAATAAGTAGCTGTTCCTCAATTTTTGCATCAACAAAATGTTCATTTTCTTCTCCTCTCCGCGCTTCTGCGTCTCCGCGCGAAAAAATAGAATCTCACGCGGAGGAGCAGAGACGCGGAAGGAGAAATTCAATCATAATGTGACGGCGCCATCATCATGGCAATATAGGAACTGTTCGTATATACCGCCGTTTTTTACATCATTTATTTTCCGCCGGTTGCTTTGCGGAACAACTCATCCGTATCAATCGGATCAAGCTTCAGCGATTTGCGGTAGTCATTGGTCGCCTTAAACAATTCGGCCAGCGCCTGCGGCGTGGTAAAGCGCACCCACTCGACATGCGCATCATAAAACGAAACATTAAAGCCGTCGCGCGAAAGCCCCGGTTTTTCGTACATCAGAACGATGCTGCTATCCGTCGTGTTACGCGTACCTTTGCCGATATACACATAATCGCTGTTTTCGTCTACAAGCCGGGCAATTTCCGGATCATACTTGCTGGTTTTTGACAGATTGCTCACGGCCTTGTCAATCATTTCGCGTGTGATCGGCAGTTCCTTGCCCTTGCCGCGTTTGCTGATAAAACTCTTGGGCGAAACCTGCTGTGTGACGATCAGGTCGCCGATATGTTCGGGCATATTGTCATTATTTTCGTTGCCCCACACCGCGCATGACGTGCTGATGCCCTTGAGATTTGCGGCGTCAGCAGATCGGCCGGAAAGTTCACGTGAGCGCCCTAGTGACGGCAGCATGATGCTTGCGGCAATCGGGCTAAAATAGACCGCGCCGGATTGCTGCAAAGCCAGCAGAGAACTGCCCGCAAATGGGCTTCGGCTATCCATGTAAAAACCATTTCCGTCGGCCCATGAGACAGAACTTGACGCATTGAGATGCGGCAATACCTGATAGAGCGGCGGCAAAATAGTCGGCGGAACGTTGACCTTGCCAAGCGTGTTGACCATAGAAATAATCTGATTCAGCAAGGCATAACCTTCAGGCGCGATTTTGGGCAAATCAAGATACTGCATCGCGATGATATTCTGCTGCGAAAAGGTTTTGACTATTGCCTGAAAATTATCGCTATCAAGAATACTGCGCGCTTGCGTGGTCTGGTTGGCGGCGGCGGCGATCCCCTGCGGCATCATGCCAAAATAGAGCCGGCCATTGGTCACGGCCCATGAGGGATTGAGCATAAAAATATTGACATAATGAACTTCAAGTTCGCCAAATTTTGTCTTTTTTATCCGCATATCAAAAGGACCACTGCGCGGCGCAGGTCGTGTCGACGAATCATGGCCGCCCGGCGCAAGATCCTCAAATTTGGTGATCGTGGCTGAGAGCAACTGAGCGTTTTTCAGTTTGTTGACCAGTGTCATGCCCATCCAGCTTGAGCCGCCTACGTTTGGCGATGTGTATATCACCCAGTCATCGCCGAGCGTGCTGAGAAAATCTTCCTTCAGGTGCGCGCCGGTCTTCTCGTAAAAGCGATCATAGGTATTGTTGAGATCCTGATCTTTTTGCGTGGCTTTGGCGGCATTCTCAACAATATTGAGCAATGCTGCGACATCAAAATGCTCGGCCGAGAACCATGTGGCGGATTCCGGCACGTCCTTAAGCAACTGACGATCAAAAGATTTCCCGGCCATAATGCCATAGAGTGGCGCATGCGAAGCATCCTGAACGCGTACCATTGTGCGCAAACGCCAATTAGGGCCATCAAAACCGGCCGAAAACACAAGTTGCCGAAATGACTTGAGTCCCAGCGCATCACGCAGCGCCGGCCACTTGGCGGAATCAGAATCATCTTTTTTTGCGGCCGCGACCCGATCAATCTGCGCTACGAGCCCCTGTAAATCCGCATAGGCAAACAAGGCGGAATTTCCCCGATAAGCCGCAGCGGCCTTCTGAAAATCAGGCTGATCTGAAAGTTTTGGGCCGGTGAGATCCGGCTCACCAATGAGAATGACAAGACCCGTTGATGTGGTGTTGATCTGGTACTTGGGAAAATCAGGTGGTAATTGAGTCCACAATGACACAAGCTGTGAACTAAGCGCGGCGGAGTCTGCGCCGCAGTCGCAAAAAATCGCAATGGACGGTTTTGGCAAACGCGGATCGGAAATATCAAAAGGCCCCACATATACGCCGGCCGGATAGCGCGAAGCCGTACTGGCCACCTGAACAATGGCGGCAATATCAGCCGCACGCGAATTGGCTCCGCCGCTTGAGCGCAGAAGCTCAGGCAGTTGTTTTTGCAGAAATTCCGGAATGGTGCTGGCCTCAAGCACCGGCTTAAGATGAGAAACTTCATATTGAGGCTTAAGAGCATCCGTGCCGGACCAGCCGATATAAAAGAGCGCATCCGCCGGTATGCGATCGGCCAGCGGCTGGGCCATAAGGCGCAGCGGACAGAGAATCATCGCAAAAATCATCAGGCAAAACGAAAGTGGCTTACTCATGCTGAATCTCCCAAAGAAATGATGAGAGCAGCGTAACCGCAATGCCGAGAGATGGCAATATGTCAACGTATATAAAAATCAAGAATTATTAATAAGATTCTCAATCTCCCGGCGTGTCGGGATGGCGGCCTGAGCGCCAAGAACTGTTGTGGCCAGAGCCCCTGCCGCATTGGCGAAGCGCACGGCATCCGGCAACGTGGCTCCTTCCGCCAGTGCCGTTGCCAGCGCGCCGGTAAAGGAGTCCCCCGCCGCAGTCGTATCGACAACCTTTACCTTAAATCCCGGAACATGAGTCAGTTTGGCTTTGCCTTCGGCGCTTTGCTCAATGATGGCCGAACCAAGAGCACCCATTTTAAGCACAGCGCACTTTGCGCCACGCGCCAGTAATCGCTGGCCAGCGACAAGCGCACCCTCAAGATTGTTAACCTCAACACCCGTCAGCAAATACGCTTCGGTCTGATTTGGCGAAATAATATCAACATGATAAAGAGCATCGGGCAACTTTGCCGGCGCTGGCGCCGGGTCAAGGATGGCCCGCACGCCACACTCACGCGCAGTCCGTATGGCTGCCTCAACTGTCTCAAAAGGTGACTCAAGTTGCGCTACCAGTATTTTACATGCAGAAATTATAGGACGTGATTGAGATATGTCACCAGGTGACAGCTGCGCATTAGCGCCGGGAGAGACGACGATTGAATTTTCGCCGTTATCATCAACGACGATCAAGGCAACACCGGATGCTACTCCGGGAGTCGTCAGGATGGCGGAAATATCAGCACCAGCTTCTGCCAGAGATTCCTTGAGAGATTGGCCGAAAGCATCATCGCCGACTCGTCCGATCATCCGGCAGAAGCCCGGAAACTTAGCCGCCTTCTGCGTGGCCGTAGCTTGATTAGCGCCTTTGCCGCCGGGATTGGTGACCAGATCCTGGCCGAGGATGGTTTGCCCCGGTTTTGGCATCGCAGATGCACGGACGACGAGATCCATGTTCAATGAGCCGACGATCACAACCCCAGTGGGGGACATATCTGTCATATGAGCGCCCTATTGAATAAGTGACAAGTGATTATTCCTGAATCAGAATTTTTCTACAATGCGATCAAATTCATCAAGAGAAAAATACTGAATGATGATTTTGCCGGTGTTCTTTTTCTTGGCCGGGATAATTTTTACTTTTGTTCCTAATTTATGTGACAGTTCCTGCTCAAGCTCGAGAATATGAGGGCTGCGCGCCGTCATCGTTCGCGTGTGACCAGTGGGTTCGGCCGTTGAAGTTTCTGCTGGCGCAGTAGGGGTCTGAGAAAGAACTTCCTCAAGTTTGCGAACGCTCAGGCCATCGCGCACGGCCTGATTTGCCAGGGCATCCTGCTGCGTCTTGTCCGTCACGCCGGCGAGAACTTTGGCGTGGCCGGCCGAGAGTAAACCGCGAGCAACCAGATCCTGAACGCCAGGGTTCAGGTCAAGCAAGCGCAAGAAATTGGTAATGACTGTGCGTTCTTCGCCGAGGCGTTCGGCGGCAAGGGCGTGAGTCAAATTGAATTTCTCAATGTAAGACCGGTAGGCTTTGGCGCGCTCAATGGCATTTAAATCCTGGCGCTGAATGTTCTCAATGAGCGCCCATTCGGCTTGAGTCTCGGCGGAGGCGTCCGCGCGGATGATGGCTGGGATCTGGCTGAGGCCGGCGAGCTTGGCCGCTTCTGTCCGGCGATGACCCGCGATGAGTTGGTAGCGCCCTGCCGGAGTCGTCATTACCAAGACAGGCTGAAGAACACCAGAGACTTTGACTGACGCGGCCAGTTCATTCAGAGCGGCTTGGTCCATTTCGCCGCGAGGCTGCATCGGGTTCGGGTCAATCAATGCGATGTCAATTTGAGCAAGACCTTGAGTGGGAGGCGCTGCTTCGGCTGGTGTTGGTGTGGCTATTGGAGAGGGTGCTGAGATCAGGCTTTGCAGTCCCCGGCCAAGACGCGATTTCGGATTCATGCGAGGTCTCCGTAAAATGTTCTACGTAGAACAAGAGAATGAGGAACACAGGCCAAAGCAGGGCGGAGTAGTACGACATAACCGCAACTCATGGCTAAGCGAGACACTATACCCGGTTGTGACGTGAGGCAAAAGGAAGTATTTTACTGAAGTGATAATCGGCCTTCCTGGCAGGGTGATGTTCTACGTAGAACATCAGGATGCTGTCAGCCATACTCTGGCTAATTCACCCATACGTTGCCAGCCGGCGCGTTCGTACAGGCGGCAGGCGGGTATGTTCTCCCGATCAACCTGAAGAACCGGCACTTTCCCACGTTGCCGAATGCGGATGGCAATATCATCTACAATTCTCCGGCCATAGCCGCGATTACGAAATTCGGGAAACGTATAGACGCCCCCTATCTCAATAATGCGGTTAATCTCAATATCAAATTTGGCTGCGGCCACAACGTGACCTTCCGCCTCATACACAAAGGCGCGTTGCTGATTGACCATTGCTACGAGGTCAGCATCAAAAAGAATGCCACGTTCTTCCTTATAGTGTCTGCGCCAACGGGAGAGCATCGGGATATCAGATTCGCGAGCTAGGCGCACTGACGGATCAACGGCGGGGGTTGCTGATTCCGGCAAATGCATGACAGCATTGACCATTTGTCTTGCGGGGGTACGTTTTTTAACGTGCGGTAGCAGATGCGGGATCATGGCCAGCACGCCAAAGGCCGATCCGGAGATAAAATCAATTGCAGCAATATTTGTTCCGTCGGTATGTGTCGTAACGCCGTTTTGGGTGATGTACGCGGCAAATTGCCTGGCTGTTTCTTCATCTTGTGCCAGAACGTCAGCCCTGTGCGCCTTCGGCACATAAAGCATGGCGCCAGTCATATGTTTAATTGTTAATGAAGATATATCAGTATTTATTGATGATATCGCATTTTTGGCGTCATACGCAATCATCAGATGTAAATCATTGCGTGTCAGCGGGGGTGTTTGCGGTAATTGTTCCCAGAAATGCGCGATAAGGTCCATAACGCCGCGGCCTGCCTCGTGCAGATACTCAACCGCAAGCTGCGGTTTATCCACGGGCAGTCGTAACAATCCTGCGGGACTGGGAGGTTCTGATGATGCCGTACTTGCGGTCAATGCGGTTCCTGTATGACAGACTCAAAACATAATCGGCGCAATCGACGCGATATCATACCGTTATCGGCCGGTTGAGGGGAAGAGTTTTGCAGATGAGAGCACGATGACCCGGAAATAGGTCAAAATCGGCCAATCTATAAAATATTTCGTCGCCCATATGCCCGTGAGCCTACAATCACGCATCCTATATATAAGGAAGGAGCAGAATAAATGGCTCTTGAGCCTCAACCCTCTAAAGCGGGCGTAACGCGGCGTGGTTTTGTGGCGGCCGTATCTGTGGCGGCGGCATTGCCCGTGCTCAGTCAATCTGTGCTTGCGGATGAACATGACGAACACAAACCGCGCCCTGCGCCGGTGGCGCCTGGGATTGTCGTGACGCAAAAGCCGGCCGACATTCGGGACGGCACGATCACCACAACGTGGGCCGAAAAGCATGGTTTTTTCCTGGTGCGCCAAGATAACACGATTTACGCGATTGATAACACATGTACGCATCAGGGATGCGCGGTTGATGCCACGCCGGCGGGTATGCATTGTGATTGTCACGGCGCAAAATTTGACGTTCTTGGCAACGTCACCGGCCGGCCGGCCAAAAAGCCACTCGCCAGGTATGCCATCCGCCTGAATGCCAGCGGCCTTGTTGAAGTCGATACCGGAAAAAAAGTGGGTCACGATTCTCCGGAAGGCATGCTCAAAATCGGCGGCTAATTTTGCCGCCCGCATAAAACATCCTGACAAGTTATAATGATCAGCCGCATATTGTCTCAAAAGGCAACGTGCGGCTGTTTTTATCTCATGAGGATTTTATGCTTGAATTGGCCGGGTGGTCTGAACATTATCTGCAAGGTATTCCCGAGGATCAGCGCTCAGGCCTGATTGTCGGCCGGGTCACCCAGGAACAAAAAATTGCATACATGACCGTCACCGAACGCGGAGAATTTCTCTGTTCGCTGGCGGGTAAAATCCGCCATGATGCCACTGGCCGCGATGATTTCCCGGCCGTAGGCGACTGGTGCCTCATCCGCATCGGCAGTAACGCGCAAAATGTCGGCGAAGAAGGCATCGGCGGGCAAATCGTGCGGATACTTCCGCGCAAAACTCTTCTGGCGCGCAGCCTGCCGACGGGCGAAAAGCAAATCCTGGCCAGCAATGTGGATTACGCATTTTTGCTTACCGCGCTTAACAGCAACTATAACGAGCGCCGCATGGAGCGATACCTGAGCCTTGTGCGCGGTTCCGGCGGCGTTACGCCGATTCTGCTGCTGAGCAAAGCGGATCTTGTAGAAAATCCGGAAGAATGCGTTGAGGATGTTCAGCGGATTGCTCCCGGCGTGGCCGTGCACGCCATTTCGTCCATCAATCATTACGGCTTTGATATCTTTAAGAACTACCTCAAGGCCGGCGTAACCGGCGTGATGCTTGGCTCATCGGGCGTGGGTAAAAGCACGCTGATCAATCATCTTGCGGATGATGACATTCAGGACATGATGGAGGCGCGGGAATTTGACGATAAGGGCCGGCACTGCACCACATTTCGCAATCTGATTGTGCTGCCGGAGCCTTACCCTGGCGCATCCGTGATTGATACGCCCGGCATGCGCGCGCTGGGTCTTGGCGAGGCCGAAGAAGGCCTTGTCTCAACATTTGAGGACGTTGAGGCGCTGACGCTAAAGTGCAGATTTACCAATTGTGCGCACGAAAATGAGCCCGGATGCAGAGTGCGCCAGGCCATTGAGAATGGCGAACTTGAGGCCGACCGGTGGCTGAGTTACCAGAAATTGCAGAAAGAAATATACGCTCAGCAGCGCAAGCAGCACGATATTGATCAGCGCAAAGAGCGCAACCGCGCCAAAGGAATGAAACAGAAATACAATAAGAAGAAAAGACGCTGAGCCCTTTGGTCGATTGCAAGAACCTTTTTTACCACAGAGGCACGGAGACACAGAGAAGGCCTCAAAAGGAATATCATCATGAGATATGCTGCAATCACAAGATCATTTCTCTATATTCTGCTGTTACCTGCCATGATAGGATGTCAATATTTTCTGGCCCGCACACATTGACTATTATCCTTTACAATAAACTCAAATTCATTCTCTGAAGTCGGCAGGGAACGGTTGTTGCGGCATATTGTTACAGCAAAGAGAAGGCGAAGATGAGAACTGGTTTCCCTGAAATCAGGGAATCTATTCAACAATATAAATCGTTGTGTTTCTCTGTGTCTCCGTGCCTCTGTGGTAAAAAAACGTTTTGTAGTTGGTCTGCGTTTACTTTCCGTTTTTTTCCGTAAGCATGGCCTGAAGTGCGCGCAGCGCTTCCCACGCCTGCATGGGGCTGATGCGGTTCATATCAAGCGCGCGCAGTTGCGTGATGGCTTGTTGATCGCGGGAATCAAACATGTTCATCTGCGGCGGAATTTTGGTACTTGCCGCCGCGGCCCGGCCACCCGGTTTGCCCACGTTAACCTGAAGCTGGCTCATAAGCTGGCGCGCGCGTGTGATGACGCTGCGGGGAACGCCCGCAAGGCGCGCCACATGCACGCCGTAGCTGCGGCCGGCCGCGCCCGGGCCGATGCGGTGCATAAAGATCACCTGATCTTCCCATTCGCGCACGAGCACATTGTAGTTGGCCACGGCGGGATTGGTCTCGGCCAGTTCCGTAATTTCGTGATAGTGCGTGGCAAAGAGCGTGCGCGCTTTGGTGGTGTCCGCCAGAAATTCCGCAATCGCCCACGCCAGCGCCAGGCCATCAAGCGTACTTGTGCCCCGGCCGATCTCATCGAGAATCACCAGTGAATTTTCCGTGGCGTGGTTAAGGATATTTGCCGTTTCGCTCATTTCTACCATGAACGTGGATTGCCCGCCGGCCAGATCATCCGATGCGCCCACGCGCGTAAACAAACGGTCAACAACACCAATGGTCGCGTTGGCGGCCGGGATATAAAGGCCGGCCTGCGCCATCAGCACCAGCAGCGCCACCTGGCGGATGTAGGTGCTTTTGCCCGCCATGTTCGGGCCTGTGATCAAATGCAGTGTGGTGCATGCGGAATCGGGTGATGTTTTGGCATCGGCCGAATCTGCCTGGCCAAAGTGCGTATCATTGGGCACAAACTTGTCACCCAGTGACAAATCCACCACAGGGTGGCGTCCGTCGGTGATATGTAATTCTTTTTCATTACTGATAACAGGCCGGCAATAATGATGTTTGCGCGCCAGTTCCGCGCCGCAGGCAATCACATCAAGCGTGGCTGCGGCCTGGGCAATCTGCTGAAGATTGCCGGCGCTGGCGGCAAGTTCAGTACGCAACTGCTCAAGCAATTCCTGCTCAAGGGCAACGCTGCGTTCCTGCGCGGTTAATATTTCGCTCTCGTACTGTTTTAGTTCGGGCGTGATATACCGCTCGGCATTTTTGACGGTCTGTTTACGCGTAAAGCTCTCAGGTATTTTGCCGGAGTGCGTGTGCGTAATCTCAATATAAAAGCCGAAAATTTTGTTATAGCCGACTTTCAGCGACGGAATATCAAATTTAGAGATCAATTCCGCCTGATAGTTGGCCAAAAAGCTCTTGCTGTCGCGCGACATCGTGCGCAGGCGGTCAAGTTCGGCATGATATCCGTCGCGGATGACATTGCCGTCGCGGCAATGGCTCGGCGGTTCATCGCAGATACATGTTTTTATGCGATCGGCAATTTTTCTGGCATCCGGCGCAAGCGAAACCAGCGGCGCCCAGTGGTCGGCCGATTCCTCAAGCGATGCCAATTGCAGTGTCATGCCCGCAAGGCTCTCAAGAGAGCGTGAGAGCGCCACATAATCGCGCGGACTTACGCGCCGGCAGCAGATGCGCGCGGCGATGCGCTCAATATCCGAGCAATCGCCCAGCGCCCGGCGAACTTCGTCAAGAACCTGTTCGTGCTCCATCAACTGGCCAATGGCGTCATGGCGCCGGCGGATCTGCTGAACATCGCGCAGCGGATAACAGAGCCAATTGCGCAGCAGGCGCGAACCCATCGGCGTGCGCGTGTCATCAAGTGCCGATGCCAAAGAACCGTCAGCGGTACCGCCGCGGATGGTGCGTAAAATTTCAAGTGAGCGCAGGCTGGTGGGGTCAATGGTCAGGTATTCGCTGCGCGAAAAATTCTTAGGCGGGCGCAGATGCTCAAGCGCGGCCTTTTGTGTCTCATGCAGATACGTGATGACCGCGCCGGCCGCGCAAAGGGCCGGGGATTTTTCGTCTTCGTAACCAAAACCTTCAAAGCGGGATACGTTATAGTGTTTTTTTAGCGTCTCAACGGCGTGATGCGCGCCGAGCTGCCACGCCGGTCTTGCCGTGATCACCGCGCCAAGTCGCGTTTGCAGATTGGTTGCCCATTCCGGCAGGCGATGATCCGATTGTTCAGCAATCAGAATTTCGCGCGGGCCTAATCGCGAAAGCTCATCAAGACACGCACCGAGTGCGCCAATCATCGTTAAGAATTTGCCGGTTGAGAGTTCGCACCAGGCGATTGCGGCATCCACATCGGTGCCGGCGGATGCGCCGCACGCCACGGCCGCGATAAAATTCTCCTCGCGGCCATTGAGCATCGTCTCGTCAACCAGCGTACCAGGCGTAACAAGCCGCGTGACTTCTCGCTTCACAACACCTTTGGCGGTCTTGGGGTCCTCCATTTGTTCGCAAATGGCAACTTTAAATCCCGCATTGATCATCCGTTGCAGGTAACCCTCAACCGCATGATAGGGCACGCCGGCCATCGGCACGGCATTTTCGCCTTTTGAGCGCGCCGTAAGCGCTACGCCCAGAATTTTGGCCGCCGTGCGGGCGTCTTCGTAAAAAAGCTCGTAAAAATCTCCCATTCTGAAAAACAGAATGGTGTCAGGATGCTGAATTTTGACCTGCTGATATTGGCGCATCGCCGGCGTCAAATTGCTGGCGTCAACGTCGTGAATGCTGATTTCAGATAGCGTTGTGGTGGTTTGCGACATAACCGCGGCATTGTAACCGATAACACGCCGAGCTTCCCGCGATTTTGATTCATGAAAAAACGATAAAATGGTCGATCACCCACAAAGGATTCAAATTTCACTTGCAGTACAGTCTGTTTCAATTGCATACTGCATAAAAGATTCGCTATCTTTTGTAAACGTCATATTTGGCAGGTGAGATGTATGGGCCCGCTGAATCAAGAGTGGATGGTCATACCGATAAGGACTCCTGCGGAATATCAGCTTGTCTCATGGGCACTCGGGCGCACTTTGGCTACGTTTGAAGCTTCTGTCGCCGGGGGTTACCTTGATTGCGTACCCACCATGCCGCGCCTGTTTAGCAATAAACTTTATATACTTGCGGACAATCTTCTCATTGAAGAAGTTGATTATCAGCTTACCGTGGCCACGCGGGATGATGATGATGCGGCTTATTTTGATCCGCAGATGGGCGATCATCTTGTCATACGTATACGCCAGAAAATGGCTGATCTGAGAATCAAGCGGCTCTTTGCCTGCCGGTTTGTGCGTCATCAGGAAGATGGCGGCGATGATGATCGCGAGCAGTTCAAATTGCGGCTGGTATCGTAAAAAACCTGACACCAACCCCAAACGCATCATAAAAAACGCGAAACAAAAGGAGCGCCTTCTGTTTCGCGTTTCGTTTTTATCTTTCGCGTTTACTTCAGTTGCCTTCTTTTTTGTCTCTCTCAATACATGCGTAGGCGTTATGGTTATGAATTGATTCAAAGTTTTCGCTTTGAATAGAGTACCAGGTGATGCTTTCTTCCTTATTCATCGCCACGGCCAGGTCGCGGATGATATCCTCAACAAATTTGGGATTGTCATAGGCCTGTTCCGTCACAAATTTTTCATCAGGGCGCTTAAGTACCGCATACACCGGCGCACTGGCTGCGCCCTCCATAATTTTGACCAGATCCTCAATCCATAACATGCCGTTAAAGCGGACGCGTGCGGAAATTTCGCAGCGCTGATTGTGTGCGCCGTAGAGGGAAATTTCCTTTGAGCACGGGCACAGGCTTGTGGCCGGCGCGCGCACGCCCAGGATAAAGTCGTCAAAACCGTTGCTGGCGCCCTCAAAAGTGACCATATAATCCATAAGGCCCTTAGCGCCGCTGACCGGGGCTGTTTTTTCGATAAAGTACGGAAACTCCATAAAAATATGAGCTTCGTCCGCACTCAGCTTGGTGCGGATCTCATGAAGAATCGGGATGATCTGCTGTGGCGTAATGCTCCGGTGATGCTGGTTGAGAATCTCCAGGAAGCGGCTCATGTGTGTGCCCTTTTTATGTTTGGGCAGTGACACATACAAATTGATCATGGCCACGGTATTTTGCGTTCCGCCGCCGGGCATACCCAGGGTAATCGGGTAGCGGACGTTTTTAACGCCTACCTTATCAATGGCCACATTGCGCTGGTCGCTGGCCGCCTGAACATCGGGCATTGTCTTGGTCATGGGTTACTCTTGCACTCAGTTATCGCAATCATCGTAGGAGGCAATCATAAATAGAGCAAATATTCAGTTTTATAGGAAAAGTAATAAGTAAATGGTAATGAGTAATTGAAAAAGCAACATTCTGTGGAATTTTTGGAGTTGCGTCAGCAATTACTCATGAACCAATTACCAACTACTTTTATTTCTTATACATCTTCGCCGGATCCATCATCGGCTGGGCGATGGTCTTGAGTTCAAGACCGGCCGGGCTGCTGACGATCTGGCGATAAAAACAGCTCTCAAAACCATTGTGGCATGCGGCGCCTTTCTGCTTGACCTTGACGACTACCGCATCCTGATCGCAGTCAATAAAGACGCTCTTTACTTCCTGAATATTACCGGATTCTTCGCCCTTAACCCAGAATTTCTGGCGGCTGCGCGACCAGTACGTGCATTTGCCGGTGGTCATCGTGCGCTCAAGCGCTTCTTTATTCATGAACGCAACCATCAGCACTTCGTTGGTGTCGGCGTCCACTGTTACCGCGGTAATCAGGCCGTTGCTGTCAAATTTAAGGCTCAACACCGAGCCGAGTTCCTGTTCTTTGCTACCCGCCATGTCATGATCTCCTAAAAACGGAAGGGGTTTATTGTAGCAAATTGACTCGCCTTTGGCTCTGTTCATCTGAAGAAGTTTTGCTTATATCGTAATTGCGAATGACGTCTTGCTTTTGTTGTAATTCCTTTGAGATTCCTGACTACTGCCGGTAGTATGCATTTATTACAACTATTTGTTAAAAGTCGCAGTTCATGAGGGTATTATGCAGAAATTGCGCGTTTCGCTCTGTTCCTGGTCATTGCAGCTTGATGATTTTGGCGCTCTGAAGCAGGAAATCACCCGCTTTGGCATTTCCGGCGTGCATTTGGCTCTCAATACGCACATCGGCAAACCGGAAAATCAGTGGCAACAGGCGCTGGCGCCGTTCCGCGGATCGCAGGAATTGAGCGTTACGGCCACGATGGTCGGCTTTAAGGGTGAGGATTACTCAACGCTTGCCACGATCAAAAAGACCGGCGGCCTGATTCCGGATGATCTTTTTGAACAACGCCACGCGCGTTTGCTTGAGGCAGCGAAAATGACGAGCTGGCTCGGTGTGCCGATCCTTACGACACACGCCGGCTTTATTCCGAATCAAAAAGAAAATGCCGCCCACTTTGACGCAATGCTTCGGCGGTTTCGCATGATCGCCGATGAACTTGCCGCGATGAATGTGACGCTTGGTTTTGAGACTGGCCAGGAAACGGCCGACGATTTGGCGGCATTCCTCGGCGCGCTTGAGCGCAGCAACATCGGCGTCAATTTTGATCCCGCCAACATGGTGCTTTATGGCAAGGGCGACCCGGTTAATTCCGTCATCCGCCTTGCGCCATATCTCAAGCACATGCACGCCAAAGATGCTAAAAAGTTTCTGCCTGAACCGGCCGATCCGGATGCCTGGCGCGGTGACGAAGTGCCCGTGGGCGAGGGCGATGCGCATGTGGCCAAAGTGATTGAGGCCGCCTGGCGCTGCGGCTATCGCGGCGCGGTGGCCATTGAGCGCGAAGTCGGAGCCACACGCGGAAAAGATATCGCCAAAGCCATTTCCGAAATACACGTGGCCTTTGGCCATCTGCCGGCGTAAGCATGATCTCAACATGCAAAAACAGAAGGAGCAGCCCTCCGCGGCGCTGCTCCTTCTTTACATATTAACATATTTATTGTGCTTGTTTGCTTTGCGCGATCAATGCTTGCGGCGCTTGAGCAGCAGACCCAGTCCCGCGCCGGCGAGAATCATTGCTGTGGCCGGCTCGGGAGCATTGGCAAAGTTGTAGGGCGAAAATGAATTTCCGTTATTGTTGTCGTTATAGCTGGGCGTATCGCCGCCGAGACCGTAGGTTGTTCCGCCGGTATTCGGGTTTTCGCCCATCGGCGGAAGATAAGGCGCCTGATATCCGCCGCTGCCTGTGCCCTGTCCGGACGGTGTTCCTGTGCCGGAACCAAGTTGAGGTGTGCCGCCGAAGTTGGTGTTTCCCGGATCAAAAGTGGGGTCCGGTACGCCATTATTGACGATCGGGTTATTGAGTCCGCCGTTGAGATTTCCGGTGTCGGGCGCCTGGTCGCCAAAAATGAACTCAACGCCCTCAATATCACCCGATTGCGCTGAATCAAAATTAGGCAATGCGATAAAGAAACTCACCGGGCCGGTCATAAACGGTGACTGATCGGCGCCGGTTAACGAGCTATCCGCGTTGGCAAAACCCTGCGAGCCGGAATCGGGCAGAACCGTGTACAGTTTGCCAGGGGCGTTGAGGGTAAACTGGCCATCTTTAAGTTCAAAAGTCCAGTTTGTGGATTCTGCCGAGGGGTTGCCGGGCATGCCGTTTTGGCCAAGCAATGTGACATTGCCTCGGCTGTTTTGCAGTGACGCGCTGCCGCTGAAATTTTTCAGCGTAAATTTGATGCCCGCCAACGACTGCGTGAAGTAACGCAGGTCCGCGGTCTGATTTTGCACGGTCACCACCAGGCCGCCGTTGCGAAATTCAAAATCCGCATGTGCTGCCACAGGCTGGCCGACGCTGTTAATAAAGGATGGCGGCGTCGAAATGCTGTAGCCAAAAGCCGCAGACGAAACAGCAAGCATCAGCATTCCTGTCACGGCCGGACGAACGAATAATTGTTTTCCAGACAACATACCCAATCTCTCCTACTCCTGAACAACAAATGAGTGATTCAGGATCACCCATATCCGATTTGCAGCGTAAGCATGTCAAAAAACAAACAATACCGGATAAGTGCATTATTCAAGTATCACAATATTGAAGCAAGATAATTTTAGTATGAATTTTCCATCGCTTTTAAGTAAAAGAGGGTGGCGTGTCTTATAATTTTGTGAAAAAAAGCAGGAAGGGCAATTCTCAGTTAATCATGATCCGATAAGCAGTAAATTGCTCAAGAAACTGAACAAAATATAATATTGCTTTAAGCGAATTTTCTGTGAAATAAATTCTCTATTTTACAATTTCTCATAACAATCAAAAAAAGAAGGAGCAGCCCTCCGCGGCTCTGCTCCTTCTTCTTATCAATCATAATGACAATCGTTCAAGTTTATTTACGCTTGCGGCCTTTAAGCATCAGGCCCAAACCCGCCCCGGCGAGGATGGTGATCGTGGCCGGCTCAGGGGTGTTGGCGACAGATGTATCGTAATTCGGCGTATCATAATTGTTGTCCGAATTATAACTCGGCGTATCAGGATATCCTGGCGTAGGATTTGAGGGATTATAGCCAATCGGCGGCAGATACGGCGGCGAGTAATTGCCCGGCCCACCAGGCGTATTGCCTGAGCTGATTTGCGGCGTGCCGCCGAGGTTCAGGTCACCCGGGTCAAACGAAGTTTCCGGAATGGCATCCGGACGATTAAAGCTGCCCTCAACCAGGCCGATGTCATCCGCCTGATCGCTGAAGACAAACTGAACATCCTCAATCTGCGAATCTGTGCCCATTTCCGGGACGGCAATAAAGAAGCTTGTCGGGCCGGTGATAAAGGGCCGCTGGCCGTTACCCAGCAAAGAAGTATCGGCGTTGTAGTAGTCCTTCGGGCTTGTTTCGGGCAAAAGGGTGTACAGCTTGCCCGGAGCCGTCAGCGAGAACTGGCCATTTTTATAATCAAAAGCCCAGTTTGTGGATTCTGCGGAAGGATTGCCCGGCGTACCATCCGTGCCGATCAGACGCACGTTACCGCGGCTGTTCTGAAGGAACGGCTCGCCCTTGTTGAAATTTTTGATTTTGAACTTAATGCCGGAAAGCGTCTGCGTAAAATAACGCGGGCCATCCGTTTCGTTTTGCAGCGAAACCATGATGCCGCCATTGCGGAATGTAAATTCAGCATGTGCGGAAACTGGTTGACCTACGCTGTTAACGAATGTTGGCGGCGTTGAGACGCTCAAGCCGAATGCCGCCGAAGACACGGCAAGCATCAGCAGCCCGGCCAAAGCCGGACGTACACACGGTTTTTTCCCAAGTTGCATACCCAATCTCTCCTACTCCATAATCCCTTCAGACATGCATGTTCAGAAACTGAACTGAACAGGTAACCCGGCTTATGACAGTTTTGCAGAACCCATAAGCCTGATAAGTACATTATTTAACATTCAGTACATAAATCAAGATAATTCAGTCCTCTATAAATTGCTTTTTAATACTTAAAATAGCGATTTGGTCCTATAATAATATATTATAAGGCCTATAAATCGGTTATTATTTGGGGTGTTAAAATAAGTAATTATAGTGCAGACATTATCGCCCTATTTGTATGATTATTTATTTGCGAATTTAATTTCGAGAATTTACCTAAATTCAAATTTTGTGATGCCCTACACCCGGGCACAGGTTCGCCATGATGAGCTAAACGTGATAAAACCGATAACGAATAGAGAAATTTTTCGCATTATTGTAACTTGCGGCCCATACAATAAAGACAATGACAAGGCGCCAATGACAAATGACAAAACAGAGACAGAGAATGTCTGGTCATTGAACAGTGTGATTTATGGTTTATTTTTGTCATTTGCGATTTGAATTTTGTCATTATACCCGCGCTCATTGTGGGCTCAGTGGTTTACCTTATATTGCCCTATATCCCGAACGCAGGTATTTGTTATTGAAATATTGTGATTATTTGATATAAATATATATTCCGCATTGGGAGGTTGATTCATGGCGGATGCGATTGTGGCACTGAAGGCGAAACTTGCGGAGATTAATGACCTTGAGATGGCCAGTGCTGTTTTGGGGTGGGATCAGCGTGTGTATATGCCGCCGCAGGGAGCGCAGGCGCGGGCGCGTCAGCTTTCCACGCTTGCCAAGATGTCGCACGAAATGTTTGTGTCGCGGGAAACGCGCGATCTGCTGGCCGCGGCCGAGGCGCAGTCCTCTGCCGATGACGATTCGCAGGCGCTTGTGCGTGTGACGCGCCGCAATCTTGATAAGGCGGTTAAGGTTCCGCTCTCGCTGGTAACGGAGATGACGGAGACATGTGCGCGCGCCGAAAGCGTGTGGGAACAGGCTCGGTATGATAATGATTGGGCAAACTTTGCGCCCTGGCTTGAGAAGATTGTGCATCTCAAACAGCAGTACGCAAAGGCCATCGGCTATCAGAAACGCATGTATGACGCGCTGCTTGATGATTTTGAGGAAGGCGCCACGGCCGATCAGCTTGATCCGTTGTTTGAGTCACTCAAGGAGCACACGATTCCGCTTGTGGCCGCCATTAAAGAGCGCGCCGGCAAGGTTCATCCGGAAATTGTCGGCAAGCCTTGTGATGCGGCCAAACAGGAAGCATTCTGCCGCAAGGTGCTGGCGGAAATCGGTTATGATTTTACGCGCGGCAGACTTGATCGCACGACGCATCCTTTCTGCACCAACTTCAGCCGTAATGACGTGCGCATCACCACGCGTTATGTGGAAAATGAGTTCACCAACGCTTTTTTCAGTTGTCTCCACGAGATGGGCCACGCATTTTACGAAATGAATTCGCCGGAAAAATATGAGGCCTCGCCGCTGGCCGGCGGAGTGAGCCTGGGCGTGCATGAATCGCAAAGCAGACTGTGGGAAAATCTCGTCGGCCGCAGCAAGGAGTTTTGGCAGCATTATTATCCGCAGCTTCAGGTGGCGTTTCCGTCGGTGTTTGCCGGCGTATCGCCGGAGAATTTTTACGGCGCGGTCAACTATGTTACGCCCTCGCTGATTCGCACGGAATCGGATGAAGTTACGTATAATCTACATATCATTATTCGTTATGAGATGGAGCAGGAACTCCTTGAGGGCCGCCTGAGTGTCAAAGATGCGCCGGCCGCGTGGGATGCGCGCATGAAGCAATACCTGGGAATCACGCCGACGTGTTATCGCGACGGCATTTTGCAGGATGTTCACTGGTCCGGCGGCGGCATGGGATATTTTCCGACATACACACTCGGCAATATCCTCTCCGTTCAATTTTACGAGACGGCTGTTGCGGCGCATCCGGAGATTCCTTCGCAGATCGCGGCCGGCAGTTTTAGCACGCTTTTAGGATGGCTCCGCGAGCATGTTCACCAGTTTGGCCGCAAATATCCGCCGTCCCAATTGATTCAGCGCGCCACCGGGAAAGCCATGACTATTGATCCTTATGTGGCCTATTTAAGACGTAAATTCAGTGCTATATATGGGTTATGATGTTTTGTATTGTTGAGTTAAGGTAAATGTATCTGCGAATTGTGTATTCACAGCGCTAACGTTTTGCGGTTAAAATGATCTACAAGTTGGTTTTGCTGACTACAGCAAGCGTTGTGGAAGTCGGGTGAATCAAAATCTGGCTACGCTTACAACAGAGGCAAAGCTCATATAAAGATTTCCGGAGGACATTCATGAGAAGCTACTATGCACTTGCGGCTGGTATTGTTGCAGCCATGACCTTGATGACGGGCTGTGTTCAGCGCCCGGTGGCACGGGCGGAGGTTCCGCGCGCGGATGATGCGCGTGCGTATCAGCCGACGATGCAGGCCAAACCGCTTCCGGGCGAAGCGACAGGTCAGGTCGTTACCGCGCAGGCGGGCGTCGGCGGCGCTTCGGCGCAAGCAGGCGGTGCCGTGGCCCAGGCAGGTCCAGATGGCGCGTCGGCTCAGGCCGGCGGCGCAGTCGCCCAGGCGGGCCAGCAGCAACAAGTTGTGTATGATCCGCAGCTTGGCGATACTGAGATCAAATATGTCAACGCTTATCTTCAGCGCCGCATGCCGCGCATGATGGTTTTTGTTAATCGCACCATCACCGGCGAAATCCTTCCGAAGGAAGGCCTTGAGGAACTCATCCGCGTTGAAGAAAAACAGTCGGCCACGGGCGCAGTTAAGGTTGCCAGTGATAAGAGCCAGTCAACCAACAGCAATTCCGCCAGCGCCGCGGCAGGCTGGCCGGGCTCAGCGGCTTCCGCCAGCAATACCGTTACGCAGAAAAATGACAAGAACAGTTTTGAGTCATCCGGCCCGGCCGAATACAGTCGCACGACGAGTGTGAAGGTTGCCCCGGATAAACTGGACGAAAATGGCGCACGCCGCGAAGATTATGACATGATTGAGCTTTCGCTGGTCGATTACATGGACGCCGGCGGCAAAGTCAACGTGCTTGATTCAGAGGCCGCGCGCGCCAAGCTTGATCGCGAAAAAATCCTGCGCATTGAAAATTCAGACCCGGCCGCCATTCGCCTGCTGAATACTGAATTGCAGACGGATATTCTGATTCAGGTTAAGGCTTCGCCGACCAAGCAGTCGCAGTGGGGCGATAAGGCTGTGCGCCTGAACGCCAAAGCCGTCAGCGTGACCGATGGCCGCTATATGGGCGCGGTGTTTGTAGATATGCCGCTGCCGATGACCAAAACCAACATCAACGTATTTACGCGCTACCTGGCCGGCAAAATGATGGACCAGCTCACCAAAAAATGGGCCAGCGGCGCTTACTTTGATCAGCTTGAAGTCCGCGTCTACAAGATCGCCTCGGTTGATGATTCGCTCAAGATCCGCAAGTATCTGCTGACGATCCCCGGCGTTCAGACCGTGATCACGCGCGGCGCAACGGGCTCCTCGGCCACTTCGTACTCAACGTTCTCAGTGGCTTACGGCGGCGCGCCGGAAGATCTGTATGCCATGCTCAAGGACGCACTGGGCACCGCGCAGGGCATTAAGGCGGTTGATCTTCAGAACAATACGATCAACCTTGAGGTCACCGGCGAGGTCAATCTGGTCACCACGACCATGAAGACGGAAACCAAAACTACCGTTGAAACAAAAACAACGGAAACCAAAACGGTTGACCCGATTAAGCCGGCGGGACAGTAATGGTGCTGACACGGTGACGCGGAGACGCTGGGACGCGGTGAAATTTTTCCGTGTCTCCGCGTCGCCGCGTCTCTTTTACTCCATTTATATGACTCATGATGAGAGAAGGAATACATATGACAAAGAAGATGCTTTCGCTAGCGGCCCTGGCTCTTGTCGCCTGCATGGGCCTTGCCGGCTGCGATGATCCGATCTCCGGCAACCAGGATACGTTTTCTGAGTATCCGCAGGTTCGCATGAACAGCTACTGGCTTCAGCAGCATACGGATGTTCAGCGGCCGATTATTACGCGCGTGGGCGCGGGGCAGATTAATGTTCAGATTCCGATCCGCAACAAGGATGATGCGGAACTTATTATTGATTATCAATATCGCTTCCTGACCAAAGCCGGCGCGGAAGTTGAATCGCGCAGCGGCTGGCACAACCTGCGCATTCCGCGTAAGGGCGTGGCCACCATTCAATTCACCAGCATGACCGCGATGGCGGATGATTTTGACGTGCAGATCCGGTATCGCAAGTAATCAAGGTTTACTGGAAAACAAAAAAGGCCGCGGGATTGTGATGATCTCGCGGCCTTTTTTATTCTGTGGCGATTATTTTTAGAATCGGAACGATGCGCCGATGCGGACGTAAGGCTCATCGGAAATTTTGGTGATGGTATCGGTATCCTGCATGTCGTAGCCGGTGGTAAAGCGCTGATCAAAAGCAAAACCGGCCGCGGCCGTAAGCGTCAGGTTTTTGATGGGCGTATATTCGACGGCCGCCTCAATGGTTTTCTGCTCAAAAAAGAGCCGGTCGTTGCCTTCGTCACGATACTGAAAAGCATCGGCCTTGCTACGGTAATCAAGTAAAAAAGCCACCTGTTTTGTCAGGTCATATCGCGCCGAGAGCGTAAAATTATCAACCAGCAGATAACTGGCGCGCAGCGTCAGCTCCTGAACCGGCTTATATTCAATCATGCTGACCGGCAGGCCGATCATGTACTTAAGCTGCTCATTGTGCTGGCGCACATACGCAATGCCCGGCATCGGAATATCCGGCAAAAATGTGCGGTTGCCGTCATAACTAAGAAAAATCTGCAACTGAGAACGCTCATCAAGCGGATGCGATGCCATTAAATCAATCTTGGCATAGGATGCGCTCTCATCTGCGTACAGATTGTTGCCGGCATAACCGATGGCCGCGCCGGCCGAGAGAGTCCACTCCGTATCGCGATAAAAGACAAACGCCACGCCAAAAGACTGATCCTGAAGATTTTTGGGCAGTCCCGGATAGGTGGTGTCCAGATGCAGCCAAGTGTGAGAATAACCTGCGCGGATATTGGCGATCATCCATCCGACTTTGGGTGCCGGCTGAGTATCGGCCGAAGCAGGCGCGGCATACGGATCAAGCTTGAGACGGAAATCCGTCTCAGCACGCGAAACGTTGATATCGTGCCCTGATTGATTGGTACCGGCGTTGTGCTCGGCGCCATAAAATAAACTGCCGGCCACCGTGGTGTCAGTCATCTGATCAATAACCAGCTCCGGACCAGTCTGTGCGAAAGCCGTGACAGAAAGACAACTCATTGCCGCAAAGGCTGCAATGTACCGCATATTCCCAAACTCCAAATAACACCCCATATGGTAACGCAACGATTAACAATTGATAACAATCTGAATTAACGCGACAGATAGCCGCTGGTACCGCAGAATAGGAATGGGCGTTACAGTTATTCAATAAGTACAAAAAAGAAGCGGATCAACCAAAGGCATTTTCCTTTGATTGATCCGCCGCAAAAGTATTTGGCGAAGAGGTTTTAGTTACATCTGGCGCAGATATTTTTACGCCACATGCAGCAGGCTGCTGATATCCTCACCGGCTTTCCATTTTGAGTAGACGGCCAGTGAATGCTCAATGACCGGGTAGGCGTATTCAACGGGGAGAATATCGTCAACGACGACGCGTTTATGTTCAAGCGATTTATAATCTTCAAAGAAGCGCTTGAGGACTGCCAGCTTGTGGGCCGGGAGCTGATGAACGTCATGATAGCTTGAGTATTCCGGATCGTTGATGTGTACGGCGATGACCTTATGGTCAAGTTCTTCCTGGTCCTTCATCGTCATGAGGCCGATGGCGCGCGCGGCCACAAGCGTCAACGGATATACCGGTTCAGCGCCGAGGACCAGCACATCAAGCGGGTCGCCGTCATCAGCGAGGGTTTGCGGGATGAACCCGTAATTGGCCGGGTAGTACACGGCCGAATGCAGGACGCGATCAAGCTTGAGCAGGCCGGTCTTTTTATCAAGCTCAAATTTATTGAGGCTGCCGAGGGGAATTTCAATGATGGCATTAAACTGTGCCGGCAGCAGACCTTCTCCCGCATCCACATCATGCCAGGGAGAAACCGCGCCGCTACGTTGAAAAGGTGGAAATTTTCGCAAAACCAGCTCCTTGAGAATATCACTTTCTTATGGCCCACATTTTATTCATACACTATTTTACCATTATTGTCGGCAAATAGCGTAGCAAGACTGCGAAAATACTGCGGCAATAATCGGAGCAATTAGTCGGTACTTATCGCGCTGCGTAGTTTTTAGGTTAAAATTGCTCCGACAGTTGACGTACTTACTCCATATGATGCAAACTTTTGCAATATGAAGGTCTAATTGCGCTTGCCTGAAAACAGATCGTGACGACAACTTGAGGAAATTCATATGAACGGAAGTCCTTTATCAGTTTCTAAAAAGGCATGGTATGCGCGTGCGTTTCTGGTTATCGCCATACTCGTTGTTTCTGCAAGATCATTTGGTTTTGAGTATGTTGATTTTGATGACCCGCGCATCTTTTCGATGAATCCGCACATCCGTGATCTTAGCTGGGTGAATATCAAGTGGATGTTCACCGACATGACATACAATCACAGTTATTATTCGCCGCTGTTATGGTTGTTTTACGCCATCAGCGCCAAAGTGATGACGTTTAATCCACAACCACAACATGTGCTGAATGTGATTCTGCATATTCTGTCTTCAGTATTTGTTTTTGAAATTTTTCGACTGATATCAACCGCATCCTGCAATCATGATGAATCGGAGAAAAATACGATTCGCACAATATGGGGACCTTTGGCCGGGGCGCTGTTCTGGGCGCTCAATCCCCTGCGGGTTGAGAGCGTAGGCTGGGTTTCTTCAAGAGTTCATTTACATGCCACCGTATTCGGATTTGCCTCATGCTGGCTTTATCTGTGGTTGCGCGGCCGCGACACAAATCAGTGCACATATCTTTGGCGCAGTAAATTATATTGGCTGTCGCTGGGATTCTATGTGATATCTCTCTTTAGTTTTCCTACGATGATTGGCTTGCCGATTGTTTTGGCTCTGCTTGATTTTTATGTTTATAAAATCCGTTCGGATTGTCGTCTTAAGGAGAGGCTCTCCTGCATTCTTGCCAATCTGCTGCCATTCCTGGCCATGCTATGCATTTCTTTGCTTATCACTACCATAAGCCGGCTGTTTATACAAATATCAAGCCTTGACCGCGGACCGGATCCTGTTCATCCGGTTGTTCACGTCATGGTGATTTTGTATACGATCTGGCACTACATTGCAGCCACGTTCTGGCCGCTGAATCTTTCGCCCATGTACCGGGAACTTATTGAACTTGAAAATTTTCATATACAATTTGTGTGTGGCAGTGTCATGGTTACCCTCATAAGCGTGGCAACTTGCTTGTTGCGTAAGCGCGCGCCGGGATTCTGGTGCGGCTGGCTGGTATATCTGGTATTAATTGTTCCTTTTTTGGGATTGCCAGGCCGGCCTTTATTTACCTCGGATCGTTACTGCTATGTTGGCTCACTGGTATTGGGTTTTCTGGCGTGCTGGCTGTTGATCAAAGCCAATAAATCTGGTTCAGCTATCAGCAAAAAATTGACGTGGGTTTGTGCAGTAATCGTCCTTATTGTGTGCGGCAGCCTGTCCTATGTGCAAATGGGAATATGGCAAAATTCCACCACATTGTTTACGTATATGATTAGGCATCTCAATGGCAGTCCATTGAGAGTAGAACCGATGTGGCGACTGGCTTCTGTCATGATTCAGAACAATCAGATTGATGCTGCGGATCAAGTTCTAAAAGAAGCATATGCGATTAATCCTCGGCACATCATGCTTGATCGAATACGCATGACACTTTTAATACGCAAATGCAGTTTAATGGAAAAAACAGATCCGCAACGCAGCGCTGAAGCATATGCAGATGTTCTGCGATTTGGGATGGTCGGCCATTTTAGCGAAGACCGCGATTATTATTTCAAGAGTATGATCTTTTTTAATATCAAATTAACATCAATGAAATTTCCTCCTGAAAATCAACGAGCGATGGTACGGCTGCTTGCGAAATCTTCGGCATATATTGCCCATCAACAGGAATTGCGCGGATCTGCTGCGGAAAGCAGGAACTGGTATCAGCATGCGTATGAGTTATATCATCAGGATGCGGCAAACCAGAGTGATGCTGAATCTCTCAAGACCATGGGTTTTATCTACATGAAGCTTGGGAAGTATGAAGAGTCTTCTGAGCTTTTGATAAAATATCTGATACAAAATGGAGATTCAGCGGATATTTATCTGAATCTTGCAGAAATTCGTCTTTTGCAGAATCGTCGCGCGGATGCGGAGGCGATTATGGATCAGATTCTCAAATGCTGGCCGGAATATAAGGATAAAGTGCTCAGCATGCGACAGCGCAGTAGTTTGACGTTACCGGCAACACGCCCATGATTGACTGCCACGCTCACTACTCAAGATGATTGATCTGATGCATAATGCGCATTGCGATATTCGTAGTCAGGAGAGTTCATGAGTCAGCGTATCACAATGATTGGCGATGGCGCCTGGGGGACTTTTGCGGCTTGTCTGCTGGCCGGCAAAGGGCATCGCGTGACGTTGTGGTCGCGACAGGAAGCGCAATCGGCCGCGCTGCGTCAGGATGGCGAAAATAAAAAGTACCTGCCCGGCTTTAAGCTGCCGGCCATGACGTTTACTTCGTCGCCTGCGGAAGCTCTTGCCGGCGCGCAATGGGTTGTCTGCGCGGTGCCGACGCAATATATCCGCGATGTTTTTACAAAACTTGCCCCGCATATGCCAGCCAACGCGCCGATCGTGAGCCTCTCAAAAGGCATTGAGATTGATACATTACAGTGTCCCAGCGATATCCTGATCGATGTGCTGGGGCAACATCCCGTGTCCGCGCTCAGCGGGCCGAGCATCGCGACGGAACTTATGCGTCAGCTTCCGGCCACGATTGTCAGCGCGTCACCAGATATAGAACTGGCGCGGCAGGTTCAGGATTTATTTACCACGCGCTTCCTGCGCGTGTATCGCAACACGGATATCCGCGGCGTTGAGCTTGCCGCCGCGATGAAGAACAGCATCGCCATCGCGGCCGGTATTCTTGACGGCATGCGCGCGGGTAATAATGCCAAAGCCAGCTTGCTCACACGCGGTCTTGTGGAGATTACGCGGCTTGGCCTGGCGATGGGCGCGCAGGCGGAAACTTTCGCCGGCCTGGCGGGCATGGGCGATCTGGTGACCACGTGCGTCTCGCCGGAAGGCCGTAATCGCAGCTTTGGTGAGCAGGTCGGCAAAGGCGCCACAATTGAGCAGGCGCTGGCGGCCTCAAAAGGTGTCGTAGAAGGCATGCCCACCACACGTGCGGTGCTGGCGCTGGCGGCCAAATGCAAAGTAGAAATGCCGATCTGCGAAATGCTTTACGCCGTTTTATTTGAGAATAAAAAACCGACCGACGGCATTCGCGAGCTCATGAGCCGCGAACCCAAACACGAAGGCGTGGGGGATTGAGAAAAAGACGCGGGGACGCTGTGATGCGGGGACACGGGGATGATGAACGTTAAGCGTTCTCCGCGTCGCCGAGTCCGGGCGTCGCCGC
>CAZSYN010000005.1:108118-379505 GCA_964610975.1 uncultured Phycisphaeraceae bacterium
TGATGAACGTTAAGCGTTCTCCGCGTCGCCGAGTCCGGGCGTCGCCGCGTCATTCTCCGCGGCCAGCGGTAATTTAATGCAAAAGTTAAAAGACACGGGGACGCCATGACGCGGGGATACGGGGATGATGAACGTTAAGCGTTCTCCGCGTCGCCGAGTCCGGGCGTCGCCGCGTCATTCCCCGCGGCCAGCGGCAATTCAATGCGAAAATTAGTGCCTTTGCCCGGCTCACTGGTGACGGTGATATGGCCCTGATGTTCCTCAATGATGCGCCGGGTGGTGGGCAGCCCCAGGCCAGTACCGCCTTTTTTGGTGGTGTAGTAGGCGTCAAAAATGCGGGCAAGGTTCTCCGGCGCAATGCCCATGCCGGTATCCGAAACATCAAGATAAACAACCTTGCCGGAAATGTGCGTGCGCACGATCAGTTCGCCGCCTTGCGTCATGGCCTGAATGGCGTTGATGAGCAGGTTCAGCAGCGCCTGCTTAAAGTGGTTGACGTCAATATTGCAGATCGGGTTGCGCGCCTCAAGAGCGGTATGAATGCGGACATTGGTGGCGGCGGCCTGAGGATGAATAAAATCAACCAGATCCTGAACAACGGTGTTGAGCGGCGCGGGTTGTGCGCGCAATTCAATTCGGCCGGCGAATCGCAGAAAGTCGTCAAGAGTCTGTTTGAGGCGATCCGCTTCCTTGCGCATGGTGGCCACGCGATTGCGGCTGGCTTCGGCGCCGGGGAGCTCCGCGAGATCTTCCTGTAGCAATTGCAGATTCAGCTTGAGCGTAGAGAGCGGATTTTTGAGTTCATGCGCAAGACCAGCCGCGAGCTTGCCCATTTCGGCAAGCTGCTCCTGCCTGATTTGCCGTTCCTTTTCGCGCCTTGCGCGGCGGGGCGGCTGCGATTTTGATGCCGGGTCGGTCATGCTTTTTTATCAACCCAATCAATAATCATATTGCGTCAGGCACATCATAAAAACCGGACGCGGAGACGCGAAGACACGGAAACGCGGGGATTTTGGTTCTGCGGTATTACTCCGTGTCGCCGCGTCCCAGTGTTTCCGTGTCATTCAGGTTTATTTGCTGGCGCGTGCGGACTTAACCGCCTCAACAAACTGTTTGGCTTTGGCGGTGATGTCAGCCCAGTCATTCTTCTCAAGCGCGGCTTTGCTCACCAGTGCGGAGCCTGCGCCTACGCAAACGGCGCCGGCCTTGATAAATTCCGGTGTGGTTTTGGCATCAACGCCGCCGGTGGGGGTCAGTTTGAGATAGGGCATCGGGGCAAGGAGATCCTTAAAGTAGCCCGGGCCAAGAGTTGTGGCCGGGAAAACCTTGACGATATCCGCTCCGGCCGACCATGCGGTGATGATTTCCGTTGGGGTATAGGCGCCGGGGATTGAGATTTTGCCCAGGCGGCGGGTTGTTTCTACCACGGCCGGGTTAAAGACCGGCGAAATGACAAACTGTGCGCCGGCGTGAATAGAGTCGGCGCAGGTGGCCGGGTCAAGCACGGTGCCGACGCCGACGACCACTTCGCTGCCCATAACGTCAGCAAGTTTCTCAATGCCTTTAATGGCCTTCGGCGTGGTCATGGTTACTTCAATGCCCATGACGCCGCCTTCCTTGAGGGCTTTGGCGATATCAATTAATTGTGAATCTGACTTGGCGCGGATCACCGCCACAACGCCAGAATCCAGAAGACGATTGAGTGTCTGTTCTTTGTTCACGAAAGCAATCCTTTCTTATACGGTCAATATGATTCCCGTTACCTCTGCGCCATGATCATGTTGCGATCAGGCACGACGCCGTATGCGACGAATCAGGCGGCGTTTGTGATAAACCGGGAAAAGACCATCAAAGTAGAACCTATCAGGGGTATGAACGCAACTTTCTGCGCTGATGGCCACAATAAAGCAGAGCTCAAGCATGCACTCTGTCGATATGATGTCAGGAGTATTATATCCGGCTTAACTTATTGCCAATTCTTGATTTACCCTATATGGGTGATCGGTTATGGCGGATTCGTTATTATTTCTTATATACTGACAAAATGGAGTTGTTTTTCGCTCTCGCGACGTTAACGTAGAATGGCCACATCTGTACCAGCCTTGTGTTAAGTGTGGGTTTGCGGCTTCTTGAGCTTGAGTTTGTGCCCCAACAAACGAATAACCGGGAGTACAACATGAATTTTCTTGATTCAAAAAAAGAAAATCCATCTCTGATCAACTCACGGGCGCTTTACATTTCTGCGGCTCTGCTGGTAGGGATCATGGTGGGTGTCGTCATCAGTCATTATACAGGTCGTATGGGTCAACCGGGTGATACGTTGGCGCAGATCCGCCAGCGCGGCATAGTGCGTCTGGGATTTGCCAATGAGGCGCCGTTTGCGTTTCTTGATAAGAATGGCCGGTTGACCGGCGAAGCGCCGGAAGTCGCGCGGATAATTTTTAGTCGCATGGGCGTTGAGCGTGTTGAGGGCGTGCTGACGGAGTTTGGTTCACTGATACCGGAACTCAACGCTGATCATTTTGATGTGATAGCGGCCGGCATGTATATCACACCGGAACGCCGCGGACAGATTTCTTTTTCATACCCCACGTACAAGACGTCGCCAGGATTGCTTGTGCTTGCGGGAAATCCCAAAAAGTTGCACAGTTACGAGGATGTCCGGGATAATCGCAATGCGGTGGTGGGTGTAATTCTCGGCGCCGTTGAGCAATACGATGCGGCCGCAGCAGGGATTCCGGAAGAACGGATTTTTGCCGTACCTGATATTGATACGGGCATATCCGCGTTGCGTTCCGGGCGCGCGGATGCTCTTGCGATGACCAAAATCACGGTAAGTTACCTTGCCAATCGCGTGAACATGAGCGGCCTTGAGATTGCTGAGCCGTTTATCGGATCAAAAATAAAAACGGATGCCGAAAAAACATCCTATGGGGCTTTTGGTTTTCGCCTGAAGGATGCTCGTATGCAATCAGAGTTTAACCGGCATCTTGATGATTTTCTGGGTACGCCGGAACATCTGGCGCTGGTTGCCCGTTTTGGTATTGATGCGGAAGCGGTACCGGGCCGCAGGCAAGCCGCAACAGTCGGCGCGATAGCGGAAAAGAGAGATCGGCCATGATCAAGGGCCTGCTATATAAATGGGGAATTGCGGATCTTGCCGCGCCGTTGACAGGGGTCGTGTTGATCACGATCGTTTGTTTTACCCTGCTGAATAACCGCGAAATGCGCTGGCAGCGTGAGGTGGCAAACCTTGTGGCGCTGCATCAGGAACTTCAGCAGGCCCGCGCTGAGCTGACTACCGGGCAGATGCTTTCCGTCATGCTGCGCGCAGGTGACCAGAGCGTGCGGACTGAGCAAGTGATGTCTTATCTTGATCAGGCCGTAAGCACGCTCAACGATGCGCTTGATTTGCGCCAGAATATTCAGGATACCCCGGGTGATAAGCAATACAATTCCGCGCTGCGCACACGCCTGCTTGAACTGCGAAATGAAGTTGAGGCGTTTAAGCAGACCACGCGTATCACTCTTAAAGGTACGGAGCAATCAGAGCTTGACCGGCGCGCCGCGTATCAGATGATTATTCAACATATCAACAATATTAATACGCGTTTGCTGGAAGATACGGGTATTGCGCTGAAAAATCAGGATACCGTGGTGCGCGTGAGCATCGGAATATGGGCCGGCAGCCTCGCGGGTGTTCTGCTGCTGCTGATTGCCTCATCAATCAGGCGCACGCGCACGGAGGTGGCGTTGCGCGAAAGTGAGGAGCGATTCCGCGCCGCGTTCAATCAGGCTGCCGTGGGTATTGCGCACGTGGATATTGACGGCTCATGGCTGAGAGTCAACGGAACACTCTGCCAGATGCTCGGTTATTCGGCGGATGAACTGACTCGGATGCGTTTTCAGGATATCACGCATGCTGATGATTTGAGCAAGGATGTCAGCCAGATGCATCAGCTCCTTGCCGGCGAGATTAACACGTATGTGATGGAAAAACGCTACATTCGCAAGGATGGCAGGCAACTATGGGCCAACCTGACTGTTTCGCTGGTGCGCCATAGCACCGGAGAGCCACATTATTTTATTGCCGTTGTAGAAAATATTGATGAGCGCAAACGCATTCAGGCGGATCGTGATCAGTTGCTTGAGCGCGAGCGTGTTGCGCGCTCTGATGCGGAATCGGCCATGCGGGCCAAAGATCATTTCCTGGCCGTCGTCAGCCATGAGCTGCGCACGCCGCTGACGCCTGTGACAACGGGACTTGACCTGCTTGCGCGCAGTCCGGAAGTAATGGCGGAACATAGCGAAATTGTCGTCATGATGCAGCGGAATATAGAGACTGAATCGCAGATCATCAGTGATTTGCTTGATGTTGCGCGGCTCGCCAATAACAAGCTTGATGTGCGCTTTGCGATGGTTGACCTGCACCAGCTCCTGCGGGATGTTGAGCAGACTTTCCGCATCAGCACCCAGCATAAACAGGTTTATCTTCAGCTTGAACTTGGCGCGGATCATTACCATGTCAACGCGGATGCCCGCCGCATGACGCAGGTCTTTATGAACCTGGTTGGCAATGCCATCAAGTTTACGCCTGATGGCGGGCGTATAGTCATACGCACGGCGGATACCGATGCACGCAGAATACGCGTTGAAGTTGAGGATAACGGCATTGGCCTTGATCCCGAAGTCATTCAGCGGCTTTTTAAGCCTTTTGAGCAGGCGGAAGTCAACATGGCCAGGCGTTATGGCGGACTGGGCCTGGGATTGAGCATCGCGCGGAGCATTATTGAATTGCATGGCGGCACGTTGTCCGTCGTCAGCCAGGGGCCAGGCAAAGGCGCATGTTTTATTGCGGAAATGCCGGCAACGGCGCCTGTGATCGCGCGCCGCCAGGAGGCATCGGAAAGCAATCATGGCATTGCCCAAAAACGCATCCTGGTTGTAGAAGATAACGGCGATACGCTTCAGGCGCTGGTGCGGCTTCTCAAAACGCTGGGGCATCATGTTACGGCCGCCCAAAGCGCCACACAGGGGCTTGAGATCGGCACAAGAGAACATTTTGATCTTGTGCTCAGCGATATCGGCCTGCCTGACTTCAGCGGATGGGAATTGATACGCAGGCTGAGGCAGCAGGTTAAGACACCGGCCATCGCACTGAGCGGATTTGGCACGGAAGAAGATCAGAAGCGAAGCAAGGAAGCGGGATTTTCAGATCATCTGACAAAACCGGTTGACATTATCAGGCTTGAGAGTGCGATTCGCGCGGTTTTTGAGAATGCCGCGCGCACGTAAAATTGCATTTACCCGTCTGATACGCCTACGATGATATACCATGCATGCGCCACATGTGGATTATCTTGAACTTGCCTGTCCGCGATTGCCTGCGGCCTTTAATGGGCTGAGCATTCTGCACCTGACGGATCTGCATATTACGCGCTGGGACAGGCGCCTTGAGAGCTGGCAGCAGGCGCTGGCGGAACTTGAGCCGGATCTTGTGGCTATCACCGGCGACCTGGGGCACCGTTCCTGGTTGTGGAAAAAAAGCTTGCCGGCTATTCAGAAGTTTGTTGCTCCGCTTCAATCACGATTGGGAATTTACTTTATCCTGGGCAATCATGACTCGCCAAAAACAGCGCCTGAACTTGAAAAACAGGGGCTCAAGTATTTGCGTAATCGGGCAGTGCTGATTGATCCGCCGGGCGGCGCGGCTCATTCGCCGCGGCTTGCTCTGATTGGCCTGCACCAGCACCGGCGCGTTGATACGGATTTCCTGGCGGCGTTGCGTGATGTAAAAGCAACGGATTTTAAACTGCTTCTGGCACATTATCCGGATCTGGTTTTCCCCGCGGCCGCGGCACATGTTGATGTGTGCCTTGCCGGCCACACGCACGGCGGGCAGATTTGCTGGCCTGACGGATCGCCGCTTTTCGGTGCCGATACGCTTTCGCGTGAACAATGCACCGGCACGCATCGCGTTAACGGAACATGGGTTGTGGTCAACCGCGGACTTGGCGTGGCCGGTGTGCGCATGCGGCTATTTTGCCCGCCGCAGGCAATCATGATCACGCTTAAGTGCACCGGGACATAAGCGGTCAATTTTGCCGCATTTGGGTTTTATCCGCGTAACATGTACCATATTTCCCCTTATGAAGATGAATTTTGCCCGTGTTCTGTGTTTGCTGTTTGGCGTGCTGATGCTGGCGGGTTGCGGTAATGATCCCATCACGCGCAGTATGACGGAGCGTCCGCCGGAATTTCGCGACGGGCCGCCGATATTTGCCGGCCGGGTGATTGATAACAGCGCCCGGCCGATGGGCGGCGTTACGGTCACTGCGCGTCTGAGTGAAAAAATAGTGGCTGATCCTGAGTCGCTGCCGGTGGCGTATCGCGGCGTCACAACATCAGCAGGCGCTTTTGGCATCCCGCGTCAGGAATCGCGTGCGCTTTATATTACGTTTACAAAACCGGGCTTTATCACACACGCGCGCTGGCTTTATCTGCTCAAGGGCGGAGAAAGCAAACCGCCGACCGCGCCGATTGAGATCACGTTTCTTTCAGCTGATGTGCCGGTGGTCAATGACACGATCATCATTTTATATGACGTCAACAGTGTGATCGGGCAGAGCGGCCAGTAGGGGCGGCCAGTATTTTTTGAGAAAAATCTCCGAGTTACGAACGAAAAACAAGACTCATCTCTCAAGCCTCAAGACTTTTTTCATCCGGCAGCAAAGGCGATTTATCAGGGTGAAGTTCGGCGGCAAGTTCTCGCGTGCGTTTTTCAATTTGTTTTGATTCGGGAATTTCGGTTGTTCCGCGCGCGCCGAGATCGGCCATCTTCCGCGCGGATACCAGGAATTTAGTCTCAAGCGAGCCGATGGTTCTGTTATAATTTTCAACGGAACTATCAAGAGATTTTCCGAGCTTGGCCAAATGATCCGCCAGTACGGCCAGGCGGTCATACATGGTTTTGCCAAGATCGCAGATGGCTTCGGCGTTTTGGCCCAGTTTTTCCTGTCGCCAGCCGTACTCAACGGTTTTTAGCAGCGCGATGAGCGTCGTAGGCGTGGCCAAAATAACTTTGTCGCGCAGGCAATCCTCAAGTAACGCGGCGTCATATTCAACGGCCGCGTACAAAAAGGCTTCGCCCGGCAAAAACAACACCACCATCTCCGGTGTGTTCTTAAACTGCGACCAATAGTTTTTGCCTGCGAGATCTTTAACACGCGAGCGTACATATTCCGCATGGCGCTTAAGGCAGGCCTGTTTCGTGGCATCATCATTTGCGGCCGAGGCATCAAGAAATGCGCTAAGGACCGCTTTGGCATCAATAATAATGCGTCTTTCGCCAGGCAGATTGATAATCATGTCAGGCCGCAGGCGCGCGGCGTCATCATTGATATCGTTGACGGAAACCTGCTGGTCAAAATCACAATGTTCCTGTAGGCCGGCAAGCTCAACGAGTTTGCGAAGCGTCAATTCTCCCCATTGGCCGCGGACATGCGGCCGGGTGAGCGCCGTCACCAGCGATTGTGTTTGCGCCTGAAGAGTTGTCTCAATTTGCGCCATGCGGCCAAGCTGATCATGCAGTCCGCTATAGGCGTTCTGGCGGCGGCTCTCAATATCCGCCAGCGTGCGTTGATATTGGTTGAGCATTTCCTGTAGCGGCTTGAGCATGCCCTCAATGGCCGTCTTGCGCTGTTCAAGAGAACCGCTGGCTTCCGTGCTGAGCGTTTTAAAGCGTGTTTCGGCAATTTGTAAAAACGCGGCCGTGTTTTTATCAAGAGCTTCCGCACTGAGCTGGGCAAAAGCTTTGCTTAATTGCGAATTGGCCTGATCAAGTAATTGCTTCTGGGCGAGGATATTTTTTTCGCCAGCCTCAATTTGCACTGTGGCGCCGGCAAGTTTTTCGCGCGTGGCGATAAGTTCCGTGCGTGTGACGTCATGCTGCTGCGAGATTTCCGCGGACGCTTTGCGTGCCTCATCAAGCAGCAGGGCCATATCGGTGTTTTTTTGCTCAGCAAGCATGGCTGCCGTCTGCGCATCATGAAGTTTTCCGCGCAAGCGACGATCTACGATTACGTAAGTCACCGCAGCCGCACTGACTACGCCAAGAGAGACAAAAATGGTGGTCGCCAGAAATTCCATGAACAAGAACATACCATGATCAGGTGACTGAATGAAGTTAAAAGCATCATGCTGCGTAAAGAATAGGCGAAATTTGCGACAGTGTATCATTTTGTCGGAAAATTATAGAAGTCTCTTTTACTGCGATGCAAAAACCCCTACGCTGTTAGCGTGGCCGCATATGCATGCGGTTCAAGTGCCATGTATTTTGCAGAATATCTGCTAGGAAGGATCATTTATCATGGCCGTTCTGTCTGAGCGTGACCGCGAGTTGACTCATGCGGAGCACGTGATCGTGCCGGTGCGCGAGGAGAAAAAAGAGACTCCGGCGCTGCGGATCAATCTTGAAAAACCGGGGTTCTGGGCGCTGCACGGCGAATTTATCTGCGCCGTGACGGCAGGTGTTTTGCTGTTGATCGCCACGATCATGTATTGGGGAGCGCCTGAGCCAAAACCGGCGCCATATCATGTGTTGGTCGGGATTGCCTTTGCGCTGGGATTCTTTTTTGGCGCCGCGGAAGCATGGGAAAGCATCCGCGAAGGCAAACTTGATATTCATTTCCTGATGGTGCTTGGCGCGGTGCTGGCGATTTTTGTCGGCAGCGCAATGGAGGGCGCGGTCCTTCTGTTCCTCTTTACGCTTTCCGGCGCGCTTGAAGAATATGCGATGCAGCGCACGCATACCGCGCTTGAATCGCTGATGAAATTGTTCCCGAAAGAGGCGATTGTGATCGGGCCTGACGGCTCGCAAACGCGCGTCAAGCTTGAGGAACTCAAAATCGGCGATAAAGTTCTGGTAAAGCCGGGCGAAAACGTCCCGGCCGACGGCACTGTGACCGAAGGTTCCTCGGCGCTTGATGAATCAGCGATTACCGGCGAATACCTGCCGCGCGAAAAAGGCGTCGGCGCAACGGTTTTTGCCGGCACGATGAACCAGTCAGGCCGGCTTGTGATTCAGGTCGGCAAGCCGACGGCCGACACCACGCTTGCCAAAATCATTCACCTGGTCACGCAGGCGCGCGAAGAAAAGGCGCCCGTTGAGCGGCTATTTGACAAAGTCGGCACGGCCTATACTTTTGCGGTTCTCGGCGCGGCCATCGCAAGCTGCCTGATTCTGCACTATGTTGTGGGTCTGCCGTGGATGAACGTCAAAAATGGCGATGTTGTGACGACTTACGGCGCATTTTACCGAGCCATCACGTTTGTGATTGTTGCTTCACCCTGCGCGCTGATCATCTCAACGCCGGTGGTACTGCTCTCGGCAATCGCTTCGTGCGCGAGGCGTGGTATCGTGCTCAAAGGCGGCCGCCATCTTGAATCACTGGCCGCGCTTAAGGCCATGGTTTTTGACAAAACCGGCACGCTGACAACCGGTAAGGTGCGTCTGGTGGCCATTGAGTTTATTGATTCGCGTGCGCCGCTGCATTGCGATGTGGGCCAGGGTACGGGTAAGGAAGATGAGGACGAAAAACCTGAGGCAGCCGTCACCATGTCGCCTTCGCTCAAGGAATCACTGACAAAAGACGTGATGTTTCAGGAGCATGAGCTTCTGTGCGCGAAACCAGGTGAGCGCAAGATTGCCTGCAAAGTCCTTGAGCATGGGGAAACCGACCCTGAGCGTCTGCTGCTGAAGATGGCCGCGGCACTTGAGGCAAACTCAACGCATCCTCTTGCCGGCGCCGTGATGCGTGCGGTAAAGGAAGCGGGAATTGCTGTTCCGCCGGTTCAGGATTTTGTTCAGGAACCGGGCGTGGGTTTGCGCGGCAATGTTGAAGGACAAATGGCGATTCTTGGTTCGCCGAATCTGCTTGAAGGTTTGTGCCATACGCTGACGGTCAACCGTTTGTGCGATCGTGCGCGCGAAGCGGAAGCCGCCGGGCAAACGGCCGTGGTGATTTACTATAACGGCATCTCGGGCTTGCTTCGTTTTCAGGATACGGTACGTGGCGATGCCAAAAAGACGATTGATCGCCTGCATGATCAGGGCGTGCGCCCGTTGACGATGCTCACTGGCGATAATCGCCGCGCGGCCGGCGCGGTGGCTTCGGCGCTTGGTCTTGATGATGTTAAATCAGAGTTGCTGCCACAGGATAAACTCTCGGCCGTTGACGCGCTGGTCAAGGAACACCAGGTCGTGGCAATGGTCGGTGACGGCGTTAATGATGCTCCGGCACTGGCGCGCGCTACAGTTGGCATTGCGATGGGCGGCATCGGCTCTGATGCCGCTTTACAGGCGGCCGACGTTGTGCTGCTTTCGGATCGCATTGACCGCTTGCCCTGGCTGGTCAATATCAGCCGGCGCGCGCGCAAAGTGATGGTACAAAACCTGAGCTTTGCGATTCTGGTCATTGTTGTTCTCGGCATCAGCACGCTTATTTGGGGTGTGCCGATGAATCTTGGCGTCATCGGCCACGAAGGCTCAACCGTGCTGGTGGTGCTCAACGGTTTACGCCTGATGATCATCGGCAAGGATGAGGCGCCTGAGCCGGCCGCGACATGATCATGATCATTCGTACTAAAGACATGGCCGGCGACTCCGTTTACAATCGTCAGTCATGAGCGAAGAAACACAACCGCAACAAAACGCGACGGGCCGCCTGGTGTTACCCACTGGGCGCGCCCGTTCTTTTTTACTTGCCGCCGGCCTGGTGCTGTTGACGCTGCTGGTGTACTGGCCCTGTATGCACGGGCCGTTTACCTGGGATGATGATCGGTACGTCACCAGTTGCCGCGGAGTTACAGAACCAGGCGGCATCGGTACAATCTGGACCGATCTTGTTGCGCTGCCTGATGCGTATCCGCTGACGTTTTCCGCGCTTTGGGCGCAATATCGGCTTTGGGGTAATTCGCCATTTGGCTATCACATGGTCAATGTGATTCTGCACGGACTTGCGGCCGTGGCCGCATGGCTGTTGCTGCGCCGGCTTGGCCTTAAAACAGCGTGGGCCGCGGCGTTTATCTTTGCGGTGCACCCGGTGCATGTTGAGTCTGTCGCGTGGATTTCGGAACTTAAAAATGTCCTCTCGCTGCTGCTGGGATTGCTGGCGGCCGTGATGTATCTGCGCTTCGCCGGCATCGGCGATGAACATGCCGGCAAAACTCGGCATTGCTGGTGGGTTTACGCTGGCGGTTTATTGCTTTTTATTCTTGCGTTATTGAGCAAAAGCGTTTTGTGCACACTTCCGGTGATGCTGGCGTTGATGATCTGGTTAACAAGGCCGGCGGAGCTTAAGCGTCACGTGCTGTATCTGCTGCCGTGGTTTGCCGTGGCGGCGGGAATCTCCGCAATAACCGCATACGTTGAGCATCACCACACATCGGAAATTTCTTTTCTGAATGACATCACTTTTCCGCAGCGCATCGGGATTGTTTTTCATGCGTTGGCATTTTACCTGGGCAAGCTGATTATTCCTGACCCGATTCTGGTCATTTATCCCAAGTGGGATCATACGCAGCTTGCCGCGCAAATTCCTTATGCGATATTGATCATCGGTTTGCTTGTGCTGGCTTTTTTGGCGCGGAAAAAATTCGGCCGCGGCCCGCTTGCGGCGTTATTGATTTATATCATTGCGCTTGGGCCTACTCTAGGGTTGATCAACTTTTTTACCATGTGGTACAGTTTTGTTTTTGATCATTATCAGTACCTGGGCACGCTGGCGGTCATCGCGCTTGGCTGCGAAATCGCGCGTGTGGGCATTGCCTGGCTGCGCGTTCGTGTGCCGACTGATCATCAGCAGTTAATGCGTTACGTTCCCGGCGCGGCCATAGCAGGCGTCTTGTTGGTTTTTTCGTCACTGACTTTGGGTTATGCCGGTTTGTGGGGATTCCCGGAAGCTCTCTGGCGCTTTACCGTTGATCACAACAGCAATGCGTTTATTGCGTATCAGAATTTAGCAATTCACATGACGGAGCGAAAAAACTTTGAGCGTACAGAGCCGCTTAACATGCGCTACAAAGATCAGATCGCGTTGCTTGAGCGCGCGATAGAAATTGAGCCGCGCGACTATCGGTCTTATATGACGCTGGCGCAGCTTTATAACTGGTCCGGTGATTATGCGGCCGCCACGGTTTATTTTCGCAATGGCCGCGAGAAAATGCCAAAGCGTGTTAAGGATCGCAATCAGGGCTTTACGATGAGCAGTACGGCAACTTCACAGCCGACTATCACGGATGATGATAACGTCACTGTTCCGCTCTCAGACTTCAGTCCGCCGTACCTGGCAGGCAAATCACTTGAAAAACTGGGTGATTACGCCGGCGCTGCGCTGCGTTATCAGGATGCGTTGCGAGCCAATGGCCGCAATATTACCGCCGGCCTGGGCCTGGGCCGCTGCTATGCGGCGCTGGGCCAATACCCGGATGCGGTTGTTATTTTTAAGACCGCATTATCATTTGATCCCGCTAACAAAGAGGCCTGGCGCGAACTGGCCAAAGTTTATCGCGTCGTCGGTGATGCAAAATCCGCTGAGGCAGCAGAAGCGAAAGCAAAATAAAAAAGACAGTGGCGGTTTTGGCCGCCACTGCCTGTGTGTGATAATTAAGGATTTGGTCGATTACTCTTCTGTTTCGCGCAGCTTGGCAAGTACGCTGTAATCTTCAAGTGTTGTCGTATCGCCGATGGTTTCTTTGCCGGCCGCAATATCGCGAAGCAGCCTGCGCATGATTTTGCCGGAACGTGTTTTAGGCAGCGATTCGGTAAAGCGGATGTCATCAGGCTTGGCAATGCTGCCGATTTCTTTGGCCACCCATGCTTTAAGTTCATCGCGCAGTTTGTCATCCGCTTTTACGCCGCTGATGACGGTGACAAAGGCGCAAAGCGCCTGTCCCTTCATGTCATCAGGCCGGCCGACAACCGCCGCTTCCGCAACTTTTTCGTGCGCCACAAGTGCCGACTCAACCTCCATTGTGCCCAGGCGGTGGCCGGCCACATTGACCACATCATCAACGCGGCCCATGACCCAGAAATAGCCGTCCTGATCGCGCCGCGCGCCATCGCCGGTAAAATAAAACGGCTGAATATCGCGCCAATACGTGTTGACAAAACGTTGCGGATCGCCGTAAACCGTGCGCATCATGCTGGGCCAGGGTTTGCGGATCACAAAAAAGCCGCCGGTGTTATCCGGCACGTCTTTGCCTTCCTTATCCACAACGGCCACATCAACGCCAAAAAACGGCCGCGTGCAGCTTCCGGGTTTTGTCGGCGTGACGCCCGGCAGCGGCGAACACATGATGCTGCCGGTTTCCGTTTGCCACCAGGTGTCAACGATCGGGCACTTGCTGCCGCCGATGATCTGGTGATACCACATCCACGCTTCAGGATTAATCGGCTCGCCGACGGTTCCCAGCAGCCGCAAGCTTGAGAGATCGTGCTTTTTCGGGTGTTCGTCGCCCCATTTAATAAATGCGCGTATGGCCGTGGGCGCGGTATAAAATACGCTGACGTTATATTTTTCAATGATCTGCCAGAAACGATCTTCGCGCGGCGCATTCGGCGCGCCCTCATACATCAGCACTGTCGCGCCGTTGGCAAGCGGCCCATACACAATATACGAGTGGCCTGTGACCCAGCCGATATCGGCTGTGCACCAGTACACGTCGCCGTCTTTAAGATCAAAAACATATTTGCTGGTCAGGTATGCGCCCAGCAGATACCCGGCCGTCGTGTGTACCACGCCTTTGGGTTTGCCGGTTGTGCCGGAGGTATACAGGATAAAGAGCATGTTTTCCGAATCATGGCCGACTGCTTCGTGTTTTGGCGATGCGTCGGCAACCAGTTCGTGATACCAGTGGTCGCGGCCTGACTGCATGACCGTTTCCTGGCCGGTACGCTTGACGACCACCACGTTTGTCACAGTCGTGGTTTTCTGCAAAGCAAGATCGACGTTCTTTTTAAGCTCAACCGCTTTGCCGCGACGCCATCCGCCATCGGCGGTGATGACGGCCGTGGCTTTGGCGTCATTGATGCGGTCGGCAAGGGCCTCGGCGCTGAATCCGCCGAAGATAATCGTGTGCGCCGCGCCAAGACGCGCGCAGGCCAGCATGGCCACGGCCGATTCAGGAATCATCGGCATATAAATGGCCACGCGGTCGCCTTCTTTAACGCCAAGTTTAATAAGCGCATTGGTCAGCTTACAGACTTCCTGATGCAGTTGCGCATATGTGATCACGCGGCTGTCGCCCGGCTCGCCTTCCCATATGATGGCGGCTTTATTTTTGCGATGCGTCAGCAGGTGGCGATCAAGACAATTATACGCTACGTTGATTTTGCCGCCGACAAACCACTTGGCAAACGGCGGATTGCTCCAGTCAAGAAGATGTTGCCATGTCTGATGCCAGTGCAGTTCATTGGCCATCCGCGGCCAGAATGTCTCGGGACTCTCAATGGACTCCTTGTAAAGCAGTTCGTATTCCTCGCGCGTTTTGATGTGCGCATGGCGCGAAAATTCCGCCGGCGGCTCAAATGTACGCCGTTCATTGAGAACCGAAGTGATATTGCTGCTCTGCGTCGCTTCTGCGGCCGTCATGATCTCTCCTTCACTCTTCAGATGTGCACCACAATCCCCAAGACATGTAACTGTACTATATATGTACGATATGCAGTAAGCCAGCCAAAGATACAAAATCTGATATTTTTATAAAAACGGCATGACCTTCGGGCTCAGGTTACGCCCATAACCTGAATCTCACATTGATAAGTATGATAATGAATATAAAAAAGCCAAGAAAAAGTATTGATACTCGCATTTCGTTAATGCGGATGGCCTGAAATGGGGAGGCTTACGGGTCTTCCGTGATCTCTTTGAACTCAATGACCAGCTTAACGCCCGGAGCAAGTTTGTCGGCCATTGGCGCCAGCAACTGCACCAGTTCCTTTTGCGCGGCCCGGCGAGCTTCCTCCCGCAGCAATTGGCTTTGTCCCGCACCGATGACGGCTTGGCGCAAATCCTGTTGTGCTTCCTGGCGCAGCGGCTTGCCGGACCATTTATCAAAATGCGCCCATCCGAGTTCTGTTTTAACTTCAATTTTCCGCGGATCGCTCTGAACATCCACAACTTCAGGGTCCACCATTGGTTGCGGCAACTTCAGACGCAGCTCTTTATGCCTGGCGTCATAATGCAGATTCTCAGGCGTAATTTTTTTTGTCTCAATGACGTACTGAATGCGATTCTCATGCGCCCGCAGCGTCACCTGCGTATTGCCCCAATAAAAATAGCCCCACTCGGTCGTTTTTGATTTGATGACTTCCGCATCAACCTCGGCCGTCATCACCACCAGTTTTGGCGTCGTGCGGACATTGCCGATGGCCGTGCGCACGACGGTGCTGACATTGACTTTTGGCGAAAAGGCATCCGCCAGTTGATTTACCACCTGCTGGGGCATCAGCGCGATATCGCGTGCGGTGTTGACCGCCTGAACAACCACATACGAAACGGTGCCGAAAACCAGTATCAGCAAAATCATCATCGCCAGTGCGGCGCGCATCAGCAATTTTGACCATTCTGAATTTTTTGACGAACTTTGGTTCATGTTGAGCTCTCCTGCCGATATCAGATGTTGCCGATCATCCGCATAGTGTATCGGCGAGCTGATTATTTTTGCGGATTTCCGTCACTGATTTTTGTACTTGCCGGAAGTTCTTGACCGCGGTGATTTTGAGATTGCCGCCACACTGTGGCCGGGTGATTTCGCTTGAATCGCGCCGCAGGTAAACCTAGTATGAGTTTGAGTTTATCAAAGGACTGCGCAGTATGTATCATTGCGAGCGCTGCAATAAACCCGCAACCGTTCACCTGACGGAAATTTCAGGCGGTAAGCGAGTTGAAATTCATCTTTGCGATGCTTGTGCTCAAGAAGCCGGCTACGTTCAGCAGGCGCATGTCCCGATTAATCAACTGCTCAACCAGTTTCTTCAGGCCCACGCGCAGGTGAATCAGCAACCGGCTGAAAAATGCCCTGATTGCGGCATGACCTGGCAGGAATTTAAGGATACGGGCTTGCTGGGATGCCCAAAAGATTATGATATTTTTGAATCACAACTTCGCGGCGTAATTGAGCGCGCGCAAAATGGCGCAACCCATCACGCCGGCAAAACCCCAGGCATTGACGCGCAATCTTCCGGAACACAGACAACCGGCCCTGGTCGCCAGGCTGAACTTCTTAAATTGCGTAAAGAACTTGCCCGCGCCATTGAGGACGAAAGTTATGAGCGCGCCGCGACACTTCGTGACCAGATTAAAACGCTTGAGGGAAATTAAAATCATAAAGAAAATGACAAAACAATGAGGGAAAAAGCGAAAGACAAACCGCCAAACGCGAAACATAGGCAGGTTTTTTAACTTATCAGGTTTCGCGTTTTATTTGTTGGTTTTGTCATTGTCTTTTCTGTGTGCTCGGTGGTCAATCTTTTTTGATTTCCCTCATGGTGGTATGATTTTCGACGGACGAATATAAGCAGAAAGTATTTGGCCTATGAATCTTCAGGATCTTACAAATCAGTCAGGCGAGTGGCTTTCGGGCAGCGGTCCGCAATCCGATATCGTTATCAGCTCGCGCATTCGCCTGGCGCGTAACGTGGCCAATTATCCGTTTATGAGCAAAGCCACGCGCGCGCAAAGGTCTGAACTGCACCGGCTCTGTCGCGACAAGCTGATGTCTACTTACGGCCAACGCGACCTTTTTTACGTAGAAATGGATAAGGCCGACGAAATTGACCGGCAAATGCTTGTTGAGCGCCATTTAATTTCAAAACAGCACGCGGCCGGCGAAGGCGCGCGCGGCGTGGCAATTTCCTCAGACGAAGCGCTTGCCGTTATGGTCAACGAAGAAGATCACCTGCGACTTCAGGTTCTGCGTTCCGGACTGCAATTGCGCGACTGCTGGGAAGAAGCGGACAAATTTGATGATCAGCTTCAGGAATCTCTTGAGTACGCATTTTCCGGCAAACTTGGCTACCTGACGGCGTGCCCGACGAATCTCGGCACGGGCCTGCGTGTGAGCGTGATGGTGCATCTGCCGGCGCTCAAACTGACCGGCGAAATTGACAAGGTTTTCCGCGCCGCCAAAGACATGCATCTTGCGATCCGCGGTTTATATGGCGAAGGCACAGAAGCCACCGGCGATTTTTACCAGATCAGCAACCAGACCACGCTTGGCCGATCTGAGACGGAAATTCTCAACGAATTTAATGATGTGGTGATTCCGCGCATCATTCTGGCCGAGACTCAGGCGCGGAGCATTCTTGAGAATGAGCGCCCGCTGATGCTTGATGACCGCATCGGCCGGGCCATCGGCACGCTCAAAAACGCGCGATTGCTGACTTGCGAAGAAACACTTTATTTTCTTTCTCATCTGCGCCTGGGCGTGGTGATGAAGCGCGTATCAGGTATTGATCTGCGCGTTTTAAATCAGCTTTTCCTACAGACGCAGCCGGCGCATCTTCAGCGCGTGGCCGGCAAACCGCTTGATGGCGAGCAACGCAAAGCCGTTCGCGCGGACTTTGTCCGCCGGAAACTCGGCTGTGAGGTCTGAACTGCATGGTCTTGAGATAAGGTCAACCGCATAACGTGGGAAAACGACAAAATTCAAATGGCAAATGACAAAACATTGTCTGTTTTGCCAATTCAAATTTCTGATTTTTATTCGCCCTGTCCCTTGTGGCGGCGCATGGCCTCAAGCGCGTGACGATTGAGCATCACGCCTCCCCAGAATGACAGAATCACGGCCGCGAAGAACCAGATCAGCGGCGACCATTCCGGACCAAAAACCTGGCGCGGCGAGTGGCCGACAAGTTCAAGAACTGCGCCAAGAATCAGCAGCGGTACGGTGACCGAGCCGGAAATGCGATACGCCATCATGCGCGGCATGCGCAAGTTTGGTGTGGCTATGCGCACCAGCGGTGCGGTTAAAAAGGCGATTGCCACGGCCCAGAGTATCCCGAGCGCCAGCGACTGAAAAGTCACCCCGATGCCGAAGAAAAACGCTATTGTTGAACCGAAATCCCGTAGTGCGTTTTTTAGCGAGGTGCTGTTGATCGGTCCGGTGATGCCCAGGTCTTTTACCGCCTGGCGAATGGCCACAAACCAGATATCCGCGTTCATCACGCCAAAGCCGCTTTTTATCTGCACGGTATCGGCCGACATCAGCACGCTGCCTTCCGGCAGTTGTTCAATTTTGGTCAGGCCTGTCGGATCAACGACCCATTTTGTTTCGTTGATCTCAAAGCGCGGCATTTTGTCAATCGGCGTACCGGCCGGCGCGGTAAGCTTGTCGCCGGCAAATGCCAGCGGCGCAAAGCGCGCGTCATACTTAACGGCAAATTGTGTGGCCTCGCGCAAAAACGATCTGGCTGTGGCGACGCCCGTGATGATGCCCGCAACGATCACCGCCAGAATTACTGTGCCGACCGTATACCGCAGCGGATAGCGCGCCATATCCGCCCAGCATTCAGGCTTGAGGCATAACAAAAACAGCCGCTTAAAGACTCCGGCTTCCGGTCCGCGCACCACTGGCCGCGATGCGATGTTATTTTGATTGGTTGTGGCCGCGCCAGTTGTGGGACGAACCGGTTCCTGATCCATGATTGATCCTTCGGATACGCATTAGCGAACAAAAAATATTGTAAGTCTCCTTATTGTATCCTTTTTAAGCATATAAAGTGGCCTAAATCACTGAGAATAAACAATCTTTTGACGCAGAATCGTTTATGTGGTATGGTGGCTTAGCCACTTAAGTAACTAAAACCAAAGGAAGGCAGAAGGATATCATGCGGCCGCTTAACCGACATCCCGCCTATCAACAACTCAATGAGGCATTGAGGCAGCTCATCGCCAGCGGCGAATTTGCCGCTGGCGCCAAATTCATGACGGAACGGGATATTGCCGGCCGTTTTGGCGTCAGCCGGGCCACGGCCAATAAGGCGCTGTCAAATTTAGTCTCAGAGCAGATTCTTGAGTTTAAGCCGGGTATCGGCACTTTTGTGCGCGGCGGCGTTCTTGACTACAACCTCAAACGGCTGGTGAGTTTTACGGATCGCGCGCTGGCCGCGGGCAAAAAACCTGAGACTCGCGTTCTGCAATGCCGGCGCATATCCGCCGGAGAGCTTCCGGATGATGCTGCGCGGGCGCTTTTGCCGGAGCCTCAGCAGGAGATGTTTTTTATTGAGCGTTTACGTTTGGCGGATGGTTTGCCGGTGATTCTTGAACGTCGATATTTTGCCGCCGATATCACGCCGAATATGGGTGAGCAGGATTTGGCGGGTTCTTTGTATGCGTATTGGTCTGAGCAATGCGGGCTTACTATCACGGGTGCAGAACAGGTGATTCGCGCGGTTAATGTGTGCGCTCAGGATGCGGAACTTTTACAGGTTCCGCCGCAATCAGCGGGATTGCTGGTGATTGCCACCGGTTTTGTTGATTCAGAGCGCCCGCTTTGGCATGAACGCACGCTTTATCGCGCTGATGCCTATGAATTTCATACCAGCCTGGGCGCATGGCGTGCTGCGCGGCCGGCCGTGGGGTGTTTTTCCGCATCCGCAACACCAACGTCATGAGGTTGCCGATTTTGCGCGGCCATCATGGTTATGCGTAATCTATGTATCTGATATTTTTATATTATAGGAAGTACTTTTATGACTTTGACATATCGCGACCTTGCCAAAATGATTGACCATTCTCTTTTGCATCCTACTATGACGGATGCCCATATTGCCGAGGGTTGCCGACTGGCGCGGCACTATGATGCCGCCACGGTATGCGTCAAGCCGTATGCGGTTCGGCAATCGGCCGAATTACTTTCCGGCAGCGATGTTCTGGTTTGTGCCGTGGCCGGTTTTCCGCACGGCAACAGCACCACGGGTATCAAGGTGGCCGAGAGCGAACATGCGATTCGGCAGGGCGCTGTTGAGATTGATATCGTGGTGAATATCGGCAAGGTTCTCGGCGGGCAATGGGATGAAGTTTCGGCCGAGATCAAGGAAATCAATCAGGCCTGTGTGACGAATAAGGCGATTCTGAAAGTTATTTTTGAAAATGATTACCTGAAAGATGAACACATCATCCGCCTATGCCAAATTTGCTCTGAACATCACGTGGCATTTGTAAAAACCAGCACAGGCTATGGCTTTGTCAAGCAGGCTGACGGTTCCTACAACTATCGCGGCGCGACGGATGCGCACCTCAAACTGATGCGCCAGCACGCAGCGCCTGGTGTTCAAATTAAGGCGGCTGGCGGCGTGCGGACATTGGCGGACCTTCTGCGTGTGCGCGAACTGGGAGTCACGCGCGTCGGCGCGACCGCCACGGCCGTAATACTTGAGGATGCGATCAAGGCCGGATATGCCAGATCCTGATCAGACTCATGCAGAATCAGAATAATTCTGATTGTTTGCCGGCATCCGGATTTTTAGGCGCCGGCAACGGGCCCATCGGCTCAATTTTTTTTCGCTGGTCCATTGCCATATTGGCAAGCGCATCGGCGCGCGAGTTCATGTTGCGGTAAACGTGGCCGATGTCCACTTTTTTGATTTGCTTCATCAGGCCGATGGCTTTTTCGTAGAGTGGCCGAAGGTCCGGCGATTTGACGCGATAAAGTCCCTTAATCTGCTTGACCACAAGTTCTGAATCAGCTTGAATCACCAGGTGATCGGCGCCGAAAGCGATGGCCGCCTCAACGCCGCGGATGAGTCCGGTATATTCGGCAACGTTGTTGGTGCATTTGCCCAGGAACTCGCCAAGTTCGTAAACGAATTGATCGTTTTCGTCGGCAAGCGTTACGCCGACACCCGCCGGGCCGGGATTTCCGCGTGATCCGCCATCAAATTGCATGTAGAAAACGGGCATGGCGAGGGTCCCTTTGTTCTCAGAATACATGTTATGTATGTGACGCGGAGACACGGTGATACGGAGACGCGGAGACGTTTTTCATACGAAATTCTCTGCTTCCTCGTACTTTTTCGTGTCCGTAAGGCTTAGTCTTTTGGCATTAGTTCAGCGAGATACAGGATGCGGCCACAGGAATTACATTTGCGGATTTCGTCACGCCCACGCAACGCGTTGAGATGTTCAATATTCAGGCTCATATAGCAGGATCCGCAGGAGGTATCCTCAAGATCATGCTCGTTATATTCAAGCGGCGCCATGGCGTCGCCGGGATATTTGGTTGAGACACGTTCGTACTGGCGCAGCGGTTCCGGCGGAACGGCTGAGGCCGCGGCATCGCGCCGGCCCTGAAGAGCGTCAATTTGTCCCTTGAGAGCGCTGACTTTTTCCGCCTGGCCCGCCTCAATCTTCGCAAGCGTGGCGTTTTCTGCTTCAAGCTGCTGCTTGAGTGTCGCGGTAATTTTCTGGTTATTTTCGATTTGCTGCATCAATTCAAGGGAGCCGCTCTCAATCTTGGCGACTTCTGTTTTTTCAGCGGAAATCTGAATCAGAATAGCGGAATATTCTTTGTTCGTTTTGGCGGTATTAAGGCTTGCGCGCATTTTTTCGATTTTTTCCTGGCGCGCTTTAAGATCAACATCCCGCAGATTGACTTCCGCCTGAGTCTTTTTAATCGCGCCGTCAACGCTGTTGAATTGCTTGGTCAGCTCGGCGATCTTGGCCTGCTGCCTCTTTTGCTCGCGTTGAACATTATCAAGCGAAGTCTGAAGTGTGTGAATATCACGATCAATTTTGAACAGAACCAACAAATTCGGGATCGTTGCCGTCATTTCAAAGACCTCTCGGAGGGATTATGACTAAGCCGAAATTGTAGCAAAATGACAGCGTTACCGCCAGTATGCCAAAAAGGCGCGTTACTGGCGCCAATTCCCGGCTATTTGGCCTGTGTCGTGGCATTGCCGTATTTTAACTGATACCAGCTCAACCAGGCTTTGCTGTCCCGAGGCATGTTTTTTACCTGGGTAATATATCCCAGCGAATTTCCCGTAAAATGAACCACCGCCGGGTCCTGATCATCAAGAGCGTCAATTAATACACGAATAACAAGCTGCTCTGAATAATACCGCAGAGACTTGGCGCAGTTGATGCGCACCTGCGCTGCGGGATCAATCCTGAGCCGATCAAGCAGAGTATCCCTGGCCGCCGGCAGCGGCCAATCCACAAGCGCCTGCGTGGCGGCAATACGCACCACCGGCGCTTTGTCGCGTGTACCGGCGATGACCACGTCGGCCACGCTCTGATCGCGTGATTTTCCGCACGCCGCCACAGCCTGCGAGCGTACCATGTCATCCGGATCGGTCGCCAGTACGCGGTATACTTTCAGATAGACGCCCGAAAGGCCATATTTTTTACGCTGAAAAGTCTCAATGGCGTAGCGCCGCGCATCGGGCGATGTGGTGTTAAAAAGATCAATAGCCGCTTCTTCGGGCTTTGGCCCGGCGGCTTTTTCAAGCAATTTCGGAATGATGTCATCAAAATCCTTGGCGTCGCTTTTCTCGTCGCCTGAGCAACCGGCCAGCACAAAAACGGCGGTGATGAGCAACAGGTAGAAACCTCGCGTGGCCCTATGCCCTGCATGGCTGCCCCCTGACCCCTGCCCCCTGTATTTTGCTTTCATCATCATCCGCTTCCTTCAAGTTCGTCGGCGCCAACCCAGACCGGCTGACCCACGGGCTGACCCAGAAATCTTCCCGCAAGGCGTTCAAAACGCTGCCCCTGGTCGGTGACATAACATGTCATCATCCCCGGATCAGGATTGTTTGCAAGAGCATTCATCTTAACGAGTTGTTCGCGCACGACCAGAGCTGTTTGCCGGGCCGAATCAATTAATTGAACATCCGGACCCAAAACGTCCTGTACGGCTTGGGATAATATCGGGTAATGGGTGCATCCCAGAATCAGCGCCGCCACGCGCATCTCAAGAAATGGCCGGAGATACTCATGCAGAACCAGCTTGACGACCGGATCATCAGAGCCGCGCCCCTCTTCAATCATCGGCACCAGCAGCGGAGTGGCCCGGCCCACGACATGAATTGAAGAATCAACCTTGCGAATCGCGATCGGATAGGCGTTTGAGGCGATGGTGGCTTCCGTGGCGATCAGCCCGATGCGCCTGATGGCCGTGGGGCCGCTGTTGGCCACGGCCGCCGCCGCGCGCGATCCGGGTTCAACAACGCCGATCAGTGGCACAGAAAAATCATTCTTGAGTTTCTCAAGCGCCAGCGCCGTGGCCGTATTGCATGCCACCACAAGCAATTTGGGCCTCATGCTCATTAAGAATTTGAGGCATTGGCGCGTAAAACGATAAACCGTTTCCGGGCTTTTGGTGCCGTAAGGCAGCCGGGCGGTATCGCCAAAATAAATGATGTTTTCGTTGGGAATGGTTTCGCGCAGCGCCCGCGCGACGGTCATGCCGCCGAGGCCTGAATCAAAAACGCCAATAGGTGCCGGGCTTGCGTCATGCTCTTGGCCGGTGATTGTCTGTAAGTCGTCAGTTGGCGACACGTTTTCTTTCCTGAAAATGCTGAGGAATCAGAATACTTTTACATTCCGTATTCGTCATTTGGCGTTCAGCATTTTTATTCATCCATTAATTCATCATTCATTGCCCGCAGATCGTCCTGATCCTCATTATTCTCAGGCGGCATCGGCTCTTCAACCGGCGCGCTGGGATCGCCGACGTGCTCCGGCACCAACACGCCAAGTTCCTCAAGGGCGTTTTGCGCGGCTTTCTGTTCGGCAATTTTCTTTGCCGGCCCCCAGGCGCTGCAAAAGCCCCGGCCCTGAATTACCACGCGCACCTCAAAACATTTGCTGTGATCCGGACCTTTTTCGTCAAGCAATTCGTACTGCGGCGAAGAATTGAGCGTCTTTTGGGCATACTGCTGAAGCAGGCTCTTAAAATTCTGCTGATGCGAGGTTGATGCGAACTGCTGTATATAAGGATTCATCATTCGCAGAACAAAATCCTCGGCCGCGGCAAAGCCGCCGTCAAGGTAAATGGCCGCGATGACCGACTCAAGCGCTCCGGCCGCGAGCGAGCTTGGCCGATCCGCCCGGCCTGTCATGCCTTTGCCGACAAGAATCAGCTCCGTAAGCCCGATTTCGTTCGACACCTGGGCGCAGGTTTGCCGGCTGACGACGGCCGATTTAAGTTTGGTCAGGTCGCCCTCAAGATAATCCGGGAACATCTCATAAAGCCGATGGCAAACCACCAGGCCCAGTACTGAGTCGCCCAGGAACTCAAGACGTTCATTTGATTCTTTACGGGTGTCAGCAATTGAGGAATGCGTCAGGGATTCCCGCAGCAGATCCTGGTCCTTAAAACAATAACCCAAAACATGCTGAGCTTGCTCCGCCAGAGTGGGGGCCTCCATGGGTCATATTCTCCACACAGAACATACTATCGCTGTCTGCGCACGCAACGCTTAACTCAATGTGCATCAGCATATTGCGAGAGATGTACCGTGGTAGAAAGAAGGCCGGCGCGAACTGCTGGAGCTGTCACTTGGGCAGCACCAGCAGATGGCGAGAGTCGCTCTGTTCATCACCGCGTATACCAATCGCAGTACTTTATTCGGATAATTTACGCATTTGCCATGACTTATTCAATATGATTCGCAGTAGAGAAAATTGGTGTAATTCTCAGCAGGCCGGCCGGGTTGAGGGCTTGGCGCCAGTCCTTTTTGATTTACATTTTGAACGATCTTGAACCTGAGCTGATCCTGTTTTGATCCCCTGTTTAGGAGTTTGGTGGCGTAAAAGCTTATTACGGACCGAAATATCTCAGTAGGGGGAACATCAGTTTGCCAAAACATGAAAATAAACATAATATGGTATCGTAATAGGACGAATAGTAGATCAATTAGTCTTTTATTGTCTTGTGAGTGTGGCCTGAACGCGGTAATTTGTCGCGCAGGAGTCGACGAAACGTTGTGTTGAGTTTGGGGGCGCCGCAATTCCCGAGCTGAGTTGCGGCCAAAGCGTCGGCAATATCTGGCATATCCGCGAAATCTCGCTGCATATTCTTCGGAGAGTAACTCATGAGCGTTGCGAGTGGTTCTTCTGCCGGTTCATCACATGATCTTCCCTCCGGCGCCGGAAATCGTCCGGGTGCAATAGAAACATTTGTATATGATGATAAGGTGGTGCGCGCCTTTACGCTGGCCACGCTGATATGGGGACTCGTGGCGATGCTGGTGGGGCTGATCGTCGCCTTTGAGCTGGTGGCGCCGGGGATGATTACCTGGTGTCAGCAGAATGGTTATCTCAGGACTGCCGACGCGCTGGCCTTTTTTACCGCCACGCCTCAGCTCACTTTCGGCCGGTTGCGGCCTTTGCATACCAACGCGGCGATTTTTGCCTTTGCGGGCAATGCGATCTTTGCTGGTATTTATTATTCAACACAGCGGTTGTGCAAAGCGCGCATGTGGAGTGATATTTTCAGTTGGCTGCATTTCTGGGGATGGCAGCTCATTATCGTCTCGGCCGCGCTGACGCTGCCGTTTGGCATTACGCAGTCAAAGGAATATGCGGAACTTGAGTGGCCCATTGATATTGCCATTGCCGTGGTGTGGCTGGGGATATTCGGCACGAATTTCCTGATGACGCTGCTGCGGCGGCGTGAGCGGCATATTTATGTGGCGCTATGGTTTTATATCGCCACGATCATCACGGTGGCGATGCTGCACGTGTTTAACAACCTGGTGATCCCCAGCGGAATATTCAAAAGCTACAGCGTATACGCCGGCGTGCAGGATGCGTTCATGCAGTGGTGGTATGGCCACAATGCCGTGGCATTTTTCCTGACGACGCCGTTTCTGGGGCTGATGTATTACTTTGTGCCGAAGGCTGCGGAACGGCCGGTATATTCCTACCGCCTCTCAATTGTGCATTTCTGGAGTCTGGTCTTTATTTACATATGGGCCGGGCCGCACCATCTGCATTATACCGCGCTGCCGGAATGGGCCAGCACGCTGGGGATGATTTTTTCGCTGATGCTGTGGATGCCGAGCTGGGGCGGCATGATCAACGGCCTGCTGACGCTGCGCGGCGCGTGGCACAAGGTTGCGGCCGATCCGATCCTGAAATTTTTCGTTGTGGGCATCACGTTTTACGGCATGTCCACATTTGAAGGGCCGATGCTCAGCATCAAAAGCGTCAACAGCCTCTCGCACTATACGGACTGGACGATTGCCCATGTGCACGCGGGAGCTCTCGGGTGGAATGGATTCATCAGCTTCGGCATGATGTACTGGCTGCTGCCGAGATTGTTTCAGACCAAGCTCTGGAGTCAGAAGCTGGCCAATATGCATTTTTGGCTCGGTACGGTGGGCATTCTGCTTTATATCATTGCGATTTACACCGCGGGCCTGACGCAGGGGCTCATGTGGCGCGCGATGGATGAGAGCGGCCGACTTCAGTATCCGGAGTTTATTGAGACGTTGCGCGCGCTGATCCCGATGTATTGGGTGCGCGTGATCGGCGGCGGCATGTACCTGACGGGCGTGGTGCTGTGCGCGGTTAATTTCTACAAGACATGGAAAACGCGCCCGGCCAAATATGAAGAGCCGGTACATAGCGCGCCTGCGCTTGAGAAAGACTGGGTTGATCCGCCGCTTCCGCAGAGCACGCTGGCGGGCCATCACGAAGTGGCGCAGGCCGGCGTCAAGCTTGATGCGTGGCTTAAGCTCTGGTGGCATCGCAAGTGGGAAGCGCGGCCGGTTTTGTTTACTTTCTGGACGCTTGTGGCCGTGGGAACGGCGAGCCTTTTTGAGATTATCCCGACGTTCCTCATCCGGCAGAATGTGCCGACAATCGCCAGCGTCACGCCGTATACGCCGCTTGAGTTGATGGGCCGTGATATTTACGTGGCCGAGGGATGCTATAACTGCCATTCGCAGATGATCCGCCCGATTTTGCCGGAGACCAAGCGTTATGGCGAATACAGCAAACCGGGCGAATTTGTGTACGATCATCCGTTTCAGTGGGGCAGCCGGCGCATCGGCCCGGACCTGGCGCGCGAAGGCATCACACAGCCTTCGGCGATGTGGCATATCAAGCATTTTGAGAATCCCGCGCAAGTGACGGCCGGTTCTGTGATGCCGATGTATCCGGAGCTGTTGCGCAGCCATCTTGATTTCAGCGAGGTGACGGCCAAAGTGCGCGCGATGAAGAGACTGGGCGTGCCGTATACGGATGCGGATATTGCCGGTGGGGAAAAATCCGCACGCGAGCAGGCCGCGCTGGTGGTTGCCAACATGCTCAAGAGCGCCAAGCCGGAAGATATTCCGCCGTATATGAGAGACAAACTTGAGGAGCGCAAAGTCATTGCGCTTATTGCGTATATTCAGCGGCTCGGTACGGATCTGTTTAAGCCCGCGCCCGTGCCGCCGGCAGCGGCAACGCAGCCTGCGGCGGCCGCGGCAAAGTAATGGGCCGCAGATAAAATGTTCTCACAGTGAACACTGAGGACACAGAGAAAAACAAAAGGAAAAATTCGTGTGCTCAATATCCTCTGTAAGAATTAAAAAGGGAGTTTGGGAATGCTCCGCAGCCTCATGGAAAATGCGAATTTGTTTATCTTTGCCGAGATCGGCCTGGTGATATTTTTTGTCACGTTTGTGGCGATTGTGATTCACACGCTGCGGAAACCTAAAAAAGAAATTGACCGCCTGAGCCGAATGGCCATTGATGAGGACGAACACACAAAATAAATGGTATTTGCGGGCCGCTATTGATGACAGGCCAATGACGATTGACGGGAAACATAACAGCAGAGCCCTTGAGGAAAGAATATGACTCAAGAACCGAAAGATCATATTGATAATACGCCGGTCACGGATCACGATTACGATGGTATTCGTGAGTATGACAATCCTACGCCGGGATGGTGGGTGTTTTTGTTTGTGCTGAGCGTCGTGTTCAGTATTTTATATTTTACATACTACCATGTTTCGCCGGCAGGCGGAGCAAGCGTCAAGGATAATTACGAATCAGCGGTGACTGCGGATCTTAAAAAGCAGTTCGGCAAAATGGGCGAACTTAAGCAGGATGATGCTTCGTTGATGGAGTATATGGGCAAGGCGGACCTGATGCTGATCGGCAAATCCGTGTTCAAGGGGAATTGCGTCAGTTGTCACGCGGCCAATGGCGAGGGACAGGTCGGGCCGAATTTGACGGATGATGTCGGCAAAAATATTCATGTTCTGGCGGATATTCCGAAGGTGATCAACAACGGCGCCGGCGCCGGAGCTATGCCGTCGTGGAAACAACGTCTGCATCCGAACGAAGTGGCGCTGGTGGCCGCGTATGTGGCCAGTCTGCGCGGGCAGAATTTGCCTGGCCGCGCGCCGGAAGGCACGCCGATGGCGCCCTGGCCGATGGCGAAGAAATGACACAGAGACGCCCAGACGCGGTGACACGGCGACTGCTTAACGAAAGATATCTCCGCGTCTTTGTGTCTCCGCGTCACCGCGTCTTGCAGCGTTAACGAAGACAGGCAAGAATTTATGTCAGAGCTTCACGATCAGGTTCTTACGACGATTTCGGCCAACGGAAAGCGGATCTGGCTTAAGCCGCGGCTGGCGAAGGGACGCTACTGGTTGCGCCGGGCTGTTGTGGCGTATGGCCTGATGGCGCTGTTTTTTGTTCTGCCGTGGATCAAAATCAACAACAAGCCGGCGGTTCTTCTGGATGTGGTGCATCGCAAGTTCACCATTCTGGGATATACGTTTTTGCCAACGGATACGATTTTACTTGCGCTGTTCATGCTGACGGTCTTCGTGAGCATTTTCTTTTTTACGGCGGTCTTTGGCCGGCTCTGGTGCGGATGGGCCTGCCCGCAAACGGTATACATGGAGTATCTGTACCGTCCGCTTGAGCGGATTTTTGATGCGACTCTTGGCCGCGGCGGCCCGCCTCGCAAAGGCCTTGGCGAGTGGCGAAAACCGGCCTATTTTGTGGTTGCGTTAATCGCAACGAGCATTCCGGCACATACATTTCTGGCGTATTTTGTGGGTGTTGAACAACTCAGCAAATGGATCACGCAGTCACCGGCCAATCACCCGGCGGCGTTTATCATCGTGCTGGCGACAACGTTCCTGATGATGTTTGACTTTTACTTTTTCCGCGAACAACTCTGCATTTTGGCCTGTCCCTATGGCCGCTTTCAGAGCGTATTGCTTGATCCCTGGTCGCTGATCGTGAACTATGATCGCAAGCGCGGCGAACCGCGCGGGAAGAAAAAGGCAGACACGGAGACGCGGGGACACCAGGACGCGGTGACGGGCGACTGCATTGATTGCCATCTGTGCGTGGCCGTTTGCCCGACGGGTATTGATATCCGCAACGGATTGCAGATGGAGTGCGTTAACTGTACGCAATGCATTGATGCCTGCGACGGCGTTATGGATAAAATCGGCAAGCCGCGCGGGCTGATTCGTTACGGATCGCAGGCGGCAATGGAGCGAGGAGAGAAAAAACTCCTGCGGCCACGTGTCATTTTTTATCCGGTCATTTTGCTGATCCTCATTACGGCCCTGACGCTGGTGATGATTAATAAAGGATCGGCCGACGTCACATTCACGCGCACGCCGGGTAATCCGTATTCGCATTTGCAATCGGGAGAAATCAGCAACAGCCTGCGCATCAAGATGACAAATCGCACGGATGAAGAACAGAAATATACGTTTGCGATTGTGGGCACGGACAAAGCGCGGCTGCTGATTGATGAAAATCCGATGACGGTTGCGCCAGGCGCGGCGCGACAGGAACCGGTGGCGGTTGCGACTGACCCGGAATTGTTCAACGAACGCGGCATTTACGATATGACAATTCATATCAGCGACGGAAAAACTTTTTCGCGCGATACGAAAGTGCGTCTGCTTGGGCCGGCAAGGTAAAAAGAAACGGGGACACGATGACGCAGGGACGCGGAGATTTTTGTACGCGATCTGAAGTGAATAAAAACAGGTGAGCCATGAGTGAGTTAAAAGCAAACAGCACGCCGAGAAAAAAGGCATATTTTTTCCCCGCGCTGATTATTGGTTTGCTGGTGATGCAGATCGGACTGAGCCTGATCGGCGTGTATATGGCCACGCGCAGCAATGCCAACGTGGTTGAGAATGATTATTATGACAAAGCTCTGCATTGGGATCAGCAGGTTGCGGCCGAGCAGGCTTCGGCGGCGCTGGGATGGGCCGGGAAGATTGATATCAGCGGCATGCCGGATATGCAGGGCAACCGCACTTTGATACTGGCGATCAAGGATAAAAGCGGCGCGCCGGTGGCGGGCGCTACGATTCGGATGATTTTTTTTCATCATGCCTTTGCGCGCGATGTAAAATCCGCTGATCTGCGCGATATGGGCGGCGGATTTTATTCAGCGGTAATCGCCGCGGCCCGGCCGGGATTGTGGGAATTTCGCATGGTGGCGCAACGGGGAAATGAAAAATGGATGAAGAAAGAACAGATTGATGTGGGAGAAGAAAAATAAAGTTAAACAGGTCAGCGAGTTAAACAAGTTAAACTATGTTTCGGGTGTAGGATGTTTGTCTCGCTGAACACGCTCAACTCGTTTATCTGGTAACTCATGCTCGCTCAGCTCATCACAATATTTTCTGCCAGTCTTCTCGGCGGCGCGATGCATTGCGCGGGTATGTGCGGGCCGTTTGTGGCGTTTGCCATCGGCATGGGCGATCCTAAAATCACCACGCCGCGATGGTTGCTGCATGCGCTTTATCACCTGGGACGATTGGTGACGTATGTGATTCTTGGCGCCGCGGCCGGTGCGCTTGGCGGAACACTGAATATTGCCGGATCAACACTGGGACTACAGCGCGTGGCCGCGATTGTGGCCGGCGGAATGATGGTTGTTTTTGGTTCCGCGGCATTAATGCGGCTGCTGGGCATCAGGCTGCCGAAAATGCCGATTCCGCAGGCGCTGAGCAAATTAGTCTCGGCCGGGCACATGCGCGCGGCGCGCTGGCCCGCGCCCATGCGTGCGCTGGTCATCGGCCTGCTGACCACGCTTCTGCCGTGCGGATTTCTGTATCTGTTTGTGTTTACCGCGGCCGCGACGGGCCACGTGCTGACGGGCATGCTGTTCATGGCGGTCTTCTGGCTCGGCACGGTTCCGGCGCTGGTTTCTCTTGGCGCGATTCTGCAATTGCTTGGGGCCAAACTCGGCATCCGTTTGCCGGCGGCGATGGCAGTTCTGGTAGTGGTGATGGGCGTATATACGATCGCGCATCGCCTGAATGCCGGGCCGATGATTGAGCAGAAAGCAGCCACACGCGCCGCGCCGCATACGATGAGCGCCGAGGATATTAAGCTCAAGCTTGAAGAAGTTCCGGAATGCTGCAAACCGCCGGACAAACGTTGATCGTTTTTCGTTTATCGTTGGTCGTGATCACATGAAAGTAATACCATGTCGTTAACGCGTAGCGCAACAACGAACCACGACCAACAAACCACGACCAGCAAAATTTCCTGCTCTCATTGCAATCTTCCCGTGCCGCCGGCGCTGATTGATGAGTCGCGCAAGGAACAGTTTTGCTGTAATGGCTGTAAACTGGCATACGATGTCATTCATTCCTGTGGTCTTGAAAAATATTACCAGTTTCGTGACGCGGCGCAGATGAATCAGCCGGCCAAAAGCACCGGCCGGCGCTATGCAGAATATGATGATCCGGCATTTCTTGCGATGCATGCGCCGGCGCGCGGAGATGGCCTGCGCGTAAGTGAATTTTACCTGGAGGGCGTGCATTGCGCGGCCTGCGTGTGGCTTGTGGAAAAAATGCCGTCGGTTCTTGGCGGCGTGGTGGAGTCGCGCCTGAATCTCGGCAAGGCGCTTGTGCGCATCACCTGGGATGAGCGCGTGGTAAAACTTTCGCAGATCGCGCGGTTGCTTGATCATCTCGGTTATCCGCCGCATCCGGCGCGCAGCGCCAGCAGCCGGCAAATCCGCACGATCAATGATCGGCGCATGCTCATTCGCATCGGCGTGGCCGGCATGTGTGCGGGCAATACGATGCTTCTTGCGGCCGCTTTGTATGCCGGTTTGCTTAATACAATGGAATCAATATATGTTGATCTTTTCAGATGGATGAGCATGGCCATCGGGCTTGTTGCGGTATTCTGGCCGGGATGGGTTTTCTTTCGCGGCGCGTGGGCGGCGCTGCGCATGCGCGCGCCGCATCTTGATTTGCCCATTGCGCTTGCACTTTTGGTCGGCGGGGTGGTCGGCGCGGTTAACACGATCCGCGGCAGCGGAGAAATTTATTATGACTCGCTGAGTGTGCTGGTTTTGCTTCTGCTGGCCGGGCGTTTTTTGCAGCAGCGCCAGCAGGGCTCCGCGGATGATGCGGTTGAGCTGCTTTTTTCGCTCACGCCGCATTCCGCCCGGCGCGTGACGAACGACGAACTTCAGGATGTGCCGATTTCCGCTTTGCAGATCGGCGATATTGTTGAAGTTCGGCCAGGTGAATCGCTTCCGGTTGATGGCAAAATCATAAGCGGCCAAAGCGAAATTGATGAGTCTCTGCTGACGGGTGAATCTCTGCCACGCTCTGTGCATCCGCAGGATGAAGTTGCCGCAGGTACGCTGAATGTGGCGGGCATAGTGCGTGTGGCCGTCAGTGCAACAGGCGACCAGACGCGTGTGGGCAAGTTGATGCAGCTTGTGGCGCAGTGCGCGCGCGGTAAAGCGCCGATTGTTGAATTTGCCGATCGCATTGCCGGCCGCTTTCTGTTGGTTGTGTTACTGATTGCCGCTGGGACATGGGCCGGGTGGTTTTTGGCCGGTTCACCAGATGCGCTTGATCACGCGGTGGCAATATTGATTGTGGCTTGTCCGTGTGCGCTGGGGCTTGCCACTCCGCTTGCGATGACCACGGCCATCGGCCGGGGCGCGCGACATGGCGTGCTGATCAAAGGCGGGCAAACGCTTGAGAAATTAACGCATCCCGGCATGTTGTTCCTCGACAAAACCGGCACGCTGACAACTGGCCGGCTTACGCTTCAGCAATGGCGTGGCGATGAGTCTCTGCGGCCGCAGGTTGCGGCGATTGAGGCTGCCGCCACGCATCCCATCGGCCGGGCGTTGGCGCGCGGGCTCGCCGGCGATGTGCGGCCTGAGCTTGTGGCGCAGGATGTTGAGCAGTCACCGCTCGGCGGTATCTGTGGCCGTGTCAATGGGGTGCTGATTCACATCGGCACGCTGAATTACATCTCGCAGCAGATCGGCAGCAACATCGCAAATAAGGACTGTCAGCAATATATGAATGAGTGCATCAGCAATGGACTGACGCCGGTGCTCATCGCCGCTGATAATAAAATTGCGGCCGTGGCCGGTCTTGGCGATACGCTGCGTGATGATGCGGCGCAGGCGCTGGCTTCTTTGCGCTTGCGCGGGTGGCGCATCGGCATATTGTCGGGTGATCATCCGAGCGTGGTCGCGGCCGTGGCGGGCAAGCTTGGCATTGATCCGCAGCTTGTCCGTGGCGGATTACTGCCGGAGCAAAAACTTGCCATCGTTCAGGAAGAACTCAAACACGGGCCTGTGGTGATGGTGGGTGACGGCGTCAATGATGCCGCGGCATTGGCGGCCGCAACGGTTGGCATCGCTGTGCACGGAGGCGCGGAAGCCAGCTTGTCCGCGGCCGATGTTTATCTGGGTCGGCCCGGCCTGGCGCCAATCGTCAGCGTGATGAGCGCGGCCAGGCAAACAATGACTCTCATACGCCGCTGCTTGGCCGCGTCACTGTGCTACAATGTGATAGCGGTAACGCTGGCGGTCATGGGGCTTATCAACGCGCTTATCGCGGCCATCCTCATGCCGCTGAGTTCGCTGACGGTGCTTTCTCTTGTGCTGGCAAGCAGAACGTTTAAGGAGGAAAGGGGCAAGGGTACTGCGACCAGGGGCCAGTAACAACTATTTGCTCACCCCTGTCTCCTTTTCCCTCAGATATCATGGGCGTTTTATTCATCGTTCTTCCTCTGGCCGTGATTCTGGCGGGAATCGCCGTGGCCGCGTTTATCTGGGGCGTTAAGTCAGGCCAATTTGATGACCTGAGTACCCCGGCTCAGCGCATGCTGCATGATGATGAGGAACCAGAAGAAGGTAAACGCAAAAGCTGAACCGCCAAACGCGAAACAAAAAACGAATGATCCCCAGTTTGGCGTTTGGCGGTTCGTCTTTCGCGTTTTTGTATGAATCAAACACGCTAACGCTAAGCATAACTACTGTTTTACAGGTTATTTACGTACTGCTTTGCTCTCGACCTCATTTCCTGTATACTATCTGTTCTCTACATTGCAGGCCTTGCGGTGATGATACCATGGTCGCGCTCGGTGCGCGGCTCGCCGAAATGGGCATCTGGCAATGTTTCCGAGGTATTCTCATGGCCGCTCATATCGGTACTTACGAAGCTCTGTTTCTTTTGAACCCCAATTACGCCAATTCAAGCTGGGACGCCGCCAAGGGCGAAATTGAGCACATTCTGCGTCGCGCCAATGCTGAAGTTCTGCATATGCGCAAGTGGGATGAGCGTCGTCTGGCTTACGAAATCAAGGGCAACAAGCGCGGCGTGTTCGTGCTGGCTTATTTTAAGTGCGAAGGTCCGAAGGTCGCCGGCATTGAGCGTGACAGCAATCTGTCAGAAAACATCATTCGCGTGCTGGTCCTCAAGGCTGATCACCTGGCTCTCAAGGATGTTGAGGCCATGATCCCCCAGCAGCCGATCATTGAAGAGCGCGAAGAGCGCGGCCCGCGTCGTGGCGACCGCAATCAGGGTCCGGCCGAAGAAGTGCCGGATATCTCGGCTCTTGACGTCAAGTAATCTTGCGTTCATTAAACGGATTTCCTCCATCATGGTCGGCGGGGCGGTACAATACGCCCTGTCCGTCTGACAGGGTTATGCCTGTCGCATGTAAGTCATGACTATGCCGGTGTTACCGGCATCGCTATATCTCATGAGGAGCGCGAAATGCCGAATCTCAATAAAGTCATGCTGATGGGTAACCTTACCCGTGACCCGCAGCTCAGTTATTTGCCCAGCCAGACGGCCGTGTGCGAAATTTCAATCGCCATCAACCGCCGGTGGATGGGGCAGGACGGTCAGCAGAAAGAAGAAGTCACGTTTGTTGAATGCAGCATGTTCGGCAAGCGCGGCGAAGTGCTGGCAAAGTATCTCAAAAAAGGCCAGCCCATTTTTGTAGAAGGTCGCCTGAAGCTTGATCAATGGGAAGCTCAGGACGGCACCAAGCGCAGTAAGTTGCGTGTGGTGCTTGAGAATTTTGAATTTATCGCCGGCCGCCAGGGTGGCGGCGACGGCGGATATCAGGGTGGCGATGAGGGCGGTTACGCCCAGGCGCCGCAGCAGGCGCGCAGCTATGCGCGTCCGGCTCAGGGAAGACCTGCGCCGGCGCAGCAGCAGCGTCCGGCCGCGGCACCGCAGCAGCAGCCTCAGTATGATCCGGGCGCAGATGTCCCGGCGCCATCTGATGATGCTCCGCCGCCGATTTCGGAAGATGATATTCCGTTTTGATGTAAATTCGCCAAGTAGATTCGGATCTGAAGAGAAGAATAAAAATTAACCACAGAGTTCACAGAGGGCACAGAGGAAGTAGATAAATAATTTTCCGCCCTTTTTTCTCGGTGATCTCTGTGTTCTCTGTGGTTGATTATTTTTTGTGTCTACGTGGTGAATGTTTTTAGACCGCCTTTGCGCGCGAACGACTGGCCAGGCACGCCGCTTCTTTTTTTGAAGCAAAATGCCAGGCGGGACACGCGAAGGTTCATTTAACCGGTGTGCCTGAAGGGAATTAGGATGAAGGTTCTTCTGACTCAGACTCTCGAAAAGATCGGCATCGTCGGCGAAGTCGTCGAGGTTTCCGAAGGTTTTGCCCGTAACTACCTGCTGCCCAAGCAGCTCGGCATCGTTCCGACCGAAGGCAATATCAAGCGCCTTGAGGCCGCCAAGAAGGAATACGAAAGCAAGCTCGCGCAGATCCGTGCGGACAAGGAAGCGCTCATCAAGAAGCTTGAAGGTTACGAGATCACGCTGATCCGCGCCGCCAATGACGAAGGCCATCTGTTTGGTTCCGTCAGCCGTCGCGATATCGCCGAAGAGCTCATCAAGGGCGGCTTTGCGATCACGCCGGAAGACGTCAAGCTTGATGAACCGCTGCGTCGCGTGGATAGCTTTAAGATCACCGTCGGCCTGGCTGTTGACCTGCGCACCGAAATCAAGGTGTGGGTCACGCCGGAGAAGAAGGCTCAAGAAGCTGCTGAGAAGAATGCTGAAGCTCCGGCCGAAGAAGCCAAAGCCTAAAGCAGCTTGATTCAGATATTGATGCAGATAATGTCTCGCGATTTTTCCCGGGACAGTTTCTCAATCATGACATTGATACGCAAATGACAAAACCCCGGAGTTCGCGCTCCGGGGTTTTTGCTTGAGTGCTCACAATGTTTTTTAATTCATGGTAACCGGCGGCCACATGAGATTATTTTTCATGCGGCCACTTGGGGGCCTTGCGCAGGATGTCTTCCCAGTAGCAGCGAAGGATTTCGCCCACGCTCCACGCCTGGGCCGGCGTTCCGCGCGGCGTGTGCGGCGTGTCGCCGTCGGCGATCTCGCTGATGCTGCCGATGCCGGCATCATCCAGATGTTTTTCAATCGGAACAAGAAACTCGCGCGCTTTGGCGATGGCGTCCGGCGTAGCACCGTGAACTTTGACATAAGCGGTGATAAATCCGCCCAGCAGCCAGGGCCAAACCGTGCCCTGATGATACGCCATGTCGCGCGCCAACTGATCGCCCACGCACCGGCCATGATATCCCAGGCTGCCCGGCGCCAGCGTGCGCAGACCCAGCGGAGTAAGCAATGATTGGCCCACGCAATCCACAACCTTGCGCGAACGCATCGGGTCAAGCGGGCTAAACGGAAGGCTCACGGCAAAAATCTGGTTCGGCCGCACGCTCGGATCGCCCACACCATCATCATCAATCACATCAAAAAGACATTCGCCGGAACGATTCCAGAATTTCTCATTGAAGCTCGCGCATGTCTGGTCGGCCAGCGCGGCGAAACTTTGCGAGCGCGCCGCATCCCCGGCCAGCGCGGCCGCCTGAGACATTATGCGCAGATTGTTATACCACAGCGCATTGATCTCGACCGGCTTGCCGTGCCGCGGCGTAACCACCCAATCGCCGACTTTGGCGTCCATCCAGGTCAACTGCACGTGCGGTTCACCGGCGCGGATCAGCCCGTCATTATCCATGCGGATTCCGTGGCGCGTGCCTTCGCGGTATTTGTCCATGATCTGGCACAGCGGCTTATAGAGGTAATCAGTCAGCAGCTTGACGTCGCCGCTGTAGCGCCAGTAGGCGTATGCGGCCTGAACAAACCACATGGCCGCGTCAACGGTGTGGTATTCAGGCACGCTGGCTTTATCCGGGAAGCGATTAGGCACAAGCCCATCGCAGATATAATCGGCAAACGTCGCCAGAATGCTGCGCGCCACATCATACCGGCCGGTGACCAGTGACAGACCCGGCAGAGAAATAAATGTGTCGCGGCCCCAGTCCTCAAACCACGGGTAGCCGGCAATGACGGTCATCTGGCCTGACTTGCCCGCGCCGCTCGGCGGCGTGCGCTGAACCAGAAATTGATCGGCCGCGACCGACAGGCGCGAAAGGAATTTATCGCCTGGCGCCACTTTATCAAAAGCCTGTAGCAAACCTTCGTAGCGCGCGCGTTGGCGTTCAATAATCGCGGTATTTTCTGACCACGGTATGTTTTGTGTTGAGCAGATAAAACCGACCGGCTTGCCGGGCTCAAGTTGATACTCAAGCATACCGGGCGTCCACAAATCCTCGCGATCCGGATATCCGCGGAGTTTTTCCTGCCTGAAAATAAAATTATACCACCAGCAGGACTGCTGATTGAACTTTGTGGCGTTGTGAGAAAGGGTCAACTTGACCGGGCATTCCGGCGCGATGAGTTCAAGCGATGTGGTGTTCTGTGCGGGGATGCTCCAGCTTGGGCGGTAATGCCCTTGAATAGTGGCGTGAAAATCACGCCCGGCAAACATGGGCTGAAGCTGCAAAGTCGCCGGGCCGGCGTTGCTTGAAGCTATCAGCTCATAACGCACGATCACGGTATCTTGTCCGTGCACCATCGTGACGGTTTTTTCAATAACCGCATCGCCAAGCTGGTAGCGCCAGATCGGCCCGTGTCGCATCTCAAAAGAAAGCAGGTTGTGGTATCCCTGCGGATGCACGATATCAGGAAATTCATCCGTTGCCAGATCGTAGGGCGTGCCGTTGATGATGCAGCGATCCTCAACGCGCGAGAGCATAACGTAGCGGTCAACCGGCGGCTTGGCCGCTACGACCATATAGCCATGATATTTACGGCTGTTGGCGCCTGAAACTGTTGATGAGGAATACCCTCCGCAACCATTGGTGATCAACCATTCGAGATTGACGGTTGATTCAAAGTTCCGGCAGGTGGCCGTATCAATAACGTTGCTCATCGGGGCGCCCCCGTTTACGACAAAATAAGCCAGGTTAACGACCTGGCCATACGCAAAGCTGACGATCCGTGGACTCAATAGCTGAGTTGACACACTCGCCAGCTATCATTCTTTTCGGACAAATCTCATAAAACCCCGCACCTAATCGCGAAATATTATCCTCTCTGTCTTATAAAAAGCGACAAAGAAAAGTTAAAATAGAAAAGAAATGTGAATTTACGGAAAGATGACAATATCCGCGTGTATAAAATTTTTTGTAAGTTTATGATATAAAATACATTAAAGCAAAAATATTCTGGTGGACTTATTTCCCTTTTTATGATGATAGGTCACCTGAAAAGGATGGGGGTCACGCTGGCGCTGCGGAATGATTGAGATGCTTGTCGTCTGGCGGAAAATGTGCTATAGTGCCCGATTCTCACGGTTCATAGAAAGCGGAGATGGTATTATGTCAATTGATAGCAGTCTTAAAGGCAAGAGCACGCTTGAGCGTCATCGCAATGTACTCAATCGCGCTGAACGTATTGCCCAGCTTGAAGATAACGACAAGTGGACGGAAGCCAATGGCTCGGTGTTTAACCTTCCGAAGGTAGGCCATCGCAAGCTGGCTCCGGCCAAGAAGGTCAAAGCCGCTGACGCCACGGCCGAAGGAGCCGCCGCTGCTGCTCCGGCTGCTGGTGGCAAAGCCCCGGCCGCTGCTGCCGCTCCGGCCGCTAAAGGCGCCGCCAAGAAGTAACCTTTTCGGCATCATCTGCCGAAAGATTGCTCTTCAGATTGCTTTTGAGCTTTAACATAAAATCCGCCACCCCGAGTGATCCTCGGGGTGGCGGCGTTTTTGCATAGTCACGTTCGTCTTATTTTTCTGGCGACTTTGCCTTTCCGGAGAGCTATAACAAGTATGGCACGCGTGTGGGGATGCGTGTGAACTTGTGATCCGTTGGGGAGAGCGCCATGAATCCGACGGCAAGCGCCAACAGTAATCTCACGCCGGAGTTGATTGCTTCGCGCGATCAGATCAGGCAGACGGCCAAAGAGTACGGCCTTGATTTTTACGAAACGATTTTTGAGCTTCTTGATTACGACAAGATCAATCAGATCGCGGCGTATGGCGGTTTCCCGGTGCGCTATCCGCATTGGCGATTCGGAATGGAGTACGAACGGCTCAGCAAGCAGCACAATTACGGCCTGGGGCGCATTTACGAAATGGTCATCAATAATGATCCGTGTTACGCCTATTTACAGCGAAGCAACGCGCTTGTGGATCAAAAACTGGTGATGGCGCATGTGTATGCGCACTGCGATTTTTTTAAAAACAATCTGTGGTTCAGCAAGACAAACCGCAAAATGATGGACGGCATGGCCAATCACGCCACGCGCGTGCGCCGGCACATTGATCATCTTGGCCAGGATCGTGTTGAGCGTTTTCTGGATGTTTGTTTGTCGCTTGAGGATTTGATTGATCCGCACAGCATGTTTTTGCGCCGTGAGCCAGACCCTGATTTTGCGGATCATAAAAGCGAAACAGGCGGCGAGCTTGAGGACCAGCTCACGCGTTTTCAGGCCAAAAGTTATATGGATCGCTTTATCAATCCGCCCAAGCTGCTTGATGAGGAGCGTCAGCGGCTGCGTCATGAGCAAGAGGCGCGCAAGCGGATTATTCCGCGCGAGCCGGTACGTGATGTTTTGCAATTTCTGATTCAGCATGCGCCGCTTGATGCCTGGCAGCAGGACATACTTAGTATCATTCGCGACGAGGCTTATTATTTTGCGCCCCAGGGCATGACCAAAGTGATGAACGAAGGATGGGCCACCTACTGGCACTCTACGATGATGACGCGGCATTATCTGGAGGCCAGCGAAGTTGTGGATTATGCGGATCATCACAGCGGAACAGTGCACATGCCGCCGGGGAATTTTAATCCGTATAAGATCGGCGTTGAAATTTTCCGTGATATTGAGGAGCGGTGGGATACCGGCCGATTTGGCAAGGAGTATGACGAAATTGACCGTCTTGGCGGCAAGGATAATTATGATAAAAAGCTGGGGCTTGGCCGAAAGAAAATTTTTGAGGTCCGCCGCATTTATAATGATGTGATGTTCATTGAGGAGTTCCTCACCGATGAACTGATTGATCGCATGAAGTTATACCAGTATCGGCGTGATCCGCACACGGGCCAGCTTCGCATTGCTTCGCGTGATTATGCGCGCATCCGCCAGACGATGCTTTATCAGCTTACCAACATGGGCCGGCCGTACATTTATGTTGTAGATGCCAACTACCGTAACGCGGGCGAACTTTACCTGGCACACAAACACAACGGACTTGATGTCGAAATTAAATGGGCCGTAGAGACGCTCAAAAATCTCCACGCCATCTGGAGTCGCCCGGTGCATCTTCAGGTACAGATTGACGAAGACATGATGCTTTTGTCCTATGACGGCAAACAGACGCATCAGCAGAAAATCCACGAAGACGTACCCAAACCCGCGCATGTGATGGCGTAAAAGAGTTAAAACGGGGACGCAGCTAGTTTATAACTAGCTGCGTCCCCGTTTTTTACTCTGATTTTTTCGTTGTCTCTTTTTCTGGTATAATCAAAAACGGAACGGTGAGGCGATCGCTCGGCGCAGGCTTGTCCTGTGCCGGGAGGAAAGTCCGAACACCACAGGGTACGGTGGTGGCTAACGGCCACCCATCCTGAGCGTACCGGCAGTAGCGGCCGACGTCGCGAGTGCCGCCAGGCGCGCAGGGTGCGGGATAGTGCCACAGAAATAAACCGCCGGTTGCGATAGGCTCGTCGGGCATGCGCGGCCGGTAAGGGTGAAAAGGTGCGGTAAAAGCGCACCGCGGCGCTGGTGACAGCGGCGGCACGGTAAACCCCACCGGGTGCAAGGCCAAATAGGGAGCCAAAGGGCTGTCCCGGCCCGCGTCCGTCGCATGAGCCCCCGTCAAGGCGCGGCGGAATAGCACCGGCGAAAGTACGAAGCTCCGCAAGGAGTCAGGAAACGCCGGCGCACAGGCTTCGGGTAGGCTGCTAGAGAGCGTCAGCAATGGCGCTCCCAGATAAATGGTCGCCGCCAGCGAACCTGGTGACAGAATTCGGCTTACGATCCGTTCCTGATAGCAGGCCGCGGGAGAAAATCTCTCGCGGCCTGTCCATTTTTGCGCCGGTCTGCGTGCGAATCCGGATATATGAATGTCATGGTATTTTGTTTTTATTCTCAGCGTCTTTCGCTACAATTCCGCCCTTGATCTGTTTTGTGTTTGCGTAAAGAAGTGTTCGTATGATAGTCCGCGCCCGTTCCGGTTCTCTCAGAATGATGTTTGCGTATCGCGGCTCAATCATTCCGAGGATCATCCGCAAAATATTTGCGATTATTGTCTTGTCTGTTGCAGTGGTTACGCTTGAAAAATACTGCCCGGGCATGGTTGATGCATTACCGTTGACGCCATTTACTCTCATGGGGCTTACGCTCTCCATATTTTTGAGCTTTCGCAACAATGCCTGCTATGACCGCTGGTGGGAAGCGCGCAAGCAATGGGGCGCGCTGATTCTTGAGATGCGCAGTTTTGCACGCGAAGTTGAATGCATGCTGCCTGAACCGGAAGATGCTTTGCTGCGCCGGCAACTCCTGCGCGGAGCGATTGGTTTTTCCCATGCGCTCTGTGCGCGTTTGCGCGGGAATGATGAACGCGCCGTGGCCGTTCCGTGGGTTGATGATCCCGCGTGCGCATTGCCTGAACATCGCAGCAATGTGACGGATGCCGTGCTCTCGCACATGGGGCGGCTGATGGCTCAGGCATATCGTGATGGCAAAATCAGCGACATTCTCTATCAGACGCTTGAGGCGCGGCTCTGCGCGTTCTCCGGTATTCAGGCCGCCTGTGAACGCATCCGCAATACGCCGGTTCCTTTTGCCTATACGCTGCTGCTGCATCGCACAGCGTTTCTATTTTGCATTCTGCTTCCTTTTGGCCTTGCCGGCACTCTTGGCTGGGGCACGCCGCTGATCGCCGCTGCTGTGGCGTATACTTTCTTTGGCCTTGATGCGCTGGGCGATGAGCTTGAGGAACCTTTTGGCGTGTGTGATAACGATTTACCGCTTAATGCGATGGTGCGGACGATTGAAATTGATTTGACGCAGGTGCTTTCTGAATCTGCGCCGATGCCGCTGGCGCCGCGTGCATATGTATTGCAGTAAGTAAAATTCCGTCAGCGGATGTCGCCCCATTTGCCCTCACGCATCGGCACCATCACCGTATCATAAGGCGGCTGAGTTGTGGTGATGCGCTCAATTTCACTCACGCGCGGCGGGAATCCCGGCGTGTTGCCGGAAGTAAAAATATGATCCTGGTTCTGTCCCACCCGTGGTGTGCGGGTCCACTCGACATGACCGTCGGCAAATGTCACATTCATACCTGCACCGCCATGATTGAATCCCATATTGAGTAATGGCGGCTCTTTGGCGCTTTGTGTAGAAGCAACATCGCGCCGCGGCGAACCGGTGCCGTTAAGCGGCGCCATATCGCACATCACCGGTATTGTCGGATCATTGGTGTTGTGCCACCAGGGCGCGGGTTCAATAGTTGTAGTCTGCGGATTTTTATACCACGGATAAGCAATTGAAAAAGATAATTGCCACGGTTTTTGCATAGATGCGTAGTAATGGCCGTCAGCATTCTGAAGTTCCGCGGCCGCGTCAGTGGCAAAAGGATCGTTATGACACAAAAATGATTTAGTGGATATCTGCTCGTTGAGTACCATCATCCACAAGGGTGTGTAAATATTACCGGCCATGGTGCGGTTAAATAAAAAATCACTTGCGAGTGACCGCTCTTTTTCGCCCGTTGACAGATTCAGCATGGATGAATATTTGCCCGCGGTACTTGGCGGCGCGCCAATGGGATAATGTCCGTTATTCGCGTGAGCATAAGCCTGCATGCTGATGACGATTCCCCTGAGATTTGCGGCGCATGATGAACTATGGCCGGCAAGTTCGCGTGCACGTCCCAGGTAGGGCACAATGAGGGCGAGCAGAATTGCCGTCAGCGCAGATCCGATGAGGGCCAGTTTTATACCGGCCTTTGCGTAACCCAGGCCAAAAGAATGTTCCGGGTTTTTGCGGATGCGATAAATTGCCAGCGCGCCCAAAATAATGGCCGGCAGGCCGGTGATAATGGAAAAAACAAACGACAGCAAGGCCAGCACAAATGCGCAAACGGCCAGCAGCGAAAGCGAAGGGTGATGAATGTTATCCGGCTGTTGACTCATGGTGGACCTTTGTTGCGTGTTTTTCTATTACCGGCCTGTTTTTCTTTCGTGTATCTGGTTTATATTCTGAATATCATATATCGCAATATCAAAAAAAGTGATTATATTTTGCCGGTTTCTTTATAAACATGAAAAAAGCCCATAACCACAGTATTTGTGATTATGGGCCTGGTGATCATCACCTATAAAGGTTGATTACTTCAGATGCACCAGCACGCGCAGACGCTTGGCTTGCCATGATGAGGCGTTGCCGGAAAAGGTCCAGTCCGGATTGATCATATTGTTGCCGCGGATTGTGGTGTTGTTGCCGATGCCGATGTCGGCATTTCCGCCGCTCTTCCAGTTGTTGATGGCAAGCAGGACCTGCTTTGCTTCATAGTTATGAATCTGCATGCTGCCATATCCGTCAACTTTGCTGGTGTCAATTTGATCGCCAAAATCATAGGTCTGGCCATTGGCATTGGGGATGTTGGCGCCGTTGTTGCCGGCGTAATTATTCGGCCAAAATTCAATATTGCCGCCCTTGAGTCCGGTGCCGTTTACGATGCCGCTTACGTTTGAGGTGACGTTCATGTTGCTGATTTTGGTTTGAAATTTTGCGCCGGAAGCCACCGTCGGGATGCCGATCCTGGTGATGTCGGCCGTAAAGGCGTCCGTTGAAATATAAATATACTGCTGCTGTCCGTTGGCGTCGGTTAATTCAAGGAAATACGCAATGCGATCAAAAGGCTTTGTGATTTTGCCGGAATTATCAACGTCATACTTGATTGATGCGCCCAGCTTGGCAAGGTCAAGATCGTAAATCAGTTCATAATCTTTAGCCTCGTCAATGTTCATGACCAGGGCGTCACGATTGGGTACATCGCCGGCGCGGAATGCCGATGCCGGAAGGCCGGCCTTGTTGCTCAAATTGGGTTCAGCGAGTTTGTGCCAGCCATAACGCATGGCCACGGGTTTGCTGACATTGGCGGCGGAGAGCACCACGGAATCACCGTCAATAGTAGCCTGCGCCGGGACAAATCCGCCTTTATCGCTGTCAATGATCTCAAAATGAGTCAGCGGTTTGCCGTCACGCGAGATCAATCCGCCGGCCGTTGAGTCAAAAGTCACACGCAGTTTGTCGCCTTCGGTTTTGAGCGACTTAAAGACCGGTCCTGAGTAAACGACATCTGATTTTCCGTAGGTTTTAGCCAGGGCCCAGAGCGCCAGACGCCGGCCGACTTCCTGCTTGTTCTTCGGATGAATATCTTTGACGTCGCCGATATCGCTTGTCACCACCATGCCGGTATTGGGCACGGCGTTCATAATGCCGCTCTGCGCTTCCCAGAATGTCGGGAGCACATGAGGATTCTGATTGCCATACGGCCAGGGTGCGATTTGCGTGTAGTAGTAAGGCAGATCCGGCTGATTAAACACTTTGCGCCAGCCGAGAACCTGCGCTTTGGTCTTGTCGATATACGCCGAGCCTTCGCTGCAATTGGCTTCGCCCTGATACCAGATCACGCCGCGCAGTGAGATCGGCACAATCGGGCTGATCATTGCATTAAACAGGCCCATTGGCTGTTGCTGGCTGGTCAGCGGCATAAATTCCTTCGGAAAATCCGGCTGTTGCGGAACAATGGTTTCTTCATCGCGGGCTTTGCGCGCGGCCGCGATCCATTTTTCAGTAGCCGCCACCAGTTCATCAATTTTCTTTTTATGTTCATCGCTTGTGGGATCATTAAGCTGAACCGTGTCATAAATGGACTTCAGTTCCGGCACCTGGGCAAATCCCACCGGCGGCGTCCACGGCTCAATGCGCGTGCCGCCCCAGGCTGATTCAATCAGGCCCACCGGGACGTTGAGTGTTTTGTGGATTTCGCGGCCAAAGAAATAACCGGCCGCGGAAAAACCACCCCATCCGGCAACGGCAACATTTTCCGGCGTGCAGGTTTTCCACTCGCTGGTGCCGGGCACTTTGGCCTGAATATCCGCCAGCGGCACAATGCTGACGGCTTTTGGCACCATAAACAGGCGGATGCTGGGATAATTGGCCTCGGCGATTTCCTTATCCGCGTTGAGTACCTGTTTGATGCCCATTTCCATATTTGATTGGCCCGAACAGAGCCACACTTCGCCGACAAGAATATCCTCGGCCGTCACAGTGTTGTTGCCTTTGACCGTCAGCGTCAGGGGTTTATCCGTTGCCTTCATGGCCGGTAGCGTCACACGCCACTCGCCTTTGTTTGTGGCTTTGGTCTGCTGGGTGTTTTCGCCGAGAGTCACGCTGACGGCTTCGCCGGCATTGGCCCAGCCCCAAAGGGTGATCGGCTTTTCCTGCTGCAAAACCATATGGCTTGAGATGACTTTCGGCAGGCGCACATCCGCCTGCGATACGCAGGGCGTCATCAACGCGGCAGTTGCGGCGCATACTAAGTAACGCGAAAAAATGCGGTAGTTCATATTGCTCCTTTACGGGTCCTTCAAAGAAAAAATGCTGAACATGGCTCAAATAGCTACACATCATGACTTGATTCTGACAACTGTAAACCACACAGCGGGGCTGTCAAGGTTTTTGAATATTACTTTTCGTTCCATTTGCGAGTTTTAAGTTTTTAGGTTTACAATACCGGCATGATTATTGATCCGCATATTCACATGGTTTCGCGCACGACGGCCGACTATCAGACGCTTGCGCTTTCGGATGTTGTGGCTGTTTCTGAACCCGCATTCTGGGCCGGTTTTGATCGTTCTCCGGCCGGTTTTGTGGATTATTTTGAGCACCTGACCACTTTTGAGCCCAAGCGCGCCGCGCAGTTCGGCATTCAGCATTATTGCTGGATTTGCCTGAATCCCAAAGAGGCCGAAGATCTGAGCAAGGCGCACGAAGTGCTGGCCGAGATGCCAAAATATCTCACGCGGCCGACGGTTCTGGGCGTCGGCGAGATCGGCCTGAACAAAAATACCGCCAACGAATCGCAGATTTTCCGCCGGCATGTAGAAATGGCCATCAACACTTTTACGCCCAAAGCCGGCACCGGCACGCCGCACCGCAAGGGCGATCATCATTTGATTTTGATTCACACGCCGCATCTTGAGGACAAACTCAAGGGCACGCGGATGATTCTGGATATGCTGCGTGAATATAGCAATGTGATTGATCCGCAGCGCGTACTCATTGACCATGTTGAGGAGCATACCGTCAAGCTGGTGCTTGATGAGGGTTACTGGGCCGGCATGACGATTTATCCCATCAGCAAATGCACGCCTGAGCGCGCGGTTGACATCCTTGAGATGTACGGCGCGGAAAAGCTTTGCGTCAACGCCGCGGCCGACTGGGGCGTGAGTGATCCGCTCAATACACATCGCACGCGCTGGGAAGCGCGCCGCCGCGGCCACAGCCTCGCCACGCTGACCGACGTTTTTTATAACAACCCGGCGCGATTCTTTGCGCAATCACCGGCGTTTAAATTAAAGCCGATTAAGATTGTGGAAGAATAAAAAAGTTCTCACAGAGTACACAGAGATCACAGAGGAACGTTTTGAATTTTATAACCTGAGTTCGGGATAAGGGGCGTTGATTTCAAGCCCCGCTCCTTCATGGGGTGGGGCACAATGGATGTGCGAACGATTGTCATCAGTAGAGTACTTGATGATGTGTGAACGGTTTTGTTCCGATCATGAGCAATCGCCAATGATCATTGGTTCGTGCCCCATCCCGTAAAGGGAATGGGGCTTGCTTATCCCGAACTCAGGTTTATAGTGTTTAAACTCGGTGTACTCTCTGAGAGATGTTTTTATGTTTAGTCATTTGCCATTTGAATTTTGTCATTCACGCACGTTATCTGCGTCGATCTGCGTTCATCTGCGGCTGATGTTTTCTCCGTGCTTCCGTGGCGAATCAAATTCTCTTACCCCAGCTTAATCGGATTCCAGAAAAGCAGGATGATATCAATCACAAAGAGCGCCACGATGGCCGCCTCCATGAGCATCATGACGCGGTTATTGCGATCGGCCGAAAGCAGTTGGTAAAGATCGTCAAGAGTTTTGAGTTTTTCGTCAATCGTTTTGTGCCAGTCGGCCAGGTGAAAACGTTCTGAGATTGCCTTATACATGCGCGCCAGGTGCCAGTCGCCAAAGAATTTGGTTGTGTTTGAGAGTTCATCGCTCAGGCGCGCCATATCCACGCGAATTTCACGCAGCGATTGCTGCATGGTTTTTGAATATCCCTGTAAGGGATGATGATGCCGCGCCAGGTCGCGATAGGCGCGCTCCGTGGCCTCATCCAGAATTGCGTCATACGCCTCAAGTTCCTCAAGCTGAACGTTGGCAACTTCCATCAGATAAAGCGTTTCGTCAAAATTCTTCGGCTCATCAACCACCAGCGCCGCATCCCAGTCAATGACTGTTAAATCGCGGTCATAGTAGCTGATGTAGCGATTCGTGGAGTCTTTGGCTTCCTGCGCGCTGAGCGTACCGGGATCGGGTTCTTCCGTCAGCAGTGCGGCCACCTGGCGGCGATTCTGAATCAGCCAGTCCTCAGAGCGAATCGTTTTTCCGTCTTCGCCCACAAGTCCGTTGCTGATGAAAAAAACCGTGTACGCTTCTTCTTCGCTGAGTTTACTCACCGGCTTGATGCAGTACGGCTGTAGCGCCTGGCGCGCTTCCTCGGCCAATTGCATTACTTCGTCATACAGATAATGTCCGTCATTAAAACGCAGATCATGATAGCCAATGAGATCCTGCAAAGAATCCACTTCAAACGATACGCGGCAGGTGATGCTCATCGCGCCGACGGGCAGAATTTTGATGCTGCGATTGACGCGGATCGGCCCCTGCGGGCCAAGACGCTCAAGCGGCGGCAGGCGGACCATGTGCGGCTTGTGAAAAAACAACTGCCGCGGGTTGCGTTTGCTGGCATCAAAACGAAATTCCGCCACCGGATGCCCCATGAGCGAGCCCATCGGCCCGCGCTTCATGTCATAAGCGATATCAAAAGCGTAAATGAACGCCACCTCGCCGCGGTAGCGCTGCGAAGACGGCGTGCTGGTATTACGTAACTGCGGTTCTTTTTGAATGGTTGTCATGTGGCACCTGAACGTATTCTACTCCTCGCCTGTCGCGAGCGGCATCATTAATCAGTACATATTTACGAATAAGTTGTTACCTACTGAAAATACATTGATTATCGTTTGTTTTCGCGGCAAAATTCGCATTGGGAAGAGGAAACAAGGAGACCTATTATGGCACTGAGGCAGGCCGCCAAAACCGCCACTAAAAAAATGCCACTTACGCTTTATGTCATCTCAGATTCGACCGGAAGCCTGGCGCGGCACATGCTTGCGGCTTTTTTGACGCAATTTCCGCCGCGCACTTTTAATGTGATTTACCGGCCGTTCGTTCAGTCATCCGAAAAACTGCAAACCACGCTCAATCAGATCCGCAAAGGCGTTGTTCTTCATGCGCTGGTGAGCCCGGCCGCCAAAAAATTGGTGGACGCGCACTGTAAAAATCACAATTTCCCGTGTTGCGATCTCACCGGAAAATTCGTCGACTTTTTAGCCAAATCCGCCGGCGTAAAACCATCGGCCGATTATTCGGCTCTGCATCCTGTGGATGACAGTTACCAGCAGCGCATACGCGCGATGGAATTTACCCTTGAGCATGACGACGGCCTGGGTCTTGAGACACTGTATAAGGCCGATATTGTGCTGGCCGGCGTCTCGCGCACCAGCAAAACGCCCACCAGCATTTACCTGGCCCAGCAGGGATACCGCACGGCCAATGTTTCGCTGGCCATTGAGCTTGAGCCTCCGGCGGAACTTCTCAAGCTCAAAAAAAATGTCGTCGCGCTGATTATCAATCCGGAAAAACTCGCGGAGATTCGTGCGCGTCGATTGCGTAAAGACTGGAAAATGGACGAAACCAATTACTGCGATATTGATCGCGTTCGTGATGAGATCACCTGGTCGCGCCGGCTTTATATGAAGCAAAATTGGCCGATTCTGGACGTCACCGATTTTGCGATTGAAGAAACCGCCGCGCGCGTGGTGGAAATTCTGGAAGAAGCACACCAACAATACTGACAAAATTCAAATGGCAAATGACAAAACAATGACGAATGACAAATGGCTAATGTTCAAAGCAAATTCTGTTGGGTCATTGAGTCTTGTGAATTTGAATTTGTTTTGACATTTGCCATTTGAATTTTGTCATTCCTCTTTGTGTCTTCGTGGTAAATCTGCTTTTTAGGTTTTGTCAGAAACTCAAAATATACGTGGCTAAAAATGGATAATTTCCCTTATCCCAAATTCAGGTTATGAGATAAAAACGCAACGCGAAACGAAAACAGGCGCCTGTTTTCGTTTCGCGTTTTTTTATTTTGTCATTACTTCAATCGTGTCGTCGGCTTTGGCCACGATCACTTCGTGCGCCATGTTGACGAACAGGCCGGTTTCTACGACGCCCGGCAGGTGGCGGATAGCCTGCTCAATGGCGACCGGATCTTTGAGCGCATGCGGCGGCTGGCCAAAGCGCGCCATCAGGTAGGGGTTGTTGTTGTCCGTGATGAACGGCGAACCGTCCGGATTTTTTCGCTGCGAAACCATTGCGCCCATGTCAACGATTTTGCGCGTCACCACCGGCAGGGCAAACTCTGTCACCTCAACAAAAACCGGGAAATTAATGCCCAACTGCGGCACCAGTTTTTCATAGCCGATCACAATCACCAGTTTTTTAGCGATGCTGGCGATGACTTTTTCGCGCGTGAGATTGCCGCCGCCGCCCTTGATGATATTGAGCTGCGGGTCCACTTCGTCGGCGCCGTCAATGGCGATATCAAGCTCGGTGATTTCCTGGAGTGATTTGAGCGGTACGCCCGCTTCGCGCGCGACGCTTTCGGTCAGGATGCTTGTCGGCACGCCGATGACGTTGAGCTTCTCTTTTTTAACACGGTCGCCAAGCGCACGCACAAACGCCAGCGCGGCCTTGCCGGAACCAAGCCCCACGCGGTCGCCGTTTTTGACCTGTTGCGCGGCATATACGCCGATGCGATCAAGTTGTTCAGAAGTCGCTTTGGCATTTTGTGACATGTCTGGTTTTCCTGAATTGCAGATTTTATTCAACACTCGTTAACTGTTTGATACGGAATATAAAGCTATCCGTGACCCTCAGCAACTCAAGTTTACATCAACATTTACTATCACGCCATATGAGGAATAATCTGCACTATTTTGGGCGTGTTTACCGAAGGAAAATATGTCATATTTTTTTCGCACACTGCAACAATGTGAGTTAAGATGAGTTTATCCCATCGTGTGTGACGTTATTCGGCCGACGTTGAAAATCCTGCTTCAGATGCCGGGTAGTCCGCGGCATGTTCTCAATGTCGGCCGTCATATCTGTTTGTGTTGATGTATCAGTTATTGTCTCTCACTACGGCCTTGATGGCTGCGTTGCCGCCGGTAACCACAGCCATCATCAACGCGGGAGGTATGTGCCATGAAATTCAAAGTCGTCGGCGCGGATAAAACTACCGGAAATGACGTGGAAATTTCCCTTGTCGCAGCGGATCGCAGGCAGGCCGAAGAACTGGCCCATGAACGCGGCATCATGGTCTCGGCCATGTCTGTTCAGGAAGAACCATTAACCGAGGAAACTCCCATCGCCCTTGAGCCGGAAGACATGGACCAAAACCACCATGCCACCCTGGTTGCCGGCGGTTCCGTTCAGCAAGTGGGCCAGCCGCAATCCACAGAACCGGAAGTCCCTCATCCGGAATATAAAATCATCGTCAACCAGTCAACATATCTTCTTGAACGCTCTATCACCAAGTACATGAAGGATGGCTGGGAACCGACCGGTGGCATCCTGACGACCTTTATCAATAACCGCACGGAGGTCTTTCAGGCCATCGTCCGCTATCCCAAAGGATGGCAGCGTGGCGGCTAGCCGTGCCGATTACCCCTGACTTACCACGACCTCATCCTAAAAAGGATGAGGTTTTTTTACGCCAAAAATTCATAAATATGACTTTTTTAATGCGGTTCTTGACCGAATATCACGGTTTTGTGAATATCGCTTTTAGCTTATGATATAACTTGTTATTATCATTCATGTTAACTCATGAATAAAACCCTGATGTTCAGGAGTGAATAACTCATCGGTTCTGGTTGATTTGTCCGATAAAGACCGGCATCTTGAATTTCCTTCTCACACAAATTGAGATACCGGTCACATATGTGTTAAAGCGTATGTTTTGCGGAACCGATGCAGATTGCAGTGGCGTTTCCGCATGGGCGGCGGTTGAGGATTCAGATGTGCTGTGCCTGGCGGAAGCGGCGCCTTCTGCCCGTCATGTCGTGTGACAACATCAGGATTGTCCTGTGACCCGGGAGGTCTGTTATGGCATCGCTGAGTGTTTTGCGTATTCTACGCACCATTAAGGAACGCGGCATTGTCTCACGCACTGAACTTCAGAGCATGACCAATCTTTCCTGGGGCACTATCACCAATACCACGCGTGAACTGCTCAACCGAAACCTGATTCGTGAAGAAGGCGCATTGCAGACGAAAGCCGGCCGCAAGCCGGTACGCCTGGCGATTAATCCGGATAGCCATAGTCTGGTCGGTATTGATTTAAACTGCGAAACTCTGCGCTGTATGGCCACGAATCTTTGCGGCGATGCGCTTTTTGAAAGTTACCGTCAGTACGAGATTTCTTTAGCGCCCGAGGCCGTGCTTGACCTGGTTCTGAACATGGTTCAGGAGGCTCTGCATTCGCCCAAAGTTGAGGGGCGCATTTGCCTGGGTATCGGCGTAGGCGCGCCGGGGTCAATTGATGCCGCAGCCGGTATTTTGCGTGTGGCGCCGCGCCTTCCCGGATGGGTTAATGTGCCGGTACGTGATTATCTTCAGCATCGTTTGCCGGTGCCGGTTTTGCTTGAGCATGATCCGAATTGCCTTGCCCTGGCCGAGCGGTGGTTTGGCCACGCCGGCAGCGCGGAGGATGTGCATTGCCTGATGCTTGGCGCCGGCGTAGGCATGGGTTTTTTACTCAATGGCGAAATTTATCGTGGTTCGCAGCAGCAGGCCGGTGAATTTGGCCACACCACGGTCAATCCGGAAGGCCCGGTTTGCGCCTGCGGCAATCGCGGTTGCCTTGAGGCGTATTGTTCCTCACAGGCGGTGATTCAGGCCATTCGCTCTCATCCTGAAAAACAATCTGAATTTCTGCGGAATATTTTCGCTCAGCGCACGCCGACGCTTGAAGAAATCTCCGATGCGGCGACCAATGGCGATCAGTCCGCTCTTGATGCGTTACGTGATATGGGCACATACCTGGGGATTGGCCTGGCCAATCTGGTTAACATTCTGAATCCTGAATTAATTGTGCTCAGCGGGCCTATGCTGGCCGTGGCGCAGCACTTCCTGCCGGCGCTTGACGAACAAGTTCAAAAGCGAAGCTGGCAGCACAGCAGCCGGCAGGTCATTCTTTCAGAACTTGGTCCGCGCGGCATTGCCGTCGGCGCCTGCGGCGCGGTACTGCAATCGCTTTTTGATACCAGCACCATGATCGTCCCAGAAGAAGCGCCGCCTATTCATGCTTGACGCTCTTATCATAAAATCAAAATAAATGTCTCATTGCTGCCGCGACGGCACATAATAGAGTGTGGCAGGTTCAGCGAGGTGGCAATGACAGATCAGGAACTTTTAAAGGCTTATTTGCAGAATGATGCGGAGGCATTTCGCCGGCTTGTTCAGCGGCACATGCCGATGGTGTATCACACGGCCGCGCGGCAGGTGGGTTATCACAATGCCGAAGATATCACGCAGGCCGTTTTTGCATTGCTGGCCAATCGTGCCGAAAAAATCCCGACAAAAGCATCCGTGGCCGGTTGGCTGCATGAGGCAACACGCTACTGCTGTCAGAATTTCAGGCGATCTGAGACGCGCCGGCATAAATATGAGCTAAAGGCGGCCATGCAAAAGCCGCCGGTGACCGTGCCGGCGGAGAATCCGCATGAGTTGCGCGAAGTGCTTGATGAGGCGCTTGGCAGGCTTAATACGCGCGAGCGCGAAGCGGTTTTGCTGCGTTATCTTGAGAATAAAAGTGTTGAAGAAACGGCAAGCGCGCTGGCGATTGAGCCTGCGGCCGCGGCCAAAAGAGCGCTGCGCGGACTCAATAAACTTCGTGCGTTGCTCAAGCGGCGCGGCGTAGTGATGTCGGCCGTGATGGTCACTGGCGCACTCGTGGCGGAATCCGCCAAAGCTGCGCCGGCGTTTTTGCGCGAGCCCAGCGCAATTGCTCCCGGATCGCAAAGCGCCAATGCTGCTGCGCAACATCTGGGCGGCGCGTTTAATCATGGCACTTATCATATTTTGCATTGGCGCAATGTGGTTAAAGTGGCCGCGAGCGTAGGCATCGTGATCGGCCTGAGCTTGATCATGATTGCGTCGGTTAACGCATGGGTAAAATCAGCCCACGCGCGTGCTGCGGAAAAAGGATCGCAGGAAGAATGGGTTGATGACGGAACATCGGTCGGCCGGGAAATGGCGGAGCAGAAAAAACGCGAGCATATGCCGCTAAGCGGCGCTGCAATAAAGCCGGGCACAGATACGCCCGAGGCCACGCTGGCACTGCTGCGGCAGGAGGCGGGCAAAAATCATCTGCGCGCTGTTCGCGCGATGTTTTTAACCAGCAATGACAGTGAGTCGCTTGTGGCCGATGCATTGTCCGCGGCGGCGATTTCGCTTGAGTCGCTGATGCGGGATGCCGAGCGCCGGTATACGACGGCGAAAGTTCGCATGCAGCTTGACCCGGCATTGAGCATGCTGAACATGGCCATGCGGCAGCGATGGGATGTCAATGGTGAGGTGGCCACCGCCGGCGACGGGCTTATGTCACGCATGGTGTGGCGCAATGGCCGATGGCAAATTGATCTGCGCACCAAAACCAGCGGCGGAGAATTACCTGACAGCATCATGAACAACAAGAGCAATCTCATGGCGATGATTCAGGCCATTGAGCAGACTCACGATGATATGAACGAAGGGAAATTTGCCACCGCGCAGGATGTGGCTGATGCCATCAGGCGGCACGGCAAAATGATTGTGGTTCCGAATCAGAATTAGGATATGACTGGGCATGCAGAGCGCACAAGCCAATATCACCGGCCCGCAGAACATTGGGCGTTTTCTGGATGATGCCATTGCGGGCTTAAACCGCGATGAACGTGATGTGCTGTTGCTGCGTTATCTCGAAAATCACAGTGTTGACGAAACGGCGCAACTGCTTCGGAGTAATCCCACGGCCGTGGCGCACCGGGCCATTCGTGCGCTTAACAAAGTGCGCGTGCTTCTGGGCAACAAGGGAATTGCCATTCCGCTTGCGGATCTGGGGCCGGTGCTCTCGGCGCAATCGGCCGCGCCTGTGCCTGATGCGTTGATGACGGCTGTCATTCGCGCGCCGGAATCACCTGGGAGAAAGCAGCAGAGCGTCATCTTAAATCGTGGTTTTACCTGCGAGCAATATCATCAACTGGCACGCAGAATCATGCGCATCATGATGTTAAGCAGTCTTATCCTGATCGGGGCCGGTGTCGTGTATGTTCTTGCGTTTAACGGAATTGCGATAAAGAATACAGACACAACAGGTAGCAGCTATGTGCGGCCCATCGCGCCGCCGGCCCCTGCTCAACAAGCCATCAACTCATCCCAGATAACGCCTTCCCGTTGATTCATGCCGGCACAATGGGCCGCGGTTATGTATCAAAATCACACCACAATCTCAGCACATGAGGTTTATCCTGCAAAGTAGATAAGCCAACAAGTGGTGGATTTGGCATCAAATAACCGACGAAAGTAACAGCGTGATCATTCAAAACAAAATTTGGCACGCACATTCATTGTGAGCAGATCATAAAATTGCGCGTCCTGAAAAAACAGGCGTTTTCCTGCGGCAACTGTTATATTATGATGTCCTATTACACAGTATCTTTTGCATACGGAAAATTTTCGGGGATAACGGGCGTTATTTACGAAAAAAGGTGAAGAATATCAATTCGTATTGCAAAATATCAGGTGATCAGTCACGTTGCGGGTGTTGGTGATGTCTGAAAATTCGCCATTTGATTCAGGAATGGGGCTCTCGCGGAATCTGCGAGCCGGCACTCGTGCGCCCGCAATTCTGGCGGGCGAATCAAACAGCGGCTCAACAACGGGTATGGCGGGGCTTGACCCGCAGATTGCTTCTGAGCGATGGTCTGATGATGCGCGCCATCCGCAGCGCACGCCGGGGGCCTATGAGTGGTGGTGGTTTGAGGCAATGGACGCCGCGGGCAACGGCGTGGTTGTGGGCCTCTTTGAGGGATTGCCTTTTCACCCGCATTATTTGAGAAGCACGTATCACCGGCAGACAAACTGGCAGAAAAAACGGCTTGAGACTGCGCCGCGGCCGGAAGTTCAGGCCAGCCAGTATCCTGCGGCGTTTATGGGTGTTTATGAGGGCGGCCAGCGCGTTGCTCAGTTCATGAACGTGTATCCGCCAGGAAGTTTTGAGGGGTCAACGGACTCGCCGGAAATCCGCGTCGGGCCGAATCGGCTGACGATTCGCGCTGACGGATCTTTTGGCATTGTGGCACGCGGATATCCGTATGTGCGAAGCCGCACAAGAATCGCCACGCAGCGAAATCAGATTTTAAGCACAACACTCAACTTTACGCCGACGTTTTCGGGTGTTCAGCATGTGCGTCCGTTCCGTGCGGAAGGCCCGCACGGCGCGCGTCACACCTGGGTAATTGCCGCGCCGCATGGCCGGGTGACCGGGCGTGCGCAGCAAATTTCGGTTGATGGTTCTGAAATTCAATTTGATATGCCGGTCAGCGGGCTTGGCTATCACGATCACGCGTATGGTCAGGGCGGGCTGAGCCTGGGCATGCGCCGCACGATGTGGGGTCACGGCCAGGGCAATGACTGGGCGATTGCCTGGCATCGCCCGAGCATGGTTGATCGCTCAACCAATCACGAAGGGCTGATACTTTTTCAGCGCGGCATGAAGCCTGTGATCATTGAGGCTCCGGAAATTGATCTTGAGCAGCCGCGCGCCAGCGGATGGTTTATGCATTACCCCGGCCGCGTGGTAATGCATGGTTCTGACGCAAAGGGTAACCCGTGCGAACTGGTGGTTCAGCACACGGGCATTACCGACAAGAGTCCTTTTCATGTGCGCCTCTCGGCCAATATGACCTTTACCGTGCCCGGCCGCGTGCAGTTGAGCGGCATCGGCGTGACGAATCTGCTTCAGATTCAGCGTCTGCGCTGGCCGCTGATGTCGGATATCGTGCTGATGGCTATGCATGATGTGGCGCGCGATGACCCGATCTGGCGGGAATAAGTAAAAAGGACGCGGTGACACGAAGACATGGTGACGCGGAGAATGTTGCGGCCGTATTTATCCGCGTTAACGAGCCTTTTTTCTGTTGGCTGATGCCGGTAAACTTTCCTCATGGCCAGCAAATCAAAATCGGGAAAATATGAACTTCCTCATGATGCGGCCGCGGCAATACCGGCGGCGGTATCGGTTCGGCATGTGCTGATTGCCTGCGCGATTGCGGTGCCGGTGGCCATGCTGCTCATCGGCGGCGGCACGGTAATTCTTGCGGCCGACGCCTGGCTACAGGCGCTGATCATGATTCCGCTTCTGGTTATCGCGGCCATGAGCGGCCTTGCCGTCACGTGGCCCATTGCGCGCGCGGCAGAGAAAAACGGCCAGCAACTCTTTGCGGATTCTCCCTGGCCGGCGGGATTCCGGATGGTCGTATCGCTGGCGGCCGGTCTTGGCGCGGTGAGCCTGATCACGCTGGCGCTCGGTTCCGCCGGTAAACTCTTTGCGGGATTATTGCTGGCGGCGCTATTGCCGCTGTGCCTGCTGGGAATCGCCGGCCTGTGGCAAATGCGCAGGCAAGGATGCGCGATGCGCGCGGCCACAACGTCTCGCAAGGCCTGGTTTGCTTTGCTCGCGGCCGTGCCGGTGGCCGCGATGCTGATCATGGCGTCATTTCCTCCGGGGTTTGTCTGGTCATCGGAAGGCAACGGCTATGACGTGCTTGAGTATCATCTTGAATTACCCAAAGAATACGTGGCGGCGCACTCAACGGCGCCGGTGATGCATAATATTTATTCCTTTATGCCGTCGCTGACGGAAATGCTTTATTCCGCGCTCGGCGCGGCGACATCCGCATGCGGCAATTTTTACTCAATGGTTTATGCGTCGCAATATTTGCATTTATTTATGACCATACTGGCCGGCGTAGCGATTTTGCTCGCGCCGATCAAGCTTAATCTTTTCGGCAGAATCGCCGGCTGCGTGCTCTTGCTTGCCACGCCCTGGGCGATGGTCGTCGGCTCATTGGCGTATAACGATGGCGCGATGATGTTATTTGGCGCTCTGGCGCTGATATTGGCGATGACGGAGCCGTTTACGTATCGCGGCGTGCTGGTCGGCGTGATGCTGGGATTGGCGATAAGTTGTAAATTGACGGCCGGGGTGATGTTTGCGCTGCCGGTGGGGCTGCTGATGCTTTCGCGCGGGCAATGGCGTGCGGTAATCGCTGCCACGTTGCTTGCTGCGGTAATCTTTGCGCCGTGGTGTGTGCGTGCGTATGCGGCCAGCGGCAATCCGGTTTTTCCGGTCGCGATGAGGACTTTTGGCGCGGGCCACCTTTCGCCGGAACTCGCGGAGCAATTTATCCGCGGCCACCAGCCGCGCGCGGATCAGCAAGATATCGGCGGCCGGCTTTCGGCACTGGCGGAACAATCTTTGCTGAACACGCAATGGTCGCCGGGACTCTTTACCATGATGCATCTATTTGCCGGCGGCGGAATTAATCCGTCAGCATTGGCGCGAATGGGCATCATGTGGCCGCTCATGCTGGTGCTGGTCATCATGTGCTTGCGCCAGCGCATGGCGCTTTGGCTCTGGGGCGTCATGCTGGCGCAGATTGTGGCGTGGCTGTTTTTGACGCATTTACAGGCGCGCTTTCTGCTGCCGGTTCTGCCGGTGCTGGCGTTATTGATCGCGGCCGGATGTGATCGTGCGCCGGTGCGCTGGTTTGCCGGGGCGGTGGTGAGCATACAGGTGCTATGCGCATTGCTTGTGCCGTATGCCGAAGCGGGATTGTTCTGCGGGCCGGCGGTAAAAGGCATGCCTCAGCCTTATTTACAGGGCGTTTTGGCCCGCGAATCGGAAGCGCTGATGCTGCCGAATATGTATCTTGAAAAAGAGGCGGCCGAAAAACTTGATCATGACGGCAAGGTTTATTTGGTGGGCCTGGCCACGCCGCTGTTTTACAATCAGCCGGTGATTTATAACACGGTTTTTGATCACAATCCGCTGGCTCAGGCGCTCAGCAGTGGCGGGCCGGCCGAGGGCATCCGCATGCTGCGCGAAAAGCATGTGCGATATGTGGTGGTAAGCTGGTCTGAAATTGACCGTCTGCGCAGGACGTATGGGTATCCTGATGCTATCACGCGGGAAAGTTTTGAGAAGCTCACACGCGCCGGACTTCGGCAAATGCCCACGCGTTTTGCCAGCATTGAGATGTATGAAGTAAAAGAGTGACGATTCAGTGCGCCGGCGGCAGCGAGCAGTTGCGCAATCCCGCTTTTGGCGCGCCGGGCACGCAAAGCATGATCCCCAGCCAGCATGCCGACACCGCATAAGCGCCCAGCAGATCACTGAGATAATGCACGCCGATATAAAGCATGGCAATGCCGAAAAGCAGGCAGAATATCATCAGCGCGGCCCATGCTATTTTGCTGATGCGTGGGAAAAACTCTACGCACATGGCCGCGATAATGCCGTAAGTAACTGCGACCGCCATCGTGTGGCCGCTGGGATACGTAAAGCCGCGATTGAGTTCATAAACGGAAGTCTCAAGCGTCGGCCGGGGCAAGGCAAAGGCACTTTTGAGAAGGTAATTAATGATCGGCTCGCCGATGAGCGTCACGGCGCCCCAGATCATCAGCCGCCAGTTGCGCTTCAGCGTTAAATAAACCGCCGCGATGGCCGCCGCAGTGCCGATCATCGGCACTGAGCCAAGCTGCGTAAAAAGTGACGCAATCGTAATCGACAGCGGCATTTTGTGTGATGCATCAACCGGCGGGCGATGCTCCGCCACCCACCGGGCAATGGGTATATCAAGCTGCTGTAGCAAGCCGTGATTGATCACATCGGCCGAAATAAGAATAAACGCCGCATTGCTGAGAATGGCCACCCAAAGCGCCACTTTGCGCGGCAGCGGTATCGCAGAGCAATTGCAGTTGCGCGAACTCATGAGAGCAAACTCCCGTTAGGGTTGATCATCAACCGGCGTCATCGCAAGCGGATGAACGCGCTCTACGCGCCAGGCCGCGGCGATGATTTCGCGTTGCGTGATGAGCCGCACGCGAAATTCCTTCGGATCAAGTTCCGCCAGCGCCGCGGCGATATCCGGATGCGTAAAATAACTGACGACATACATCGTATTGGCATTGCTGTTCATCACGCACTGCGCCAGTGATTGGCCGCCTTTCGGCGTATGCGGCGGCGGCAGAAGCGGATATGCCAGCGGAACTTCGCCGGCCGGGTGCGGCTCATTCATATACCACGCATAACTGAATGCCTCATCGCGGCCGGGCGTTATCAGATACGGCACGCTGTCGCCGGAATCTTTTTTAATGGCCTCGGCCGTGAGCGCAAAAGTATCCGAAACATAATTCAGCCGCTGTAGCCAATACGGCTGCTTGATGCGTAATTCCTGAAGATATAGTGCCAGCAGAATCAGCAATAACATGCACGCCATGCGATAGGAACCGTTTATCCTTTGCGTGCCGATCCGGTCAGCAATTGCGCGGATGATAAATACCAGCATCAGCGGCAGAATCGGCGCCCAGAAACGGATCATATCAAAAGGCCACAGCAGATAGAGCGCCGCATACACGCCCACCAGCAGACAGGCCAGCGGATATTTGCGTATGCTGATGATTCCGCCAAAAAGCGCCATCAGCAGCATCATTCGCCCGATGACGGTAAAGGGCCCAAAGCGTGGCGTTTCGCGAATCGGCGGGGCAAATGATTCCGCCCAGCTTGAGCCATGTTCGTAAACCGCGATAACCAGATTTCGTCCTACACGCCGAAGATCAAGCAGCGCCTTAAATCCTTCCTGCTGGTAATGATGATCCGTCAATCCGTTGAGCAACTGCTTGCTGTAGGAATTATCCGTGCTTGCCGCCGCGGCCAGAGAACGTTCCGGCGAGAGCACATGCATCAGGCCAAAATACGCGATCGTCAGCGCAAGTATCACGGCCACGCTGAGGATCAATTTTTTCAGTTCATGTCGGCGCAGCCAATAGGCCCCGGCATAAATCAGCATTGACGCCACGCACACCATTCCCGCGGAACGCATGGCGCAGGCTAGTAATGCCAGCAATGCCAGAACAAATGTCCATTTTTTAGAGGCGGGCCAGTCCGGATGATGCATGCCAACGATCAGCCACGCCAAAAGCGCAACGGTAAAACCGGGTTCTGAGAACGCGAAAGTTGAGCCGTCAAGCACATGCCAGTTGGTGGCGTATACGGCCGTGATAAGCAACGCAAAAACAGAAACGCGCATACCGTTGTTGATAGGATTATCTGTGATTTGCTTTTTCAGCATGAACAACGCCAGGCGATAAACCTGATAAATGCTGATGCTCAGCAGAATGGCCGCGGCCAGGTGGGCGGTAAATCGCGATAATCCGAAAGGATATGTCAGCAGCGCCATCGCCGCCGGCCACGCCGGCGGATAAAACGTGTCATGCCCGGCTATGCCGCTGATGTTGATCGTTCCGTCATGACTCAGCGCCTGCGCCATCAATAAATAAGACGGCTCATCCGGCGCGGCCATGCAGGTGCGGTTTTTTGCCCAGTTGCCAAGTTCATCGCGATAAATCAGCGTGGTCACCGGCATCAGGCAAAGCAACGCCAGCAGCGTGGCGCAAAGCAGACGATAAGCAGGAATCTTCAAATTCATCGGAGACTCCACAATAGCCGACGCGCCACAGACCGGCAACGCAGGTATGTTTTATCGGATAAATGAATTTTATATATAAAATTTTAGCGCAATCATGAATTTTGCGCCTTTTTTCTTGTGCTTACGCGATATGAACCAGTACTCTGCACGATGGGTTTTGGGTTATGTATAAAAGTTAACTCGTGTTTAATGGTGTCGCATGCCTCAGTTGCGCCGACAGTTACAGCATGAAAAAATGTGGTTCTGGGCCGGCGCAGAAACCGTCTTCTTGTTGGCAGGCCTGATCATTCTGGTCAAGATCTGTACGACTTCTCAGCATGATGTTGTGAATAAAATTGTCACCATCAAGCAACACCCGCAAGTCATCACGCATATTGCTTCACATGCCGAATTATCTCAGGCGAAGGCCCAAAAGTAGACAAAATAAACAATTTAGGGCATTGCCAGAGGGATTGACCAAAACAAACCACGCGTCACAAATTGATCAGGGCCGCCCCGCGAAGCGTGGCGGCGTGTCATGTGTGATTTATTTTTGGCACATACTATAATATGCTTATTCCTATTCGGAGAAGCATCATTATGAAGGTGGCCCTACTTGCCGTTCTGCTGGTTCTGGCCCCGGTTACCACGTGCGAAACTTATGCACAATCAAACTTAAGCCGGTTGCCCGCTCCTGCGGAAGTCACCAGACCTGTTCAAATAACCACTGAAAAAGGCACATTCCTGGGCCTGACGACCGTCACCGCCAGCGCGGCGCTGCGTCACCAATTGCAGATTCCGCGTGGTCAGGGCCTGGTTGTTGATAAAATTTGGCCGGCAAGCCCGGCCGCCGTGGCGGGCATTCAGGTCAATGATGTCCTGGTTAAAATGGATGACCAACTGCTGATTAATCCGCCGCAATTGGCTGTGCTTGTCCGCAGCAAAAATCCTGGCGAGCAAATTGAGCTGACGCTGATCCGCCAGACTCAGCCCGTGCAGATTCGCGTGACACTTGCGCAGGCCTTTTTGCCGACCATTGAAGAAGAAGCCATGATCATGCGGCCACGGATTTTAGGTCCGGCCGGCGTGATGCAGGGCGGCCAGCCCTATGACGTAAGTGTCTATGGCGAAATGGCTAATGCTTCGGAAGTGACATTCAAAGACGACCTCTACGATATTGTCGTCAAAATTGACGCCAGCGCGCTGCCTCTGAAGAAAACGGCCACGGTTCGCAGCGTCGGTTCAGGACAGGTCCTTTTCAGCGGCGGCATTAACACTCCCGAAGAACGCGCCTCTGTGCGGGCGGAGATCGTTGAGCGCCTTAAACAAATGAAAATGTGGTAATACGCGGGCTTTTGTCTGTGTTTATATCGCAACTATCACGGCGCACATGTTTTATAACTGTGCGCCGTATTCGCTTTTTGCCATAAGCCATGCACAATCATATTAAGAAAATATTAAGATCGTGTAAGGAATCGTAGAGACGAGAAAAAAAGATGGGCGTTCACTATAATGCTCGCCATGTTTAACTTAATGCCTCGTGATACGAAGTTTTTTGACCTTTTTGAAGGTCTGGCAAAGCACGCTGTCTCCTGTGCCACGCATCTGCATAAGCTCACCATTGAATTTCCGAATATACAAAATGCGGCCGCGCGAATCCGCCAGGAAGAACATGATGCGGATCAGTTGACCCATCAGGCGCTTGACCGACTTGATCGCACGTTTATCACGCCTTTTGATCGAGAAGATATTCACACACTCGTAGGCGAGCTTGATACGATTGTGGATAACATCAACTCGCTCTCAAAGCGATTGACCGCTTATCAGGTTAAGGCCATTGAGCCGGCGTTTGTTAAGCAGGCGGAGATCCTTGTCTCGGCCACTACGGCCCTGGCGGATTGCGTTCACACGCTGCGCCATTCGCGCAAGCTCAATGATTTTTCAGAACGGCTCATTGAAGTTCACCGCCTTGAGAATCTTGGCGATGACAATCATCTGGCCGCGATGAGCAAACTTTTCGGCGGCGAGCATGACGCGCTTGAAGTCATCAAGTGGCGCGAGTTTTACCTGCTGCTTGAGTCTTCGCTTGACGGTTGCGAAGACGCCTGCAACGTTATTGAACGCATTGTGCTCAAAAACGGCTGATGCCGCGGATCGCGCGTTCCGTACTGACATTCTTTTTCTCTAGTAAGTGCATTTATTATGCCGCCACTGTTATTACTTGTTATTATCACGATCCTGGCCGCATTGGTCTTTGATTTTCTCAACGGTTTTCATGACGCCGCCAATTCAATTGCCACCGTCGTATCAACACGCGTTTTGACTCCCACACAAGCCGTCGTCTGGGCCGCGTTCTTCAACTTCATTGCCGCGTTTATTTTTGGCACCAAAGTGGCCAACACTGTGGCTGATGCCTACGTTCAAAAAGATATTGTGGATATTTACGTGGTATTTGCGGGGCTTTTGGGCGCAATATCATGGAATTTGATCACGTGGATCTTGGGCCTGCCGACGTCATCGTCTCATGCGTTGATCTCAGGTGTGGCCGGCGCGGCCATCGCTAAGGGCGGTTTTGGCGTTCTGGCATTTAATTCGTGGACTCACGGCTGGGCGCCGACGATTCTCTTTTTGTTTCTTTCTCCGTTGATCGGTTATTTCCTGGGCACATTCAATATGGTGCTTGTTGCGTGGCTTGCCCGCAAGCAGACGCCGAGCCGCGTTGATAAAATTTTCCGCAAGCTACAGCTTTTTTCGGCTGGCATTTATTCGCTTGGCCACGGCGGTAACGACGCGCAGAAAACAATGGGCATCATCGTCATGGCGCTTTCCGCCGGCCAGCTCGGAAGCTGGGCGGAAATGTCTCACGATACCTGGTATGCCAAGCTCTTTACGATGTTTGGCCAGGATCATAATGTCGCGCCGTGGATCATTTTCGCATGCCACATTGCGATTGCCTTCGGCACGATGTTCGGCGGCTGGCGCATTGTTAAAACAATGGGCTCATCCATTACGCGTTTGGCGCCGGTCGGCGGCTTTTGTGCAGAAACCGCCGCGGCCACAACGATCATGGCCTCAACGCATTTTGGCATCCCGATCTCAACGACGCATGCGATTACCGGGTCAATCCTGGGCGTCGGCACCGTGCGCGGCCTGCGTTATGTGCGGTGGATTTGGGGCCAGCGCATCGTCATCGCGTGGATTTTGACAATCCCGTGTTCGGCCTTTATCGCGATGGTGGCCTACGGTCTGGTCAAATTGACGCTTGCCCCGCTGTTTTCGTAAATCTTTTGAGTATAAGCCCGGTGGTTTTAACCCCGGGATGAGTGCGAGCACGCCAACATCCGGCGTTAACGGACACTTTTTGATCATGATGTTGAACTCAGGTTGACAATCCTGAGAGCGGGCCGAAGTTCAGCACCTGATCGCGCACGATTCCGGCGATCATGAGTTGATCCGCGGCCGGCAGCGGGCAATCAAGAATCCATTTGCGCTGTGTCAGCAGGCTAACGCCGATGGGAAGCGGCGAAAACGCCGGCAGGATAATCAGCTTCGGCGCCCAGGCAAAGCAGATCATTTTGGCGCTCTGAATACGATCCGCCATCATCACGGCCGGATGCTGGTGGCCCACGATCATCACGCGGCCGGAGCGTTCGGCGACTTCAAGATCATGCCCATGCGCCACGGCATAATGATCACTGAGCAACATTTTAATCACGCTGACGCGCGCACCGAAAAGCGCGCGCAGATCGCGCATGGCCGGGTCATGATTGCCGGGAGTGATAAACAGTTCCGCCGCGGCCGGGAGCATATTGAACCACGACGTGAGCAGCTCAACGGATTCCGCCGCCAGAGAGGCCTTGTGAAAAACGTCGCCGGCCAGAACCACGCGCTGGGGCCGAAGCGCGGCGATCGCTTGCCATTGACGCGTCATGACAGAAAAATCCGGCGTAATTCCGGCGCTTTGCGCCAGAGCTGTCTCAAAACCAAGATGCAGATCCGCCAGCACGGCCGTGCCTGAGGCCGCGTGATATACAAAGCGCTCCGGATGCGCGATAAAACCGGGTAAAAGTTCAAGCGTCATGACCAGATGATAAAATGCGACACCAAAAAGAAAAAGCTCCGCATCAGGCGGCGCCTTTTGCAGAGTTTTTGTCTCGCGTTTTTACGTTTTGAGTTTTGCGTTTATTTTATTCCGCGTCATTGATAAATTCGCGGTCCTTGTTGGCCATCTGCGCCTTAAGCCGCATGATGATGCTGCTGTGCATCTGGCTCACGCGTGATTCCGAAAGATCAAGCGTCAGGCCGATTTCCTTCATCGTCATTTCTTCGTAATAATAAAGCACAAGAATCAGCCGCTCGGCGCGCGTGAGGCCTTTGGTGATAAGCCCTTTAAGATCGCGGCGCTGAATTTCATCCGTCGGGTCAATCGTGCGGCGATCCTCAAGCACGTCAATTTCGCGCACGTCTTTGTTGCCGTCCGTCTCAAACCATTTGCGGGAAAGCGATACCTGCGTGACGGCTGTGGCGTCCTTCATCAGCTTGTCATACTCGGCCGTCGGCAACCCCAGACGCTGTGCCACTTCCGATTCGCTCGGAGCGCGGCCAAGCTCCATCTCAAGCTGCTTGGTCGTCTGATCAAGCTTGTGCGAGCGCGAGCGCACAAGGCGCGGCACCCAGTCCATTGAACGCAACTCATCAAGAATCGCACCGCGAATACGCGGCGCGCAATACGTCTCAAACTTCACGCCGCGATCAAGATCAAAAGACTCAATTGCGTCTTTAAGACCAAAGATCCCGGCCTGCATCAGGTCGTCAAGTTCAACTTCATCAGGTAATTTGGCGTAAATTCGCTCTGCGTTGTATTTGACCATCGGAAGGTACTCCATCATCAGCAGATTGCGGAGTTCTTCCGTGCGTCCTTTTTTAAACGCGCGCCAGACATCATTGATGTCTTGCTTGAGGGAATTGGTAGTGGTGTGGGTCTTTGCCATGGGTCGCTCCTTGACCTTAAGCTGCCCGGATCAACCGCCGCGATTGCTCCCACGCGTAGGCTGACACATAACATCCCTGAATCAGGCCAATCCTTGGCCCATGATCTACGGATCGCCGGTCTTCGTCACGGCCCCTGCTCTGCTATAACGAGCCAAAACCGAGAATCGTTTCCGAATTTTACCGGCTATATTCTATTGTCTACTCGTTGCCGCAAGAATGGAAGTGCAAAAACTAAAAATTTTCGGAAAAATTGTCCGAATTTCTTTACTTGTTTGAGGTAGTGGCATTCCGCATCGCTTCCTGGGCCTCGGCTTCGGCCTCAAGACGATCCGCAATATCCGCTTCCCGCTTGGCTTCCGCGGCAAGATCCTGCTGGGCAACCTTATCGGCAATACGCTTGCCGTGTTCCTGCGCTACGTAATGAGCAATCACCCCGACGCCATAACCGACGATATAGCAAATGATCGCCGACAAAAGCGCCCTGTTAATAATGGTAGGGTAATCATTATTGGCATACAGGCCTCCCAGAATTGCCAGCACAAAGCCGACAATGCCAAAGTTACCCGCAATAAACTGATGAAGTTTCACATCACGCCAGCTTTCTTGTGAGACTTGAGAGACTCTCAACGCCACCATGCGGCAAGGCGGCTAAAGAAGCCCGCTTTACCCGCCGAGGCCGTCACATCCACATTGTGGTCCATGCGATTGGCCCAGGCGGTCATGCATTGCGCCGCACCCGAATGCGGGTAGGCCTGAACAAACGGCGTGCGCTTGCGCACAGCCTGGCCAACCAGCGGGTCCGCTACTACATATCCGCCGAAAGTCACGTCCGTCTTGAGGAACTGTCGGGCGACATGCGCGATTCTTTCGTGTACGGCTTTGCCTTCGTCGCGATTGTGAGCCTGATTGACGATGACGCTCAGCTTGCCGGCCGTGCCGCAACGCACCAGCACTTTTAAGACCGCATAAGCATCAGTAATTGCCGTGGGCTCAGGAGTTGTGACGATCACAACCTGATCGGCCGCGGCCGTAAACGCCAGCACATTGCGGCCGATACCCGCGCCGGTATCAACGATCACCACATCCGCCTGATCCTGCAAAGTCTCAAGTTCCGTGACGATTCTTTTTCTTTCGGAATCATGAAGATCCGCCATTTTCGCAAGGCCGGAAGCGCCCGCGATCAGCGAAAATCCCGCTGGTACCGGCGTGATGACTTCGCTGATGGATCGTTGGCCCGCCACAAGATGAGCCAGGTTATAGCGCGGCTGAACATTGCAGAGGATGTCGGCATTGGCAAGACCAAGATCCGCATCAAGCAAAATGACCCGTCTCTTCATGGCCGCCAGCGTGGCCGCCAGGTTGACGGACAGATTTGTTTTGCCCACCCCACCTTTGCCGCTGGTCACGGCGATGATTTGCGCGCGCGGGTTCATGCGCCGCGCCATTTGCCGAAGACCTGTAGCCTGATCCAAAACGGTCATGTGATCACCCTATGAGAAGTCAGCAGCCAGAAGCGGGAAGCGAGAAGAAAAAGAGATGGCAAGCGGCAAAATATTGCGCCATGAAAATTCTTCTGACTTCGGACTTCTGACTTCCGCCTTCATTCCTCACAGTTTTTCTCCCAGAATCAGCCGGGCCAATCGCCGGGGCTGCCCCACCTCAACATGATCCGGAACGTCCTGTCCGGTGGTCACATACGAAAGAGCCTTGCTGGCCTTGCGGACCACGTTGAGCAATACGCCAAAGGATACGGCTTCGTCAAGCTTTGTAAAGATAATTTGATCAATTCGCATGCGGCTGAAGTTCTGATACGCCGCATCCATCGCGGATTGCGTGCACGTGCTGGCGAGCACCAGGTGAACTTCCGTCGGATTGCCGGCCTGAATGAATTTCGCCAGCTCGCCTATTTTAACTTCATCAGAAGGAGAGCGACCCGCGGTATCAATCAGAATCGTATCGCAATCGCTCAGATCCCGCATGGCGGCGACGAGTTCATCAGGCGTCAGCACCACGCGTACCGGCACGCCGATAATATTGGCGTAGGTGCGTAATTGGTCAACGGCCGCGATGCGGTAAGTGTCAATGGTGATCAGGCCGACCTTCTGGCGCTGGCGCAATTTAAAGGCCGCGGCCAGCTTGGCGATCGTGGTGGTTTTGCCCACGCCCGTCGGGCCGACAAGACAAATGCTCCGGCATCCGGTGCCGGTCAGCGGGCGGGCAACGGATGATGCGGCCCCGGCCGGAATGAGTTTCTCAAGCTTGCCGACAAGGCGATCGCGAACCTGAATCGGATTTTGCAGTTGCTCGGGAGTCAGGTCGCAACGGACTTCCTCAACAATGCGGCTTGCCAGTTCTTCGGCCACTTCCTGCTCAACAAGCGTGCGATAAGCCTGGGCAAGCTGCGCCGGCAGATCCGCGCGCGGACCATTGTTGCCGCTGCGCTGAAGCAGCGACTCAACCATCGTCCGCAGCGAAGCAATTTCGTTGCGAATCTCAAACGCCGGCTGATTGAGCACGGCCGTGGCCATATCGCGGGTTGTGCTGAAATTTTCCGCACGCATCGTGGTATTGCCCTTCTTCTGCGGCGCACTGCGCGCATACGCATTCTTGAGCAAGTTGCGTGCCTGAGTTTCTGAATTATCGCGCGGCACATCATCATCAATGCCACGCGCGGAAATCTCTACCGGCTTTACGCGCGGCATGCGCCGGCGGCCGGGAACATCCGCGCCGTTGCCGGCCGTAACCTGCACGACTTCGCGCGACATCAGCCCCATCACGCCGCCTTTTTTATAGCTGCGCGTATGAAGAATAACGGCGTCGCTGCCAAGTTCGCCTTTAACTTTGGCCAGAACTTCCGCCATGTTCGCCGCTTCAAACGTCTTGACGCTCATGAGTTAGCTCCGACGATGCCCACTGATTCAACATTCACACCCTTAACAATCTCGTTGTAGGACAGCACTGACACCGTGGGCAATGCTGACTCAATCATCTTGCGGACAAACGCCCGCACCTGCGGCGAGCAGAGCACCACGCCCGCGTGGCCCTGCTGAAGCAGTTTGTTGATATTTTTGTTGATCGCCTCAACGATCTGCTTGCCCACCTGCGGCGGCAGCGTGAGATACGCGCCGCGCTCGTTGCGCTCAATATATCCGTTGATGAGATCTTCAAGCGCAGGATCAAGTGTGACGCAATGTATGGTGTTATTCTCATCCTTATGCAGTCCGCAGATCGTGCGCGAAAGCCCGTTGCGCACGGCCTCGGTGAGGATATCAAGATCCTTCGTCTTGATCGCCCATTCGCTGAGCGTCTCAAGAATCGTCTCAAGATCGCGGATCGGGATGCGTTCGCGCAGGAGATTTTGCAGTACTTTCTGAAGTTCGCCCGGCTTAATCTGGCTCGGCACCACTTCCTCAACCAGCGACGGCGCTTTTTCCTTAAGCTGCTTGAGAAACGCTTGAACTTCTTCGCGCGTGACAAGCTCGGCGGCCTGTCCCTTGACCACTTCCGTCAGGTGAGTCGCCATGACGCCGGCCGCCTCAACTACGGTATAGTTCATCATCTCTGCCTGCGAGCGCTGCGCTTCCTGAATCCACACGGCCGGTAGTCCGAAGGCCGGCTCTTTGGTCTGCTCGCCGACGATATTGCCGCTGACCGCGCCTGAGTCCATTGCCAGGAACTGGCCCGGGTGAACCGTGCCGGTTGCCACGGCATTGCCGCGCATCTTGATCACGTAATCATCCGGATTAATCTGCATGTTGTCGCGGATGCGGATCGGCGGAACCACCACGCCAAGTTCAATGGCGATCTGCCGGCGGATGAGGCTGATGCGCTCAAGCAGATCGCCGCCCTTGCTGGTGTCAACCATCTGCACCAGGCCGTAACCGACCTCAAGCTCCATCGCATCAACAGGCAGCAGACTCTCAACCTTGTCGGTGCTTTTCTTGGCGGCGCTCTGCGCGGCAAGCTGTTTATCCGCTTTGGTCTTGGCTACGGCGGAGGCCTTGTTGTTCTTTGTCACCACATACGCAATGCCGCCCATGCATGCGGCGATGATCCACATCGGCAGCATCGGCATGCCGGTAAACGAAAGAGCGACCAGAAAGACCGACGCAATGCTCAGGCCCATCGTCTTGCTGGTCATCTGGTGAATCAGGTCTTCGCCCATGTCCTTGTCGGCCGCGGAACGCGTCACCAGCAGGCCCGCCGCCAGAGAGATGATGAACGCCGGAACCTGCGACACAAGGCCTTCGCCGATTGTTAATCTGGTAAAGACCTTAAAGCAATCCGTGATTTGCCAGCCGTATTGCAGCATGCCGATGGCAATGCCGCCGATGACGTTGACCACCGTAATCAGGATGCCGGCAATCGCATCGCCGCGGACAAATTTTGATGCGCCGTCCATTGCGCCGTAAAACTCCGCTTCTTTGGCGATGTTATCGCGGCGCTTGCGCGCTTCGTCTTCCTTGATGAGCCCGGCGTTCAAATCCGCATCAATGGCCATCTGCTTGCCGGGCATGGCGTCCAAAGTAAATCGGGCGGCCACTTCCGCAATACGCGTGGCGCCTTTGGTGATCACCACAAACTGAATGATGATCAGAATGACAAAGATGATAATGCCGATGACCAGGTTGCCCGCGGCGACAAAGTTCGCAAACTGCTCAATGACGTGACCGGCCGCCGATGATGCGCTCTCGGCGGTACTGGCGCGCTCGCCGGCCGTTAAAATCAATCGCGTAGAGGCCACGTTGAGCACAAGCCGAAAGAGCGTAGTGCCCAGCAACAGCGACGGAAAAACGGCCAGCTCAAGCGGCGATTTAACATACACCACAGACACCAGAATCACTGATGCGATGGCGATATTGGCTGTCAGCAGGATATCAATGATCCACGTCGGAAGCGGGATCATGATGACCATGACCAGCGTAATAAATCCGCTGGGAACGATGACGCCGCGGTATTTCTGTATTAATGCCGAGGCCGCGGCAATGGGATTGCCTGAGCCTCCGAGGGAGGACTTGCCGGAAATCTGGCTGCGCGTAACGGCCGCGTCTGCCATTGTGACGACTCCATTCGTCTGCCGGTGCGTCGGTTACCACAACCGCGCCACCTCAATCCCGGAGCATCCTGCTCCGATCACATTTATAACTTGTGGCCACACAATAAGAACGACATCATGCGGCTTGCCGGTTCCTGATTTTATCGCGCACTTTTCGCTCTGCTTTAACTTTTTGTTTTTCGCAGACTGAAATGAACGCCACAAACCCGATTTACACCGGCAATTACAAATCGTGATGGTGCTGAGTGTAACTCAGCTATTTCCGGACGCAAGAGTCTTCGTCCATTATTTTTGATTTACTGTAAATTTTTGCGCACATTCATGCGCAAAACATGCGCATGGCGCCAGCTTCCTAAGAGCATGTATTAAAACATGCTCTTAATCCGTCCGCTCACGGCTTCGTCGGTAACGATTTTGCGGGCTGTCCCGGCGGCGCGCTCAGAAGTTGATAAGAAATTTTCCCGGGAACCGTGGCCGCACGTGCATACGGACCAAGCGTGTTGATGCGTTGCTGCAAAATATTGGCGTCCTGAAACAATAAACCCGCATCAGGATCATCCGGAATTTTCCAGCAAGGATAGCTGCGCCAGTCGTTTTGAGCATCATTCAGCGGCGCAAGGTAGTGATCCTGACGGAAGCGCGCCAGCAGCGCTTCTTTGAGCGGATGCCCGGCCGGCGGATTGAAGTTCGGCCGTGTTTCGTGCGGATCGTTCACAAGATCATAAAGCCAGCCTTTTTGGTCTGCTTCCGAGTAAACATATTTACTGCGTCCGTCCGTGGCCATGTAAATCGCAAAGCCGCGTTCCTGAAATTGGCTAAAGACGATACGTTCCGGTTTTTGCCCGGCGATCTCCGCGAGATCGCGACCTTCCCTGCTGGGCGTTTGAGTTTGGTCTTCGGCCGCGGCCGCAACCGTTGGGAAAATATCAAGAAGCGAAACCGGAGTTTCGCAGCGCGCGCCGGCGGCAAAGCGTCCCGGCAAACGTGCGATCATCGGCACCCGCGCCGCGACATCAAGCATGCAGCGCTTGCCCACGCACCCATAATCGCCGAGCAATTCACCATGATCCGCGGTAAAAAGAATCAGCGTGTTATCAATTTCTTCGCCAAGCGCTGCGAGTATGCGGGCAATTTGCGAATCAATATAAGAAATACACCCGCAATAGGCCGCGCGAATTGTCCGCATCAGCGCGGCGTCATAGCCCGCGCCGCGCCACTTGTAGCGATTTTGCACGTAATTCCAGTATGTCCAGAGAGCATCGTCTCCCTCAAAACGCAGAGGTTCGGCCATTTCGGATGCGCGGTAAAGTTTATTCCACGGGGTCGGAAGCTCAAACGGAGGATGCGGCTTTATCCAGCTTGACCACATGAAAAACGGGCGTTTTTTATCACGGCGCTCAAGAAATTCAATGGATTTATCCGCCACCCATCGCGTGTGATGCAGGCGATCCGGCAATTGCGACGGCTGCGGAATATAGTAATACTCGCTGCGCACGCCGTGGGGATCATCCACGTAGTCATAACCATTGGCGTGAAGGTAATGAACAAAATCATCATCTTTGGGAGAGGCGTTTTCTTCCGAGTAATCGCGCGTTTCGTATCCCCACATAGTATGGCTGTCGGGGACAAAATGCATTTTGCCGACGCCGTGTGTCTGGTATCCGCGCGCGGCAAGCATCTGCATCAGCGAGCGCGGCTGGCAGAAGGATCGCGCATTGCCGTTGTCGGTCAATCCGGTGATATGCGGAGGCTGGCCGCAGGCCAGCGCCTGTCTGGCCGGGACGCAAACCGGCGAAGGCGTATAACAACGTACAAAAGAAGTGCCTTCCGTACAAAGACGATCAAGTGCCGGCGTCTTGATGATTCTTCCGATATCGGAATCCTGCGCGGACGCCAGGGACGCAATCGTGTCAAAGCGTTGTTGGTCCGTCATCAAAAGCAGAATATGAGGCAACATGATGATGATATCCTTATGCTGGTCAGGAGTTATTTTCTGGTTACGAATTTATGCTAGCGGATGCGGACATGCCGTACAATTCGTTTTTAGGCGTATAAACAAGATGTTTCCGTTTTGGCAATATATTGCATATCGGCGCAAGCCCGCATCGTTTGTTTTGACTCAATTGAGTCACTCTTTGACGTAAGTAACTCTTGATGTTGGCGGGTGGTCAATTTTGAAAAAAATGACGAATGCCTGCGGCCACATCGCGCCAAACAAAAACCCCGGAGCGCGATATGCTTCGGGGCTGAGTATGCTGATTTCTGATTTTTAGTTACTGGCTATTATCTCTTGAGGTTATTGATGGTTTGCAGCATGTCGTCTGCGGCCTGAATCGATTTGCTGTTCATTTCAAAAGTGCGCTGCGTTTTAATCAGGTTGATCAACTCCGTCACCGTGTCAACGTTTGAGCCCTCAAGGTATTTTTGCGTCAGCGTGCCGGCGCCATCCGTGCCGGGGTTGCTTAGCGTGGCGTTGCCGGATGCTTCCGTACGCTGATACATGTTACCGCCGATGGCCTTAAGGCCCTGCGGATTGGCAAAACGCGCAAGCTGAATCTGCCCGACTTCCGTTGGCGTCGTCTCGCTGCCGACCGTCGCAAAAACCCGGCCATCGGAGCTGATGCTCACGCTGGTGGTGTTGGCGGGAAACGTAATCGGCGGATCAAGCTTATAGCCTGAGCCGGCATTGAGAACCATTTCGTTATTGGAGTTGCGGAAAAAATTGCCCGAGCGCGTATAGGCAATGCCGTCGCCCTGCGTGTTAAGCACGCGCACCTGAAAAAGACCATCACCCTGAATCATGATGTCCATTTCGTTGCCGGTCTCAACGGCCGAGCCTTGATTCCAGTTGATCTGCGTGCCGGAGACTTTGGTGCCCAAACCGACCTGAATGCCCGTCGGCCGGACATCCGATTGCGCGTTTTGCACGCCCGGTTCGGCCAGGTTCTGGTACATGATATCTTCAAAATTGACGCGGGAAGTCTTAAACCCGTCGTTGTTGGCGTTTGCCAGGTTATTGGCGATCACATCAAGCTGCGTCGAAAGCGCGCGCAACCCTGTGGCCGCGTTATTCATTGCGATAATGGCCATACCTGAGTCCTCCTGGACTTCGTTTTCTGCCAGATCCGCCGGAACTCATGAATATTCGTTCCGACTTCCGGCGACCCTCAGAAAGCGTAAAGACAATGCATCCTGCGTCGGTTGGTAGAGCAACGCGCGTGCCGGAATCTCAAGTCATGTTGATGACGCCCAAAATCAGCATTTTGCCGGTCCGTGTCACGCCGATCATGCGCAGAATTGTCAAAACGATGCGCAGAAAATGCGGAAAATCGGCAAAGGATAGTCGGCCGGCGGTAAACCAAGTATAGTATTCGCGCTATGCCACTGACATTTGCCATTCATCATCGGGATACTTCCTGCCGGGCGCGCCTGGGACAGGTGACGACCGCGCACGGAACTTTTGCCACCCCGGCCTTTATGGCCGTGGGCACGCGCGGCTCGGTTAAGGGAATCACGCCGGATCAGCTTCGCGCGGCCGGTTGCGAAATCATCCTGGGCAACACCTATCACCTGATGCTGCGCCCGGGCTCCGGCACGGTTGAGAAACTTGGCAAACTGCAAAACTTTACCGGCTGGCGCGGACCCATGCTGACCGACTCGGGCGGTTTTCAGGTTTTTTCGCTCAGCAGCCTGCGCGAATTTGATGATGGCGGCGTGACATTCAAATCGCACATTGATGGCGCGCTGGTGCGCCTAGGCCCGGTTGAGAGCATGACTGTTCAGCACGAACTTGGTGCGGATATCGTCATGGCTTTTGATGATTGTCCGCCAGCCGACTGCCCGCCAGAGCGTCTCGCGGCCGCAATGGATCGCACGCTGCGCTGGGCCAAAATCTGCAAAGAAACTTTTGACCGTCTGAATACGGACGGTACGCAGAATCTTTTTGGCATTGTTCAGGGCGGTACGGATCTTTCTCAGCGCACGCGCTGCGCCGAGGCTTTGGCCGAACTTGATTTGCCGGGTTATGCGCTTGGCGGGCTGGCCGTGGGCGAGGGCCACGAGCGCATGGTAAGCGTGATTGAGCATTCCGCGCCGCTGCTGCCGGATCTTAAGCCGCGCTATCTCATGGGTGTTGGTTACGCCAATGATATTCTTGAGGCGGTTAAGCGCGGCGTCGATATGTTTGATTGCGTGTTGCCCACACGCAATGGCCGCAACGGACTTGCCTTTACTTACCAGGGCGCACGGCGTTTGCGCAACGCGCGCTATAGCCTTGACACCGGCCCGATTGAGGATGGCTGCGACTGTTACGCATGCCGCAATTTTTCGCGCGGCTATGTCCGCCATCTTTTCAGCGTTGAAGAAATGATGGGCCCGATCCTGGTGAGCCTGCACAACATTCGTTTCTTTCAGCGGTGGATGCGCGATATCCGCGCGGCCATTGCCGAAAACCGCCTGGCGTCACTCATTGCTCCGCCGCATACGCTGGTGGCCGAAGAAACATAATGCGCGACCTCAATACGAAGAATGTTTAGCCGTTGATTAGTGCGATTTGTAGTACAAAAAGTCTCACCTGAACAGGGTATTTCCGCGTCATTACGGCGCGTTTTTGATAAACAAAGACATTATTTCATGTTGCTTTTATTCTCATGCTTCGCATGGTGTGAAAATAAAGGAATGTGGGCAAAAGATGATCACGCGGTATATGCAAATCACCGACATTAATGGATGTTGACGCCGCATTTGCGGCTTTTTGTATTGATGCTTTGTTACACCGTAAAGTGAATCATGCCATGACTACATTGTTGCACACAAACGACCAACAAGCGGATGCTCATCCCCGAAATTTTCATCTTGATATACTCAATCACGTTTCGGACGGCGTCTATTTTGTTGATACGCAGTCGCGCATTTGTTTCTGGAATAAGGCCGCCGCTCGCATTACCGGTTATGACGGCCGCGCCGTTTTGGGCCGCGCATGCAGTGACAATCTTCTGCGCCACGTCAATGACACGGGCAAGTGTCTTTGCACCGAAGGATGCCCGCTTGCCAAAACACTTCAGGATGGTGTTGCGCGCGAAGGCAATGTATACCTGCATCATCGCGATGGCTACCGTATTCCGGTGCATATCTCTATTATCCCGATGCATGATGAGAACGGTGTAATCACCGGCGCTATTGAGACATTCCGCGATAACACCGTCATGATGCGTAATCTTGAACAGATTCAGGATCTGCGCAAGGCTGCGTTTATTGATGCGTTGACCGGCCTTGCCAATCGCCGCTATATGGAAGAAGCCATTGAGAAACATCTTTCCGAGCTGCATTCAACAGGGCGGGATTTCGGCATGATCATGCTTGATGTGGATCACTTCAAGCAATTTAACGATCAGTTCGGCCACAGCATCGGTGATCATGTGCTGCGCATGGTTGGCCAGACGCTTTCGCATAATTGCCGCGCTTACGATACCGTCGGGCGATGGGGCGGCGAGGAATTTATGGTCATCGCCGAGCAGATCGACGCACGCTCGCTCAAAATGGTCACAGAGCGTTTACGCACGCTGGTTGAGTCATCATGGCTTCTTGAGAATAATCGCCGCCTGGGTGTCACTGCATCTTTCGGTGCAACTATCGCTCACGCGGACGAAACCAGTGAAATGCTGATTCAGCGTGTGGATAAGCTGCTGTACGCCAGCAAAATGGCTGGCCGAAACCACGTGACTTCCGATGATCAGAATGGTGATTCAGCCAGGATGCTTTAATCGTTATATAGCATGTGCCAAAATGTTTTAGCACGTAACCTGCCGCCACGTTATCGCAGGGCGGGCCAGCCGCTATTTCTTTTTGGCAATCCCTATAAAAACGTATATTTGCCTTATTTTGAGGCATTTTTAGCGCAGTGCCCAGTCGTTTGGCATCATTATCGCACCCCTTATTTCAGGGGATGAATTTTAAACGTAGTTCATAAGTTTGTGAATCAATTTGCCGATAAATCAAGGTGATGTGATCTTGAGATGAGCTACGAATAACCCGCCTTGATACATAACCCATCTCAGTCCATTTTTGTTTTTGTGGATGATGATGGAGATTGCGCAATGGCTGATATTCAGCAACAACCCCAAAATGGCGGCAAACTAATTTTTGATGATTTTTATCGCGGGATACTCAAGCGCGTTGACAACGGCATTTATCACGTTGATCCGAAGCGCACCATCACGTACTGGAACAGCGCCGCCGAAAAGCTGACCGGCTTTAAGGCTTGCGAGGTTGTCGGGCATCAGTGCGGGGAAAACATTCTCCGGCACGTTAACGAGGCCGGCCGCGGTTTGTGTAAAGACGGCTGCCCGCTTGCCGCCACACTGCATGACGGTGCAGTACATCAGGCATACATCTTCCTGCATCATCGTGACGGATACCGTGTGCCGATCAGTGTTTCAATTGTGCCGCAGAAAAATGCGGCCGGAGAAGTCGTGGGCGCCGTTGAGACATTTTCCGGCAACTCCATTTACATGAAGAATATGGAGCAACTCAAGGCCGCGGACAAAGCACGCTATATTGATGCGCCGACCGGTCTTGCCAATCGCACATTTATGAACAACTCGCTTGATGCGCGCATTGCGGAAATGCGTCGCAGGGAGTGTTCCTTTGGCATGATCCTGATTCAGATTGATCAATTCTGGCAATTTGCCGAAACCCACGGCGCGCATGCCGCGGACAAAATGCTCAACATCGTCGCCAAAACGCTTTTCCACAATTGCTGCAATTCCGATATCGTCGGCCGGTGGGATCAGGATAAATTCATGACGCTGATTCCGTACATTAATCAGGAAGACCTTGCCAAACAGGCTAAAACGCTTGTCGCGCTGGTTGCCCATTCGTGGCTTGATGCGGAAGACGGCAGGGAGTTAAGCGTGACGGTATCGCTTGGCGCCACGCTGGCGCGTACGCAGGATACGGCCGAAGTTCTGCTTGCGCGCGCGGATTGGCTTGTGGACATTGCCCGCCAGAAGGGCGGCCATGACGTGGCGACTGACAGCGACCTGCCGCAGAGCAGCCCGGCCTGATAGAGTGAATGTTTTGCACCCATGAACGATTTATTTCAACAATTTGTTCCCATCATGAGCAATCGCCAATGCTGACTGGTTTGTGCCCCATCCCATAATAGGGAATGGGGCTTGCTTATCCCGAACTCAGGTTTCTGATTAAAACACGCCCGGATCGTCGCCGCCTTCTTTGTGTTCATGCGGGATGATCGGCATATCAAGCTGAGGTTCATCAGCGGGATTTTTCCACTTCAGAGAGACCAGTTCCTCAAGCGTATTGCGCTCAATGATCAGGTCCGCGCCGGTGCGCGTGGATTCCGCAATGCGCGCATTGGGCAAATCAATTTTCTTAAGGCGCTCTTTGGCGGCAAACTCCGTGCTGCCGTTGAGAATATGGCGCTGCATCAGGTGGCTGATGACCGCCGCGGCGGGACTCTCAATATAAATCCGCGCGTCAAAAAGTCCCGGCAAACCGGAATACGGTCCGCGATCAAGCAGCAGAAAATCTCCCTGAACAAGAATGACGTTAAAACTTGAACTCACGCGATACAGGCGCGGAATCACATCATTATAATCTTTGTTGAATCCGGGCCAGAAAATATCCTCATCCTGCGCGGTCTTGAGCCGCTCAAGCGAAATCTTCATGCTCGCCACGTCATACGTATCAGGCCCGCCCTTGACGTCCGCCAGCGAGATATTGCCTTCGGACGTTTTACGGTAATTCTGCCGCAGGTACTGATGGGGATAAAAAAATCCCTCCATCGGCAGCGTCGTGCAGAAACATCCCGGCAAAAGACCTTTGCCGATGATCCAGCTTATCTGCTCTGCTATATAAGATTTGCCCGATCCCGGCGGGCCGCCAATGGCCACCATCAGCCGGCGCGGATGCTCTACATGCTTATGATGCATGTACTCGAGCAACGGACGCCACCGCTCAGTCCACTCGTTGACGTGGATCTGCATATGCATAGGGCGGCCATCTACATCAAACTCAACTTGTTTGTGTAGAAACCACGGATACGGGTCTACAATTCCCTGGCCCACTCACACATCCTTCATTCTTGACTGCACCGCGCGCAAACCCAAAATCAACCGTGCCCGCCGGCTACCGGCAGGAGATTTGTTTTGGCGCGCATATAAAATGGCCAGAACCTGTGCCAGGAGAAAAGGGAGTCCCTTCCTGACGCCACGATTTTGACTGTCTATTCCCGGCCCTGCCGCATCCGCCGCATTCCGTCTGCCTCCGGAACCGCGAAATATCGCACGCATGAGCCCACACAAAGTTAACGACATTTTAACAATGTGGTACTCAAAGATATATCGGAAAACGTGCAAAGCAACCGAATCATGGTGAAAGTTTTGCGTCTGTTGTATTGACTTGCGTGTATGCGTGTACGCAAAGAGCCTGGCTGTTCGCAGATTATGAGGAATCCGCGTCCGGCAATCAACCTGTTTTTTCCGCGGTTTATTTTACGTTTCTTTTGCCAGCGCCAGCGACGCCAAACGCACATCGCGGCAGTGCGTATCGGTGCAGCACTCGCAATTAAGGCCTGATTTTACGCAGTGGGTGATGCGTTCAAGAATAAGCTGGGCGATTTTTTCATCAAGTCCCAGCGGCTGAGTGACGTGATAGCGGATCGCCGGATGTTTGGCCGCCGCCTCGGCCGTCATACGCGGAATATCCGTTGTGCTGTGTTTGCCCGGCGCAAGGAAATACGGATGAACAACCACTGTCGTGGCGCCTTTGGCCACGCATGCGTCAAAAGCCTGCGCAATGCTTGGCGCGGCAAGCTCCATGTGCGCAGGTTCTACAATGCCTGCGCCTGATACCTGCCGAAACAACGCCACGACATCCAGTAACATCTGGTTTGCCGCGTGGCGCTTTGATCCGTGGTCAACCAGAATCAATCCGATATTTTCCGGCAATGACTCAGGCATAAAATTCCTTAATTGCGAAATATTTGTTTTTCAGACTCCGAACAAGGTAACTTTTACCTGTTGCGCATGCCATCCGAACATTATATCGCATCATGTTCGTGCGTGATGCGATATTTTACCAGAGGCCTAAAAAGTATACCGGTTTTTCATGATCACCCGGCATTTGGCCTTTAACAGATATTACCCGATGCCGTTTGCCTTTACATTATTGCCCTGTTTCGGGACAATAGCCATTCTCGTCATTGTCGGGCGCACTGGGCGCCCATGAGCTAAAGAGCCTGCGTTAAGTGCTGGTCGTTTCGGCAACTTAAAAAGCAAGGCCATACTGGTTTTCCGAAAGGCGATTTTACATGCACGACTGGTTCGTACTTGCACAGAACATGACCCCGGGCAACACCCCGGCCGCACCGGCTGCTCCGGCGACTCCCGCCGCCCCGGCCGCGGAAGGCACCGCCACCACCGTGATTCCGGGATCTCCGGCCGCAACAGAGCCAAAGAAGGACCAGCCCAATGGCTTTATGAGCCTGCTGGTTAATCTGGGCCCGATCATTCTGATTTTTGTTGTGCTTTATTTCTTCATGTTCCGCGGACAGCGCAAAGAAGAAAAGAAGCGCAAGCTGATGCTCAGCGAGCTTAAGAAGGGCGATCGCATCATGACCATCGGCGGCCTGAAGGGCTCAGTGGTTGAGATCCGCGAAGCGGATGAAGAAGTGATCATCAAGATTGATGAATCAAGCAACGTCAAGGCGCGCTTTACCCGCTCTGCCATTCAAAAAGTATTTGAAGGCGACGGCAAGACGGAAACGAAGTAAAAATAAATCAAAAACGCGAACCGCACAACACCAAATGGCAACGAACATGATCCGTCTGGTGTTGTGCGGTGAACCTTTCGCGTTTTTTCATTATCTTTGTCCCTTATCCCAATCGGGTTTTTCATATGCAAAAACTGTTCACGCGTTTTGCGGTTATTTTTGTTGTATTGATCCTGGGCCTCTGGGCCTCGCTGGCTATTGAGCCCAAAAAGGGCATTGATCTGGCCGGCGGCGTGGATTTGCTTTACGAGCTTGATATCGCCAAAAACGTATCAAGTCACGAATCGCGTGAACTGGCCGGCAAGGTCATTGAGACGCTCAAGCGTCGCGTTGATCCGTATGGCCAGAAAAACCTGACCTGGCGCGTCGTGGGCGACAATCGCATTCAGATTCAGATGCCTCTGGCAAGCCAGAAGACTCGCGCCGCACGCGAAGTGTATCGCAATGCGGAAGACAAACTTGCCGCCACCAACATCGGCATTCCGGAAGTCATTTCGGCCTTGCAGCGCCCGGCCGATCAGCGTAAGGCGGCTCTTGACCAGTTGTTGGCGCCCAGCGATCCGCGCCGGCCTCTGCTTGATGAATTTGCCGCCAAGTGGGTTGCGCGCCAGGCCGCGCTGGCCGAACTGAGCAGAACACCATTTGAAAAATGGGGTCTTGCCGAAAGCGACCTTGATACCAAAACCGATTCAGAACTTAAAAAAGCACAGCAAAATCTGCTGGCCAGCAATGTTGACATCGCCAAGCTTACCGGCCTGATTGAGGCGGCGGAAAACCCCAACAATCAGTCGGCCAAAAAAGAACTTGATGATCTGGTCGCCACGTACCCGAATCAGAAAACGCTTGTGGGCGAACTTGTGGCCGCAGGCCGCGAACTCTTCAGCCAATCGTCAGGCGGTTATGACGATCCTGCCGAACTGATGCGTCTGCTGCGCGGTTCAGGCGTGCTTGATTTCCGCATTGCGCTTGAGAATACGGCGGAACACGCCGCGCTTGCCGCGGCGGCTAAAGAATCGCTTCAGCTTCAGGGTCCGCGCCGCCCGGCCGGCCCCGATCTGCAATGGTTTGAGATTGATCCGGTTAACGGCGCTGAACTTCTCAAGCAGCCTTACTACGTTCAGTCGGAGTACGGCGGCCGCAGCTATATCCTTCTGTATACCGATACGGATCACAGCCTCACGCATCAGCCTCCGCGTGATAACTGGAAATTGACCAAAGCCGGCGTCAACAATGACCCCAACACCGGCAAACTGGTTGTTGAATTTAAGTTTGATGACATGGGCGCGCAGTATCTCGGCACGCTCACCAGCATGAACAAAGGCCGCCCGATGGCCATTTTGCTGGATGACAAAACCATTACCGCGCCGAACATTCAAAATGCCATCACCACAGGCTCAGGCATCATCACCTTTGGCTCGGCCACGGCGGCGCGTCCGTATGAGACAATCCGCAAGGAAGCCGAAATGCTGGTGCGCATGCTTGAGGCAGGCTCTCTGCCGGCAACGCTTCAGCCCGAACCGATCTCGGTTCAGACCATCAGTTCAAGCTTCGGCGAAGACAACATCCGCGCGGGCCTGCAAAGCGGCGTTTACGCGGTGATTGCGGTCATGATCTTCATGGCTTTGTACTACAGCGTTACCGGATGGTTTGCCAATGTCGCGCTGCTGATCAACCTTGTGCTGATCACCGCCACGATGGCGATGATGGGCGCATCCTATACGCTGCCGGGCATTGCGGGCATCGTGCTGACGCTCGGCATGGCCGTTGACGCAAACGTGCTGATCAACGAGCGTATCCGCGAGGAAATCCACCAGGGCAAATCCATGCAACTGGCGGTAAAACTTGGTTATGACCGCGTTTTCTGGACTATTTTTGACGCCAACCTCACCACGTCCCTCACGGCGATCGTCCTGGTGTGGCTTGGTTCCGAAGAGGTTAAGGGATTCGGCATTACATTGCTCATCGGCTTGACGATTCACATGTTTACCGCGCTGTTTGTCACGCGCACATTCATGAGCGCCGCGGTTCGCTGGGGCGTCATGAAGGAAATCAACTGCGATCCGAGCATGGCGGAATATGTCAAGGAAATCGTGACCGGCACATGGCTCAAAGGCAAGTGGCCATTCCTGCACATGATCAAGGTCCCGAATATTGACTGGATCGGCAAGCGCCACTATTTCTGGACATTCTCGCTGGTTATTTCAATTGCCGGCCTTGTCGCGTTCATCGCCCGCGGCGACGACAAATATGACACGGAGTTTAACGGCGGCACGCAGGTGACATTCCAGCTTAAACCGGGCGCCAGCCTTGATATCTCTGATGTGCGCAAACGCGTCTGGAGTCTGTCGTCAATTCCCGGGCTTGAGGATGCCAAGGATGCCACGGTTCAGGAACTGATGGTCAAAGCCGGTGAGCCGCAACGTTTTACGGTGGTAACGGCTATTGCTGATACCGCGGAGAAGAAGATCAAGAGCAAGTACGTTGAGGTTCTGGCTGAAAAATTCAGCGATGTACTCAATGTGCGCCCCAAACTGGCGTTTAAGTCTTCTGATGTCGGGCTGACGGATCGTGACGTGACTTCGCTGATTGAAAAAGGCATCATCCGCCCGATCAACAAACCGTCAATTGAGCAGCTTCTTCCCGGCAGCGCCGCGGCCGATCCGCGCCGCAGCGATTTGAGCGCTTACCAGGGCGGCGCGGCAATTCTGCTTGATAATATTACGCCGGCCAGCACAGAATCGGCACTGGTTGACCGCCTGCGCTCAACGCGTTCGGCGCCGGACTTCAAAGATGTCCGCAACCGTCCGTATGAACTCATTCCTCTGGCTTATGCCGCACCGGCGGCCTCTCAGCCGGCCGGTACGGAAAAAGAAGTCACAAAGGCCGTCCTGATTGTACGTGATGACAACATCTCCTACATGGACAATGCCGAAAGCTGGCAAAGCATCCTGGCCATGCAGGAATGGCGTGTGGTCAATGCCGCGCTGACCAGTCCGCCGACACTTGACGGTGTGACCAGCTTTGATGCCGCCGTGGCGCAGAGCGCCAAGATTTACGCGCTGATCTCCATTTTGATCTCGCTGGTGATGATCGTCATTTACGTGTGGATTCGTTTCGGCAGCCTGCGTTATGGCATGGGCGCCATTCTCTCCCTGGCGCATGACGGCCTTATTGCCGTGGCCGGTACGGTTCTGGCTGGGGAGCTGGTCAAGCACGCCAAACCGCTGGCCGACGCATTGCTCATCAGCGATTTTAAGATCAACATGACCATGATCGCCGCGTACCTGACGGTCATCGGCTATTCGGTCAACGATACCATCGTGATCTTTGACCGCGTGCGCGAAAATCGTGGCCGGCTCAATCAGCCGCTGACCAAACAATTAGTCAACGACTCCATTAACCAGTGCTTTGGCCGTACTATCTGGACCAGCTTTACCGTGTTGGTGGTGCTCTTTATCATGTATATCTGGGGCGGCGAAGGCGTCCGCGGGTTCAGCTTTGCGATGCTTGTTGGCGCACTTACCGGCGTGTACTCCACGCTGGCTATTGCCTCGCCGATGCTCCTGAGTGTGGCAGAAAAGAAGGCTCACCAGGCGGCAGAGCAGCAGTCACAGATTACGGGTCTGGCAAACAAAGAGTAAACATTCGGAGGTCAGGCTGGTTCAATTGTGCGAAAATAGCCCAATTGAGTCCCTGACCTCCGCTTTTTTTGCCTGCCAAATACGATCACTGGACAGAATGCGGAAGAAACCGGAAACTATTTAGCATTGTTTTCTGGAATAGAGACCCGCAAGGGCTTGAGGAGTTACTCATATGCGCACCGATGTGAAAATCGGTCTTATTTCCCTGTTTGTCATTGTTCTTGGCGTCGTGGGCTATTTTGCCTGGCAAAGCCAGCGCGACACCACCAAGTCATCAGACTATCAGCCGACCAATCAGACCGGGCTGGTCAACTCTGACAACGCAGGCCACAGCTCCCACCCTGCGGATACTTTTGGTCCGGGCACGATTGTGATCCCGCCGCCGACCTCAGGCCCGGCCGCGGCCACGCAGTCATTGACTGGCGGCATGCCGGTGCGTGATGCGTTTCCGCCGGTGACGCCGACTCTCACCACCGCTCCGGGCACCACGTACCCGACGACCTTTGGCACAATCGGCGGCCCGGGCGCCGTGAGCATTGAGGCTCCCGGCACGCGCCGCGCCATTGATTTTTCTGATTCAACATCAACTTTGACCGACACCGCCACTTCGGATACCGGCAGCAAGGCCGCCAGCGGCAACACGTATAAGGTCAAGAAGGGCGACACCTTCCGCATCATCGCCAAGTCGCTCAAGACGACCGTCGCCGCGCTTGAGTCCGCCAATCCGGGCGTCAGCTCAAACAAACTCAAGATCGGCCAGGAACTGAATATCCCGGCCGACGCCGGCGCGAGCGCCAAAGTCACCAGTACCGAAACAACCGCCAAAGAGACCGGCACATCCGCCACCACCAGCAAGAAGACCGTCAAGAGCACGGCCAAAGCCACCACGCCGGGCAGCCATCCTGCGACATATACGGTCAAGAAAGGCGATACGCTCAGCAAGATCGCCAAGAAATTTTACGGCACCGAAAAAGCCTGGCCGCGCATTGTGCGCGCCAATCGCGATGTCCTGAATCGCGACGGCAGCAATCTTGACGTCGGCATGGAGTTGCGCCTGCCGGAGTAATGGCTGGCCACGTGCTGATGGTAAAAATAAAGGCGGACGCGGAGACACGAGGACGCGGGGAATTTTGACGCCACACGTCGCACGGCACACGATCCTGCTGTAAAACTCATTAAGCACGCTACGCGAGTGGCGTGCAATTTTTTAGGATAATCAATTATGCTTGATATCAAATTTATCCGCGAGAATCCCGACGCCGTGCGCAAGGGCGCTCAGCTTAAGAATATGACGATTGACCTTGACCGCCTGCTTGAGCTTGATGGCCAGCGCCGCAAACTTCAGACCGGCGTTCAGGATCTGATTGCCGAGCAGAATAAGCTTTCGCGCGAAATGGGCCCGCTGATGGGCAAGCTCAAGAAAACCGCGGACCCGGCCGCGAAAGCGGAACTTGAAAAACAGATAGAGGCGCTCAAAACCCGCCCGGCCGCCATTAAGCCGCAAATCGCGGAAATGGAAGAAAAAATCAAGCTGCTTGATCCTGAAATTGGCCGCATCATGCTGACGATTCCGTTGCCGCCGGATGACGACGTGCCGGTGGGCAAAAGCAGCGAAGACAATGTTGAGCTGAGCCGCTGGGGCGCGCCGCGCGTTTTTGATTTTAAGCCCAAAAGCCACATTGAGATCAACGAAAAACTCAAGCTTTTTGATCTTGAGCGCGGCGTTAAACTCGCCGGCTCGCGCAGTTATTTCCTCATCGGCAACGGCACGCTTCTGCACAACGCAGTGCTGCGCATGGCGCAGGACTTTATGGTTTTTGAACAAGGCTTTAAGCCGGTCAGCGTGCCGGTTCTGGTTAAAGAAGCCTCAATGAAGGGAACAGGCTTTTTCCCCGCCGGCCGCGAACAAGCCTACCGCGTCGGCGAAATCAACGAAACCGGCGACGACGAACGCTTCCTCACCGGCACGGGCGAAGTCGGCCTGACCGCCTATCACATGGACGAGATCATTCCGGAAGATCAGCTTCCGGTTAAATACTGCACGATGAGCACCTGTTTCCGCCGCGAGGCCGGCACTTACGGCAAAGACACCACCGGCCTGTATCGCATTCATCAGTTTGACAAGGTTGAGCAGGTGGTGATCTGCAAAAACGACAAGGAAGAATCGCGCCAATGGCATCGCAAGATGCTGAGTTTTTCTGAAGAAATGCTTCGCCGACTTGAGCTGCCTTATCGCCTGCTGCAATGCTGCACAGGTGACCTGGGCCCCAAAAATGCCAGCATGGTTGACGTAGAAACGTGGATGCCATCGCGCGGAGAGGCCGGTGCTTATGGCGAAACGCACTCGGCAAGCCGCCTTTATGATTTTCAGGCCCGCCGCTGCAATCTGCGCTATAAAACCAAAGACGGCAAAACGCTTTATTGCCACACGCTCAACAACACGGTCATCGCCAGCCCGCGCATTCTCATTCCGATTCTGGAGAATTATCAGAATGCCGACGGCAGCGTGACGGTGCCGAAAGTGCTTCGTCCGTATATGGGCGGCATCAGCAAATTGCTCGAAAACGGCGCTGTTGAGAAAGAATAAACTTAAAAAACGCTGAACGATAAACGTTGAAGAGAAGGCTGAAGGATAAAAGTTAAAGGCTAAAGAAAACGATCAACCACCAACCATAAACGACCAACGATCAACGATAAACGCGGTGTTTTTTTCAGCGTTGATCGTTCAGCGTTCAACGTTTCCTCAACTGGTTATGGGTTAACGCCCATGCCAATGAGTTCTTCTTCCGGCACGCGCTCATCAAGAACCTGTTTGGCCACGCGTTTAACTTCATCGGGATAACGCGCATCAGTCAGAATGCTCTCAAGCGTTGCGCGAATCGTGGGATCTTTGCGTACATACCAGGTCTGGTAAATGCCGCGGATCAGGCCCGTGGCGCGCGGATTGGTGATGATCGGCATGAGCGTCTGCTTGATTTCGGCCGGTGACATGCGCGAAAAATCAGTCGTCACGGCCGCGATGCCCTGAATCTGCTCGGCCGATCCGCCGGCGCCAAGCCCGCGCAGCACGCCGCCGATAGCGCCCATCTGCTGGCTGCGACTTGAATTACCAAGCGGAAATTCACGTATCGCCACGATGCCCCAGCGTTTGGGTTCGCCTGGTTTCTGTTTGTCAGGCGGGGTCTGCGGCTCAAGATCAATTGTCATTTTTTCAGTGCGCACGGCGGCAATCCACGTAGCGGCGTCCGGCACATTGCCTTCAGGCTCAAAACGGATTTCGTTGATATAGTTTGGCCCAAAAAGCGTGATGAAGTACCGATCAACATCATGAAAAAGCTGCAAATACTGGCCATGCTGCGTGTCATCTTTGGCATCGCGACGATATAGCGAAATGAGCGCGTAAGCTTTTTCGTGCTCCTTGCGGTTATCCGTGTGCACGATTTGAAAAAACTTTGTCAGCAGCGCGCGTTGATCCGTCGGGTAGTTTAGCCACGGATCAACCGTCTTAAAAAATGTCTGGTAAACCCATATTCCCGCAACAATCACGACGATCAGCGCGATCAGGTATTTTGCCGCGCGCATCATTTCGTGATTCATGCTGCTTCTGGCGCGCTGTTCATTATCATTCTGCTCAAGCTGGCTGGCCGGCACGATGGTGCGCGCTTTGCCGATTGGCGCGGATGCGCCGGAGGACTTTTGCTCGGCCGCTTTTTTCTGCGCGTGGCGCATTGCCATGACGTAATCCTTCATGCGCGCAACCTCCATTTTGCATTGCGGACACTCGCGCATACCGCGTGTGAGCACGGCATGACAGGCCGGGCAATGCGCTTGGCGTTTTTGAGCAGAAGGTTCCGTCATGGCGATTCTCCCGCCGATTCTCGTTTATGGCTTAATGTACATTTCCGCCGGCGCAGGCATAATGTGGATGCTTTTGATTTTGGGCCGGCGATCCGGCGCCACCAGGCCGCTGTCGCGATCGGCCGGAGTGTCGGCCAGTTTATCAACAATATCAATGCCCGCGGTAACATTGCCAAATGCGGTATAGGCGCCATCAAGATGACGCGCCGCGCCATGCACGATAAAGAACTGGCTTCCGGCCGAATTGGGATCGCTTGAGCGCGCCATTGACAGTACACCCTTAACATGCGGCCGATCTGAAAATTCCTGCATGATCTGATATCCCGGCCCGCCGGTGCCGGCCAGCGCGGCGGAGTTTGCGCGCGAGTCGCCGCCCTGAATCATAAAGCCTTTAATGATGCGATGAAAAGAAGAATCATCGTAAAATTTGCCCTTTGCCAGCGTGATAAAATTATCAACCGTGTGTGGCGCAACGTCATAATAAAATGCGGCCTGAATGTCACCCTGATCTGTTGAGATCACCGCATATTCAAGCGGCCGAACGTAAATCACTGTCGGCGTTGAAAAATATTCACGCATCTGCTCGCGTTGATTGATTGGCAGTTTTTCGAGATCGCGCGGTGATTTGCCCGGATTAAACTGCGCCGAGATCACCAGCGACGGCGAATTTTTCAGCGTCAGAATATAAGTTCCGCCTGTGGCGATCTGCGGATAATAACTGCTGATGTTGATGACGCCGGCGGCATCAGGTTTGTCGCCTTTTTGCGGCGCAATCAGTTTTCCGTCAAAAGAATACAGCTTGAAAAGCGGGTTGCCCTGCTCATCAAAAAGGTCTTTTTCCCCGGCCGGCTTAAATAATTGCGGAACATCCGCAGCCTTGATGCCGATGGCCTGATATACCGTTGCGGCCTGCTCCTGCGCGGCGGCGGCAAAGCAGACATTCACCGGCTCATCAGGCTTATACCACGTTTTCTGCGGGACCATCAAAAACAAAATCGTCATGACCACCGCGGCGATATTCATGCGGAACTCCTCCGTAAACAGCAAACAGAAAGGATATGAACTTATTGTATCCTCGGCCGTCTTTCTGGACAGCCAAAAAGGAGGCCGGGGATATTATTCTTTTCCCGTCGCGGTGCGTGGTATAATAAAGGGTGTGGTGGCGATAAGGAGGCGCTTATGATTCCCGCTTTGATTGATGAATATGAACTTGGCGGCGATAAACTCAAAAACGCCATTGACGGGCTTTCCGCAGCGGATTTCCTGGCGCTGCCCGTGCCCAACACGTGGTCAATCGGGCAAATCGTCATCCATTTAATGGACAGCGACCTTATTGCTTCCGATCGCATGAAGCGAATTATCGCGGAAGATAACCCCACGATCATCGGTTTTGACGAAACGGCATTTTCGCAGAAACTTTACGCCGAAAAGCAGAACCCGTTTCTTGCGGCCGAGATTTTTGCGGGTAATCGCAAACTTACGGCCGTGATTCTTCGCAATCTGCCCGAAAGCGCATACAATCGTTTTGGCACGCACAATCAGCGCGGGCGTGTGACGCTGGGCGAACTGGTCACCATGTACGTGCATCATCTTGATCATCATCTGAAGTTTATTCACCATAAGCGCAAACTGCTGGGCAGGTAAGTTTGCGATCAATGTTTTTCGCGGAGCCAGGGGCGGTATGACCGATCACGAGACAAAAGCGGGTGAGAACCCGAAAGCGCACGCCTTTCCGCGAAAGAAAAAAGGCGGTAAAAAGCACGCCGGCCATCAGGCGGATAAACATCATGGCCGCGGCGCGCGCCATGATGCCAAAAAGAAGCACAAAATCCGCCATGAATTTTCGGCCGGGTTTATCCTCTTCCGAGACTCTGGCGCCGGCCGGCTTTATCTGCTGCTTGATTACGGCAAACATTGGGATTACGCCAAAGGTCATCTTGAGGAAGGCGAATCCGCCTGGCAGGCCGCCGTGCGCGAACTGCGCGAAGAAACCGGCATCCGCCAGGTTGACCGCGTCGGCCGATTTCAGAAAGACATGACTTACGATTTTTATTCGCCCAAAAAAGGACGTGTACACAAAACCGTCACCTATTTCGCCGGCCGCACCCGCACCGAATCCGTTACCGTTTCGGACGAACACACGGGCTACGCCTGGCTGCCGTATGATCAGGCCATGCAGCAACTGACTTATGACAATGCGCGTGACATTCTTTCCGCGGCGCATGCGGCCATTGAGGCTACCCTTAAGCGCCAGCAGTCCGCCAAATCGACGGCTTCCGGAAAACCGGCCGCAGAATAAATCATCAAAATTTCTTCACCGCCCATTTTTGGGATACAATAACGGTATGGCTGCCACGGTCAGAACACACGTACCGCCGAACAAGGCCAGCGACAACTCCGCCGTGCCGCGCGTACCACACGATATCGCGGCCGCAGTGTTGCCGTCATCGGTTCTGCATGAGGACGAAACCGTCCTGATTCTCGCCAAACCTTCGTTGTGGTTTATTGTGCTCACAAGCGCGCGTTTCTGCATTATCGTTATTTTGTCGGCGTGTCTGCTGGTGCGTCTGTTTTCTCTGGATGTCAGCACGCGCATCAGTCCGAATCAGGTTGCTTTTATCGCGATGTTCGCCGTGTTGGCGCGTCTGGTGTGGGCCGCCATGATATGGACCAGCCATGTGTATGTGCTGACGGATCGCCGCATCATCACAATTAAGGGCGTGGTGAACGTCATGATTTTTCAGGCCAGTCTTAAAAAGATTCAGCGCACAGTTCTTTATAAGCCGCTTTATTTGCGGCTGCTGGGCCTGGGCACGATTGGTTTTGCCACCGCCGCTACGGAAACTTTTGATTCAACATGGCTGATGATCCCCCGCCCCCTGCAAACGCACGACCAAATCGTAGCGGCCATGAATAAAGTACAGTGAATTTATCGTTGGTCGTTTATGGTTGGTGGTTGATCGTTTTTTCTTCTGCGTTGATCGTTTTTGGTTTCTTCAGCGTTCATCGTTTATCGTTCAGCGTTTTTTTAATTCATCATTCATCATTCAGAATTTTCCTCACGCTCCGCCGAGTTTTTTGATGGTTTCTTTGATCGGCCCGATCTTGGTTATTTTGATGCCGAAATTTTCGCCCACTTTAACGGCGTTGCCCATGCCGACGAGCTTGTTATTCACCAGCAATTCAAGATCGTCATCCGCCGACTTGCCAAATTCAACAATCGCGCCGACCGCAAGGCGCATGACCTCGGCCACCGGCATTCTGCGTTGGCCAAGCCGCACGATCATCGGCACTTCAATGGATAGCAAACGCCGCAGTTCCGGAATCATCTCCGGTTGCGACGCCATATCACCCGCCGGCGTATCCATAACACCCGTGGCCGCCGCCTGATTCTCGGCCATCGCAGACTCAACCACATCCTGACCGGATGCCGCCTGATCCGTGATCGCCTGCGTCTGGGCCTCTACGGCCGCCAGCAGTTCTTCAATCGATTTGTCATCCATTTGCGCCATATCAATTTAATTATCGGATATAAAAGCTGTGATTCATAACTCAGGGTTGCCACAAATGATACTTTTGTTGAACTGGGCAGTTTCTGCACGCCCCTGCGCAAGTATAAGTATCTTTTTTTAGGGCAACTTCCGATAAAATCATACTTTTCTCAATTAAAATTGTCCCGCTGAGTATAAAAAAGTGATAAATATCTGTTTGGCGTCATAATCACCTCTACAGAGACTGAACCGAAAAGGACGATACATAAGTTGTTATGGTCCTATTCGTTATCGGTAGCTTGTGCTGCCTGTGCGTTCACATTGGGTTCATTAAAACGTAAATTTGCGGCTGGGAGTAAGTGTGAGCCGATATCCGCGTCCTATCCTCGACGCTTCATCACTGGAACAAGCCATCAATGCTTTGCAGGGAAGGATTGATGAGCTTGAGGCGCATGTTTCGCAACAGCAGAAACTTGCCACGCTCGGCATGGTTGCCGCGGTGATTGCTCACGAATTTAACAACATTCTCACGCCCATGATCAGCTATACGCGTTACGCCCTCAGCGACGGCGCCGATGACGCCATCAAAATAAAAGCGCTTCAAAAAGCCCTCGCCGGCGCGGAAAAAGCGGCCGCCATTTCGCAAAGCCTTCTCGGTTTTACCCGCGGCGAAGAAGGCACCGTGGCCGATGTGCACAAATGCGTACAGGAAACGCTTACCTGTCTCTCGCGTGACTTGGGCAAAGACGGTATCACGCTCAAAATTGAAATTCAGGACGGGCTCAAGGTTCAAATGAACCCGGGACAATTGCAGCAAGTCCTCATGAATATGATCGTCAATTCACGCTCGGCCATGCTTCAGGCCAGCAGCCGTCTTCGCCGCATGACCATTCAGGCCGCGCGTCTGAACAATGGCAAAATCGCCCAGTTACAGGTGTGTGATACCGGCCCGGGCATCCCGCCCGACGTGCTGCCGCACATCTTTGAGCCGTTTTATTCTACCAAACGAAAATCTCAGCCGCAAAAAATCAACGGCAACTCCGCCGCCGGCGGCGTGGCCACAGAAACCGAAAAAGAAGACGCGCTTCCCAAAGGCGGCACCGGCCTGGGTTTAACGATCTCGCAGGAGTTGATCCTTGCGGCCGGCGGCACCATCCGCTGCCTCAGCGAAGTGGGCAAAGGCACCACCTTTATCATTGAGCTGCCGATCAGCGACGAATAATTCGCGCACAGGCAGGCAATGGCAATTATTTCATTTTCCGCAGTAATCATAACCATTTATGGCCGCATTATTTTTGGATTTTTCATCGCATAAGCATGCCAATGTTGCATGAACACCCCGGCAGCGATTACAATGGCCCGTCTGTCAACTTGGGAGCTGGTAGCTCAGTCGGTAGAGCAACAGACTTTTAATCTGTGGGTCGTGGGTTCGATCCCCACCCAGCTCAGTTTCTCCCTCATTGCGGCAGGTTGTGACCGGTTATATCCGGTCGTGCTTGGCCCTGTTGTGCATAACCGCTGCGTTTGAGCATGCTGTTTTGTGCTTATCCTTTTTAATTTCAATATTTTACAGATTTTGCCTTTCTGCTTTTCCGTGTCAGATTTCTTCTGCATATGTCCCGGCGCATTTTGGCCTTATCCTGAGAACCTGAGTTTGCGACAAAGATCAAAAAAAGCGTGCCCGAAGCCCCGGTTTTAACCCCGGGATGGGTACGAAGATGCCAACATCTGGCGTTAACGCGCACAACCCGGAGTTAAAACCACCGGGGCTTCCTCAATCCGAGTTCAGATTGAGACTTTGGCATACCACCGCGAACCTATCGCCCGGCCATTACTGCGGATGTTGCTTGCCATAACCCATGATTGTCATGATTGTTCGGCCAACTCTCCCCGGCTATCATTTGCAAAGAATTGAGCGAACCATCATGAGAATAACCACTGGAGTGATCATGGCCGACGCACCAAATCCACCGCCCGGGCAATTGCTCATCTATCAGGATGGCGGCCTTAGCGTACAAGTTCGCATGGATGGGCAAACCGTTTGGCTGACTCAGCGACTGTTGGCCGACTTATACCAAGTATCCGTACCAACCATAAATGAGCATATTGCAGGCATTTACGACGACGGAGAGCTTGATTCAGAGGCAACTATTCGGAAATTCCGAATAGTTCAAACCGAAGGGCAACGCCAAGTTTCACGGCTTGTCGATCACTACAATCTTGATGCCATTTTGGCCATCGGCTACCGCGTGCGGTCCGCGCGTGGCACGGCCTTCCGCCAATGGGCCACGGCGCGGCTTTCTGAATTGCTCGTCAAAGGTTTTACGCTTGATGACGAGCGCATCAAGGCCGGCCAGACGTTGGGCGACAATTATTTTGATGAACTGCTTGAGCGCATCCGCGACATTCGGGCTTCAGAGCGGATGTTTTATCAGAAGATCACTGACATATTCGTCACCAGCATTGATTACGATCGCGATTCAGCCGTAACCAAAACTTTCTACGCCACCGTACAGAACAAGCTGCATTGGGCCATTCACGGCCACACGGCCGCCGAAGTCATCAAAGATCGCGCCGATGCCGCCAAGCCCAATATGGGCCTGACGACATGGAAAAACGCTCCGCACGGAGCCATCCGAAAATCAGACGTTGGCATCGCAAAGAACTATCTGGCCGAAGACGAAATGCGCGAACTCAATCGCGTCGTCACGATGTATCTGGATTACGCCGAAGACCAGGCCCGCCGGCGCAAACCGATGCACATGGCCGACTGGATCAAAAAGCTGGATGCCTTTCTGGAATTTAACGAGCGCAACATTCTCACCAACGCCGGCCGCATCTCGCACGAACTGGCCGAAGATCACGCGCACAAAGAATTTGAAAAATATGACGCCCTGCGCCGCCAAATGGAGGCAACAACACCAACGAGCGATTTTGACAAGACTGTTGAAAATATAAAGAAACTATCTGCACCGAACAAAGGATCACCAAAATCTATGCATAGGCCACGGAAAGAAGAAAATTAAAGCAGATGTGGCCAATATTCGATTTTAACCTGAGTTCGGGATAAGCAAGTCCCATTCTCTTTATGGCAAAGGTATCTACATGAGTATTACAGTAGGATTTTTCAGCCTGAAAGGCTGATATAGAGTAGTGTATAGACCTGAGACATAGGTAACACTTTCTGAGAGGCTATAAGGCGGTCATCCAAAGGAGGAACCGCCCATGCCCTGGAAGGAGTCGGCCGCATCTCGTGCATCAGGCAAGGTCGTCTCTTTCAGAGTCGTCGTTTTTTTGGGCCGTTTACTGGGGGTGCGAGCTTCGCTCGCTATCCTCGGCTACTTTATGTCAGCCTTGCAGGCTGAAAATAAGGCAATTCGCTCAACCTGAAACATGTGTATATACCTTTGCCCTTTATGGCACGGGGCACAAGCGATCATCCAGAAACGATTGCATCCTTTGGGTGTTATTCATTTTCTTTCACAGTTTGTGCCCCGTGCCATGAAGGCGACGGGGCTTGGTTGAGATCAACAACTCACCGAAAAATTGGCCCGTGCTATTTTAAATAGCGCTGCAACACTTCAATAATCTCATCAGCGGCCAATTCGCGATCCGCCGTGGATAGGCGCTCGGCCGCCAGATGTTCGCGCACGTGGCCTTCCAGAACCTCGCCCAGCAGGCCGGCCACGGCCCCTCGCACGGCGGCAATCTGCTGGAGCACCTTGCCGCACTCCTGATTGTCATCCAATGCTTTTTCAATGGCGTCCACCTGCCCGCGAATGCGACGCAGGCGTGCTTTAAGTTTTTCGCGATTGTGCTGTGTATGTGGCATAACGGCTCACCTTCTTGACATACTATAGGGGAGTATACTATGCTTAATCAAGCTCTCACTCACTGGTGTTTATTGTAGTAGGAACATCCCATGGATGCATCGCTTCTGTATCTGCCGTCAGCAATCGGTCTGGGCGCGTTGCACGCGCTGGAGCCGGGGCACGCCAAGACTCTCACCGCCGCCTATCTCATCGGAACCAAGGGAACCAAGCGTGATGCCATTCTGCTGGGGCTGGCCGTGGCCTTTACCCACAGCATCGTGGTGATTCTGCTGGCGGCACTCGGCGTATGGCTGGGCAAAGAAGCCTTTACGGATCGTGCGATGTACTGGCTTCAGATCGGCAGCAGTGTGATTGTCATTTTGCTGGGATGCTATCTGATGTACCGCCGCTGGCCGCGCAAGATGGCCGCGCATCCTCACGATCATGAGCATCATCACCATCATGCGCCGCAGCCATTTCTTTTCGCCGGTCAATCTGGCGCGGGCAATATTACGATTATAGACACGCCCGAAGGTGAACGATTTAAGCTGCATTACACATCAGGCATCAAAGCAACCGCCGCCACCATCCGCATTATGCGTCCACACGATGTGGTAGAAGAACTGCCGCTCACGCAGCAGGCCGATGGCAGTTGGCTCAGCGATAAGGCTCCCGAAGAGCCGCATTCTTTTGATGCTTTGTTGGAGATCCAAAAAGACAATCAGCGCGAAGAAATCCCTTTCCAAATGGCCGAGCCGGAAGAACACCATCATCACGATCATGACCATGGGCATCATCATGAGCATGGTCTGGATCAAGATGAAGAAGCTCACGCGCGTGCGCATGCGGCAACGCTGCCAGAGTATGTGCGGCGCGGCGAGCGGCCAACGCCGGGTCAGATTCTGGCCTTTGGCGCCGCCGGCGGCATGATTCCTTGTCCAGCGGCCGTCACCGTGATGCTGCTGGCCGTATCAATCAATCGCGCGGGCACCGGACTGCTTATGGTACTGGGGTTCAGTATCGGACTGGCCCTCGCGCTGGTCGGCATCGGGTTGGCCGTGGTCATGGGTCTTAGCGCACTCGGTTCAACCGGGCGATTTGCATGGTTCTCGCGCAAGGCACCCTTGATCAGCTCTGGAGTTGTGGTTCTCTCGGGCGCAGCAGCATTGGTTGTCTCTTTGGCATCGCCGTACGCACATTAAAGATGTATGAGCGATGGTGATGATAAAAATTGTGTTTTGACATGATCTGGACCGCAAAATTACAGAAAGCCTTGTAACTGCTAGAGTTACAAGGCTTTCTGTGTATTGCGCCCGCCAAGATTCGAACTTGGGACCTCGTCGTTATCAGCGACGCGCTCTAACCAACTGAGCTACGAGCGCTTACGCGCTTCTGCGGATTGCTTTACCGCAGCGGGAAACCAACATCTTATGAAAAACCGGAGCAAAATCAAGCGAACATGGGCCTAAAGTCACCCCAAAAACGGCAAATATAGCTCTGAAACAAAGTTAACGCGCTCAAACCTGAGTTCAAAATGAGCAGGCCCCGGTAGGTTTTAAGGCCGGTATGTCCGTTCACGTCGGATTTTGGCATGCTCGCACCTACCCCGGGATTAAAACTCACGGGGCTTTGGGGCGCATTTCGTTTTTGAGCCTTATCCTGGCTCGGGTTTTTGGTTCATGCGAACTATCGGCCGCGCTCGTGCGGCTGTGAGGTATAATGGGGGTATGTCAATCACGGTTCGCACAGCCACGCCGGCCGACGCTACGCTCTTGGCGCGATTGCAGTACATCGCCGAGCGCGCGGCCTATTTTAATTTTATGAGCGGCCCGCGGTTGGTGGATCGTCCGGCCACGGACTGGGAATCGTGGCTGACGTGTCAGCCGCCATTTGCGCGCCGGCCCTCGGAGCGAGTTATATTCATCGCGGCGTATAACGATGAGCCGGCCGGTTTTGCGGCCGTGCGCATGGGAACCATGCGCGAAGGATACGATGCCGATCTCACCGGTCTTTATATTGATCCGGCCCATACGCGCCAGGGGATCGGCAAGCGGCTCTTTGAGGAAGTCTGCGGATATCTGCGCGCCAAAGATGTGCACATGCTGCTGATTGAGGCCTTTGCGGAAAATCCCTATCGCCAGTTTTATGACAAGCTTGGCTGCCAATTCCTGGGCGCGGTGGATGATGACACTGTGGCCTACGGATATGAAATCAAAACGAAATAAACGGAGTTGGGATAAGTGATGTTGATTTCAAGCCCCGTCGCCTTTATGGCGCGGGGCACAAACTGTTAAAGGACACAATTAACACCCAAAGGGCGCAATCGTTTCTGAATAATTGTTTGTGCCCCATCCCGTAAAGGGAATGGGGCTTCTTATCCAAAACTCAAGGAAATAAAAAAGACGGGACGCGGCGCGTTCCGTCTTTTTTATTGAGTTATGCAGATATTGAGTTGTTGTTATTTCTTTCTGAGGGCTCTGCGCGCGCCGAGTACGCCCATGAGGCTCAGTCCGCCCCAGAGTGCGGCCGGGAGAGGCACGGCGGGTGCTGCGCCGACGGTGGTTTCGGGCAGGTCAACGTAAATGTCAAAATCGGTCAGGCCGTTTTTGAAGCTGAAATTCGTAATGCGGCCAGCCAGGTCGTTGTCATATCCCGCGGAAACGTCATAGCCCAAAAACGTGTTGCCGCTGAAATCACCGTCCTGCGTGATCACAGTTTGATACAGACGCAGCGTGCCGGCAATCGTCAGCGTGTTATAGTTGCCCATGGCGATATCAAAGCTGTAGCCATCCGTGCCGTAGGATACGGTGTGGGCCGAGAGGCTAAAGGTGCCGCCGGTGATCTGGTTGGCGTTGTTTAATGTGAATGAGCCGGAAATTGAATCAACCACGATCTGCGAGCCCGTCAGGTGATAGCCATCGCTTGAGCTGAAATCAAGCGTAGTGCCGCCGGCGCCGGTGAGCATAGAGAACGAAAGAACGCTGCCGATCTGGCCACTATCGCCGAAAACAGCGGTTTTGGTGGTGGCAACGTGATCAAGATCAAAATGCAGACTGCTTGCGTCCGCGGCGGGCGCGGTCATTGCAAATGCGGCCGAAATTGTCGTAAGAGCTACCAGGTACCTCATGCACATTTCCTTGCGTGCTGCCCATAATTTTAGAATCGCGATTGTGCTATTTTGGAGCGTTAAAAATCACGAAACCAAAACCAGAGCAATTTCCTCAGTTATCCCCACTGACCCCACAACCCATAACCGGGCGGAACACTTTAGCGGCGACGACGGGCCAGCAAGCCCACGGCCGCCATGCTCAATACGCTGATGCTGGCCACTTCCGGCACCGGCGTAATCTCAAATTCAAAACTTACATGATCAGCGACATTGCCGCTTTGAAAATTAACATTCGTAATTGTCAGCAGTGTGCTGCCGCCATTCCAAGCGGAAAGATCAACACCCGCAAACGTGCTATGATTAAAAGTTGTCCACGTGCCGGCGGGATCAAATGTGTAGTAGTAGGTGAACTCATCACTATTATCGACATCGCTTGGTTGCGATGTGTGGAAAGTCAAAGTATCGCCGCCAGTTGTGGTAAAAACGAGAGAAGCAGATGTTGGCGTACCATTGGCGAAAGTAATGCTGCCGCTGGCAAGGGAAAAATCGGGGCCTGACTCCAGCAGAGGCACCAAAACACTATCATCCTGAATCAGGTTGATATACGAGGTATTGGTAATGGATGTTGAGAGATTGAGTGTGCCGGTATATGACTGAAAATTGCTGACAACACCTGTGCTGGTGGTCAGCGCCAGATTGTTGAGATCAATATGCAGCACGCCCGCATTGACCCCACCAGCCAATGCAGAGACTGCCAGCACTCCAGTGAACACATGATTCTTCATAGAAGTCCCACTTTTGCGTACATCGTACATCTCAGCGCCGACGCAACGTACTTCAACGCCGAGCCCACTTATACGATCTTTATCATAGCCCAGGAAAGCTCATCTTCAATGAGAGTTTTTCGTCAAAAAGCCTGAAAAACGGCCATTTCAGCGGACTTAAAAATCCGTAATAGGGGTTATAGGGCCTGTCATGTTAAGACTGGTAAATTGCGAGGTCTGCCGAAGTGTTTCAGATTTGTAAAATATTGATAGCAGATAAGATATGTTGCTGAGTTTTATAGCGCGTATGGCTTTGTTGAAAAGATCATCAACCAAGCCCTGTCGCCTTTATGCACGGGGCACAAACTGTTAAGGAAAACGGGTGATACCCATAAGAATGCAATCGTTTCTGCATGACCGTTTGTGCCCCATCCTCTAAAAGGATGGGGCTTGCTCAAAGCAGGAACGCATGAACTCAACCGGCCACGGCGCCGGCGGGCATTCCGGCGGCGGCGCGCTCGAGAACGTTGAGGATCAATTTGCCGGCCATAGGCCAGGTAAAAAGCTGCGCGCGCGAAATGCCGCGGTACTTGAGTTGGCGGCGATATTCAATATCGTGCACCAGCATCATGAGCGCCTGATGAATGGCATCGGGATTATCGTGGGCAAAGTAGACGGCCGCGTCGCCGGCGACTTCCTTGAGGCTCTGCATTTCGGAACAGGCCGTGGGCGTTCCGCATGCCATGCTTTCCAGAACGGACAGGCCAAAACCCTCAAAACTGCTGGCGCAACATGTAGCGATTGCATCACGGTAAAGCTGAGCAAGTTCTTCATCGGTGGGTGATTCAACAAAACGCACCTGATCATGCGATTGCGCGGAGGCTGTTGTCAGGAAGATCGGAGAATCTCGCCAGGGTTTGCGGCCGGCCATCACCAGGCGCACGCGCGGCTCTGTTTGCCAAAGCAAGTTCATGGCTTCTATCAACCGAGTGTAATTGCGGCGCGGAATATCATTGCCAACGACAAAAATATACTGGCCGCTGACATCGTACTTTTGTTTGATCTGCGCGCGCATGGCGTCATCCGGCTGCGGGACAAACAGCGGATTGATTCCGTTATAAACAACGGCGATGCGTTCCTGGGGCACATGGTAAAAGGAGGCGATGTCGCTTTTGGTTTGTGAAGAAACGGCCACGATCGCGGCCGCGCGCGCCACGCCGCTGCGAACGGTTCTGCGCATGTCGGCGCTTTGGGGCATGCGGCGGACAACCGGGTCAAGTTCATAACTCAGGTCATGTATCGTCTGGACGACGGGGCAAATGGTGGTGCGCGGAACGGCGGCGGTAAAACTGTGATAGGCATCGGCGCCGAGACGGCCGAGCGTGCGCGACAAACTTGAGAGAATGCGCGAGCCGACCGTAAAGGGACGCCATGACTCAAAGCCGCTGATCTCAACACGGTGAAAATTCACCGGCAGGTACGCCACAAATTTTTCGTCGTAATCAGGGTCCTGCTCCGGCGCGCGATCACAAATCAGCAGGAAATCATGCGGCACTTTGGCTTGAGCCCATGACGTAACGATGTTACGGGCATGCTGCTCGGCGCCGCCGATTTGCCGGGTCATCAGAGGTCGTGCATCAATCGCAATGATCACGGGAGACTCCGCTCGCTGATTCAGTATCGGAACAATACTCAAGGCCGGCGATATACGCAATGGCAATGAGACAGAGGATGCGTGAGTTTATGCCCCGCAGATTTCTGGCGTCACTCCTTTGTCTTGAGGTCATCCGCGGTTATACTTCGCGACCATGCCTCAGCATACATTTACATTACGTCGGCTTACCGGATGGGTCATCAGCGCGGTGCTGGGTCTTTCGGCCACAGCTTTTGCCGCGCCTCCGGGATGGGAATTGCGCAACGGCGCCTGGGTGCCGGTTGTTCAGCCTGATCCCACCACGCCCGAGGGGCAAGTTGCCACGATGATTCATGATCTTGAGGCCAATCAGACCAAGAAAGTCATCGCAGACGCAAAAAAATGGATAAAGGCCAACAAAACCAATCCGCTTTTGGCGCAGGTGCTTTTGCTTCAAGGCGATGCGGAAGTTCTGCGCGGCAATCGCTACCGCGCACTGTTTTCTTACGAAGATCTCGTCAACAATTTTCCTTCATCGGAATTGTATCCGTTTGTTCTTCAACGTGAGTTTGATATCGCGGATTCATTCTTAAAGGGATATAAGCGTAAATTTTTCGGAATGCGAATCTTAGGTTGCTCCGAAGAAGCCATTGAGATGCTTGATCGCATTCAGGACCGTCAGCGCGGCAGTCCATTGGCGGAGCGTGCCGGCCTGCGCGTGGCGGATTATTACTATAACGACTCCCGCTTTCAGGAAGCGGTTGAGGCTTATGGTGATTTTGTCAGGCGGTATCCTTATAGCCAATATGTTCGCAAAGCAGAAATTCGTCGTGCGGAAGCATCGCTTGGCAGTTTTCGTGGCGTGCTGTTTGATGTCACGCCCTTGCTTGATGCCCGCGAACGCCTTTCGGCCATATCAGAAGTTTATCCGCAAAGTGCGGAGCAGCTTCAGGTTAAGGCTATTGAGGATCGCATTTATCAGATAGAAGGCCGCCGCGAACTTGAGGTGGCTCGTTATTACTGGCGCGCGGGAAGAAAATATGCGTCCGGCTGGTACTATAAGCGAGTCATAAACAATTGGCCCGGAACCATTTACGCCCAAGAAGCAAAGGCTGAACTCAGGCGTAAAATGCCGGAAAAGGTGGCCAAATGAAGCGCGCATACCCTATGATTTGCCGATCGGTTCTGGCGCTGGCGCTGGTGGCGATTGCCATGATCCCGGCCGGTTGCGGATACAGCAGCAAATCACTCTATCGCAGCAGCGTAAAAACCATTTCCGTACCGATTTTTCAGAACAAAACATTCAATCGCGAATGGGAATTTAAGCTGACTGAGGCGATCTGCAAAAACATTGAATATCGCACGCCCTATAAAATTGCATATGGCGAGCGTGCGGACACGGAATTGACCGGCGAACTGGTAATGGTTGCGCAGGATACGCTGACCAGGCGTTATGGTCTGAATCTGCCGCGCGAAACGCAGGTGACGGTGGCGGTTAATTTTCAGTGGAAAGATTTGCGCTCCGGGCGCATTCTGGTGCGCCGCGAGCAATTTAATCGATCCGCAACGGATATCCCGCAGATTGGCGAGCGTACTGATGACGCTACTCAGCTTGCCATTGAGCGGCTTGCGGCCGCGATTGTGGAGCAATTACAGAACGACTTCTGATGCGTTCTGGGATCTGCGAAGTTCTATTTCGTTGCATAAATTGTAATAACGCAGAAAATTGATTTTCCTCCCGCGGTGCCAGAAGGGCTATAATGTCCCACGCCCCGAAAAGCCGATGAGGAACGGGTCTTCTGCGGAAACCGGGGCGAGGCCTGGCGCAGAGTGTGCCAACTAAGTGTTTTTGAGGACTTCATGCCTGATAATAAACCCAACAATGACCAGGGCAACGAGAACGAAAACCGCCAGAAGGGTTCCGGCAAACCTGGTAATGATGGCAATAACAATATGCGATTCAGCCGAAGCATGCTCGGATGGATCTTGATCCTGTCTATCTGCGTGCTGTTTCTGGTGCTGGTGCACAATAACAGTTCATCGCCGACGAAAGTGCCGGCCAATGAATTTATGACGCGGCTTGAGAACAAGCAGTTGCGCAGCGTAGAGGCGATGGATGACGGCCGGTTGATCGGCACCAAGAAGGATACCGTGGCGGGAGATCCGGCCAGCGGCGGATCTGACAAAATCGTCACGCAGTTTCCGACAGCGGATTTTAACGGATTTTTGCAACTGACGCGCATTGCGCGCGATAACGACACCACGCTTGAATTTAAGCAGACAAACGGATTGTTTGTCACCGTGCTGATTCAGTTTTTGCCGTATATCTTTTTGATTCTGATTATATGGTTTTTCTTCCTGCGGCAGATTCGCTCGGCCGGAGGCGGCATCGGCATGCTGGGCAACTTTGGCCGCTCACGCCATCGTCTGCTGACCAAAGAGCACACCAATGTCACGTTTAATGATGTGGCGGGCATTGACGAAGCGAAAGAGGAACTCTCGGAAATCGTGGAGTTCCTGCGGAACCCCAAACGTTTTCAGAAACTCGGCGGGCGCATTCCGCGCGGCGTACTGCTGGTGGGCGATCCTGGCGTAGGCAAAACCCTGCTGGCCAAAGCCATCGCAGGCGAAGCTGACGTGCCGTTCTTCAGCATCAGCGGTTCTGATTTTGTTGAGATGTTCGTCGGTGTGGGCGCTTCGCGCGTGCGCGACTTGTTTAAGACGGCAAAGGAATCTTCGCCGTGCATTATCTTCCTTGACGAAATTGACGCCGTGGGCCGGCGCCGCGGAAACGGCATGGCCAGCGGCGGACATGACGAACGCGAACAGACGCTCAATGCGATTCTGGTCGAAATGGACGGTTTTGACACCAACGACCAGGTAATCGTGATCGCCGCGACCAACCGATCCGATGTTCTTGATCCGGCGCTCACGCGCCCGGGCCGTTTTGATCGCCAGGTGTATGTGCCGCTGCCGGACATCAAAGGCCGCTATGAGATTCTCAAGGTGCATTCTAAAAAGGTGAAGCTGGCGCCTAATGCCGACCTGATGCGGCTGGCCAAGCAGACGCCGATGTTCAGCGGCGCGGATCTGGCGGCGATCATCAACGAATCAGCACTTATGGCGACGATGGCGAATAAAGACGCCATTGAGATGAGCGATCTTGAAGAAGCGCGCGACAAGCTGCGCTTTGGCAAGGCGCGCAAGAGCCGCGTGATTGATGAAAAAGAAAAGGAAATCCTGGCATGGCACGAAGCCGGCCACGCGATACTCAATGCGCTACAGCCGGATTACGAGCCGCTGCACAAAGTGACGATCCTGGGACGGCGCGGCTATGGCGGCGCAAGCTTCTCAATGCCGGAAAAAGACCGCGTTGTGTATCAGAGAAAATACCTGCTGGCGAATCTGCGCGTGACGATGGGCGGCCGGCTGGCGGAAGATCTTTTCGTCGGCGATATCTCAAGCGGAGCTTCGGCTGATATTGAACAAGCCAGCAACATCGCGCGGAAAATGATCTGCGATCTGGGTATGAGCGATACTCTGGGCTTTATCAAATTCAGCCCCAATGAACGCAACCAGATGTTCATTGAGGCACGCGAATATTCTGAAAAAACAGCGGAAATGATTGACGCCGAAGTGCATCGCCTGGTCAGCACGACCTATGCCGAAGCACGGGCCATTCTTGAGCAGCATCGCGAACATGTCACGATGCTCAAAGATGCCCTGCTGAAGTACGAAACGGTTGACGGATCAGATGTGCATCGCATTTTGAACGGCGAAACGATCAACAAGCCGACCGTCAATGACCTGCTGGCAAGCGAGCAACAGCGCCGCAACAACGAACAGAAAAAGGCCGACGAAGCCGCAGGCGAACAGGCCGACGGAATGAACGGCCCGATTCCGCAGCCAGGCGTGTGATGTGTTTCAAGAACTGAATCCTGAATGCCATGTAAAGGACACGGAAACGTGTCCTTTTTTATGGCTCATCAGGCAAAAGCGTGAAGAAACTATTGCAGCAAGTCCGTAATGCTTCTATGAGAGAGCCTCCGCGCGGCCTCATGATGCAATTGTTCATCTTGCCAATCAGGATGTTCTGAACGGAGATGATGAATCAGCATCTTACGAGCAGACGAAAACATGCCACTGGCAATCTGAAGGCGCTGTGCGCCTGTTTTTTGCCTTATGAACTCAGCCATGCGGTCGTCAATGACTTCTATATGTAGGATTTTCTCAGCCATGGTACGAATTATTATAACCCGGCTTTAAACCTTCTCCATCTTTTTTAACCTTCCCCCCTTTACACCTGACGTTCTTTACGACATAGTGAAGGATGGTCGGCAACAAAGTCATAGTAAACGGGGTTGTCATGAAAGTGCTCATGCTGGGCTGGGAATTTCCGCCCTACATCAGCGGCGGGCTGGGGACGGCCTGCTACGGACTTACCAAAGCGCTCAACGGCAATGGCGTTGATGTGCTGTTTGTGTTGCCGCGTCCGCTTAAGGCGCCGGATCTGCTGGTTAAGCAGATGCGACAGATCAATGAGCCGGAGCCGGAACCTGCCGATGAGCCGGAACAGGCGGAAGCGATTCCCGCGCCGATAGCGGCCGATACGGCCGTTGAGCCGGTGGCGCCGCAACCGGTGGCGCGCAAATGGGTTGAAGAGCATGTTGAGCATCGTAGCCGCGCCGCGCGCTATGAGAATATTCTGCATCCGTACACGCTTGAGCATGTGAAGTTCCGGGTGATTGATGCGATGCTCTCGCCGTATGAATCGCCAAAGCAATATGTTGAGCGGCTTTCTGAAATTGAGCACAAGCATCAGGTTGAGACGCGCCAGTATCAGGATGGCCACGAGACGATCGTGCATCGCGTGGAAAAAATTGTGTGGGAAACGCCCAAAGCCGGCCAGCCGGGGCAGGCAAATCGGCAGGCGTTTGCGGCGACATCACAACCCGCGCCAAGCATTGCCAAAGCCGATGACCGCTACGCCGGGGATCTGTTTACCGAAACGCATCGGTATGCGGATCTTGCCGTAGGCGTGGCAAAAGAAGAAGAATTTGACGTGGTGCATGCCCACGACTGGATGACATTCCCGGCCGGGCTTGCGGTATCGGCCGCGACGGGCAAACCGCTGGTCGTTCATGTGCACTCAACTGAATATGATCGCAACGGCGTCAAGGCGCATCCGTTGATCCGCGAACTTGAGCGGCGCGGAATGGAGGGCGCAACGCGCGTGATCGCGGTATCGGATAAAACGCGCCAGACGATTATTCAGCGTTTTGGCATCAGCCCGCATAAAGTGGATGTGGTGTATAACGCGGTTGAAGTTCCGGAGAAAATGCCGGAAGTCAGCAAGCCGGCGCATGGCGAAAAAGTGGTGCTCTATCTGGGACGCATTACCCATCAAAAAGGGCCTGAGTATTTTCTGGCCGCGGCTAAAAAAGTGCTTGAGGTTGATGACAAGGTGAAGTTCATCATGGCCGGCGGAGGCGATCTTGCGCCGCAGATCGTAGAGCAGGCGGCGAAAATGGGCATCGGCCACAAGGTGCTCTTTGCGGGATTTCTTGAGCCGCAGGATGTGCAAAAAGCATACGCGATGGCGGATCTGTATGTGATGCCGAGCGTCTCGGAACCGTTTGGTATTGCGCCGCTTGAGGCGCTGAGCCAGAACGTACCGGTGCTGATATCAAAACAATCGGGCGTATCGGAAGTGCTCAAAAATGCGCTGAAGGCGGACTTTTGGGATATACAGGATATTGCCGACAAAATTCTTGCGGTGCTGCGCCATCAGCCGCTTGCCAAAACACTACAGGACGAAGGCGGCCGGGAAGTGCGCAAATTTACCTGGCGGCTTGCGGCCATGCAGGTTGAGGCTATTTATGAGCGGCTCGCACAGGAAACGCCAGACGAAGAAGAAGATGACGCGGCATAAAAATCGTGAGCGCCGGCAAATAAGCGCCGCATGAACATCGCTATTTTTACGCATACATTCTTCAGCATCATCCGATAAAATATCAGCATGCCACCGGCCATGAAAAATCCTCGCACAAAAGCCGTTTCCCGGCCAAGAAAAAGTGAGTCGCAGCGGCTGACGATCACCTGGGCGCTGACGGCCGGGGTGATTGTGGCGGCAGCCCTATCACTGCTGACACACCAGTTTTATCGCTGGGTTGATCTGCGATTCATCAGCGATGCCGCCGCGCTTATCGGTTTGTCCCGCCCATTTGGCAATAGCCTCATCGCGCTTGTGACAATTTTCTGGACCGTATCGGTCATCGGCGTGGCGGTAGTCAAAAATCCGCAGTATCGCCGGGCACTGCTCTGGCCGACGTACTTGCTGATAAGCGCGCTGCTGATGAATATTTTTCAGTATGCGTATCTGCTTAGTCGCCACATGGTAACTGGCCATTTGGTCCCTATGCAGGGCGTGGCGATGGTGCTGCTATTAGTTTGGTGCATTGCGGCGGCGCTGTTCCCAGGCAAGTGTGCGATCCTGCTCATCGGTAAATGGCGGATCAGCCACATGATCTGCGTGGCGCTGTGCATAATCATGATGAGCGGATTTTTACTGCTACAGCACCGGCCGGGAATACCACCGACAAGTGATATTGCGCTGGTCTTTGGCAATGATGTTCTTGAAGATGGTACGGCCGGCCCGCTGCTGCGCGACCGAACGCTGGCAGCCATTAAGCTTTATAAAGAAGGACGCGTCAAAAAAATCATGCTCTCGGGCGCCATGAGCCCGGAAAAAGGAAGCAAAAGACAGGAACCCCAGGCGATGAAAAAAGTCTGCGTGGCGGCCGGCGTTCCTGAAGAAGATTTGCTGCTTGATCCCACGGGCGTCAACACGCGCGCATCGGTACTGGCGGCCAGACGCGCGATGATCGCCAATCACTGGGATAGCGTCGTGGGCGTCAGCAATGATTTTCATCTGCCGCGAATCGCACTGACATTCCGTCAGGCCGGGATTGCCCACTACAGCACGTATGCCTCTGATCCGCAGGTGTGGCAACAGAATGATCCTTATTCCCTGCTGCGTGAAGTTATTGGGTTGCCGGTGTATGCTTGTGTGCCGCAGTATCGTATGCCAAAGGCCATGCAAATGAATATCAACAATCCGCGAATTATCGTGACCAAGTCCACCAATACGCTTGAGCTATATGATGGGAATCGTCTCATCAAGACATATCACTGTATTAGCGGGACCAATGACGGACAAAAAATGCGTGAGGGCGATCGCATCACACCTCTGGGCTTATTCAAAATTGTGTATAAAAATCCGGAATCAAAATACCATCTCTCAATGGGACTGAATTATCCCAGGATTGAGGATGCTGAGCGCGGGCTTAAGCTGGGTTTGCTCACAAAAGCGGAAGTTGAGCAGATCCGCCAGGCTCAGGCCAGCAACGGCATCCCGAACTGGTATACCAAAATGGGCGGGGAAATCATGATTCATGGTTTTGCCGAGGGCCGAACGTCTACGGCCGGTTGCGTGGCGGTAAGCAATTCGGAAATAGAAGAGCTTTACGCCATCTGCGATAACGGAACGGAAGTGGAAATCAGGCCATAACCGACAAAAGAAGAATGATTTTATTTCGTATGATCGCCCGATGACATTTACAGCGCGGCATCCTAAGATGAACTTTCTAGTGGGTGCGGGTCATGTCAACGCAATGGCAGACATACAAATCCGGTTGTTATACCCTGCGGGTACCGCCGGGATGGCTCGTGCATCAGCGGACCACAGGCAGCGTGCGCGTTGAGGCTCCGGCCGGAGCCGCGGCCATCACATTAAGCATTGCTCCCCGGCCGACGCAAATACCCATCACTCTGCGTGCGGTGGAAAATGAACTGACAAGCTGGGTCATCCGTCAGCATCGCGTGGTGATGACGCAATCGCCCCGGCCGCTGCCGCAATCACAAATACCCGCCTGCGTGACGGAAGGTCTTGAGATTCCCAAAGCCGGGCTGCGGTGGTGGCGCAAAATCCTCGGCCCGGTGCCGCGTATACTCTGGCGCTACTGGACCGTCATGACTCCGCGCGTGACCGTTTATGCCAGCACCAGCGGCCAGCCTGAATTGCTTGCAGAACTGCGATCCACTTTTGATCGCATTATCAGCAGCATGCAGATTTCCGGCGAATGCGTGCCGGCGGCCACGGCAAAACAGAATCATCAGGCGGGTCTTGACTGGGGTGACATCCGCGATAGCGTGCTGCCGTTTCTGGTTGAGGCGGATAAAGTCGGCCGATTCGGGCCTGACTGCGCTTCGCAGGAGTGGGTCAACAATCTGTACATTGTTTATGCCTTTCGCGATGATATCGCCAGCCGCGGAATCACGCACAAAGAAGTTGATGCGTGGTCGCTTGATCCCGATGAACTTCATGAGCAGGCGCTGGTGAATCTTGTATCGCGCAGCCGTGACCTGACCATGGAGGGCTCGCGCACTCAGCACTACACCATGCTGGCGATGGTGACGCCCGATCCTTTTAATGCGTCGCGCATATTGCTGCCGGATCTGCATAGTAAGTTGCGTGAGCATCTGGGGCCATCGTTTTATGTGGCGATTCCTTCGGCCGATTTTTTGCTGGCGTTTACGACACAGGACCCAACGACGATTGGGCGCATACGCCAGCAGATGGCCGCGGATTACGCGCGCGTTCAGGCGCCGATTTCTCCGCGATTGTTCATCATGACGCCTGACGGCGTGGCCGGTGATCCGGATGTGGAAGAAAGCGCAGAATTGTGATGCGTCATGCAAAAACCAAAAACCCCGGGAAATCATTCCCGGGGTTTTTCTTTTTATATCGCGATGCGTTTTTTTGCGAAGCTTAGTGATGATGGTGGCCGCCGGGACCGTGAACATGGCCATGTTCAATTTCTTCCGGCGTGGCCGGGCGAACAGTCTTGATCGTGACGGCAAAATTCAGCGTCACGCCGGCCAGCGGATGATTACCGTCAACCGTCACATTGTCGCCCTCAACTTTGGTTACCGTGACGACCTGCATTTGTCCCTGCGGGCCCTGCGCGCGGAACTGCATGCCCGGCGTTATCTGGCCTGCGCCCTGAAATGCGCTCATCGGCACAACCTGAACCATGCGCTCATCGCGCACGCCGTAGCCATCTTTCGGATCAACGACAACCTTGAGGCTATCGCCTTCCGACTTGCCGGCCAGTTCGCGTTCAAGGCCGGGGATGATGTTGCCCGCGCCATGAAGATACGGCAGCGGCTGCTTGCCTTCTGATGAATCAATCACCTTTCCGTCGGCGTCAGTAAGCGTGTAGTCAATCATGACAACCATGTTATTGGCGACCTGCATGAGTTAACCTTTCCGATAAATAGTAAAAAGACAAACAGTATGGTAGCCGATGATCGCATCGTCTGCCTGCTCTATACGATAAAATTCCCAAAAAACAAAATTGGGAACTTTCCCCGTCAGGATTATACTCAAGTCATAAGTAGGAGAAGGCACTATGACTTGGCATCAAAAAGGGATCATTTTCCTGGCTTTTTTTCCTATTGGCGCACTTCTCGCATTATGTATTTTTTCGCATTACTGCGCTTTATATTTTGGCCTGGGTAAATTGGAAATTGCCAACGAACCGGCGCATCTGCGACTGATTTATAACGCGCAGCGCCCGCAGTGGTATTTTCAGCCGGAGATTCCGGATCGGCCTATTCCGCTGATTCGCTATTTTGTGTTATCCGCAAAGCCCATGAGCATGGGCCGCACAGAGTATAAAATTGCGTGGTTATGGTTATTGGTCTGCTCCGTTTGTGCGGCATTACTTTTTGTATGCGTAACAAGACGAAAAATCCCAGCCTCTTTTGAGGAACATGTGAACAATCTGAATTGTTGAGAAAACAAAAGCCCCCGGCGCAATGTGCGCCGGGGGCTTTTTATGGCTTACTTCTATCTTCCGACTTCTGCCTTCTTACTTAACCTTGTTGATCATCGCGTTGACCTTCATCGGCAGGCCAAAGAGCTTGATAAAGCCGATGGCGTCTTTGCCGTCATATTCATTGCCCATGGTAAAGCTGGCAAGGTCGCCCTTGTAAAGCGACTTGGGCGATTCGGCGCCGGCCACGGTCGCGCGGCCCTTAAAGAGCTTGATCTTGACGGTGCCGGTGGTGTTCTTCTGCACTTCGCTGAAGAAGCCATCAAGCGCAACGCGCAGCGGGTGAAACCACTGGCCATAATACACCAAATCGGCATATTTCTGGGCAAGCGTCTGCTTGAAATGCAGCGTGTCACGCTCAACGCACAGGTGCTCAAGGCCGGTCAGCGCGGTATACAGGATCGTGCCGCCCGGAGTTTCGTATGCGCCGCGGGACTTCATGCCGACCAGGCGGTTTTCGACCAGATCGGTCTGGCCGACGGCATGTTTGCCGCCGAGCTTGTTGAGCAGCGCGATGAGGTCGTGGCCCTTGAGTTTTTTTCCGTTGACGGACACCGGAACGCCGGCCTCAAACTTGATGTCAACATATTCCGGACGATTCGGCGCCTTGCTCACCGGCACGGACATCACCCACAGATCATCTTTGGGCTCATTGCGCGGATCTTCAAGATCGGCCCCTTCGTGGCTGATGTGCCACAGGTTGCGGTCGCGACTGTAAATCTTTTTGACGGTCTGTGCGATCGGCACGCCATGCTGCTTGGCGTATTCAATGGCCGCCTCGCGTGAGCGGAGCGTAAAGCGGTCATCTTTCCACGGCGCGATGATTTTGAGTTCAGGGCCCAGGGCCATGTAGGTCAGCTCAAAGCGAACCTGGTCATTGCCTTTGCCGGTAGCGCCATGGCCGACGGCATCGGCGCCTTCTTCATGAGCCACCTGAACCTGATACTTGGCGATCAGCGGCCGGGCGATAGAGGTGCCCAGCAGGTAATTGGTTTCGTAGGTGGCCAGTGATTTGAGCATCGGGAAGCAATACTGCTCAGCAAATTCCTGACGCAGATCCTTAACAATGCACTTGTCGGCGCCGCTGGCGAGCGCTTTCTTTTTAATGCCCTCAAGTTCGTCACCCTGGCCGAGTTCCGCGGCAAAAGCGATGACCTTGCAGCCCGGATAAGTTTCTTTGAGCCACGGCAGAATCACGGACGTATCAAGACCGCCCGAGTACGCCAATACGATTTTCTTAACGGTATCAGCCATTGAGATTTCTCCAAAAAAGCCGGCCAGTTTCTGCCGGCGGATCAGCGCACGCACGCCCGGCAAAACCGGTCCGCAACATGCTCACGAAAAGTCTACTATGATGCCGATTAAAGGGAAAGATAGCAAGGGTTTCGTGTATCGTTCATCGTTGTTCGTTGATCGCAGGAAGGTAATCGTTTTTTACCTGTACGATCAACGACAAACGAACAACGATCAACGGCGATACAATTGGGATAAACATGACACGCAGAATTTGGCAACTCTTGGCTCTGTGCGCACTGGCTGTGATTCTCCCGGCTTGCGAAGATCACGCCACGGTAGCCTCAAGCAGGCCCGCGCCGGCCAGCGCCCCGGCGCAATGGCGCGCGTCAATGGGCGACCCGGCTCTGGCCGGTCAGTTTCGTCGTGATGCGCGCGGCAATGCCCAGGCGCTTGTTGACGCCATGAACGCAGAGCAGAATGATCTGGCAATTTCGTATCAGGGCAAGCTGGCCGAGTTTACCGGCAGCCTGCTGCAAAGCGACGCAAGCCGGCTGATCATCGGCGATGCCAACGGAAATATGATCATTATCCTGCTGCGCGCGGATCAACAAGCGCCATCACGCGACAATCCCCCGGCCGCGATCACCGCGATGGGAATCATTCAACTTGTAGATCCGCGACCAAAAGAAATCACTCTCGGCGATACTGAGCTGACACTCATCAACCGGCCGACGGCGGAAAAATAAAATCGTGTGGCGCGTACTATGAAAAAACATCGTAACCGTTATCTATGGCTGATTTCGTTCATGGTTGCTCTGCTCATCCCTCTTGTTATTACGTTATATTTAGCATGGCATTTTTTCATCATCACGCCTCAAACCATTGAAGCTAAAAAACGCCAGCTGCTATACTCAATTCCACATGCTGATGTGCTTGCCGGTTGCGATTTTATTCAAGCTAATCGTGGTAAATTTCGGCCCGATCCTAATTGGTCGGCACCCATTCCAGATTATCCCGATCCTACCGATCCTCTGATACCTTCGGCAATTTGTGCACTTAAGCCAGTCTGTATTACAATTGATAAAAATTCAGTTCGTCTCGAATTTGGTGGTGGTTTTTTACACTTTGGCCTTGAGGGATATTCGCCAGGTATACGCGGTAGCGGAAATGTAGAAATCATTCCCCGTCTGTGGTTTTATACAGAAGAAGGCAAAGTGCCAAAACCATAGGATATGTTAGTATTTACGCCAAAACAGTTCATGCTGATCTATTATGACCCATCTTGTTTTTTTTATTCGTACAAAATGATAATTATCATGTAATGCGGCTAATCGCAGATTATCCCTTTTGAGCATGGGCGAGAGTTGCGATGCCGATGTGGCCGCCGAAGCCTTGTGCGATGGTGGCGGAACGGCTGTGATTTGGGAGTGATTGGCCGGTCAGCGTGCGGCCGCGGCTGTGGCATAAGGCCGAGAGCGCCAGCGACACCATGCCGGCCGCGCCGAGAGAGTGCCCCAGCCAGTATTTGCTTGAAAAACAGTCGGCGCCGGGCGCGCAATCGCGGATGGCTGCTTGCTCATAGGCGTCATGCGCCGTACCTGTGGCATGCGCGTGAATAAAATCAATATGCTTTTGATTGCAGCAGATGTTCAGGCCCTCGTGCAGCGAAGCCGTGCGGGAATCAATCGCCAGCAGGTGGCCGGCATCCGCGCCAAGCCAGGTCTGCTCAATCATGATGTGCGGGCCATGCGCCGGAGGATCAGCGGAAATAGCCAGTGCGGCGGCCGCTTCGCTTAAGAAAAAGCCCGCGCCAGCCGCGCTGAATGGTTCGCACCAGCGCGCGCCGGAGGAATCACGCGGCGCAAGCAGGCCCAGGCGGTCAAAAGAACCCTCAAGCAGCGGATGCAGCGAAGCGTCGGCGGCAAGCACAATTGCGCGGCGGCACTCTCCTGACTGCAATTGCATGCGCGCGCGATGCAGCGCATGCAGGCCGCTGGCGCAAGCGGCAACGGACGTGTGCGTGCCGGGGGCAAACCCAAAATGCCGAGCGATGACATCGCCCACGGCCGCGGGACCAAACGTAATCGCGTGCGCCTGATGCTCTGTGAGCGGCAATCCGCGATGTGCCAAAGCGCAGGCCTCAAGCGCAGTGAGTATCAGCCCCTTGCTGCTGCCGACGAAAAGCGGAATGTCGCTGACATTGCCGGACCACCCGGCCTGCGTAAGCGCTGAACTGGCGGCCGGGATTGCGATTTGTATAGCGCGATCCGGATGAACATCCCGCGCGAGCAATGCCTCATGCACAACGCCGCGTTCCGATAAGCGCCGGCCGCGGATCATGGCATGCCATGTGTCTTCCGTGGGCGTATCAAGGCCGGTCAGCAGGCCGATGCCATGAATGTAAAGCGGATGAGCCATAGCAACCTGAGTTTGGGATAAGGGATGTTGATTTCAAGCCCCGTCCCCTTTACGGGGCGGGGCACAATGGATGAGCAATCGCCAATGATGATTGGTTTGTGCCCCATCCCATAAAGGGAATGGGGCTTGCTTATCCCGAACTCAGGTTAGCAATAAAAAAGGTCCGAGCGTACCCGGACCTTATGCAATCACAATCTGATGAACGGAAAAATCACACTCAGCGGCGCGAGGGCGCCGGTGCGCTGCCAAAAGCGCTATTGAGTTCAAAAAGCGAGAGCACTTCAAAACGGGGATTGCTGTTCATCATGTTGATTTCGTAATTGACCAGGCGCGCATTGCGATTATCAATGACGGTGATGACATCGGAGGTGCCTTCGCCAAAGGATGAGAGCGTGACGGTAAAGTCGCCCAGATCCGCGCGCGTATCGCCATATACATACGTGGCGCGCGGCGCAAAGGCGATGACAAGACTGAGAATAACAGCCATCGCGCAGAGTCCGGCGATGGTCAGGCGTTGAACTTTCATAGGAACTCCTCAAACATGAGGTTGATGACGAATCACACAACGATCAGCAATAGCCTATCGCCAGAATCAGCGCGACATGCGATTGAGATCGGCCAGGGCATCCTTGCGGGAAACCGGTATAAGCTGCTTTTGCGAAGAATCCTGCCGCAGGCCGACCAGCGTACCGTTGGTGGCGTCAAAAGCGTATACCGTCATGTAGCGCTGATTATGGCGCGTCAGGATGATATAGTCATTGCTTGAACCGCGGCGCTGAGCCTGAGCAAAGACCGAAGTTCCCGGAGCAAGGGCCTGCCAGGCTGCCACGCCAAGAACGGCGTTAAGCGCAACAAGGCCGGCGATCAACCAGCGTTTGGTGTTCAACATGATTCCTCCGCAGGTAAAATGCGTCACAAAGGGCCGGCGGCGGCAATCAGTCGCGATTGCCGATGATTCGCTTTGAATTGCGGAACGCCACCAGCAGAACCAGCACTGTAAACAAGCCGGCAAGTCCCCAATACAGGCCGCTGCTGGGCAAGCTTTCGTCGCCAAGCTTCGGCAGGCCGGGATCAGGATTCCTGACCTGCGCCATGACTTGCGTGGCGGATGCCAGCATAAGGCCGCTGACGGACATCACAATATTTTGAAATTGAGATTTGCGATTCTTCATGCATGGGATCATAAACCCGTTGCCAGACAAGTCAAGAAGATCATCACGGTACCGCATAATTCAGAATATCGCTTCGGGGAATTTGGCCTTTGCCCGCGTAAACCATACAATCCGAGTTTCCCGGCCATGAATATAGGAATTGGCCGCCGCAGGACAAAAAGGAACGTTAACTCATGTTTAATCCCGCATCCGTCATTTCTGATTGCGCGTTGTCCATTGATGCCTCCGGCATCCGCAAGGCTTTTGATCTTGCCGCCAAGCTCAAAGAACCCATTAATCTTTCAATTGGCCAGCCTGATTTTGACGTGCCTGATCTGCTGAAGGAAAAGGCAATTGACGCCATTCGCGCGGGCAAAAATCGCTATACGCCGACTCAGGGTATTGCCGAGCTGATCAACCCGCTCAAGCAACGGACACTTGAGCAAACCGGATGGTCTGATGCGGATACAGGCATGCTGATCCTGGCCGGGACGTCGGCGGGAATTATGCTGGGAATGTTCGCAACCCTGAATCCTGGCGACGAAGTACTCTGCCTTGATCCTTACTTTGTCATGTACCATCACCTGCCGAAGCTCTGCGGGGCCAAAGCGGTGGCCGTTGATTCGTATCCTGATTTTCGCTTTCACGCAGATCGCGTTGAGGCCGCCATCACGCCCCGGACGAAGATGATGATTCTTTGTTCGCCCAATAATCCCACGGGTATTGCGCTGACAAAAGCGGAACTTGAGGCCGCAGCCAGAATTGCCAAAAAGCATAATCTGCTAGTGGTGACCGACGAAATATATGATGCATTCAGCTACGTGCCGCACGAAAGCATTGCCAGCATGTTGCCGAATCAGTGTTTGTTACTTAAAGGATACTCAAAGACTTACGGCATGACCGGGTGGCGTTTGGGATACGCGGCCGGGCCAAAGCCGCTGATTGAACAGATGACCAAGCTACAGCAGTACACATTTGTCTGCGCGCCAAGCATGGTGCAGTATGCGGCGCTTGAGACGATTCTTGATCATGGCAATCATGTCAACATGCAGCCATACATAGATGCATATCGCCGCAAGCGCGACATGCTGGTTGAAGGATTAAGCGGCTCATACGAAATCAGCCGTCCTGACGGGGCTTTTTATGCTTTCCCGAAAGTTCCGGGAAACAGCATGACGGCCACGCAGTTTGCCGCTAAAGCGCTCGAAAAGAACCTTATTATCATACCCGGCAACGTTTTCTCATCGCGTGATACGCATTTTCGCCTCTCCTACGCAACTACGGATGCCATGTTGAAAAAAGGCATCTCTGCTTTGCGGGAACTTGCCGATGAGCTTTCGCGTTCTTAATGGTGTTCAAGAATCGGCATCCGTTGCGGATAAACACTGGGCCAAATGATGTTATAACGCCCATTATCCATATGCGGACGAACACCCGGAAGCAATAAGTGGAAGATGAACGAACCAATCTCGATTTGGCGCTTTGCAGGCGCATTGCGGATATGTCCCGGCATCAGCCCATGCCGGAACATTTCCGGGCAAGGTTGCTTAAAAAACTGCAAATTGCCTTCAAAATGGATTCTAAAAATTTCCAGATTGAAGATCACCAGGGCAATATCATCGGTGTAAGGGAAAATATCAGGCCCATTGATGAATAATGCATACATCGGAATATGAGCGATGTATACATATTATAAACTGTTGATAACTTACACCAGTTTATCAAGCATCTTGACGGTTTTTGCCAGTGAACCTGGCTGATCATTGAGTACGGTGGTCAACAGACGGTGAAAAGTGCCAAAAAATTCCTTAAGTTCCGCCACCCGTTTTACATATGCCTCGTGGGCGGCCTTATCCTGATCGTTGGCTGATTTTTTCCCCGCCAATTCAAGGCATTCGTCAAGCCGATTGAGAATCGGGTCAAGCTCGCGCTTTTTGCGCTCGCGCAAAATGATCTGAAACATCGCCCAGATATCATGCTCTGTTACAAAAAAATCCCGGCGGTCGCCCGGCAGCGATGTCCGGCGCACAATGCCCCAGTTGATCAGGTCTCGCAAATTCATTGAGACGTTCCCGCGCGAAATCTGGAGTTCGTCCATAATCTGCTCGGCCGTGACCGGCTCATGCGAAATCATCAACAGTGCGTGAATCTGCGCCATCGTGCGGTTAATGCCCCAATGGTTGGCCATTTGCCCCCACAGGTCCACAAATTCCCTGCGAGCCTGCCGTAATTCCGGTGTGTGCATTTCGGACATATGCCATCCGCCAACAAGAAAGGGTATGTTCATCACATTTCAGAATATTTTGAACAATGTAGTAGGAAAAGCAAGCAATAACTGTGAATTTGGCCGCCGCAGCATACGCAACCGGCAGACTGGCTCTGCTGGTGGTATACGCATCAACGTGATACTATTTGATCATCATGAATGTTTTATCGCCCTCAATTCGGCTGGCGACTCCGCGCGATTTGCCGGCCATTCGTGACATTTATAATCATGAGATTCTGCATTCAACATGCATTTGGCGCTCTGAATGCGTATCGCTTGAAGAACGCACGCACTGGCTTTCGGCACATGGCGGACAATATCCGATAACAGTTGCGGAGTCGGCCGGGGAAATTGTGGCCTGGGGCAGCATAAGTCCGCTTGTGGCGCGCGAATGCTGGCAAAATACCGTTGAGGATTCCGTGTATGTGCGCGCGGATTGCCAGCGGCGCGGACTTGGCCGGCTTATTTTGCGGGATCTGATAACTCGCGGGCGTTCGGCCGGTCACAGGACGATTGTCGGTGTGATCTCGGCCGACCAAACCGCGAGCCTAAAACTTCACGAGTCGCTTGGCTTTGCATATTGCGGCACGATCCGCCAGGCCGGCCACAAATTCGGCCGATGGCTTGACGCTGTATATATGCAGATCATATTGAGCGCTGATCTCTGAGCAGCATTACGACATAAGCCATTCCGCCACATCTTCGGCTGCGATGAAGTCGCCGTCCTGAACATCATCCGAGAGCCACACGGGCCAATCCGCCGGATGATCGCTGATTAATCCGTGGCTGCCGCGCACACGGTGCGGGTCTTGAACAATGCATTTTTTCTGCGGGTCAAAGAAAAGTTCGCGCGGGTCGTAGCCGGGCTTGCTGTGAATATCAACCGAAAATTGCCATGCCGGCTTTTCGTCATCGTTGTGCCACCAGTCATGGGCAAACCATGCGTCAGGAGTTGACAGCAGGACAATATTGCCGGAGCGATTGCTTGCCAGGCCGTATTCTTCAAGATCTTCCCAGTTGCTCAGCGCCTTGCCGATGCCGGGAAGTTTTTGCAGAACACCGAGAACTTCCTCTTTGCGCTGCTTGTCGGCATAAACATGGGCGATCTGATGATCAGCCATAGCGAACGCGGCCGAGTGATCATAATCCACAACCAGTTTGCCGTTGTGATCCGGTTTTGTTTTCAGCAGGCCGGCATCGCGCAATGCGAGATTCGGCATGACCGCTTTGTTGACGGCCGACATGCTGTAGTCGCCGCAAATGGCGATGCGCGCTTTTTCGTTGCGTGCCATCTCAACCAGCGGCGCAAGGAGTTTATCAAGCGCGACCAGATCCTGCTTGACGCTTTCGTGGCCTGGGCCAAAACGCTGAAGGTTATAATCAAGCAGTGGTATATAAACCAGGTGGACATCCGCCATGTTGGCCTGCCAGATTTCCGCGGCGGAGTTGATGATCCACTGTGTGGCCGGCAGGCTGCTCATCGGCCCCCAGTACGTATGCAGAGGAAACGGCCCGAGTTTGTTGGCCATATCGCGGTATAAATGATCCGGCGAGGACCAGCAGGCCGTGAGCGTTTTGCCGTCGGGAGTATGTTCAGGTTTTGGCGTGATGACCACATCGGCCGCGCCGCGCATGGAGTTTTGCAGAAACAACATGGCCACGCGAAGTTTGCTCGCGGCCGAATGCCACACGCGCGGCGATTGCAGCAACGTATTGCTTTGCTCCCAGAAACTGACTTTGGTGCGGAACTCGGCAAAATTGCTAAGATCAAGATCTGAATGAAGTTCCTGGTGGCAGGCGGTAAATAATCCGTTTGCGATAATGCCGTGTTGTTCGGGCAAAACGCCGGTGGTCATGGTTGCCTGCATGGTGCTGGTGACGGCCGGCCATACCGGCCGCAGCGGCTTGCGGCACACAAAAGATCCCAGTGTGGCAAGTCCCGGCGTTTTGCTTGTCAACGCCTGATCAAGACCGGCCACAATCAATAACAAAACTCGGCTCATTTTCTCTCCTTTTTTCTCTGCTGAAGATTATACTGTACGTAGAGAAGAATTGTTCGCAGACAAAATAAAATCAACCACAGAGGCCACCGAGAAGGTAAAGAAAAAGCCGCAGATAAAAGAGAGTCATTAAAATTAATGTTTTTTTTGTTATTCTCTGTGACCTCTGTGTGCTCTGTGGTTAAATTTCTTTTGTTTTTTTCGTTATACGTAATCAACGGAAAATCGGAATGATTGATGTCATTTTACATCCGTCGCAGCTTGAGCGTTCGCGGCTTGCCCGTTCGCAGGTTGTGATACTTGATGTGCTGCGGGCCTCCTCAACGATTGTGACGGCGCTGATGCATGGCGCGCGCGAAGTGCGGCTTTATGCTTCAGTTGAAGAAGCGCGCGCGGGGCATGCCGTGCTGCCGCCTCCGGCGCTGCTTGGCGGCGAGCGTAACTGTGTACGCATTGACGGCTTTAACCTGGCCAACTCACCCAGTGAATATGTGACGGATAAAATTGGCGGCGCGGTGATATGCATGACCACGACAAACGGCACGGCCGCGGCGGTAGCCGCGCGCGGCGCGCACAAAATGCTGGTCGGGTCTTTGCTCAATGCCACGGCCACGGCCGGGGCGCTGCTAAAGGGAATTAATTCCGTTGATACGATCCTGCTGTGCGCGGGAACTGATGGCGGATATTCCCAGGAAGATGTGCTGGGCGCCGGCGCAATCGTGTGGCAGCTTTTACAGCAGACGTATCGCACGGATCTGCCATTCAGCGATACGGCTTGGCTGGCGTATCATGCTTTTGGACATGCGCGACAGAGATTGTCCGCGGCGCTGAGGCTCGGCCAGGGCGGAATTAATTTGCTTGATAATGGCCTTGAACATGACATTGATGACTGCGCGCAGCTTGATCATAGGCCGATCGTGGTAACGCTTGATGAGCGTCTGCATGCGACAAAAAATTAGCCGCGGGTACTTCTCAAACAGGCTCTGAGGAAAAAGGACCGTCGCATTTTTTTCATACTGGTTTCTGTGCTTCGGCGATCACATTATTTTATAGGGAAATCATGACAGACTTTGTCGCTGAAAAATCGCCGCTCGGGCGAATTTCAATTTTTCTTGATCTTATTAAGTTTGCGCATTCTGTTTTTGCGCTGCCCTTTGCGCTGGTGGCCACGTTTATGGCCAGTCGCGCGATTGGCGAAACTTGGCCGGGGTTTAAGCGGCTGGCGATCATACTTGTCTGCATGGTTGCGGCGCGCACGTATGCGATGACGGTTAATCGTCTGGTTGACCGCAAGTTTGATGCGCTCAATCCGCGCGCGGCCAAGCGGCCATCCGTGACGGGGTTGATTTCCGGCCCATTTATGGTGATCACCATTGCGCTGTGCGTGGCCGGGTTTGTGGCTGCGACGTATTTGTTTTACATGGCGTTTGGCAACATTTGGCCGCCGGTGCTGGCGATGCCGGTGTTGCTGTGGCTCGGATTTTATTCATACACCAAGCGTTTTACGTGGCTGTGTCATGTGGTGTTGGGGATATCATTGGGGCTTGCGCCGGTTTGCGCGTGGATTGCCATTGCGCCGCCGAGTCAGCCGGTGATCACGCTGCCGATTATCCTGCTGGGGTTGGCCGTGGTGTGCTGGGTGGCCGGTTTTGATGTGCTTTACGCCATGCAGGACGAAGATATTGATCGCAAGTATCGGCTCAACAGCATTCCCGCGCGCTTTGGCCGGCGCAGAGCGTTGTGGATTTCCCGCGCGATGCACGCGGCCACGATCATCCTGCTGGCCGGCCTGGGAATAACCGGCGGCTTTGGCGTTGCGTACTGGGTCGGCTACGCCGCGGCCGTGGCTCTGCTGATCATTGAACAATCTCTCGTCAAAGAAAACGACATCAGTAAAATCAACATCGCCTTTATGACCGTCAACGGAACAGTGGGCTTGGTTTTTGGCGCGCTGGCAATTCTGGATGTGCTGCTGAAGTGATTGGCCGCAAAAATTAAAAACTCCGATATTTTTCTCTTTGCCGCGACTCCGCGCTTCCGCGTGAGAGTTTACGTTCTCTCCTTTTTTACACAGAGAAAAAAGAGAGGATCATGTTTAGCAACTTATCTGCCGCGCTCTTATCTTTGAGCTCAGGTTCATAAGAATGTGAATGATGCATACAAAGTAATCTCAAAATAACCACGTGCTTAAAATAAAAGCAATAATAAGCGATTATTGCGTCTTTAATAGGCGTTTTTAGGGTCGCAATGAGGATTTTTATTTTTGGCATTCTGGCACATCGCTTGCAAATATAAAAAACGGAAAGGAGTGGTGGGCCTGAATGAGTTCGGCCCAGTGGGAATGGCAAGCCGACTGCGAGACAATGACCGGCTTGCGCGCCAGGATTCGTGGGGAGTCAGGTGGCGCGGTAAGCCAGGCAGTTTGCCTGCCGGAGAAGTGAGATGGCTGACGGAATCAGCCAGAAAAAGTATCAGGGAGAGGAAGGTTGTGCCCAGTGGGGTCAGGTGACAGGAATGGTTTGTCTGCTGCGTGGGGTGGCATACTGACCATACGTATCCTGAAATTTGGCAGTCAGCACCGAAGTGGGAACGGTGGCGGCACAATAAAATAAGGCGGATTTGGTCCGCTTTGAGCCCGGGCATAAAGCCCGGGCTTTTTTTATGGATATGAGAATATTTATTGCCTTTTTGTAAGTGGGTGCTAGTCTTGAAATATGAAGAGGGCACCTCTACTCTACGAAACACATTTACATACTCCCTTGTGTAAGCATGCCGTGGGAGAGCCGGAAGACTATGCCCGGGCTGCGGTTAAGCGTAATCTCAAGGGTATTATTGTCACGTGTCATAATCCGTACCTGAATAATTCATTCAGCGCGACGGTACGCATGAGCGAAGAGGAATTTCCGGAATATGCCGCCATGATACAGCATGCGGCCGACGTTATGGCGGCCGAGTGCGAAGTGTATATGGGCCTTGAGTGCGATTATTTCCCCGGACATGAATCATATCTTGCAAAGTTGCTCAAGTCTGCGCCATTTCAGTATGTGCTGGGCTCCGTTCATCCGCAATGTGCGGAATACCGGATGGCGTATGATTCCTCGCCGCTGGCACTTCAGAAACAGTATTTTGAGCATTTGGCGGCCGCGGCCGAGACCAAATTATTTGATACCCTGGCGCATCCGGATCTGGTAAAGAATGTTCACCCGGACCAGTGGGATATCAACCGCATCATGCCGGATATTGAGCGCGCGCTTGATCGCATTGCCAAAACCGGCGTGGCGATGGAGTTAAACACGTCCGGGCTCAACAAGGCGATTGCGGAATTTAATCCTGGCCCGGCGATGCTCAGGGAAATTGCCGAAAGAGGCATCCCGATTGTGCTGGGATCAGACGCGCATACGCCAAGCCGTGTCGGCGCGGATTGGGAAGCGGCGCTTGATCAGATCGCGCAGGCCGGGTTTAAGTATGTCAGTTATTTCCTTGCGCGCAAACGTCATGATGTGCCGGTAATGGCGGCCAGGCTGAGCCTGAAAGAAGATCATGATGACGAACTGAATGACGAAATTCACGTGGTGGCCGGAGCCGGAGAGCGGCGGGGTCTGGCAAGTTTCTGATTGCGAAAAAAATGATGTTAATTCAAGGAGCGAGCGCAAAATACGCCGCTCCTTTTTTATTTGTTTTTCTTCTGGTCGGCGATCGCCTGTGACTGCGGCGGCGTGACGGTGATCTCAACATTCGGCAGATAATGCTGAAGCGTCAGCAGGAATTTTTTGCGGTCAATCGGTTTTGGCACTACGTCATTGCAGCCAAGATCAATCATGCGCTGGCGATCTGAATCAAGCGAGTGGGCCGTAAGCGCGATGATGGGGCGACTGTAATCGGCGCGGCGCAATTCACGCGTGACATCGCTGCCGTTCATATCCGGCAGGTTCATATCCATGAGAATCACGTCATAAGGCTGGCCCAGTTTTAGCGCCTCAAGCGCGCAACTGCGTCCGGCAAGGCCTGTGCCGACAGCGTGCACGTGAATGCCGGCCGTCTCAAGATACAGCGAAACAAGTTTGCGGATATTGGGGTTATCCTCAACAAGAAGCGCGGAGCCCTTGAGGCGAATGTTACGCGCGGGAATTGTGGATTCCGGCGTTGGCGGCGTAAGTTCGGCCGGCGGCGATTCGGCGGAAATGCGGACAGTAAAGACTGAGCCTTTGCCGGGCGTTGATTGAACATTGATTTCTCCGCCGAGCATTTCGCACAGTTGCTTGGCGATGGCCAGGCCCAGGCCGAAACCTTCGGCACGCGGCTTTTCGGCATTTTGTATCTGGTAAAACGGCTGAAAGATTTTCTGAAGTTGATCTTCACTCATGCCCACGCCGGTATCCGCGATGCGCATCTCAAGCATGGGCCGGGATTGCGGAGCGGGCGCGTGGTAGCGCGCAGTAAGGGTCACTTCGCCGGCTGGCGAAAATTTAAGCGAATTTGAGATCAGGTTCAGCAGTATCTGCCTCAGACGCACCGGATCTGTAATGATGTTGTCGGGCATTTGACCGACGGGATCAACACGCAGGCGCACGCCAAGTTCGTCGGCGCGCGGACGCATGAGCGAATCAACCTCGGCAAGAATGGCGACCGGCGAACATTTGACCGGATTAACCACAATTTTCCCGGCCTCAAGCCGCGAAAGATCCATGACATCGCGAATCAGCCCGTACAGATGCGCTGCGTTTTGACGGATGATGCGCGCGTAATTCAGGCGGTCTTCCGCGGAAATATCCTCAAGCAGAAGATCCGCATAACCCAGAATGCTCGTCAGCGGCGTGCGGATTTCGTGGCTTGTGCTGGCAAGGAAAACGCTCTTGGCCGCATTGGCGTGTTCGGCGGCATCCTTTGCCGCGTTGAGCTCGCGCTCAATCACCTCGCGCTCATGCATCTGCTGACGCAAACGCGCATTGGCCGCCTCAAGTTCCGTCGTGCGCTCGGCCACGCGGCGTTCAAGAGTCAATTGAATGTCCGTGACACGGGCCTCATGCTCGCGTTGTAGCGTCAGGTCGCGAATGAGGGTCAGCCGCGCGTTGTTGCCGTCAAAAATAATCGGGCGTGAATGAATTTCCACAACAATCGTACTGCCGTCCTTGCGGCGATGCTGCCACATGCTCACGCGCTGCGAGTTGCTGTTGATATCGGCGTAGTTCTGATTAATGCGCGCCACTTCCACTTCGGGATGCAGATCTGCGATTGTTTTTGAGAGCCACTCTTCCGCGCTGTATCCGTAATGTTGTTCGGCCGCATCATTAACGGCGAGAATCCTGAGCGATCTTTGATCGTAAACCAGCATCGGCAACGGATTTTTTTCAAACAGATTGCGATATTGTTCGCTGGTCTGAGCGAGCGTCAAAGAAAGTTTCTGCTCAATATCATCCGCGTGCTTAAAACTCCTGCTGACCAGAAAGTAAAGCAGAATGCCGGTTGATACCAGAAAAACAAACCCTTTGGCGCTGTTCATGAGCTGCTGCTGGCGAGGCTCAATTTGATATGTTGTAAAGTAGAGGTTCATCAGATAGTCCGTGCCGACTATCCACATTGAACTGACTGCGATATAAATAAAGGTAATAAACAGGGATGCTTTCACGCGATTGCGGGAAAGTGTACGTTTCGGCGGTGCAAAATCCATGCGCTCCACACACGAGGTCATATGTCATCACCTTAACAGAGTTGATGCCAAAAAAATCCTGAGCTCGGACGTGTGTTCGTATATATCTTAGCATAAATGCTGTAGAGAAGAGAAGTAAGAAATTAACATGAACCTGCCTTTTTTAATTGATACGCATTGCCACCTGACCTCATCAGGGATTGTTGAGCGTTTTGAAGCTGTGCTCAAGCATGCCCGAGATGTCGGTGTGGCGCGGTGCATCGCCATTGGGACAAATCCCGCCGATCATGATGTTTTACATGAAAAAACCATGCAATTCCCTGAAATTTCGGCGGTTTTTGGCATACATCCGGAGTATGCGGATGAAATTCCTGCGGGGTATCTCGGCGCGCTTAAAAATCATTTGATAAGCTGTCCCAGAACTGTGGCGGTGGGGGAATGCGGACTTGATTATTTTCGCAATACAGTACCGCCTGAAAAACAAAAAAAAGTATTTGAAGATCATATTGCGCTTGCCCGTGAGCTGAATTTGCCGCTGGTTCTGCACATTCGCAATGCGCATGCGGATGCTCTTGAGATCATGAAAAAGCAGACGGATCTTCGTTACGTGGTGCATTGTTTTACGGGCACGCCCGATGAATGTCGCGCGTGGATTGAGCTTGGTGCGTATGTCGGCATCACCGGAATTGTGACGTATAAAAATGCGCCGGACGTGCGGGCCGATGCGCTCATGATTCCGGCCGATCGTTTGCTGGTAGAAACGGACGCGCCGTATTTAAGTCCTGAACCGGTCCGCAAAATCAGAATCAATGAGCCGGCTCACGTGGCGCACACGGCGCGGTTCGTGGCCAACCTGCGCGGCGTGAGCTATGAGGAGCTTTGCCGGCAGACAACGGACAATGCGCTGCGGCTTTTTGGACATAAAATTATTGAATAAGGGCATCGCGCCGCGTGTCTTGGTCATTTTGCGGATTTTCGGGTACATTTCGCATATTCTATGACACGTGCATCGTTGCCGGTTCCTGTTGAATTTTCATCACAAGAAAGCTGAGCGGCCATGACAACACAAGCGGCGAATGTTGAAGCGCAGGTTGCGGATTTTCGCAATTCGTATCAGCAGATTGAGGCGCAGATCGGCCAGGTGATCGTCGGCCACCAGCAGGTGGTGGCGCAAACCGTGCTGTGCCTGATGATCGGCGGCCACGCGCTGCTTGAGGGCGTGCCGGGGCTTGGCAAAACGCTTCTTGTGCGCACGCTTTCGCAAGTGCTTGATCTGCAATTTTCGCGTATTCAGTTTACGCCGGATTTAATGCCGGCGGATATCGTCGGCACCAGCATTGTGGTGAATGATGAACGCGGCAACAAAACTTTTCAGTTTCAGTCAGGGCCGATCTTCGGCAACCTGATCCTGGCCGACGAAATTAACCGCGCCACGCCCAAAACGCAGTCCGCATTGCTTGAGGCGATGGCGGAAGGATCTGTTTCGGTGGCCAAGAAAACGCACATCATGCCCAATCCGTTTTTTGTGCTGGCCACGCAGAACCCGCTTGAGATGGAGGGCACATACCCTCTGCCGGAAGCGCAGCTTGACCGTTTTGCATTCAAGATTGCCGTTGAATCACCGGCGCTTGCGGATCTGATTACGATTCTTGATCGCACAACCGGTACGCTGACGCCAAAGCCGGAGCGCGTGGTGACGGCCGAGAGAATTATTGAGATGAAGCAACTGGTGCGTGCGGTTCCGGTGGCCAGCCATGTTAAAGATTATATCGGCCGGCTGGTGCTGGCGACGCATCCGGATACCGCCGGATCGCCTGAAGTCACGCGCAAGTACGTGCGTTTTGGCGCATCGCCGCGCGGCGCGCAGGCCATCATGCTTGCGGCCAAAGTTCTGGCGCTGCGCGACGGACGCTATAACGTCAGCTTTGAGGATGTGCGCAACGTGCTGGGCCCGTCGCTGCGCCACCGTATCATTCTTAATTTTGAAGGTCAGGCCGAAGGCATCCCGACAGACACCGTGATCAAGAGAATTGTTGACGCCACGCCGGAAGCGGCGGCGGTGTAGCGGAAACACGAAACGCAAAATATAAAACGCGAAACAAAGGCGGGCTTATGCTTTTTATTTCGCGTTTGGCGGTTCGTCTTTCGCGTTTGTTTTGTTGTTGTTATATCATTGGTAAGAGATCGTTTTAGTCAGAAAGTATCCCTATGAGCTCTATTCGTATCGGTCAGGATCAACGCACATTCATCATTCAGATGAAGTCAAGTTTTTATGCCATGCAGGCGCTGGCCGATGGCCGGTTGATGCATATCGGCAGCGGCCCGTTGCCCACGCATGCGTCGGCCGTGCCGCTTTCTTTTGATTATCTTGATCAGTACGGCAACATGGATTACGCATTTGATTTTCAGTATGCGCGTTATGAGCTGCCGACGTTTGGCGACGTCAGTTTTCACGATGTGGCGCTGAAGGCGTCATTTCCGAAACTGGCCGGGGAATTACGCAAAGAAGATGCGCCTAATTTGCCGGTGCGCGATCTGCGTTTGCGTTATGTCGGGCACAAAATTGTGACGGATGCCGCGCCGGCGCTGGTGGCGGATCATGCTCATCCGCCGCGCAAAAGCGGCGTTGCGCGCGAAACGCTGGTCATTCATCTGAAGGACGCGGCGTATGATTTTCATGCACGGCTGTTTTACCGTGTTACGCCGGAATACGATGTGATTGAGCGCTGGCTTGAAGTTGAAAATCGCACCGGCATGCCTGTTGATGTTGAGACAATGGCGTTTGGCACGGTGAATTTTCCGGAAGGCAATTACATGCTCAAGCGCGCGGCCGGCGCATGGGCGCGCGAATTTGTCACCGTTGATCAGGACATCATGCAGGGACAAACGGTGCTGAGCCATCTTGGCATCAACACCGGCCACGAAGTTAATCCTTTTTATCTGGTGTATCCGAAAAACAAGGCGACGGAAAACGGTGGGCCGGTGTGGTTCGGCGCGCTGGCGTACAGCGGCAACTGGTCATTCCGTTTTGATGCGCTGATTTCCTCCGCAACGCGCGTGCATGGCGGATATGAGACAACGGATTTCGGCCTGACGCTTGAACCGGGCGAAAAACATACGACTCCCGCATTTGTGCACGGCGTGTGCGGCGATGGTTTCGGCGGCGTTTCGCGCCGCATGCACGCTTTCGCGCGCGACTATATCCTGCCGGGATATTCAGCCGAGCGTCCGGTGCTCTACAATAGCTGGGAAGCCACTTATTTTGACCTGAGCACCGAAGGGCAAGCCAAACTGGCGCGCGCCGCGGCCGCAATGGGTGTTGAGCTTTTCTGCATGGATGACGGATGGTTTGGCGCGCGCCGCAATGACCGCGCCGGCCTGGGCGACTGGGTTGTCTGCAAAGATATTTTTCCGCAGGGCCTTGAGCCGCTGATCAGCGAAGTAACCAAACTCGGCATGCGCTTTGGCCTGTGGGTTGAGCCGGAAATGATCAACCCGGATTCCGATCTGTATCGCGCGCATCCGGAGTGGGTTCTGCATTTCCCCGGCCGCCCGCGCACGGAAGGCCGCAATCAGTTGATTCTTGATTTTGGCCGCAAGGAAGTTGTGGAGTTTATCTTCAACATCCTCAACAACCTGGTAAACACCTATGACATCACGTTCTTCAAGTGGGATATGAACCGCTACGCCAGCGAGCCGGGCAGCCCGGCTGGCAAACAGATCTGGCGCAAACATGTTGAGGGCGTTTACTCCGTGATGGATCGCCTGCGCAAAGCGCACCCGACACTTGATATTCAATCATGCTCCGGCGGCGGCGGGCGCATTGATCTGGGCATTTTACAGCGCTGCGACCAGGCGTGGACCAGCGACAATACCGACGCCTATGACCGCACATTTATTGAAGATGGATTCAGTCTTGTTTATCCGTTGCGCGCGATGGAGAGCTGGGTCACTCACGAACATAATCACCAGACCGGCCGCCATGCGACGACGGATCTGCGTTTTGATGTGGCCATGCGCGGCACGCTGGGCATTGGCTCAAATATTGACAAGCTTTCGGCCGAGGAATTTGAGGCCTATAAACGCAAGATCGCGTTTTATAAAAAGATTCGCCCGGTGGTTCAGAACGGCGAACTTTATCGCCTGGCCACGGTTCAGGACGGAAAAGTGTCCGTATGGGAAATCGTTTCGGAAGATAAAAAGCGCGCGGTCTATTCGCTAGTGGTGATTAATGACTTTATGGGCCGCTTCCTGCCGCCGTATCCGCTCAAGGGTCTGAAGGCGGACGCCACGTATCGCGTTGAAGATGAATTTGGCGCGGATCTGGGCCACTTTACCGGCGGCCAATTAATGACGCTCGGCCTGCCCGGCGATAACAAACGCAACGGCTCGGCCGGAAGCAGCCGCAGCAGAACGCTGCTTCTGGAGATCATGTAGTTTGTGACCCGGTGCCTGTTAAATCATAAGCAAGCCCCATCCTTTTATAGGATGGGGCACAAACTCATCTTCGTTGGCGATTGCTTATGATCATAGCGAATCGTTCATGCATGATTGAACATTCAGACCAATCAAAAAGCCCGGCGAGAAATCAATCTCGCCGGGCTTTTTTTGTTTTGAGTGCGAAATTCGCAATGCGAACTTCGTTTAGGCCTTCGGGGCTTCCGTCGCGGCCGGAGCTTGAGCGGCCGGAGCTGCCGGAGCGGCAACCGGGGTATCGCTGACAACGATCGGATCGCCTTCCTTCAGGCGGGTGGCCTTGCCGGTACGTTCACGCAGATAATAAAGCTTGGCGCGGCGAACACGGCTGCGGCGCTTGACCTCAAGCTTCTCAATCTTCGGCGAATGAACCGGGAAAATACGCTCAACACCTTCGTTGTTGACGATGCGGCGAACGGTAAAGGTTTCGTTGATGCTGTCACCTTTACGCATGATCACGGTGCCGGAGAAAACCTGTACGCGTTCCTTGTCACCTTCAACGATTTTCTGGTGAACATCCACAATATCGCCGATCTCAAACTGCGGCGGCGTGGCTTTGAGGTGCTTGCTCTCAACGTAAGCGATCAGTGCATTCTTCATAACATGCGTCTCCTGGGAACAATGTTCCCGAATTTGCCCTGTTTTTCCGATCAGCGGGAGATGAGGCGACGTAACCTCAATTCAATCGACCGCCGTTTAATACCGGATCGCAGGGCTATTACAGATCTTTATTTTTCAGAAGATCAGGCCGGTTTTCGACCGTGATTTTCTGAGATTGTTCTTTTCTCCACGCCTCAATAAGTGCGTGATTTCCGGACAACAGAACGTCAGGCACTTGCAGTCCCTGATATTCCCTGGGCCGGGTGTATTGCGGATATTCAAGGCCGCCGTCAATGACGGAATCCTGGGAAGAAAAACTCTCGCCATGATGGGAGAGATCATCGCCAAGAACGCCGGGGATCAGGCGGACAAGCGTATCAATCAGCACCATGGCGGGCAATTCTCCGCCGGAGAGTACGTAATCTCCGATGCTGATTTTTTGCGGCTGAAGGATCTGGCTGATGCGGGCATCAAAACCTTCGTAATGGCCGGCGATCAGGAGTAACCTGGGCCGGGAAGCCAGATCCGCCGCGAGTTCCTGCGTAAGTTTTTGTCCTGTGGGGCAAAGCATCACGCGGTGAGCGGGGGCATCGTTCTGACTTTCAATCGCCGCCACGGCATCTATTACCGGCTGACACATGAGCACCAGGCCCGGTCCGCCGCCGTAGGGCGTATCATCCACTTTTCTGTGGACGTCCTTTGTATAATCGCGGAGCTGATGCAGGTGGTAGCTGACCAGCTTTTTATCCGCTGCGCGCTTCAGGATGCTGCTGGCCAGAACGCCAGTAAACATATCCGGAAAGAGCGTCAGGACGTCAATGCGCATCGCAGGCAAAACGCCAACTGGTGGCGCACCTTAAAGATTGAATGACTTAAGCGCCGACGCCAGGAACCGCTTCCGCAGCGACTTTCTTGACTTCCGCCTGAACGATGGTGGCCGAGTCAACTGCGCGCTCAAGAAGTTTCTTGACGGTATCGCTGGGCTGCGCGCCGTTCTTGATCCAGAACTCAACGCGGGCCTTGTCAACAATAACCTGCTTGGCCAAATCCTTATTGGTCGGATCGTAATAGCCAAGCTCTTCAATCACGGCGCCATCGCGGGCGGTACGGTGATCAATCGCATTGATACGCCAAAAGGCGTGATTCTTGCGACCAAAACGCTTTAAACGGATCTTTACCACTGTGCAAACCTCATGTAATTTGCCTGCCTGCCAGGAACCGCATGCCGCGGTCTTGCTCCTGCCGCCCTTTTTGGCGATAAACGCCCATACCACGGCGCAAAGCCGGGGGCGAATTGAGCAATGTAACAGATGTGAGCGGATCTTTCAATGGCAGCAGGAAGTTGGCTTGTTTTATCGTTAATACGAATATTTGGCGTGTCTGGCTTACATATCAAGACTTTCGCGGCTTCGGCCATTCGTCATTCTGATTACGTTACTTATAATGGCAGGTCTATGAAATACGTGATCAAAAATGTGATAGTTGCCGTGGGATTGCTCGCGTCGCTGTCATTTGCACAGACGACGCAACCGCGCGCTAAAACTTTAGCTGAGCTTGAGGACCAATACTCGGCCGTGATGCGGGTGATGAAAAATCCGCCGCGTGATGGCGTGCTGGTGGCCGAGATCGGCCCGCTGAGCATGGCGGGGCGTTACGGAATTTTGCCCGGCGACATCATTTGTGATTATGACGGCAAGCCCATTGAGACGGATGCTGCGCTGCGAACGGCGGTGGCCAGCGGAATCGCCACGGCGCAGGCCGACCCTAATTCTGATCTGCATGTCAATGTGCGCATTCGCCGGGGCGACAAATATATCATGATGAATTTGCCGCTGGGCGCGATGGGGATTACCGCGCTGAGCGTAGAGGCTGGCGTGTCGGCGCCGTTGAACCCGCCGCCGACGGATCGCGCCGCGTATGCTTTTGAGTGGGAAAAAGTTCCTCTTTATGAGCGGCCTGAGGGCACGCTGGCGCCATACGAATTGTGGACGCGGCTCTGTACCGATCAGGACTGCAACAGACTGGTGGGTATTGAGCGCACCCGCGTTCAGCGTTACGGCAAAATGTGGGTGATGGAGATTTTGACGCGTCCGGTAGAAAACGGAATCGTGCAGAATCCACAGCAGGCGCTGATCAATTTTACGGTCAGTGATGGGAAAACGATTCTGCCGTTTCGGCTTGAGACTTTTGATCGCACGGCCGACGGGCGCAAAGTTGAGACGGAACGCAAGGGGCTTACGGTCAGAACGGTGGTGACAGAAATTGCCACGGGCCAGCAGACGCAATTGGCGTCACCAACGGCGCTTGAGGTGTTGCCGACGTTTGCGTTGCCGCTTGTGGCCGCGGCGCTGCCGCAGCAGCGGGATATCGTATACGGCTTTGCGATGCTCAGCGAGGCGGATTTGCAGACGCGCCTGGGTTATGCGATGCGCACGCTTGGCCAGCAGGTACTGGTGTCTGGTGATCGCAAAATCATCGGCTACGCTGTTGAAGTTCTGCACTTTGGCCGGCGCGAGATGATTTTTTACTTTGATGAGCAGCGCAAATTTATTTTTGGCGACCTGGGCGGCAACCTGTATGCCGAACGCGTGGCCGACGAAAAGGCCGCGTACCTGGGAGTGAAGGAATAAAGAAAAGAGTTAAACAGGTTAAGCAAGTTTAGCAAGGCGAGAATTGATCGCTTACTCATCGGCTTAACCCCTTGTGACTGTTACGTAAATAGGTCCCTTATTACAATATGCCTATGCCAACCGCGTCTTCTACAATTTCTCCCGTCATGGTGATTGCCGGGGAAGAATTATTTTTACGTCAGCAGCATTTGCTGCGGATTCGTCAGGATGTGCTGGGTGACGAAGATCCCGGCATGGCGCAGGTGCGCTTTGACGAATCATCAGATATGGCGACGGTTCTTGATGAAGTTCGCACGCCAAGCATGTTTGCCAGCCGCAAACTGGTGATTGTTGACCCGGCCGACAAACTTCTCAAAGGCGGCGGCGGCGATGACGCCGGCAAAGGCAAAGGAACGCTGAGCAATCGCGAGATGCTTGAGAATTATCTTGAATCGCCCAGTGATTTTGCCACGCTGGTGTTGGTGTGCGAAAGCTGGCTCAAAACAACGCGCATTCATAAACAGCTTGATAAACTCGGCGCGGTGCTCTGGTGTGAGCCTCTTCGCGATTATCAGGTGCCGCAGTGGCTCACGCGCCGCGTGCGCGAAGCATATAACAAAAACATTGAGCCGCAGGCCGCGCAGCGATTGGCGGATCTGATCGGCCCGGATCTACAGCGCCTTGATAATGAACTGGCCAAGCTTGATCTCTATGAGCCGCAGGCGCCGGCCATCAAGGTCTCGGCCGTCGATGCGCTGGTCGGTTTTCAGCATGAACAGCAAATCTGGGATCTGATCAACGCGCTCTCCACGCGCGATGCGGCAACGGCGCTTAAAAAAGTGGCCGAGTTGTGGTCGCTTGATCCGAAAATTGAATTTACGGCAACAGGCGCGATTTTTTCCTGGCTGCATTCGGTGATGAAGGCGCGGGACTTGATGGATCGCCGGGTGCCTGATGGGCAAATTTCGCGGGATCTGAAGCTTTGGCCGCAAGATCGCGCGGATAAAGTCCTGGCGATGGCGCGCGCATGGGGCGCCGGCCCGGGCGCCGCGTATTGGAGTCGGCAACTTCTGGATGTTGACCTTGCCAATAAGAGCGGCCTGGGCGAACCACGCAGCAATATTGAAAAATTTATTGTCAGAATCTGCAAGGCATAAGGAATAATGTACGCTAGGGCAATGCGCGGTTAAGGAGGACCTTATGAAAAAAACAGAAACCATCGGTCTGGCAATCCTCTCATTAACTCTCTGCGGTTGCTCTTATTTCCATATTGGCGAGACGAAAAAAGAACAATCGGTTACCGCGACAACGGCGCCTTCTCCTTTGCAGGAAAAAATTGCCGCGTATACCGCTCGTGTTCAGGCGGGGCTTGATGATCGTGTTGCCGGCACAATGCCCAAAGCCGCGCCAATCGTGCCGGATACGCAACCGGCCACGCGGCCGGCGCATGTTGAGGCAGCCACGCAGCCGGCGACAATGCCGTCGCAGGCAAGCACGCGCCCGGCGGAAGTAGCGGCCACTCGTCCGGCGAGCATTCAGGAAATTCTGCCGTTGTTGCGTCAACGCGCGGCCGAGCAGTCGCAGAATCTTTCGCTGGCTATGGCGATTCGTCTGCTTGAGGATTCTCTTTCTCCGGTGCCGCTTGCGCCGATTCCCGGTACGCCCATGACGCAGGATGAGCGGATTGTGGCGGATCTGACAAACGCATTGCGAGCGATTAACAGTCAGCCCACGGATAACATGGCCACACGCGCCGCGCCGATTATTGAGCTTGCCAAAGCGTATGCGGCCGAGGGTGATCTGAAAATTCCGGTGCTGGCGCTGGCTTCCCGTGTTGACAGTTACGGCGTATATCTGCAAATCAATGACAAATTGCCAGCCGGCAAGCGCACGGCCGCGTTGCTGTATTGCGAACTTCGCAATTTTGTCAGCACAAAGGATGACAAAGGGTTTACCACGCGGCTGACTCAGCAGGATACGCTGCTGACCAGTGACGGCATGCTGGTGTGGCGTTCAAATCCGGAGCAATATGTGGACGTATGCCGCAATGCGCGACAGGATTTTTATTCTGTAAAACGCGTGACGTTTCCGGAATCATTGCCGGCCGGGCGCTATACGCTCAAGATGGTCGTGACGGATCAGGCCAGCAACAAAATTGCTACGGCCAGCATCAACATTCAGATTGGCGGATGATTGGCCGAAAGCGCCGAAAGTTACGCACATTACTCGGCCAGCGCGACGTAATGCCCCTCAAGTTTGGCGCAGCAGCGGCCTTTGCTGTGCACCTCAACGATGAGTGAGCAACGCCCTTTGCGCCGGCGCTGAACTGCGGCGACAAAATCATTCACATCCGTAGTTTTGGTGGCGATGGCCTCAAAATCCCCATCAATCGGCCGCAGGTACTCAAGCGTGATTTTCTGAATCATCAGGCGCGCGGCAACTTCGGATTCCGTCAGCGCCAGATGCAGAAGCGACCACCCGCCAAGAATCGCCAGCGTGGCTATGCTGCCGCCGAATGCCGTTTCGTGATGATTGATATTCGGCGAAAGCGGCGCAGCCAGATGCAGTGTTGCCCCGTCGTAATCGGCCGCGCTGACCTGCATGGCCGCGGCCAGCGGGATCTGTTTGCGAAGATAAGCTGTCAGTTCCTGTGACTTCATGATTATTACTATACCGCGCTGTCCGCAAGCTGAAAAATATGATCAAGCATGACGACAGGCTGCCCGCCGGCGGAGGAATCAGTAGGCGTCTCAAGGTAATTTTTCATAAGTTCCTGCCAGCGCGTATGGGCCGGCGCCGTGGCGAGATACCGGCACGTTGCCTCCCAGTCGTCACATTCAAGATAACCAAACTCAAGGCCGTCAGGACGTTGCCATATTGAATAATTACGCATACCCGCGGCGCGCAATTCCGCGGCCAGCTCAGGCCATATCGGATTATGCAATTTACGATACTCATCAAGTTTATCGGCACGAACTTTAATCATAAAACCGACGCGCTGCATGTGGCCTCCCGGTCGAGATTATTTTACTTTTTCCAGTTTATATCGCGACAAAAATTTCCTGCGCACGCGGATAATCGGCTGTGCAAAAAAACGATGTATGCGAATCAGCAGGCTGCGGCGCTGAGCGCGCGCCATTTCTTCCGGCGAACAATGTTGCGGCATCAGGCGCGTTTTGTGTTTGTAGAAATGATACCAATCCTCGGCCTGAAAACGGCGCACGAGCCAGCGCGTCAGCAGGCTGCGGCTCATGAGCGAAATCTGAAAATCAATCAGCCAGGGCTTGCCATCATCGCCAAAGAGAATGTTTTCGCGTTTGTTTGAGTCAACATACGCAATGTGCTGCGCGTGTATATCCGCAAAGAGCTGATGAAGTTCATCAAAAAACTGCGGCGTAAAAGGATGCTGGGGCGTCAGCGGTTCGCCCGGGATAAACGCGTGCAGAAAACCGGTTCGGCCATAACGGCCAAGAAACGCCGGAACGCCGCGCACACCCTGAAGTTTTTCAAGAATCGCAATTTCGTGATTGGCCACAAGCCGCCCGAGCCACCGCATCGGAAAACCAAAAAGATGATGCGTGCGCTGAATTTTCAGCACGGCATAAACCGGTTGCTCAGGAGCGGATTGCCCTTCGGCCGGCGGAGTGTCGTCACGATACATCGCGGTGAGCGCAAAAAAATCATGCTTAAAAAGCTGATAAAACGAATACGTGCGGCCGTTAACGGTCAGCGATTTTGGCGCATTCTCCCGGCCAAGCGCAAAGAGATACGCCGGCGGTTCCTTCAGCGGAGATTGTGCTGCGTTTTGTGGCATTCCGCAATTATAACAGAATTAAAACCAAAAACGCGAAACAGCGTATGCGAAACACCGAACATTGCGTTTTTTGAGATTCCGGAATTTTATAAAACATGGCGCTTTTTGGCATGATACAATACGGGCATGAATATTCCGCTGCATGACATCGCGATTGTGGGCGCCGGGCCGATCGGTATTGAGCTGCACGTGGCGTGCAAAAAAGCCGGCCTGAGCGTGGCGCATGTTGAGGCTGGGCAAATCGGCGCGACGATGACATGGTGGGCGCCGGGAACGCGGTGGTTCAGTTCGCCGGATCGCATCAGCATCGCCGGCGTGCCGCTGGTCACGCCCGATCAGGAAAAAGCTACCCGCGAGGAATATCTGGCGTATCTGCGCTCGGTTGTGCGGCAATTTAATCTTGAGATTCATTGTTATCAGCGCGTCACGGATATTGAAAAAAAAACTGCCTCCGGCGGCGAGCCCGACTATTTTCTTCTGCGTGCCATGCGCGGTACGCGTGAGTTTTTTTATCGCGCCAAAAAACTTGCGCTCTGTACCGGCGGTACGGAACTGCCGCGCAAACTCGGCGTTGAGGGCGAAGATCTCCCGCATGTGTCGCATTATTTCCGCGATCCGCATACGTACTTTCGGCAGAATCTTGTGATCGTTGGCGGCCGAAATTCGGCCGTTGAGGCTGCGCTGCGTTGCCATCGCGCCGGCGCCAATGTGCGCATGAGTTATCGCGGCGATCATTTTGACGCGCGCGACATTAAATATTGGCTGCTGCCGGAAATGGAAAATCTCGTCAGTACCGGCAAAATCGCCGGGTATCTCAATACGATTGTCGAGAAAATTACAGAAACGCATGTGATGCTCAAACACACGCCGGACGGGCGCGTGTTTGAAGTTCCGGCTGATTTTGTTCTGCTGATGGTCGGCTATCTGGCGGATATGAGCCTTGCCAAAATGGTGGGCGTGTCGCTGATCGGCCCGGAGCAAAAACCCTCAATTGATAAGGACACCCAGGAAACAAACGTCCCCGGCGTATTTCTCGCGGGCACGGCCACCGGCGGTACGCAGGATCGTTACCGGATATTCCTTGAGAATTGTCACATTCATACGGAAAAAATCGTCGCAGCAATCACGGGCAAAAAGAGTGATGTTGAGGCACCGACGTTTGCGCGTCCGGAAAGTTAATGGCGGGTGATCACACCTTGTTCTCTTTTCGTGTAAAAACCAGCCGGCCCATGTGATTTGTCACGTTGACGCCATAAATCGGTTCAAGATTTTCCGGCGTCAGGATGCGTCGTGGTTTTCCCTCTGCCGCAATTTTTCCGCCGTTCATGATCAACGCATAATCGGCCTGCTCAAGCGCCATATTCAGGTCATGCGTGATCATGCAGATGGTGCGCTGTTGCTGCTTGCTCAGTTCCTTAAGCGTATGCAGAAGATCAAGTTCGTGCGCCAGATCAAGGCCGGTCACAGGCTCGTCAAGAAGTATGATCGGCGTTTGCTGCGCCAGTGCGCGTGCGATGACAACACGCTGGCGTTCGCCGCCGGAAAGCTGATCAATCGGCCGATCCGCCAAATGATGTATGTCGCTCATCCACATGGCCTCGTTGGCCACGTTGTGATCTTCCTGCGTCTCAAAACCCATCATGTTGGCAATGCTCAAACGTTTATTGGGCTGCGCATGCAGATGCCACCGGCCCATGAGCACCACCTGGCGCACGGTATAGCGAAAACTGAATGTGGGGTTCTGCGGCACAAGCGCCAGCAATCGCGCGCGGCTTGCCGGCGGAATGCTGTTGATCGGCCTCGGCGCGGCAACGGAAACCGGCGTAAGCGGAAGTTGCTCAAGCGTACCTGGCTGAATCACCGTGACGCTTCCGCTTGCCGGCGCAAGCTGGCCCATCAGCAGATGCAGTAAAGTTGTTTTGCCGCAGCCGTTAGGGCCTACTATCGCCGTCAGTTTGCCCACCGGTAGCGTAAAGGACGCATCATCAACGGCCAGTTTTTTATCGCCATAAGAAAAACTGACATTCTGTGCCTTTAGCGTGCTTGGCCGCGAAGTATTCAGGGCCGGCGGAATAACAGGCTTATTTGTATCGGGCAGGGCATTCATACGATCAACTCAATTCAGAACGATTTTTGCTGCGTATCAGCAGTATGAGAAAAAACGGCCCGCCCGCAAGAGCGGTAATCACGCCAACCGGCAGATACTGCGGAAACACCGGCTTAAGAATTTGAACAACCATGTCGGCCAGCATTAAAAAGATTGCGCCGCAGAACGGCGCCGTAATGATCAATTGCCGATGATCCGGGCCAAAAAGCGCCCGGCAGATATGCGGGCAAATCAGCCCGACAAACGCAATGCTGCGCGCCAGCGCAATGGCCGCGGCCGTCATGATGCTGGCGATCACAAAACAAATCGTGCGCAGTCCGCGGATGCGCACGCCCAGAGACGACGCCTCCGCATCAGAAAGCGTTGCGACATTCATCGCGCCGGAGATGCTCATTGCGATAAGCCATGACGCCACAAAAACACAGCTTGCCGTCAGCAAGGTGGTCATGCTGGTGCCGTCCGAGATGTGGCCGATCAGGTACGTATAAATGTCCGCGCGCACACCGTGCGGCGCAAGCGAATTCAGCAGCAAAATCAGTGCGCCGTTAAATGATGATATGATTACGCCCACCAGCAGCAGCGTCAGCGGCTCAAGTGTGCGGCCTGATGTGACATACGCCACCCAGAAAACCAGAATGCACGTGCCGAGTGCGCCGATGACGGCCGGGAAAACCTCGCCACCCTCAACCAGGTAACGCAGCCACTCCGGCGCGCGCCCGGCGGTAATCGCCGTCAGCAGCGGTGCCGCGATAATCGCCCAAAGCAGGGTCATCATGGATGATCCGCTTGATACGCCCAGCACATACGGATCGGCCAGCGGATTTTTAAGCAGCGCCTGAAAAATCACTCCGGCCGCGGCCAGCGCCGCGCCGACAACCGCCGCACTGATCACGCGCGTCATGCGATATGAAAAAACGGCCGATTCAGGCCACGCCAAAATTGTTTTTCCCGGTGATTGCGGATCAGGCCCGACCATCACGCACAGCGCAAATACCGCCGACGCCAAAAGCAGCCCGGCCGCAAAGAATATCGCAAAGCGCCGCAGTGTCATGGCGCACCTGTTTGGGTTGATGGCGCACTGGCCGGCGCCGGTTCGTCTTCCGGTGACCAGTCTTTGAGCTCCGGATGAATCATGCGCGCCAATTTCAGCACGTTATCGCCCACAGCCAGCGATCCCTTCATGATGCTGCCATCGGTCACCAGCACAATGCGTTTGTTTCGCGCGGCCGGTATCGGCAACGATGACCATTGCCTGATCCGCGGATCATCCGCGCGCATCTCCGGTTCATCCGGCGCGGAAATAAGCAACACCTCCGGCGCAAGGCTGATGAGCGCTTCCGTTGACAGTTCCGGAAAATAATCTCCCTTCGCCTGCCGGCCCACGTTATCCGCGCCGGCAATCGTCAGCATTTGGTCCCAGAGCCCGTTTTTGCCTACGACAAACATCGGGTTTTTACTCATGATATAAAGCGTTTTGGGCTTCGTGAGCGTGGTGGTTTTTTGTGCCACGGCCGCAAGCTCGCCGCGCGCCGCGGCAATCATCATCTGCGTGCGCGATGACACATCCGCAATTTTCCCGAGTTTCTCGGCCGTGGTAAATAAATCCTCAAGCGTATTGAGCGTAAACGAAACAAGCTCAATATGATGCTTCGCGGTAATCTCGCGCAGGCGCGGCGCAAGCCGGTCATCGGCCATTTGAACAACCACATGCGTCGGCTTGAGCAGCAGCATTTTTTCGTAATCAAAATTCAGGTAATCGCCAATGACAGGCAGATCCTGTTTATCTTCCGGCAGATACAGTTTGTCATACGTTGATACGCCAACCAGATGATCGGCTGCGCCCATCTCAATCAATTGCAGAGTGGCCGCCGGCGAAGCCGATACTATCCGCGCACCGACAACCTGCGTTTGCGTCTCCGCCGATTGTTGCGTCGCCGGCGCAGTATCCTGTTGCCGCGAACACGCCGCAGCAAGAAATACCATACTGAAAATAAGAAATACTTTACGCATGGTCATTTTTAATGCTGCTATGATGGCTGTTTATCATGAGCGCTGTTCTGCAATCAACAAAGCGCACACCACGAAGCACGACACACGAATCACGCCGCACGATTTTTACTCCCGAATCGTGATCGTCGGCCGGAAGAGCTTGCTGTTAAACGCGCGATGAAATTCCGTCCAGTTCTGGTCTTCTGACGGCGCCGCGACCGCATCAATGGCCATTTGTGTTTTGGCGTCAAGATTATCAATCAGGTTTACTAGCACCGCTTCCGGCGTTTTGGGCATGACGGCCGCGCCAAATTCCGGTTCGCCATGATGCGAAAGAATAATATGCTGTAGCACCATCACCAGATCCTGGCGCAACGGCTCGCCGAGCGTGGCCGCCACTTCTTTTGCTTTGGCATCAAGCCAGATTGCGCCGGTGACGATGTGGCCCACAAGCCGGCCCGCATCGGTGTAATCAAAACCGCACGCGTATGACAATTCCGCCGTTTTTCCCAGGTCATGCAAAAACAATCCCGCAAAAACCAGATCCGAATCAATATCCGGATAGCGCGGGCAGATCACATTGGCCAGTTCAAGAACCGACAGCGTATGTTCAAGCAGGCCGCCGATCCACGCATGATGCATTCCCACGGCCGCCGGCGCGATGCAGAATTTTTTCATCAGTTCCGCATCATTCAGATACGCCCCAACAAGCGCCTTAAGCTGTTTATCCTGTATCCCGCCGACGATTTCTTTGACGCGCGCAAGCATATCCGGCACATTTTTCTTGGTGTGCTTGAGCAGTTCGGAAAGATCAACTTTTGACAGGTCGGTAATCGGCGTAATGGCATCCGCCACCATTTGCAGATGTCCCTGATACATCTCAATTCTGCCGCGGACGTTGACATAACCCGGGCAACGCAGCGACTCATACCCTTCGCGATTTGCATTCCACTGGCGCACGTGAATCAGGCCCGTGGCGTCCGTGCAGTCCGCCTTGATGTACAGCTTGTTGCTGGTGGTGGTGCCGAGTTGCTTGTTGGCAAACATAAACGGCTGATCCACGGTATCACCGTCACGAAGCTGGGCAATTGAAATACGGGCCATATTCACTCCTTGAATAAATCAGTAATCGGAAAGTTTAGCCGCGGATGATCCTTGAGCCAAGCACATCCGGGAGAGATTACCCTGATAATGTCGGATACGGCAATGCTCTTGATCTTATTGTCGAGTATTCCTGCGATATGCGGCCGGCGTCATACCGATATGCTGCCGGAAGTTATGACTCAGGTGCTGAACGTCGCGATGGCCGGATTGCGCCGCAACATTTCGCAGCGAAAGTAACGTTCCCGCGAGCAACTGCCGTGCGCGTTCCGCATGCGCCATGCGGATTTCCTGCGCCAGTGTGCGGTTGAGGTTCTTTTTAAATCGCCGTTCAAGTAACCGCCGGGAGATATTCAGCTCGCGCACCATTCGCGCAACGTTCACCTGTTTGTCCGCATGTGCGCGCACCCAGCGTATCGCCTCGGCAACGGTATGATCCTCAATGGCCAGCAAATCTGTTGATTGCCGCAGGGTCACTTCCGTCGGCGGGAGAAATAACTTCTGCGGCCGCGGCGCGGACTCCTGCTGATTTATCAGCATATGCAGTATGCGTGCCGCCTCATACCCCACGCGCACGCCTGGTACCGCTATGCTTGATACCGGCGGCACGGCAAAGAGGCAGTTGTTCTCATCGTCGTTTACGCCAAGAATCGCGATATCTTCCGGCACGCGCAAACCGGCCTCATGACAGGGCTGAAGCAGCCACATCGCCGCATTATCATCATAAAGCAGCAGTCCCGTCGGCCGGGGCAATGCCGATAGCCACGCCAAAAGCGCGCGGTCGGCCGGTTCCCATTCGTCGGCCACCTGCGGAAGATCTTCGCTCATCAACGTTGTACACGAATGGCCCGCATTCCGTAATCCGCGGCTGAATCCCGCATACTGTAGCGAACTGAGCGTTGAGCGATTGCCAAAATACGCAAAGTGCCGCAAACCCCGATCAAGAAAATGGCTCGCCGCCATCTCGCCAACCTGCACATGGTCAACGCCCACATACCACGGCGTGTTGATCATCGGCGCGGAGGATACGTCAATGGTTGCCGCGTGCATTTCTTCAATCGCCCTGGCCGTTTCCGAGTTCAAGGCTTCGGCAATGATTCCGTCAGGCCGCCAGTTCCTGAATCGCGCCAGATCCCCGGCCGAAAGCTGAGGCGACGTATGAAAAAACCAGTGAGTTGATGTTTGCGAAAATTGCACGATTCCTCTGCGGATGTTTTGTGCATAAGCCTTGTCCCGATTAAGGATTATGGCCACTTTACGTGGTTCTGTATCTCCCTGGCTCATACCGTCACTATACCTTGATTGTCGCAAATCCACAAAATTTTTACGCAATTATGCTTTGCCTGCTCATCCTCTATGTGTGATGTTGATATTGGCCCATTTGTGATTCAGTTATAAGGATGCTTTATGAGCAAAACCTATCAGTTTCCGGTTAAGCCTGTTCCGCTTGATGATTCCTGGGATGTCATAGTCGTGGGCGGCGGGCCTGCCGGTTGCTCGGCTGCGGCCGCAGCATCTCGCGAAGGCGCCAAAACTCTTTTGATAGAAGCCAGCGCCTGTCTCGGCGGCATGGGCACTATCGCGCTTGTTCCCGCATGGACGCCATTTAGCGATCAGGAGCGTCTTGTTTATCAAGGGCTCGCTGAGAAAGTTTTTACGGCCGCCAAAAAAGATATGCCGCACGTTAAGCCGACGGATACCAACTGGGTTCCGATTGATGCCGAAAAACTCAAGCGCGTCTACGATGATCTCGTGACGGAATTTGGCGTATCGGTTTTGTTTCAGACCGTGCTCTCTTCCGTTGAGGCTGACGAAAACGGTGTTGTTCATACGCTGTTGCTGACGAATAAATCAGGCCTCAGTGCGGTACGGGCCAAAGTCTTTATTGACTGCACAGGCGATGCCGACCTTGCCGCATGGGCCGGCGCTAAATTTCATATCGGCGATGACACCGGCAATGAGTCCATTATGCCGGCCACGCATTGCTTTATTCTCAGCAATGTGGACGAATACGGTTATCGTTTCGGACAAAATCTGCATGCCGGCAATCCCAATTCGCCCATGTACACGATCGTGTCGTCAGGTAAATATCCTGAAATTCCGGATCTGCATTGCTGTAGCAATATTGTCGGCCCGGGTACGGTCGGTTTTAATGCCGGCCATCTTTTTGCGGTCAACAGCACGGACCCGTTTAACATCTCAAAGGCGCTCATAAAAGGTCGCAGGATGGTGGCTGCTTTTCAGAAGGCGCTTGCCGCCGAAATGCCCGCCGCCTTTGCCAATGCCCATCTGGTTGCCACCGGATCGGTGATGGGCATTCGCGAAAGCCGGCGCATCGTGGGTGACTATACGCTTACGCTTGATGACTATATGAGCCGCCGCAGCTTTGAGGACGAAATCTGTCGCAACAATTACTTTATTGATATTCACGCCAAAGCGAAGGAAGCATTTAATAGCGTTGCCGCTAATAAAGAATGGGAATCAAAAACGCTTCGTTATGGCAAGGGCGAATCGCATGGCGTGCCGTATCGCATCATGCTTCCGCAGGGACTTAAAAATGTTCTGGTTGCCGGGCGCAGCGTGTCAACGGATCAATACGCGCAAAGTTCCGTGCGCGTGATGCCTTGCTGCCTGGCGATGGGCGAAGCCGCCGGCCTTGCCGCGGCCATTGCCGCCGCATCCGCCAAAGCCGGCAAAACAGAAACCGCCGGCGATGTTCGCGCCGTCAACGTCAGCACCTTGCGCACACGTCTGCGTGAGCGCGGCGTGTGGCTGCCGGAAGCCAAAGCGTAAACACCGGAGCTCGGGATAAACAAGCCCCATTCCCTTTGCGGGATGGGGCACAAACCAAATAATGCCCCGGCGCATATCCGGGGCATTATTTTGATCGCTATTATCTTCGCAGCGGTTTACCGGCCAGTGCGCGCGCGATGCTTTCGCGGCTGCTGGGGACGGCTGGTTGCTCCGGATCAATGACATCCGCGATGACTTCCTGCGCGCCATTGTTGATGTGATAGGTGGTCACGTTTGAGGATGATGGCGGTGGCGCGCTGATTGAGGCCGGGATCGGCTCAACCGCCGGTTTATTGATTACTTTGGCGATTTTGTTGACGTCACTTCGCTTGGCCGCCAGTTTTTCCTGAAGATCCGCAAGCTGTTTTTCAAGATCGCGATATTCCTCAAGCGCCTGCGTGTAAAGCGCGTCGCCTTCCGACAACCATTCGTCAAAAGATTTCCCCACGTTCAATCTCCCACAATAATTAAGAATAGCCAAGACCTGCTCCCACGACCTGCTATCCTATATGATCCCGTTTTGAAGAGTAAACAAAAAAAGAAAAGACTTTGCCTGAGTTATCGGGTTATGGGGATTGCCAGAAAATAACACAACTTATTTATTGGTAATAAATTACGTATTTTATTATGTATCGTTTTATTGACGTAACCTTGCGATGAATAACCGAGCAGGCCATCCTGAATTATCACAATGGCTTGTCGTGTGGCAAAATGGGTTAATACACGTAGTCAGCCCCGGACTGCATTGCTGACAAAGTCCGGGGCTTGCTTGTCTTAAATCCTGATTCTCAAAGACATTCAGAATGGCCAGTCACGCGTGAATTACCAGTCAAGCGTGCCCAGCCAGCTCTTGCGGAGCGCCTCAATCGGCTCATCCATCAGGAATCCGGCCTTAATGCTGCGAACCTTCATGCGCGGTTCCTGGGTGACGGTGCCGATGACGCCGAAACGGATCGCAGCCTTCTGCAAGACTTTGGCGATGGCGTCAAAGTTATGCGGCTCAATTTCAACGATAAAGCGCGTGGGCGTTTCGGCAAACATCAGGATGTGATCGGCATCGGCGTCTTCCGCGCACGGCACGCCGGCAAGGTCAATCGTGGCGCCAAGATCGCCGGCAAAGAGCATTTCGGCCAGCGCTACGGCCAGGCCGCCTTCGCTGCAATCATGGGCGCTGCGGATCAGGCCCTGCTCAATAAGCCCGGCCACGGCGCGCATGACGCCCGGCGCATCTTTAAGATTCACCTGCGGTACCGCGTGGCCAAGCTTGTCATGTTTGGCGTAAAAATAGCTGGCGCCCAGTTCGCGGCGCGTCACGCCGATGGCCAAAAGCTGGTTGCCCGGCTTTTTGACATCCATTGTCAGCGACTTGCGCACATCTGACATCACGCTCATGGCGCTGATGAGAAGCGTATAGGGAATCTGAATGCGCTCGCCTTTGTCGGTGATAAATTCGTTGCTCAGCGAATCCTTGCCGGAGACAAACGGCGTTTTGAACGCGATGGCGCCGTCATAGCAGGCCTGGCATGCGCGGACCAGTGCGCCGAGGTTCTGCGGATCAGTGCATTTGGGCCAGCAGAAATTATCAAGGATCGCAGTGCGATCCGGATTGCCGCCGACGCAGACGATGTTGCGCAGCGCCTCATCAATGCCGTTGAGGGCCATCTGGTACGGATCAATATCGCCAAAGCGCGGCTGGCAGCCTACGGCCAGGGCCACGCCCTTGTTGCTGTTTAAGATCGGGCGCACGACCGAAGCATCGCCCGGGCCGCTGCGCAGCGGGCCGATGAGCGGCTTAATGACCGTGCCGCCCTGAACTTCATGATCATACTGGCGGATGATCCAGTGTTTACTGGCGATGGTGGGCATGGCCAGAAGTTCATGAACTTCCTGAGCGTAATTTTTCGGCGGCTCAACGGGCGAATCAACCAGCGCCGGCGGAGTCCACGTTGCGCTGCGGGTGGGATTCGGAATGCCGTCATGAATGAACGCCATCTCCATCTGCGCCACAAGCGTATCGTGATAATAAAGCGTCATTTTGCCGCTGCCGTCAAATTCGCCGATGTCGGTGGCGTCAACGTTTTCGGTAGCGCACAAATCCATAATGATCTGAACTTTGTCGGCCGGCACGGCAAGGACCATGCGCTCCTGCGCTTCGCTGATCCAGATTTCGGCGTAGGAGAGGCCTTCGTACTTGAGCTTGACGCGGTCAAGATGAACGGTGACGCCGACTTTTTCGCCCATTTCGCCCACAGCCGAGGAAAGGCCGCCGGCGCCGCAGTCGGTAATGGCGTGATAAAGCGGGCCTGATGCGTGGTCGCGCGCCTGAAGAATGACGTCAAGCGCCTTCTTTTCGGTGATGGCGTTGCCGATCTGAACGGCATGCGAAAACTCATCGGCGTGCGTGCTGGTGACGACATCCGAAGAGAACGTTGCGCCATGTATGCCGTCGCGGCCGGTGCGTCCGCCGATCACAATGATGCGATCGCCGGGCTGCGCCTTGCCTTTGTCGGCAAATTTGCGCGGCATGATGCCGACGGTTCCGCAGAACACCAGCGGATTGGCTGCGTAACGTTGATCAAAAAAGACCGCGCCGTTGACCGTGGGGATGCCCATGCGATTGCCGTAATCACGCACGCCCGCAACCACGCGCTGCGCGGTGCGCCGGGGATGAATGACGCCTTTGGGCAGTGATTCAATCGGGGTGCGCGGATCGGCAAAGCAGAAAATATCCGTATTGGCAAAGGGTTTTGCGCCCAGGCCGGTGCCGATGACATCGCGGATCACGCCGCCGATGCCGGTGGCCGCGCCGCCGTAAGGCTCAATGGCGCTGGGGCGGTTATGCGTCTCAACCTTCATGCATACGGCATTTTCGTCATCAAAAGCGATGACGCCGGCGTTATCCTTAAACACGCTGATGGCCCAGTCAACGCCGTGCTGGTTGATCAGGTCCATGGTGCTCTTAAAAATAGTTTCTTTAACCAGATTGTTGATCACCACCGGTTTATTGCCGGCCAGCATGTCGCCTTCGCGCGGTTTGCTGCGGCGATCCATAAAGGTGAACTCAACGGATGCCTTAAGTGTTTTGTGTACACAATGTTCAGACCATGTCTGCGCAAGCGTCTCAAGCTCGGCATCGGTCGGGTCGCGTCCCTGCGTGCGGAAATAATCCTGTATCGCCTTCATTTCCTTAAGATCAAGGAATAAATGGCCCCGTCGCGAAAGCTGAAGCAATTCGTCTTCGCTCAATTCGCGGATCGGCACATGCGTGAGCTTAAATTCATACGGCTTGCCGGTGGGAAATTCCGCCGGAAGATAGGGCGCGGTATATCCTTTTTCGATTGAGTCGTTGACCAGCAGGCGGTGGCCGATAAGCGCGACCATATCGTCGGGGATAGTGCCCAGCAGAACATACTTGCGGCCGGTGCGTACCTGAATCGGCGGCTTGCCGGACTCATCCTGTTTAAGGCCAAGCAGATCGGTAATGGCCATTTCGCAGGAAGCGGCCACCGGGTCCATGACGCCGGGTTTAAGGTGAACTTCAAGCAGTTTTCCGCCCTGAACAGGTTGCGCGCCGAGGCTGAAGGTTTCGGTAACCGGGTCAATAAGCAATTCTTTGGCGATGCGTTGAGCGGTATCCTGCGTCAGCAGGGAATCATCACCCTGAAGCAGAAAGATGCGCGCGGTGCGTACTTCCTGAACCTCATTAAAGCCGAGCTGGCGGATTTCGGATAATACGCCGGACGCCGCCGGATCATCAGCCGCCTGAATTGCCAGAACCTCAACGCGAAAAACCGCCATAGCACACTCTTTTCTAGGATTAAACCAAAAACGCGAAACTCAAAACGCGAAACAAAACTGCCGCCAGTTTCGCGTTTCGCGTTTTATGTTTTTGGTTTCAGTTCCATATTTATACCGGATTTTGCCTCCGCGCGTCAGTCATCGGGGGAAATCCGCGGGCTCTCTGGTCTTTTGCGAAAATATCAAGCGCCAGCAGTATCCCGCCGACCACACAAATGACCAGCGCGGGCGTTAACCCGAGGATCACAAGAATCGGCATTTCGTAGTTGTGCATCTTAAGTCCCCGGCGTCTCAAGATTTTTGGTGCGTGCGGCCAGCGCCGCATCGCGAAAGTTTTTGGCGTTCTGCAAATGCCGGCGGATGGCTGATTCATCGCCGCGTAAAATAGCCTGCTTAAATGTCTCTATTTCGTTGCTGAATGTGGCAAGCTGCTCAAGGACCGCGTTGCGATTGGTCAGCAGGATATCAACCCACATATTGACATCGCCAGAGGCCACGCGTGTTGTGTCAAAAAAGCCGCCGGCCGCAGCATCCAGAAAATCCGGATGGTGCGTCAGCGTGCTGACAAGCGATGTTGCCACGGCATGCGGAAGATGGCTTACGGCCGCGACACAGCGGTCATGATCGGCCGGCGAGAGCCATTTTGTTCTCATGCCGATTGTGCGCCAAAGAGACTCAATTTGTTTTCCCTGCGGAGATTGCGAATCGCCGCAGAGCATGCATAACCCGTTTTGGTAAAGATCCGCGCGCGCGGCGTCAGGCCCGCGTTTTTCGCTGCCGGCCATCGGATGCGAGCCGATAAATTGCGCGCCAAGCTGCTCAACGCCGGCCGCCATGATGGCTTCTTTGGTTGAGCCGACATCTGTCACAACCGCACTGTTTTTGAGCTTGCCGCGCAGAATCGCGCAGTCCGCGGCGATCTGCCGTACCGGCGTGCATAAGACGATCAGGTCCGCCTCGGCGGCCACATCCGCAAGATGCGTAACGCCGGCGTCAATCGCGCCGCGATCCTGGGCAATCTGTAATGAGGGAGATTCGGCCCGGCCCACGCCGATGACGCGCGCGGCCAGCCTGCGCTGCTTAACGGCAAGCCCCAGCGAAGCGCCAAGCAATCCCACGCCCATAATCACGAGGGTTCCGAACGCGCCGGTTTGTGAGGATGCTCTCGCCATAGGCTGATGATATTAACCGAAAATCAGCGTAGAAACCAAAAAAGACAGGACGCGAAGACGCCCTGACGCCCAGACGCGGAGAAATGGTGCGTCAAGGGGTCATCGCGTCTCCCCATCACCGTGTCGCCGTGTCAATTTCAGTCTTATTTTACTCTTCCTCAACAACAACCTTTGGCCGGTGCAGGAGGTAAATCACGGCGATAATGGCCACCAACGCCGCGGCGATCAGCAGTGAGCGCAGAGAATCTTTGTCGCCGTGATAGGCATCAAGAATCTGCATGGCAATCAGGCTTGAGCAGACCAATGCGCCGGCGGCCGAGACGAGCCAATGAACTTCAAAGCCGCCTTTGGGTTCGCCGGGCCTGCGGCAAAGGAAAATCCACGCAACATTCACGACTGCAAAGGCGGTCAGCAGCAGAACGCCCGTGGCCGAGGCAAGCTGCTTGATGTTGCCGGTAAACACCAGCACGCTGACGATGACCATCAGCGTAAGGATGGCCACATGCGGCGTTTGGCGTTTGCTGTGAACTTTACCCAGAACGGCCGGCAGCATGCCGTGACGCGCCATGCCGTATACCAGCCGCGAACCCATGATGTAATTGAGCAGCGCGGTGTTGGCGATGGCAAAGATGCTCACGGCCGTAAAAATCACCGGCGGAAACCACGGCGCGGCCACGCGCACCACATCGACCAGCGGCGAATTGCTCTTGGCAAGCTGGTCATGCGGCACAACGGATACGGCGGTGATCGCCACGGCCATGTAAATCAACGTGGTGAATGCGACCGCCAGAATGACGCCAAGCGGAAAAACCTTCTGCGGATTTTTGACTTCCTCACTGACGTTGAGCATATCCTCAAAACCGACAAACGAATAAAACGTCAGCACCGCGCCAGACATGATAAACAGCGGCGAAATGGCTTCGCGCACGCCGGTGGGCGCGCCGTCCTTCATGATCATCGGCGTCTCAAGCAAATCGGCCTTGCCCCAGTAACGCACGCCGACAAACACAATCACCGCAAGCCCGCCAACTTCAATGAGCGTGCAGATGATATTGCTCCAGGTGCTCTCCTTAATGCCGCGGAAGTTGATCAGCGTGACCAGCAGAATAAACCCGGCCATGATCGCATAGCGCCAGGGATTGGCTTCTGTCTGGCCAAAAAGCCCCAGCGCATAACGCGCCACGCCGTGCGTGGCCGTGGCCATGCTTGTTAAGCCGGAAGCCATAATCGCCAGCCCCAGCACATAACTGAGCATGGGGATGTTAAACGCGCGATGCGTGACATACGCCGCGCCGGCCGCGCGCGGATAACGCGAGCCGAGGCTCGCATACGTCAGGCCGGTAAGCCCGGCCGCAACGGCGCTTCCCAAAAACGCAAGCCAGATCGTATTGCCCATCGTCCCGGCATATTTGCCGATCAGCGCATAAATACCTGAACCGAGCATGTCCCCGATGCCGTAAAGCGTCAGCCCGATCAGACCCATTGACCGTTTAAGTTGCGTGCTGTCCGTACTCATGCGTGCGTTGATAACAGGAGAGCGAGGTAATGCCAAGAAAAATATAAAAAAAAGACGCGAAGACGCCCAGACGCGGGGACACGGAGATCTGATTCACGCATATTTTTCGCGTCCCGGCGTCTCTGTGTCGCTGCGTTTTTATTTCTGAAGTGCTTCTTTGACTTGCTCAATTATTTCCGCAGCTTCTATCATGCGGCCGACGCCTACGGTTCCGCAGGCTTGCCATCCGCTGGCCGGGCCAAAATAAGTCACGCCGTAATCGCGGACCGTTTTGAGATTGCGTTGCGTGGCGGGATGATCCCACATTTGTTCGTTCATGCTGGGCGCCATGTACACGCGTTTGGGATTGGCCGCAAGCAGGAGCGTTGAGACAAGTTCATCGGCAATGCCGCAGGCCAGTTTAGCGATGATGTTGGCGGTGGCCGGGGCAACGAGAATCATGTCCGCCTGCTGGGCGAGGTTGATGTGCGGAATCGGATTGGCTTCGGAAGGATGCCAGAGCGTCGTGGCCACGGGCCGGCCGGTGAGCGCCTGAAAAGTTGTCGGGCCGATAAATTTTTGCGCCTCATCGGTCATGGCAACATTAATGATCGCCCCAGCCTGATTGAGCCTGCTGACAACTTCGCACACTTTATACGCCGCAATGCCGCCGGTGATGCAGATAAGAATTTTTTTGCCCTGAATGGTCTCGGCCATGATGATTCCCTCAGCCAAAGGCTGAATTTTGAATGATGAATGTTAAAGGATGAAAAAAGATCCTGTGGTTTGCCCCAATTTTTTAATTCATCATTCAGCATTCAGCATTCATAATTCAGACTTATCCCAACAAAAACGCCCTCGGCAATAACCCAGGGCGCTTTGGTATTCAGATCTTATCGTGCTTATCACGGGACGTTTTTTACACGTTGCCCAGCGCCTGGTCCGGCGGAGTGATATCGGGCGACTTCTCGCGATCAATACCGATTTTACCTTGAAGAATTTCGTCAATGATTACTTCAAGATCGCCGCGGCCATTGCGCTCTACCAGCGGACGCGCACCCTGAATGAGCTCAACCCAGCGATGCTGAATCAGCGCACAGAGCTTAAACCGGCCACCCATTTTATGTACGATTTCGTCCGACTTCAGAGCTTCAATCATGTATACCCTCGCCTCTAAAACATTCAGACATCAGCGCTGGGCGCCGGTCTGAAATTGTTGAACAGCCGCTTTGATGCGATCAATCGCCTGGTCAAGATCGTCATTGACGACCAGAAGATTATATGCACCGCAGGAACGCGCGGCCTGAATTTCATTGCGGGCTTCCTGAAAGCGCCGCTGAATCGTGGCCTCGTCATCGCGGCCGCGATCTCTTAATCGTTGCAGTAAAGTCTCTTCGGTCGGCGGCAAAATAAAGATGCCCATCGCTTCCGGAAAGATGCGATGAACCTGCACGGCGCCCTGAACATCAATTTCAAGGAGCACCTTTTTGCCGGCCGCCAAACTCTGCTGAACCGGGGACTTAAGCGTCCCGTACCAGTTCCCGAATACATTAGCATACTCAAGGAACTCTCCGGCCTCAAGCAGTCGCTTAAACTCCGGTTCCTCAACGAACTGATATTTCTTGCCAAAAGCATCCTGAGGCTTGCCGGCGCGCGTTGTGGCCGAGACTGCGTACTGGGCCGGCAACTCCGCCGCTAAACGCCGGCTGATAGTGGATTTACCCACGCCGGAAGGCCCTGAAAGAACAATCAGCAGACCGCTATACGCCAAAGGATGCCTCAATTCGCAAAAGCAAGGTTAACCATTGTAACGCAAAGGGGTACCGTAACGAAAGTGGTTAACAAATCAAAAGTTTTACTTGATTATCTCAAGTTTGGTGACTATTGTATATTAGTCATATAGGAATTATATGTTATTAAATCTTGTTACATCCTTCATCATTCGCTCAGCAAGCATCATTACGATGTGTTGTCGGCCCAATATGTGATTGTTTTTGTGCGGTTTGGGCCACGGTGGCAACGTGCCATCAGGAGTATGCAGAGGGTAAACGAGATGAAAGTTCCGTACACATTTATTGTCAAAATTCAAAATGCCCAGCATGTGAACGTGGTGGGTGATTTTAATCAGTGGCAGACCACGGCCGACAGCCTTGAGCGCATCGGTGATGATCTCTGGCAGGCCACGCTCTATCTGAATCCGGGCCACTATAAGTTTGCGTACTTTGTCATTGATAGCCGCTGGCAAAAAGAAACGCCGGCCGGCGTCAATCGCACGCGCCTGGTAAACAGCGGATCATGGGCGCGCGTCAGCGGCGAGCATTGGTCGATGCCAAATCGCCCAATTGAGCTCTCCCCGACGGAAAGCCAGCTCAGCGCGGCATAAAAACGCCCGCGCCGGGTGATAAGCAAAAAACATTCGGCGAAGATTGATCAAATTTCCTGTTCTTTCGTTTCTCATTCCTGAATTGCCAGCTACAATCTGGGTATGTTTACAGGCATTGTTCAGGCACTGGGAATTATCAATCGCATCAGCGATACGCCGGCCGGCAAGCGATTATCCATTTCGCTTTCAGAACTGGCATCGGTGAATATCGCCATTGGCGATTCAGTTTGCGTATCAGGCGTGTGCTTAACGCTGGTTAAGTCTGCCAACGGTACGGGTCATTTTGATGTGATAACCGAAACGCTGCGCCGATCCACGCTTGGCGAGATGCAGGTTTCTGATCGGGTCAATCTTGAGCTAAGTCTTCAGCCGCAATCCTACGTGGGCGGGCATTTTGTTCAGGGTCATGTGGATGCGGTGGGCATCGTAAGGCAAATTCAGAATACGGCCGAGGATTTTCGCATCACCGTTGAAGTTCCGCCGGAGCATATGACGGCGATTGTGCCAAAAGGTTCCGTGACGGTTGACGGCGTTTCGCTGACGCTTGCGGAAGTAAAAGGCAACACCTTTACGGTTGCGATCATTCCGACGACACTTGATAAAACCACGCTTTCGTCACTTGCGGCCGGCTCAAAAGTGAACGTAGAAACAGACATCCTTGCCCGCACGGTTGTGCACTGGCTTGAGCAAACCACCGGCAAAGGCGCCGGGCAGAGCGGCGGCATTACCCTGAAAAAATTGATGGAAGCGGGATTCGCATGAGCGACTCACACGAACCGCCAATCAATCCGCCGGGCAATGAGCCTCCGCCAGAACCGCCGCCGCCGTTTCCGCATGAGCCGGAAGGCCAGCGTCAGGAGGATCGGCCGACGATTGCCATTACGATGGGCGATCCGGCCGGCATCGGCGCGGAAGTCATCGTCAAGGCACTGCACGATCCTGAGATTCGTAAGCTGGCAAAGTTTGTCATCTTCGGTCTCAACGAAACATTGGCATACTCGGCCGACCTGGCGGAAATTGAGCCGTTCTGGTGGCGCGATCAGCATGAACGTTTTGTCGGGCGCTATCCGCAGGACGTGGTGGTGCTTGATTATGACGATTTTTCCGTTCTGGGTATGACGGATCATCAGCCTACGCGCGCCGGCGGCCAGGCCAGTTTCTTTTTTGTTAATGATGCCATTCAGGCCGCGCTTAAAAAGAAGGTTGATGCGATCGTCACCGCGCCGATCTCAAAAGAAGCGTGGAAATTGGCCGGCTATGACCGCTGGCCGGGGCATACGGAACTGCTGGCCGAGAAAACAAAGGCCAAGCGCTACGCGATGATGTTTGCCGCGCTGCCGCAGGATAGCCGTTTTCGCAGCAAATCGGCGGGGCTCTCCGCGTTGATCCCAAACTACAAGGGATTGCGCGTGGTGCTGGCGACAATTCATGAACCGCTTTTTGAACTGCGCAACGTGATGAAGATCGGCACGATTTTTGATCCGATTGATCTTGCGCACCGCGCGCTGCGCGAATGGTATGGCATTGAAAAACCGCGCATCGCGGTGTGCGGCATTAATCCGCACGCCGGGGAAAATGGCCACATCGGCGATGATGAAAAACGAATCGTTGAGCCTGCGATTCAGATGGCGCGCGCGGCTGGTATTGACGCGCACGGGCCGTTTCCGGGCGATACCATTTTTGTAAAAGCCGCACAGGGCCAATATGACCTTGTGGTGGCAATGTATCATGACCAGGGACTGATTCCCGTTAAGCTTCTTGATATGAGCGGCAGCGTCAACCTGACGCTGGGGTTGCCGATTATCCGCACGAGTCCTGATCATGGCACGGCGTATGACATTGTGGGTAAAAACAAGGCTGATCCCGGCAGCATGAAGGCGGCCATCGTGATGGCCTGCGACATCGTGCGCCAGCAGCGCAAGAGCGGTTCATAAGCCGCAAAATCACATGAGTGATTGATGATGGGTTGTGGGAAGTAACAAAAAAGGAAGGATTTTATGACGCAGCCGACAGATCCCGTATCGCCGCAGGAACCGTCAACTCCGCCGCCGTTGCCGCCGCAGGAGCCGCCGGCTCCGGCCGCAGAATCAGCGTCGCCGGTAGCGCAATACGCCGCGCCTGGTGATGAGCCTGTTTTTGAGAAGGCGGATATTGAGCAGAACAAAGTTTTTGCATTGCTTGCCTATATCGGCCTGCTGTTTTTGGTGCCGTTGCTCGCTGCGCCAAAATCACCGTTTGCCCGCTATCACACCAATCAGGGATTGATACTGTTTCTCTTCAGCGCCGGTATTGGCGTAGTGGTTACGATACTCAGTTTTATCGGGATGTTTATTCCGTTTATCAATATCCTTGTGGGTATTGTTTCGTGTCTGGTATACGCCGCGCTGATGGTAGGCACGTTTGTGCTGATGATCATGGGCATTATTAATGCCGCCAATGGCGTGGCCAAACCGCTGCCGTTGATCGGCAAAATGTTCACGCTGATCAAGTAACAATCGCTAACGTCTCAGAATTATCATCAACCCCGGATCGCATGGCCGATTCGGGGTTGATTTTCTTTTCCGGTGCGTTAAGCGTATGCTTTTGCCTTGATATTATCTTGATGCCGGAGCTCTTGCCGTGTCTGATGAATATGACCTCAAACCGATTGATGACAAACCCAAACCGGCCGTGCCGCCGGAGAATGCGCCCGCTGATGCGGCATCTTCAGAATTGCCGCCCGGTTTTGTGCCGCCAAAAGTGATCATTGAGCCTCCGGATGAAGAACCGGAAGATCCCGAAGTGATTGACGCCACGGAGAACAAAGGCGCGGCCGTGCTGGCGTATCTTTGTTTTCTGGTGCCGCTGGTATACGCGCCCAAAAGCAACTTTGCGCGCTATCATGCCAATCAGGCGCTCATATTACAGCTTCATATGGCCGCGCTTGTTTTTGTTTTCGCACTGATCAAGGCGGTCAATCATGTTCTCGGTTCGCGCATTGAAGTTGTCGGCGACGTGATGGGGTGGGTCAGTTGCCTGGCGCTGCCGGCCGTTTTTATCCTGTTGCTGGTCTTGCTGCTGGCCGCCGCGCAGCAGGCGCTTTCCGCAATGGACCTTGAGCGCAAGCAAATTCCGGTCATCGGTAAATTTGTGCTCTTAAAGCCGCTAACGCAGGAAGAAAACGAAGAGGAAAAACGCGAAAGATAAACCGCCAAACGCGATACAAAAGCAGTTTTTTGACTGCCGCGCTTATCCGAAACTGAGGTAACAAGCCATGAGCCAGCAATGGGCTGACGGCCATCTTGATCTTGCGTATCTGGCGGAAAAAGGGCGTGATATGACGCTGCCGCCGGAGCAATGCCGGGATGATCAGGCGCCGGCTGCGGTCACGCTGCGTTCTCTTGCGCAGGGAAAAGTGCGCACGATCATCGGCACTATTTTTATTCAGAACCGCAATACACTTGATGGCGAACATGACGGCCCGTGGTGTTACTCGTCTGAAGACGAAGCGCATCTGGCCGCGATGCGGCAATTGGGCATTTATCGCCAGTGGCAGCAGGAACAATGGGTGCGCTTGCTTACCGGTGGCGATGCGTCATTACCGGCGGCCAATTTTTCGCGCGATCAACTCAATATCATCATCCTGATGGAGGGCGCGGCGGGTTTGCGCCGGATTGAGGATTTACAGACATTTTATTTTGGCGGCGTGCGGCTGATATCGCTGTCGTGGAAAGACGGCACAAAATGGGCCGGCGGCGATCATGAGCCGGGGCGCGATGTCACGGCCGAAGGCCGGGAACTGCTCAAAAAGATTGATCAGCTCGGCATGGTTCATGATGTATCGCACTTGTCAGAGACCGCGTTTTGGTCGGTGCTCAAGGAGACATCCCGGCCAAAGGTGGCCACGCATTCAAACTGCGCCGCGCTTTTGCCGGGCAAGGAATTTCCGGAACGCAATCTCAATGATTCGCAGATTAAAGCTCTCGCGCGCAGCGGCGGAATCATCGGCATTAATCTGTTTATGAAGTTTTTAAATGTGCATCAGCGCGCAACAATTCAGGATGTGATAAAGCATATCCGCCACATGACCGAATTGGTCGGCCGGGATGATTTTCTCGCTCTCGGTTCTGATATGGACGGCGGATTTACCGCCAATGAATTGCCTGCCGACCTGACATTGCCGGAGCATCTTTCGCGGCTGAAGGATGCGCTGAGCGCGGCCGGGTTCAGTGATGATATGATTCGCGGATTTGCCTGCGAAAACTGGCAACGGTTCCTGGGGCAACACCTGGCCATCGGGTTCTGATTGATCGCAATAACAGATGGCGCTGGCGCGTCACGATTTTTTCTTCAGCCACTCCGGCACGCCATTTTTCCACGCATCAGCAGGTAGCTCACGAAGATAATCGGCCATTCGCTCCCATATCTGATTTTGTTCTTTTTTCATGCCGGCAATTTGCGTATCAAGCAAAATAGAAAAGCCGCCATCCACAATAATGTCTTCGCCGTTGATATGCTGGCCGGCGCTGCTGGCAAGCATGATCAGTACGTGAGCGATTTCTGTGGGGTGTGCTGATGCGATTTCCGGATGCTCCGTCAAGAGTTGTTCAAGAAAAGTACGTGCCTGATCGGCCCAGGGTTGGCGCATGTTCTCGGCAAGGTGAGTCAGGCCGCGCATTTCTACGCCGGTTGCGCCGGGGCTGACGGTGTTGAAGCGGACATGATGGCGCAGGTATTCGTGGGCAAAATCGCGCGACATGTTCATGACAGCCGCTTTTGTTGACGTATACAGAGATGCGGAGATATACGGTTTGTGTCCGTTAATTGAGGCAATCGTGATAAATGAACCGCCGCCTGATTTTTGAAAAAGCGGCAGTGAGTAGCGCGCCAGAATCCACAGGCTGCGCACATTGGTGTGAAAATAAAGGTCAAAATTATCATCGTGCTCCTGCTCAATGGGCGAAGAGCTGGGGATCGCGCCGCAATGAATGATGACATTGATGCGGCCGAATTTTTGATCTGTAAATGCCAGCAGTGATTTGAGGTCGTCAACGGAAGCAAGATCGGCCGCGCGCGGCGTGACGCTGCCGGGATGTGCGGCGAATTTTTCGGCAAGTTCATCAAGCTTATCCTGCTGACGATCTGTGATGACGACATGAGCGCCATTTGCGGCAAAAATTTCCGCAATACTCTGCCCAATCGTCCCGGTTGCGCCTGTGAGCAGCACAATTTTGTCACGGACACTAAAGGCTTCTTCAAGACGCAATGGCAATGCGCCGACCATGATTTACCTCACATCTTCTCATGGGTACCGCGAAGCAAAAACAAAAAGTCCGAAATCCGCAGCATCCTTTCCGAATCATGCTGCTTGCGGGCAATTTTCGGTTGTGATTCTGCCGATTTCGGACTTCGCATCTGCGATGAGTATATCATCGCCTACAGGCTTAACGCGTCACGAAGCTGTTTATTGGTGTCAATGACGGATTGCTCAATAGCTTTATCCCAGGTGACGCCGGCGTACTTGGCGTCTTTATACGCAAAGATGATTGATCGGCTGGCATTGATAACCGCACCAGTTTTGTCTGCCTTAAAGGCCATCGCGGCATCCTGAGCCGTGCCGCCCTGCGCGCCAAGACCCGGAACCAAAAAGATCGCGTGCGGCATTGCGGCGCGAAGTTCCGCAAGCTGCTGGCCATTCGTCGCGCCGACAACAGCGCCCATGGCCGAATAACCACGGCTGCCGATGCTTTGCGCGCCCCATTTTTCGACCAGACTTGCCACATGCATATAAAGCGGCGTGCCGTCAGCCGAGCGGAACTCCTGAATGTCGGCCGAGGATTTGTTGCTGGTGCGTACCAGAACAAACAGACCCTTGTTCTCCTTCATGGCCACATCAAGAAACGGCTGAACCGAATCAAGACCCATATAGGGCGAGATCGTAATAGCGTCAGGGCCGTTCATATCCGCGCCGGGGGCATCCGCCAGGCTCGCCTGGGCATATTGCAGAGAAGTATTGCCGATATCGCCGCGCTTAACATCGCCGATGACCAGCAGGCCCAGCGCCTGAGCTTCCTGAACCAAATTCATGTATGCTTCAACGCCATCCCAATGATAGCGCTCAAAGAATGCTGCGTTAATTTTGACGGCCGGCACATGTGGCGCGACAACCTTAAGTACTTTAAGGCCAAAGGCATACAGTGCGTCGGCGGCGGCCTCGGTATCATCGGAATCATTCATCAGGCGATGTTCACGTATCTCGGCCGGGAGGCTCTCGTAAACCGGATCAATGCCGACGACAAGGGGGGTTTTCTTTTGTTCAACGGCTGCCATCAGTCGGTCAGCAAAGTGAGTCATGGCCATGAGAGTGAACCTCGCAATCTTCAAAAAAGGAAAATACCAGTGAGGCTCGCGATTGTACGAAACACATCCCCAAAACGCGATGCAAACTTCGCAGGATCTTGAAATAATTCATGCAATTCTTGCGCATCGGCGATTGATTCTGCGCATCTCAACGCGAAATCGCCGGTAAGCCTCGGCGCGACCTTTATAGGCAACACACGCAAAAAGGCCCGAAATGAACATATTCCGGCGCTGATGAACTGCATGCGCCAGTTGGCACACCCGTTGCTTTATGTCCCGGTGATGCATAATCGGCATATCACATTTTTTGTTGCGTTTATGAGCCTGGCGCTTGTTTGTGCCGGCACGGTTCGTGCACAAACTTTGCGTATTCTCAGCAACGCGGTTGTCACCGGATCAACGGTGATGGTCGGCGATGTGGCGCGCATTGAGGATATGTCGCGCGCGGATGCTGAGGCTCTGGCGCAGACTGTTGTGACGCGCAAAGCGGCCGACGGCAAAATTCAGGCGGACGAAATTCTCTTTGCCCTCATGACAAGCTCTGGCCGCAGCGATCTTGCGACCAAACTTCAGGTCACCGGTGCTACCGCGTGTGTGATCAAAGTTGAGGCCGAAATCCCGGCCGCGACAGTTCATGCCGCCGCAGCGCCCGCGACCACAGGAACAAATCCCGTTGCCCAGCAAACCGGCGAAGCGGCGGTAACGGATGACAAAGATACTCAGCGGCTTACGGATATCCTGCGCGCCACGGTGACGGATAACCTTCAGGTTTCGGCCGAGGAAGTGCGGGTTTCTTTTGATACCGTCAGCCCGATGCTTGATCAGGATGTTCCGGCCGGCATGCGCTGGCAGGTGCGTTCGCTCACACGCGTGCTCATCGGCACGGTGCAGTGGGAAGCGCAGTTGATCAGCAAGGATCACGTAGTTCAGAAGTTAACAGTTCAGGGGCGGGTTTTGCGCCGCGTTCAGGTTGTGGTCAGCGCCAAGCCGATCGGCAAGGACGAAATGCTCTTTAACAGTTCCTCTGTTGAAGTTCAGGACCGGTGGGTTGACCGCGTATTGCCCAAAGATTCGCAGCTTGCCAAAGCAGAGGAAGTCATCGGCTGCGTTGCGGCGCGCTCAATACCGGCCGGGGAAGTGCTTAATGCGCGATCTTTCCGCAAGCAGGACCTGATGGTCAAGGGTGATGCGGTGACGGTGTGGTTTGTCAGCGGCGGCATGACCATCAAGGGCAATGCCCGCGCGCTTGAGAGCGCCCGTCTGCATGATCGCGTGAGCTGCCGCGGCGAAAACAACGGCGAAACATTTGAGGGTACCGTCATCGGCCACAAAATTATTGTGGTCGGCGCGGTTGATGCGGCGACCGAAAGCCGCTTACGCAAGGAATCGTAAGTCATGGCGGGCAAAATCATACAGGTAAGCGTTTGTGTTGCCGCGCTGGCAATGCCTGCCCTGGCATCAGACGAAGTGGCGCCAACGGCCATTATGCCCGTTGCGCCGGTACCGGTGCGCAGCAGTCTCTATAAGCAGGCGCTCCTGACGCCGCCGATGCAGGCTGCTGGCGCCGGTGAACCGGTCATTCCGCCGACGGCCGTGGCGGGAATGTCAATGTATTCCGTGCCCGCTCAAGACAGCCGGCGGTTTAAAAAGCATGACCTTATCACAATTATCGTGAGCGAAATTTCAGATACCTCAACCAGCAGCCAGAACAATAACAAAAAGACGCAGGATTTTAATACTGAGCTGAAAAATTTTGCGGATCTTTACCTGACGAAAAACGGCACGCCGGCGCTGGGCAATATGAAGACGACAAACCTGCCGAAGGTAGCCTTTGCTTATAGCGATGATCGCAAGGCCGCGGCCGATCAGAGCCGCACAGACAAGATGACTTTACGCATCACGGCGGAAATCGTGGATGTTAAACCGAACGGCACGCTGCAGATAGAGGCTACCAAGCGCATCCGCAACGACCGCGAAGAACAGGCCATCAAGCTTTCCGGCATTTGCCGTGTTGAGGACGTCCTGGCGGATAACACGCTGCTGAGCACGCAGCTTGCCGACATGACTCTCTCAAAAGATACCGATGGCGACGTGTCATCCGGCACCAAACGCGGATGGCTCAACAAGATTCTTGATAAGGTCAACCCGTTCTGATGACGCATGAATCACTGGCGCATCGGCGTGATAACCGGATATGCGGTTTTCCTCCCGACTGAGTGCGGGAATTGCAGAAGACAGGATGTCTTTATGAAGCCAAAATCACTGATAGCCATGATCGGCCTGCTGGCGGCGGCAACGCTTGCGCAGGCCTCGCGCATTCAGGATATCACGCGTCTGAAGGGCGATCAGCCTAACGAAATCGTCGGTTTTGGCCTGGTGGTCGGCTTAAAGGGCACCGGTGACGGCGGCGATTCAATGCCCACCATGCGCCCCCTGATGCAGCTTTTAACCAAATTCGGCGATCCGATCACGCTTGCCAAAGAAATGAAAAATGCCAATAACGTGGCGATTGTGCTGATTTCCGCCACGATTCCTTCTCAGGGTGCACACGAAGGGGATCGTCTTGATGTGCGCGTCTCGGCCGTAGGCGGAGCCAAAAGCCTCAAGGGCGGCCGGCTTTTCCCGGCGCCGCTGCAATCGCCGCTGCCGAATCTCAGAACTATTTTCGCCGTGGCCTCGGGCAACTTGACTATTGATGACGAAAATACTCCGACGCAGGCCGTGATTTATTCCGGCCGCACCGGCGGCGCGCAAATGATTGAGGATGTACGCACGGATAACTACTCAACCGGCCGCTTTACCCTGGTGCTCAATCCTGAATTTGCCAGTTTTTCGCGCGCCACGGCCATCGCCGACCAGATTAACGAAGATGTCTCTCCGCAAACCGACGGCAAACCGGTGGCGGTTGTGGTTGACGCCACCAGCGTCATCGTCACGATTCCCCCGGCGGAAATCACGCGCCCGGCGCAGTTTGTCACGCGCATTCAGTCCCTGCCGGTCCCGAATCTTCCGGGCAAAGCGCGTGTGGTGATCAACTCCAAAACCAAAACCATTGTTTTTTCAGGCGAAGTTGAAATTGAGCCCACCGTGCTGACGCACAACGGGCTGACGATCAATATTACCGCGCCCAATACGCCGGCGAATCCGCCCGGCAGCCAGGTGAATTTTGTCGCGCTTGATCCTGATCGCAAGGGCGGCGCAAAGCTCAAAGATCTTCTTGACGCTTTTAATCTTCTTAAGGTCACGCCCGACGACCGCATTGCCATTGTTAAAACTCTGCACGCCGGCGGGCACCTGAGAGCTGAATTAGTGGTGGATTGATATGAGGGGCCAGGAGGCAGGGGCGAGTCAAAAATAAGGCGGCCCGCAGCCTCCGGAATCAACAAAGTAATACGGACAGGATTCAGTTCATTCAATACTGAAGAAAACGGCAGGATGCCGGATCGTGATGCGAGGATCGCAGCAAAATGGATATTCCGCTATACAATTCAACTTCAATGATGCAGGCGCAGGCCGCGACCATGCCGGCCGGCGCATACTCTACCTCAAGCAATCCCGAGAGTATCACGGATAACTTCAATCACGTGCTCGGGAAGATCCAGAAAAAAACTCAGACCCACGAAGAGAAGGCATACGAGGCCGCAGGGGATCTTGTGGCAAACGCGCTGATTTTGCCGATCCTTGAGCAACTTCGGCGCGGTAATCTTGCCAAAGACACGTTTTTTGCCCCCGGAAACGCGGAAAACACGTTTGGTCCGGAATTTGATATACAAATTGCAGATCGTATAGCGCACAGCCCCAACATGGCGTGCACCCAGGCGATCGCCGAGAAGCTCTTAAGCCGCGGCGGAAAAATATCGCGGGTGAAAAAGACGCAGGAAACAGTTGGCGCCGCGCAGAACGTAAACGGAATTGAGTGCTATGGCTGATCTGAATGAGAACATGATTGAGTTGCTCAAGGACATGCTTGAGGCGCACGAACGTGTGCTTGGCATCGCCAATGCGCGTTACGAAGCAATGCGCGCTTTTGACATGCAGTCGCTCAACATGCTCATGGCGCGCGAAATGGCCGAGACGCAGGCGCTGGGCGCGCTTGAAAATCGCCGCCGGGATCTGATGGCCAAATATCGCGTGGCGCTTGGGCCGAAAGTTGAGATCTGCACGCGCGAGATCGCCAAGCGCGCCGACGCGCCGACCGCAGAGCGCATGCTGGCGCTGGCCGCGCAGCTTAAGGATGTTGTCGGGAAACTTGAGAAGGTCAACCGGCTTAACGCAAGAATTTCCGGTTCCGTGGTGCAGTCGCTGGCAAAGGTGGTCAAAGTACTTACCGGCATGGCGCAGCACGCGGGACTGTATATGAAGAACGGACGTAAAGCCTCGCTCCGCGGGGTGCACATGCTTGACGCAACGGCCTGATGTGTGTTCGCCGCGGGAATTTTAAGGGAGTTCCGGGCGGCTCTGGCTTAATACCACAGGTGTAACGTGAGTTTGATTGGCGCATTACAAACAGCAAAGACCTCTCTGGCGGCAGCCCAGGCTGGCGTGCAGACGGCTGGCAATAATATCTCAAATGCCAATACCGCCGGCTACACGCGCCAGACCGTCAGGATTTCCGCCAATCGCAGCGAGCAAATCTCCAGCGGTGTCTCAATCGGCACCGGCGCGACTCTGACATCCATTGATCGGCAGGTCAGCCAGGCTTTACAGGACAGCCTGCGCACGGCGACTTCCGATGATTCACGCGCGCAGACTTACAGCAGTTATCTTTCCCGCCTTGAGTCCACATTCAATGCCGTCGGCAGCAATGATCTGGGCGACCGCATGACCAATTTCTTTAACCAGGTCAGCACGCTGGCCAACAATCCTTCGGATTCCGCGCAGGGCGCCGTGGTGGTTCAGACCGCCTCGTCGCTTGCCAGTTATATCAAGGATCTGCGCTCGCGCACGCTGACGATCCGCAGCGATGTGGAAACTCAGATCTCCCAGCTTGCTGATCAGGCTAATACATATCTTGATACAATTGCCAGCTTGAACGTCAAGATCGCCACGTCGCTTGGCGCCGGCGGCAACGCCAATGATCTGATGGATCAGCGCGATCAGGCGCTTAACAGCCTTTCTGAATTGATGGACGTCAACGTGATTGACCAGGGCAACGGCATGGTCAACGTGCTTTCCGGATCGACGGTGCTGGTTCAGGGATCGCAGAGCCGCGGATTGACCACAACGCTTGAGACTGCTGATAACGGTGAATACACGGTGACGCGGCTTGTCACGCGCGATAAAGGTGACAGTGTCAGCGTGACCGGCGGCGAAATTGCCGCACTGACGCAGTTCCGCGATAACGATATTGAATCGGCGCTCAGCATGCTCAACAACACGGCATCTTCGCTGATTAACACGGTCAACGGCATTTCGTCGCTGGGCCAGGGTGTTGAGAATTTTTCCACGGTCACCAGCACGGAAGCCGTCAACAGCAATACCACGGCGCTTAACGCGCTGACGACTCTCAACGGCAAGACGGTTCTGCCGAGCACGCCCAAGAACGGATCGTTTGTCATCAGCGAAGTCAACAGCACGACCGGTGAAGTGACTTCGCGCACGATTGACATTAATTTTGACGGCACCGCGCCGACGACACTTACGTCGCTTGCCGCATCGTTGACCAGCGGCAACATCAAGGCCACCGCCAATGCCGACGGCACGCTGACCATTGAGAGCACCGACAGCAACACGACTTTCAGCTTCAGCGACGATACCAGCGGCGTACTGGCGGCGCTGGGCATCAATACGATCTTTACCGGCAAAGATGCGTCAAATATCGGCATCAACCAGACCGTGGTGAGCAACCCGTCCCTGCTGGCCACCGGACGCAATAACGTATCGGGTGATAACACCAACGCGCAGGCTCTTGTCACCGCGTATACCGCGGCCAACAGCTCGCTCGGCGGCGTAAGCCTTCAGGATTTCTATAACAATTATGTCGGTACTCTGGCCACCACAACGGCTATGGCAAAAGATGACGCCAGCGCGACGTCCTCCATTCTCACGACCGTGCAGAATCAGCGCGAAGCCTACAGCGGCGTGAGTACTGACGAAGAAACAATCAACCTGATGAATTATCAGCGCATGTATCAGGGAACGGCAAGATACCTTAACGTTGTGAATGAACTGATGGACACCGTGATGAACCTTGTGAGTTAGTTGATCGGATAACAGGCAGGAGCCGGTTATGGGTACAGCATTCAGTGTTTCTCGCGTGACCAGCCAGATGCAGAACGCATCTTTGCTGCGCAATTTGACCCAGCAGCAGTTGAATATGCTGAAGGTCAATGAGCAGATGTCCACGAAAGACAGACTTTCCGCGGCCAGTGATGATCCGGCCGCGGCGGTCGCCATTGAGCGCCTTGACCGCGAAATCTCCGCCAACACTCAATATCAGACGAATCTCAACTATGCCAGCGGTTTTCTTTCGGTGATTGATGCATCGCTCTCAAGCGCTTCTGATATTGTCACCCAGGCGCAAAGCATCGCCAGCAGCATGGTTAATTCGTCGGTAACCGACGAAGAGCGCACCAACCAGGCTTCGGTGGTTGATTCTCTGCTTACTTCGCTTATGGCGCTGGCCAACAAGCAGTATCAGAGCACGTCGATTTTCGGCGGCACCAACGGATCAAAAGAAGTGTATGCTTCGGCCAACGGCGGATATAAATTTCAAGGTTCTGATACGCCCCTGAGCATCCTGACGCCTTCCGGCTCAAGCCTGGCTTATACGACTTCGGCCGGTTCGGCTTTCGGCGGATATTCCGCGCAGGTCACAGGATACCAGAATCTCTCGGCCGGCCTCAGCGGCAACGTGACGCTCACGAGTCTTTCGGGAGCTAACGGCACCGGCATTAATCGCAGCACTATTCAGATCAGCGACGGCGTGACCAATGCCACTGTGGATCTGAGCGCATGCAAAACGGTTCAGGATGTCGTAAGCGCCATCAACACGGCCGCGACCGCCAATGGCTGGGGATCGCCGGCTTATGTGGATGCGACAAACGGCGGGATCAGCTTTACCGCCGGCGCATCGGCTCTGACGGTCAGTGATGTTGACGGCACCGGCGCATCGGATCTCGGCATCGCCACGACAATCGCCGCGACGCCTGCGGCCGATACCGTCGGCGGCGACCTCGGCGCGCCTTCAAAAATCACGCTGACCACGCCGCTCTCGGCGCTTAACGATGGCGCGGGAATTTCCGGACCGGGATTTACCATCAGCAACGGCACGGCCACGGCCAATATTTCGCTCACGGGTATGAGCACGGTGCAGGATCTGCTTAATGCCATCAATTATTCCGGCACCAATGTTAACGCCACGATCAATGCCGACGGCACCGGCATCAACATCGTCAACACCGTCTCAGGCACGGAGATGCGGATTGCGGAAAACGGCGGAACCACGGCCGATCAGCTTGGCATTCGCAGTTATACCAGCAGCACATTGCTTGCGGATATGAACAGCGGCACCGGCGTCACGCCCATCAGCCAGAGCGCTTCGGGCCCCAGCGGCACCATCGTTGTGACCATGAGCGACGGAAGCAAACTGAATGTGGATGTCACCGGCGTGACCACGCAAAGCGGATTGATCAGCGCGATCAACACGGCCGCCGGTTATTCGCTGGCCTCGGCCAATGCCACGGGCAACGGCATCACACTTGCTGATACCACCGGAGGCAGCGGCAATATTTCCGTCTCAGCCGGCAATACTTATGTCAGCAACGGCACGAATCTGGGCATTTTTACCACCGGCTCGGGCAATACGCTCACCGGCACGGATATTACTTTCTCAACCGATGATGTCCGCATCACCAAGCAGGATGGCACATCGTTTACCGTCAGCTTTAAGGGATGCAATACGGTTCAGGATGTGCTTAACGCGATCAATAACGCCGGCGGCAACGGCGGCTCGGTCGTGGCGGATCTCAATCCCAACGGCAACGGCATCCGCCTGGTCGATTCATCAACCGGATCATCAACGTTCAAGGTTGCGGCAATCAATTCTTCCCAGGCCGGCGACGATCTGGGAATCACCGGCAGCGCAAGCAGCTCAACGCCCGGAGAAATTGACGGGGAAGACACCAACGGCATCATGCCTGAGAGCCTTTTTTCAACACTGGTCATGCTTCGCAACGCGCTGACCACCGGCGATCAGTCGGCCATCACGCGCGCCGGAGAACTTCTGTCGCAGGATTCAAAAAGGCTCATCAGCGTGCAGGGTTTTGTCGGCACGCAGTCGCAGGACGTCACCAATCGTCTTTCGCAACTGACTACCGATCAGACGCAGCTTAAAACTTCGCGCTCGCTGCTGGCGGATACGGACATGACGACGGCCGTGACGGAGTATACGGCGCTGACGAACGCCTATGAGGCGACGCTGGCTGCGGCGCAGATGACGCAAAATTTAAACTTAATCGACTTTTTATCATAAAATTATTAAAAAGTTTTTAGATTTGGAGATGTTTAGATCGATAAATATATATGGCGGATCCTGCGACCGCATCCGCTGTATCAAGGCTCGCCCCGCAACGGGTAGTTCGGGATGTAACGTAAGAAGCCGCGAGGAATGGTCGCATGGAGTGACGGTCATGATTATTCAGACAAGCAGATTCGGGACGATTGAAGTGGATTCGGAGCGGACGATAGAGTTTCCGCGCGGGATCCTGGGTTTCCCTCAGTATCACAAGTACATACTCATTCAGCCCGAGCCTGAGTCCATGTTTTACTGGCTTCAGAGCTGCGAAGTGGCGGACCTTGCCTTCGTCGTGACCGATCCGCTGCTGTTTATTCCGGATTATTCCGTTCCGATTCGCGAGGAATCGCGTGTTGAACTGGGGATTGTGGAGTCAACCGACGCGCAGGTTCTGGTGATCGTCAACAAGGTCAACGACACGCTCACGGCCAACCTTCAGGGGCCGCTTGTGATTCACGCGATCAACCGCAAGGCCGCCCAGGTTGTGATCAGCGAGAAGAAATACCAGACCCGTCAGCCGATCATGCAGCTTTCGCGCTCCACGAAGACGGCTTACAGCCGCTCGGCATAAACCGGGCTCAGTAAGGGTCGTGAGACCCGGGGCCTTGCGGCTCCGAACGGGACTGAAACGACAAGTAAATAAAATCTGCGCCGCACGGAGGCGGCCAAGATTTCCGGCAGTTCCGATGGCAACGATGACCAGGAAGGTCACCAGCCGCGGAGCGGGCAGGCATGACGCCTGGTCCGTACATAACCGCGAAATCTTGAAACACCGCTGTTGAGCGACTTTTCGGAGTAACGCTTCAACGGCTGGGAAGGAGCCCACAGATGCTGGTTCTATCGCGGCAACGCGACGAAACAATCATGATCGGGGACGACATCGAGATCACCGTGGTTGATATCCGTGGTGACAAGGTGCGTCTGGGAATCACCGCGCCGGGAACGGTGCCGGTGCATCGCAAGGAAGTATACGAGGCGATTCAGCGGGAAAACCGCGAAGCCGCCAAAGTGAAAATGGAAGACATCAGCAGTCTTCCGCGGCCTGCGCAGGGCGCGACGGGACAGGAAAAAACATCCGTTCCGGCAAGGCCCCGGTCCGCAAGACCCGCCATTCCGGTGGCTCAACCCCACCAGCCGGGTCAGCATGCTGAGCCGCAGCCCAGGCCGCGGCAGGAAGTCAACAAAGAGCCGCCGGCAGCATCGGCGGACGAAAAAGTCGGCTAAGTCGCGGCTGTGTCAGCCGCGGTTTTTCCGGTCAGTCGTACGGCCGGTAGTTACGAAAGGATGCACGCAACTCCGCCGTGCGTATTTAAGCGCGTCACGGGATGACGCCTTGGCTCGAAATTCGCAGCCAACCAATCAGGGAGGATTGCCATGGCTCGTATCAATACTAATGTCGGGGCTATGATCGCCCAGAATAACCTGGCCAAAAGCCAAAGCGCTTTAAGCCAATCGCTGGAGCGGCTCTCCAGTGGTTATCGCATCAACAGCGGCGGCGATGACCCGGCAGGCTTGATCGCCAGCGAAAGCCTGCGCAGCGAGATGAAGGGCCTCTCAACGGCCATTGACAACTCCACGCAGGCCAAGAACGTGATCGCCACCGCTGAAGGCGCGCTCTCTGAAGTCTCAAACCTTCTGCTGTCGATGAAGGCGCTGATCGTTCAGGCCGCCAACGACGGCGCCATGAGCTCGGATGAGATTGAAGCTAACCAGCTTCAGGTGGATTCGGCCATTCAATCCATCACGCGCATCTCAAACTCAACGACATTCGCAGGCCTTAACCTGCTTGACGGTTCGCTGGGATATGTCACATCAGGCCTCAACAGCAATGTGCTCCACGATGTGGATATCTCCTCGGCGCAGCTTGGCTCTAACAAAACCATGCCGGTGACCGTGCAGTTACTGACCTCCGCGCGCACCGCCTCGCTTGAGTTCCAGACTTCGGCCATCAGCAAAACCATCTCGCTTGAAGTATCCGGCAACGAAGGCGTGCAGGTGCTCTCCTTTACATCCGGCACCACCGCGTCGGCCATCGCCTATGCGGTCAACCAGCTTGCGGACTCCACTGGCATCCGCGTATCGCTGATCAATTCCGCAAACGCCGCTTCGGGTATTACCTTCTCAAGCACCGGATACGGCAGCAGCAAGTTCGTCAGCGTGCACGCCATCGGCAGTGATGTGGGCAACTTTGCCACAGTCGCCAGCGACGGCGCGCAGAAACAGCGCACCACCGGACAGGATGCGGTAGTTGAAGTCAACGGCGCTCAAGCCATCGCAGACGGCCTGAGCATCAGCCTCAACACTTCGTCGCTGCAACTGTCCATGAATCTTGATTCCGGCATGGGACTGGGAACGCAAACGTTCACCATCACCGGCGGCGGGGCGCTCTTCCAGCTTGGCGGGCAGGTCAGGACCAATCAGCAGGTCAATATCGGCATCATCTCCGTCTCGGCAAGCCGCCTGGGCAACGCCTCCGACGGTTACCTGACGGATATTGTCTCCGGCGGTACGGCAAGCCTGATCTCAGGTAATGCCGCCAAGGCCAGCAACATTGTGGATTCGGCGATCAACCAGGTCTCGGTGATGCGTGGCCGGCTGGGCGCCTTTGAATCAAACGTACTTGATACCAACATCAATTCGCTTCAGGTCGCGCTTGAAAATGTGACGGCCAGCGAATCGACGATCCGCGATACCAACTTTGCCGAGGAAACCAGCAACTACACCCGCGCGCAGATCCTCGTGCAGGCCGGCACCAGCATCCTTCAGCAGGCAAACCAGACGCCGCAGCAGGTTCTGGCGCTGCTCCAGGGATAACGCGGTAACGTGATGTAGTCCGCGCTTACTTTGCCTTTTTGTACCGAGGGGTCCGCGAGAAAAGCCAGCTCGCGGGCTCTTCTTTTTTTGCCGGAGTTCGGAATAAGGATGTTAATTTCAAGCCCCGCCCCTTCAAGGGGGTGCACAATGGATGTGCGAGCGATCAAGCGTTTATTGAACACTCTGTCATGTATGAACGATTTGTTCTCATGAGCGATTCGTTCCCATCATGAGCAATCGCCAACGATGATTGGTTTGTGCCCCATCCCGCAAGGGGAATGGGGCTTGTGTATCCGGAAATCAGGTTTTGCTAAGAGCCTGTTTCAAAAGTAATCGGAGCCATCTGCTGGTCTGCCGGCCCCTCTGCATCGTCCTCGGACGCTCGCTGATATTTGCGAATATCACTCGGTCCTGCGTCCTCACATAGGTGCCGGCATCCTGCGCATCTGGCCGCCGCTACTTTTGAAACACGCTCTTATTTTCTGCGCGCCAGCATTTCCTGGCCCATTGCGGCAAGTTCGTGTTGATCCAAAAGATCGGCCGCGACGCGGAATACGCAAATCGCCTCATCGTGAATGTGGCGGGTATACATATCCTTGAGCGATTGATGCAGGCGAACAAGCTCGGCGCGATCGGCCGGGCTCAGCGTGCCTGCGCTCATCCATTTTGCCATGAGCGTGTTGGCCTGGGCATGCTCAATATCCGCTTGCTTATGTTCTTCAATCAGGCGGGAAAGAATTTCGCGCGCGTTGCTGAGTTGAGGAATGGTGCTGGCGGAGACGCGCGGGAAAAGAGATTTTTCTTCATCATCGTGATGGCAGATCATTTCGTTTGAGAAGCAATCAATGACGCGCTGCATCGCATTTTTGTAAGAAGGGCTCAGCGGCTTTTCGGTCGGCAGCTCAAGGAGCACGGCGAGAACCTCAAGGCTCTCTTCAATGCGGCGATGACATGCACAAAGAATGCTGATTCCGTCATTTTGAACTTCAGGAACTACTTTGAGTCGCCGCCCCATATGAGTTGCTCCGTAATAAAAGTGGCTTGTTGCTGGTCTTTAATAGAGTACCAATTAAGGACTTAATACTCTATAAATTTCGGAAAAATTCGTTCCTCTATTCAAAAAAAACATGATTACAGGATAATCGGATGTCTTACGCATATAAAGCTAAATATGAGCTGAGCTTATAAAATACAAAAGCCCGCGCCTGAGAACCTGCCCTCAGACGCGGGCGACAAACCTTATCAAACTCAGCTCAGCATTAATGACGGCTGACGCGATCCCAGGCGTCGCGGATCGCATGTCGCGCTTTTTCCCAACTCATTTTGGCGCCGTGTTTTGTCTTGGCCCAGCCGGCCTCAAGATCGGCCTTGATGTCATCCCAGCTTTTTCCGGGATATTCGTAGCGCGATTCCCAGCCGTACTGGTAGGCGCCCTGGTAGTCTTCGTAGGGCGATCCTGGCGGGATGTAATTTCTGCCGGTGTAGTTGTTTCGCCAATAGGCATCTTCTACGGAAGGATTGATGGCTTCGGCAATTTCTTTGCCGGCCAGTCCGCCGGCAAGCGCGCCGACGGTTGTGCCGACCGCAGCGCCCACGGCCGTGCCCACAGGCCCGGCGACGGTTCCTATGACGGCGCCAGTTGCCGCGCCGGTGATGGCGCCTCCGGCCGCAGCGCCAACGCCAGTGCCCACCGGATGCGATCCGGGCGCGCCGGTAAGAGGATCGCGATTGCGATCTGTTTTCTGATGATTGCTTTCTCTGCTCAGGTTGCGGTCATCGGCATCGCGATGTGCGCTTGACTGAGAATCCTGCAAATTTTTCTCGCGAATATCATCCGTCATGTTCGTCTCCTTTTGTCATTTGGCAACCTCTGCCAAGCCATGTATTCAGGACGGTTTACGGAAAAGGTATAAAACAAAGGCGATACCACGGCGGGGTAAAAAACAGAAAAAAGTTCAAAGATCGCGGTGAATAATGCTTGGCATGACGCGTTGATTAGGTATGTTAACAAAGAGCGTAGGTGTTGATTCATATCTCATATGGATGATCATGAGCCAATCATGAAAAAAGCTGACGACGAGCCGAAAGAACCTCCCTCTGAACAGACGGAAAACCAGACCGTCTCGCCAAGACCGTACATTTTGCCGCCTCCGGCGACAATTTCTCCGGACAAAGCGACCAATTTTCAATTATTGCGACGCATGCTCTACTTTCTGCTGCCGGTTAAAGGGATTGTTTTAATCTCCGGCGCGCTGGTTGTGGTGTGGGTGATCATTGAAGTTTCCGCCACGCGAATGAACGGCGATATCATCAGCAAAGTTCAGCACGACTTTGCCTCCGGCACAGTTCAGCCGGAAAGCTTTTCGCAAAGCCTCGGCCAGGAGCCGATGGCCTCTACTCTGCATATGATCATCATCCTGGGCCTGCTGATCCTGCTTAACGCGATCTGTAATTTCGGCCGGCAGGTGGCAAACTCAAAATTCACAATGGACATGGTTTTTCAGATGCGCGCGGCCGTATACGACTGCCTTCAGCGCGTCGGATTTCAGTTTCACGATGCGCACTCAAGCGGCGCGCTGATCAACCGCGCGCTTTCTGATTTACAGAACGTCCGCGCGTTTCTGCAAACAAGCCTGCTGCTGATGATTGAAATTGCGGGATTTACCTTCGGTTATTTTGCCATGCTTTTGAGTGTGAGCAAATGGCTGGCGCTGGCGGTGCTGGTGCCGGTGCCGCTGTGGATTTTTTACGTGAGGCGGTTCTCAAAAACCATGCAGCCGGCGCAGCAGGAGCAGATGAAGGCCGGAGACGATGTGGTGACGGTTTTTACGGAAGCCGTCGCCGGCGTGCATGTGGTCAAGGCTTTTGCCACAGAGTCAACGGAAATCAGTAAATATAACAACGCGACCGACACATGGTTCAACAAAGTCATGAGCTCCGTGAAGTTGTGGAGCAATTTTCTGCCGATCATCCGCGGCATCGCCACGGCAAGCCATCTGTCGCTGTTTGCGCTGGGAGCCATTTTGATCGTGGCCACGCGCGGCAAGCCGGGCGGCCTTGAAGTCGGCGTGCTGATCATGGTCGGCTCGGCGATGGGCGCGATTCTCTCGCGACTTCAGCAGATCAACATTATTGCCGAGCAGTATCAGAAGGCCATCGTCAGCGCGCGGCGCTTTTTTGAGGTTCTTGACGCCACGCCGACCGTGCCGGAAGGCGCAAGCCTCGCGGCGCTGCCGCCGGGGCCGGGCGCTGTTGAATTTAACTTTGTCTCCTTTGGTTATGATCCGGCAAAACCGGTGGTCAGGGATATCGCTTTTGATGTGCCCGGCGGATCGGTTGTCGCCATTGTCGGGCCGACGGGTTCAGGCAAAAGCACGCTCATGCAGTTGCTGGCGCGCTTTTATGATCCGCAGGCCGGGCAGGTTCTGATTGATAATGTGGATATCCGCAAAGTGTCGCTGCCGTCGCTGCGGCGCAATATCGGTTTTGTATTTCAGGAAACATTCCTGTTTTCCGATACGGTCGCCAACAATATCCGCTACGGTAATCCGCGCGCGACAATGGGCGAAGTTGAGGCGGCCTCGCGCATCGCACAGGCGCATGAGTTTATCAGCGAACTTCCGCTGGGATATGACACCATGCTCGGCGAGCGCGGCGCAAGCCTTTCCGGCGGACAGCGCCAGAGACTTGCCATCGCCCGCGCCATTTTGACCAATCCGCGCATTTTGGTTCTTGATGATGCGCTGGCGGCCGTTGATCCGGAGACGGAACATCTCATCAGCCGCGCGCTTGAGCTGGTGATGGTTGACCGCACGGTCTTTATCATCGCGCATCGGCTGAGCACGGTAAAAGCAGCGGACCTTGTGATCGTGCTTGAGGATGGCCGCATCACGCAGGCCGGCACGCATAAGGAATTGCTGCGCCAGGAAGGGCATTACCGCCACATTGCGGAAGTTCAGCTTGCTTTTCAGGAGGCGGAGCTGATGGCCAAAACAGCCAAGAAGGCGGATATCGCCGCGAGAAGGCAATAAGCAGATACTGAGGCACGGTGAGGCTGAGATTTTGAATGCCGGGTATTTTCGGTGGTTCTGCATGACAGGTGCGTCAATGATGCGCCTGATGATTGAGTAAACGATATGACACTAAGCGAACTCATGAAATTCAAGCGTGATCAGCGCAAATCGGTCGCAAAGGCCAAAAGTCCCGCGGCGCGGACGGGCAAAAATCCCAATGCGCCTCATGATGAGGATGACGCCTATAAGCCCCTTGAGTGGCCGGTGATCAAGCGCGTACTCAAGCTGATGGGCCGGCACAAATGGGGTTATGCGCTGGCGCTTGGCCTCAACATCATCATGGTCAGCTTTGATATGCTCGGGCCGACCTTTACCCGCCATCTGATTGACAGTGATATTCCGGGCAAACATCATTTTCTGGCCGGCATCCTTGCGTGGCTGCTGCGGATGTTTTCGCCGGAGACGGCGCAGACATTCCTTGACCACGTGGCCGCGAGCCCTTCGTACTGGGGCATCGGCATGACGGTCGGTTTCTGGGCATTTCTTCAGGTTATCCTGCTGATACTGTGGCGCTTTAATCTTGAATTTAATCGCCGAATCGGTGAGGAAGTTGTTTTTGCGCTGCGCAAAAAAGTTTTTAATCACCTTCAAAAACTCAGCATGAGTTTTTATGACAAGACCAAGTTTGGCCGCATCCTCACGCGCGGCACTTCTGATCTTGACGCCATGGTCGGCCCGATTGTCAACGGCATCAACACCGTTGTGCTCAATACGCTACAGATGATCGCCGCGGCCACGATTTTATTCATCACCGACTGGCGCCTGGGATTGTCCGTCTGCTGGCTCGGGCCTGTGCTGTTTTTCATGAACCGCAAGTACAAAAAAATCATCGGCGCGCAGTGGCGCGTTGTGCGTGAAGGATACACGCGCGTGAGCACCAATCTTGCCGAGAACATCAACGGCATGCGCGTGGTGACGGCCTATAATCGTCAGGAAGAAAATCTTGCCGCGTTTAATACATTGCAGGTGGCCAATACAAATAACAATATCAAGGCCGCCACGATGAACGGCATTTATCAGCCGTTGCTGGTGGTGGTGGGTTACGTCGGCCGGGTGATTATCCTGGTTTACGGCTGTTATCTGCTGATGATGTCGTCGTCTGATCCTGATAATGCGCTGACCGTCGGCGCGCTGGTCGCCACGTTGATGTACTGGGAATGGTTTATGAACCCGGTACTGAACTTTGGTAATTTTCATAACGAAATGATGGTCAGCATGGCTTCGGCCGAGCGCGTTTTTTCGCTGCTTGACCAGAAGCCGGATGTTCAGGACGTGGCGGAGGCAAAGGAACTGCCGCCGATTCAGGGCCATGTGAAATTTGAGCATGTTTCCTTTGAGTACATTCCCGGCAAGCCGGTTCTGCATGATGTTGATTTTGAGGCAAAGCCCGGGCAGACCATTGCGCTGGTGGGCCACACGGGCTGCGGCAAAAGCACGATCATGAATTTGATCTGCCGGTTTTATCTGCCGCAGAGCGGCCGCGTGACTGTTGACGGACATGACATCCGCCAGATTTCCGGCGACAGTCTGCATAAGCAGATGGGTATTGTTTCGCAGGCCAATTATCTCTTCAGCGGAACGGTCATGGATAATCTGCGTTACGCCCGGCCTGAGGCTACCGAAGATGACGTGATCAACGCGGCCAAACAACTCGGCTCGCATGATATTCTCATGCATCTGAAGGATGGTTATCACACGGAAGTAGGCGAGCGCGGTGCAAGCATGTCGCTTGGCCAGCGCCAGCTTATCTGTTTTACGCGCGCCTTTTTGGCCAATCCGCGCATCCTGATGCTTGATGAGGCGACCAGCGCCGTTGATACACATACTGAATTGCTGATTCAGCAGGCGCTTGAGCGCCTTGTCGCTCAGCGCACCACATTTATCGTGGCGCATCGCCTGAGCACGGTCGTTAACGCCAATCTTGTGCTGGTGCTTGAGCATGGGCGGATCATTGAGCGCGGCACGCATCATTCGCTGCTTGAACTCAACGGCAAATATGCGGAGCTTTATAAGCAATTTACCCGCGAAATATAATGCGAAGTTAAAGAGATCAGGGGTGAGGGGCCAGTGATCAGCGTGAGAATGATAAAACAGAGGGGAAAACGCGAAAGACGAAACTCGAAACAAAGACAGGATTTTTTTTGACTTGTAAGTTTCGCGTTTGGCGGTTCGTCTTTCGCGTTTTATTTATTCGTGTTGTCCTGAACTCAGGTTCAAAAGAAAAACCCCGGAGCTTTGCGAGCCTCGGGGTTTTTTGTTGCGTCACTATTTTGGCGCGAATTACTCGGCCATCGGGAATGACTGCTGTGTCCAGCTTTGAAGCACGCGCATGTAATTGGCGCGTTCATAGGCCGCCGGGTCCGGGCATTGCAGCAAATTCATATTGCCGCGCATCACGCTGAGGCTTTCGTATTCGTTCTTCTCAAGCCATCCGCTGAAGCGCTCAATGAGCGTCCGCAGATATTCCGGTCCGTAGCGCAGAAGAGCCGAGACAACCTGAATGCAGTCGGCGCCGGCCATAGTTGCCTTGACGGCGTCAATGTGATTCTGAACGCCGCCGGTGCAAGCGAGGCTCAGTTCAACGCGGCCGGAGAGAATGGCCAGCCAGCGCAGGCGCAGGGTCAGTTCGGCCGAGTCGCTCAAATGCAGAGTCGGCACGACGGCGAGCATTTCTTCGTCAATATCCGGCTGATAGAAGCGATTGAAGAGCACCAGGCCCTCAACTTCAAGACCTTGAAGTTCATGGGCAAAGTGCGTCAGCGAGGTAAAGAACGGAGAAACCTTGACCGCCACCGGAATGTTGATGGCCGTCTTGACCGCGCGGATTGCCTCAAGCATGCGCCGCTCAATGACGGATGATGACTCGTTGACATCGGTTGCCAGCGCGTACATGTTCATTTCAAGAGCGTCGGCGCCGGCCTGTTCAATGAGCTTGGCGTATTCGCTCCATCCGCCGGGGGTTACGCCGTTGATGCTGGCGATGACCGGCACCTTGACGGCCGCTTTGACCTTGCGGATATGTTCAAGATATTCGTTGGGGCCAAGAGCAAATTCATCCGGAGCCGGGAAGAATCGCTGCGCTTCCGGGAATTGCTCGGCGTACATTTCTGAATAATAAATGGTTGATTCGCGATCGCGCTTGATCTGTTCTTCAAACAGCGAATGCATCACGATGGCCGATGAGCCGGCATCTTCAAGGCGCTTGACCATATCAAGATTTTGCGCCAGCGGGCAGGAACCGGCCATAAACGGATGGGCCAGCTTCAGGCCCAGGTATGTTGTGGTGAGGTCCATGAGGAACTCCTTATTTAGCATCAGGTTTTGCGGCCTGATGCGCGGACGACGTTTGGTTTTGTCAATCTACTGTATTTTTACTTGATGATAGTTGTTATAAACAGATCGCGCCCCACCCCTCATCGGGGTGGGGCGCAAATCAATCATATGCGGCGAGCGGCAGCTTCAGGAGCGGCCGGCTTGGCTTCGGCAGCCGGAGCCGCGGCCTGGGCCGGGGCAACAATCGTCTGCTTGGCAAGCTGTTCATAGAGCGCGTAACGATTGGCGATTTCGCGCTGCGCCATGTCCATCATCTTGCTGAAGCGTTCCGGATTCATCTGCTCAACCACACGGAAACGCGTTTCGTTCTTGGTGAACTCGCGCACGCCGATCTTCGGCGCCGGAGAATCAAGCTGAAGCGGCGTCTTGCCGACGGCCGAGAGACGCGGATCGTAACGGTACAGCGGCCAGTAGCCGGCGTTAACCGCGGTGATCTGGTGCTCTGTGCCCTGCGAAAGATCGTAACCATGCGCGATGCAGTGGCTGTAGGCGATGATCAGTGACGGACCATCGTAGCTGTCGGCTTCGGCAAAAGCCTTGACCGTCTGAACGTCTTTGGCGCCGAAGGCCACCTTTGCCACGTACACGTTGCCGTAGCTCATGGCGATCAGGCCCAGATCTTTCTTCGGCAGGGTTTTGCCGCTGACGGCAAACTTCGCCGATGCGCCGATCGGGGTTGATTTTGACTGCTGGCCGCCGGTGTTGGAGTACACTTCGGTATCCATCACCAGCACGTTCACGTTTCGGCCGCAGGCCAGCACGTGATCAAGGCCGCCGTAGCCGATGTCATAGGCCCAGCCGTCGCCGCCGAGAATCCACACGGACTTCTTCACGAGGTAATCGGCGAGGACTTCCAGATAACGCGCGTCAGCCTCAACGATGCCGGCAAGTTTCTTCTTGAGTTCCGTCACGCGCACGCGCTGGGCGGCAATGCCCGCTTCGCTGTGCTGATCGGCGCTCAAAATCTCATTGACCAGATCATCGCCGACCTTCGGCGCGAGTTTCTTAAGCAGTTCGCCGGCGTATTCCTTGTGCTTATCAACCGCCAGGCGCATACCGAAACCAAATTCCGCATTGTCCTCAAAGAGCGAGTTGGCCCATGCCGGGCCGCGGCCGTCCTTGTTGGTGCAGTACGGGGTTGTCGGCAGGTTGCCGCCGTAAATGGATGAGCAACCCGTTGCGTTGGCAATCAGCGCGCGATCGCCAAAGAGCTGGCTCAGCAGCTTGACGTATGGCGTTTCGCCGCAACCGGCGCAAGCGCCTGAGTACTCAAAGAGCGGCTGCATGAACTGCGTACCCTTGACGTCAATCTTGAGCTGATCACGCGGCGGGTCCGGAATCTTGAGGAAGAACTCGTAATTGGCGCGTTCCTGATCACGCAGCGGAAGCTGCGGAACCATGTTGATCGCCTTGCGTTTGGGTTGCGCTTTGTCTTTGGCCGGGCAAACCGATACGCACAGGCCGCAACCGGTGCAGTCTTCCGGAGCGATCTGAATCGTGAACTTGTGGCCCTTAAAGTCAGGCGCTTTGTAATCAACGGACTTAAAGGAGGCCGGGGCGCTGCCCAGTTCGCTTGCCGGATAAACCTTTGAGCGGATCGCGGCATGCGGGCAGGCAAAGGCGCATTTGTTGCACTGAATACACAGATTTGATTCCCATTCCGGGATGTCCTGGGCGATGTTGCGTTTTTCCCACTGGGTGGTTGCCAGCGGCCAGGTGCCGTCAACCGGGAATGCGCTCACCGGCAGCAGGTCGCCCTTGTTGGCCAGCATCACGGCGCTGACGCGCTTGACGAAATCAGGCGCCGCATCGCTGACGATCGGCGGCTTGCTGCGCGTGCTGGTGACGGCGGCCGGAACGGTGACCTCAAAGAGATTCGTGAGGGTATGGTCAACCGCGGCGAAGTTCTTCTTGACGACTTCTTCGCCTTTCTTCATGTAGGTTTTCTTGATGGCCTTCTTGATGGCCGCAATCGCCTCATCCTTCGGCAGCACACCGGAGATGGCAAAGAAGCATGTCTGCATGATGGTATTGATGCGCACGCCCATGCCGGTTTCGCGGCCGACGTGGTAAGCATCAATCACGTAGAACTTGATCTTCTTGGCGATAAGCTGTTCCTGAACTTCGCGCGGGAGCTGATCCCACACTTCGTCCTTGCTGAACGGCGAGTTCAGCAGGAATACCGCGCCCGGGGCCGCGTAATCCAGAACGTCATATTTTTCCATAAAACCAAACTGGTGGCAGGCCACAAAGTTGGCCTGGCGGATCAGGTACGCGCTCTTGATCGGACGCGGGCCAAAACGCAGGTGGGAAATGGTGATCGCGCCTGACTTCTTGGAGTCATACACGAAATAACCCTGCGCGTAGTTGCTGGTTTCTTCGCCGATGATCTTGATCGAGTTTTTGTTGGCGCCTACGGTGCCGTCGGCACCCAGGCCGAAGAACACGCTGCGGCGCACGTCATCGGGCTCAATATCAAGTGCGTCATCCCACGGAATGGATGTGTAGGTCACGTCATCGGTGATGCCGATGGTAAAGTGAGCCTTCGGGGAAGCCTTGGCCATTTCGGCGTAAACGCCCATGATCATGGCCGGGGTAAATTCTTTGCTTGATAGGCCGTAGCGGCCTGCGATAACCTTCGGTTCGGCGGCAAACTTGCTGGTGCCTTCGGCTTTGGCTTCGGCCAGCGCGGCAACCACATCAAGATACAAAGGATCGCCGATTGAGCCCGGCTCCTTCGTGCGGTCAAGAACGGCAATCGTCTTGGCGGTCGTCGGAATTGCGTCGATAAAATCCTTGATTGAGAACGGGCGATAGAGGCGAACTTTCAGTACGCCGACTTTTTCGCCCTTCTTCATCATATGCTCAACGGTTTCTTCGCAGACTTCCGCGCCCGAGCCCATGATCACGATGACGCGATCGGCATCTTTGGCGCCGTAGTAGTCATACAGGTGATACTGGCGGCCGGTCAGCGAGGCCAGGCGGTCCATTGTTTCCTGGATGATCGCCGGGCATACGTTGTAGAACGGATTGCAGGATTCGCGCGCCTGAAAGAATGTATCAGGGTTCTGCGCGGTGCCGCGGATCACCGGGCGATCCGGCGTCAGCGCGCGCTGACGATGTGCTGCGACCAGTTCATCACTGACCAGCGTCTTGAGATCATCATCACAGAGTTCCTCAATCTTTGATACTTCATGCGATGTGCGGAAGCCGTCAAAGAAGTGCAGTACCGGCACGCGTGACTTGAGCGTCGCGGCGTGGGAGACCAGCGCCAGATCATGCGCTTCCTGAACGCTGTTGCTGGCCAGCATGGCAAAGCCGGTCTGGCGGCAGGCCATCACGTCCTGATGGTCGCCGAAGATCGACAGCGCGTGGCTTGCCAGCGTGCGCGCGGTCACATGCATGACAAACGGCGTAAGTTCGCCGGCGATTTTATACATGTCAGGGATCATCAGAAGAAGACCCTGCGAAGCGGTAAAGGTCGTCGTCAGCGCGCCGGCCTGAAGAGCGCCGTGCACGGCGCCGGCTGCGCCGCCTTCAGACTGCATTTCCGAAACGCTGGGAATTGTGCCCCAGATGTTCTTTTTGCCTTTGGCCGACCATTCGTCGGAAAATTCGCCCATCGGGCTTGAGGGCGTGATGGGGTAAATCGCGATCACTTCAGATACGCGATGTGCGACGCTGGCGGCAGCTTCATTCGCATCAAGCGTGACCATGCGGCGTGGGAACATAGTGAGGATCCTTTCTGATAACTTTTTCTCTTGCGCAGTGTATGGTGGCGCTGCGAAAGTCGCGGCCGTGGTTGGCCGCATGATTTGGCAGGTCGCACCAACGACCCGCACGTAAGAGCAAAAAAACAGAACCGTCAGTCTCCGATCAAAGTTCGTCAGCCAAAAATCCCAGGGAGCCATCCGCGGAATATCAGCCACAACCGGATTCTGACGGTCCTTGTGTATGAATGATCAACTCTTCCTGCACGTTGAGGCTTGCGCCACGACGAGGGCTCCCAGGAATGCCGACCCATTTTCACACCATCTTTGGGAAATATAAGACTAAATTATCCTTATTTCCAGTAATTTGTGTACTATTTTCCCCTTGCGGGCTTCTATGGCTTTATTACAATAGTGAAAATGAGGGCTTACTTCTGTCAGATCAATAGCTTATGGGAGCAACCAGAGGCCGTTTATGCCTCTGTTACCCGGCTTCTGGAGTCGGCGCATCCGCTTGCCGAGTCCCTTATTGTCCTGCCGGAACTCTTTGCCACCGGGTACAGTTTTAACCCGGCTTTTGCCGAGCATCCGGTCACCGGCCCTACGCTTGAAGTGCTGGCCACGCTGGCCGGCAGATTCAGGTGTTATGTGCTTGGCGGCGTGCTGGCCAAATATCCCGCTTCGCCAAAACCGCACAACGCCGCGATCCTTTTTGATCCCAAAGGGCAGGTTCAGGCGCGCTACGATAAAATGCAGTTATTCAGCTATGCCGGTGAGTCAGAGCATGTCACGCCCGGCGACCGGACGGTACAAACTCAGGTTGGCGACCTGATTCTCAGCCCATTTATCTGTTATGACCTGCGTTTTCCGGAGTTATTCCGCACGGCCGCGCTTGGCGGGGCGGGTGTTTTTGCGGTCATGGCAAGCTGGCCTGCCGAGCGCATTGATCATTGGTGCGCGTTGCTTGCGGCCCGGGCCATTGAGAATCAGGCCTATGTCATCGGCGTTAACCGCTGCGGCGATGATCCGCATCATCATTACCCCGGCCGAAGCATGATCATTGATCCGCGCGGCAACATTCTGGCGCAGGCCGGCGATCAACCTTGCGTCATCAGCGCGGACCTCTCGCGCGATGATCTTCTTGCGTATCGCAAAGACTTCCCTGTTTTAAGCGATCTTCGGCGCGACTACATCCGCCAGGAATCGTAAACCTGAGTTGGGAATAAAAGCCCCGGTGGTTTTAACCCCGGGGTGGGTGCGAGCAGTCCACGATCTGACGTTAACGGATACACCCCAGGGTTAAAACCCTGGGCTTGGGGTCATACCTTTTTTGATCCGTATCCCGAATTTAGGCCGTAAGGCAATTGCCTCTCTTCGGCCATCATAAAAAGCTACCAAAAGCTCTGAAAATCCCCTTATTTATTCCTGTTTTTTTGCTTATTTCACGGCAGAAATTCGCTGATATGCGGTGTAGAGTAATGTATGCGTGGCACGTGTTGTGCCGCCCCAAAAGCGAGGGGCCTATGGCTACTCAAGATGATCGTGAATATCAGTCATGGCAGCCGGACGATGACGACGTGGTGAGTGTTGATCTGCACAGCATTGACATGATCACTTGTCCGCATTGCCGTAAATTCGTGGCCGCCTACAGCCAGCGCTGCCCATACTGCAAGCAATTAACCTCGCATAAGGCTCATTTTCATCATCCCTGGTGGATTGTCGTGACCGCCTCGGCCATGCTGGTTCTGCTGGTCGTCGGCCTGATTGGCCATCATTTCGGCCTGTGATGACTCATTGACGATAATCATAACATACAAAAATCACGCGGAGGCGCGGAGACACGGAGAAAGCAGTACTTTGAATCTTTCTCCGCGGCTCTGCGTCTCCGCGTGAGATTTTTTGATGCGTCAGCCAGACGGGCCCGGCGCATTTTTTATGCTTTGTGCTCGGCGGGCTGGGCTTTTGGCGCCCCGTGAGATTTCTTTGCCGGAATCATCAGGCTTGCGATGATCGTGATGATCAGCGCGCCGAGGATGACTGAAAGCGAAATCGTCGGCTCAAGGTGCCAGTGCGGGTCATCCTGCTGAGTAAAATAGGCAAACAACCGTCCGGCCACGGGCATGAGCATCTTAATGCCCACAAATGACAGAATAAACGCCAGGCCGTACTTGAGCAGATGAAATTTATCCATAACGCCTGCCAGCAGGAAGTACATGGAGCGCAGGCCCAGGATCGCAAAGACGTTGCTTGAAAAAACGATGAACGAATCGCGCGTGATGCCGAAAATGGCAGGAATTGAATCAAGCGCGAAAACCAGATCCGTAAACTCAATGGCCACAAGGACAAGAAAGAGCGTCGTGGCGAATAGCTTGCCCTCTTTGCGGACAAAAAAAGCCTTGCCTTCATAACCGTGATGTATCGGAATGATTTTTTCAACAAGCCGCACGGCCGGTGAATTGGCGGGATTGGCTTCTTCTTTTGATGGGAAGAACATCTTGATGCCGGTAAAGACCAGGAATGCGCCGAAGATGTAGATAACCCAACTGAATTGGTCCAGAATCGCGGCCATGCCGCCGATCATGACGCCGCGCATGACCAGCGCGCCAATGACGCCCCAAAACAGGACGCGATGCTGAAGAGCCATCGGCACGGCAAAGAAATTCATCAGGACGATAAATAGGAATACGTTGTCGGCCGAGAGCGAAAGCTCAACGATATAGCCGGTCAGGTACATGATAAGGGCTTTGCTGCCGGTCTCAGGCCACAGTGCGCGATCCGCAGCCGTGATATGATCCGGAATAATGCCCAAATCAAGCCAGTGGTTGTTGTATGCCAGGTAAACCACGCCGGCAAAAAGTATGGCAATAGTGACCGGGATCAGTGAGCCGATCAGGGCTTCCTTAAAGCGAATCTCGTGAGGTTTTCGGTGAAGTACGAACAGGTCAATTGCCAGCAGGCCAAGAACAATGACCAGAAAACAACCCCACGCCATCATTTCATGAAGGATCATTTGAACGTAAGTTTCCCCTACATACTTGCTGAGCTTTTCGGGTCAGCGATCCGTTTTTGCGTACCGAGCCTCTGTACTGTACTCAAATTTATGAGCATCGCCACAAGAATCCGCGCCGATTTTGCATTTGTCGATGCGAATTAACACAATATTCTACAAATGCCTATTGCGCGACGACTTGCAGAAGAACGCATCCGCGTGAGATTATTGCACAAAATCCGTTCCGATTTTTTCATTCATAATGAGGCGCCCCATGACCCCGGCCATTCGTAAGCTTGAGCAACTGAAAATTCCGCACACACTTCATGAGTATCATCATGATGAGAAAGCCGAGGCTTTTGGCCTTGAGGCAGCCGAGAAGCTCAATTTGCCGCCGGAGCGGATCTTTAAGACGCTGGTGGTTGAGGCGGATAAGAAACTTGCGTTTGCGATTATTCCCGTGGCCGAAAAATTGAGCCTTAAAAAAATCGCCGCCGCGCTGGGGGCCAAATCCGCGGAGATGGCCGATCCGGCCGCGGCGGAAAAAGCAACCGGTTACGTGGTCGGCGGCATCAGCCCGCTCGGCGGCCGCAAGCGCATGCCGGCCGTTGTGCATGAGTCCGCCCTGAAGCTTGAGACCATGTTCCTTTCCGCCGGCCGGCGCGGATTGCAGATTGAACTCAAACCGGCAGACCTTCTCCGCGCGGCCGAAGCCAAAGTCGCGGATTTGGTGTGGGAAGAAGCATGATACGCAAAACGTTACGCATGAATCAGCAGCGGAATGTTGCGTGGCAGTTGGTCGGCCACCTGGGTGAGCACGTCGCCCTGTAGGGTGCGCAGCAGCGTGCCCTTGCGGCTTACGCCCATCATGAGTGCTTTAACGTTGTAGGTGGCGGCAAAATCAAGAATGGAGTATGCCACGTCACTGCTGACAACGTAAATCGGCATGATCGGTGCTTTGTATTTGTCACAGATCCCGCGCGCCATGCTGAGGATGTTTTGCGCCTCGGGATCGTCCTCAAGCGTCAGGTCGGCCAGCGGCCCGCCGGCAATGCGGATCTGGCGCACAAAAAGAACAAACAGGTTGCCGTTGATATCGTGGGCGTACTCGGCGGCAAATTCAAGAAGCTCTTTGCCGCCGCGCGTGGCGACAAGAATGGCCGGTCGCGACATGTCCATCGCGGACGGACTTACGGATGTCGCGCCGGCCAGAGGTGCGCCGGGTACTTCTACGCCGCGGTAACGCGCCACGCCAACTTGAGTGCGTGCTTTCTGGCGCATGGCCGGGAATGTTCTGGTGAGGAATCGCAGCGAAAGGCCAAAGACCAGCACGCCGCCGGCAAAATAAAGTGCGTGCGGTTTTTGATAAGCCAGCGTGCATTCAATGGCGCCCATGACCAGCGCCAGCGCGCCCATGCCGCAGCGCTCCCAGATTTTCAGCGGCATTTTGGTATTGACTGTGCAGCTTCCGAGGTTGATGCCGATGGCGCCGACGACGCCGATGGCGTAAAGGTCGGCCAGTTTTTCAAGATCGGTGACAAAACAGAGAATGCCCACCGGTAAAATGACGGCCGGGAGAAGGGCCACCCAGGGCACGCCGAACATGTTCAGGCGCGTGAACCAGCGCGGCAATTCCGTATCGCGGCTCATGACGTACTGAATGGAGATCATGTCGGCCACGGCCGTGTTGACGGCGCTGAGCAGCAGCATGCCAAAAACGATGCCGGCCACGATCGCAAAAGTTTTGCCGATGAATTTTTCGCCCATATAGCGCAGCACGGCATTCTTGATGCTCTCTTCATCTTTGCTGGGGTGATAGGCGAGTGATTCCGGCTCGGCTTTATACTCAAGGACCTCCGCTTTTTCGGCAAGGCTCAATTTGGCGTGGCCTTTGTCCTGCAATTCGGCAAGATGCTCAACATGCTCGCGGCGCGCATCTTTGCTGTATGCCGGCTCATGGCCTACGGATACGCCGTGCACGCCCGGCAGCGCGTTCATGGCGATGGCGAAAATGATATTAAAGATCACAACTTCAAGCAGTACCGGCCAAATTGCTTTTTTGCTGGTTTTTTCCACCGGAGGAACCATGATGCCGGTCATGTTGGCAATGGCCTCAACACCGGAAAGCGCCAGCACCACATTGACCAGCATCAGCCACTGATGGCCAAGCGGCTCGGTAGGGCGGTGAATGTTGCGCCAGCCTTCGGCCACGTGCGGAATGGCAAAGATAAAGAGCACAACGGTTAACGTCAGCGTGGCCAGCGCAACAATCAGCGCGAAGGTTCCGGCTTTTTTTGGCCCGATGAAATTGATAACGCCCACCAGCACAATCGCGCTGATGGCGCAGATCGGCACCCATTGATCCGGTATGCCCAGGTAATGCATGCCGTCAAGGGCGCTGAGGCTGGCCGTGATGATGTAGTCGGCAAACAGCAAGAGCGCGCCGATGACTGCCAGAACGCGGCTGGTGTGTTTGGCGGCCGAGTAAACGCCGCCGCCGTCCGGGTAGCAGCGGCAGATAATGGTATACGCCCAGCCCACGGCCGCAACCAGCGCGCAAACGCCCAGCACGTAATAAAAACTGGCATGCAGAGCATAATAAAACGCCAGTCCCAGCACGTAAAAACGGCTGGTGCCCCAGTCGCCATAAAGCATCGGCCCGGCATGATACCAGCGTAATTCCCTGGGACGGTCCTGGTGGGTACTGAGCATAATGTATCAGGCACAGACTGGCCGATGGCGCGATCCTGATGATGCAAAAACATACCCCACACCACAGCAGGGCCGTGGTGAATGATGTTTTTAGCGTGTTGATTACAGAATGCTTTTGCGCCGCACGCACTATATGTGCGTGCCGTCATGTCTCGTCACGAATCGCCAAACGGATTCGTGATGCGGACATAGCAGCGGCAATCGCACAAATAGACGCAACTTATGTTGCGGCTATTTGTTGCAATCAACATTATCAACAGGAAAGCACAACGGGCCTGGTGGGCCTGCTCTCCAGCGTTTGCCTGCGAGGTAAGCTGTCGGGCTCGGAGACGCCGATCTCCGCTGGCGCGAAACATGCGCCCAGTTCGCCCCGAAGGATGCCTTCTCGACATCCGCGATCCTGAAAAAGCTTCAGGATTGGGTCCCCCGCTGCCGACGTTTTTCAGTCGTCATTAGGCACAGCAGCGTATCTATCAAGGTAAATATATTATTAAAATGGCCTGAAAAGTCAATAAAATTCTGGCATGCCGACATCAAGGGCATATCAAGATCCGGCAAAAAGCGTTGCGCCCCGGCGCATGCCCGGGGCGCAGTCAACATCCTCTTTGTGTCATGTGGCCCGTCAGTGTGCTTTGTCAAAATCAACATACATGCCGACGTTCGCGCTGCCGCTCCAGGTTAAAATACTCGGCCCGCCGGACTTGGTATAGTTGACCGCGTAAACTGAATACGGAATAGTCTGAACGGAATTATCCGCGTAAAACACATTCATATTTTCTTCAATATGTCCCTGAGCATATTGATAACCGTTGGCAAGCAATGTTGAGCCGATGACATCCGAAGCAATGGCCGTGCCCGGAGCAAGATTGAATGTTTTGGGCATCAGTTGATCTCGGCTGATATTCGGCGTGTTTGCCTTCATGACTTTTGTCACATCATCAATCCATGTCAGCAGCATTGGCCGCACGGTATAGCCGATGTTCGTGGCCGATGAACGATTCAGATCGCAGTTGAATTTGCTGTCAGGATATTTGCCGCCGAAAGGCCACGGATTTTGCGTGGTGTTAAACATCCACCGGTTGTCCGTTTGCAGCGGACAATAGTAGGCTTTGCCGCTGTTGTTGCCGTTATAGGCCAGCGCAAATACCCGGCCGGGGAACGGGACATCCTGCCAGCCTCCCGGATGCGCGGTTGCGGCGTAATAACCGTACCAGAGATAGCCCAGCGGCAATACTTCCTGATTTTCTGTTGCATACATGCGAAGCAAAAAACCATACGAACGGAGATTGGCGGCGCAGGCGATTAATTTGGCCTGCTTGCGCGCTTTGCCCAGCGCCGGCATCAATATCGCCATAAGCATGGCGATGATCGCCACAACGACCAGCAATTCAATAAGCGTAAATCCGCGGCGTTGTTTGGCCTGGCGTAAACCAGTGGGGAACATGGCATATCTCCGTGAGTAAAATTCTCTTCGGCCATTCCTTATTTCTGCTTTCCGAAAAGTTCGCGGAATCGCGCGGAAGCTTTCGGAAATTCCGTTTTTTCGTTGCCCTTGAGCCCCGGCGAAACCTGATGTGCGACGTCAGGCGCCTGAACGTCAAAATAGCAGTGCCATGCGACATTATTGGCCGGATCATTGATAAATTGATGCATCTGTTCAATATAAAATACGTTATCAAGACCGCCATGTTTATCGGGTCTGCGGCAAAGCCCCCATTCAGGTAACGCGAAGGGCTTGTTGTGCTTTTTGGCAAAATCAACCCAGAATTTCAGGCCGTGCGTGCCGTTGAGAATCACGTCATACCATGCTTTTTTCTGCCGGGCGAGAATCTGCTCCGGCGTTGCGCCTTCCGGAAACGGATACGTATCTTTGGCCCATGATTGATCGTAACTATCAATACCAACGTAGTCGACGTAATCATCGCCCGGATAGGCTTTGTCGGCCGGGAACTGAAGCCATGACTGAGTGGGATTCCAGCAAAACTCCAGTTTTTCAGCGCCGGGCACAGCGCGCATGGTTGTGACGATTTGTTTCCAGTACTCAACCCAGTCTTTTTCCTGTCCTGCGGCGCGCCAGGTATACCAGCCGCCGTTAAATTCCCATCCGAGACGAAGAATACTGTTGCCTAATTTATATTGCACCAATTTGGCGGCCAGCGCTTTGTAGTGTCCGTTATATTCGCCGCGTGCGCCGGCGGCCAGGGAGACGGGCTTTTTGGCGTCCATTCCGCCGCTTGGGCCAGAGCGATCCCAGGCTCCGGGAAGAATCGGCACGCCAAGAATCAGGCGGCGGCCTTCTTTTGCCTGAACCCATTTGCTCCAGGTGCCCATGAACCAATCAGGATAATGAAAAGAATCCCATTTTTCATGGGCCATGAACTCTTCGCCCCAAACCGTGTCAACGCCGAGCCACTGGGCAAAGGCGTCTACGTTTTGTGGCTGTGCCGCCCAGCGGTAGGCCGCGATCTGCGGCGCGGCCGGTTGACTGGCCGGGGCGGTGGCGGGAGCGGAAGAATCCGCCGCCAGCAGACTGCCGCAGCCGGCAATCAGGGTTAACAGCAGTGACGCGATATGACTTTTACGGACAGAAAAAGGCATAGGACTTCCTTACAAATACGGATGCGCCGAGATGAAAGTACAAACTTGATATGTGTAATAAATGTAATATTACTGTAATAATTGTAAAAATCTAGTAAATTTCTAAAAATAATTAGTTGTTTCGTGATCATGTAGAGTTGATGTTGTCATCACAAGCTATGTAGTTAACACTCAATATGAGGAACTTTATATTATCTATTTATCATTTATATTGGGGGAATAATTAAAATTTGAACCCAGTACAGAAAATTCGCGATATCGTATTTATTTGTGTGAAGATAAATTCGTAGGTAGTAATGTAATGAAAATAATTATGATATTTACAATGTAATTACTTGCATATTGCTTCAGTATATGCCATGTTATGAGTGGCGCATTTCTTGCAAGCGCCAGCAGCAGGCAGGTTGATGATGATTAAAACAGTCGCAGAAATTGGCCAGATCGTCGGTTGCTCAACCGCCACGGTTTCGCGCGCGCTCAATAACAGCCCATCTGTCAGCCCCAAACTGCGTGACGCAGTGCTGAGGGTCATCAAGGAAAATCATTATAAAGCCAGGCGCGCGCGACGAGGCGCCAAGTCGGCCGCAAGTCGTGACGCGATGAGGCAAATTGAGATTATTCTGTATCGCCATACTCCGATGGAGCGAATCTCGGCTGCGGCCGGCGAGCTTGCGGTAGGAAACCTTTCGTCAGTGCCGCCGTCGCAGTTGCTCTCCGGGCCGTACCGGCTCTCAAATTCTTTTTACCGGCAAATCATTGACGGCATGCTTGAAGAACTTCGGCGGTGGGATTACGAGGCGGTGCTTCGCAATTGTCCGAATGTCAGTGACAGCCGTTTTTTGCAGGAGACCAATCAGCCCAATAAGCAGGGTGTGCTGGTTGTGGGCGAATATGGCCCGGATCTTGAAAAATTTGTGGATCAGTGTTCGCATCCGCTGGTATTGGTGGATCTGATATATCCCGGCGCGCGCGATGTTGTCACCACGGATAATCAGGCGGGCATTGGCGACGTTTTTGATTATCTTTATTCACTTGGGCATCGCGAATTTGGTTTTGTCGGCGGGCCTGACTGGGTCGTCGGTTTTGCTGAGCGCTATCGTGCTTTTCAGTTCAAATTGGCCGGCGCGGGAATCGTTTTGCGCCCTGAATGGGTTTATCATGGCTCAAATCATATTGACCAGACCGCGCGTGGAGTTGAGACGATTTTGCGTCAGGCGCATCGGCCTACGGCGATGATCTGTGTCAATGATTGCGCTGCGCTTGGCGTGTTGCGCGCGGCATCGCATGCGGGTTTGCGCGTGCCGGATGACCTGAGCGTGGCCGGTTTTGATGATCAGGAATCGGCGGGAATGGTCACGCCGGCGCTGACCACCGTGCGCGTGCCGATGACCGCCATGGGCCGGCGCGCCGTGCGTGAACTGATGATTCAATTGCAGTCTCATCGGCAGAGCGGTGTGCCGGTTTCTGATCGCGGCGCAGTGATTCGTTTATTGCCGGAGTTGGTGGTGCGGCAATCAACGGCCGCGCCTTGCGTTTGTTCTTAAATTAACGGCAGCATGATTATGGCCCCGTGGCGTGGGCGTGGGCGCAGTATGGCAGAGGCAATTATCAATTGAGGGCGATATGAATTTACGTCGGCCGTTGTTGTGGTGCGCTCTGGCGGCGGGATTATTGGCGCAAAATGGCATGGCGGCCAAAGTAGCGCTGACGCCTAAAGCCATTGAGATCAATCTCGGTTCCGGCGGCGTGCTTGATATGCAATACCCAGCATATAACGGAGACAAAGGCAGCATTTCTCCGCGCGAAGTAACGCTGGCTGCGGATAAAAAGTCGGCGTCTCTTGAATATCCTGACGGCGCAGCCGGCAGCATCACTCTTAAGGATGATGCGCAACTGGTTATTCAATTCAGCCATCTGCCGCAGGGCGTCAAAACGTTCAAAATGAATATGCAGGTGCCGATCAATTTTAACGCCGGCGGAACGTATGAGTTCAGTGACACGGGAATTAAGCCATTCCCGCACGAAAAACCGGAAAAACCGTTTTTGTATCAGGGCCACAGCCAGCAGGTGACGTTGACGCATCCGGCCGGCGAAGGCGTGACGATCAAGTGCCCGCCGTATGGCTTTATGCAATTGCAGGATAATCGCCAATGGAATTGGGCCGTATTTTCCTGGTTTGCCCAGGTGCCGATTGATCAAAAAAATCCCGCCACAACATATACGTTTACTTTTGGCGCACAGCAGGCCACGGCTGAGAAAAAAGTGCTCATTGATCGCTACGGCCAGTGGGTCTCGGCGGATTTTCCTGAAAAAGTAAAATCTGATGACGATCTGCGCGGCGATGTTGAGCGTGATCGCGTGTATTATGCGTTGCTCAATCCGCCGGCAACGGATTCTTTCGGCGGCGTTCCGGGAACAAAAGAGACCTACAATCTCAAGGCAACGGGTTATTTTTATCTGGCTAAAATCAACGGTCGGGATGTGCTGGTAACGCCGGAAGGCAATGCTTTTTTTCAGCTTGGCATGTGCGGCGTGAGCCCGATTGATGACTATACGACGGTAAAGGGCCGCCAGCAGATTTATGAGTGGCTGCCACCGCTGAAGGGCGAATTTAGCACGGCGTATATGGCGCAATCCTGGAATCCTGGCGCGGTATTTTCTTTTCATCTGGCAAACGAAATCCGCAAGTTCGGCCGGCCGTATGACGCAAAGGAGTACGTCAGCCGATGGGTTGATCGTCTGCGCAAATGGGGCTTTAACTCCGGCGGCGCATGGGCGTTCAGCGGCGATGCCCGCGACGTACTGGCAGAAAAGAAAATGCCGTATGTGAGTTTTCTTCCTCTCGGCAAAGATGTTGCGCCGGAAATCCCGGGTGTAAAAGGCGTCTGGGATCCGTTTGCTGATGGCGTGAACGACAAAATGGCCGCGGCATTTAAAAAGGGCGTGGCGCCGCAGGCGGATAATCCGCTGATCATCGGGTGGTTCATCACCAATGAACCGAGCATTGAGGACGTGGCAAAAATTGTACCGGGACTCAAAGGCAGCAAGAGCGCGGCCAAGCGCGAACTGGTCGCAATGCTCAAGGGTACTTATAGCACGATTGATGCTTTTAACACCGCATGGGAAGTAAAAGCGGAAAATTTTGACGCGCTTGCCGAGATGCCTCTGAATGTCACAACGCTGAAGGCAAGTCAGGACATGCTGGCGTTTTTCAGGATGTTTCTGGAGAGGCGCTACAGTCTGATTACGGAGAATTTTCGCAAGGTCAACACGCATCATCTGTTGCTGGGTGATCGGTGGATGCCCGGCACGGCCAACAATCAGGCGCTGGTAGAAACGGCCGGCAAATACCTTGATATCATCAGCGTTAATTATTACACAAACGATATTGATCAAAATTTTCTCAAGCGCATACATCAGTGGGCCGGCAATAAGCCTCTGTTGCTGAGTGAATTTCACTTTTGCGCGCGCGACCAGGGGCTTACCGGCGGCGCGCGGCAGGTAGCCAGTCAGCAGGAGCGCGGCCTGGCGTATCGCAATTATGTTGAGCAGGCCGCGTCAACCGGTTTTGTCGTCGGTATTCAGTGGTTTATTGCGATTGATCAGGCCGCCACTGGCCGCTGGTTTGACGGTTTTAACGGCGAATCCGCCAATACGGGTCTGGTCAATGTGGCGGATCGCCCCTATAAGGAATTTCTCGCTGAGGTCATTAAAACAAATTACGATCTTTTCGGCGTGATCACAGGCAAGCGCAGTGCGTTTGTTTTTGATGATCCTCGTTTTACTCAAAAACGTGGCGCGCGGCGCGTAGTAACCGCATCGCAAATGGCTCATTCCTTTGCGGCTGATGGTTTACGTGGCGAGTGGCCCATGATGCCGCCGGTGCGTGTCGGGCCTGAAAATCTGGTTCTCGGTACGCCATCGCAGAGTTTTGAGATGACGTATCGCATCGCATGGGATAGCAGTAATCTGTATGTGTTTGCCGAAGTGATTGACAGTACGCCGATGAAAAATGATCGCAAAGCGCCTGATCTCTGGAGTGCGGACAGTCTTGAGCTATTTATTGGTTCTGAGAATATTGAGGAAGGCGGCAGCCTGAAATTTGGCGATCGGCAGATTCTTCTGCGCGGCGCGCCCAGCGCTGCGGGAATGCCGGCCGGTTATCTGGGGAATGCGCCAAAGCAAGTTGAGATCATCAGCAAAGTGATTCCGTCAACCGATGGCCGGGGATATACCCTTGAGGCGGCCATTCCGTTTGCGGGTCTTGGCATCACGCCAAAAGTCGGGCAGACATTGCTTTTTGATATTGGCGTGAATGATTCCGGCGATGGCCGCACGCGCCGGCAGTTGATGTGGAACGGAACTGACAAAAACTCAAAAGATCGTTCCGCATGGGGGCATTTGGTGCTCAATCCGTAATATTGACGAGCTGCTGTTATGCCGACGCTGCTGAATTATCAATAATTTCCTGCGGGACCAGGCGTATTTGCGGCTTGGCAGGCAATTTGCCGTTGATGCGATCAAGCAGCAGATTAACCATTTCTTCCCCGATGCGGTGATTGTTTTTGTCAACCGTTATCCACGGCAGGCCCGTTGCCCAGGGGCAGGGCTGATTGCTGGTCCACCGATTATCATACCCGGTGACGACCACATCCGTGCGATTGAGCAGCCGGCATGCTTCCTTAACCACCATCGCGTGAGTGTCGGCCGTGGTCATGATCGCATCAATGCCGCCGTCCTGATTCAGATGCTCAACCAGGCAGCCTGTCACATAACGCACGCAGATATCAAATTCCTGCTGGCTTTGTATATCATGAATCGGCGCGCCGGCCAGCGGAATCATATACACCGGAGGCCTGCTGCTAAGTCCCAGTTCTTTGGCCGCGCTGGCAAATCCCTCATTACGCGCCTGAAGAAAAGGAGTCTGCTCCTCAACGGACCAGAAGCGCAGAATATTTTTTTTGCCATGAGCAACGAGCGCGCGAACCAGTTGCGCCGCTCCTCCGGTATGATCGGACATCAGCATATCGTAATTTTTAAATTCCCATGACTCCGTGCCCACCACCAGCGGAATATCATGAGACGAAAGTTCAGCGGCAATCTCAAGCTGCCATTCAAGAGAATGTTTCCACGTGCTGATGATCACGCCGGCGGGATTGGCCGTGATGAGCTGCTGAATCGCTTTATCCGTTTCTGAATCAATATTGACCCGAAGAAAATGCATGCTGCTTCGGCCGGCGCAATCAATAACTCCGGAAACAATTGATGATGACGTACCGCCAAAATCGCGCGCGTCGGAGGCAATCAGGTGATCCGTCAGCAACACCACCGTGCGCGACATCAGGGATTCTTCCGCTTTGGGCTCAATGGCGCAGAAGCAACCGAGATTGCGCTCGCGCCGCACCACTCCTTCGCGTTCAAGAACATCAAGTGCGGAGCGCAAAGTCATTCGCGATACATCAAATTTAGCTGCCAATTTGCTCTCGGCCGGCAACCGGTCGCCAAGACGCATTCCGCTGCGCTCAATAAATGAACGCAGCGAAGCAACAGCTCTGGCTCGGGGCGAATTGAGTGATTCTGTGTGCTCTCCGCTGGGCATAAGCAGCCTTCGTATGTTTTTGAAACAAATCAGACAATACTATATTCATTTTGAACTAAAATATCTAAAAATGATCTGCATAGCCCCTGGCCATGTGCGAGTTGAGGTGAAGAGATGATTGATTACTTTTTTAATGTAAATAATCTTTTTTTCGCCAGCATGTGATATGCAGTAATTTGAATATTCCTGACCTGAATGGTAAAAGACGAAATAAAAATTGAGCAACGTCCGTTTTTATGTGATAATTGCGGATGACTTTATGATACAAAAATGGTTCTTAAATTATTTTTAATCAATATGTTATAAATAATTTATAAATACGAACATTGGTAATGTTATTGCGGTTCCGTTGTAATGACAATCAGGTGATAACGAGAAAAAAAGAACTTTCGTTTTGCTTATTACAAGTTTTAATGTAGACTGTAAATCGTTCAAGACAAGTCTCGTCAGTGCCTGGCAGTTCGTAAATTGGTTTTAGGTATGAAAAATAAGATGAGCTCAGGAAAGCCTTCTATCACAGCTGTGGCACGGCAAGCGGGAGTGTCAATATCAACTGCGTCACAGGTTTTGGGCGGCAGTAAGTTGTTCGCGCCTGAGACGGTTACGCGAGTTCGCCAGATTGCCGAAGAAATGGGATACGTTCCTGATCCTCGTTATCGGGCGATGGGACAGGCCGGCAAACGCGGCAAGCGGCGCACGGGTAGTCTGGGGCTTTTGTTGCCGGGCGATTCGTCGGCCATTTATGCGGTTGATCCTTATCATGCCCGCATGTTCTGGAGCATTGAGGCGGCCGCGCGCAAAGCCAATTACCACATGACCGTCAGCACGATCGGCACGGAAGACATGGAGTATCTTCCTGATTTTGTTTCCGATCTGCGTGTTGACGGCGTATTGATGGCAAGCTTTCACAATCCGCCGCTGGCGATGAGAATCAGTACGCTGGTGCCGGTGGTTCTTGTCAGTACGCATGTGGAGTCCGCAGCCATTTCGTCAGTGGCGCCTGATGAAGTCAGCACGATCCGCCAGGCGCTTGATTATCTGGTAAATCTTGGCCACAAACGAATTACGTTTTTTGACGTGCATGACAGCTATAACTGGCATCATCAGGCTCGTACACAGGCTTTTGAAGCAATGGCGATGAGCGGGCCTGGGAAAATGCCGTTGGCGCGATCCGTGGTTTTGACGGAGCGCACACGTCCGCTGCTTGATATCGCAACGGAACTGCTCCTTGAGTGGCAGGCGCAGGGGCAAATGCCCACGGCGCTGCTGTGCGCGGCCGATATTTACGCTCTTGAGTTCATGAAGGCCGCCGAAAAAACAGGTATAAAAGTTCCGCAGCAGCTTTCGCTGCTGGGAATTGACGATACATCTCCGTGTGTTCACACAAGTCCGACGTTGACAAGCGTTCGCCAGCCGATGGAGGCGATGGGCCGCGCCGCGGTTCAGTTGCTCCTTCAGCGGATTGCTTCGCCCGATGATCCGGCGACGTGTGTATCACAACAGTTGAATGTTGAACTAAAAATACGCGAGAGTTGCACCCGGCCGCTGCGTGCGGACTGATGGGTGTTATTCAGAGTGGTATTCAGGAAAACTTGTTATAAACAAGCGAGGAGAAGGTATGGGAATGAATAAATTGTCCATAGCGGTAGCATCAGCAATTATTACTGTAAGCATGGGAAGCATGCAGGCCGCACCGCTGGTGAGCTATAATTTTTCGGTGGCCAATCCGGGTGTGGATTCAACACCGACGTCAAGCGTTCTCAATCCGTCGGCTTCGTATACGGCAACGGGTGTGACGGCAACCGCGCTTGCCATTAACTCGGGCATTGTTTCAAACAGCGGCAGCAACGGAAACAAAACAGGTGTTAATGATTGGCCGACGGGAACATACGGCGGCACCAGTTATACGGCCTGGCAGGATTATGACGGCGGCACTGGTGTTTTTATGATTGCCGCTTCTCAATTAAGCACAAATAATACAATTGATACGACAAGCACGAAATGGTTCGGCTTTTCGGCCACGATCAGCAGTGCGCAGGATCTTGGCTCGCTGACATTCGCAGTTGAGATGATCCGTAACAATTCCACATCCGGCACCGGCGCCGGACGAGTCGGTGTGAGCTACAGTGTTGATAATGGTGCAACATTTAATGTGTTGACATTTACCGGTACCGGCGGCGGCAATACGTATTATTCCGTACCCAACAGCAGTAATAACAACCATTCCTGGACGCTGGCCACGATTGACTTGAGCAATGAGGCCGCACTCCAGGACTTTACCGGTACAGTTCAATTCCGCTGGTTTATGACGACCAATAATGCATCAAATACCTATCGTTCAATGGTTTTTGATGACATCACCCTGTCAACGGCGGTTCCGGAAGCGGCGAGCCTGACAATGCTGGGCATGGGCGGATTGGTCCTTTTGGGGCGTTCTCGCCGCAAGTGATACATATTTGGTAATATGCGGCGTATATTTATTTGCCGCTGTAAGCCGGACATGAGGCGAGCGTATTCGCTTAAATGAATGGCGCACAAGGACACTTTTTAAGAGGATGTGTCATGCAGCGAAGAAAAGCTGGGTTTACCCTTATTGAATTGCTGGTGGTCGTGGCGATCATAGCCGTACTGATGTCGGTACTGCTTCCGAGCCTGGCCAACGCACGCGAACAATCCAAAACGGTTGCGTGTATTGCCAAGTTTCGCGAAATCGGCGTGATGACCGCCATGTACATTCAGGAAAATGACGGCAATCAACCATTTTCCAGTACGCTTTCGACAACCAAAGACAGACTCAAAAGCAACTTTGGCGACGGCATCGGCATCAAGGCGTTTTCCCGTAACGGCACATTCTGCTGCCCGACGCTGATGTCTCAGTATGCACAATTCCTGACGCCGACCATGACCACGTTCAATACCGCCGGCCTGAGCGATTGGTTCAATAACCTCTCAAGTGCGGGAACTCCGCTCAAGACGTTCAAGAATGTTCAGCGTCCGGCGGATAAAGGGTTCCTATTTGACAGCTATTACAGAACCACATACAACGATTTTAGCTGGAATACCTCCGCAGGTACCGCAAGCCTGGTCACGCAGCCGGCGCATAACGGCAAACGCAATTGCCTGTATTTTGATTACCATGTAGAGACGCTTAAATCGGTCGAGATGAAGCGAACAGCGTCCACAACGGATCTTGCCAACCGCTACTGGCAGCCTCTTGCGGAATAATCCGCTGATTGAATGTACCAGAATCAGTTCATATGATCGCCGAGGCCATACTCGGCGATTTTTATATCAAATCTTTCTTTATCATGGCAGGAGCCACAATTCATGCGTCATAAGATGTATCGCCTGGCTGCGGCATGTTTACTGCTTGCGGTATGCAAATTAACCGGAACCGCATTGGCCATTCCGGCCGATCGGGAATTGCCGACGACGTGGAAAATTCAGCCCGCCGTTAATCCCGCCACGCCGCCCAAGAACGCCGATTGGGCCACTCTTGCGCCGCTTGGCGAGAGCACTTCCGATGAGCGTCCCAGCAATGAATGGCGCAAGGCCAAGCTGAATGATGTTCCGGATTCCTGGAAAAATATGGACCGCAAAAAAGTTCATGAACTGTGGTATGAGCAGGATATTGATATTCCGGCCGATGCCCAGGGCTGCCGTGTTGTTCTCTATTTCTGGCGCATTGAAGGTGATGCGGTTGTTTTTGTTAACGGCCAGCGCGTCAGCGAACTTCTGCGTCCCGGCGGGGAAGTGGAGGTCACGCGTTTTGCCAAAGCAGGGCAGGCCAATACGATTCGCGTGTATGTCACGCGCAATTATACGGGCATTTCGCGTGATTATGCGCATGATCCGCTGCGCTATGCCGCGCGCGGCGGCGCCGATACGCCTTCGGCATGGGGCATGGGTATCAGCGGACCTGTGCGCGTGATATATCGCCCGGCCCCGGCCGGAATCAGCGATGTCTTTGCGATTCCGTCATGGCGAAAAAAACAGTTGACGCTCAGCACGGAAATTGACGCGCTTAAAGCCACAGACAATGTGCAACTTCAGGCTGTTGTCCGCGATCAGGATGGCAGGGAAGTCCTGAACTTTGCCAGCAAGCCGCTTTCTGTACCGGCGGGCAAATCGCAGCAGATGCTGACAACGCCGTGGGAAAATCCCACGACCTGGGAACTTGAGCGTGGTTATCTTTACACGGCCGAGGTATCGCTTGTCAGCGGCGGCAAAGTTTTGCAGACGTTTAATCCGATCAAATTCGGTTTCCGAGAATTGTGGACCGAAGGCAAAGAAATCATGATGAACGGCCACCCGATTCGCCTGCGCTTAAGCGCATTGCACGGGTCATTGGCCGAGGGCGTGTCGTTCCTGCACATGATCGGCTATAACGCATTTCAGATGCAGCCGCACGAAAATAACTGGTGGCGCGAATGGAGCGAAACGCCGATGCTCAATGAGCGCCTTCTGGATTATCTGGATCAGAACGGCTATGCCGCGACGACGCTTGCGCCGGCCATCACGCGTTTGCGCCAGGTGCTGCTGAAAGATCCGCAGTGCACGGCCGATTATCAGCGCGAGGTTGAGCACTGGGTACGCAAATACCGCAACCATCCGTCCATTTTTTACTGGGCGGTGGGCATGAATTTCTTCAATCCCAAAGAGGCCATTCATCCGGCTGGCCTGGGCCAGCGCGAAACGGGCCCCAAACTTCAGCAGACGGAAGTGATTGAGGCCGGCGGCGCCATGATCAAGAAAATTGATCCCACGCGCATGACGTATTCTCACGCTGACGGCAATAACAGCGATCTTGCCACGGGTAATATATACCTGAACTTTGCTCCGCTTCAGGAGCGCGAAGACTGGCCGCTGGCGTGGTATGAAAAAGGCAACATGCCCATATCGGCCGTGGAATTTGGCCAGCCGTTTACGGCCAATTTCTGGAAACAGAAGAAATTCCTGATGACCGAGTATCTCTCCATGTATTTTGGCGAATCCGCCTATGAGCGCGAAAGCCTTGAGGGACTTCAAAAGACCCTTGATTACGGCGTGGCGACATCCGGTTTCGGCAGCGCGTGGAAAATGGACATGAACCAGTACCCGGTATACTGGGATTTTCAGAGTCTTTTTGTCCGCAACACCAATCGCGCATGGCGGAGCTGGGGCGTTAACGGCGGATATATGAACTGGATTCAGGATGTGGCCTACGGCAATCCGCCGGGATACGTGATTAATAAAAGCAACTCTATGTATATGCGCTACCGTCTTGTGGATAAGCCGGTCACGGAGCGTCCGGACTGGGCATCGCCGAATTTTGATATTCACCAGCAGGCCAACAAAACCCTGCTGGCGTACATTGGCGGCGCGCCGATGTTTACCGACAAGACCCACGCGTTTTATTCAGAGGAAAAGATCCTTAAGCAGATCGTCGCCGTGTGGGATGGTTATGACAATCGCACACTTGATGCGCAATGGCGTTTTGTCACCGCGGATGGGAAAAACGTCATTGCCGGCGGGGAGGAAACTCTTGCGCTGACGCCTGGCGGGATTCTCAAAAAGCCCATAACAATGGCCGCGCCGCGCGTGAGCGCGCGCACTGAAACGAAGCTTGAATTGACTGTTCGTGACGGCAAAAACGTTGTGGCGACGGATTCGTTTGATGTGCAGATTTTTCCGCAGCCGGAAAAACTCAATCTCAATGCGCGCGTCGCGCTGTATGATCCCAAAGGTCTTTCTGCGCCGGAACTCAAGGCGATCGGCGTGAACCCCGTGGCGTGGAAACCGGGCGATTCAACGCAGAATATTGACCTGCTGATCATCGGCCGCGATGCGTGGAATACCGGCGATGCGCTGGGATATTCGCCGGCGGATATCGCGCGCGGCCTGCGCGTGCTGATGCTTGAGCAGCCGTTCCGCACATGGGAAGCGCTAGGCTTTAAGACCATTGAGACTATGCCGCGCTATGTGTTCATGCGGGATAAAAACAGCCCGCTGTTTGCCGGTATTGTTCCGGAAGATCTCATCAATTGGCGTGGTTCGCCGGATATTCTGCCCGAATGCCAGTTTGCCCGTTCCTATGATGTGGTGCACGCGCCGAAATGGACCAATCGCCATGCGGTGGCGTCGGTGGTGATGCAGATTCCGGAAGCGGCCGGGTATACGCCGTTGATGCAGTGTGAGTTTGATCTCAACTATTCGCCGCTGATTGAATCACGCTTTGGCAAGGGCGCAGTCTGGTATTCGTCGCTTGATTTTACGCGTCGCACCGGCGTTGATCCGGCCGCGACGATCATACTGCGCAATCTGCTTACGCTGGCGCTGGCTCCGCTTGAATCAGCGCGTACGACCATGTACGCCGGCGGACCGGCCGGTGAGGCCTTCTGCACGGCGATGAACATTGCGACGGCAAAAGCATCTCTTGATCAGCCGGAACAATCACTGCTGATCATCGGCGAGGGACAAACGGGTCTGAACCGCTCGCAGATTGATGCATATCTGTCATCCGGCGGCCGCGTGGTGTGGCTGAACCAGGATGCCAAAGCGCTTAGCGCAATGGGACTGCAAACGCACCCTGATGCGATCTGGCGCACCAAAGCGGATAACACGCCGGCGCTTCGGAGCATCGGGCAAAATCTGCTGCGCTGGCGCGATGAACTCAAGGCGGACGTTTTTGATGCATCTTCGCAGGGTACAGTGCTGGCCGGCGGTCTGATGCTGGTGCGCTCCTCCGGCGCGGCGGGACGCGAACTTTTTGTACAGGTTGATCCTCAACAGTTCGTCACGCGCTATGCCAAAGAACAGGATCGTCTTGACGGCGTTCAGTTGTCCGTGCTGCATGGCCGGCAGCTTGTCGCACAGCTCATCACCAACATGGGCGCTGGCGTATCGCCGCAGGGTATAGCGCGCATGACCACTATCAAGGCCGGCATCGCTTACGAATGGCTCGGCGGGTGGAATATACTCGGCCCGTTTATTCCGCCGGCAGAAAAGCCGCTTGATTATGTGCAAAAACCGTGGGCGGGCGAACAATCCGCCATTACCGGCGATACCAATCCGAATCTCACGTACCGCACGCCGGAAGGCAAAGAACTTGATTGGCGCACGGTGGCCGTGGCCAACGAAGATGGTTATGTGGATCTCGGAAGGCTTCTCAAACGTAATGCTGATGTGGCCGCATACGCAACGCGTGTTTTCCACAGCGATGAGGCGCGCGTGGCCGTGATGCGAATGGGTTTTGACTATTGGGCTCAGGTTTGGGTCAACGGCGAATTGGTTTATCGCACGACCAAGCCATCCGGCTCACCGAAACCCAATCGCTATTCGGTCAAGATTAATCTCAAGAAAGGCGAGAATATCATCACGCTCAAGATGGTCTCGGGCGGTAAGGGTTTTGGTTTCTGGAATAACATCTCAAAGCCCGGTTTTGACGTAAATCAGGCCGAGCAGGAAGTTTCCCGTAATGTGATGTATCAGCCGCTGATTGTTAATTTTGATCCGTATGCGTTTGCTTACTGGTGATATTCATGCGGGAAGCGGCCGCCGGCGCGCCGCTTACTGATTTGTAATAAATATATCATGATGAATTATTTTGTATGATTCTGCGGAAGGTTGCTGATGGCTTTGTCTGTTGCGAAAATAGGGTCGCGGTGCACGATGTCCGGCGCACGCGCGCAATCACTGGCCGCGGGCTTTACGCTGATGCTGGCCGGTATTGCAGCCATCAGCACGAGTTCAACACCGCTTTATGCGCAAACGCAAACCGGACGAGTGCTTTATCAGCAAAATTTTGACGACCAGATTCCCGGCGATATCCCTAAAAACTGGCGTTATGCCTGGGGTACGCAGGGCGATGATATGTTCCTGATATCAAATGAACGTTCCGTCACTGGCCATAATAGCCTGGTGCTTGACCGTCTCACAGGCGAAAACGAATCAAATTGGGGTTTCGGCATTAAAATGCCCGCGGTGCAAAATGGGTGGACCGTAGTTTCCTTTTGCCTGTTGATTCAGGGAGCGGGTACTGATGCCGTTTTTACCACGGAAATCCGCGATGCCCAGTCTTCGGCGGAAGAGACGGTCAATATCGGCTTTAACAAGAAAAAAGCGTTGCTCTCGGTAAAGGGCGCGCGCAAACCTGTTACTATCGGCCAGCTTCCCACTGACGCCTGGGTCCGCCTGACCATCTGGCTGCCGACGCCCGGCGGCAAACAGACGCAAGTTTGGGCGCAGATGGAAAAACAGATTGAAGGCAAATGGCAGCTTGCCGGAAAACCTGTGACGCTTTCCGGGAAAGTCTCTGATCAACCTTACGAAACGCTTCGGTTTTCCACATGGCCCAATAAACGTGACTACCGTGCGTTTGTTGATGATTTTACCGTCAGCGCCAGTGCCACCGCGCCGCAGAGCAGCGGTTCATAGCGCCTGCCGATGGTGTACAATGACTTTATATCAGGTTGCCGTCATCGTCTACTTGGCGGATTCAGGGCTGGTGGCGATTTTGGTGAGCCTGATACAGGGCTGACGGATCGGCCGCATTTTCCTTTGCCGTGATGTGAACAGGATCAATCCGAAATACAGCCACCGCGTTGCCGTCCATCGCAGAGCGATATTTTTCCACCAGCGAGGCTGACATTTTCTGCTGGTAGAATCCTGGCGTATACTTATCAAGAATCAGTTGCAGCGCCTCGGCGGCCTCAGAAAAATCCGTTACTTTACTTGCATGGCCAAACAGCATTACGCTGAGATACGAGGTATCGGACTTGCACGGCATGGGATCGGTGGTTGTGCCAAATTCCTTATAGACTGTAAAGCTGGTCCTGGCATTATCGCTTAACATGCGTACTTTTTTCCCTGAACCCATGCCGTGGAAATAAATTCTGCCGTTGAGCCACACATAGTTGACCGGCACCGTATAGGGGTATTCGTCACCCATTATTCCCACGATGCCGACGCTCGAATATTTGAGAAAATCGTTGATTTTGGCCTGATCGCGGCAATCCCGCTGCTTATAGCTGACGTGATCCATTATGTGCTTCTCCTGTATTAGTAAATTTACTCTATTCAGAATTGAGCCATTTGTTCGTTGTTTTCCCCATATATTTCTGGCTAACCAGGTTGTTTGCGAAACATGTGATAGTCGATTTTATATTTGGCCAGGCGAATGCCGAGCATGCGGCGCGTCATGCCCAGTTCCCTGGCGGCATCGGTCATGTTTCCCTGCGTTTTTTTTAGCGCCTCAACAATATATTCAAATTCGACGGCTTCTATTTTGGATTCAAGTTCATTTTGAACTTGTCCCTGAATAGTTGAATTTTGCAGTGATGGCGGCAGGTTATAACCGTGAATTTCCTGGCCGTCGCACAGGATGACTGCGCGCTCAATGACATTCTCAAGTTCACGCACGTTGCCGGGCCAGGTGTAATTCATAAGCATCTGCATGGCCGGGGTTGAAATTTGCGCAATCTGTTTGTCGTTTTCGCGGGAATACTTCACAATAAAGTGATCGCAGAGCGAGATGATGTCACCGCCTCGCTCGCGCAGAGGTGGAATGACGATGGGAAAAACATTCAGGCGGTAAAAGAGGTCTTCGCGGAATTTACCATCAGCAACCATTTTTTTAAGATTGCGGTTTGTGGCCGCAATAATGCGGATGTTGACCTGTATGGGTTTGTTGCCGCCAACGCGCTCAAATGTTTTTTCCTGCAAAACACGAAGCAATTTAGCCTGCATGGGCAGCGAAAGCTCGCCGACTTCATCCAGAAAAATCGTGCCGCCATCAGCTTCCTCAAAGCGGCCTTTGCGCTGGGTGTCCGCGCCGGTAAAAGAACCTTTTTCGTGACCGAAGAGTTCGCTTTCGATAATGCTTTCAGGCAGCGCGGCGCAGTTGAATTTGACAAAGGGGCCGTCAGCATAATTGCTGTGGTAATGAATCGCATTGGCTACACGTTCTTTGCCGACGCCGCTTTCACCAAGCAATAATGCGGTAATGCGGGTCTTGGCGATTTTGTCGATCAGGGCATAAACTTCGCGCATGCGCGAAGAGTTGCCGATGATGTTGGTCGGGCGGAATTTTTCTTTCAGGGCTTCCTGCAAACGGCGATTTTCGCTTTCCCAGAAAGTTTTTTCTTCATTTTCAAGCAGGTAAAGTTCAATGGCCTGTGCGAAGATGGATGCAATGAAGATCAGAATGTCCACATCATTATTCAGTACGGCCTGGCTGGCGTAATATTTTTCAATACTGATGGTGCCTAAAACTCTCCTGCCTCGCAAAATAGGTACGCAAAGGAACGAATCATTCAGGCGTTCGTCACTGCGGATATGAGTGCGGCCAAGGAATTGCGGTTCATCGCGGATGCGGCGCACGACGATGGGTTGGCGTGTCTCAACGACTTTGCCGGTGATGCCTTCACCAAGATTGTAAATGCCGCGTGATTGTTCTTCCTCCGAGAGTCCGACGCTTTGATGAACGAAGATTGTTCCGGTTTTGTGATGATAAAGCGTGAACATCCCGCATTCGACACCCATGTACTCTTTCATGATCTTGAGCAGCACGGATACTGTTGTTTGCAAGTCGGCGTATGCGGTGATCGCCGAACCGATTTCATATAGAAATGGCAAAATTTTAGCTTTGCATATTTCATTATTGCAGTTGATAAAGCGTACTTCTTCAATCGCAGCCATACATACTCCAAAGATCAGCCTGCTATGGCTACTCGGTTCAACTGGGCAAGATAACATACAAATTCGGTCTCTGCGTTGACGGCCGGGCTTTCGGCCATTTTGGTGCGAAGCATATTCAGGAAGGCCGCCGCCTGTTCATCACTGAGTTGATATCCGCGCGATTTGGCAAGATATTTGACTGATGTTCGCCCGGAATGTTTGCCAATGATGAATGTGCGCTGGCCATCTACAATCTCGGGTGGATAAAATTCATAGGTTTGCGGAGCTTTGATCAGACCATCAACATGAATGCCGGATTCATGGATAAAAATAGAATCCCCGAGCAGCGGCTTATTGACGGGCATGGGTCTTTGAGTCTTCTCAGCTAATTTCTGGCAAAGTGCTTTTATCTGTTTAAGATTGAAAAAATGGCAACGATTTTCGAGCAGTCGCAGCGCGCCGACAATCTCTTCAAGAGCCGTGTTTCCGGTTCGCTCGCCCAGACCCAGCAGCGAGCAGGAGAGCACTTGTGCGCCGGCTTTCCATGCACATAAGGTATTGGCGGTGGCCATACCGAAATCATTATGAGCATGAAAATCGATGGGAATCTGAAGGTATCTGCGGAGAAATCCGATGGTACTGCTGGTTTTGTCAGGCGTCATGATGCCAAGCGTATCAGCATAACGAACGCGAAGCGCGCCAAGTTCCTGCGCATAACGAAAAACCGAGAGCAGTACCGTATCATCCGTACGGGAAGCGTCTTCTGCGCCGAATGACACCTGTGCGCCAGAGTGAATTGCAGATTCAATGACCAGGCGCATTTGCTTAAGCACCCAATCCATCGGTTTACGCAATTTGTATTGCAGCATCTGTGAACTGGTGGGAACCGCCACATGAATGTGCTCCGCACCGGCATCAAGGCTGGCTTTCAGGTCATCCAGTGAGAGGCGATTCCAGGTTAGTATTTTCGCGCTTAAGTTGGCGCGAATAATGTCGCGGATCACGGATTGCTCCTGCCGGCCCATGCCGGGCACGCCAACTTCAATAATGCCTACGCCGAGCGAATCGAGTTCATGCGCCAGGGCAATTTTTTCATCGTGCGTAAAATAAATGCCCGGCGTCTGCTCGCCATCGCGCAGCGTGGTATCCAGAATGATCGGATCTTCCATGATAGTCTCCAGTGTCAATTGAGAGATATCAGGATCAGAAGTTTTCGCATCCGCATCCCTGACGGTCACCGTGGCAGTTATCGCCACATGTAAAAGCAACCTCTTCATCGCCATTGGCGGCAATTTCATCCACTTTAGCCAGCAGATCGCTCACTGGCCCGCGCACGGTGCGGATCAGCATTCCTGCTTGTTCAAGATAGAGCTTGGGCATTGGGCCGATGCCGCCTACCAGCAACATTGAGCAATCCTGCGTCATGCCGGCGAGTGTTTCCCAGCGTGATCCATCGTCCGTGGCCGGCGGAATCCGGCGAAGCCCCATCAGCTTCGGCCTGGCCGGGCGGGTGTCGTAAATCAACAGGTAATCAATCTCGCCCAGCGGTTCGTTGACCTTGGAACCATCTCCGCTGGCGACAGCAATAAATTTTTCGGGATCACGTATGGGGGCAACCATGGAATGAATCTCCACTTGAGTGTTATCTAAAATGGGTAAAGAAACTTTAGAATTATTCATAGCCGAGTCCTCTGCTGTAATTGTTATAGACGGGTCATCCGATTTTGAATGGCTGGATTGGCCGAGCAATCCGACGGCATCGGCACGACAGCGCGAGCAATGTTCCATCTGGGGCAGATACTCTTTGGCCTGTGCACGCAGGTACTTCATCTGCTCAGCGGTGGGTTCGGGATGATAGGCAAACGGAGTTCCAGCCGTTGGCAGAATCGGTATGATGTTCTGCATCATTGCGCCAAGATCCGCTACAGTTCGCGTGACTTCATGTATATGCGAAGCATTTTCGCCCGGTATGCAGACCGTATTGATTTTGACCAGAATTCCGTGAGCCACCAGTTTTTCAATTGCGGCACGTTGATTGCGCCAAAGCCAATCCGCGCCATCACGGCCGAGTCGTTTTTGATTGCCAATTCCAACCCACGAGTAAATTTCAGCACCCACTTCAGGCAGCACAGCGTTGACTGTAATGGTGACGTGCGAAACCTTAAGCGCGGCCAGCTCGTCTATATAAGGAACAATATTCAATCCGTTGGATGAAACACACAGAAGCATTTTGGGAAAACGTTCCCGGATCAGCCGGAAGGTGTAAAGTGTTTCTTCCGGGTTGGCAAATGGATCGCCGGGGCCGGCAATGCCGGCCACCGCGATATTAGGAACAACTTTCATTTTCTTTTTCAGATAATCAAGCGCCTGTTCGGGAGTCATGACGGATGCCGTCACACCCGGACGCGACTCGTTGACGCATGAATACTTGCGATTGCAAAAATTGCACTGAACATTACAAATAGGAGCAACAGGTAAATGAATCCGCGCATGGGTATGCCGTGAATTGACGTTAAAACAAGGATGGTGATCAAATGAACGGAGAGTTTCGCTTGTCGTCGTCATGCGGCATCCTTCTTCTGTAGCATTCAAAACCAGATGACTGTCTCAATGCAAATGATATGCCACGATCAAGAATGAAAATGTGCGTCTCAATTGCCGCGTTAAACAGATCGTCCAGAATGAATAAAATTGGGAAATCTGATCTTATAAGTGAAAAATTGATCCATAATGTACAGACTGAATCAGTCGTAAATAAGATAAATGAATATAAAGTGGGACAGCTATAGTTAAAAATTAAAAGCATGATGCGATGTTTTGCTTATGTCATTCTTCAGTTCAATTCAAAGTGTCCGATCAACACTCGTGAGACAAGATCCCTACTCCCAGATGAGGCTGTCACCATTTCTTTTGAAAACATCCAAATTGGGTTCTGTAGCAAGAGCCTAAAGCGTAATTATGTATTTTTAGGTCTGTTTTAATGCGAAAATCTGTCTGGTTTTCAGGTTGCCTATTGATTAGTCGGCGTTCGCGCTTCCAAATCTCATTGAAGGTCATAACCGTGCTTACGATCTGTGCAGATCGTTTTTCTCTAAAAATCAATGATATCGGCCACATCGATGAACCTCCCTTTTGATTTTCACGGTCTTTGTACATGAATGAACGAAGAAAGATTTGATTGTTCATTTCGGTGCGAATTGATTTGCCTAGATAATGTGACGTGTCGTGTTTTGTGCTGATATTTTATGCTCGCTATTGTATGCGGCGCCGATTATCTATGCGCGCAATCCTTATAGTGTAAAAATTCAGAAAAAATATTTTGAGATCATTTTTGCTTAACTGGCACGCCTCTTGTTAATAAGCACATCGCAAACGTTTCACCTTGCAAGTGATCATTTATCCACTCCAGGTTCTTTATTTCAGGAGGTCGTATTATGACAAGAAAAATTGCAATCTATGGCAAGGGTGGCATTGGAAAATCCACTACAACTCAAAACACGGCCGCGGCCATGGCGCACTTTCATGGCAAGAAGGTATTTATTCACGGCTGTGATCCCAAGGCGGATTCCACGCGTCTGATCCTGGGCGGCAAACCGCAGGAAACGCTAATGGATACTTTGCGCGAACATGGCGCGGAAAAAGTTACTAATGATAAAGTCATCAAGGTCGGCTATCAGGGCATTCACTGCGTGGAATCGGGCGGCCCGGAACCGGGCGTCGGCTGCGCCGGCCGCGGCGTGATTACCGCCATCGACTTGATGGAGGCCAACGGCGCTTATACCAACGATCTCGATTTTGTCTTCTTTGACGTGCTCGGCGACGTGGTCTGCGGTGGTTTTGCCATGCCCATTCGCGACGGCAAAGCCCAGGAAGTCTATATTGTGGCCTCCGGCGAAATGATGGCCGTGTATGCCGCCAATAACATCTGCAAAGGTTTGCTCAAATACGCCAAGCAAAGCGGTGTGCGCCTGGGCGGCGTGATCTGCAACAGTCGCAAGGTGGATCGCGAGCGCGAGTTTCTGGATGAATTTACGGCCGCCATCGGCACGCAGATGATTCATTTTGTTCCGCGTGATAACATCGTGCAGAAGGCGGAGTTCAATAAGAAAACCGTCACGGAATACGATCCGGAACAGAATCAGGCCAGGGAATACAGCGAATTGGCGCGTAAAATCATCGAGAACACCAATTTTGTTATCCCCAAGCCGCTGACGATGGACGAACTTGAAAAGATGGTGGTCAAGTACGGTCTTGCTGATTAAACAAAACTATTACAGTACAAATTGAAGGATATGTGAATCATGAAGATGATCAAAGCCATTGTCCGACCGGAAGCGGCCGACGGCATCGCTGAAAATCTTGCCGAGGCGGGATTTTTCTCCATGACCAAAAGTCACGTCTTCGGGCGCGGCAAGCAGAAGGGCATTACGGTTGGCCAGGTGCATTACGACGAACTGCCCAAAACGCAGATCATGATGGTGGTTGAGGATAAGAATGTGGAAGAAGTCCTCAAACTCATCAAGTACAAGGCGTACACGGGCAATTATGGTGACGGCAAGATTTTCGTCACGCCGGTGGATGATGCCTTTACCGTCCGCACCGGGGCGCGTGGCCTGTAAGTATTATCAGTCTGATACATATACAGTTGAGGATTTATGAAAGAAATCATCGCTATCATCCGTCCCAAAAAAGTGGGAGCTACGCGAGATGCTCTTGAAAAGCGCGGCTTCCCAAGCATGACGGCCGAATATGTGATCGGGCGCGGCCGGCAGCGCGGCATTGCCAACGAAATTAATGTCGATTTCAAACCCGAACTGCTCGGGCCGGTCAAGTCTGGCGGAATGAAATACATTCCCAAGCGCATGATCACCCTGGTGGTCAACGACAATGAAGTCGAGCTGGTGGTAAAAGAAATTATTAAAGTGAACCAAACCGCCCAGATCGGCGATGGCAAGATTTTCGTCTGTCCGGTTGATAACGCCATGCGCGTGCGTACCGGCGAAATCGGCGATCTTGCTCTTGCCTGAGTGTTGAAAGTCATGGCATGTAGACAGGAGATATGAATCATGCCTTATCACGAATTTGAATGCAGCAAGTGCATTCCTGAAAGAAAAAAACATGCGGTCGTCAAAGGGCCGGGCGAGGATCTTTCAATGGCGTTGCCGTTGGGGTATCTCAATACGATTCCCGGCACGATTTCCGAACGCGGCTGCGCTTATTGCGGCGCCAAGCACGTGATCGGCACGCCGATGAAGGACGTCATCCACTTGAGTCACGGGCCGGTCGGCTGCACGTATGACACATGGCAGACCAAGCGTTACATCAGCGATAACGACAATTTTCAGCTTAAATACACCTTTGCCAGCGACATGAAGGAAAAGCATGTCGTCTTCGGCGCGGAAAAAATGCTCAAGGCCAATATCGTCGAGGCTTTTAAAGCGTTTCCGCACATCAAGCGCATGACGATCTACCAGACCTGCGCCTCGGCGCTGATCGGTGACGATATCAACGCCATCGCCGAAGAGGTGATGGAGGAAATGCCGGATCATGACATCTTTGTCTGCAACTCGCCCGGCTTCGGCGGCCCCAGTCAGTCCGGCGGCCACCATAAGATCAACATCGCCTGGATCAACCAGAAAGTCGGCACCGTTGAGCCCAAAATCACCAGCAAGTACGTCATCAACTACGTCGGCGAATACAACATTCAGGGTGATCAGGAAGTCATGCAGGATTATTTCAAGCGCATGGGCATCCAGATTCTCTCCACGTTCACCGGCAACGGCTCTTATGATGAGCTGCGTGGCATGCATCGCGCCCATCTGAATGTTCTGGAATGCGCACGCTCCGCTGAATACATTTGCAACGAACTTCGTAAGCGTTACGGTATTCCGCGTCTGGATATTGATGGCTTCGGCTTTGAGCCGCTCTCGCAATCGCTCCGCAAAATCGGCCTGTTCTTCGGCATTGAAGACCGCGCTGAAAAGCTGATTGAAGAAGAAACCAAGCGATGGAAGCCTGAGCTTGACTGGTATAAGGAACGCCTGCGCGGTAAGAAAGTCTGCCTCTGGCCGGGCGGCTCCAAACTCTGGCACTGGGCGCACGTGATTCATGACGAAATGGGCGTGGATGTCGTCTCGGTCTACACCAAGTTCGGCCACCAGGGCGATATGGAAAAAGGCATTTCCCGCGTTGAAACCGGCGCGCTGGCAATTGATGATCCAAACGAACTTGAAGGCCTTGAGGCCATGTACAATCTCAAGCCGGATGTGATCTTCACCGGAAAGCGTCCCGGCGAAGTGGCCAAGAAAATCCGTGTACCGTACCTGAATGCTCATGCCTATCACAACGGACCGTGGAAAGGTTTTGAAGGCTGGGTGCGTTTCGCACGTGATATTTACAATGCGATTTATTCGCCGATCCACCAGCTTTCCAAAATTGACATCAGCAAAGATGAAATTGCAACGGACAAGGGTTTTGTCACGCGCCGGATGCTTTCAGATGCAAGCCTGCCAGATGAAGTCCGCAACTCCAGTGAGCTTCGGCAATACACCGGCAAATATGATTGCCTGGCGGACATGAAGGGGAAAACGTATCCACCTTTTGACCCGCCATCAACAGTTGTGCCGGCGCCCGCCGGTGCTGCATAATCCGTTTCTTTTGCGCCGGCCTGATCCCCGCCAGGGCAGGCCGGCTTTTTCCGATTCTACAAGCTGTTTCAATACCTCTTTTTGGCTCACAAGCCTTCTTGTTTTGATAAGGTTGAGGCGATTTTGAAACCAGTTTTATCATGAAGGATTGATGTATGGATGAGGCACTCTTAAAAGACCGGGTTGAGCAACTGCTCGACTATATCATGAAAAAATGCCTGTGGCAGTTTCATTCCCGCGCGTGGGATCGCAAAGATCAGAACGCCGGTATTCTTGGCAAGACCACGCAGATTCTATGCGACGAGCATGTGGAAGTTGAAACGCCGGCCGACCGCTGCTACTGGGTGGATGCTGTCTGCCTGGCCAAGGCCTACAAGGATCGCTATACCTGGATCAACACGCTATCAAAGGATGAGATCAAGATCGTCATGAAAGCATTGCATGAGCGGCTTGATTTTCTGACCATCACCGGTTCGCTGAATCTGGAACTGACCGATCAGCATTATTAATCAATGTAGTACTGTTTGAACTTGAATCAGTCATAATTGAAGGGGAATCCCCATGACCTGTATAGTCAAAGATCGTGAGCGGGTGGGTCTTATCAACCCTATTTTTACATGTCAGCCTGCCGGCGCGCAGTACGCCAGCATTGGCATTAAAGAGTGCATCGGCATTGTTCACGGCGGGCAGGGCTGCGTCATGTTTGTACGTCTGCTCTTTTCGCAACATTTCAAGGAAAGTTTTGAACTTGCCTCGTCATCCGTGCATGAAGATGGCGCTGTGTTCGGCGCCGTCAAGCGTGTTGAAGAAGCCGTGGATGTTCTGCTGATGCGATATCCGGACGTCAAAGTGGTGCCGATCATCTCCACTTGCTCAACCGAAGTCATTGGCGACGACATCGACGGCGTGGTGACCAAACTCAACGCCGGCCTTCTTAAAGAAAAATACGCCGGCCGCGAGGTGCATCTCGTGCCGATCCACACGCCGAGCTTTGTCGGCAGCATGATCAGCGGCTACGACGTGGCCGTGCGCGATTTTGTCACCTACTTTGCCAAGAAGACCGAACCCGACGAAAAGATCAATCTTATTACCGGATGGGTTAATCCTGGTGATGTCACGGCGCTCAAGCATTTGCTTTCAGAAATGAAGATCGAAGCCAATGTCCTTTTTGATATCGAGGCTTTCGATTCGCCACTAATGCCTTCCGGCAATCATGTATCGCATGGCAGCACCACCATAGACGATATGCGCAACACGGCCAACGCCAAGGCCACCTTTGCGTTGAATCGTTATGAGGGAGGGCTGGCCGCCAAGTATCTGGAAAATGAATTTAATATTCCGTCTGTCGTCGGCCCATCGCCGATTGGTATTCGCAACACCGATACGTTTCTTCAGAATCTCAAAAAACTTACCGGCAAGCCGATTCCTGAATCACTCGTGCGTGAGCGCGGCATCGCCATTGACGCCATCACCGATCTGACGCACCTGTTTTTGGCCGAAAAGAAAGTAGCCATTTATGGTAATCCGGATTTGGTGATTGGTCTGGCGGAATTTTGCCTTGATCTTGAAATGAAGCCGACGCTTCTGCTGCTTGGCGATGACAATCCGAATTATAAAAATGATCCACGTATCAAGGCTTTGCAGGATAACGTGGATTATGACATGCAGATCATCTGCAACGCGGATTTCTGGGAACTTGAAAATCGCATCAAGAACAAAGAAGTTGAACTGGATCTGATCCTCGGCCACTCCAAGGGACGTTTTATTTCTATCGATAACAACATTCCGATGGCGCGCGTCGGTTTTCCGGTGTATGACCGAGCAGGCTATTATCGCTACCCGACCATGGGCTATGCCGGCGCCATGCGCCTGGCGGAACTTATGGCTAACACGCTTTTCACCGACATGGAATACAAAAAGAACAAGGAATGGATTTTGGCCATGTGGTAAACCCGAATCGATTGAACAACAAGCACCTCTCCGTGCAGATCTCTCGGTTGGTTAGAACTGGTTTTGCTTTGTTGAAAAGATCCCAAACCAAGCCCCGTCGCCTTCATGGCACGGGGCACGAATTGTGAAAGAAAACGAGTAACACTCAAAGGATGCAATCGTTTCTGTATAGTTGTTTGTGCCTCATCCTCTAAAAGGATGGGGCTTGTTGAACCTTTTCAACAAAGCAAACTGGTTTCAAAACTGTCTCAACCCTGTCAAAACGAAGGGATTTGTGAGCCAAATAATAGGTTTTGAAACAGCTTATAACGTTCCTCCGCTGGCATGGAGAGGTGCTTTCTTTGGTTTTCATCCCACGGATGTGAGGCAAGAGCATGAAATCCAAGCGACCCATCGGAAATTGGCTTTACTTCGCATATGGCTCCAATATGAACATGGAGCAGATGAAAGTGCGATGCTATTCCGCCACGCCGCTGGCGGTAGCCAAACTCGCCAACCATAAGGTTGGATTCTTTGGTTATTCAAAAGTGTGGGATGGCGCGCAGGAAACCGTTGTTCCAACTCCCGGCCATGATGTGTGGGGTGTGGTCTATCAACTTTCATTCAGTGATGGCGACATGCTTGATGCCTGGCAGGATGTCCGCCTTGATGGCACAGGTCCGTATTTTCATTACCCGCATTGGGTTGAAGATCGTCACGGCAACCCCTATGACGTGATGTTCTATAAAAAGGACATTCTTGGTCAGCCGCAGAAACCCAGCGAAGAATATCTCAACTGGATACTAACCGGCGCCAGGCAACACAAACTGCCTGAGGCATACATAAGCACACTTGGGGCAATTCCTTCAGTCAAAGCGCAATATCCCGTTCCCAGGCACAGCAAATTCGACAAAGCATCTTTGCTGCGTGCGCTTTGTTCCGGCTGCGATTCCTGCGGCCCGTCATCTTCATGATGCATTGTTCATGTCAGGATTGGCCGGCCGGTGACGCCTGCGGATGCTGAGCGCAAACCGTGCAGTCATCAGGCATCGTTGAGCACATCGTGCAGCACTGATGCTCCGTTGTACCGAAGCCGAAAAATCCGATATTGCCCGGTTTGCAGTCGCAGGAAAGTTTTGTTTCCGTGATGATCTGCGGCTTGGTGCCTTTATACATGCGCACCTTGCTGGTGTGCTGAGCCTGGCATGCCGCTTTGCCGTCTGGTGTTGGTTGTGTATCAACGTGCCTGGCCGAGGCGCATCCTGCGATGAATGCGAAACTGAGGATAGCCAAAGCGGAAATGCGTATCATCAACATAACGACTCCTTTTCGGTATGAGTTTTAATAACCATAAACAATACGATCACGAAGCGTTTACCGCTGTGCCGGTATCTTTGTGCCAAATTCGGTAGAGCGCCGGCAGAACAACAAGCGTTAGCAACGTTGATGAGATAATGCCGCCGATGACAACGGTGGCCAGGGGTTTTTGAACTTCCGCGCCGGTGCCTGTGGCCAGCGCCATTGGCACAAAGCCCAGCGATGCGACAAGCGCCGTCATCAGCACCGGGCGCAATCGCGTGAGTGATCCTTTGACAATTGCCTCATCAAGCGAAGCGCCTTCGCCGCGTAACTGATTGATAAAACTGACCATGACCAGACCGTTGAGTACGGCCACGCCGGAGAGCGCGATAAAGCCGACGGCCGCGGAAATTGAGAATGGCATTCCGCGAAGCCAAAGCGCGATGATGCCGCCGGAAAGAGCAAGCGGAACGCCCGAAAAAACGATGACCGCATATTTGGCGCTGTTAAATGTGCTGAATAACAGCAGGAAAATCAGCAGCAGACAAATCGGCACAACAACGGTGAGGCGCTGGCGGGCATTTTGCAGATTCTCAAACTGGCCGCCCCAGTCAAGCCAAAGTCCGGCGGTAAGCGGGGCCTGCTGGCTGATTTTGTTGCGAGCGTCAGTGACAAACGATCCCAGATCCCGGCCGCGAACATTGGCCTGAACCACAATGCGGCGTTTGCCGTTTTCTCGGCTGATCTGGTTTGGCCCTTCGGTAATGTCAATTTTAGCCACGGAAGAAAGCGGCACAAAACCGGGGCGATCCTGAGATGTCGCACCATCGGCAATAGCGGCCACATAACTATTGTGATCCTGATTTTCCTGTGCTGAGGCCGGCAGAGGAATCGGCAAATTCTCAAGTTCATCCTGACGTGAGCGGATGTTTTCCGGCAGGCGCACAATTAAGTCAAAACTGCGGTCACCCTCATATACGCGGCCGGCTTCGCGGCCGCCGATGGCAATGGCGACGACTTCCTGAACATCCGAAACATTCAGGCCAAAGCGCGCCAGGGCTTGGCGATCCGGATGAACTGACATGATCGGCAGGCCGTCGGTTTGTTCAACTTTGACGTCGGCCGCGCCGGGAATTTCCTGTAGCACTTGTGCTATTTTATTGGCGGCAAGCTGCATCTGATCAAAATCATCGCCATAAACCTTGATGGCCACATCGCCGCGCACGCCGGCGACAAGCTCATTAAATCGCATTTGAATAGGCTGCGTCCACTCATAGTTGTTGCCGGGCACAAGTGCCGACTCAATCTCCATAAGGCGCAGCAGTTTACCCTTGTGGCCGGCGCGTTTTGCACCGTGACCATCGTCATGCTCTTCGCCTTCCTCTGGGCGCAGGGCGTCAACATCTTTTTCGCGCTGTTCAATTAACACATCAAGTTCGCTTTCGCTGCGCCACTGAGATTGCGGCTTGAGGATGATGAACGTATCGGAGACGCTTGGCGGCATGGGATCGGCCGCGACTTCGGCCGTGCCGGTTTTGGAGAAAATAAACGCGACTTCCGGGAATTTTGAGATTACTTTTTCAAGTTCAAATTGCATGCGTGTTGATTGCGTCAGGCCGGTGCTGGGGATGCGCATGGCCTGAAGTGCGATATCATGCTCATCAAGAGTGGGGATAAATTCCTGGCCAAGCCTGGTATAAAGTCCCAGCGATGCGGCAAAAATCAGAACCGCCACGCCGGCCACAGGCCAGCGAAAACGCAGCGCCCAGCGCGTAATGGGCTCATAAAGACTTCTCGCGCTGCGGATGAGGACGTTTTCCTTTTCGCGGACTTTGCCGCGAATCAGAATGGCCACAAGCGCCGGGATGAGCGTCATTGAGAGAATAAACGCGGCGATAAGAGCAAAGATGACCGTCAACGCCATCGGGCGGAACATTTTCCCCTCAACACCGGTGAGCGCCAGGATCGGCAGATAAACGGTGATGATGATGGCTTGCCCAAAAACGGATGGGCGAATCATTTCTTTGGCCGCTTCGTAAACTTCGCTCAGCCGTTCATTCAGAGCCAGCGCGCGGCCAAGTTCATGCTGCTTATGAGCCAGGCGGCGCAGGCAGTTTTCTACCACAATGACCGCGCCATCAACAATCAGGCCAAAATCAACCGCGCCCAGGCTCATCAGGTTGCCGCTGAGTTTTGCCTCAACCATGCCGGTGGCGGTCATGAGCATTGAGAGCGGAATGGCAAGCGCCGTGATGAGGGCCGCGCGCAGGTTGCCCAGCAACGCAAAGAGCACCACGATGACGAGAGCCGCGCCCATTCCCAGGTTGTGCTTGATGGTGCTGATGGTGTCGTCAACCAGTTTTGTGCGATCAAGGACCGGCTTGATTTTGACGCCGGGCGGAAGCGTATTGCTGATTTGCTGAACTTTGTCGGCTACGTCGGCGGCCACGGTGCGGCTATTGGCGCCGATAAGCATCAGCGCAGTGCCGACTACCACTTCTTCGCCATTTTCGCTGGCCGATCCTGTGCGGAGTTCAGGGCCGATGCCCACCTGTGCCACATCATGCACGTGAATCGGCACTCCGTTGCGCGTGCCGACAACAATCTCGGAGATCTGCTCGACATTCTCAATACGTCCCGTGGCGCGGACGGTATAGTATTCGCCCTTGCGCTCAACAAAACCCGCGCCTGTGCTGGTGTTGTTTTTTTCAAGCGCCTCAATGACGTCGTGAAAAGTCAGGCCATAACTGACAAGCTTCATCGGGTCGGGCGTCACATGGTATTGCTTGACATAACCGCCGATGGCGTCAACGCCGGCCACATTGCGCACGCTTTTTAACTGCGGGCGGATGACCCAGTCCTGAACGGTTCGCAGATATGATGCCAGCTCAATATCCGTTGAGAGTTTTTGATTTTCCGGCGTCAGGTATGAGCCGTCACTTTGCCATCCGGTTTTGCCGTCATTGATCGGCGCGCCTTTGCCGTGCGGATGTTCATACTCAACAGTCCACATAAAAACTTCGCCGAGTCCAGTTGATATAGGGCCCATTGACGGTTCTGCGCCGGATGGCAGCGATTCGCGCGCACTCGTCAGGCGCTCGCTGACCTGCTGACGTGCAAAATAGATGTCAACTTTGTCATCAAAAACAGCCACGACTTGCGAAAAACCATTGCGGCTGATTGATCGCGTGTATTTCAGGCCAGGTATTCCGGAAAGTGCAGTCTCAACAGGAAATGTGACTTGTTTTTCAACTTCCGTCGGCGAGAGCGCCGGGACCATGGTGTTGATCTGCACTTGGTTGTTGGTAATGTCCGGTACGGCGTCAATCGGCAGATGGCTTAGTGACCAGAACCCGATAGCGCCGGCAAAAAGTGCCAGGAGAACCACGAGAAAACGATGCTCTATGGCAAATCGTAAAATGCGCTGAAGCATAAAAAATCCTTATTGGTAATGGCGGTCAGTGTTCGTGTGCGGCGCCGGCTTTGCCAAGATCCGCCTTGAGAATAAAGCTGCCTGCCGCAACAAATGACTCGCCTTCCTTAAGTCCGCTTAAAACAGGGATCATGCCGCCGACAGATGCGCCTGCGGTGATATTGCGCTTGGCGAATGTCGTGTCATTGACCGGCACAAAAACCACCGGGACGCCCTCTACGTTCTGAACGGCATCTTCCGGAACCGCAAGGGCTGCTGAATCACTGGCAGGGCCGGCAATCCTTGCCTGCGTAAACATGCCCGGCCGCAGTAATCCCTGCTGGTTGCTGACGTCAATGCGCACACGCGCGGTACGTGTATTGGGATCAAGCGCTGGCGATATGAACGTTGTTTTACCCGCGACAGGTTCGCGCAGACTCGCCGCGTGTATCGTGGCCGAGGCGTTTTCGCGAATATCGCCCATGCGGATTTCCGGCACATCAGCCCACACCCAGAGCGTGGCCGTGTCGGCAATGACAATTAATGCATCGCGATCCGGATTAACCAGTTCGCCATGCGTCAGTTCACGCTGAATGATTTGTCCCGCAATCGGTGCGCGCAGAACATAACGCGGCTGAATTTTTTTTGTTTTTATCATGTCGCTGATGGCCGTCTGCGTCATGCCAAGAAGGTGCAGTTTGTTTTCACTGGCGGCCACGCCCGCGGCACTGGTGTGTACGGCTCCTTCGGCCGCGCGCCAGTCCGCCTTTCGTTTTTGCACTTCAGCAAGCGCGATTCCCTGATTCTCGTCAAAAAGCGCCTGGCCTCGCTCGTATGCTTCCTTTGCCGGCTCAACGGATGCTTCCGCAACGGCAAGTTCCGCTCTGCGCTGAATCAATTCGCTCTGTACTTCGCCAAGTTCCGGGCTCTCTATGATGACCAGCTCATCACCCTGGCGCACGGATTGCCCCAGCTTGACTTTAATTTCAATCACCCGGCCGCGCACGGGAGAACCCACGTGCGACATGGCGTCCGCATTAAATGCCACTCGGGCCGGGACAATCAATTGGCTATTGAGCTGCTGGCGTTGTGCTTTTTGAATCGTAATGCCGTGCGTACGGGCCGCTTCCGGCGTTAAGCGGATGACTTCTTCTTTATCATGCTTATGCCCGTCGTGATTCTCTTTATCGCCATGATCATCATCCTTAACAGTCATCGGGCCTGACGGTTTAGCGCGAATGTTTTGAGTGCCATGATCATGATCATCAGCCGCCAGTAATGCCGATCCTGATGATGCGATTGCCGCGGCAAGAATGGTGGTGATCAGTTTATTTTTCATCGGTTGCTCTCCGTATCATTTTGAGTATTCGTCGGAATTTGCCCTGCGGCCGCACGCACAAGACGGTAATGCGACAGGGAACTGTTTTTTTGTATCGTAATCAGGCGAGATTTGGCCGCCTGCTCATCCTGCTGTGCCAGCAAAATTGCCGTCATATCGGCAACACCGTTGCGATATTGGGATTCCGCCTGCGCGCGGCGCTGTTCCTGCAAAGGAATGAGCTTTTTGCCAACTTCCGCCAGCGCCAGGCGTGCGGATTGCGATGCGGCCCATGCGCGGCGCACATCCTCAATCACCTGCCTTTGTGTGAGCGTCAGCTTATGGCGAAATTCTGCCAGTTGAGCTTGCGCCTTGTCACGTTTGGCCTGTCCCCAGTCAAAAATCGGCAGCGGAATTTCAAGCGCCGGCCCCAGAGACCACGCATCATCGCGTTCCGCGGTTGCCCCGGCGGAACCTTCAATAAATGACCAGCGCGCCAGTGCTTCTTCGTCGCCGAGTGCGGAAAGTTCCCACATGATGGCCTGAATTTCCGGCCGGTGCCGTAACGCGGCGGCGGCCCATTGCGCTTCCGAAAGTTGCGGTTCTTCAGAATATTGCCACGGCAAAACGCGCCATGATGTTTGTCCTGAAGGTTCTCCGATCATGCGTGTTATGATCAGTTTGGCGTCCGTCAGTTCGGCGTTCATATCAAGCAGATCCGTATCAATTTCCGCCATTTGTGCCTGAACCGACAGCAGATCAAGTCGTGCGGCCTCGCCTCGTTTGAGCCTGGCATCGGCAATCCGTATCAGTTGATCTGTGATTTTTCGGCGTTCCTGCAAAACGTCGATTTGCGCCTGTAAAGCCTGAATTTCAATGTATTTTTCCTGTATTTGGTTCACTTGCTCAAGCGCCTGAACCAGCACTTGTGCCGATGCCGCGCGTACGCGCGCATCGGCCGCACTGATTTGTCGCGGCCTTTGAATCAGCGATAGCAACTCCGCCGTCAGGCTCGCGTCAATCGTCGGTTTGCCGGAGGCTTCCGGAAATTTCAGCGCCACGCTTAATACCGGATTTGGCAGCAGCCGTGTCTGCTTGGCTTCGGCAAGCGCCGCTTGCAGTAGCGCCAGCGACATCTGCAATTCCGAATCATGTTCAAGAGCCGCGCGAGTGGCTTCGCTCAGGTTCAGCAATTCGGGCGTAACGGCTTTGGCATCAGGCGCATCGCCTTCTGTTTTGAATTGAATCTGCGTTTTTGTACCGGTAATCCACGCAATATCCCGGCCGGGATCCGTTTCTGGCACGGATTGGCATCCGCCGGCCGCCAGCGCTGCCAGTAGTACGCAACAGAATGATCGTCGCATAAGTATTCCTTGTGGGCTGATGGGGAAACCATTGCGGACAATCTTCCGCAAAAAGAGCCTGCGGAAATTGCCGGGAATGGTTGATGACCGTCAACACGACGCAACGGCGAGGCAATCCTGATGTTCAGGAAATTGCGCGCGCCAATGTGCGTACGGGTCACACCACAAGGATTACGGTATCAACAGGAGTGAGCTGTGAGGTAAATGGGGAGAATGTCTCAGGAATGTTGGCGCATGGCGCGCCCATATCCGCAAGCAGGTCTGAAAGAATCACCAGTTCAGTCATAGGCCGCAGCAGTACGTGTGCATATACCTGCTGGTTGGCGGATGCCATTCGTATATTTGTATGTCGCAATGGGATATCAGAGCAATTTTTATCGCTGAGAATCCGAATGTCATCTTGTTCGGAAGACGGTTGTTCCTCGCTTGCCGTGTCGCATACGCCTGTTGAGCAGAGCAATTCCAGGAAAACGCGGCCATCTGTTTTTTGGCAAATAACGGCACCCATGCTGTTGGCCCAGGTTCCTCCCAGGATGAACATGGTCATCACGAAAACGAAAATGTGACGCGTATAACGAATAACGCTTTCCCTGCTTGATACATCTGCCGACAAACAATAACTACTTACAATTACGAGTCAGCCGGCAGAAAGTTCATTCTTTCTGAAAAAATGTCATAACTATAATGGCGCTATGCATTTCGGCCGTTATCCCGTCACAAGCCTGCTGGGCATGCCGCGTGTTAAATCCGTTGCCAGCGGCGGCACCCACATCTGCTCCGCAAGTTTTTCAAGATTCTCAACGCTCGCACGTTGCCCGGCCGTAAATACAAAACGGAAACAATGCTCGCCGCGATCCGTATATCGCCGGCGCGGCGTTACGGCCGGTGCCGGATCATGATGCGCCATCAACGGACTGCGCAGTAATGTCAGGCGGATCTGTTTTTCATCGCCATCAAGAGCAAAAGTATCCGGGCATGCCACGCCGACAACTTTGCCATCCTTAAGATGCACACGAGTCAAGTCGCGCAGAGGCAACTCTCGCCCGTCAGGTTCGCGGCGCAAAACGTGTCCCGGCACGCCATCTTCCCGATACTGGCATGCGCCCGGCAAATTGCAGATCAGCTTGAGCAACTCATGCCGCTGCGACCACTCAATATAAAGATTCAAATGAATCGCCGCCTCGCCGGCGTATACGCGCCACTCCGCTTCGTATCGGCTTGTGCCCAAAGTGCCGTACTCAATCGCCGACGCCATCAGCGGGCCCTTATCCTCAATTACGCTTTCTTCGGTTTTTCCCGGCGAAAAATCCTTGCCGTAATGCGCAATGGCATGTGACCACGTATCTGTTTTATCCGGTATCAGCGCTAGAATCGGCCGCGGAAACTCAACGCCGCCGATCCGCCACGCCGCATCATTCGCCATGTCCACAACCGTTCCGCAATCATTGCTGATACGGCGATCCTGAACCTCAACAACCTTTTCCGCTTTTGCCGGCCGCACCTCTTTGCCCTGCCACGGATCAAATACCGCGACAAAAACACCGCCCGGCTCAATGGCGCACGGAAACACCAGGCGCGTCATTCCGTTAACAACCGCCTCGCTGTGCACAAGCTGATACGGAATGCCGTTGCCAGCAGTGTCCTCAAGCCGGCGCTCCGGCGACCAGCTTGTCCAGTCAAGCCACGGTTCGTGTTCAACATATCCGCTGAATTTTTCCTTGCCGCTATTCCAGATGACAATCCGCTGGCGACGGTCCGGCGGTAATTTTTGAGCAATATCAATCACGTGCCTTCGCAATATATCTTCTGCCACGGCGTGTACGCCGCCCACTTCCGCCTGAATCTGGTTATACGCCGAAGGCAGGCACGTTCCGCCAAGCGTATCGTGAAAATGGTGAAAACAAAGTGTGCTCCAGGAACGATCAAGCAGCGGCGCATACTGAGTTTTTGGCAATTCGCGTTCAATGACGCCAAGTTTATTTTCCGCATGGCGTAATTCCGTTTTGAGTTTGCGCGAGATGGCATAGCAGCCTACGGCATGCTGCTGAAGTTCGCCTGTGACCAGCGGTAATGACGGAATCTGTGAGGCAATCGCCGCAAAGAATCGTGATGGTGATGAGAAGACCAGCTTTGCTCCCTCAAAAGCATCCGCATGATCGCGGCACCACTGCACCATGTGGCGTGACGGGCCGCCGCCATGATCACCCACGCCCACAAAGCACATCGTGTGATCAACGCCTTGCGGCAGATCCTTGAGTGATGCGCGCACATGATCTTCCGTCAGTCCCCACAGCGTGGTATACGCGGCGGCGATGCGGAACGTCACAATTTCAGGCCCGCCTTCGTATCCGCGCCAGCGGAACAACCGCGCGGGCAGAGTCATTTCGCTTTCCTGCGGCCGCATCATGATGTAGTGGCGCTGGCCTGCCTTGTGCATGATTTCCGGCAACGAGGCATTATGGCCAAATGAGTCGACGTTATAGGCAATATCCGGAAACTGATTAAAAGTTTCCTGAAAATAACGTTTGCCCAACTCAATTTGCTTTTCAAAACCGTGGTAACCGGGCTGATTGCAGTCAGGCTGAATCAGCCATCCGCCGACAATTTCCCATCGTCCGTTGTTTATATGTTTGCGGATGCGTTCAAAAGTTTCCGGATCATGGCGCTGAATCTGCTGATATACCCAGCTTTCGCCGCGGGTAAAAATGACGTCTTTGCATTCGTCAAGAATATCGCAGGCGGCTCGCGCGGTGGCGAGTGTTTCGGCCACGCCATCATGCCACGGCCAGAGCCATACCGGATCAATATGTGCATTACAGATCAGGTGTATTGTCTTCATCGTTACCTCAGCGGATCTCAAAACTCAGTCGCAAAAAGTTCATTCTCGACTACAGAGCAAATGGCGTGATAAAGCGCCAGGTGATATTCCTGTATGCGGTATGTTTCGTCGGCCGGCGCCTGAAAAAGAACATCGCACAGCGACTGCATGGGGCATTCCTTGCGGCCGGTCATACCGATCGTATGCATACCCGCCGCCTTTGCCACCTGTAGCGCCGTGACGATATTGGCGGATTTTCCGGATGTGCTCAGCGCCAGGATGATATCCCCTGGCCGGCCCAGCGCGCAGACCTGCTGCGCAAAGCTGTAGCGAAAATCAACGTCATTGCCCATCGCCGTGAGCAAAATGGATTCACTGCTCAGCGATACTGCGCGGATACCCATCTGAAGTTTATCCGCCGTGGTTGCTCCGTTAACAGGATCACAAATGCGGATTCGTTCGCGAAGTGCCGGGCTCAGCGGCCGGGCAATACGGAAGCTTTTGACCAGTTCGCCCACGATATGCGATGCGTCGGACGCGCTTCCGCCGTTACCGCATGTCAGCAGTAATGCGTTGCGGGCGTGGCCCTCAACAAGAATCTCAATCGCGCGCCGCAATGGCGTTAACTGTTCCTGCAATTGCGGTACGTCTGTGAAAAGCTGGTCAATAATCTGCTGGCTTTTGTTTTTAATTTTCATGTGAATCAATTCCGTTTTGTGCCACGGCAAGCGCGGCGTAGTCCCCGATATTTTCACTCAATGCTGCCGGAACAATCCGGCATGCGGACACCGCGGAGGGCAACGCCTCCCGGCGTAATTCTTCTTCCAGAAACGGGCGGATCAGCGCTTCCTGGCGGACAAAAATGCTGCCGATGACGATTCTCTGCGGATTAAACAGATCAATCAGGATCGCAAGTCCCCGCCCGAGTTGGCGTGATGACCGTTCAATAATACGCAGGCATTCCGCATGGCCTTGTGCCGCATGCGTAAAAAGCTCATGCGCGCTGTTGATGTGAGTCAGTCCCGCCATATGCGCCGCGCGCAACAGGCCGCCACCGCTGCAAAATCCCTCAAAAGAGCCTGATTTGCCGTAACCTTCAGGCCCATTTTCCGCCAGGCGCATATGGCCCACTTCTCCGGCGAGATCGCATGCGCCGCGATACAGTTTGTTATTCAGAATCAGCCCGCCGCCCATGCCGGTGCCAAAAGTAAGGAATATCATATGACTGCACTGCCCGGCGCCCCAGCGCCATTCGGCCAGCGCGCAGGCATTGGCGTCATTTTCTAAAAATGCCGGCCGGCCTGTGCCATCAGCCAATAATTGCGTTACGTGAACATGATCCCACCCGGGAAGATTCGGCGGGCCGAGCACAAGTCCGCGTTTGCTGTCAAGCGGGCCTCCGCAACTGACGCCTATGGCCGCGGCGTCCTGTAGTGTTGCTTTCTGCTTATTGAGCAGAATCTTCATATCCTCAACCATTTTCGCAATGATTTGCTGTGGCGGTCCCGCCTGAGCTGTCGCAAACGCGCGCCGTCCGAGAATCGTCATGCGTCCGTTGCGGTAATAACCAAGACTTGATGCACATTTAGTGCCGCCCACGTCAGCGCCGAGTAAAAATTGACGATTTGAGTTCATGCGTCAGTAACTCCTCGCCTGCGGTGAGGATTCCCGGCCGTCATGCGTCAGCTTTTTGCAGCTTGATTCCGCCACCACCATGCGGCTTGGCAGCACGATGCGTGTAATTTCGGATGATGGCTCGCTGAGCCGCGAAAGCAGCAACTCTGCCGCGCGTTTGCCGATATCATTAAAAGGCTGAATCATGCTGGTAACAGGAATCGGCGCGATGACCTCATCAAAAGTCGCCACGGCCAGATCATCCGGAATGCGCCACTTGAGCCGCGCCGCGGCCGCCAGAAGCGCCTGCCCCAGCGGATCTCCGGAAATACTCCACACCGCGGTGGGGCGCGCCGTCACAAGCCACTGGCGTATCGCCTCAATAAGTTCTTCTCCCGGCATGCCGTGATCAACCGACAGCACCAGTGACGGATCAAAAGCAATCCCCGCTTCCTCAATGGCCTCCTGATAACCGCGCATGCGGTCTTCAGGCGTGCTGCCGTAACGATGGCGGACCAGCCCGATGCGCCGGTGTCCCTGGTTGAGAAAATGACGAGTGAGCTCTGCGCCGCTGCGGGTGTTATCAGAGACCACGCAATTGACCTCAATAAGCGGGTAGCGGTCAACAGCCACGGCCTGCATGCCGCTGGCCTGAATCGCCCGAGCCAGTTTGAGGTTATCCGTCGCATGATTCGGGGAGGAAATTGGCGACCAGATCAGCCCGTGCAGTCCCATTTTACGCCAGAGTTCAATGCAATTCAGAGCCGCATCAATGGTGGTGTGCGCCTGGGAGACGACCATGCTATAGCCGACACTTTGCAGTGTTGCCTCAATGGCGCCGAGCATGTGGGGTGTTTCCGTCAGCATGACGCCGATGAGCCGCGAGACATGTTTTTCTGGCGCTTTTCCCCATCGGCCGGTTTCCGTTACAAATGTGCCGAGTTTGCCTTTGCTTTGTATATATCCCCGGCCTGCAAGTTCACGAAAAACCGCCGCCAGCGTCGCTACGCTGCAATCAAGCTCATCGGCAAGCTGGCGAATTGACGGCACGCGTTTACCGGGCTGCCATTCGCTGCGCTCAATGCGCTCAATCATGATCAGGAGAATGTCTTCGTATTTCTTCACAGATAATGTACGGAATATAAATTTATGTTATGAACATACACCAGATAAGCCAAAAATCAAGCAAAGCAAAATAATAATGATGGCTTAAAACGGTATACGTATTTGCGAAATCATTCTTAAAATGAGTCAGTCATGACAAATGTGCGAGTTTTTAAGCTGCGGCCAGAGATGAACTCAATTTGATTGAGCAGAATGTTCATGGCGATTCGCATGGCCGAAGTCTCAGCCGGTTTTTCTGGCGGGGCATTGCGAATGGCCGTCGGCTGCGGCAAGCGCGAAAGCGCGCGGGCAATGCGCCCGGCAATCAGCACTACGGCGCCTGTCGGTACGCAATTTCGGCAAACAAGTCCGCCTTGTGCCGGGACAAAACGCACATCCTGATCGGTAACAATTGGTGCGCCGCACTGAACGCATGCCTCAAACTGCGGGCCATAACCCGTGGCCACCAGAAGAGTTTTGGCGTATGCCAGCAGTCCGCGCGCGCGATGCGGCGTGGGCGCAAGATCAAGCGTGGCGAGAATTTCCTCATATAAGCCCGGATGAGGATCGGCCGGCTGAATCATCACCAGCGTCATTTCCGCAGTGAGCATTCCGGCGTTGAGTGCGGGCAGCGATTGGCGCAACTCCGGGCGGTGATCGTTGATTGACCATGCGGTCAATGTGCCAAGTTCGGCCGAGGCTTTTGGCGGAATCAGGACGACTTCTCCTGACGTAAGCATATCAAGCGGGCCGCTGATAGGTCCCGGTCCCTTCTTGGGTTGTGGCCGCTTGACACCTTTGGCGATCAATGGCATCAGCCCATACTGGCGCGTCAGCAGGCCGACAATCTGACTTGTTTCCGAAAAATCGTGAACGCGAAGACAGATCGCAAAATCATCAAGATAATTCGCCATGATCGCATCATACCGGATTTGCCCATGAATGTACTGACGGCGGCAATCATCACTTGTTGAATATCAGGTTCTGCTGTAATCTGATTGCCCATGCAGTTAATGGACGCACAGCAGATCGGGCGGGTGATGGAAGAACTGGCGGATCGCATCCTTGCCGATGCGAAAGCCGGGCAATATTCCCTCCAGCAAATGAAATTAGTAGGCATTATCAGCCGTGGCGAAATCATCGCCGGGCGGATACGGGATGTCATTGCCAAAAAAGCCGGCGTAAAGCTTGAAGTCGGCGCGCTTGATATCACGATGTATCGTGATGACATGGCGTTACGGCGCTCAATTGTGATTCCGCAGGGTACGCACATGAATTTCCGCGTGGACGACGTGGTGGTGATTTTGTGTGATGACGTGCTTGATACCGGCCGCAGCGTGCGCGCTGCTCTTGATGCGCTTGTTGATTATGGTCGGCCGAAAGCGATTAAAGTCGTGGCGCTGACGGATCGCAATCGCCGCGAGTTTCCGATTGCGGCCAATTATGTCGGGCTGAAAATCAACGAGCAGTATGACGGCAAAAAAATCATGGTCCGTCTCAAGCCGACGGATGAGGAAGACCAAGTATACGTTGCGGAATGATGCGATAAAGAAGATGTATGACATGCGGCGTGATTCGTGCGACGAAACAGAGCCCTGCTCTTGAGCGGCCCCATGTCAATAAAAGAATAACGGCGCTTTGGCGCGGAGAAGCAATGTCAACAATAACACAGGAAAAAACGTGGACGCGCTCGCATATGCTGGGGCTTGAGGATCTTTCGCGAGAAGAAATCCTCTCGGTTCTGGATACGGCGCGCGCGCTTAAAGAAGTCTCTACGCGCTCAATCAAAAAAGTGCCGGCATTGCGCGGCAAGGTAATGGTGAACCTGTTTTTCGAGGACTCAACGCGCACCAAAACCAGCTTCTCGCTGGCCGGTCAGCGAATGAGCATGGACGTTGTCGATTTTTCTGTCTCAACCAGTTCCGTCAGCAAGGGCGAAACGCTGCGTGATACGGCCCGCAATATTGAGGCAATGGGCGTTGATGCGATTGTGATCCGGCATCGTTCAAGCGGCGCGCCATATTTGCTGAGCCAGCTTGTTCAATGTTCGGTGATTAACGCCGGCGACGGATCGCATGAGCATCCGACGCAGGGATTGCTTGATCTCTTTACGATTCGGGAAACTTTTGAGAAACGCGGGAAGAAGATTGAGGATCTGCATGTGGCGATTGTCGGCGATATCGCCAACAGCCGCGTGGCGCGCAGCAATGTGTGGGCGCTGACGAAAATGGGCGCTAAAGTCACGGTGGTTGGCCCGACAACACTCTGTCCCGGGGCGTTTAAGAAATTTGGCGTTGATGTCAGCCATAATCTTGATGAGATATTGCCGAAAGTTGACGCCGTCAACATGTTGCGTGTTCAGTTTGAGCGTCTGACAAGCGCGGCGTTTCCGAGTATGCGTGAATATTCGGCGTTTTTTGGCCTTACGCCGGAGCGGCTGGCCAAATGTAAATCAGATATCCTTGTTCTGCATCCGGGGCCGATGAACCGCGGGCTTGAGATTACTTCGCAGGTGGCGGACGGCGCAAACTCGGCCGTGCTGCGCCAGGTGGCAAACGGCCTTGCTGTGCGCATGGCGGTGCTTTACCTGTGCGTGGGAGCTAATTCAGTTAAGGCGAATAATTAAGGCGTGAGTTCTGAGACTTGAGTCTTGAGAATTTTTCAGGACCGGAGAGAAAGGCCGATGACGCCCATACGTGGTGATACGAAAACACGGTGGCGCAAAATCCTCGCACATCACACGCCGCACGTCACACGATGGTTGCCGCATGTGCCGAGGGTATGTGGTTATGGCGCATGGTGCGGTATTTTGTTTCTGTCGGTGCTTGCCCGCGCTGATTCAATCACGACAAAAGACGAATCGTTAAAAGATATTCGCATTACCCGCGTATATGGCGGACGTGTGTTTGTGCGCGTTGGGGATGAAGTAAAAAAAATCCCGCTGGCGCAGATCTCGCGCGTCGAGATGACGGAAATTCCGGAACTTTCCGCGGCCGAGGATGCGTATGCAAAGGAAGACTGGCTGCGCGCCGGACCGCTCTTTACGCAGGTGGGGCGCAATACCAGCAAAGTGGCGCAGGGCATTGCGCGCGCGCGAATGATTCGTATACAGGATGCGTGCGGACAATGGGGCGATGCAATCAAAAACTTTTTAAGCGTATATGCGGAGAATCCGGGAGAAGATACCTGGGCGCTGCGGCCAATGCATTTGCCGGATGAGTCGTCTGTCATGCTCTCGCAGTCGGCGGCCATGATTGAGGCGCGCATGCGTGAGGAAAAATTTCAGACGGTTACTGCGCAACAGCACATGAAGTTGCTGCTGGTTGATATTTACCTGCAAATGAGCGATCCGCGTGCCGCTAAACTGGCGCGGGAATTGCAGAATCATGTGGCCGGCGGCGCGGTGGCGCAACCAGCACAAACATCGGCAGCAGCCACGCAAATTACTACGCAGAGTGAGGAGTCCACATCTCAACCGGCTGCTAAGGCGGATGAAGTTAACGTCATCGCGCGTCAGGTTGATGATTTCGCGGCAAATAAAAAATGGGCGCGGGCGCTGGCTATTCTTGATGACGCCATTGAAAAATCGCAAGGCTCAAACGCGGCGCAGCTCGCCGTGATGCGCGCGGATGTGCTGATGGGTGAAGGAAAAACGGATGATGCGTTGCTGGCGTATCTGCGCGTGCCGTCCATGAACGATTCCGGTTCCTGGGGTGGCGCGGCGCTGCTCAAGGCCGCGGATCTGCAAAACAAAATGGGCCGAACTGACGCGGCGCAGAGGCTCTATCAGGAAGCGGCCGAAAAATATGCCGATACCGTGTGGGGGAAAAAAGCACGGGACATGATCAGGTAAAAACGCTGAATGAATAACGAAGAACGCTGAAGGGTAAAGGCTGAAGGCTGAAAATGGGCCGCGTTTATTGCATGGTCCCGCCCGATCTGTACTGCATTTCCTGTCTGAATGTGCTATGATGGCGTGGTTTAATTTGTCCTGAAAAATAGTAAGGGTTCCGCATGCATCGCTATCTTGTACCGTTTAAGGCGCATCGGCTGCCGCAGGTTTTGGCTGACGTACTGGTCATTGGCGGCGGTATTGGCGGATTGCGCGCGGCGCTTGAGGCGGCCAAATATGGCCACGTGATGCTGGTGACGAAGGACCAGTTGACGGAATCAAATACGTGGTACGCTCAGGGCGGCATTGCGACGGTTCTTAATCCGCCGGATTCTTTTGACAGTCACATTCAAGATACGGTAAAGGCCGCATGCGGGCTGGGTAATCCGTCCGCGATTGAGACGGTGGTGAAGGAAGCGCCGGAGCGCATACACGAGCTTATTGAGTGGGGCGCAAATTTTGATCGCGAAGCCGGCGGGCAGTTATCGTTCACGCGCGAAGGCGGCCACAGTTATGCGCGCATCCTTCATGCGCTGGGAGACGCCACCGGCCGGGCGCTGGCCGAATGCCTGACCTCGCGCGTGCTTCAGCATGATCAGATTCAGACTATGCCGTATACGTTTGTGCTTGATCTGGTAACGGTTGACGGCGGTTGCCTGGGCGCTATTGCCTGGCAAAAGGAACGCGGCCTGTTCATGATCCTTGCGCGGCAGACGATTCTTGCTTCCGGCGGCGCGGGCATGCTCTATCGCGAAACAACCAATCCGCACGTAGCCACGGCTGACGGTCATGCGATGGCGCATCGCGCCGGGGCGATTCTGCGCGGCATGGAGTTCATGCAATTTCACCCCACGACCATTTATATCGCCGGCGCCACGCGTGCGCTGGTGAGCGAAGCGGTGCGCGGCGAAGGCGCCAAGCTGATTGATAAAACAGGGTACCGGTTCATGCCGGATTATCACGAGATGGCGGAGCTTGCGCCGCGTGATGTAGTCAGCCGCGCGATTATCACGCAGATGGCCAAGACGCACTATACGCATGTGTTTCTGGATGCGCGGCACATGAGTGAGCAGGCTTTTCAGGATCGTTTCCCGGGCATTTTTCAGATGCTGCGGAAGTTTGAGATTAATCCCGCAAAACAGCCGATTCCGGTTCATCCTTCGGCGCACTATATGGTTGGCGGCGTTAAGACGGATCTGCTGGGCCGCACAAATGTGCAGAACCTCTTTGCCGTTGGCGAGGCCGCATATACCGGACTGCACGGCGCCAACAGGCTCGGCTCAAATTCGCTGATTGAGGCGATGGTGTTCGGCGCGCGCGCCGGCGGCGAGGCGGGCAAACGCATCGCCGATGACCAGGGATCGGATCTGCATGTGCCGCGGCTGACGATTGAGATTCCGCGCAGCGAACGTACTGAACTTGATATGGCTGATGTGAGAAGCTCCTTGCGGTCGCTGATGTGGCGCAATGTGGGTATTGAGCGTAACGGCGACCGGCTGGTGGAAAGCGCGGAGATTATTGATTTTTGGTCGCGGTATGTGCTTGATAAGGTTTTTGATTCACCGGCCGGGTGGGAATTGCAGAATATGCTCGGCGTGGGCCGGCTGATTAACCAGTCCGCGTTGATACGCAAGGAAACGCGCGGCACGCATTACCGCACGGATTATCCGCTGACAGACGACGAAAACTGGCATGCGCATCTTGATTGGTCCGCGGAAAAATCAGACCCGGTGATTATCCCGGTCAAGTGACGGGATAATTCAGTTTGCTGTACTTGCGAATATTTGTGTTTTCGTTGACGATGTTGCCATGCGATGGATCATGTTCTGCATTTTGCTGTACGTGGCCGCCGCGCTACAGAGCGCGGACTTTGCCACACTTGGCGGGGCAAGCCACCGGCATTATCCGCAGATTGAATATATTGTTATCCTGACCATTTTTTACACACTTTTTGGCGATGAGCGCGGCGCGCCGCTGGCTGCGGTGTGGTGCGGCATCTTTTATGACCTTATTGCCGGATCGCCGCTGGGGACGCATGCGATTCCGCTGGGGCTCGTCGGCTTTGGCATCGTCAACGTCCGCCTTTCGGTATTTCGCGAGCAGATCACCAGCCAGATCATCCTGACATTGCTGGCCATCATCGGTTTTGGCGTGCTGAGCGCATCACTGAGCTGGGCGGCATTTAAAATCGCCGGGCCAAAAGATGCACTGCCGGTGCCGTTCTGGTCCACCGTAGGCATATACAGCGTTAACGGGATTTACTCGTGCCTGATCGCGCCGGTGTTGTTTTGGCTGCTGCTCAAACTGCGGCCGATGCTTGGTTTTAACACGCACAGCAGGCGGTAACAATGTCTTGGTCTTGAGGGAAAATGGAAGGCCCACAGATACGTGCATTGGCGGATCTGCTGCATGACGCGCTTGCCGGCGCGCCGGTGGACCGCATTGACGTTCCGGAGCATCGCTGGCAGGCCAATATGCTGCTGATGAATTGCGTAGGGCAGGTGGTTCAGCAGGTGCGTTCACATGGCAGGTGGATTTTTTTTGACTTCAGTCACGGCGTAAGCTGGGCATGTTATCTGCTGGCGCAGGCAACGTGGCGGATTGTTGATCATCGCGACAGCCTGGCGGATCGTTTTGTGCGTGCTGACGGCCGGCCGCCGCTGATTCGGATGCATTTGCGCGATGGCCGCGAGGCGGTGCTGGCGGGTCGGCCGCTGTTCCTGACGCTGCCGACGGACACGATGATGAATCACGCGCAGCTTAAAGAACTGGGGCCTGATCCGCTGAGTAAAAATTTTCAGCCGGAATTATTTTTTACGCGGATGCGCGCCGCGGCCACGCGCGCGCTGGCATCTGCGTTGACGGATCAGCACGTGGTTTCCGGAATCGGTAACCAGATGAAGTGCGAAATCCTTTTTGCCGCGCGGCTGGCGCCCAATATCCGTGTGGCGGATCTTTTTGCATCGCAGATGACGGAACTTATTGCGCCGATGCAAAAAACGATGCAGGATGCGTATCGGTTTTACTCGGAATCGGGCATTGATGCCGATTTGCCCTTTGCGGTTTATGACCGCGCGGGAGAAGCCTGCGGCGTATGCGGAACGGAAATTCAGGCGGACCGCACGGCCGGCGATGGTCACTGGTCATGGTATTGCCCGCATTGCCAGAAATTGCCGGATAAGCCGACCTTATTTGATGACAGATAAGAAAAGCACAAATGATTAAGCAAGATCAACAGGTTGTGGTTATTACCGGGGCTTCGTCAGGAATCGGCGCGGCCACGGCGCTTGCGCTGGCAAAACAAAAAGCGAATCTGGTCCTGGCGGCGCGGCGAAAAGATAAACTTGACGCCGTGGCGGCGCAGTGCGCGCAACTCGGCGCGCAGGTTGAAGTCATGTCGTGTGATGTCAGCAAACGCGCGGATGTTGATGCGCTTGCGGAGTGCGCTCTTAAATGCTTTGGCCGAATTGATGTGATGTTTGCCAATGCGGGTTACGGCTTTCTGGCAAAAATTCATGAGGTCACCGACGCGCAATTTGATGAGATTATGGCTGCCAACGTTAAAGGATCTCTGTATTGCATGCAGGCCGCGCACAAAGTGATGAAAAATCAGCAGCCGGCCGAAGGATCGCGTTATCGCGGGCATATCATCCTGACATCATCAGGCGCGGCCCGCCGCGGATTGCCGCTTTATGGCGTTTACTCCATGACCAAAGCGGCGCAGTTGTCACTGGCCGAAGCGATGCGCGTTGAGCTTGCGCGCGAGAATATTTACGTCAGTACAGTTCATCCGCTGACGACCGCCACGGAATTTTTTGACGTGGCCAGTTCGCACAGCCGCATCCGCTCAACAGGGCTTGGCCACGCGATGCCGGTTGAAAAAGTGGCGGCTAAAATCGTCAGGCTCATGCGCAAACCCCGGCCGGAGCTGTGGCCGGCGACGGGTTCCGCGTGGCTGCTGGTCCTGGCGGCTGCGTTTCCGCGGCTTGCCGATTTCGGCATGGCGCAAACGGTGGGCAAACGCACGCGCGTTAAGTAATATCCGTCGGATATTATGGGTCATATCCCTACAAAAAGTCATTTTTTCCGGTAATGCCTCATCCTTTTCAGGACGATGCACTGACTACGCCCCGGCCGTGATTGTTCACGGCGGGTGAGTTGAGCTGTACCTGTTCTGGAGTTGTCAATGGATATACGCCTTGAATGGCACGAAGGTATTCTGATTGCATTTATGGATGGCGATCTTGATCTTGAGAATCGCGACCGGATTTCGGTTGAGTTCAAGGGAAATCTGGATCAGCGGCCCAAAGGCGTTCTGCTCAATTTTACCCGGGCACGTTATGTCAGCAGCCTGGGCATCGGCATGATTGTTCAATTGTATAAGGAACTCAAGGAAGTCGGCGCCGCGCTGCGTATTGCGGGCGTTCAGCCGCCGGTCCGCCTTGTGCTTGAGACATGCAGCTTGGGCAAACTGGTTCCGATGGACGAAACCATTGATTTTTCGCTCCGCCAGTTGCGCGGGCACGTGGTTAAGCCGCCGGCCGGCAATACCGCCCAGGTGTGACGTTATTTGGCATTGTGGCAAGCTTGCCCGCCGATTATTTCCCTGTCATAAAACGACCCCAAGAATAATCCCCGCCGCCCTTGCCCTGAGTTTACAAAAGGGTGGTGCGGCGGGGTTATTCCCACCTGCCATCATGATTCTTTAATGCAGAATAAATGACGCAAATCCGCATCAGACGCTTAACTGATGCCTACGAGCGCTCTCCCCAGCGGCTTATTGCTGCCGGCCACGTTTTTGGCAATGACGGAACTGCTTTTAATCACAGGTTCATCGCTCTGTTGATTGCCAAGCGAGTCCACCAGATTGGCGATAGAGTCCACAATAATGTCCGGGCGATAGGCAAAGCGCGGCAGATCGGTGATCTGCGTACCGCCGGAAAGCACCAATACGGTCTGATAGCCCATGCTCACGCCGCCCATGATGTCCGTCTCCATGGTATCGCCGATCATGGTTGTTTCCGCGGCGCTCAGGCCGAGTTCCTTGCGGGCCGCGCGCATCATCACGGGCGAAGGTTTGCCGACGCTGAATGCCTTAATGCCTGTGGCCGCCTCAATCATGGCGACAAAAGCGCCGCAGCCCGGGCGGATGCCGGTTGAGGTCGGGCAACTCGGATCAGGATTCGTGCCCACAAGCCGCGCGCCTTTGGCGATGAACTTGACGGCCTGCTCAACCATCTCAAGGGTAAGCGTGCGGCCTTCGCCGACAACCACGTAATCCGGATCTGTATCAACGATTGAGTAGCCATGCTCATGTAGTGCCTGTAGCAGGCCGCCCTCACCGATGACGTAGGCCGTTCCGTTGGGCTTTTGCCTGGCAAGGAACTGGGCCGTCGCCATCGCGCAGGTAAAGACGTGGCGTTCCTCGCATTCAATGCCCATGCGGCTGAGCTTGGTGACAATATCGCGGCGCGTGCGTTGTGAATTATTCGTCAGGAACAAAAAGGGAATCCCCAGGTTATGAAGTTGCTGAATAAAACGCTCGGCGCCTGGGATCAGTTGGGAACCGCGATAAATGACGCCGTCCATATCAATTAAAAAACCACGAGCCATATGTTCATACTCCTTGCGTATAAAACAATCAAATAATACAAACGATTGTAATTAATAACGGCAAGAAGACGGGGGCCGCTGTATGTCGCTCGTAGCTGGTGGAGTCACCCTACGGACATCACTTATGTAATCGTATGTTTTGTATACGCAATTTGGGTGCCAATATTACAATAAAATGTAAAAATGATAAATGGCGTGGAAAATGGCCGAAAACAAAGAGAAATGTAAAATTATAGCGTATTGATGGTGAAGCAAAATGCATGTTATACCCATCAATGATGCCTTATTATTCAACTGCGTAATATTATTCGCTTAAAGATGCGGCAGAATCAAATATTGCTGCATTAATTTGTAATAAATTGATAAAAAAACACGAGGCGCCCGGGGATAAGGGCACCTCGCGTCGCGGGCTTTGGGATCACAAAGCCCATCTGCAACACCAGCTATCTGATTGCGGCAAAGTTACTTGCGCGCGGGGGTTAATTCAGCAACGTGGCTTGTGCCGCTGACAATCAGGCTGATCTGGCTCACCACGCCCATCATGGCTGTGGCCTGGCCTGACATTTCCTGGGCGACGGAGGCGGATTCCTCTGCGCCCGCGGCATTTTCCTGGGTGACGCGGTCCATTTCGCCCAGAGTTTTTGAGACTTCGGAAATCGCGGCGGCCTGTTGCTGGCTGGCCTCGGCGATCTCCGTGATGATCTTGTTGACTTCTCCGCATGACGAATTGATGGCGTCAAGCGTGTCGGTGGCGTTCTGAACGATCTGTACGCCGGTACCGGCGCGCTGAACGGAAGTCTGAATCATATCGGCGGTATTCTTGGCCGCTTCCGCGGAACGCATCGCAAGGTTGCGGACTTCTTCGGCAACGACGGCAAAGCCGCGGCCCGCCTCGCCGGCGCGCGCTGCCTCAACGGCGGCATTGAGCGCCAGCAGATTGGTCTGAAAAGCGATTTCGTCAATCACCTTGATGATTTGCGAAGTCTTTTTGGCGGCATCTTCAATTTCGCAGATGGCATTGCTCATCTTTTCCATAGCGTCGGCGCCGGAGGTTGCGGCATCCTGCGCCTTGCGCGCGGCATCGGCAGCGGTGGTTGCGGACGATGCGTTCATGCGTGTCTGCTCAGAAATTTTGGCCATTGAGGCGGTGGTTTCTTCAAGAGCAACAGCCTGCTGTGATGCGCCGCGGGCAATGGTATTGCTGGCGGTGGCGGCCTGTGAGGATGCCAATGATACTTCCGTGGCCGAAGCATTCAGCCGTTCAACAGAACGAGTGAGTTTGGTCGACATTGAACGCGCAACCCACAGCCACACGCCAACAGATGCGATGAGCGTCATAATGGCGACAATCCACTGATTGCGCTGATTATCATTGCCTATGGTTTCTATCTTCACAGCGGTTTTGCGGAACTGATCTTCAAGCGAGCCGACGCCGATGATCCAGTCCCAGGGCTTAAAGTAGGCGAGTTGAGAAACTTTCCAGTGCGTATTGCCCTGAGCGTCCTTGATCTGGTAGCGCAGGAGTATGCTATCTCCGTCCTTAACACGATCGGCAACGGCGGGAATTGCGGTGCGGATTGATTCGCCCGTGTCTGTTTTTACATCCGGAAGATCATCGCCTTCTTTAACGGTGCCGGGGCCGAAAAGATACTTGCCCTTGAACATGCCGTTGCTGTTGGTGGCAAAGACATATTCGGAAGGCCCCGTGCGCAGGCGGCTAAAAGCCTGGCGCAGTTCAGCGGTTGAGCGGCTTTCGGGTACGCCGGCATAAATCATGCCGATGATGTTTTTGTTGGCGTCATACAGCGGACGGTAGCCGGTTGAGTACCATCCGTCCACAACATAAGCGCGGCCGACATAATCCTTGCCGGATAAGACGGTGGCTATAACGGGATTTGGTTTGCCGTCGGGATTTTCGGCCGGAATATACGTGCCGATGGCGCGTGAGCCGTTCTTGAGAATATTTGTCGCCACGCGCAGCATATCGCCTTTATCGTTCATACGCTGAAAAACAGTGCATGTGCTGCTGAGGCTTTTGGCCATGACGTCGATAAACGGCGTGGGCACGGCCGGGTCGCGATTCTGGCCGAGCCAGTTGCTGCCGAGAAGAACCTGCGGCAACTCAATTTTCTGCGTATCCTGCGTGAACTGATTGACCGCATCCCAGTGCACTTTCCGCGCGCCGATGTTGAATTGTCCCTGAGTTTCGGAAGTATCGGAAAGTATGTTCAGGTTGGCTTTGGTAGCGGATTCAAGAGAAATTGCATAGGCATGGCAAAGCTCAATGAATGAACGCGATGATTCTTTGAGTCCGCTGTATACGATATTGTCAATATCCTGTGACGCCGTCTGCGTGAGCACAAAGGTTGAACGCGCACTGAGCAATGCAACAATGCTTAATGGGATAATTGCAATCGTCACGCCTATGGCGATTAATTTGGTGGCCAGCGACCATGACTTTTTCTCCTCAACTGCTGAAGTTGCCTGCTCAACAGTTGCCGGTGGTTTTCTGGTATTGGTTTGTTTGAGCGTGGTGGTTGTCATATCAGTATCCCCTTTGCCTGGTTTATCGGAACAAACATTGCCAATGCGTTTTTGTTGCCTCGGCGCACACATATTCGGATACAAAATCAGAATAAAACAACGAGCAAATACTCGCCTATTATTTTGTTTTTCAAGAGAAAAGGAGAGAATCGCCAAAGCGTGACTTGAACAAACTGCTGCAAAATAAGGTGTTATGGCTGCGGCTGAGCCGCGGCGAAGAATTGATTGTTAAAAATAATATTCTGATTGCGCCTTAAAAAGGGGATTATGTTCGTAAATTATTCATATGAAAGAATTTAACGATGTGCATGTTTGTAGCGATTACAGCGATTATCCGGCCAAAAACAGAAGTTATTTTTTGAGCGTGCGAGCGTAAAAATCCGCCACATCGGCCGAGAGTTTCCGCAATTCGGAATGCACGTGATACATCATGTGGCCGCCGGCGTAATGGTGATGCTCAATATTGCCCAGCAGGGATTGCGGCAGGCCCAGGTGATTGATCGTGTACTGCGTGGCCATGTACGGTGTGGCGAGGTCATAAAGTCCGCTGGCCACAAACACACGCAGTTGCGGATTAACCAGCATGGCGTCACGCAGATTATCGCCGACGTATAAATATCCCTGCGCACCAATGCCGCCTGACGTATTAAAATTCCACGGATAAACACGATCCGAGAGAACTTCGTAAGGCTGGCTGCTCTCAAATCTCAGTTCGCTTCGCACATACGCATTAAACAGGCCGGTATAAGGCAGGCGATAGGCGTCAAGCGCCGGGTCATATTGCGCCGAGTCATTGGCCGGGTCCGGCGAGTGGCCAGTGAGCCGGGAATCCATTCGGCCCACGATGAGGCCTGAATCATTGAGCAGCGCCTGCTCAAAACGATGCGGCGGTATGCGGAGCGCTGATTTTGTGATGTAGTCAACGCTCAGCCCGGTATAGCGCGCAAGCGATAGGGCGATGGTATTGCGATCTTTATCCGCAAGGGAAGTACCCTGCGCAAGCGCGGGAAGATATGCGGTGAGCGCAAAATGCTCAACTTCTTTTTGCACGTCGGCAAGCGGTTTATTTTGCAGATCGGCCGGCAGCTTGTGATGCAGATACGCCGTGGTGGTGTATGTTGGCAGAAAAAGCGGATACGGAATTTCGTTGCTGTCACTGGGGCTGAGCGTCTGAAAATTCAGGACGGTTGAGATCAGCGAGATGCCGTTGAGCGCAATACCATTGCGATTAAGAATATCGGCAAGCAGTGCGGCGCGTGTGGTGCCGTAGGATTCACCGGCTAAAAAACGCGGACTTTGCCAGCGCTGACTGTCCGTCAGGTAAAGGCGAATAAACTCGGCGACACTTTTGGCGTCACCGTTGACGTCATGATATTTGCCGCCTTCGCCGGGATTGGCCGGCCGGGAGTAACCGGTGTTGACCGGATCAATAAAAACGAGATCGGTAAAAGTCAGCCACGTTTCCGGATTATCCGCCAGGCGATAGGGCGGCGGCGGAAGCGTGCCGTCATCATTAAAAAGAACCCGGCGCGGACCCAGTGCGCCAATGTGCAGCCAAACCGAAGCGGACCCCGGCCCGCCGTTAAAGCAAAACGTCACCGGACGCGTTGAGGAATCCTGACCCGGGCGCGTATACGCAACGTAAAAAATCTGCGCCTGAGTTTTGCCCGCGTCATCCTTCAGCGGCATAAAGCCGGCCGTGGCCGTATACGCAAGCGGCCCTGATGAGAGCGTCAGCGTGTGTTGCGTGATGACAGTGCTCGCGGAAATAGGCTGCGTGGCCGGGGCTGATTGCGAGGCAGATGCGGTGACGGGTTGAGTGGCCGGCGAAATCTGCTGGCCCTGAACTGAACCGGCAATCGTTAACGCGGAAAGTATGGCTGCGATGTAAATTCTGGTCGTCACGCTCATCTCCTGTGTGTCAAAATCAAAAGCCGGCTCTTATTTCTTTTTCTCATCCTTACGTTTCCGCAGGTCGAGAAGTTTTTCAATGACGGCCGGAGCGGATTGCTCAACGGCATTGCGGCTGATATTGATTTTGGGCTTGCTGATCGTTCCGCCGATACCAACAGGAACCGGGATATTAAGCTTTCCGTCATTGACCGTCAGCGTCACCTGAAGAGATTGGTCAAGTCCTACTTTGCCGCTGAATATAAGATCAGCATTGCCGGCCTTAACCGCAAAGCGATCATAATGAACCACACCATTGGCAAGCGAAAACGGAACATCACGAATGTTCTGCTCGCGCAAAGACCAATCCGGTTGAGTGATTTTAAATAACGGGCCAAGTGATGTGAGTATCTCCTGCGTTAGCGGCGAATTGGCTGAGAATTGCTGAATATTCAGCGTGCCGCTGAGTGTTCCGGATTTGGCCAGCAGATCTTTTTGCAGAGGAATGTGTGCCGAATCAATATGCATGTTCAGCGCGCCGCTGGTGATCAGCAGATGCTGCTTATCGGCATCAAGGCCCCAGGCAATCGGCAGAAATGCCAGCGGCCCGGCGGCAATTTGCCGATTAATCTGCACATTGCGCGCCAACTCAAACGGCGCATCAAGCTGATACGCGGGCACATCCTGATTCAGATCCACATAACCGGCGATGTTCAGCGTGCCCTGATTAGCGGGAATAGCTGATGGGCCGAGCGTGAGCTTACCATCGGCCAGCGCAAACTGAATCGTTGACGGACCCATATCAACGCCGCTGAAGGCGATGCGCGTAAAGCCAAGCGTGGCCGGGGCGATTTGCAGTTTTCTCAGCATGCGCGGGCCGGGCTCATCGGTAAGTGTGCCGGTGATCTGCATATCCGTCACATGATGGCCGCGGAGAACGGCGTCGGCCGGTAAAATGGATTTAAAGTTTGCCGCCAGCCAATCAAGATCATACTCAACGGTGATGGTGGCTTTGCTCTCATCCTGTGACCAGTTGATGACGCTGTTTCGGCCGATGTTGAGGGCAAAATCAGGCTGCGTCGGCGAATCTGCGTCAGGCGCATGGCTGATCGCAAGCTCAAAACGGCGCACCTTAATGCCGCCATCCTGAATTTGAACATCAAGAGGCAGCTCAAAGCGATTAAGCGTGATTGTTTCGTTCTTCAGTGCCGGCCCGCTGAGCTTAAAATCCGCAATCATAATAGTGCCGCGCGTAACCGTTGTGTTTTGCGTGGCGTCAAACATCAGGTGAGTATCAAGTTTGCCTTCCGGCATGATGCCTGCGCCCAGGGCAGTCAGGATTCCCTTGATGCTGGCAAGTTCAAAATGGCCGGCGTCGGCCGCGCCCTGAATTTTAATTTCATGCACTGGCCGCAGCCGCTGACGATGAAAAAGATCAATAGTGCCGTCAAGTTTAAGCGTGCCGGGCGCGATATTTTCTTCTTGAACTGTCGCATTGAGCAGCACGCTCACCGGCGGGCCGCCTGTGTCAAAAGTCAGGCGCGTATCAATCGGAGCAATCGTCAATGTATCGTGCGTATCATGCCATCGCATCTGATTGATCTTGATCGTGATGTCGCCGGCGGCGTCAATCACGCGATTGACGGCCGATTCTTCAAAAGTAGATTCTTTTTTTGTGGCGGATTGAGTGGCGGATGGTTCTTTGGCGCGGCTCAGCGCATGCTGAAGATTCGTCACGCCTGACGCATCGCGCTCAAGGTTCAGTTGATCAATGATGATGCGCGTTTTTCCCAGATGATATCGGCCATGCAGAATATCATTGATAGTCAGCGGCGTGGTGATTTGTTGAATAACTGCGATAGGCGCGTCATGTTCATCGGCAAGCGTCAGGTTGCTGACGGACATTCCGCTGAACCACCCGAGTGATAATCCGCCAAGCGATATTTTCCCTGGGATGCGTGAATTGATTTGCGAAACAATCAACGCTCGTCCCGGCCGGGTGCCGAGCGCGGCCGGTGTCAGCATCACCGCCAGCAATAAAAGGATAACCAGCGCCAAAATAAACCACGGCCAGCGCCTGCGTTTGCGTCGCGGCGATGGCGCGTCACTCTGCTGAACTTTTTTTTCTTCCGACATCAACACATCCTCCGCAGACATCTTATTCCGGTTGCGCGCCAAGTGCATCATAATCATGAATAACCGGGCGATATCATGGACATTCGGACTTTAATCAGAGCGAAAAAGCTGCTAATATACCGATTGAATTTTCAAAGTTTTCTGAAACGGAAAAACACAATGACCGCGACCGCCGATCCGTCACATCCTCTATCATCAGTTGCCGCCGACGAATATCACGTTCCTTTTGATATTCAGGCCGTGGTCGCAGGTCACGCGCGCCTGACGGATGAGCAGTTCCTTGAGCTTTATCAGCATGCGCCGCTGACGGATCTTGGCCGGTGGGCATTTGGCGTGGTTCAGCGCATGCATCCTGAAGATTACCGCACGTATGTGATTGATCGCAATATCAATTACACCAACATATGCACCGCGCGATGCACATTTTGCGCCTTTAAGCGTAACAACCCGAACGCGGCCGATGCCTATACGCTCAGTACGGAAGCCATATTCAAAAAAATTGATGAGCTTGTGGCCATCAACGGTACGCAGATCCTGATGCAGGGCGGCATGAATCCTGAATTGCCGCTGAGTTATTACGAAGACATGCTGCGGAAAATTCACGAGCGTTATCCGCAGGTGCACATACACGCATTTTCTCCGCCTGAATTTATGGAGTTTTCGCGTTTCTTCAAGATGCCGATCCCTGAATTGCTCCGGCGTTTTAAGGATTGCGGATTGGCGACGATCCCCGGCGGCGGCGGCGAAATTTTCAGCGATCGCGTCCGTTCGCGCATCGGCCCGGGCAAATGTTCCGGCGAAGAATGGCTTGATGTCATGGCCGAGGCGCACAAACTCGGCATGCATACTTCGGCCACCATGCTTATTGGCCACATTGAGGATATTACCGATCGCCTTGATCATCTGCGGCGGTTGCGTACCCGTCAGGATTGGTCGCTGGCAAACGCGCCCGCGCACTATACCGCGTTTATTCACTGGCCCTATCAGCCCGACAATACGCCGCTTGATCGCAAGCGCAAATGGGATCCGGAATCAGGCGTGCCGTTTGCTTTTGATAATGGCCGCACGGTCAAGCTTGCGGATGCCGAAGAGTATCTGCGCATGCTGGCCCTGGCGCGGCTTTATCTTGATAACTTTAAAAACATGCAGTCTTCCTGGGTGACAATGGGCCCGAAGATCGGTCAGCTTGCGCTCTTTTTTGGCGCAAATGACATGGGCTCGGTCATGATGGAGGAAAACGTCGTTTCCGCGGCCGGTACCAGTTACCGCTTGTCAGAAGAAATGATCTGCCGACTGGTGCGCGATGCCGGATGGGTGCCTTGCCAGCGCAATCAATATTATGACATCCTGCGCCGGCATGACGGCCCGGAGTCTCCGGATCTTTTGCCGCGCAAACCGGGCACTTTTGCGCCGCGCCAGCACAGCATAACGCCTGAAGAAGCCGCGGCATATCGCGCCATGAGGCCGGTGCCGCTGAAGGTTAAAACAAAAGATGTTTCTCTGCCGGTTGCCGGCGAACATTAACGCACAAACGTGATCAATTGCGGTGTATCCTGTTGACGCGCGGAAGTTTACAGTGCACGATTTTCGTTGTTACATTTTGCCTATTCCGCCGTTAGTCTGAATGTGATGTGCATATTGCCTTTCGCTGGGGCCGGTATGGTGGTGTTCAGCCGTTACTCATCGTTTAAGCGCCAAGCTGTGTCGGCATTCTGCCGGCCGCGCGCGTTTTGGCTTGCGGCGGTATTTTTGGCTGCGACGTCAGCATTCTCATTTGCCCAGGCGCAGGTCAATGTGCCGCTCGGTATCGGTTGGTCGGCGCATCGTCAGCTTCAGGTTCGCAATGTCAATGCGGATGCTCCCGGCGATCCGATTGCCGTCGCCGAGTTTTATACCAATGGCCAGCAGTTGCCTGATGGTTCTGATATACGTGTGACGACGGCCGATCGCCGCATCGTGCCGATGCGCGTGCTTGAGGTGTCAAAAGAGAGTGATTTTGTGCGCGTGGCTTTTTTGTGCCGCGATTCTGGCACATATCATGTGTGGTGGGGCAATAACAATCCCGGCGCGGCGCCGCCGGATGTTGATGTCAAGCGTGGCGTTCTGGCTGAGGTTTTTCGTTTTCCCGGCGGCGCGGTTGATAACGAATCACAAATGGATCGCGCATTTGTGCGTGCCGGCAGTCCTGTGGCAAGTCTGATCGTGCCTGAAATATTCCTCGGCTATAATCCCATCGGCGAATCTTGGTCGCCTATGATCCGTTACAGCGGACAATTCAGAGTTGATCGCGCCGGGGAATATGACATTGCGATGGCTGTTGATGACAGCGGTTATGTGCGCATTGACGGTAAAACGATTCTTTGCCTCAGCAACGTATGGCTTGAGGGGCGCGGCCGGTGGAGTAAAAAAATCAACCTCACCGCCGGATGGCATCAAATTGACGCTGCGCAGATTGATAATCGCGGCGGAGAGACCGGAATCACTATCGGCTGGAAACCAGCCGGCGTGCCGCGTTATTCAACAATTCCGGCCGCGGCATATTCTCCCGCCGCTAATGCTCAGGCCGGTCCGCTTGAGGTTCAGGGTAAAAATTATTCAGCCGATTTTACCATTGAGCCTTCCGGTGAATGTTTTACCGCGCCTGATTTTTACCTGCCGCGGTATACGCTTGAGGTGGTGTTTCCCCCTCAGCTTAATGCCAAAGTTCAGTGGGATTTTGGCGATGGGCAAATTGCCACGGGTAATAAAATTTCTCATGTATTTCTGACGCCGGGCGTATATCCGGTTAAGCTGACGCTGCACGCACTTGGCGGCAGTTTTGTCACCACTCAGCGTATCGCAGTAAAGGACCGGCTCTACCAGAGATTCCCGATTCCGCCGGAAGACCTTCCCCGGGCCACCGCGCAGATTCTGCTTACGTATGATCCCAAAACGCTTAATGTTCAGCAGCTTTGGCGCGGCTTGCAGCTTTTTGATTCTCTGAAAATGGACGAGGGCACAAGCGCCTGGGGCCGGGCATGGCTTGAGAATCCCGCGCCGCAGAACGACTGGCTTGTCTGGCGCGAGGTTCAGGATCTTGCGCAGGCATACCGCGCCAAGAAAAAATATCGGCTTGCGGCGGAAGCGTTTATTCTGGCGGCCGGTAAAAAAATCAGCGTTGAGACTCGCGCCACCGCCATTCGCCACGCGGTGCTCTCTCTGTGCGATGAGGTTAATCAGCCGGCGGAGGCTCTGAAGCTGGCGCGTGATTATCGTGATAAATTGAGCGGTAATAACCGCGAGGTTCAGCGCACGCTGAGCCTTGCCATTGCGTATGCCGCCATTGCCAATGGCGACGGCAAAATGGCCGCCAAAGCCATTGAGGATCTCGGCCCGCGCCGCGATATGGGATATAATGAGCAGGAAATTCAGCAGGGCGTGATGACGCGTAATATTGAGACATATACGCGCGCACATGATTTTGAGACGGCTGATAATCTCATTGACCAGTGGGAGCGTGATTATCCCCATGCGCTGATTACCGGATTTACCCGCCTGATGGCCGTCAAGCTGCTTCTTGAACAAAAACAGTTTGCCGCGGCGGCGCGGCTGGCTGAGCAGCATGCGCGCGCATTGCCTGATACTTTTTATGCCGCGGAATTGCTGTATCACGCACGCAATGCGTATACCGCCGCCGGCGATGCCCAGGCGGCGTCGCGCTGCGCCGATCTGCTGACCAGCAAATACCCGGAATCCCCCTATGCCCGCAAGAAAGCGCCCGATCCGGAATAACGCACTGAGTGGTGCATGATTCTACGAAAATTACGGATCGTTGCAGCATAACTCCTTCCTCAGCCGATAATGGGGTATAGCCTATTTTCCTGATTATCAGCCGGCACTTACGGACGCATATCGCCCGAAGGGCTTTTTATGATTGGCCAGGCTGCCGTGGATGATTACGGCGCCAAGGCCGACGAGGAGACATATACTATATGGCAAATGTCGCGGTTATGGAGAGAGAAATTGATAATCTCCGTCGGCAAATGGATGATCTGCGGGCAATTCAGTCCCGATCCCGCATGATGATGATCATGTTTATTGTGCTGATGGTGGTGATGTTTGCCGTTTTTCTGGTGGCCACATCGGCACGCATTCGCGATAACTTTACCCGCGAAGCGGTCAATAAAGCCGTTGCCGAAAATTCACAGGTGCTGGTGCCGCAGCTTTCGCGAGAAATGCAAAACGCCGTCGCTGATGTACTGCCGGTTTATCGTGATCTGGCGATTGAGCGTTTTCGCCAGGTCGGCCCGGAAGTTGCGCAGGATGCGATTACCCGTTTTCGCGAACTGCCGAAGGAAAGTTATGACGCCATGCGCGGCCGACTTGACGCCAGCATCGGCCGCATTGTAGCGAATGCTTCGCCGGATCTGCATCAACTCCTGGCGCAGTTACCCGATGAGCGCGAACAGGTGCTCATTGACGCCATGCATAAGCGTCTTGTTGAAGATGTGACCAAACGCGGAGAAACGCTGGCCGATCAACAGGTTACGCGCCTACAGAATATCCTGGCTAAATTTGACGTCAGCGCCAAGTCTGTTGCCAAAAGCCCGGAAGATCTTGAGCGTGATTTTGTACATGGCCTGTTGATGATGGCGGATTATGAACTGATGTTCGGCGGCGATGACGAATTTATTGAGGCTCCGCCAAAAATTAAGCCGCCGCTGGCCCCGGCCGCTGAAAAAAAGGTAGCCGAGAAAAGTACGGCTCGCAAAGCGGTGCCCGCAAAGAAAACCGCAACCAAAAAGACTCACTGATAACGCCGCAAACATCCCGGCATAATAACCGTATCGTGATGACAAACTGAATACAAAACTCTTTTAGGAGTTGTTCGCCATGAGCGAACCGACAAATAATCAGAACGCGGACCTCTCTTCTCTTCAAGCCAAAATTGGTTCACTTGAAGCAACGGCCCAGGAAACTGTGACCCGCCTTCGCAAGCGCAGCACGATCAACATGGTGATCATGGCGGTAGTGCTGGTTGCCACGGCAATTTACCTGGCGGTGGCCTACAGCCGCTTTTCTACGATTGATCCTGAGCTGGCCGCTGGCTTTGCGCGCGGCAAAATTGAGGAGAGTCTGCCGGAAGTGTCCCAGCAGTTACGCAAGGAACTTAAGGCAAATGCACCGGGCGTGATCGCAATGGGCGAGGCGCGTCTGCGCCAGTTGCCGGCCATTGCCACGCAGGAAATCCGTACGCAAACGGAGGCCGCGCTTGATAAGCATCTGCCGGAAATTGAAGAACAGGTGAGCGCGCAGCTCAAGAACGAAATCCGCAAAGGGCTCAGCGCGAATAAAAAAGAAACAAATCCTGAAAAACGTTTTCAGTTGATCCTGGCCGAAATTGAGAAAGTCACTGCGCAGCATATTGATCAGTCGCATCAAAAATATCTTGATCAGAGCCGGGAAGTTATGGACTACCTTGAGCTACTGGCCGAAAATAAGAATTTAACGCCCCGCCAGCAGCTTCAGCGCGAAATGTTGCGATCTTTCTTTGAGTTGATGCATCAAAAATCGCAGCAGCAGTAACCGCTTGCGAGGATCATGAGCCAAAAGAAAACGCAGGACGCTGAAAAATCAGCGTCCTGCGTTTTTTATTGCTCCGCTATTATTTTACTTCAAGAAGTTCAACATCAAAAATCAATGTTGCGCCGCCGGGGATGCCGCGGGTGCCGGCCGATCCGTAACCCAGATGCGCCGGAATTGTCAGAATACGGCGGCCGCCAATCTTCATGCTCATCACGCCCTCATCCCATCCGGCGATGACGTTGCCCTGGCCAATCGCAAAGCTGAACGGCTGATTGCGGCCGCGCGAGGAATCAAATTTGGTTCCGTCTGTCAGCCATCCGGTGTAATGAACAACGACTTGCGAACCTTTTTTGGGAGAGGCTCCCGTGCCGACTTTCAGATCAACGTACTTCAGTCCGGTATACGTGGTTACTTCCTTGCTGGCGCCAGGCTGCGTGGCGGCCTGAGTGGCTGCGGCAAATTGCGGATCGGCATTTTTGCCCAGAGGTTGCGGCCCCTGCGCGATATCCGCAGGTTTTGTTTCCGGCGCAGGCGCAGTGCTTGAGGCATACGCGGGGCGGCTGCTGGCGGCCACAACTTCCGGAGTGGGTTCTTCTGATTTTCCGCACCCCGCCACGAATATGGCGCCAATGATGAGCAATGACATTTTTTTCATGTTTATCACCTGAGCTTAAATACAAAAACGCTGTTTTCCGCCGGAGAGCCGTCCGGCCGTAACGGATTTTTGAACTCAAGCGGATCTTCTACGAAATGGTTCATCGGGGCAACTGCCTCCGGCGCAACTTTTCCGCCCAACGGCGATCCGCTGACATAAAAGATAGGCACGCCGGCCGGAAGGTCAACCTCTTCTTCCGGCAGATAGCGCCACTTTTTGGCCATCAGTTTTCCGCGGCCTGCGACAAGTTCTTCCTGTGTGAGTATGGCTTTGCGCTGTGCCCAGTCAACATAATAAACAGTTGCGCCGGGTACTCCGTCGCAATAAGCCCACACGGCATCGGCCGGCGTTCCCCATTCGTTATTCGTAATGATGATGACGGGCCCTTTTTTCATTTCGCTTTTCAGATACGCAATGGCATTGCGTGCTGCAAAACCGCCTGGCCACCCGGTGATGTATTGCCAGCGATCTTCCGCAACAAGTCTTTGCGTGGGCCAGTGCTGAATCTGCTTGTTCACGTCGTATACCGGCCAACCGAAAGTCACCAGCATCAGTATGATATTGATGCACCATGCGCCGGCCGGTGGTAATTTCGCAAACGACCAGTAACTTCCGCGCGCAATCACCCACACGCTCAGTAGCAGAATCGGCAACACGCCCGCAAGCGCATAGCGCGAAAACGTCACTGCGCCAAAGAGAATCAGCGGCGCTAAAAACATGGCCGCCCAGAACGCGATAAACATCAGCAATCGCCAGTGTTTCTTTGCGGCCATCATGATTACACCAATCACGGCAAGCAGACACACCGGCGGTGTTAAATAAAACCATAGCCATCCGGATGCGGTTTCGCCCGATTTTGAATAATTCGGAATAAACACATCACGGAAATTTGAGCTGAACATCAGCCAGCGGTCATGCAGTGTTTTGGCTTCCGAAAAATGCGGTTGATACAGTACGCGCCTGCGCAGTTCATACTTGAACATGTCAACGCCCGGAATCACATCCTGCGGATTTTCCGGCGCGTAACGTCCCGGTTCGGCCAGTAAATAGGGCATAAACATCGCAATGCCCACCGCAATTGCCGCTATCAGCCAGAGGCTCACTTTGGCCGCACGCTTTTTGCGTTGATCCGTCAACGCCCAGATCGCTACCGGCAATACCCATAGTTCATAACTTAGTATTTGCCGCGTGTTCATTGCGATGCCGATCGCCACGCCAAAAGGCAACGCATGTGTCAGCAATCCCCGGCCAAGTGGTACGTTCAGGGCATCGCCCGTCAGCCGAAGCGCAAGCCACACGCACAGCGCCATCTCAAGAATAAATAATGCGTCGGCCGTGGCCAGTCTCTGATAAAAAGCCAAAAACGGGCAGCATATGATCATCAGTGCCATCAGCAGCGCATAGCTTGATAGTCCCTGCCAGTGATCCTGCGGCAAAAGATGACGCAGCCGGCGCACCACCAGCACCATCACCGGAATCAGCAATACTCCCGCTACTACCGAAATCATGCGTGCGCCGGCCAGCGGATCGGCAAAATGCCCGTCCGTTACCGCCATCAGCCAGAAATGCACCGGCGGTTTGGGATCAATCAGCGGCACGGCATAAAGGCGATACCAGTCATACTGCTGAATCACCAGATGAAAATCACGCCCGATGAGTTGTGCCCATCGCAGATAAATGGCTTCGTCGCCAAAGATCGGCAGATCGGTCAGTCGCAATGATCGCAGCAGAAACATCACCACGGTCAGCAGGCCGATGGCCAGCCACGGCAGGTTGATCTGCGATTGCCGGAGGGGCAGTTCCGGTTGATCCTGTGGCGGTGTTGCGGATGACGGCTCGTGATTATTCAACAGTCAACTCCTGATCAATGATCCGTTTATGATAAAAACTTCCGCATGACTTAGCCACGACTCGGCCGCCTGCCGGTGTTACAATAACGCCAGAGCAACATGAACAAACTGTATCCTATTTTCGTTGCGCTTACGGATCAGCCCGTGCTCGTTGTCGGCGGCGGGGCGGTTGCTTTGCGTAAATCACGCGGTTTGCTTGATTCCGGCGCGCGCATAACGGCCGTCAGCCTTGTGTGGCATGATGATTTTTCTGCGCTTTCGCAGATCACGCGTCTGACGCAGCCTTACGATTCGTCGTTGATGCGCCAGCGACCCTGGCGGCTTGTGTTTGCCGCTACGAATAATACGTCCGTCAACCAGCAAGTCGCTGATGACGCCCATGCGCTCAATATTCTCTGTTGCCGATGTGATGATGGCTCGGCCGGCGACTTTGTCGGTGCGGCCAGCCGTGGTGATGCTGTCGTTCAAATTGCGCTCTCAAGTCATGGCGCATCTCCGGCGCTGGCCGCACGCATGGCCGATCAGGCGTGGCAGGGCGTTGATCCGCTTTTGCTTGAGTGGGCTGCGCTTCTTGAACAGTGGCGGCCGATAGTTGTTGCCAAACTCACAGACCATGCGCGCAGCTTATTACTTAAACGCATCGCAAGTGCGGAAATGGAAAAGATCCTCCGTTCCTCCGGCGCTTCTGCCGCGCAGGACGCTTTTAACAATTGGCTGCGCAACTCCTTATCACCTCACCCCTGACCACTGTCCCCTGGCCCCTCTCCCCTGTAATATAGTCACCGAGGCTATTATGGACGCACACACGCAAGCTCAATGTACTGTTATGCTGATAGGCGCCGCAGCGTTTATGGCGATTTTTGTCGCACGTCTGCGTATCATGCGCTTGTCCGCTGCCGATATTGCCGCGGCCGTGCCCATCTCATCCCTGCGCGGCGGTGTGGCGGCGCTGGCATATATGATCCTGATGGTCCTCTGGCGCTTTGCCACGGTCGGACGCGTGGGCGTTTTTTCTCACATTGACGCATTCCTCCTCCTGGGCCTTCTGCTCACCGGCATGCTCTTTTATTTTCGCCGCGCACAGCACTTAAGCAGCATGGCGCTTTTTATTCTTCCCATGATCTCCGGCGTGCTGCTGCTGGGTTCGGTTCTCACGCTCACCAGCGGCCGAACTTTTGATTACCGCTCAAGCTGGGCGGAACTTCACATCCTGATCGTTGTCGTCGGTTCCGCATGCTTTGCTCTCGGATGTGTCGGCGGCATCGTATATCTGCTGGCTGACCGGCAATTGCGGTTGCGCAATCGTCCGGGCGCGGAAAGATGGCTTTTTCTCCCGCCCCTGGCCAGCATGGAAAAATTTAATCAACTGATGGTTGCGCTCGGTTTTCCGATGTTGACGGTCGCGTGCATCATGGGATTTTTTCATGTCAGTCACTGGGATAGCCCGCTCATTATTAAAACAATTCTCGCCATGACCGCATGGCTTGTGTACGCAATTCTGCTTAACATCCGCCGCGCTCCGGCATTTCGTGGCAAGCGTGCCGCGTGGCTCAACATCATTGGCTTTTTGATTTTGCTTGCCACCTATATCGCAGTAAACGGAATGCCCGCAAAATAAATAACAACGTGCAGAATCATCCCACACAACCTCTTCGCCTTCAGGTCGTCGGTCTTAATCACCGCACGGCGCCGCTGACCATTCGCGAAAAACTCGCCACTTCCGGCGATATTCTTCGCCAGGCGCTCGGCGCTTATCAGGAACGTTTTCCGGATGCCGAGGGCGTATTGCTTTCTACCTGCAATCGTGTTGAGCTTTATACGTCCCGGCCGTTGCGGGCGGAGCCTTCTCCCGATATCGCCTCAGCCTTTCTGGCGGATCTGCATCATCTTTCCCCGGCCGATCTTGCGCCGCACATGTATCATTACGAAGATCGCCAAATGGTTGAGCATCTTTTTTCCGTCGCCAGCTCACTTGATTCGTTGGTCATCGGAGAAACGCAGATTCTTTCCCAGGTCAAGCAGGCCTATCAGGCCGCCTGTGAACTTCATTGCGCCGGCAAACCGGGCGGTGTTTTTCATACGCTTTTTCAGCGCGCGCTCGCGGCCGCTAAGGAAGTGCACGAATCAACATCGCTCTCATCCGGGCGCGTATCAGTGGCTTCTGTTGCCGTTGACCTTGCCCGTGGCGTTTTTGATGATTTTAGTGACAAAACCGTACTCTGCGTCGGCGCGGGAAAAATGGCCACGCTCATGCTGCGTCATCTTCAGGGGCTTGCGCCAAAACAGCTCGTTATCACCAATCGTTCCGCGGCTAAAGCTGATGCTTTGGCGCGTGAATTTCGCGGCCGCGCCGCTCCGCTTGATCAACTTCCTGATCTTCTGGTTGAGGCGGATATCGTGCTGAGCAGTACCGGCGCGGAGCATGCCGTCATCACTGCCGATCAGTTCCGCAATCTTCTTAAGCCTCGCCGCTACCGCCCTGTAGTGATGGTTGATATTGCCGTTCCGCGCGATATAGAGCCTGCCGTCGGCAAGCTCAACAACGTGTACCTTTATAATGTTGATGATCTTCAGCGCGTGGTGAACGAAACGCGCGGCAAGCGTGATGACGCCGTTGAGCAATCGCACTCGGTTCTTCATCGCCACGTTGAGGATTTTGTGCGCTGGTTTGGCGCACGGGACGTAGGGCCGATTGTTCGCGCGCTTTATGAGCAAAGTCATGACATCGCCCGCCGCGAAATGGACGAGCTCTTTGCCCGCATGCCTGAGCTTACGACGGATCAACGCCATGAGCTTGAGCGCATGATGCACCGTGTGATCGGCAAAATGCTCCATGCGCCCGTCACGCAGCTTACCCAGCAGGCAGAGGCCAGCGCGCGCCCCATGCTTGCCGCGGCCATTCTTAAATTATTTGAACTTAAAACACAGCAAAAAGACGAAAACTCGGCCGGTTAATCGCAACTTTCTGCTGTGTCATAAACTCTTTCTGTTGTTGATGCGCTGCGTTCACCCGCGGAAGAAATTAACTTTTCTCGCGCGGATCATTTCCGTTACTTCAACGGATTGCCGGGAATCCGCAAGATCGCTGACACCCTTTTGCCCGGCCCGCATCGCATCCAGAAATGCCGCGCCTTCGTGATAAAATCCTTCGCGATAACTGGGCAATTCCTCCGGCGCGCTTGAGATATCAAGCACCACCTGCCGGTCAACCACATGCCGCAATCGCCCCGGACCATCAACGGATGAGCCCACCGGCAACTCAAGGTAAAAGCTGTGGCCCGCAAGAAAAACGGACATGCGTTCTGAATTTCCGCCGGCCATCGGGCAAAACGCCAGCGCCGCATGCGCGCCGCCTGTCATTTGCGCGCTGATAAAATAATTCACATGTGCTTTGGCCGAGTCAATCAACTGATAGCTAAAATCCGCTTTGGCATATTGCGCCCCGGCCACATGCCGCACCAAGTCAATGCCATGTATGGCCGTCGTTGAAAAATCCGCATCCTGGCGATTGCTCCGGATCATTTCGTATTGAATATGCTGTATGGGACATTGCGCCAGTAGAGGTCTGATTTCGTCTCGCAGCCGCAATACCAGCGGCATATAGCGCCGGTTAAATGCCACATGCACCAAAAGATCGCGCCCCTGGCATGCGGCGATGATGGCATCCGTTTCCGCAGTGGTTTTGCCGGGCGGTTTTTCAAGCATGAACGGAATATTCGCCCGCGCCACACGGCAGGCCAGCTCCGCCGAGACGCTTTCTGAAGCAAATAGGTACACCGCATCAAGCTGATAATCCGCCAGAAAACGGGCGACATCCGTTTCCGCTTTCGCAAACCCATATTGCTTTGCGAATGTCTCGGCCGATTCCTGACGCACATCACAGCAAGCCACGCACTCAATATCAGAATGCGTGCGTACATATTCCGCAATCGCAGGTCCGTGTGAATGATTGGCTATAAAGCCGCACCCAAGAACGCCGAGACGTATGCTCATGATTTTGTTTCCTCTTTTATTGTCTCCTTTATAAAGAGACTGCTTGCGTAAATCAACCGATTGATTAAAAGAAAAATGCTGTATTTAAGATTCTGTGATATCGTGTCAATATTCTTATATCTTTCTCGTCCGCTGCGTCTGCATGCGTGGGCTGATAATCGTATCGTGCGTATACCCTTAAAGAAGTGATTACGCACATCCTGCAATTTTTACAAAAACAGTGGTAATAACGACCGCAAGCTCCGATAATCATGTTTATGAAGATGATTTCCCATGCCTTTAATCATTGGCTGGGACAGTCCCCGAGCGACATGGGTGATTTAATCGCTCCCTGGGTCTTCGCAACTCTTGGTGCATTGTTTTTGACGGTTATGTTTTACGCCTGGTTTTTCGCTTCGGAACTGTAATCCCTGCCTGGCACCCGCACTCCGATGGCGGTACTATCGCCGCCGGCTTGGCGCGTTTGTTTTTGCGCGCCAAGGCAAACTTTCTTTTGCAGTTAATTCATCTCGCATTTAATTGATCACTGTTTCGCTTCTTCGTTCTCACTTGCATACACAGGCAATCTTTGGGATAAGTTAGCCATCTGGTATTTTTTTATGGAAGAAACTGTGAGCGACCCCATCATTAAATCATCAAAAAATCCGCAGTGGGATATCGTTGAACCAGTCGGTAAACGTGTCGTTATTCGTAAAGATGACAATAGGCGCGAGACCAAATCCGGTATTGTGCTGCCCGGCAATCATGAAATTCCGGTCCTCACAGGCCGTATTGTGGCCATTTCCCGCCAAATTGAGCGTGACGAAGACTTCCCGATCAAAAAACTGGATAAAGTCCTTTTTGATCCGCGCGAAGCGGTTCCTGTTGAATTTGAGGCCGACAACCGCCTTTTCGTAGTTCCGCTTGATAAAGTACTTGCGATCTTTCGCAAAGCGGGAGATGTTGGCGCCGACGCGGAATGACAAATCCCAAATGATAAGTGCCAAAACAAGCACAATTGGCCAGAATAGGGCGCATCAGGCCTCTTTTGGCCGCCAATCATTGTGATTTTGGGTTTGTTTTGCCTTTGTCATTTGAAATTGATCATCCTTGCCGTTATGATGCGTGACTCGGAAATTTCAGAGTTCATTGAGGTGTCTCATGGCACATAAAAAAGGTCAAGGTTCTACTCGCAACGGTCGTGATTCAAATCCGCAGTACCTTGGCGTTAAAGCGTATGCTGGTGAGTTCGTGACCACGGGCTCAATTATCGTTCGTCAGCGCGGCACCAAGTTTAAGCCGGGCAAGAACGTCGGTCTCGGCCGCGATGACACCCTCTTCGCTCTTGCCGATGGCAAAGTTGCCGTTGCCAAGAACTACCGCATCTCGGTTGAGCCGGTTGCCGCTCAGGCCTAAGTTACGGCCAACACATATCATGGCTGGCAGTTTGGCTTTGCCGATTGCCGCCCATGCGATTGACCAAACATCACATGAGCCTGTGTCATATACACACAGGCTCATTTCTTTTTTTGCATGTTATCTGCGCGTTAAAATCCGGTATTTTGCTTTGAGGTGATCACCATGCATCAAGATTTTGGCGGCGGCGCAATTCTGAGTTTTTTGCCATGCTGCTTTATGCTTTTTGGCGGCCTGATAGGCCTGGCATTTCTTGCTTTATGGATTTGGGCTATCGTTGAAGTCGCCACCAAGGAACCCGGCGAAGGCAATGACAAAGTGGTCTGGCTTCTGGTGGTTCTGTTGGCAAGCTGGGTCGGCGCGCTGATTTATCTTTTTGTCCGCCGGCCAGAGCGCATTCGTAAATATGGGAAATAGCAAAAAAATCGTGGTGATTGTTCCGCATTTCAGTATGATCCGCACGAGCGGCATGATGGTGAAGGAATAAACGTATGATCACTCTTTTGCCTGATATATTGACCCTGGCGCAGTACGCATCGGATTCCGGCGAAGAAAAAGCCGCACTGACTATGCTGGGCATCTTCGGCGCGGTTTTTTGCGGAGCAATGCTGTTCGCTATCGCCGTTAACGTGGTGCTTTGCCTGATTCTTTCCGCTTTTCTCAAGCGATTGCCGGAGCGTTACCGCACGCAGCAGCCGAGTATGGTCTGGCTGCTCTTGATTCCGTTATTCAGCGTTATCTGGAATTTCTTCGTTTTTCCGAAGATTTCTGAATCTTACAAAAATTATCTCGATGACCACGGCAGCACTGACCATGCCGACGCCGGCCGCAGCCTTGCGATAGCCTATAGCGTGCTGGTTTGCGTAAGCCTGATTCCGTACATCAATATGTGCCTCGGCCCGGCCGCGCTGATCGTGCTGATCATATATCTGGTCAAGATCAACGGATATAAAAGTCGCATCGTGCCGGAGGGCCATCCGCCGATGGTTCCGCCGGCCGTGTAAAGAAATATGCATGATTTTTTAAGCCCCGGATAATCCCCGGGGCTTTTGTATGCGCACAATAGTCAAGTGGCCACAGAGTCGCTATAATTAGCGAAATTTTGGTCGTGATGAGAGGGATAATCTGAAATGCCGACGGCACGTATCGCAAAACTTGCTCTTGAAGATGGCACAATCTTTACCGGCACTGCTTTTGGCGCCGACGTGTGCAATGTTGGCGAGGTCGTTTTTAACACCTCGCTCTCCGGCTATCAGGAAATCCTGACCGACCCTTCCTACCGCGGCCAGATCATCACCATGACCTATCCGGAAATCGGCAACTACGGCGTGGCGGATGATGCGGACTACGAATCGGCCCGGCCGCAGGTTGAAGGTTTTATCGTTCGCGACCTGTCTCCCATTGACTCAAACTTCCGTTCCGTTGAGTCGCTTGATGCGTATCTTCGCCGTTACGGAATCCCCGGCATTGCGGATATTGATACGCGCGCACTGGTGCGCAAGCTGCGTATTCAGGGCGCGATGAAGGGCGTAATCTGCACGGATCAGGCCAAAGTCAATGACGATCTGGCGCTGGTCAAGCAGGCCGCCGATTGGTCCGGCATGGCGGGTCTTGACCTGGCCAAAGTCGTCACGCCCAAAACCGGGTATACCTGGGATCAGAGCAAGGGCGAATGGGCCATGCTCAAGGACGCAAAGCCGGCCAAATCCGGCGAGGGCCATCATGTGGTGGCCATTGATTGCGGCCTCAAGCGCAACATTCTGCGGAATCTGGTTCAGAGCGGCTGCCGCGTGACGGTGGTTCCGGCGATGACCACGGCCGAGGAAATTCTTTCTTATAATCCCACGGGCATATTTGTCAGCAACGGCCCGGGCGATCCGGAACCGGTGACGTATGTTCAGGACGCGCTGAAAAAACTGATCGGCAAAAAGCCGATTTTCGGCATCTGTCTGGGCCACCAGCTTTTGGGCCTGGCAATGGGCGCCAAAACCTACAAACTCAAGTTCGGCCACCGCGGCGGCAATCAGCCGGTGCAAAATACGCAGACCGGCAAAGTAGAAATCACCAGCCAGAATCACGGCTTTGCGGTTGATCCGGAATCATTGAAAAAAGTCGGCGGCATGCCGACGCACATCAACCTCAACGACAATACGCTTGAGGGGTTTCGCCACACCAGCGAACCGATCTTTGCGGTGCAGTATCATCCGGAAGCCAGTCCCGGCCCGCATGACGCAACGTATCTTTTTGACTGCTTTGTTGAGATGATGAAGTCCGGCAAGGCGCCGACCGCCGAGCAGATGAACATCGCCCAGGAACGCCGCAATCATGTGGGAGCGAGCAAGTAACCGTGCTATCGGTGTACTCTCGTCGCCTATGATCGCTTCTGGTATTTTGGGAATTACCACCGGACTGGCTGCGGCGGTATGTCAGTCTCTTTCCTATCTGGCGACACGTTACTACGTTCAGCCGCGTCCTTCCGGCGCAAGCAAGACTCTGCTGGTTCTCTCAAATATAGAAATGGGGATTCCGTCGGCCATTCTGCTGGCGTATTACTGGGGCAAATTCCCAATTGATTGGTCGCGCGCGATTATTCCGCTGGCCGGTGTGATCATTTTTTATATTCTGGGCCAACTTGGGCTGATGATCGCGCTGAAGTATGCAGAACCTTCGCGCGTATCGCCGCTGCTGGGATTTAAACTTGTAGTTCTTGCGCTGTTGACGGCCTTTTTAACCACGCAAGGCGTCAACCTTTGGCAGTGGGTAGCGGTGATCATCTGTCTCTTTGGCGCACTGAGCCTGTATCGCTCCGGCGGACGCATGCCGATGAAGGCGACACTGGCACTTGTGATTGCCTGCGTCAGTTATTCGCTTTCTGACTGGAATATCACCGGCGTCATTCATGCCATGCCTGATGATGTGCCGCTGATGTCCCGCTGTTTTTTCTCGCTGGCTCTTAACTACACCATTACGGGGATACTGGCGCTGCCGCTGCTTCCGTTTATTCATATCACCGGACGTCGCGACTGGCGGGATTCGGCTCCTTTTGCCGCGTCCTGGTTCATCGCGATGGTCTTTCTGTTTCTTTGTTTTGGCCTTGTCGGCCCGCTTTACGGAAATATCCTGCAATCCACGCGCGGAATCATCAGCATCTTTATGGGCTGGGCGCTGGTGAGGCTTGGCTCCGGTCACATGGAGCCAAACCAGGGTAAAGGTGATTTTCTCCGCAAACTTGCCGCCGGTACACTGATGTTCGCCGCGGTCGTGCTCTATAAGCTGGTAAGTTAACGGAGTCGCCAAAAATAAACGCGGTCATTTCCCGCCCAATCACGTTCTTCTGCGGCTGATTTTCTTCCCTGTGGTTGTCATTATTTTTCGATACAATGCCCGCGTATCATTTTGAATGGGAGAACGTCATGAAGAGTTATCGCAAAGAATTGTTTTTTAACATTCCCACGCGCCGGGCGTTTATCAACATTACCGGTGAAGTTGAGCAGGCTTTGCGTGATTCCGATATCAAAGAAGGTCTTGTGCTGGTGAATGCGATGCATATCAGCGCATCCGTGTTTATTAACGACAACGAATCCGGCCTGCATCATGATTTTGAAAAATGGCTTGAAAAACTCGCTCCGGAAAAGCCCTACAATCAGTACCGTCATAATGACACAGGCGAGGATAATGCCGACGCGCATATCAAGCGCACGCTCATGGGCCGGGAAGTTGTCGTGGCCATTACCGGCGGCGAACTTGATTTTGGCCCCTGGGAACAGATTTTCTACGGCGAATTTGACGGCCTGCGCCGCAAACGCGTGTTGATCAAAATCATCGGTGAATAACAAAAGCGGGCGGTTCATGATGAACCGCCCGCTCAGTTATCGCGACATTTATTTGCGTGATATCACACTGAAAGCAAAATGCGTGTGGGATCTTCAATGGCTTCCTTGACGCGAACAAGGAACGTGACCGACTGCTGGCCGTCAATCACGCGATGATCATACGTCAGCGCGACATACATCATCGGGCGAATGACGATTTTATCCTCGCCGCCTTCCGTCACCACCACGGCGCGTTTTTCAATTTTATGCATGCCCAAAATGCCTGACTGCGGCGGATTGAGAATCGGTGTTGAGAGCAGCGAGCCAAACACGCCGCCGTTGGTGATCGTAAATGTGCCGCCGGTCATCTCGTCAATGGTGATTTTGCCTTCGCGCGCTTTGGTGGCAAGGCGCTTGATTTCCGCTTCAATCTCGGCCATTCCCAGTTGATCGGCATTGCGGATCACCGGAACCATCAGGCCTTTCTCCGTGCTGACGGCAATTCCCAGATGCACATGATTGCGATAAACCAGGCTTGTGCCGTCAATGCTGGCGTTGACGGCCGGCACTGATTTGAGCGCGTGTATGACGGCTTTGGCAAAGAAACTCATAAAGCCCAGGCCGATTTTGTGATCCTTCTCGAATTTTTCTTTATATTTTTCGCGCAAAGCCAGTACGGCCGACATGTCAATTTCGTTAAATGTCGTCAGTGATGCGGTGGTGTGCTGGGCATCCACAAGGCGGCGCGCGATGGTCTGGCGCAGTTTGCTCATTTCTACGCGAGTTTCGCTGCCGCTTTCGGCCGGGGATGATTTGACCGTCTCGGCAATGGTGCGATCAGGCACTGCCGTAGTGCCGGGCGTGCGCAGCGCCGGGCCGGTCATCGCATCCTGCGCGGGCACGGCGTGCGGCAGCGGCGCGGAACTGGGATTTTTTTCCGCAGCGGCCAGTATGTCGCCTTTGGTCACGCGGCCATCTTTGCCGGTGCCCTCAATCTTGCTGATATCCACATGATTTTCCGTCGCGGCGCGCCGCGCGGCCGGAGAAAGTTCCGGAGACTCTTTGGCGGGCGCTGGCGCGGATTCCTTTGCCGGCGTCGGCGCGGAGGCCGCGGCCGACGGTTTGCCTTCCGGATCAATGCGTGCGATCACATCGCCCACGGCCACGGTTTCGCCTTTTTTGCGAACAATCTTGAGCGTGCCGGATTTACCGGCCGGCAATTCAACAGTGGCCTTATCCGTCTCAAGCTCGGCCACGACATCATTCGGCGTGACAAAATCGCCGTCACTCTTAACCCAATTGGCAATGGTTGCTTCCGAAACTGACTCGCCAAGCCCCGGTACGGGAAGATCCAGTAAATTATTAGCCATATATCCTTCTCTCATTTTCTATCTTGATCGCGATTGCATCGCCGATACTTTTGCGCTGCAACAATGACAAAACTCAAATGACAAACGGCCAGACAAAAGTGACTTTGCCCTTTGCCATGTGCATTTTACCATTACTTGGCAATATCTTTTGCCACCATTTCCGCCGAAACCGCTTTGGTTTCCGTCTGAATATCAAGCGCTTTGCCATCGCGCACATTCTGGCTGACATTCAGCCCCAGCGCGCGTGCGACGATATCATGCTGCTCGGCTTCGTGTTTTTTGTGCGATCCTGCGGCCGGGCTTGCTGACGGTTTACGGCCTACGTAAAGCAGTTTCTTCATGCCATTCCAGTGATAATGCAGCTTGGCGCCGATGAACGGATAAACGCCGTTATTGCGCGGTTCTTCCTGCACCCAGACCACCTCAACATCGCGCGGATAGGCATTTGAGATCTCCGTAAGTTTCTCGGCCGGGAACGGATAAATCTGCTCAAGACGCAGCAACGCAATATCGGTGATATTCTGCGATTTTCGCTCTTTGAGAATGTCATAATATACTTTGCCAGAGCAGATCAGCACGCGCTTGACACGTGATTTATCAATGCTTGAATCAACTTCATCGATGATGTCCTGATAACCGCCGGAAGTAAATTCATCAAGTGTAGAGCGCACCATCGCGTTACGCAGCATGCTCTTGGGGCTCATGACGATCAGCGGTTTGCGGAACGGACGATTGGCCTGGCGGCGCAGCAGGTGAAAAATCTGCGCCGGCGTCGTCGGGTAGCAAACCTGCATGTTGTCTTCCGCGCATAATTGCAGAAAACGTTCAAGACGCGCGTGCGAATGCTCCGGCCCCTGGCCTTCGTATCCGTGCGGCAGCATCATCACAAGGCCGTTATACTTGGCCCATTTTGATTCGCTTGAACTGATGAACTGGTCAATCATCGGCTGGCACATGTTGACGAAGTCGCCAAACTGCGCTTCCCAGATCACCAGTGATTTGGGATCAGCCGACGAAAAACCGTACTCAAAACCAACAACGGCAAACTCGCTGAGCATGCTGTTGATGATCATGAACCGGCTCTTGCCTTCGGCCAGCGCGGCAAGCGGCACATAAGGCCGGCCGGTTTTATTGTCAAACCAAACCGCGTTGCGATGGCTGAATGTTCCGCGCGAAACATCCTGGCCGGTGAGGCGAATCCACGTGCCCTCTTCAATCAACGACCCGAGCGCCAGCATTTCGCCGCAGCCCCAGTCAATATCACGCTCCGTCTCAACGGCCTTAAAACGATTGTCCATCATTTTGGCAACCGTGGGGTGAATATTAAATCCCTCCGGCGCGCGCGTGCAGAATTTGGCAATTTCCGTCAGTTTGCTCTTGCTGACGCCAGTCTCGGCCAGCCAGTCTTTATATTGCCGCGGAAGTTTTACAAATTCCGCCCACGGGCCATGAACCGGCGGCGGATTGTCCGAAGGCTTAAAGTTTTCCGCATATTCATGCGCTTTGCTGAGCTTATCCTGAAGTTCATTATTCAGCGCGTCATAATCCTGCTGCGTCAGCACGCCGGTATCAATAAGTTTTTTGGCGTAAATTTGCCGCACGGTCGGGTGCGCCGCGATTTCGCGCGCCATGACCGGCTGCGTGACCGAGGCGTCATCAAGTTCATTGTGGCCGCGGCGGCGATAGCAGACCAGATCAATGATCACGTCCGCCTTAAACTGCTGGCGAAACTCCATCGCGATGCGCGCGGCCTGAATGCACGCTTCCGGATCGTCCGCGTTAACATGAAATACCGGCGCCTGAATCGCCTTTGCCACGTCTGAAGGATAACGCGTAAAGCGGCCGTCTGACGGATTTGTCGTAAACCCGATCTGGTTGTTGATGATCAGGTGCACAGTGCCGCCGGTGCGGTACGCCTCAAGCTCGGAAAGATAAAGCGTTTCCGCCACGATACCCTGGCCTGTAAATGCCGCGTCACCGTGAATCAGAATCGGCACGGTGCGTTCGCGATTCATATCACCCTTGCGGTTCTGCTTGGCGCGGCACATGCCTTCTACAATCGGGTTGACAATTTCAAGATGGCTCGGGTTTGCCGCCAGTGAAAGATGTATGCGCTTGCTGTTGCGCGTGGTGTGATCGCACGCGTAACCCAGGTGATACTTCACATCGCCGTCGCCGGCCATCTTGGCCGTCGGCCGGTCCATGACTTCCGTCATGATTGCCTCATACGGCTTCCGCAGCGTATGCGCCAGCACGTTAAGCCGGCCGCGATGCGCCATGCCGAAGAGAATCTCATCAACACCCAGATTGGCGCCGGCCTCAACAAGCTCATCAAGAAGCGCCGTGAGCACATCGCCGCCTTCGTTGCTGAACCGCTTGACCGTCGGGTGGCGCCGATGCAGGAACTGCTCAAAATCTTCCGCCGCAATCAGTTGTTTAAGCAGCACTTTGCGGTCTTCGTTGCTCAGTTGGGCTTTATTCAGATCAGGCTCAATATGGTCCTGCACCCATTGGCGCTGTTCCGGATCGCGGATGTCCATATACTCCACGGCAATCGTGCCGCAGTATGTTTCGCGGAGTTGATCAAGAAGCTCCCGCACCGTCAGGCTCTGGTGGCCGCGGAACCCGTCGCTGGTAACAACGGTATCAAGATCTTTCGGCGTAATGCGAAAGTTCTCAAGCTCAAGAAGCGGATGATGAAAAATATTGTGCCCCAGCGGATCAAGATCGGCTATCAGGTGGCCTAGTTCGCGGTAGGAGTGAATCAGGTCCGCAATTTCCATTCCGCCGCTTTGCGCGCCGGATTCCGCGGCGACCTGCAATCCGTTTGCCGCTGCCAGGTCAAAACCGGCAAAAAACAGCGACCATTGCGGGTCTACTGAATTGCGATCTTTTTTGTACTGTTCGTAAAGCCGCAAGACAAATTCCGCATTGTTGGCATTAATCGCCTGCAACGGGAACGCCGCTGATGAATTTACTGTCACGACACAATCTCCTGACGGGACACGGGTTGACAATGCGAGCCCCTTCGCATGCACCGCGATCCGATTCCTCTCACTCACATTCGTTGCCACCCCAAACGGCAACGCTCCTTGATGATTATCGTACATGACAGCACCGTAGCTTGCCACGTATGAGAACTGTTAAATGTTTCGCAATCGTGATAGCGATGCATGTATAAAATCATCATCGGCCCGAAGCGATACAATACTGAACCGTCCTACCTTTATATACGTGTAAAAACACTCCCCAACAAAGGGCTATTTAGGCGGTTATTCTGATATGTGCGAAAATTCAGTCATTCCCTGCAAGAATGCCTGCACAATCGCCGCTTCCCGCCTCATAAACCCCAAGAGAAGCGCCGCCCATATCATGATAGGTACTCACCACGTCCAAAAGCACGTCAGTTGCCGAAGAACTTCTGTTGAGCAGAGCCACAACCGTGCCTCCTCCTCCGCAACTCGTGAGCCGCGCGCCATAAATTCCCGCATCAGGCCCGGCCTGCATCAGGCGATCAACAAGCCAGTCGGTTTCTTTACAGGACATGTTCAGCCGCAAGCTGTACGAATGCTGACTGGCCAGCAACAACCGTCCCGCGCGGCGCATGATGCGCTCGCGCTCGTTGTGCTTCATGCGCCGACCTGACGCGGCGGCTTCGGTCAACTCTTCCATGGCCTGCAAAAAATTCTCGGCATGCTCATGTTCGCTGATCAAATGATCCGCGGCCGTGCGCACACGATACATTTTTTCCGGCTCAATGACGCCGGCGCGCTCCGGTAATTCGCCAAACGTGCGCACAAAATCGCGTCCGCGCATGCGCCGGGGCAAAATAGCCCGGAAATATTGCCGGTACAGCGACGGAGATAAATTGGCCAGATATCCCTTCAGCGGCGTATGGCGCTGCCCCAAATCACGATAAATGGTTTCGCTGATGCGCAGGCTCATCGCCCCGGCCAATCGCAGTGACTCAACCGTCTGCGCGGCATCCTGATTGGTTACGTGCGTATCAAGCGCGACAATGCGCACGTCCTTATGCAGAGGCAACTGGCCCACCAGTTGATGCGGCTGGGCGGAGTATCGCAAAATGTGCTGTGGATTGCCTGATAGCGCATGCAGGCACGTCATCGCATCCACGATATGCGCCGTGCGTCCCCAGAGGCTGTTGAATGTTGTTTCCGCGCGGAAGATATAGAGCGCAAGCTCAAGCGGCTCAACTTTGACGCCGGCGAGTTTTGTCAGCCCCACCATCAGCGCCGTGACAACGGCCGTGCCGCCGGCAAGGCCCACGCCCATCGGGATTGCCGAATCAACTGCAATCGTCATTCCCTTCATCACCGGCCCGCACATCACGCAGCATGCGCCTATCAGAGGCCCGGCCCACGCATATGGCTCAACCAGATACGGATTAAACGCATCAACGTCAAAATGTTCCTCGTGCGCAATGCCCGCAAGCGGAATGCGCAGTGCGGATTGGGGTTTTTGCCGGCTCACGATGATCAACTGGCCGTCTTGTCTTGGCTGCAATGCCACCTGCGCGCGCAGCGGCAGGCTCATCTGCGCCAGGGTGGCCCCGGCCTCAACGCCCATTCCGCCGAGAACATCCACTCGGCCGGGCGCGGAAAAAATCGCCGCCGGCGCGCCGGAGGAAAACAGCCGGCGCAGGTCTTCCTGCTGCGGAATATCGCGAGCCAAATTGGGTTGATACATCGCCATGACCGGGAGTATGCATCTTCCTTACCATAATGTCCACTTGATGGCGTGTTCAATGATGATGTGACGTGGCACAATCAGCGCGCTAAGTCGTATGAACTCTACACTCCGCGACTTTTGAATTGTTTGTATCACTGCGGATTTTCACAAGTCCGCTTGGTTTTAATGCTCAATCCGTTCCGCCGCAGGTGCGGCCACCGTCAATTAAATAGTTTGATCCGGTGATGGAGCAAGCCTTATCTGAGCAAAGATACAGAATCAGGTCGACTACTTCCTGCGGTTCAGCGGCGCGGCCGAGGCGGGTCTTCATATTTGCCATGCCGGGCCGGGTCAACACCGGCCCCGGCGAAACGCAGCAGGCCCTCACGCCATGCGGCGCGCCGCAAAGCGCCAGAGATTTGGTCAGTCCCACGATGCCTCTTTTGGCAACGGCGTAATCCACCGCGATGGCGGCGCCTTCCATGCCGGTGACCGATCCCATATTGATGATCACGCCGCTTTTCTGCTGGATCATGAAGCCAAGAACCGCATGGCTGAAGTAAACCGCGCCTCTGAGATTCACATCCAGACCCCAGTCGATCATTTCGATGGGTTGTTCGTGAAAAGATTTATGGCAGTTAAAAATACGCGTTGATGCGCCGCCGGCGCAGTTGTGCATGACGTTGATGCGGCCGAATTTTTCCACGGCCTGTGTTACCGCGGCGCGCACCTGGTCGTATTTTCGGACGTCGACCGGCAGGCCGATAGCCTCGCCGCCTTTTCGACTGATATCTGCGGCGGCCTGTTCAACCGCTTCTTTATTAACATCCGTCAGTACGACTTTCCCGCCTTCGGCCGCAAAGCACTGAGCCGTTAAAAGCCCCATGCCGGATGCTGCGCCGGTGATGATGGCGACCTGATCGTTAAACCGCATGATCATTTCCTTTATCATCATTGAATGGTAAGCACCACTTTGCCAATATTTTCATTGCGCTGAAGAATTGCGTGCGCCTCTTTTGCCTGTGAAATCGGCAGGGTTTTGTGGATTACGGGCTTGATGCGGCCTGCTGAAAAAGCCGGCCAGAATTGTTTTTCAAGACCGGCCAGGATGTTCGCTTTTGTTTCCGACGTGCGGCTGCGCAGCGTGCTGCCGATCAGCTTGACACCATGGCGAAAAAAAGCGTTCATGTCAATGCTGGCAACAGAACCGCCGAGAGTGGCGATGACGATCCAGCGGCAGCCGTGGGCCACGGTTTGCAGATAGCGGCCGAGGTCAGGGCCTGCCACGCAATCCATCGCGACATTCGCCGGGTGTTGCGCCAGCGCCGCGGTAACATCATCCTTTTTGTGGTTGATGATGACATCCGCGCCGAGGCGTTTTACGAATGCCGCCTTATCGTCGGAGCCGACTGTCGTGACGACTTTAGCTCCCAGCGCTTTGGCCAGTTGAATCGCCGCCATGCCCAGTCCGCTGGCGCCGGCCTGAACGAAAACCGTGTCGCCGCTTTTCATCTGTCCTTCAAGGCAGAGGTTCAGATACGATGTCGCAAACGCTTCCGGAATCGCGGCCGCTTCCGCAAGAGACAATCTCTGAGGAATTGGCAGAACCATATCGGCCGGCACGGCCGCTTTTTCCGCATATCCGCCGCCGCCGAGCAGCGCGCAGACTTTGTCTCCCACGTGCCAGCGGCCGTTTACCGGCGCATGCGATATCACGCCCGCCACTTCAAGCCCCATCCATTCCGGCCAACCGGGCGGCGGGGGGTAATTTCCCGCGCGTTGCATCAGGTCGGCGCGATTGAGCGCCGCGGCGCGGACATCAATGATCACTTCTCCATCTTTAGGCTGCGGATCGGGAACCTGGCTCCAGACCAGATCTTTATCAGGCGTTATCAGAATAGCATGCATGATGATGCTCCTTTCGGTCTGAGCGTGTGGCAAATCTGAATTTCAGGATCAGCAAGCCTCACTCTTTATACGGGATGGGGGCATAAACCCATCATCGTAATGCTCTCCGCGGCTCTGCGTCTCCGCGTAAGATTCTGTTTTGCTTCCTTTTTCACGTGGAGACGCGGAAGGAAAAAATCATTATATAATATGTGCCAAAATGTTTTAGCGTATGACCTGCCGCCACGCTATCGCGGGGCGGCTTT
>CAZSYN010000006.1:0-30509 GCA_964610975.1 uncultured Phycisphaeraceae bacterium
CGAGATTTTTTTCCTTTTTTCACGCGGAGGCGCGGAGCCGCGGAGGGAGAAAATTCATTATAAAAACAGGGCCGTTAACGTCGGATTTTGGCGTCTTCGCACCCACCCCGGGGTTAAAACCACCGAGGCTTACTTATCCGAAACTCAGATTTTTAACTTCAGTGCGAATTTTATTTTATGTTATGAGATAGCCAGGCTCATCTACTTTAGTATTTGTTATTCATAGAGTTATGCATATCGTAATTATTTTGTCTTAAATTTTATACTCTCAATGAAATTCCCGCTTGAAAAGCGCCGAAATAGAAGATAAATTGGTCTATTAATCTGACATGAGCCCAGAGCAGGCAGGGCAGTCAGTTCATATTTGCGAATGCGCCTGCAGAAAGCTAAAAATAGTACTATGGCACACGTAATTACCCCGGCCTGTGCAGAACTTGATCACGATCCGGCATGCATCACCGCTTGCCCGACCGACAGCATTCACCCGACTCCTTCTGAAGCTGCCTACGAAACCGAACCGCAGCTCTACATCAACCCGGAATCATGCATTGATTGCGGCGTGTGTGTATCAGAGTGTCCGGCGAAGGCAATCTCATCTGCCGACGATCTCCCGGCCGATCAGCAGGGCGCCGTTGACTCAAACGCCGCCTACTACAAGAAATAACATACTGAAAAATCAGTAATTACATGCAATCCACCTGATGTGCCTGTTGATCATGGCGTGTCGGGTGGATTGCATTCGTTATGCTCCTGCCTATAATAAACTACCTTGCAGAAGGTGGGTTTTGGGTGGTTATCAGGCAGCGTCGTACATGCTGGCCGCCGCTCAAAAATAGACATTGAGGATGGGAGACTGCGCTATGCCGCATGTCATTGCTGAGCCTTGCATTGGTACAAAAGATACGGCCTGCGTTGCTGTGTGCCCGGTTGATTGCATTCATCCGCGCAAGGATGAGGGCGATTTTGAAGGCGCCACGCAGCTTTATATTGATCCGGATACGTGCATTGACTGCGGACTTTGTGTGGATGAGTGTCCGGTCAAGGCCATTTTCCCTGAAGATGATGTTCCGGCCGAGTGGAAACAATTTGTGCAGCTCAATGCTGAGCACTTTAAAAAATAAGTTTCTTAACGTTCTTGTGTCAGAGGCTTTGCCAAAGACGCCAAAAACGTTAAAATGTTGATCTGGTTTCGCCACGTGATTCTGTTTACAGGGTCATCCGATACCTTGAGAGTGTTGCTTAAGGATCGTGGCGGACAAGAGTTAAGAAAGGTTAACTGATGCCTCCCGCAGCTCGTAAGCCCCGTTTTCAAACTTTTCAGCGTCCCAAGACCCGCGTAGCCAAAGTCAGCAGCCTGGGCAAAGTGTACGTGGATTTCAAAGATGTTGAGAGCCTCAAGAAGATGTTGTCCATCAACGGCAAAATTCTTTCCCGCAAGCGCACCGGCGCCTCGGCTGCTGAACAGCGTATGATCACGGCCGCCATCAAGCGCGCTCGCTTCCTGGGCATGCTGCCGTACATCGGCGGTTCAGCGGTTTAAGTTTTCGCCGCATACATGATGCAAATTAAAGCGCGAAACAGCCTGTCATAAGCAGGCCGTTTCGCGCTTTGCTTTTTGCGTTTGGCGGTCAGGATTTTATGCATCTTTGACCGGTACGGCACCTTTGGCAATCACGGCGCGGTCAATCAGGTCGGCCATATGCTGAAGAGTCATCGGCAATTGCAGGCAATGCATGTTTCCGATGGGCCCGGCGCCGGTCATGCCGGTCATCAGGCATATCGGCTGGCCGCGATAGGACGGCGATTGCGTCAACTCCTGAATTTCCGATGAGGCCAGAGGACCGGATTCCGGCACCGGCGAAGCGACAAAGAACGCATCCTGCCGTTCAATATCCTCGGCTGTTTTGGGCAGGTGATCTTCAACCTGCAAGTTGCCCAGTAGATCAAATACCGATGCCAGCGGGTCGGCATCGGCGTAACTCTGATGGTGGGCGTACCAGATCTGGAGATTCTGTCTGGGACGGATCGGCCGGAGGAATCGCGCTTCGTCCGCAGCCGGCAGGCGTGCGAGGAAATTGGTGGTCGTCAGCACTTCCGTGCGGAGCATGTTAAGCTCCGGCATCGGCGCATCGCCGCACAGGCGCCGCAGATCCGCGCGGTTGATCGGCCCGACCGGCGCGTCCATTGATACCGACAGCAGCATTCCGTTTGCCATCCACTCGGCAAACTGCATTGTTTTTACGATTTTTGAATCATCGGCCGAGATGCCCGTTACGCCGCCATCGTGAAAACGCATGATCGGCATCGTGATATTCGGCGGTAATCCGATGCGTGTGAGCACTTCTGCAACAAGGTCGGCATGACGCATTGACAGCGCCGAAAGCTCAACGGCGTGGCGCGGCATTCCGGTTGACTGCGCGTGCGAGATGATCAGTTCATACTCGGCGGCAAAATATTGGCGCAGCACGATCTCGCCGAGTTCATGGCAAAGCCCCGCCAGCGCGCCACGCTCGCGATCTTCATCGGCCCACCCGGCCAGCAAAATGCGCATCATGCTCGCCACGGCAAACGAATGCTGCCAGCAGCGCATGGTGTTAAATCCGTCGGCGGCATCCGGCGGAAAAGCATCAAAAATGCCGACGGAAATCGCAAGGTTTTGAATCGCGCGCATGCCGATTTTACGCACTGCATCTTCAATGCCCGAAAGCCGCGTGAATTTTGACCGGTACGCCGCGGAATTGGCCATTTGCAGCACTTTGGCCGCCATGACCGGGTCCGCCTCAATCACGCGGACGATATCCGTGACATCGCTGCGGGGCGAATTGGCAAGCGCCGTAACCTGCGCCACAATGCCCGCGCATGTGCGCACGGAGGCAATTTCCGCCAGGCGGGATTGCGTCTGCTCGCGTGTGAGCAGCACAAAACGTTCTGAATCTGTTTTAATCCGCGAAGGTATCGGCGTTTGAGTTGACGGCGCCGGCGCGGGTTGCGCCGCGCGTGGAGGAATCACGCGAAACTCTTTATCCGATGTTTTGGCAAGAGTCCGGTCCGTCTGTGATTGAGATACCTGAGCCTGGCGCGATGTCTGCGCCGGCTGAATGACAGATGCGGAACGCACCGGCACTTCAGCCGGCCTTGCCGCACCTGCGATATGTTTATTGACTCGCCCGAGCAAATCCTTAAGCGAAAATGACGACTTAAGCAGATAATCCCGTATGCCCAGCGCCGCCGCTTTGCGCACAGCGTCACGATCACTGACCGCGGTCAGCAGGATTACCGGCAAATCCTTGAACGACGGAAGTTCGCGCAGTTTTGCCAGCATCGTCAGGCCGTCCATTTCCGGCATGGCCACATCAAGCAATATCAACTGCGGCACCCAGTCGGTCATCAGGAGCAGGGCCTCTTTGCCGTTGCTGGCCTGGCGAATCTCAAAACCGGCATCGCTGAGCGAAGCGGCGATCGGCTCGCGCACGATGGCCATATCATCCACAACTAAAACACGCTGACTCATGTGTATACCTCTTGCAGTGGCTGGCCCGAGTTCAGGCGTTCTTTCTGGCCGATGTCCATTGGTGAAGGCAAATCGGCGCGGAGCATTACGTCAATGGTGGTGCCTTGCTGCGGTTTTGAAGTGATTTGCACAGTGCCGCCGTGCACTTCAATGATGCCTTTGCAGATGGCCACGCCCAGGCCCGTTCCGCTGGTAAAACTTGACCCCACAAGCCCGGAATTAAGCGCAAAGGGTTCTCCCAGGCGATCCAGAATTTCCTGCGACATTCCTTTGCCGGTATCGGAGATGACAATGTGGATCATCGGTTCACCGGCCGCGCCTGTGGCCGGCGTAACTTCAAGGCGCACTTGCCCGTGCGATGTAAATTTGAATGAATTGTTGACGAAATTAACGATCAGCCGAGTGAGCGCATCGCAGTCTCCGTTCATTCTCATCTCAGGCGGGTCAACAATCGCGTGAAAACGAACGGCCGCGCTGCGCGCCGGCAATCCCAGGCAATTGATGGCGGAGTCAATCGCGGCGGCGACCTCAAAATTTTCCCAATGCCAGTTGGCCTGCCCGCTGTTCATGCGCGTGATCTCAAGGAGATCGTTCACGACACGCGTGGTCTGCACGACCGAATCAAGCATGGCTCGCAAATAATTATCCGTGCGCAGGCAGGCCGCGCGATCAAGCAATAATTCAAGCGTGGCGCGGATTCCCGCCAGAGGAGTGCGCAATTCATGCGCCACAACCGCCAGAGCGTGTTCAAGTTTGCTGATGGCCGCATGCAGAGCATCTCGTTCCGCCTCGTATTTGGCGTTTTTGGCGCGAGCGGTGATATCCTGAACCACAACGGAAAAACCATCAACCTGCAACCGCGGGTCCATCAGCGGCGAAAGAGTCACCAGTATTTCAATTTCATCACTTTCCGCTCGCGCATAGCGGGTCTCTATCGGATAAGGATTTCCGCCTTTGGCCGCCAGTTTCAGGCTTGCGTCAAGTATGGCCGCATGTTCCTGTGATATCAGCGTATGCAGCGATTTCCCGATGATGTCATCCGCCGGCAAACCAAAAAGTTTGGCCGCGCCGTCATTCCAGGTTTTAATTGTGCCCTGACTGTCCGTTGACGCAATGGCGACATTGGCGGAGTCAACTATGGCCGCAAGCGTATCGCGCACCTGCGTGGCATGAAGTTCTTCGGTGATATCACGCACGATGCCATGAATCCAGTGGTTATCGCCTGTGCCGCGGCCCAGAAAACGCAGCCATTTCAGTTCGCCGCTTGGGCGCAGCAAACGGACCTGCTGGCAAAATTCGCCGCTTTGCGCGGCTGTTTCAAGGGCAATGCTGAATGCCGCGCGATCCGAATGGTAAATGGAGTTGACCAGATCGCCGAGAGAAAAATCGCCATTGTCAGGAATTTCGCAGATCTCGCAGACGCGAATGCCCCAGCACGTTTCGCCGGTGCTGATATTACAACTCCAGGTGCCGAGTCCCGCGCCGTCAATGGCAAGCTGCAATTGGCCTGCCACGCGCGTGGCGGCGGCTTGCGCCTCGGCCAGCGCTTCGTTGCGCTGCTGAAGTTCTCGGCTGCGGGAAAGATGCTCCTGCGATGTCAGTTCAAGCGACCGCATCATCAATGCGCGATCCGTATCACCCTGCTCATAAGCGTCGCTGATATTACACAACAACGTTTGCAACTCCGGTGAGAGAGTTGCGGGATCAAGATGTTGTTTTCGGAGCTGGCGCTCCAGCAGGCGGTGCATCTTGCTTAAAACTCCTGAAGCGTGGTGATGGTCATCGTTTGGTTATGCAATTGACAACGGCTGCCGTGGCGCTGCGGCGCGATTTCTCCGTATGAGTAAAATCCGGTGATTGCGGCTTGCGGCCCGAGGATGTTGCGCACGACCTCAATTTCCTCATCAATGCGCTGATGCAGCACAAGTCTGCGGCCGACGCAACTGATTAACAGCGCAACGGAGGGCTGCTTTTTTTGAATTGCCAACATTGCCGAGGCGGCCGCGGATGCGGCGCCGTCAATGAGCCGGTCAAAACTCGCCTTCATCAGCCGCGCAATGCCGCCTGTGGGCATTTCTCCGGCAAAGGTCAGGCTCTGCTGATCGCGATTAAATCCCAGAATGGTGCGCACAACGCTCTGCTCATGATCTCCCGCGCGTACAGAAAGCGGGAAAAGCAATCCGCTGGCCGGAAGTTCCGCGGCGTATTGCCCCAGGTATTTTTCGTAAAGGCTCAGCGCAGGTTGGCTATCAAGTTCGTAGAGAACATTTCCTTGCGCGCGCGTGATGATGCGTTCTGGCCCGAAGGTATCCCATCCGCCGACAGATCCGCTGCCGATATGCAGTTGCGATCCGTAAAAGCCGACGGCCACAATATGATCCGGCAATGTGCAGTGATGGCTCAGCACCCAGGTTGTGCTGAAGCGCGGGCCGTCGCCGGCCAGTCCGCCGGTAATGGGCACGGATTCCGGCAACACGTCGTACATGCCGCGAATCATGGCATTGACATCAACATGCAGTCCGTCTGACAGCAGCAGCACGTGACGCAGATGGTCCTTTGGCAGAAGTCTGGCAAGCTTTTGCCCGACTTCCTGGCAGGTCTGAATGTCCGTGAGAGCTACTGAGCGGACTTCGCATGTGGTGGTGTCAAATTCAATCGCTGTGGCGCAAAGCGATTCAGTATGTACCAGATCATCCCATATCTCGCCGGCTGAGGAACAACCGACAATGGGCGCCTCCGGATACGCATTGATCAGATCTTTGATTAACGCGTTAAGCGTGGGTTTCTGCACATCCGCAAAAACAAGCACGATTCCGGGTTTAAGATTCTGCGGACCAGACACAACCTGCCATCCGCTATGAGCATTCCAGTTTCTCTGTTCAACGCGCACGGTGATGATCTCCGGCATTAACAAAAAGGAATTACCAGAACAACGAGTAGTCCTTGCGTCATATCGACCCTTCGCGGAACATTCTTATGGGGATCACCTTCATAGGGCAAAAATCAAGAAAGGAATATTCGTATATGTTAAGGCGTTGTGTGCGTTATCAGGCTTATCACTGAAGGTAGTGAGGAAATGAGACTGAGCCCTTTGTTTAGGCATGCTGTCACGTTACCATTGGTGTTTTCTTGTGCCATTTGTATGAGGAGCACGTCATGACAGCGGGGCCATTTGTTCCGGCAGAGCAGGTTGCGTATCAGTCGCAGGCGATTGTCAGCAAGCAGGTGATCAAACAGACATCGGGCAATGTGACGCTTTTCGCCTTTGATGAGGGCGAAAATCTCAGCGAACATACCGCGCCTTTTGATGCGTTGATTCAGATCATTGAGGGGCATGCTGAGGTTACGATTGCCGGGAATCCTTTTCAGGTGACGGCCGGGAACATGATTATTTTGCCTGCCAATATTCCGCATGCGGTAAAAGCCATTGAGCGATTCAAAATGATGCTCGTGATGATCAAGGGATGATGCGGCAAAAATAATGCGGGCCGGGGTATGATTTGTAATCATGACCCGGCCCGCAATAAATTGGTGGTTCTTAAATGATTACTTGGTCAGCATGCCCGCTTCTTTGGCGTAATTAAACACGCCGCCGGCATCAATGATCGGGGCCACATCGCCAAGCGGATTAAGCTTATAAGTTTTTCCGCTGGTGATGTTCTTAAGTTCGCTGGCGGCCATGTTGATCTCAACTTCGTCGCCGGTCTTGATTTCTTCAACCAGGCGAATTTGTGATTCAAAAGGAACCAGGTAACCGCCGTTTACGCAGTTGCGGAAAAAGATGCGGGCATAAAATTCAGCGATGACAGCGATGCCGCCGGCCTCAGCAATTGCCAGGGGCGCATGCTCACGCGAAGATCCGCAGCCAAAGTTCTTGCCGCCGATGACAATCGTAAAATCGCTCTTAAATTCATTAGGGCGAACAAAACGGACCGTGCCGCTGGGCAAACCAGACTGGCCGGCCGGTACGCCATCCATCGCATACATGCCAAAGTACTTGCGCTCATCCGGATTAGAGGGGTTATAGGCCAGATACTTGGCCGGGATGATCTGATCCGTATCAATATTATCGCCAAGAACAAAAGCCTTACCGCGAATTACACGTGCCATGATTTACCTCATTAAAGTCAGACAGAGACGCGATTGTAGCAAAAAAACTCCGCAACGGAAACTCACGGGCATACGCTGAACTCTGAACGCATAATGCTGAAATAAAAAAAGCACACCACGGGCATGGTATGCTTTTTAGCGTTCATCGTTTAGCATTTAGCGTTACCGGTTCTTGCTTTCTTGCTGTTCGGCGATGGCTTCTTTTTTGCTCTTGTCTTCTTCTTTGAGCACATCATCCACCAGGCCGTAGGCTTTGGCTTCCTGGGCGTCAAAATAATGATCACGTTCCTGATCGGCGGCCAGGCGCTCAACGGTTTGGCCCGTCAGCTTGGCAAGCAGTTCGGTTAGTGTCTGCTTGGTCTTGATGATTTCCTCAGCCTGAATGGCGATATCGGCGGTTTGTCCGTAAATGCCGCCTGATGGCTGGTGAATCATGACTTTGGCGTGGGGCAGGCAGTAGCGTTTGCCTTTTGTGCCGGCGGCGAGGGTGACGGCCGCGCCGCTCATGGCCTGTCCGATGCAGAAAGTCTGAACATCGCAGCTCAGGAACTTCATGGTGTCATACATGGCCAGGGTGTCATCAACGTGGCCGCCCGGCGAGTTGATGTAGAGCATGATGTCCTGATCCTTGCGGATGCTCTGAAGATACAGCAGGCGCATGATGACGTTAAAGCCGCTGCTTTCGTTGATTTCGCCCACAAGGAAGACGACGCGATTTTCAAGCAGCATCTGGTCAACGGTCATTTCGCGATACCGCTGATACTGCGCCTCAATGCGTGGCCGGAGAAACTCGGGCATGTCAATTTTGGCCGGTTCCGGCAACTGCATACGGGGCTGTGTCGGTTGAATCATTCGTCCGCGACTGTCATAAAGCGCCATAAGAAATCCTTTCCTGCTTGCGTAGCGAATCATACTAGGGCAAAGCGGCAGAATCCACTTATGGCGGAAAATAGAGCAGAGAAAAGTTAAGCGCGTTAAGCAAGTTAAGCGAGGGCCGGTAACATGACGGCTGCCGGATTGCGGGCTTAACTCGTTTAACTTGTTAAACTCGCTTAACCTGAGCCGCTTTGTCGTTAAAATAGACCATAGCAGGAGCATACGGAGGTCACATGGCAAATATCGCCGTCATTATCGTTGCCGCGCATTCACCGGTTCAGGCCAAAGGAACGGGCAAATATTTTGCCAAAGTCGAGAATCGAGAAGTATTTATGCGCGCCATTGAGATTTATGCCGCACGCGACGAAGTGACGCAGCGTATTTTGGCCATTCTTCCGGATGATCTGGCAACAGTTCAGAATCGTTACGCGGCCCACCTTGGTTTTCAGGGCGTTGAGCTTGCCACCGGCGGGCCTGATTGGTTTGGCGCCGTCTCCCGTGCGCTTGAAAAACTCAAACCGGAAATTGATACCGTCATGATCCATGATGCGGCATGCCCGATGGTTTCTTTTCATCTGCTTGAGTCACTTTTTGAGGCTGCGGCCAAAACCGGCGCGGCCGTGCCGGTTGTCACCGCGCATCCGAATGTGGTTTTGCTTACGCCGGATCGCATGATTGATTCGCAGGTTGACGGCGCCAACGTGTATGAAGTTCAGACGCCGCAGATCTTTAGTAAGGATCTGTTGCTGCGGGCATACGCCGGCCGCAATGAGAGCCATGCCAATTGCGCTGACGAAGCGGAATTGGTGCAGAATGTCCTGGGGACAAAAGTGGCCACGGTCATTGGCGAGCGATTCAACATGCGTGTTGATTCGGAGACAATGCTGAAGATGGCCGGGGATGTTCTTGAAAAAATGCCGCGCCCGCGCAAGGCCGGCCCGGCGAGTCCTTTTGAAGAAGCGCAGTGGTAGAAAGATTGCCAAAATAAACCACACGTCACAAGCATAACGAGGGGGCGATATGTCTGTGATGCGTACTTATTTTCGGAAATAGCATAAAAGAATTACTTATTAATATAAGTTTAATAAATAATTGTGATATTGCGGGGATATTTTAATTTTACAATTGACATGCGCTATGGCGCCAGCTATAGGGGTAATCGTGTTTAGCGTGAATCACTTTCTTAAAAATTGAATGTTTTGGACAACAGATCAATTATACAGCAAGACAGTACACTAGGCTCTGTCTTGCTTTGTTAAAAAGATCCTAAACCAAGCCCCGTCGCCTTCATGGCGCGGGGCATAAACTGTGAAAGAAAACGAGTAACACCCAAAGGATGCAATCGTTTCTGGATAGCTGTTTGTGCCCCATCCTCTAAAAGGATGGGGCTTGCTGAATCTTTTCAGGCAGAGCCTGGCGATGGAGGCGGTATGAGGGAGTGCGCCCAGACATTAGCTGCGGAAATGCTCCCGATTGAGACGGAATTTCTTTTGAAGGTGCTCGGCAATCATGTGATGCGCGGGAATTATCTGGAGGTCGGCACGGCCGCGGGTGGTACGCTTTGCCGGATGATGGCCAGTTTTGATCGGGTAATTCGGCCCAAGTTTGTTGTTGTGGATACGATGCGTTACTTTCCGGATCAGCTTAACGTGGTGCGTCGCAATCTCAGCAATCATCAAATTGATCCTGATACGGTTGATTTTCGAGTTGCCAGCAGCATGCATGCGCTGCATCATGCGACATTGGCCGGTGAATCTTTTGATTTTATTCTGATTGATGCCAATCACGCGCTGCTGCCGGTCATGAGGGATCTGAAGTGGACTCGCCTGCTGAACGCCGGCGGTATATTTTGCATGCATGATTACGGTGTTAAACATTCCGGCGTGCGGAGCGCTCTTCACAAATTTCTGAAACGCCACTGTAATTACCGCATCATGAACCAGGCTGGCAGCCTGATTGCTGTTCATAAAGTCAGCGTGTCAAGAAGTCCCGAAGTTGATCTGAATTGTCTTTTACATGCCGGCCTTCGGTATTATCCTTCGCGCATTGCCTTTAAGATCGGTAAACCTTTTAGAAAGCTCAGTTCAGGAAAATAAGCGGCAAAGCTTCATCATGTTGATGAGCCAGGGCGCTCATGCATGAAAATATTACTTTGAAATTCGGTTGAGAATGGTGTTGGCCCATACCGTGATAATTGAATCAAGACTGTAATGTTTTTCAACTCTCACACGGCTGGCCCTGCCCATTTCCTGACGCAACTGTGCATTACCAGTCAGCGTAATGAGGGCATTGATCCACTCATCGGTAGTCCGTGGAAGAAAACCTGTTGCGGGCACTCCGCCTGTGCCCGGGCCAATAATGATTTCCGCATTGGCGCCGACCGGATCGGCAATCACCGGCAGGCCCGCGGCCATATATTGAACAATTTTGAATCCGCATTTGCCCAGCGTCCACTGATTCTCCGGCGTGGGCGCAATGCCGATATCGCCCAGTAACAGGTGTTGTGATTCATCCTCAAGCCGCCACGGATAAAAATCAACCGGCAGCGGCATATCTTCGGCCGTTTTATTGCAAACTACGACCAATCGTAATCCGGGAACCTTTTCTTTTGCGGCGGCAAGGGCATCTCTCAGCGCATACAGATACGGCAGGTTTCCGGACATGCCGATCCACACAAGGCGGGGCGTATCCGTGTGCTGATGTTTTTTGACCTGGTAATCGGCCGGATTTACGACAGTGGGCACAACAACACAGTCTGTGCCCTGCGATTCAAATTGTTTTTTCAGATACTGATTGCCGGCGATAACTTCATCTACGGCGCGCGCAGTAGAGCGAAACCGGCGCTGCGTCCTGCGCTGAAGCTGGGGGCTGGCGGTGTCATGCGGAAACATGACCGCATCATCCACATCATACAGTAGAAACTTTGCTTTACGCCTGAGCAGGGCGCATTCCCATCCGTCAAGCAGGCGCTTATGAAGAATGACGCCGTCATAATGACCGGCAGAGAGCACGATGCCGATTCTTTTAAAAATATTACGGGGGCGCTCAACCGTGATGAGATCAATGCCATATTTTTTCAGCGGATCAGCCAGCGCCCCCATCCGCAACCTGTAGGAAGGCCTGATGATATGATCAGTAATGAGCAAGATTCGCAATGGCAAAGCGAGGTAATCCTTTTGTTGTCATGTGCCGGTACGGGTAAGCAATCCTCATTCTTGAATCCCGATGTGACCTATCTTAATATGGCGAAATGGAAACAATCAACACAACGACCACAACGGGCCAAACTTCAGCGCCGACAGCACGCGAGGAAGTTATTTGCCCGATGTGTTCAAAAGCGGAACATAAACCGGTCATCACAGTGAAGGATGCATGGTCTGATCAATCCTTTAACGTGGTGGAGTGCACGCATTGCGGGATGTGGTATACCACGCCGCGGCCGACGGCCGAAGGCATCGGCTGGTATTACGCTCAGGCGTATTACCAGGAAATCGGCGTGACGAAAAATGAGAAAGAACTTTTTGTCAGAAAATCTGATTTTCGCGGGAGACTTCAGTCTCTGGCACGCGTGAATCATTTTGGTTATCCGGGTAAACGCTCATTTCTTGGTGCGCTGGCGTCGTGGCCGGCGGCATGGTTCATGCGGCATGGCCGTTACTGGCCTGCGCGTCATATTCCCTGGGCCGGCCAGGGACGCTTGCTTGACTACGGCTTTGGCGGATGCAAATTCATGCTTCAGCAAAGGCAGGTCGGCTGGCAGGTAACAGGCATTGATTTTTCAGAAGATGTCGTCAATTCAGCAAAGAAAACGCACCAGCTTGAGGCTTATGTCGGCTCATGGCCGGGGCCGCTGCTGGCGGATCGTCAATTTGATTTTGTCAGTTGCTGGCATGTCATTGAGCATGTGGCCGATCCTCACGGCGTGGTCGGGCAGATTGTCAAACAATTGTCTCCCGGCGGCTACGTGCTGATTGCCTGTCCGAATTGCGATTCATGGGGCCGGCGTATTTTTGGTATTGACTGGATGCCGTGGGAATTGCCGCGCCACTTCAATCATTTTACATCACGCAAACTGGTGAACTTGCTCAATGACGCGGGTATTGGTGATGTTGACGTCATGTTTGATACGCAACGCCGAACGCTTGAGAAGAGCTGCCGTTATCGCGCTGAGCGCACCGGATCGGGTTTCTGGAAATGGCTCTCGCGGCGTAAAATGTTCCTGAGCATGTTTAATCGCGTGGCGTGTCTTTTTGGCAAGGCGGATATCGTCATATTGATCGGCCGCAAACCGCTGTGAATCAGAGTCACGGATACGCATGAAAATCGCCGTCATTATTGAACGATTTACTCCTGAACGCGGCGGCGCGGAACGATCAACTTCTGAACTTGCCGCCGAAATGCATGCGCGCGGCCATAGCGTGACGGTGCTGACCGGCAAAGGGCCGCGTGGAGCAATGCCTGATGGCCTGATGCTCAGGGTGTGTCCCACCGGAATGCCAAAAGGAATCCTGCGGTTGATGCTGTTTCGCAGGTGGGTGGGCAAAGAGCTTGCCGGCGGCGAATTTGATGCGTCGCTATCCGTGGTCGGGCCGATACCAGCGATGGCCGTTGAGCCGCGCGCAGGACTCATCAAGGAAATTCAGATTCGTTCCGTGGCGTGGCGGCCAAGCGCGTGGGGGCGATTGATCAAGCGTATTTCGCTGGCGCTGAATCTCCGCCAGCACTTGCTGGTTGCCCTTGAGAAAAAAACACTGCGTGACCCGCAGGTAGGGCGCATTATCTGTATCAGCCGCATGATTCAGGATCAGTGCCGGCGGCATTATCAGATTCCTGATGAACGCATGACGCATATTCCGAATGCCGTTAAGCCGATTTCGGCGACGGATGCGGAGATGGCCGCGTGGCGCACGGAATGGCGCGCGCGCTGGCAGGCTGATGGCGGCCGGTCGGTCTTCCTTTTTCCCGCGCTTGATTCGCGCCGCAAAGGGCTTACGCCGCTTCTGCACGCGCTGGCGCTGCTGGTGCGCGAAAATCCCGATTTGCCGGTGATGCTGGTGCTGGCCGGCAATATTCACGAGTCGCATCGCAAATTGATCAGCCAACTCAAACTTGATTTGTATGTGCGCGATGCCGGTTATCATCGCGATCTGCGGCCGCTATATGCCGCGGCGGATGTGGCTGTTCTGCCGACGTATTATGATACTTTTGCGCGCGTGGGAATTGAGGCGTTTATGTTGCGCCGGCCGGTGATCACCACGGCGTATGATGGCGCTGCGGAAATGGTGCTATCGCCGGAAGGACCGCGTGGCCGCGTTGTGGCGGACCCGGATGATCATGCCGCACTGGCGCAGGCCATGCGTGAACTTTGCGATCCGGATGAACGCGCGCGCTGCGTTTCCCGCATCGGCTCAATCGGCACGCAATATACGACTGGGCGTCATGTTGAACGACTGCTTGAGGTGCTCGGTGGACTTGCCGAATCGCGCCGGACGTAATGTGGCGGCCGAGCGTTATTTTTTCTCTTCACGATTAACTTCGCGCACGTAGAGCGCGCTGTATTTTAAGATGACGCCGACAGTCGATTTAAGCGCCACCACCAGGCCAAGCCGGCCATCACGGAATCCGCCTTTAATCACATAATATTTGATGAACGTGGCCAGCGGGCGTGTGATCAGCGCGGCCAATGTGGCACGTTTGCCGCGCTTAAACATGGTTTCTGAAAGATTCTGCGCGTACATTTCCAGCTTGCGCCCGTTGGCGATATCGCTGAGCACCAGCGGGTCATGCCTGCGATGCAGAAGCGCGCCACGCGTGCGTTTTTGCGCGAAACCAGCGATGACATGGCGGCCTTCCGGCAGGGCGGCCGCATCCCACTCAATGCGCTCGCGATGAATCAACCGTTGCTGATCATCCGGCGACCAGCAACGCATATATTTGCCGCCAAAATAATTATCACGCGGCGTTAAAAACATGCCTGTCACGCCGTCGTCGGTCATGGCCTGAATTTCCCGCGCCAGTTCCGGACTGCATTCCTCATCGGCGTCAAGCATAAGCACCCAGGGGTGACGGCATTGCTCGGCCGCGAATTTCCTTTGGTTGTTAAATCCCTGCCAGGGATGCGAAACAATCCGCGGCACAGTGGCGTGATTGCGCGCGATATCAAGCGTGCTGTCCGTTGATCCGGAATCCACAATGACAATATCGCCGCACCATGCCAGCGAATGGAGTACCGCGGCAATTCGCTTTTCTTCGTTACAGCAGATTATGCATGCCGATACGATCATGATATAAACGGGGACGCAGCTAGTTTTTAACTAGCTGCGTCCCCGTTTTTCTCCTTATGTGGCGCGGTATTCAGCTTTAATGATGCTGTGAAGTCCGCCGCGCGGAGTCCATTCGGTTTTAATCTGCATGTAGCGCGGCTGAAGAATCTTGACGAGATCATCAAGAATGCGATTCGTGACGTCTTCGTAAAAAATGCCGCGGTTGCGGAATGACTGAAGATAAAATTTATAGCTCTTAAGCTCAACGCAGACTTTGTCGGCAATGTACGTCAGCGTGATGGTGCCGTAATCCGGCTGGCCCGTTTTGGGGCATACGGAGGTAAACTCCGGCGCAACGTGCGTGATCTCGTAATCCCGCTGCGGATGCGGATTGGGAAAAGTCTCAAGTAATTCGGTCTGTTCTGGCATAATTTCCTCTGATAACTAGACCCAGATGATAATCGGAATGCCTTAATTTCACCACATGTGCGGTGTACATCAAGGTCGTCGGGGGAAACGCTGAACGCTAAACAATGAACGCTGAAAAAACAAAACTCATTGCGTGCTCTTCTTTTTTCAGCGTTTAGCGTTCAGCATTCAGCGTTTTTTTCTTACGTTCCGCGTTTATTACCATAAAGCGCAATATGCAGACGCGGGGCGTAGCGGTAGTTTTTTTCTTTGCATAAATCCGCCAGCCAGCGGCTTTTTTCCGCAAGCGCGTCAGGCGTGATTCCTTCCGGCATCAGCAGTACGTCATTGCGGCTGATGTGGCCGATGTCGGCCAGCAGAGACTCAACTTCGGCAAGGTCGTCAGGAGAACTGATGACAAATTTCCACTGGCGCTCCTGAATGAGCGGACTGGTGGCAAAGGTTCTTAGCACGTCAAGATTGATGCGTTTTTCTTCATGATTGCGGGCATATTTGCCGTCATCACGCTGCCAGGGTGTTGAGTTTTTTAACTTGGGTGATATCGATGCCAGATGCATTGGCATTTCTTGCCAAAGAGTGCCGGCTGTCTCAACGGTAATGTGTTGTCCGGCGTCGGCAAGTTGCTGTGCCAGCGTGGGGAGATCGGCAAACATCATGGGTTCGCCGCCGGTGAGGACGACATGCGAACAATTGTATTGCAGAACCTGCTGCGCGATTTGCTCTGCCGGGAGAATTTCGCCGGCCGGTTGCCATGATGCGTAGGGCGTATCGCACCATACGCAGCGCAAATTACATCCGCTTGTGCGCACAAACACGGAAGGCACGCCAAGCAATTTGCCCTCGCCCTGTAGGGAATGAAAAATTTCAGAAATTCGCATGACGGTATTATAACAGAAACAAACTGGCGATGAGTTTACTGCAATTGCCACTTGCGGCGCAGGAACCACTCGGCCGTGAGAGCGATGATGAAGAAGATAAAAAATCCGCGGTTGTCATAGAGACGCAATGTGGTGCGTGCGGCAACGGCATTGCCGCCGGCGCGATCGGCCAGGCGATCGGCAAGCGCGCTGACGGATGAGAGATCGGCATTGTCGCCGCCGGTGATGCGCGAAATTTCCTGTAGTGTTCCGGGTTTGGCGGCGAGAATCTCCATTTCGCCGGCCGACTGCATCACCTTAAAGGTGCTATCGGCCTTGCCCAGGTCGGCCTTGTCTTTTTCCGCGCCAAAGATCACCTTAAAGTCGCCGGCAACCTGCGGTTGATAGGCGGCTTCGTAAATACCGATCTGATCTTTTACCGCGGCCAGCGCAACGCGGCTGTTCTTTTTATCCGGTCCCTGAACTTCGGCAAATACGGTGGCAAAGGCCGTGGCCTGGCCTTCCTTATCTGTAATGGCGGCGCGCAGCGTGACGGGTTCTCCGGATTCGTAGCGTTCTTTGGGGATCATCGGCGTGACGGAACTGCCGGTTTTTTTCTGAAGATCCTCCTGGCCAGCCAGCCAGCGGATCATTTGTCCCCAAAAACGATTATAGGGCGAATCTTTGCCCACGCCGCGGAGAAACAGCGACCATTTCCAGGTGGTGTCGGCGGCAAATGCGCCGGTGCGGCCCGCGCCAAACTGCTGAACCGCAAGCACGATGGCCGGTTCTCCGCCAACTTTGGCCGTGGGATGAACCGCCAGGATATTAGCGCCCGCTTTTGCCTGGCCAAGCGCCACACAACCGGAAAGCTGCGGCAGTTGCGTGGCGGAAATTTGTCCTGACGGGCTGATGAAGTACGTGGCGATGTTGCGGAAAATGGCGTGCGTTGCGCCGGCGCCGGTCAGTTGCGGCACAAAGGCCTGATTGATTTGCGGCGGTGTTTGCGGATCAAGGCTGACCGGCAGCATGTCGGCCAGTAGTGTTTTTTGCCATCCGCCGGGGGCAAATGCGTTTTGTCCTCCGATCATGAGCAGGCCCGCGCCATCACGCACGGTTTGCTGAAGATCTTTGAGCTGCTGCGGCGAAAGGAACGACGCATCAAGATCGCCGATGACGATGACTTTGAATCTTTTCCATTGCGAAAGTGTTCGCGGCAGGCCGCCGACTTTGGCAAGGTCATCGCCGGTGCGCAGGCCGCGCATCTCAAATTTGCCCGCTACCGTCTGTACCATAGAGACGGCCTGAATATTCGGGTCCTGCTCAAGCGTGCGGCGCAACGGGCCGACTTCCGGACGCACGCGGCCCTCAACATACAGTACGGATAACTTGGGGTCGGTAATCAGCAGGGGAAAATCCTGTGTGTTGTTGGCTTCTGAGCGTTCTCCCGGATCAACCGGCACGGAGATTCGCACGCTCATGCGGCCAACCTGTTCAGGAGTGAATTTGAGCTGAACGGTTTGCGGGATCGGTCCTGAATGCAGTACCAGGCGCTGTTCATCCAGAACTGATGACGTATTGGGCTGATTATCACCAGATTGAAAAAGCTGCACGCGCACCGTGCGATCTGACATGGCCGTTGATTTAATTGAGGCGGTCAGCGTGACGGAATTATGCACCGTGGCCGTCTGCGGACCATCAACGGACACGACGGCAATATCAGGAACAGTGGCCGGCTCAATGGCATCAGAACCGACACGCACTGTGTGCACCGGAATGTTCACGCCCTGTAGTCCGGCGGCCACGGCCACCGGGCCGTTATGAATGCCGTCTGAAAAAAGCACGACCTGATCGGCTTTCTGGTTTTCGCCGGAGATGGCAAGGCCAAGTGCGGCCGAGAGATCCGTCACGCTGCCGCTGGGGGTAACGCCATCAAGCGCGCCGGCGTTTTTAATCGGTTGCGTATGTTTGCCGTCATAGGCGTAGAGGCGCAGGTTATAGCGGTCCTTGAGTTTTGGCGCCAGAACATTCTGCACGGCAATGACGCATTGGCGGTATCTGTTGGGCTCATTGGGCTGATCTGAAATGCTCATTGATCCGGATGCGTCAAGGACTACGGCCAGCACGGAATGATCGGCCGGTCCGCGGGTGAACGCCAGAACCGGCTCAAAAAGCATCAGCAGCAACGCCAGCAAACCCACAATGCGTAAGGTAAAAAGCGTGGCCATGCGCGTGCGCGAAAGGTAGCGGTATACGCGCTGATAAATAAGCCACATGGCGATCATGGCCAGCAGCGCCGTCCAGATAAGCGCGGCCATGCGCGGCGGAAGATTCAGCAGAATCATTACGGCCGTGAGCAACAGGCTCAGCACGCCGATACCCAGCGAAAAATAACCGGCCGGGATTCCGAATAACGGGCGAACAGACTCGGTTTGCTGAGTCATTGTGTTGAGGGCTGATTTGTGACGCGCGGCCAGCAGATCCGCATTAGCGCCGGCGCGGGAAAGTTTGCGGCGTTCCCGCAGCAGCGTCACGCCGTAAACAATTAGCGCAAGGGAAATGGCTGTGGCCACAACGGCCCACCATGAGAATGCGGTTTGTCCGGCAAAATCAAATTGCCACACGTCTAAAAGCACGATAACTCCAGAAAATGATCCGGCACGTATTTTCCGCGATCATGTTATGAATCGCAATCCTGTTATGCGCGGGATATCGCCATCAATGGCATAACGCAAAGCCGGGCGGAATGTTGCCGGCCCGCGGTTTACTTTCCTTTTGCGGCAATATCGGATATGTCTGGTAATGATGATTTGCCAATGGCGCTTGAGTGCTCACCGCGATTGATTTTGGCGGAACTGGGAGTCCGTATGTCTGCTATGGTTCAAACATTATCGTGTCCGGCTTGCCAAAGTGTGGCGGATTTTACCGCATATGAATCAATTAATGTCGGCGAGCATCCTGAATTGCTGCCGGCGCTGCTGCGCAATCAGCTTTTTTCTTTTTGCTGTGCGTCATGCGGCCAGTTGACTCCTGTCGCTTATGACACGCTTTATCATGATCCGGATCACAGGCTGATGGTCTGGCTGATACAGGACGAAAATGAATCTGCGCCGGAGCCGCCAAAAGTGGCCGCGCGCGGCGATTATCTTTTGCGGCGCGTTTTTACGCCTGAAGAATTAATCGAGAAAGCTCAACTGGCCCAGGATGACATTGATGACCGCCACATGGAGCTTTTTAAGCTGGTGGTGGGGCGCACACTCATGAAAGAAACGCCCAATCTTGAGGGAACTTTGCATTACGCCGGCCGCATTGAGACGGCTGAGCCCGGCTTGGCGTTTCGCGTTGCGACCGCAGACAATGTTTCGGCCGTGGCCGTGGCAATGAAAGAATTGACGCAATTTGTTTCACGTCATCCTCTTGAGGCCCAAAACAGCGGCGAATGGTCCGTCATTGACTTTAATTGGGCCATGAGGCAGGTTCAGCGCATCTGATTTGCGACAAAATGTCGTACATGCTCACATGCCAAAAACATCAGCGATAATTTGATCGTTATTGCGCCGTCATTTTTGCCTTTTTTGCCACAAAATAGTCTTGGTAAAGTTTTTCTCTCTGACATAATTACTCTCGTTGCAGGTGAGTCAGAAAGTGACCGAGAGGAGCCCGTGGGTGAAGGAGACCTGACCCTGCTAACAGGATCACCGCAGTAACAAAAGCGGTTTTGTGGGTGTGGGATACAATTTGTGGGGTTGTGGGAGTATTAGGAGTGGGGGCGCATCGCGAAGAGTGATGCAAACGGTACCAGGCTGCACGACTTTGAAAAAAGTTGTGCAGCCTGTAACGTTTTTGCGATACATATCCTGTAATTATGCTAAAAAAACAAAATTATCAGACCTTTGTGTATGCGCATCTTTTGCCTTTCTGCTCAATTCTGGCCACAATACAGTTCTGAGATTCCGGTGAGGCGGGATTCCGGCCAGCGGGGCGTCGTGCGGCGTGTTTTGGCCGTGTAATGGTTTATGTTGGGAACCCTGAGTCGTTGCCAGGCGTCAAAAGGAACGATGTTCGTGGAAGAGCCACAGGCACAAAATAGTCAGCCGGCGCTTTCCCTGCGCGAATGGGAAACGGTTTCGGCGCTTAAGCGCGGGCAGTGGTCCGCGATTGAACAGCTTGTGCATACGTATCAGGATCGCCTGTATGCGGCCACATACAGAATCGTGCTCAATGCGGATGATGCCGCGGATCTTGTTCAGGAATCTTTTGTCCGCGCGATGCAGAATATCGCCAGTTTTGAGGGCCACAGCAGTTTATATACGTGGCTCTTTCGTATCGCCATTAACCTGGCGCTGACGCAAAAACGTACACAGAATCGCCGCAAAACGGTGTCGCTTGATGATGGTTTTGGCGATGACCTTAACCGCCAGGCCGCCACATTGCGCGACCAGATGTATCAGCAGACGGAATCAGACCCGGCGCGCGAAGCGCAGATTCATCTTGATCATGAACGCCTGCTCTCGGCAATGGACGATCTTGAACCTGGCGATCGGGCGCTGCTGATTCTGCGGGATGTTGAAGAATGTTCATATGATTATATTGCTGAGATTCTTGACGTGCCGATCGGCACTGTCAAATCACGGCTGTTTCGCGCGCGCATGGCGCTGCGCGCGGCCGTTGAGGCCGGCGAGATCAGGCGGACGGGAAAATCCGATCAGGTGCAGCCATGAAGATCAAATTAACATCGCAGCAGCAGCAGGATCTGCTGGGATATATTGAGGGCACGCTGCCGGCTGATTCCGCCGCGCGCATCGAGGTTTTTCTTGCCAACACAGATCCTGAATTTGCCTCGCAGATTGCCGACATGATCGAGCAAAGGCACGCGGTGGCGGCTTTGCCGAAATTAAAAGCTCCGGCCGACATGGCCCAGCGGATTATGGAGCAGGTAGAGCGTGAGTCTCTGCTGAATGATCATCATCAGGAACTTGAGGCCCGGCCCTGGTGGCAGTCGCGCTGGCTGATGGCGGCTTGTGTGTTGATGGTGGTATCCGCATTTGGCTATTACGTGGTGGCCGAAGCGCTGAAAAATTATTCGGCTAGCGAAAAATGGACTCCGACCGCGGCGCCTGCGGTCATAACGGAGCGTCAACTGGCGTCCGCAAAAGACGAAGCCAAAGTTGAGGCGCTTGCTCCGGCCGATTCGCCGGCGCCGATGGCCGCGCCGCCTGAGCCGATGATGCGTAAACTCAAGCAGGATCACGTCGAGCAAATTCCGCAGATGCAGGTGGGGCAGAATGCGGAAAATATCGTTGATCAGAAATTGGCGCTCAATCAGCAGCAGGCCAATTATACGCAGGAAAAGGTTCAGTTGCGGGCCGCCGGAGAAAAGCGCGCGGCTAACGCTTATGACGGCAGGCGCGTGATCGTTGTGACGCTTGCCTCGCGCGATGCCAGTGATATTGAGCGCTTGCGTTTGCTATTGCTGTCAACCGAGCCTGAGTCGGCCGGCCAGCAGGCCTCTTCCGCGCCGGCCGCGCTTAACGGAATCAATACGGATCTGCGCGAGCGATCTGCCGCCGACAGCAATCAGGCGCCGGGCGCATCACAAAGCGCGGGCATTCGTGCGCGGCTGACATCGGAAGCTTACCGCCGCGTCGCATCGCAATTTCAGATTCTGAATATCGGTAGCGATCTGAGCGACAGCGATGCGTTGTCTCGTCAAAACGTGATGAACCAAAGCGCGCTTGCGCCTTCCTATAACGGAACTGCGGAATATCTCTTCAGGTTTGCCGCTGCGCCGGTTACCGCCGGCACGGCCGCTGAATCTCAGCCGGCCGCAACCGCACCGGCCGCCGCTACTCAACCCTGATGATGTCTTGAGGCTCATGACTCATTCGTCAGCGATCGGTATTCTTATTCAGGTTGATTCTTGCTTGAAGTTACCTCATGAATAACCTGCTCAAGCATGGCAAGGTTAACCGGTTTTGTCAGGTGCGCGGTAAATCCGGCATCATGCGTGCGGGTGATGTCTTCCTCCATTCCGTAGCCGGTCAGCGCGATGGCCGGTACTGACGAATGCTTGCGCACTTCGCGGATCAGGTCAAGTCCGGTGCCGTCCGGCAGGCCGATATCACTGAGAATCAGGTCAAAAGTTGAGCTTGATGCCGTTTTGACAGCATCTCGAACTGTTCCGGCTTGCGTGACCTGGTGGCCAAAACTTTTGAGCACGCGCGCCATCATGCGCGCGGTATCCACATGATCTTCAACGAGCATAATGCGCAGCGGTTTGCTGTTATGAATCAACGGTTGCGCGGCCTTGCCGGTATTTTCTTCCGGCGTATGAATGGTCGGCAAAACAAGCGTGAATGTGGCGCCGAGATCGCGGCCTGCGCTATCGGCGGAAAGTGATCCGCCATGCATCTGCGCCAGTTTGCGGCTGATGGCAAGGCCAAGCCCAAGTCCGCCGAATTTATGATCCGCATCGGCCTGCTCAAAAGCATTAAACAGCCGCGGCAGGGCATCCGGCGAAATGCCAATGCCGTTATCTGTCACTTTGACAATGAGCTGATTCTGGCTGTTATTGTCGCTTGTGATTTTGATTTTTCCGCCGGAGCCGGTGAATTTGACTGCGTTTTTGAGCAAATTCCATAAAATCTGATGCAGTCGCGCGCCGTCTCCGGTCACCCATGTCTGCATGGCGTGCTGCTGAACATCCACATGCAGTTCCTTGCCGTGAATATCCGACATGCAGATATCCAGAGAATGCTGAATGACCTGTGAAATATCCACAGGATCTTTGACCATGTGAATTTTGCCGCGCGCAATGCGTGTCAAGTCAAGCAGATCATCAATCAACCGCGCCTCAAGTTCAGCATTACGCTGTATGGTCATCAGGTCATCGCGCAGCGATGGCGAAAGATCCGCCGTGGCCAGCAGATTCTGCGTTGTGGTCAGCACGGGCGTCAGCGGCGTGCGCAGCTCATGCGAAAGCACCGCAAGAAAATGATCTTTTGCCGCATTCGCGGCCTCGGCCACATTTCGCGCCTGGCGAACTTCTTCGCCAGCCTGCTTGATCGCCTCAATATCCGTGGCTGTGCCGAACCATTTGAGGATGCGGCCATGCTCATCACGCTGCGGCAACGCACGCGAAAGATGCCACGCATAACTGCCGTTTGATTTGCGCACACGATGCTCTATCTGGTAGGCAGTGCCTTGCTCAATGGCCTGCCGCCATGCTTTTTCTGTTCCCGCAACATCATCGGGGTGAACAATCGGTTGCCATTGCCATTTTCCGTCAGGCAAGCGGATGAGCCCCGCAAATTCGCTGGCGCGATCGTTATAAAAATCAACATTTCCTTCCGTATCGGCCGTCCACACAAGCTGAGGCAGAATATTGGCAAGCGTGCGGAAATGCTCTTCGCTGTGCCGAATTGCCTGCTCGCTGAGAATGCGATTCATGGCCACGGCGACTTGATTCGTCACAACGCTCATGAGGTCAATTTCGTCCGGCGCGAATTTTGCACGTGACCGGGTTCCGAAGCTGAGCGTGCCGATGAGTTTGCCGCCGGCGATAATCGGATGACAGCAGTATGCCTGAATGCCGTATGACTTGATGAGCAGTGTGCGCGGATCTTCGTAATGCGTGATATCTTCCGCAATAATGCGTTTGCCCTCGGCCGCGACGCAGCCGCAAATGGCTGAGCCAAAATCAAGCCACTCAATTTTCTTCGCTTCCTCGCGCGGAATGCCCGCACATGCGTTAAGCCGCAGCCTGCCGGAAGGAGCATCTACAAGAAAATTGAAAAATGCATCGCAATTCAGATGCCGCATGACTTTGCCGCACAGTTCTTCAACCAGAGCTTGCGGATCTTCTGATGCCAGCAGTTTGCCGGCCGTTTCGGAAAGTAATCTCAGACGCTCATTGCTGAGTTGAATCTCATTTTCAGCCAGAATGCGATGCGTGATATCTTCTGAAAAGACCACGATGCCGGCCACTTTCCCCTGGCTGTCATGCCAGGGGCGCACTTCCCACTGTAGCCACTGCGTGCGGCCATCGGCGCGAACAAAAGGATCACGGTCCGAACGGACAATTTCTCCAGCTAACGCGCGGCTGTGTATATCACGCCAGCGCTGGGGAATTTCCGGGAAAATATCATAATGAGAGTGCCCGATGATATTTTGCCCGTCAAGTCCGTAATCGCTCAACCAGCGATTGCTGACACTGACATAATTCATGTTGCGATCAAACATGGCCAGCGCGGCCGGGGCGTGCTCAACAAACAGGCGCAGGCGTTCCTCACTTTGCCGGAGTTCTTCCTGCGCGCGGCGGTAATTGGTAAGGTCACGGCTTGCGCCGATGATGCGAATTGGTTTGCGGCTTGCGCCGGAGCCGGAAAATTCAACACGTCCCCAGGCCATCAGCCACCGGCACGTGCCATCAGGCTGAAGTATTCGGTATTCAGCGTGATATCGTCCGTCGCCTAAAGGATCGCACGCTTTATTCACGTTATCCCACATGACGGGAACGTCATCCGGGTGCATGATTCCGTTGAGCGTTTCCGGCGAATGAATCGCATGATGAGAAGGTATGCGGTAGAGTCGCTGAGCTTGCTCATCAAGAATCCACGTGTGATCGGCGATGGTATAGGACCACATGCCGATTTCCGTTGACTCAATGGCGACATGCAGTAACTGTTCGCTGTAATCCGTGCGTTGTTTACGTTCAATGCGCCACAGGCCGATGGCGATCTGCTCGGCCAGCACGCTCATGGTAATCAGGTCTTTGTTGGTAAATGAACGAGGAGCGTATCGGCCGAAAGAAATCGTGCCGAGTACTTTTCCCTTTGCGGCAACGGGAAAACATGCGTAAGTACGCAGGCCTGAATCAAGCAAAAAAACATGTGAGGTGTTATTGCGCGGATCAATATCGTTGATGATCTCGCGTTTGCGCGTCTGAACAACCCGGCCGCAAATAGAGGTGTCAAAAGGAAGCTGAGAAAGCTTTTTCACCATCACGGCATCAAAGCCGGCATGAGCCTGTAGTTGGCAGATGCGTGACTCATAATCGGCGATGTGATGCAGAAATATATCGCACGAAAAAAGATCAAGAACTTCGCGGCCAAGCCGCATCAGAATTTGCTGCGGCGGCATGTCATTGAGAAATTCTGACGAAATACGCGAAATAATGGATAACACGTCATCATTATTATTGTCCGTCGTGTCATCTATTTTTGTCAGTGAATTGCGGCTCATCAATGAGGTCTCCGTGCGGCGCAACCGGCAGATAGAGATGGCACATATGCTGCTGATTCAACTTGATGTATCAGTGTAACTTATGCATGCTCATGAGTCATCAGCTAATTTTCCTGATTATGATTGCCCTTTTTGTGTCAATTTGAGGCTTATATCGGTAAATAACCACAAAAGGGGATGCCGGCGCATAAGGGGCATCGCTGGCGCATTACGCCTCAGCTCTACTATTTGACCAGATCTCAGAAAAATCAGATGCATCATAAGAAAGAACATGTCTCCCATGATATTTTACATTCACACATGTGTTGAATGCGGCAATAGTAAGCGCATTCAAAAATCAATTCAGGATGATGCCTATGTCGCATACGTATACGCTGGGACTTGATTTCGGAACTCTTTCCGCACGGGCTGTTATCGCGGCCACGGATAACGGCGCCATTGCCGGCATGTGCTCTATTGATTATCCGCATGGCGTGATTGAACAAAAAATGCCATCCGGAGCCCAACTTGATCCGAATGTCGCACTACAGCATCCGGATGACTGGCTGACATGCGCGGCGCAGGCCGTGCGCGGTGCGCTCAAGGAATCCGGCATTAAACCAGAACAGATTTTGGGTATTGGCGTTGATTTTACAAGCTGCACGATGCTGCCTGTTTTGCGTGACGGTACGCCGCTGTTTTTAACCGGCCAATGGGCGCGGAATCTTCATGCGTGGCCTAAATTGTGGAAACATCATGGTGCGGAAGAAGAATCGCGTCTGCTGACTGAACTCGCCGCGGAGCGTAACGAATCGTGGTTGTGGCGATATGGCGGGCGCATTGGCTGTGAATGGCTTTTCCCGAAAATGCTTGAAGTTTTACGGAAAGCTCCTGATGTTTTTGATGCTGCGGAATTATGGGTTGAGGCCGGGGACTGGTTTGTCTGGCAGCTTGTCAGCGGCCCTTATCCCCTGTGCGATTCAGGTAAGCTTATCGCCTCAACATGCCAGGCGGGATATAAAGGATTATGGTCGCCCAAAGACGGCCATCCGTCGCGCGAGTATCTCTCGGCCGTGCATCCGCGATTTGCGGATGTGTTAAATGGCCGCCTGCCGTCGCGATTCGGCGCGCCTGGCCAGCGGGCCGGGTTGTTGACTCCGGCCGCGGCCGACAAACTGGGATTAATCGCCGGCATACCGGTTGCCGTCGCCACGATTGACGCACATGCCGGCGTTCCCGGATCAGGCGTATGCGAGCCTGACACGCTGGTGATGGTGATGGGGACGAGTTCCTGTCACATGCTGATGTCGGCCGAGGGAAAACCCGCACCGGGTGTGGCCGGCATTGTTCAGAATGGTATTTTGCCCGGATACTGGGGTTACGAAACGGGGCAGGCCTGCGTGGGTGATGGCTTTGCCTGGCTCACGCAATTGTTGGGGCGCAGCCATGCTGAACTGACGGATCTGTCTGAAAAACTGCCGCCAGGTTCCGGCGGCGTGCTTGCCCTTGATTGGTTTAACGGATGCCGCACGCCGCTTATGGATGCATCATTGACTGGCGCATTTGCCGGATTGACATTGGCGACAAAACCGCAGCACATGTATCGCTCGGCGCTTGAGGCAAGCGCAATGGGCGTGCGGTGGATTGTTGATACATTGCGGCAATCCGGCGTGCCGGTGAAGAAATTTGTGGCCAGCGGCGGATTGCCGGCACGCTCGCCTCTGCTGATGCAGATTTATGCTGACGTGCTCGGCGCGCCGATTCAACTGGCGGAAAGCTCGCAATCCGTGGCGCTTGGCGCGGCGATCCTCGGCATGCTGGCTGCGCAGGAACGCCATGACAGTGCGGCCACGCAGGAAGTGGTTCGCAAAATGGCGCGCTGCCGCAGCGATCTGATATACATGCCTGTGGCGCAAAACGTAACGGCGTATCAGCCTCTTTATGAACTGTATCGCCAACTGGCGCAGGGCAAAATGATGTTGCCGGATGCTTTGCGCGCACTGCATGAACTGGCACGCTGAGAGGAAAAACGCGAAAGACGAACCGCCAAACGCGAAACAAAAGCCATTGTTCAGCTCCTGTTTTTTAACTCCTCATGTTTCGCGTTTTGAGTTTCGTGATTCGCGTTTATTTGCCTTGCCTGGTATTGCCGGCGGATTTTTGGCTACGCCATTGTCCCGGCGGCAGGCCGCAGCGCGCGCTGAAGATCCGCACAAAATAATTAACGTCCGCAAATCCGCATTCAGCCGCGATCTGCTTGACCGACATATAAGGCGATAGCAGAAGAAGTTGCGCTTTTTGTATTCGTAATTGATGCTGATACTGTAGCGGCGCAAGGCCCACAAATTTACGAAACAGCACCGTCAGGTGGCCTTCGCTGATATTGGCATGCCGCGCCAGTGCCGGTACGCGCAGCGGCCGCGTCAGGTTCTGCTGAATCCACGATACTGCGCGCGTGAGTTGTTCGGGCATGGGCCGGCGGATGTTTTTATCATGCTCAAGCGCCGCCACTTCCTCAAGAATTGCCAGAAGCAATGCGCGCGGCGCCATGTTTTGCGCCGTGGCGACTTGCGTAAACATGGCCGCAAGGTCGATCATCCACCGCATGACGCGCCCGTCGGGATCAACCTGCAAAGCACGCGGAGAGTCAATTTTTAGTGCGCTTTCTCCGCGATAATACACATATACCGTTTGCGTGTGCGTGTAATTGAACTGATATTGCGGCACTTTGGCCGGGCAAATCCACAAGGTGCCCGGGCCGCCGGTCATGCGGACATCACCAACTTGCGTGGCGCAGTCTCCGGAGATGACCAGCACCAGCTCCGGTCCGTCGTGCGTATGCCAGTCCACATTCCGCTGATTGCTGAATCGGCCGGCAAAAAGAGGTTCCGGCAGTGTCACAATAGGAGATTCAGATTGTGCTGTTGGGCGCGGCATCATTGAATTGTGCTATAAATTATCTGAAAAAGCCAGTGATTCAAGCATAAATAAGCTGTATCCTGCACTTATCACATTTATGCTAAAAAGCAGGGAACATATGAAAAAAGCACAGAAAGTCATCCTTGATACAGATATTGGCGACGATATTGATGACGCCATGGCTCTTGCGCTGATCTGCGCGAGTCGCGAACTTGAACTGATCGGCGTGACGACCGTTTACGGTAACGTGGCCGCGCGTGCGCGTCAGGCGCGCACTGTTCTTGCCAAATCAGGAGATCAATTTCGGCACATTCCCGTCGCTGCCGGCTGCGGCGCGGGCATGGGCTCTCGCAATCAGCGCGGAATTGATCTTTATCTCAACAATGTGCTGCCAAACCAGGATGCCACATGCCTGCCGGAAGACCAGCTTGCGCCGCTGCGTCCTGAGCATGGCGTTGAGTTTTTGATTCGGACCATTATGGACGGCGATGGCGATATCATTCCGATTCTCATCGGCGCAATGACAAACCTTGCCGCGGCCATGGTGCTTGAGCGGCGCATTGTCAAAAAGATTCCCAAAATCGTCGTCATGGCAGCGGAATTTCGCCAGCTCATGTGCGAATGGAATATTTTCTGCGATCCCGAGGCCGCGCATTTGGTTTTCTCTTCCGGCATTCCGATTGATGTGACCACCTGGCAAATTGGCCAAGAGGTCACTTTCCGCGACAGTGATATCGCCACGCTTCGCGACTGTCATACGCCAATCGCGCAGAACCTTTCGGCGGCCATCAAATTCTGGCAGGCCACCCACAAGACGGTTATGAACCCCCATCTTTATGATCCGATGGCTGTGGCCGGCATGATTCAGCCGGATCTGTTTACGTGGAAAACCGGCACAGTCAAAGTTGAGCTCAGTGGAGAGCGGACTCACGGGTATACGATTTTCCGCGAAGACGCCGCAGGCCCACACCGTATTACATGGAATGCCGACGCGTCGCGTTGTCTTGATTTTTACCTTCGGCGAATCACGGCGCTGTGAGCCTGTTCTTTACTCTTGTGGCCGATTCCGTATGTTAATATAGAGGAGATGGCGCCGGATCCAGATTTGGCGCCATCTTTCTTTTACCACATCATCTCTTCTCTGGCGTATGTTGGCTGGCAATTTCATTTCGTTTTCTCCCTCCTATGGTTACGGCCGAAAATATCCGCATTTTTTTATTTTGTATTGTGGTCGGCGTTTCTTCATTTTTGCGGTCTAAATTTTCCATATTAACTTTTTTCAAAATTTTTATTTTTTCTATCTTGACTAAATTACTATTACAGTCTTTTTTGTCTGTTTTTATAAGACACTGCCACCACTGGGCTTTTTCCTGGAACTTTTCCGACTTCGTTATCGGTTGATTGGGTGAGGTCAAAAGCCGCACTTTCAGTAGTTAATGATCGGATGAGAAGAGTTGTAAACACGCCGTGAGACACGACGGACTCTTCTGATCGCTGAATGCGAAATTGCCTAATTTGTGAAAGTGGATATAAAATGGGTAAAAAAACTCCGTTATTCAGTGTGATTGAGAATCTTGAATCACGCGTGATGATGTCCGCATCGCAATCAGCGGTTGATTCAGCTCTTGTGGATGATCTGCTCAATGGCGCAGTCAGCCAGGCCACCTCGGAAATTCATATGAGCCTGACGACTGAACAGCAGACCTACGGTTCGGCCGGTATCGGTACCGCGGTAACGGCAAGCGGAACGACGACGATTCTGGTATCGGATTATGACCAGGGCGGCGAAGGCGTGGGCTACCACGATAATGATGCATCAAACAATGGCGGAGTTTACCGCACATCGGAAGGCGTGGACCTTGAGCGCACAACCGAAGGCGGCTACAACGTCGGGTGGATCAACGCTGGCGAGTGGCAGGCATATACGATCAATGTAGAGAAGGCCGGGACATATGATGTGACGCTGCGTTATGCGTCAACGAGTGAAGCGAAGCTGCATCTTGAGATATATCAGGATGGCAAATGGACTGTGCTCAGCAGCGTGGCGACGGGCAATACCGGAGCATACCAGGCATGGGCTGACATGAAGATCAGCGGAGTATCGCTGGCATCCGGATCAGCGGTGCTGCGTGTGGTGGCCGATACGCCTGGCTTTAACTACAGCAAAGTGTCGCTGACCAATACCGGCAGCACGCAGACAACGGATAGCACAACCACCACTACACCTGAGACAACGCCGACCAGCACGCCGACTGCTAGCGGCACAACGGTAACGGCAAGCGGAACGACGACGATTCTGGTATCGGATTATGACCAGGGCGG
>CAZSYN010000006.1:30609-354580 GCA_964610975.1 uncultured Phycisphaeraceae bacterium
GCGGAGTATCGCTGGCATCCGGATCAGCGGTGCTGCGTGTGGTGGCCGATACGCCCGGCTTTAACTACAGCAAAGTGTCGCTGACCAAACAGGCTGATGTGGTGAATACTGCACCTGTGATCGTGCCAACTTTCACAAGCGCGGTGGTCAGCATGACCACATATCAGCGCCTGATTATTAACGGCTCATCCGCTAACGACAACATTACCGTCAGCAGCGCAAATGGCATATTGACTGTAACAAATGGGGCTTACAGTCAGCAATACACCGGTGTTTATGGTGATATTGTGATTCATGGCGGCGACGGTAATGACGTCATCACCGTTCAGGGCAGCGTCAACATTGCGACGCTGCTCTACGGTGATGCGGGTAACGATACCATTTTGGCCAGCGGAAGCGGCTATAACATCATCGTGACGATCGGCGGCGGCAACGATACCGTCACCGGCAACGGCATCAACACCAGCTTCTGGGTTGACCAAGCCGGTACGGATGTAGTCAATGCATCGGCCACGGAAATTGCCGCCGGCCACGTGCATCAGGTTGCGTCCTTCTATCAGCCGTACACCACGGATGTCACAAGTTCGCAATATGTCAGCAAGGAGCTTTTGGGACAGAACCTGACAGACCCGGCTGGTAACGGAACCGTTACTTACACCAACCGCAGCCTCTGGGGCAACGGCCCGTCGCAATCGGATATTTACCAGGGCGGCATAGCGGATTGCTACCTGCTTGCGGATTTGCAGTCGGCCGCACAGGAGTCCCCGGCTAAACTCATGGAGAGCGTCGTGGATCTTGGCGACGGCACCTATGCCGTGCAGTTCAAGCGCAACGGTGTGAGCACTTACGTTCGCGTTGACGGCGACTTCGGCGGCGGATCAGGCATCGGTTCTGAGAGCGGCGTGTGGTCGCTGGTGATTGAAAAAGCATATGCTTTCTTCCGTAATGGCGGCAACAGCTACAGCTCGCTGAATTACGGCGACCCGGCCTCAACCGCACGCGACCTGGGCTACAGCCTCTCGTATATGGCTGTGTCATCCGGAAGCGCCGCGGCACTGAGCGCATCTGTACAGTCCGCGCTCTCCTCGGGTATCGGCCTTGTTGTGGCGACGAGTGGCAGCATTAAATCCGGCGCTCCTCTGATTGGCAGCCATGCTTACAGCATCGTCGGCACCACAACCAGCAGCTCGGGCGAAATCCTCTTCATGCTGCGTAACCCGTGGGGTTTTGATGGCGCGGGTTCTGACGGCAACGCCAGCGACGGAATCGTGTTGCTGACATACGCCCAGATGACGGCCAACTTCAATGCCATCATGAAGATGGCCTGATCTGAAAACAATTGAGCACTCTTTGCGGCCGCCATGTAACATGGCGGCCTTTCTTTTTGATAATAATATTGAATAATAAAAATGAGTAAATGAATACAATAGTAGTTTTGTTTTATCCCTGTTTATTCCGGTTTTGACGCTATTTGGCGCTATTCAAAATGTGGCGGATGATCATCACATTATAGGATGTAGTTTTTGTGCGGGAGTTACCTATTTTTACATACGCTTGAACTCGTAAACTATTAACACATTGAAATTATTGCATGTTATACGGGTGGCCAATAATAAAAACGACAATTTTGGACTTTATTTATAAGAGTGTTGATGTGCGTGACTTATGTAGAGAATCGTCATGCTGCGTCTGATAATTACCTGATGAGGAGTGCGACAAAAATGCTGGTTTTGGCCCAAAATAAAGGATTTTCCGGTCTTATAATGGTAGTAAATTAGCAGAAAATGAGTTCATTTTATGATTGAATCACCTGCCTGTACTTGTATTATAAATATCGGCTTCCGTAGTTGTGGGGATTTTCGGTACGACACCATTGAAGATGTATCACCGTGAATCATCACGATGTTCGTGTGTGAAAAGAAATGCAAATCAGGTGACATACGGTATGTCACCTCGGGAGCAAGTTAAGTGGGGACTGCCCCTGTTAGGAGAAGAAGATTTATGGTAAGTGGGAAACTTCTTGCGTTGACTGGTGCTGCTTTAATCGCAGCCGCTACGACCGCAGCGAATGCGACGTCAATTTACACATTTAACTCAAGCACAGGCGGTTTGTCATGGAGTAACACCACTGGCTTTAGCTCCAGTGCTACCATTGATCTGACCGGCCAGAATGGTTTGGGCGACCATGGTGGCACCACGTTTAGCTTTAGTGGCTTTACGGCCGCGGGCACAGCTACGCCAAGCTACGGCGGCTATACCCAGACGTTGAATGCCGGTTCAATCACCATCACTTCGTCATCTTCAACTATTCTGACGGAAGCGACGGTTTCCTTTGGTGGTGCGATCATTACCGTAGGTGGATCAGGCAATGTTTATATCGAAGGCATTGTCACCAGCTTTAGCGGTGATCCAAGCTTCCTTGGGCTATACACTGCACCGGGTAGCTTTGGTTTTAACTGGACTTCTACAGCAATTGCGACCACTATAGACGGTGATGGTTATCTGGTGTTCTCATCACAGGGTATCGGTGGTACGATTTCGGCCAGCGAACCTGGCACGTCATCTGTTCCGCTTCCGGCCGCAGCTTGGGGCGGTCTGTCGCTTCTGGGCAGCATGGGCGCCATGCGTGCGCTTCGTCGCCGCGCTCTGAAGGCCTGAGCTTTCGGAAACTGCTAATAGATTAAAAAAATGTGAAGGAGGAATGCGTCAGCATTCCTCCTTTTCTTTTTTACAGGCTGATTTTGCGCATAAATCGTACTAAAAGAGAAAATGACAGCCGAGCGGAAGGTCTTCTGTTCACTTGATTTATAATTGAAACTTTAATCTTTTCGCGTTGTTTTTAGATCCGTTCGTGCGGTATAGTATGCGCAGATTAGTTGGGGTGAGGCCTGCTGCAATCGACAGGCAATGGCCAAAAGGGTATTGAGGAAAAAATGCAGAGTGTGGTGTGTGAGGACTTGTCCTTGTGGGAGCCGAGGCCAGCGAGCCTGGGGCTACAGTGGCATGTTCTTCGCACCATGAGCCGCCAGGAAAAAGCGTTGGCGGAAGTACTGGCCGCACGCAATATTCGTTATTTCCTGCCTTTGGTTAAAAAAACACGCACATATGGCCGCCGCAAAGAGGTCGTAACTCTTCCGTTATTCCCGGGATATATGTTTCTGCTGGGCACGCGGGATGAGCTTTTTGAGGCGGATCGTACCCGCCGGGTAGCCAGTGTTATTGAGGTTGTTGATCAGGCAAAGCTTGAACATGAATTGAAGAACTTAAGCTGCGCACTTGAACATGAGCCGGATCTGGTACCGTTTCCCTATCTGAAAGTGGGGTATGCGGTAGAAGTTGTCGGCGGTCCGCTGCGCGGCATACGTGGGGTCATTGAGGATCGTGCGAAGAAAGATCGGCTGATCCTTAAAATTGAGGTTTTGGGCCAGGCAACGAGTGTTGAAATTGACGGCTCATTACTGGAGCTCATTGAACCGATAAATTGAGGGTGAAAAATGTCCCCGATATAAGGGGGGCTTTTAACGGGCATGGTGTCGCTGCGCACAATCTGTGTTCAGTTGACGTGGGCGGAGCCTTGTCTGAACCAGATTATCGGGCTTTGCGGGCGATGTTGGGACGATAGCTGGTTGATCAGATTGATCTGTGGCTGATACTGCGGCAGATGATGTGCGACATTGTGTACAAAAAGCCTGAACCTCTGTGAAATTCAGGATTTATTGCTCGTTTGAGTCGGCATGAAAAAGTGGATTTCCGGGAAAAATAAGGCTCATTGGCGGCTACGATACTCATAGCAGACAGAGATGATCGCATACCTGATGTGGGGAACTCGGGACGGGTTGACCAGGTACGCGAGTGGGGTTACGACAGGGATGTGGGAAAATTAAATGGTCATGACTGAGTCGAACAAAACGCTTGATCAGTCGCAGATAAAATTGACTCTGGGGCCCGAAGGGTGCCGGAGCGGTCAGCTTCGCGCCGTCATTTTGCTTGGCGGCCTGTTGAGTTCGGCCGGACTGGGTTCTGCGATCGGAAGATCCGTGCTTGATTTGCCGCTGAGCGCGGGCAAGTCTGTGCTTGATTTGTGGTGTGATCAGGTTGCTGAACTGGCTCAACACATCGGTGCCGGAAATTTGCCGATGCGCGTGCTGGTGAATGCAGAATCAAAAATACCGAAAAATTCCGAGGCGCTACAGAAATCCGGAGTCAGCATTGAGCGTGATCCCGAAGAATATCGCGGTACGGCCGGCGTGTTGCGGGATGTGACGGCCGAATACGGCGAGGCCGACACGGTGCTGGTGGCCAATGCGGCACTGGTGATGACGCATCCTCTCTGGCAGATCGCCCAGCAGATGGCGCGAGTTTCCGCGGACGTTGTGCTGATGGCCAACCAGGATGAATCGCCGTCAGGGGTAATGCTGTTGCGGGTCGGGATATTACGCAGCCTGCCTGATGTCGGTTTTGTTGATTTTAAGGAACAGGCGCTGCCTGATATCGCCAAGCGCGGCGATGTCGTGGCGCTTCAGGAAGTAGCCGATACATGCGGCATCCGGACGCTTGCGGATTATATCAGCGTGCTGCGCGGCTTGCAGATGCGCGCAGAGGGAATGCCTACCAGCCAATGGCCGTATGCCGAACAGTGGCGGCCGAGTTTTAATCTTGTTGAACCTGGCAGCAATGTTTCGTCTGATGCGAGCATTTATGACAGCGTGGTGCTTGCCGGGGCGACTGTTGAGGCGGGCGCGGTTCTGGTGCGCAGCGTGGTCTGCGCCGGCGCGCGCGTCAGGCGCGGCGAAATGATCGTGGATGAAGTTGTTTCGGCCGGCGGCAGAGGAGCCAAGTCATGAAAATTCAGGACATGCTTTTACGCCGCAGCTGGTCAGCTCCGTTTTTCATCGGGCTCTTTGCCCTCATGGCCATGAGCGTTGCCGTGGGGTGGGATGCGTGGAGAGATATATTCAATATTGCATATAATGATGAGGAAGCCAGCCATATTTTTCTGGTTCCTATTGTCGCGCTGTGGCTGGTGTGGGCGCGGCGTTGGCGTATCCGGCGCATTGAGCCGGAATGCAGCCTGTGGGGGCCGGCCGTGATCATTGCCGGCGGCGTGATCATGATGTGGGGCTATGAAAAAGGCGGCATGCAGGCCGTACAGCATTTTGGCGCAGTGACAATGGTGGTCGGCAGCATCCTGACAATGGTGGGCCGGCGCGTGCTGGCGTCATTCTTTCCCGCGTTTGCCGTGTTATTGCTGTTGATTCCCGTGCCGCAGACCATCCGCCAGTCAATCTCAATGCCGCTTCAGACTGTTACCGCGGTGGTTACGCAGAATCTCCTTGAGACTTTCGGCGTGGCGGTCACGCGTTCCGGCAATGTCCTGAGCGTCAACGGAAATCCGATCACGATTGCCGAGGCCTGCAATGGCCTGCGCATGGTCTTTATGCTTGTGCTGGTGAGTTATCTTTTTGCGTTTTCCTCGCCGCTGCGCAACTGGGTGCGCCTGGTGATTGTGGCGCTGAGCCCGGTTTCGGCGATTGTGTGCAATATCATCCGGCTTATCCCGACGGTGTGGGCTTTTGGTTATCTCAACCGCGAAACGGCTGACCTTTATTTTCATCAGCTCGGCGGGTGGGTCATGCCTTTTGTCGGGTTTATCCTGTTGTGGGTGGTGATCAAGGCTTTGCGTTGGGCGCTTGTTCCGGTGGCGCGGTATACCGTGGCGTACCTGTAAGACGGGCGTGGCATAAGTTATGAGAAAACAAAGCAGAAGTATCATCAATTTCGTCGCGCCGCTGCTGAGCATTGTCGCGCTGATGATTTTTCAGGTGATAAGCTGGGCGCGTCCCACGCCGGCCGATGCGGAACCGTATCATCGCCGCGTGCTTTCGGTGGCGCAGGCGCTGAATGTTTCGCAGATCGGCGAATGGGTCGGCCAGGATGTTGAAGTGCCCATGCAGGCGCAGGCATTGCTTAAGCCCAACGTGCTTATCAGCAAGCGATACTACAATCAGGATCGCGAGCGCGTCGTCAACGTGCTTTTTGTACAGTGCAAAGACAGCCGCGATCTGGCGGGGCACTATCCCAAAAACTGCTATCCGGCAAACGGATGGCGGCTATCGCTTGAACAGACGCGCGACTGGGATATCGGCGGCAAAATACTCCAGGGAATGGAATACGAATTTGACATGATGCGCGATCACCTGCGCACGGATCATCTGCTTGTGGATAACATCCTGATGATGCCCGGCACAGAGTTTCCGCGTGATATGGTGCAGTTCAATCGCTGGTCGCAATCTTACGAGCGGCGATACCTCGGCGGCGGGCAGATTCAGGTGGTCTTCTGGGGAGAATGGCCGCAGGAACTGCATGAGCGTGTATATGAGCAGTTTGTGCAGGCTTATTTGCCGCTGATTGAAGCAATCAGAAGTGGGAGCGGACAATGACACACCCGATATCAGGCAATCATGAAGTAACCGCGCTTGATTTTTACAACGGCGGCAATAACGGCCTGGGAATGGGCGCGGCCGCCGAACAGGATAACGCACGCAGTCCGCTGGCGACGATTCACCAGTTGCTCAGCGGACGTTACCTTTGGGCGATTCTGCTGGCAGTTGTGCTGGCGGGCGTCCTTGCGCCGCTGGGATATTATTCAACAAAGCCGATGTGGCAGAGTCTCGGCGTGATTCAGGTGCGCTCATTTGTGCCGACACTGCTTTTTCAGGGAACTGAAAAAAGCGGCCAAATGACCATGTATGATTCATTCATGGACACGCAGGTCACATTTTTGACAAGCCAGCGCGTGATTGATGCGGCCATGAGCAGTGATTTGTGGAAACAACTCGGCCGCGGCACAACTCAGCAGGAAATACAGACTTTTGCCAAAAGTCTTATCGTCACGCGCAAGGGCGAATTTATCAATGTGATCTTTTATGATCCGGCGCCGGATGCGTCCATGAAGGGAACGCGTTCGGTCATTGAGGCTTATTTTGAATTATACGGCAACAGCGACATGTTCTCTTCTGATTCAGAGCGCATGCGTTCGCTTGAGCAGTTGCGTGAAAAATACGCCGGCGAAATACGCGGTATTCAGGATCGCATCAACGGCGTGGCCGGTGAACTTGGCGTTGACGTGCTTGAGGAGCAGTATCGCTTCAAGATGAAGCAATTAAATGACGCAGAGCGCGACTGGCGCGCGGCCGTGCACCGCGTGACGCTGGCGCAGGGACTTAAGCCGGCGGCTACGCAGGCGGCAACCAGCAAGCTTGCGACTATTCAGGATCTCATCCGCAACGGCGATCCTGTTGCGCGCGGATATTTTAATGAATTGCAGCGCCTTGAAGGCGAAATGGCCTATCTTCGCAAGAACAAGGGTTTTGGCGACAATCATCCTTCCGTCAAAGCCAAACAGGAAGAGATTGATGCGATGCAGATTCAGATTGATCAGCGCATCACTCTTGCCGGCACCCTGTCCACTGATGAGATTGCGCCTACCGCTTCACTTCAGGATCTGAAGGATATTGAGGCAAAGGAACTCAAGCGTTACGAACAGGCACGCATTGAGGCTACGGATCTCGGCCGCCGCGACCAGCAGATTAAGCAATTACAGATGGATCTTGACGATAAACGCTCGCTGCTTGATGCCACGCGTAAAAAGATTGAACAGTTGAATGTTGAATCAATGGCCAGCAACCGTGTGCGCGTGCTGAGCACGGGTGATCGCCCCACAGTGGCCGCGGATAAGCGAGTGGCGTATGCGGCCGGCGGCGGATTTGCCGGGTTTGTGCTGGGTTTCGGAGTGTTTTTGATCATAGGCTTTTTTGATAAGCGTTTCCGCAGCTTTGAGGATGCTCAGTACAATGTGCGGCACGTGACGCGCATGCTCGGCGTGTTGCCAAGTCTGCCCAATGATCTGAGCGATCCGGAGCATGCCGCGATTGCCGCGCACTGCGTGCATCAGATCCGCACATTGCTTCAGGTTTCGCCGGATATTCCGGCGCGCCAGGCTTTTGTGGTGACAAGTCCGTCGGCAGGTGACGGCAAAACAAGCCTGTGCCTTGCGATGGGGTTATCGTATGCGGCGGCAGGTTCGCGCACACTGCTGATTGATTGCGATGTCATCGGGGCCGGGCTGACCACGCGTGTTGACGCCATCATCCGCCGGAAGATCGGCGTGATCCTTGAAAAAGAAGGCATCATCACGCATGAACAGCTTGAATACGCGCTGCAACGCACGCGCAACACCGGGCAGAAACTGGGCGAAGTTCTGATAGAACTTAAATATGTGACGCCTGAAGAACTGACTGTCGCGCTGAAATTGCAGCAGGAAATTTCCGTCGGCCTGCTTGATGCCATCAATGGCGAGCCGCTTGAGACATGCCTGACGGAAACCGGCATTCCGGGGCTGAGCATTCTTCCTCTGGGCTCAACGCGCGCGCAGCACGTGGCGAGGCTCTCGCCTACGGCCATGGCGCGGATCGTTGAACAGGCCCGCAAACAATTTGATACGATTCTGATTGATACCGGCCCGATTCTCGGCAGTCTTGAAGCATCAATCGCAGCAAGCCAGGTTGATGGCGTGGTGCTTGCGGTTTCGCGCGGGGAACAACGCGGCCTTGCCGAGCGCGCAATGGACCATCTGGCGTCAATCGGCGCGCGCGTGGCGGGATTGGTATTTAATCGCGCCAGCACGTCTGATTTTATGAATTACGGTTACGGGTACACCACTTCCGTGCGCGCTACCGCGCCGGGGACGGGCGTTAGCCAGGAAACAACGGATGCTTCCGAACGGCTCGGTCCTGTGGCCTCGGCCGTGGCGGCCTACAGCGGATCAAATGAAAAAACACCTCCTGAATCAAGGAGTGGGAAAAAATCGTGACCAGCCAACAGGAACAAATCAGACCGCAGGAAGAGGCTTCTGCGCAGGGCGTGCCGACGATATGGGGTCTTGATCCGATGCAATTGCACGATCGCTTCTGGGCCAGCCGCGGCGTGCAGGTTGTGCGTCCGGGAGAGAGATCAACCATCGTTGAAGATGCCGAACTTTATCTGCTCACTGAGCGCCAGACGCTGGTGATCATGCGTCTTTTGGATGTGGTTGAACGCATGGCGTGGCTTCGGCCGGACCTGCTGACCGTGCGACTCCAGAATCGCCGCGAAGTGGGATATCGCGAATCCGTCGTGGTTGATTCGGATCATCGTTTTATCCGCTATTCGCGCCGATACGGCGGACGCGACCGGCGCATGAGCCGCGTGGCGTTTACGTCGGATAAAGCTGTCGCGCGTTTGTGGCAGGCCTGCGATGATACGCCCAAATCATGGCAGAAACTCAAACGGCAGGTCAAAGAACATTTTCGTGATGTGCTGGCACAGCGCGCGTGGATTTTTGACCGTGATGATGATTCGGATGTCAATGCGTTCCTCAAAGAATTGATTCAGCAATGGGCTGATCCTTCGGCCACCATAGCGGGAATTGTGCCGGTGCGTCCGGGCGTATGGCGTTACGAAAATGCCGAGGTTGATGAGCAAACCAAATTTGTCGGCCCTGCGTGGATCGGCGCGGGAAGATCGCTGAAAAATGAGCCCGGCGTGCTGGGCCCGGCGACGTTGTGGGATGATACGTCGTCCCGGCCGACGATTGACGTGCTTGAGTGGGCTAAAATTGAGCCCGCCGAGCAATTTACGCGCCGCGTGACTCCGAAAAAGACCTCATCGTTTTACCAGATCACCAAGCGGCTATTTGATATTGTCTTTGCACTGGTGGGCATTATCATCACGCTTCCTTTGTATATTCCGGTGATGCTGGCTATTTTCTGGGAAGACGGCCGGCCGTTTTTCTTCGCCCATACGCGCGAAACCCTGGGCGGGCGAGAATTTGGCTGCCTGAAATTCCGCTCCATGCGCAAGGATGCCGACGAAATTAAAAAGCAGCTTGCCATGCAGAATCAGGCTGACGGCCCGCAGTTCTTTATGAAGGATGACCCGCGTCTCACGCGCGTGGGCAAAATCATACGTAAACTGAACATTGATGAGATTCCTCAATTCTGGAATGTTCTGCTGGGAGACATGAGTATTGTCGGGCCCAGGCCCAGTCCTCATAAGGAAAACCAGTATTGCCCGCCCTGGCGTGAAGCGCGCCTGAGCGTGCGGCCGGGAATCACCGGCCTTTGGCAGGTCAACCGCACGCGCCGCGCCGGGCGTGATTTTCAAGAGTGGATCAAATTTGATATTGAGTATGTGGAAAACGCCGGCTGGTGGACTGATCTGAAAATTCTTGCAGAAACAATCAAAGTCATCATACGTGGAGTCATCGGGTGAAGAAAGTAAGAGCCAAAACAAAGAAACGGCTGTTCGTCTTGATGGGCATCCTTGCTGCCGCTTTGGTGCTTGGCGGCGGAGCATACGGCATCCGCAAATATGTGCAGAATAAAAGTTATGCCAGCTCACGGGAAACGGGCCTTGCCGCGGCACGCGCGGGTGACAGCAAAACTGCCGTCGATCAACTGGGCAATTACCTGGCCAAATATTATGACGATGCCGAGGCGTGGGATGCTTATGCCGTAAACCGTCTTAAGCGGCCCGAACCGGGCATGCGCCACATCGGCCAGGCTATTTTGGCTTATCGTCGGCTGATGGAGCTTCGCCCCCAGGATGCCGCATATCCGCGTAAACTTCTTGAGCTGTATCAGAAACTTGACTACAACACCGAAGCTCTGCGCCAGGCAGAAAGCATGCTTTCGGCAAATCCTTCAGATCTTGATGCGCTGAATGCCAAAATGATCGCGCTGAATAAAATGCGTAAATTCAGCGAAGCCTCGGCCGTCGCGCAGAAACTGGCAAAACTCAGCCCTGATGATTATGACATACAACGCCGGGTCATCACGGTGCTTTCGCAGGATGACACTGTTAAAAAGCAGATCATTAAATTCGCGGCCGATCTTCAGCAGAAACATCCCGATCAGGCCGGCTTTATGCTTCTGCGCTCAACGGCCTATCTGCTGATGGGCCAGCGGGCCGAGTCTACGGACTGGGCCATGAGAGCCAAAGCCGCTCAATATCCTGATGCCCGTTTCTGTATCAATCTGGCAGAGCAGCTTGATATGGTGGACCAATTTGATGCCGCGCAGGACGTGCTTGCGGCCGGTCAAAAAGCGTTCAGCGACGAAGAGATTGATGCGGCATGCGTTGCGAATCTGTATTGCCGCAGGCAATATCAACTGGCGCGCGATCTTGCGGTAAAAAATCCCAATCTGCCTGATATTATTGCCTACAAAGCGCTTGCCGCACGCGCGCTTGGTGATGAGGAATACGCTAAAAAACTGATCGCTTCGCTTCGCGCAAACAATGATGCGCGCGGCCCGGAAATCGCTCAGGTTCTTGAGCTGGCTCCGGAAGAAAATAAAACACGCGAAATTATTGATTCGGCCATTACCGCGCTTCAGCGCGATCCTTCAATGGCGTATCTGTATATGGTTTTGGGCGATGCGTATCTCAAGCAAAGCGAAATTCAAAAATCAATCAACGCTTATCGCGGCGCCGTTGTCAGCGAGCGCAGTTGGGGCGAGCCTTTGCTGCGTCTGTCATCGGCCGCGGCGAATTTTAATAATACTCAGGATGCCGTTGAGCTTGCGACGCAGGCGCTCAAGAGAATGCCGCGGGATAACAACGCGCTGATCGTTCTTGCGCGTGCGCGTGCCAGCGGGCTTCGGTCGGCCACTACGCATGAACTTCAGCAACTGCTGACGCTGACGCAGGATATTCACCGTGATTTTCCGCGCGAAGACCGCGTTGAGCCGCTGCGCATCAGCCTGCTGAGCAAAATAAAAGGCAAAGATGCCGGCCTTGCCGCGGCGCGGGATGCCATCGGCCGCCAGCCGGCCATGAGCGAAGCCGCTCTGATGGAGATGATGCGCGTCAGCGCCGATCTTGATTTTGGCATTGAGGATCAATGCATTGCCGTGTCACTTAAAGCGCACGGCATGACGCCGGTACTGGCTTTTCAGCAGGCCGGCCGCCTTTTAACGATGGGCAAAAATGCCGAGGCTCTGCGGCAATTTGAAGAATCACGCAAAGGCGCCGCCAACGATATCAAGTGGGATCTGGCATGGGCCACACTGCTTGAGATGGTCCGCGACAACCGTGCGCACGATACCTGGGTCAAGCTCAGCAACACGTATCCGGATGATATTCGCGCGCAGGCCGGGTTGATCAGTGCGCCGAGTGTTCAGGCGGATCGTAACGCGCGCGCTATGGCGATTGAGCGTCTGCGCGGTGCGGCCGGTGAAAATAATACCGCCTGGAAACTTGCCCGCGCGCAGTGGATTGCGGAAGTCGCCAATGCCAGTGAAAAAGATCTGGCCGAAGCGCGCGATCTGCTTCAGGATGTCACACGCAGCGAACCGGCGCTTACACAGGCACATCTGCTGCTGGCTAATATTCTCACGCGCCAGGGCAACATCAGCGGCGCGGTTGACCGATTGACGCTGGCCACGCAGGTGGCGCCCAACTCGGCGCGCATTCAGCTTGAACTTGCGCGGCTGCTTCAGGAACAGAAAACTTTTGATAAATCCTCGGTTGCGCTTCAGCGCGTTATGCAGAACAGCCAGGCTCAGCCGTCTGAAAAGAAACTTGCCGCCGTTCTGGCGGAACGCCAGGGTAATCTGAAGCTGGCCACGGCTATTCTTGAGCAGGTGCATGATCAGGAAATTGACGCAACTGATATTCTGTTGCCTGATCTCTATCGCCGGCAGGGAGATATTGCCAAAGCGGAGGCCGGCTATAATCGGCTGCTGGCCAGTGATAATCCGCTGGCGCTTCAGCAGTCGGCGCTTTTCTTTGCGGGAATCGGTAAAAAAGATGTGGCGCAGCGCGCTATCGCCCGGCTCAAGGCGATGACGCTTGACCCCGGCACGCGCGAGGCCCTGCTTGCTGATTATGAATCGCGTTTTGGCGATTCCGGCAAAGCAATTGATCTTTATAATGCGGCCATTAAAACCGCGCCAGGTAATCTTGATGCATGGCGGCAGTTGATTCTGCTGTATGTCAATCAGGGAAATGGCGCACAGGCCGCGGCCACAATCAACGCCGCTCGCAAAGCAGCGCCGGAAACGCCGGCTGTGAAGCAGCTTGCCAATGATGCGGCACTGGTTGAGAAATGGTCATCATCGGCGGTGACGCGCCCGGCCGTCATTACGATGGTAAACGGCACGGCTGATGCCGCGCCCGCCAGGGAACTGCTGACGTTGATGACCGCGCAGGAAGGCAAACCGGTTGATGATGCCTCGCTTGACCGTTTCTGGTCGTTGGTGCGGCGTAACCGCCAGTCGCTTGCGCCGCAGATTGTGGTGATTAATGCCTATATGATGTCAGGCCGTATTGCCCAGGGCGCCGCAAAGGCCGATGAATTGACGCAGGAGTTTCCGGGTTCTTCTGAATTGCCGGACCTTGCCATGCGCGGATGGCTTGCCATCGGGAAATGGAAAGAAGCGCAAGCCGCATCTGAAGAATGGCGCAAACGTACCGGCAGTACATCGGTGATGACGGATATTGTTGATGCATCGGTGATTCTTGCTTCCGGAAATGCGGAGCAGGCGGTCAGCAAACTCAAGCCGAAAATGGCAGCGGCTCTTAAGGAACCGGATCAGCAGCAGGGATTGATTACAGTGTACGCGTGGGCACAGGTTACCGCGGGCCGGCCTGATGAGGCGCATCGTGTGCTCTGGCCGCTGGCGGAAAAATCCGAATCATGGCGCGCTGTGGCCATGAACCTTGCCGCACGCGGTCTTCGCCCGATTGATCGCGCTGTGGTTTGGCTTGAGGATCTTGGCAAAATGATTTCTTCTGACGGCGATGAGAAACTTCGCCTTGCCGAGGCTTATCTGAATCTCGGACAGACCCAGTATTTGCAAAGAAGCATTAACTTGATGATCGCCGTCGCGCAGGATTCTTCTCAGAAGGAACTTGTGCGCGCCGCGGCCATGCTGGGGCTCGGTTCGCTTGCCGAAAGCAACGGCGATCTTGTCACTGCGGAGCGTTACTACCGCGAATCTCTCAAACTTAACAAGGAACTCGCGCAGGCCCAGAACAATCTTGCAATGGTCATCAGCAATCGCGGCGGCAATCTTTCCGAGGCGGAGGATCTCGCTTCGGCCGCGGTCAAAACATATCCGCGAGCTGCACCATACTGGGATACGCTGGGTTATGTGCGCGCCAAAAAGAAGTCATACTCAATGGCCATTGACAGTCAGACCACGGCGTTGCAGCTTGATCCCGGCAATCCGGAATGGCGCGTCAATCTCGCCGGAATATATGCGCAGGCCGGTATGCGTGATAAAGTCATGACTACGCTCAGCGATGCCGTGCAAATCACAGGCGCTGTTTCGCAGTGGCCAAAACCGCTTCAGGCGCGATATGAAGAATTGCGCCAGCAGGCCGGCGTCAAGCAGTAATGTCACTCTGAATTTTACGTAAAGTTGATGGTATCATGCAGATCAACACGCAACAGATGATGGCTGACACCCACGCGCAGGCGGAAAAATCCCCGGCGCGAGCGGATCTTTCGTCTCTGCGTGTGGCCGTGGTTCATGATTTTCTTTACACATATGCCGGCGCGGAAAAAGTTCTTGAACAGATCCTGCACATATTTCCTCAGGCTGATTTGTTCAGTCTTTTTGATTTTCTGCCAGAATCTCAGCGCGGCTTTATTGGCAATCGTGTGACGCATACGTCTTTTCTTCAGCGCATGCCGTTTGCTCGTAAAAAACATCGCATGTACCTGCCGCTGATGCCGCTTGCCATTGAGCAGCTTGACGTATCCGGATACGACATTGTGATCTCAAGCTCGTATGTTGCGGCCAAAGGAGTGCTGACCGGGCCTGATCAACTGCACATTTGCTATTGTCATTCGCCGGTGCGTTTTGCATGGGATCTTCAGCATCAGTATTTAAGCGAATCCGGGTTGCGGCGCGGATTAGGTTCGGTACTCGCCCGGATCATGCTGCATTACATTCGCATGTGGGATGTGCGTTCGGCAAATGGCGTTGATATTTTCGTCACAAACTCGCATTTTGTCAGCCGGCGCGTGGCAAAGGCGTACCGGCGAAATTCGCGGCCCATATACCCGCCGGTCAATGTTGAACAGTTTACGCTTCAAAATGACAAGGAAAACTTCTTCCTGACGGCCTCGCGGATGGTCCCCTATAAACGCATGGACCTGATTGTTCAGGCTTTCTCAAAAATGCCTGAACGAAAATTGGTTGTGATTGGGGATGGTCCGGAATTTGCAAAAATTCAAAAATTGGCCGGCCCGAATGTGCAATTATTAGGCTATCAGCCATTCTCCGTGCTGCGTGATCACATGCAGCGCGCAAAGGGATTTGTCTTTGCGGCTGAGGAAGATTTCGGTATTACGCCTGTTGAGGCACAGGCCTGCGGAACGCCGGTGATTGCCTATGGCCGGGGCGGCGTGTGCGAAAGCGTGATTGATTCACAAACGGGCCTGTTTTTTAAGCAGCAGAGCGTGGACGAGGTCTGCAAAGCCGTGGCTGATTTTGAATCGCGCCATTGGGATGCGGCGGCTATCCGTGCTCATGCGGAAAAGTTTTCCACGCAACGTTTTCGTGATGAATTTTACCATCTTGTGGAAGAAAATTGGTCGCTTTGGCACAGCGGTCTGTAGACAGTAATCATGCATGTCAAAAACGGCATGTAGGGAGTAGATAAGAGTGACTAGCCTGACAGATTCACATATACAGCACGCGCCAAAATCTGATGAAAAATCAGGTGCGGCAGACGTAACGCCGCATATGACGTTGCGTCCGTCATCCGGATGGGCTGCGTTGAATCTCCGGGAGACATGGCAGTTTCGCGATCTGCTTCTTACGCTGGCCGGGCGCGATCTTAAACTGCGCTATAAACAGACTGCTCTGGGCGTGATCTGGGTTATTCTTCAACCGCTGATGGCCGCGGGCATTTTTTCTTTTGTCTTTGGGATGGTCGCCGGGTTAAAAGGCGCCAGCGGCGTGCCGTATATCGTATTTTCATATGCCGGGCTTCTCGGATGGAATTTATTCAACAATACGCTCACAAAAGCATCAGGCTGCCTGTTGGGTAATGCGCATCTGATCTCAAAAGTGTTTTTCCCGCGATTGATTCTTCCTCTTTCTGGCGTGCCCTCAACGCTGGTTGATTTTGCTGTTGCGCTGATCATGCTGGCCGTGTTGATGATTGTTTTTCAAATTTCACCTACGCCTGCCATGCTTGCGCTGCCGGTGTGGATGTTGTTGCTGATGATGATGGCGATGGGCGCCGGAATGATGGCCGCGGCGCTGTCGGTCAGTTATCGCGATGTGCAATATATTCTCCCTGTATTTATGCAGATTCTTTTATATGCGAGCCCGATTGCGTATTCCGCCAGTGAGGCGCTGACCAGGATCCCCGAGAAATATCAGATCATATTTTACCTTAATCCGCTGACGGGCCTGCTTGAGGCGTTTCGCTGGTCGCTGCTGGGCAAGGGGGAATTGTCTTCGGCCGGTCTGCTATATTCCGCTTCCTGTTCTGTGATCATCATGACGTTTGGCGCATTTATGTTTAAGCGAATGGAAAAAAAGTTTGCGGATGTGATTTGACCCGGCAATTGTGTGATGTGGGGTTTGCGGATGGCTTCTGATTTGGCAACAGCATCCTGTATGCAACAAACACGGAATTCGCTGGCTTCGCCTGCTATCGCGGCGGCGCGAAGGCTTGATTTTATTGACGCATTACGCGGACTTTCCTGCTTGTGGGTTTGTTTCTGCCATGTGGAGCAATACTGGTGCGCAAGTTACCGGCCGGCGTTTTCTGAAAATTTCACCGAAGCTGTTTTGTCGCGTCTTGCATCAACCGGAGCGGCGGGTGTTGATATTTTTATCGTGCTGTCCGGTTTTTGCCTGTACTGGCCATTGATTCAGACATCGCGCGCGCCGAACCCATTATCAAATAAAAAGTTTTTCATTCGCCGCAGTTTACGATTATTGCCGGTTTATTACGTTGCGCTGAGCTTGTGCATAGTCCTTGCGCTGGTACCGGTAACGCAAAAATTGGTCGTTCCGAATCCCATTAACTGGGTTGATATCACAACGCATTTTTTACTGCTTCAGACGTTTTCTTCTTCGACTGTCGGCAGCATAAACGGGTCCTTCTGGTCGCTTGCGCTTGAATGGCAATTGTACCTGTTTTTCCCACTGGCGGTTTTCCTTGTGCGAAAAACGCGCATCAGTTATCTGCTTGTTTTGGCGCTGCTGTTTTCTTTGGCCACTTGGTATGTGTCCGATCAATTGCTGGGTGTGCACATTTATGGTTTGCTGCCGGCGCGGTTTGTGCAGTTTGCGATGGGGATGATCGCTGCGGATATAGTTCGCTGGCAAAGCCGCCGATTTTTAATCCGCTTTGCGGTTTATATGCTTCCGATTTTGCCTGTTGCGATGCTCAGTTCAAGCTTGAATTATTCAGAAACGCTTCGCATTGCATGCTGGGGGCTGGCCGCGGTTGAGCTTGTCGTGGTTTTATCACTGCTGCCTGAGTCCATTTTTAAGTCCGCATGGCGGATGGGGTTGCTGGCCAGGATCGGCGTTATTTCGTACAGCATATATCTGCTTCAACAGCCGTTTTTACTGTTAACGACTCCACTGCTTAAAAATCACACGCGGCAGATCCTGATGTTGCAGATTCTGTTTACTTTTGTTGCATTGCCGGTTCTTCTGGTGCTTTCCTGGCTGCTTTACAAAGCTGTTGAGCAACCCTGCATGAGACTGGGAAAAACCTGGAGTCAGGCAATACGCGCTTGATGTTACGCACCATTGTTACAGAAAGGTATTCCGGTTTGCGGAAACCCGCAGCATGACGACGCGATGTCTCCGAAGAAGGTTTGTATATGTACGTAGCCGTTATTACTTCAACGGAACTTGCCAGGAGTCACGGAACTGGTGCACAAATTCTGCAATTGCTTGAGGGGCTTTCGTACCATCATTTTTACTGGAATATCGGGCACGGAACACGCAGCGAGGTTTCTGAATCAACATTATTGAGGGATCCGCTATATCCTTATTATCACAACAAAAGAGGAATCCGGATCATCCTGCGTAAAAGTATGAGCCTTTTCGGCTTAAACTGGTGGAAAGGAACTGAGATCCGTTCGCAGAGACTGGCATCTTTGTTCAAAAAGATGAAGTCTTTTGATGTTGCCTATGTGATCGTGGCCAATGAGCATGATGCCGCGCGCGCGCAGACCATTCTCAAACATATGCCCGTGCCGTATATACTTCATGTGGTCGATATTTATCATCCTGAAGGACTCAATCCGGACATGCGGGCCTTTGCGGAACTGGCCTCACATGCATCAAGAATCATATCGCTTATACCGCCGATTACGGAGGAACTAAGAAAAATCAGCAATCAGCCGATTATAGAACTGCCGATCGGCAAACCTGTCACTGATTTCCGCGCCGTTGCGCCGGAGAATGATAAATCCCTTCGGATGGTACTCAGCGGGCGGCCCTATGCTGAAGGCTGTCACATGCTTGCCGCAGCGATTCCTTTATTGCGAAAATCAGGAATTAAATTGGATGTTGCCTATATAGGTCCGCACTATAAAGATATACCGTTGGCGCTTAAGTATTATTGTGTTGACTGTGGTTTTATGGATGATGAAGAACGCTACCGGAAAGAACTTGCTTCTTATCATCTGGCGTTGATCAGCGGCCCGGACAAACTGGACGCTTTTGGTAAATATTCATTTCCGTCTCGGACGGTTGATTATATGTCAGTCGGGCTTCCGCTGATCGCATGCGTGCCTCACGATTCTGCGACGGAGTCCGTGTTAATGCCTGTCATGCCGCAGGGGGCCGCGTGTGTGGCGACGGCCGAAGATATAGTTTCCGCGGTGCGTTATTTTGGGCTCAACCGGGAAAATTGGGAACGCGGCAGCCGGATGGTTCGCGATTATTCGCAGTCGCATATGTCGCTTACGCAGGTTCGCGCAACGCTTGTGTCGCAATTAAAGGAAGTCGCCGAATCGTCTCCTCGTGCTCAGGTGGGAAATAGAAAAGATGAGTGATATCGCGTTATCAGTAAAAGGATTGAGCAAATCTTATACAATTGCTCACAACCATCAGCAGGAATCCACGCTGGCCGAAACGCTGCTTAAAAAGATGCGTCATCCGCTGCGCCAGACGCAGAAAGAAACTTTCTGGGCGCTCCGGGATGTCAGCTTTGACGTCAATCGCGGCGATGTTGTCGGCGTCATTGGCCGCAATGGCGCAGGTAAAAGCACGCTGCTCAAAATCCTCAGCCGGATTACCGAGCCGACTGCCGGGCAGATTGATCTTTACGGACGCATCGGTTCCTTGCTTGAAGTTGGCACTGGTTTTCACCCCGAATTGACCGGCCGGGAAAATATATATCTCAACGGCCAGATTCTGGGTATGCGCCGAAAGGAAATTGATCATCATTTTGATGCCATTGTCGATTTTTCCGGCGTTGAAAAATTTCTTGATACGCCGGTAAAGCGATACAGCAGCGGCATGTATGTTCGCCTGGCTTTTGCCGTTGCGGCCCATCTTTCCAGCGAAATACTGGTTGTTGACGAAGTGCTGGCCGTGGGTGATGCGGAATTTCAGCGCAAATGTCTGGGTAAAATGAAAGACGTCGCCACCAGTGGACGCACGGTGCTGTTCGTCAGCCATCACATGCAGAGCGTTCAGGTGCTCTGCAATCGCGCCATGTATCTTGAAAAAGGCCAATGTACCTATTACGGCGATGTGGCCGGCGGCATTTCCCGCTATGTGCAGAGTTTTACCACGGCCTCACAGCAGGATCTCAACCCTGACCGCAGGCCCGGCACCGGCGAATATCGCTTTACGGATGTGCATACGGCCAAAGAATTTTACGAATGCGGCGAAGAAAAACGAATCAGTTTTACTATAGAAAAGCGCCGGCCTTATGCGGGCCGGCTTTTTGTGTCATGCCATGTCGTTAATGAAGTTGGCGTGGTGGTGGCGCAATGTGATTCCCGCATGGTGGGGAAATGGTACGATCCGGAAGAGCGAATCACCGGAGAACTGGTGATCCGCACCCCGTGGTTTAAACCTGGCCAGTATCGCATTGAATTGTTCATTTGCAGCGCGGGTATTCTGGATAAATTTGAAGAAGCCTGCCGCATGGATGTCATCCCGCTATTGCCGTATCCGGTTGCCGGCAATGAAGAAGCCACGGCGCAGGGGTTTGTGTTTGCTGATTTTGCATATCAGACGACGGATCATTCATCATCTCTCGGAGCGCACTCTTGAAATTAAATGCATACATTCTGGCGGCCGATCCTGCGTGGATTGAAGCCAGCGTGCTATCCTATTATGACGTCGTGGGGCGTATTGTAGTCAGTTATGATCACGATGGCCGCGGATGGACCGGCGCCTCTATTGATGTTGAGCAATGCCTCAGACGGCTTAAAGCCATTGATCATCAGCACAAACTTGTTTTCTCTCCCGGCCGTTATGCACGTTCTGAATATTTTGACAGGCCGATTGAAAGCGAAACATATCAGCGTCAACAGGCGCTTGATGAGGCTTCGCAGGATGCCGATTGGGTCATTCAGCTTGATACTGATGAGATCATTCCAAATACGCAATTGTTTACGAAATGTATTTTGGATGCTGATCGTTTAAAACGTGATGCGGTAACTTATCCCTCAAGAGGTTATTCCCATCGTATTAATAGAGACTGGTTCTTAGAATTTTGTAGGCGTGGTTGGCGGATAAGCACAGGGCGTCAAGCTCCATATGCATTGAAATCGTACGCAAAATTAAATTTTGCGCGCCGTCATATGGGAAGTGTTTATCATGTTGATTGTTTCAATAGGCAAAATATGGCAGATTATCCACATGTTCAATCGGCAGATACTGTTATAGCACCTGGTGATTCACTGATACATTTATCATGGGTACGGGATGAAATAGCATTACGAGGCAAATTCAATACATGGGGGCATGCAAAAGATCGTAATTGGAATCCACTTATGGAAAAATGGTTATGTATTAAAAATAGACCTCTTTGGTCATGTTTTTCTTCTCAGTTTGAGCGTGGTTCAGATAAATGGCACTTGAGGCCGGTCCGCATAAATTATACTTTAATCTCTCCAACTGACAATTCTCTCAATACTTTTTATGCAATATAAATATAATTGCTTCAATGTGAAAAGATTGGATAGTTGAAATGAAAATCGGATTTATTACTGATAATTATCCTTTTACCGGTGATGCTCCGCAGACCCCCCCGGGTGGCATAGGAACCTATACGCAACTTGTAGCAGAAGAATTGGCTGTTCGTGGGCATGAAGTTCATGTCATTACTCTTGCTTCTGTTTCTGCTCCACGCTGTATTCAACACCAATGTGTACATATTTGGCAAATGCCTGCATGGAGCAAGCGTAGAGAAATGGGTTTAATTTCAGCAATTCAATTCACTTTTAAATATCAGAATGATGCCCGAAAATTAAATCAGTACGCATTTCTCCATGGTGTTTGGCTAGCAGCTCAAAAAAAACGATTTGATATAATCGAAAGTCCTGAATTTGCAGGCGTTGGTGCTATGATTGAGGTTGGTAAATTAACAGCAAAGCTTGCTGTCCGATTACATGGAGCAGTACATCAAGATCAGCCTTATACGCCAAATTTAGATAATGATTGGTTTTTCCAGCAGGAAAAATTACTGTATCATAAGGCTTCAGTCGTAACGGCCGCATCCTCTGCTGTATTGAAGCAGACGTATGAGCGATGGGGAAAAACATCAACACCTACTACAATAGTATATAATCCTGCAAAGCCGTTTATTAGCAACGTAAAAAATCTGATACGACAGAAAAACCACACTATAACATATGGTCGCCTTGATTCACGCAAGGGTGTTGATGTGCTTGCAAAGGCAGCCCCAAAAGTCTTTCAAAAGGTTGCCGATGTAAGATTTCATATCATTGGCAAGGATATCCGTTGGAATGATTGTTTAATGGGCTCTGAAATTATTCGTCAAAATTCTGGACCGCATGGAAATGAGTTAGTTGAAATTCTTCCTCCGCAAACAAATGATTCACTTGCTGCCTATGTAAATAGTTGCTCACTTGCAATTTTCCCGGCAAGAGCAGAAGCTTTTGGTATCGCTGTTATAGAGGCAATGTTGTCGGGCATACCATGTATTGTTTCTGATATACCACCTTTTTGTGAAATTACACACGATGGGAAATTTGCGAAACTTTTTCGCTCAGGCGATGACGATGATCTTGCTAAGGTCATTATTGATGATTTAAAAAATCCTATTGAAGCTGCGGAACGAGCTAAAATGGCTTTATTATATGCACAAAAATATCTTTCCAAGAATATTGTAGCTTTATTACTTGCTGCATGGATGCGTTAAAAATATATGTATAATGAAATGTAAAATAATATATGTTAATGAATATTATTATTTTTGGAAAGCATACGTGAATTTATCTGTCATCATCGTCACCATGAATCGCGTGGACTGCATGCGGCGCTGTCTGGACTGTCTGTACCAGCAGAATCCCCGTCCGCAGCAGATCATCGTTGTGGATGCGTCCACCAATGACCAGACCCGGGAACTCATGAAGGAATATCCCCATGCTGAATATATCCGCAGCCTGGCGGGTTATGGGCACATGAGTCATTCGCGTAATCTTGGTTTGGCCAGTGCGACAGGTGATATTGTCAGTTTTATTGATGATGACGCGTTTGTGTTTCCTGATTGGCTGCCGAAATTGCTTGAACCTTATGCCGATCTTTCGGTAGGCGGTGTCGGCGGCCGCGCGCTCAGGCGTCAACCCGGTGAAGAAAAACAGGGCGTGGACTGTATCGGCAAGATACTTCCCGACGGGTCCATTTCGGGAAACTTTGCCGCTGATCCTAGGAAAATCATTGAAGTAGAGCACATCATCGGCTGCAACATGTCGTGGCGCAGAAAAGTGCTCGGCGAACTTGGCGGCCTGCGTGAAATATACGCCGGTACGGAAGTCTGTGAAGAAACGGATATCGCCATCCGCGTCCGCAAAATGGGCTATAAACTGATGTTCACTCCTTTCGCGGTGGTTGATCATATCGGCGCGCCGCAGGTTAAGGGGCGCCGCTTTGATACGCGATACAAATTTTACGTTGCGCGCAATCAGACTGTCCTTTACTTGACCAATTTTGGCCCGGCCAGCCGTCTGCTCTGGCGATTTATCCTGCGTTCGGCATGGCGGACAATTTATAAAGCGGTCGGTAAAATCGTTATCACTATGATTCAAACCGCGGTCCATTTCTGCGGCTTAGCTGCGGGATTTTTCTTCGGTCTTGCGTATTGGGTGCGAACCGGAAGCAACCCGAAAAAGCGTCCGTAAACCCCGTACTATTTTGTTCTGGCTATTGCTGTGTGTGTGAATGAATATTCCTGAAGTCACCATTGTCATACCGGCCTATAACCCGGGCGCGTATCTTAAGATCGCGCTCGATTCCGTTGTTGCACAGGCGTTTACACGCTGGGAAGCCATTGTCGTGGATGACGGATCGCCTGAAGATCTTTCCTGGGTTGATCAATTTCACCCGCAAGTTCGTCGCATTCGTCAAAGCAACGCCGGGCAGGCCATTGCGCGCAACGCGGGTATTATCGCCGCGGCCGGAAAATATGTGGCGTTTCTGGATCAGGATGATCTGTGGGAGCCGGCCAAACTACAGCGACAGGTTGCGATGCTGGAGGCGGACTCCACACTGACCATGTGTCATACTCAGTTTGATATTGTTGACGGTGACGGAAAGTTCAAAGCTGAGGGCTTCGGCCGCCAGCAGGATTACCACCAGATGCTTGAGGGTTCCGGAATTGCCGGCGCCAGCACGCTGCTCATGCATCGCGCCGCGGTTATGCGGTTGGGGTTATTTGATCCCATGTGTCAGCCGGCCGAGGATTATGACCTTGCCGTTCGCATGGCGCGTTTTGGTAAAATTGGTTTTATTCCGTCAATTGAGGCGCACTATCGTATTCATGCGCAGAATCAGTCGCTGAAATACCGCAATACGTATCGCTGCATCGTGGCAATTCTCAATAAAAACGCTGAGCTGGCGCGGCGCACGCAGGATCGTCAAGGATTGCGGGCGCAGGCCGCAGGCAAAAAGAACATCGGACGCACCTACGCCTGGCAGGCGGTGGATTGTGCGCGCCAGCTTGTCCGTAAACGCCGGTTTATCGCGGCCATTTCTGAACTCTGGTTCGGGTTCAGGCTAAAGCCTTCCGTTGTGATGACTTCATGTTTTTCGTGGATAAAGGGAATTTTCAGGCGTTGACCGTGCATGGTTCAACGATTACTCATTATGAAAATTGCATTGTTATCTTTGTATCTTCCCGGCGGCAGTAAAATTGGCGTGGGCTATCAGGTGCATGCGCTGGCTAATGCGCTTAGCTTACGCGGCCACGAAGTGACGGTTTTTAGCCAGTGCCCGCCAGGGCAGGATGCGCGCTATACCTGCATTCAGGTTCAGGCGCGCAAACGATTATCAACTTTCGGCTTTGCCTGGGATCTTCGCAAGTATGACCTGACGCCTTACGATGTTTTGAACGCTCACGGAGACGACTGGTTTCTGTGGGGCAAAAAACGTCCGCGTCATATTCACACGTATCACGGTTCCTGCTTTGCGGAAATGCTTCACGCGCAGTCTTTTTCGGTTCGGCTGCGCATGGCCGCGCTGGCGGCATGCGAATATAACAGCCTCCTGCTCCCGGATGATACGGTGACCGTTTCCGAAAATACGCGCCGCTACATTCCGGGTATTCGCCATGTGATTCCCTGCGGCGTTAATACGGCGGCCTTTAAGCCCGCGCCGGAAAAGCGTCATGATAAGCCGGCCATTTTGTTTGTGGGCACTGTTCATGGCCGCAAGCGCGGCGCCATGCTGCTTGATCTTTTCCGAAAGAAAATTCGGCCGGCTATTCCGCAGGCGGAAATCTGGTGCGTCTGCGGCCGGCCTGATAATGAACCTGAAGGCGACGGCGTCATATTTACCGGCCGGGTTTCCGAAGAACAATTGACGGACCTTTTTCAGCGCGCGTGGTGCTTCTGCCTGCCCAGCAGCTACGAAGGTTTTGGCGTACCGTATATTGAAGCGATGGCCTCGGGCCTGCCTGTTGTGGCAAGCCCCAATGTCGGCGCGCGCGAAGTGACGCGCAATGGCCAGGATGGCTTGATTCCGCAAGACAATCAACTCGCGCAGACGTTGATCAATCTGCTCAGTGATTCATCAGCACGCGAGCGGCTCATTCACGCCGGGTTGACGCGCTCGCGCGATTTCAGTTGGGATCGCGTCTGCGGACAATACGAAGATGTATATCGCGGCGCATCTGGGAAAACAGAGGCAAAATCGGCATGAATATTGCGTTATTTGCAAGTGCATTTTATCCCAGTCTCGGCGGAGTTGAAGAACTTGTGCGCCAGCTTGCGCATTCGCTGATTGACGCAGGGCATCATGTTGTCGTGCTGACCAATTGCTGGCCGCGCACGTTGCCGGAATATGAACTTGTTGAGAATATTCCCGTTTATCGTCTTGCTTTTCGCGTGCCCACAGGCCATTGGCGCGCCAATCTCAGCTATCTGCTGACAAACAAAATGATTCAGCGCCGGACGCAGCGCATACTTCGTGAACATCGCATTGATGTGATTCATGTTCAGTGCGTCAGCGGACAGGCTTTGTATGCCGCGCGCGCGGCCGAGGCCATGACCTTGCCGTTCGTCGTTACTTTGCAGGGGGAACTGACAATGGACGCGGCCGGCATTTTCAGCCAGGAAGGTATCGGCCGCGATATTTTCCGCCGTTGCATGCGTCATGCGGATGCCATAACCGCCTGTTCAGGGCACACGCTGATTGAGGCGGAAAATTTCATGGGGCAGCCATTTGGTACGCGCGGTTCCGTTATTTATAACGGAATCCGCATGGCAGATTTTAAGTCGGCAAAACCACATGTGCATCGGCGACCCTATTTCCTGGCCATTGGCCGGCATGTACCGCAAAAAGGTTTTGACCTGCTGCTGCGTGCCTGGGCGAAGGTTGTGAACAACGTGCCGGATCTTGACTTGATTCTCGCTGGCGATGGGCCTTCGCGTGCTGATCTTGAATCACTGGCCAAAGAACTTGAGCTTCAGGATCGGGTCAGTTTCTTTGGCAGAGCCGATCGTGCTCAGGCCGCGTCGCTTTTTGCCGGATGCCAGTTTTTTGTTCTGCCGTCCCGACATGAACCTTTTGGCATCGTCAATCTTGAGGCAATGGCTTGCGGCAAACCAGTCATCGCGGCCAGAGTCGGAGGCGTGCCAGAATTTGTGCTTGATGGGAAAACCGGCCTGCTGGTAACTGGTGAACAGGTGGATGAATTTGCATCTGCAATTCTTAAAATGGCAACAGACACAGCCTTGCGCGAACAGATGGGGGCTGCATGTTTACAGTATGTCTGCCAATTTGACTGGCAGCAATTAACGCAAAAATATGATATGATTTATAACTTCCTATTGTGCAAACAATCAAAATAAAATCAGCGCTATTCATCAAAACCGCATGTTCATTCATGCTGGAGTATCTGAGTGTCATTACAGCAAAATATAAAAGATCTTTGCGAGCTGTTTTGGGTTGTGGCTCGTTATAGATATCCTGATATGGTTCTTCATTTTGGTGTTGCCCCGGGCGATGACTTACTTTGTACTGCTGTGGCTCATGAATTGGAAAGGCGGAAGCAGTGTGTCTGGGTTTGCACAAAGTACCCTGAATTATTCAAGAACAATCCTGATATACAAACTACTATTCCGATTCGTCACAGGGTGAGCCATGCTTTAGGGTTAAAAATTAAATGCATCAATTACGGTGGGAAGATACCCGGTACGGATCGCTCTCTCATTCCCCATGAACATCTTATAGCCATGCTCTGCCGCCAGGTGGGTGTAAGAGGTAAAATCGAAATCAGGCCTTATTGTCATCTGACTGAAGCTGAAAATAATACCATACAAAAGGTGCCCAATCAGATAGCCATCATGAGTTCTGGCGTGTCAAAAGCATTCCCCATGCTCAATAAAGAGTGGTACATTGATCGTTTTCAACAGGTCGTGGATAAACTAAAAAATGACTTTAATTTTATACAGATTGGTGCATCTGCGGACCCCCCGTTGAATAATGTGTTGAATCTGTGTGGTAAAACCACTTTACGCCAAACAGCGGCGATACTTCGTAATTCTTTAGTTTTTGTGGGGCAAGTCGGTTTTCTGATGCATCTGGCTCGTGCGGTGGATTGCAGATCCGTCGTCGTATACGGCGGCCGGGAATCTCCCTGGCAATCCGGTTATTCCGCAAACGTTAATCTGGTGAGCAATCTTCCATGTGCTCCCTGCTGGCAATGGAATACATGCGATTATAATCGCGCGTGCATGAATGAAATAACGTCTGATCAGGTCGTCGCAGGGATCTTCAAGCAGATAGAGGATAAAAACCTTCCTTTGATAGTTGACACTATTATGATTCAAGATGCCTGAATAGTATTTATACGGCGTATAATGAAATACGCACGTAATATCGTGAACGTTAAGTGATAATATTTTGGATATAATGTGGATGTTGTGTTATGCGCACATTAATAAGTATAATAATATGTACAAAAAATCGTAGTGACGCACTTGCTCACACGCTTGTTTCATTAGGACAATGCCAATTACCTGAATATGCAGATGTCGAATTAATTGTTGTGGATAACGGTTCTACGGATAACACGCGAGAAGTTGTTGATAACGCTGTTTTGCCTGCTATACCGGTGCGTTACATGTATGAACCGTCACCTGGTAAATCACGATGCATGAACCGTGTTTTCAGGGGGCAGGTTGGTGATATTCTGCTTGGTACGGATGATGATGTGACTTTTCCAAAAAACTGGATTACGCACATGACATCGCCGATTCTGGAAAATTTCGCCGATGCTGTTCAGGGCAGTATTGCCATTGCGGATCACTTAAAACGTTCGTGGATGACGAATCTGCATAAGAGCTGGTTGCTTGATTGCGATTTTACTCGTCGCGATGATCTTGGCAGTGTGGTCGGCGTTAACGTGGCTTTTCACCGGCGCGTGATTGAAAAGATTCCTTATTTTGATATTGAACTTGGGCCGGGAACATTGGGGTTTTGTGATGATTCTCTCTTTGGCGCTCAGATCGTAGCCGCCGGATTTCGCCTTCGCGGCGCTGGTGGTCCGGCCATTGTCCATCATTTTCAGGCTGATCGCCTGACGCGCAATTCACTTTTAAAACGCGCCATTAACCAAGGCCGCAGTTGCGGCTATCTTGCCTATCACTGGGAACATCGGCATATTCGTTTCCCGCGTCTGAGATACGCCATCTATAACACATTGCTTGCGATGTACCGGCTCAAATATCTTTTCCGCAAACCCCCGGAGGAAGGATGCGACGAAAAAGAACTTGTGCTTCTTGAACGCGCCCAGTGGAATTTACAATTTGCACGGGAAAAAAAACGTCCTCGCCGCTATGATGTTCGCGGACTTGCTCCGCTTGATAAACCTCAGTAAATGAATTTTGTATATCATTGCCGTTGAATCATTCCTATGACAAAAACGCTCTGCCATATTTTTGAGGCCATCGGCCCGTTTAATGCCATCGGCAAGGTGGCGATGTCGAATATTCGCATCGCGCTTGACGCCGGATACAAAATAACAGTTGTCGCCAAAAGACTTGACGAGTCACTTCGGCCGCATGTTGAGTGGCTGCCGCTATATGTGCCGTCACGCCTGTTTTTTGTTCAGTGGGTAACGGCGCGCTCATTTATCCGTCGCGCTCTTGGCGGGCGCCAATTTGATATCATTCACGGCCATCAACCGCAGATTGCTTCATTATGTGATGTTTTTCAGTGCCATTTTCTTACGCGCGCGGCATACGAACGCAAATGTCTTGAAGAACGCCGTGATTTGCGTTCCCGCATAGTGCGGCTTCAGCAACAGGGCGTTTTACATGCGGAAGACTATTACTATCACAACTGGAATCCGCATACGTGGATGTTATATGATTCTGAGTTGACCAAAACGGAATTTCATCGGCTCTATAAGCCATGCCAGCGCGAAGATGTGCTGGTGTATGATTTTCCGCCGCTGAATCTTGCCACGGATCAGCAGCGTGCTGATGCGCGCAAAAAAATATTTGGCGATCATCCGCCCGCAATCGTGGCCGGCTATCTTGGTGGTCTTCAGGAGCGCAAAGGCTATAAGCGCATTCTCTCCGCGTTGGCCGGGCAAAAGGATATTCAGGTTCTTTTTGGCGGATCCTATACGGATGGTTACGCGCCGCAGGAACTCGCCGGCCACGTGCATTCAGTCGGCTTGGTTCAGGATACCGCCACATTTTACGCCGCATGTGATGTCCTGCTGGTGCCGTCTCTTTTTGAGCCGCTTGGCCTTGTTGCTTTTGAATCAGCAGCACGCGGAACACCCGTGATCGCCACGCCGGAAGTCGGCGCGTTGCCTCATCTGCTGGAGTACCATGCTGGTGAGTGCTGGAATCTTTCCTCTTCACTGCCGGATTTGATTCGTCGTGTGGCGTCCAATCGTTATCAGTATGAACCGGGTATATGCAAAATGGAGGGCGCACTTTCGCTACGTCAATATGGAAATCGTCTACTGAGTGTGTATACACAGATATTGGAGAGTAAATTACTGCCTAATGATCGAGCACTTTCCGTTCAGGCTAATTCGGTGCGCGAGGTCACCAAACCATGAAAATTTTGATCTCGATTCCCTATGCGCCGACTTTTTTACCGAAAAATGCCACGTATGGCCAACATGAAGTCATCGTCGCCAAACGTTCTTCAGACTGGATGCTCCACGGTATTCGCAAATATTGGCACCATGTGGTTGAATCTTTCAGACTGATTCGTCAGGCTCGTCATTACGATGTCCTGGTTATTTCCACTGTCGGCATAGAAGCCTTTATGATCGGCCGTCTTCGTTGGCTTGCCCCTCAAACAAAAGTCTATGTTTATGACCTTCTAATGCCACGTGAAAGTCGTTTGGTTAGGATTGTCGGCAAGTGGTTGCGTTGGCTGGATGGCTACCTGCTGATCCGCACGGGTGACATTCAAACTATTCAGCAGCGTTTTGGTGTCTTGGCTGATCGCTGTCATTTTGTTCCATTTCCCGCCGATGGTTCTTTGCGGAATGTTACTACGCAGAATGGCGATTACATTTATTCAAGCGGATGGGCACATCGTGACTGGCCCACGCTTGTGGCCGCGCTTGCCATGCTTCCCTACAAGGCGATTTTCAGTACTGACGTTTCATTGCAGATTCCGCCACATGCTGCTGATCGTATTCAGATTCTGCCGATGCAGAGCCCTGAGGAAGGTCGCAAAATGATGGCCAATTGCGGACTTGCCGTTCTGGCTTTTTTCGATACTACATTGCCCAGCGGCCCGCTGGTTCTGCTGGATGCAATGGCGCTCGGCAAGCCTGTGGTGACTTCACGTGTCAATGGCACGCGTGATTATGCTGAACATGAGCAATCCGCACTTCTTGTTCCTCCCAAAGATCCCGGCGTGCTTGCCGAGGCCATTGATCGCTGCATGTGTGACGATGCTCTTCGCAGGCGTCTTGGCGACAATGCGCGGAAAGCCGTTGTGGATCTGACCAATGAAAAGGTAGTCGCCCGAATTATTGAAATCGTCACGGCAACAGCTATACCTGATCGTAATAAGCGCGACCCCGTCAAAACCAAAGAGTGTGTGAACCAAAAAGAGGGTTTTGAAACGCGCTAGCTCCGTAGATAAAAGGTCTGTTGAAGCATCTTCCCTTGTACGCTGGGGTTGCTCACTCCGGAATATTAATGCCAGTGCTCCAAAAGTTTCTTGATACCCTTTTTTCAACAGAGCAAAATATGCTTTTGTAGCTGGTATTGCCGCGTCTTGCCTTTTGGTTTTCTTTATTTCAGAATGATTAATACAGAAATATGAATCACGATATTGTTTTTATCTCGCTCGAAAACTGGGATCATATCTGGCGCAGAAATCAGTTTATCTGTGCTGAATATGCGCGTCGACATCCTGATGCCTGTATTCTGTTTGTCGGCCTGTCGATCAATGTATCCTACGCTGTTCGCCGTTTTGATTTCTCTGTTTTTAAATCACAGCGAAGTCATGTCGTCCCGGAACTTCCCTCCATTACCGTTACTCATGCGCTGAAGCTTGCTCCCAATACGCTGACTGTGGGACGAAAGTTAAACGAATATCTCCTGACGCGTCACATTCGCTCCGCCATTCAGCAATTACAGATGAGCCGGCCGATTTTATGGATTAATGATCACGCCGCTGAACATCTTGTTCATGGCATTGATCATTCCGCCGTGATATACGATATCACCGATGACTGGCTCTCGTTGACGCAATCGCCGCGGCTCGTTGATCTCATTCGCCGTCAGGATGCCGCGCTTTGTTCGCGGGCCGATGCCACAATCGTCTGTTCGCAGCGTCTGTTTGATATGAAGCAAACACTGGCCAGGAATCTTTATTTGATTCCCAATGGCGTTGATTCTTCTCACTACTCAGCAACAAAGCGCGAAGATGGGCCATTGCCGCAGGCCGCCGAAAACTGGCCTCGCCCGGTTTATGGCTATACCGGCACAATTCATCCGGACCGCGTGGATCTGAAGTTGATTGAATTTCTTTCGCAGCGATTAAAAAACGGTTCACTGGTTCTGGTCGGCCCGGATCATTTTACGCCAGAGCAGCATGATCGTATTGCTCAATGCAAAAATGTGTTTTTGACCGGTCCCGTGGCATATCGGGATGTGCCTTCCTACATGCGTGCTTTTGATGTCTGCCTGACGCCGCATGTTGTCAGCCCATTTACCGAATCGCTTAATCCGATCAAATTATGGGAATATTTAGCTTGCGGTAAGCCGATTGTTTCCACAAATGTTGCCGGTTTCCGTGATTATCCTCAACTGGTGCGCCTTGCCGCTACGCCGGAGGATTTCCTGATTCAGATGCTTGCCGCCGCACAGGAAAATAATGCGCAGCTTGCGGCCGCTCGCCGCGCCGAAGCTCAAAAACATTCATGGGTTTCGCGCATGAATGATATTGAAAAAGTGATCACCGTCGCGCTTGATGCCAAGCAAACGGAGGCCGCCGTATGACTCCTATTGCTTTGCCGCACGATGCCGCAGTTGATCTGTCGGTGATCCTTGTTAATTACAATACACGCGATATGACGTTGCGTTGTATTCATGCGCTCATGGCTGATCTTGGCGGAATTACAACGGAAATTATTGTTGTTGATAATGCCTCAACGGATGGTTCTGTTGATGCCATACGCGCGGAGTTTTCTCATATTCAAATCATCGCCTCGCCAATCAATCTTGGTTTTGGCCGCGCCAATAATCGCGGTATGAAGATTTCGCGCGGCCGATATATTCTTCTGCTCAACACGGATGCCTTCTTAAAGCCCGGCGCGATTGCTGCCTTACTTGATCATTTACGGCATCATCCCGAAGCAGGCGTGGTCGGCCCGCGCCTGCTGAACGAGGACGGCACACTGCAAATTTCCTGTTATCGTTATCCCTCGCCGTTTCGCGTATGGGTTGAGAATTTCTGGTTATCCGCATTGTGGCCAAGCCATCCGCTGATCGGCGACTACCGCCGTTGGGCCCATAATCAGGAGGCCGAGGTCGACTGGATCGTGGGCGCGTGCATGCTTCTTCGCCGCGAAGTATATGAGCGTACCGGTGGTTTTGACGAAACGTTTTTCATGTACGCCGAAGAATCAGACTGGCAAAAACGCATCCTTAACGAAGGGTTTCGCATTGATTTTACGCCCGCGGCCCAGGTTGTTCATCTGGGCGGCGCAAGCGGCAAAAACGAAAAAGTAAAAATTAATAAAGCGTTTTTTGAGTCTCTTGATTATTACGAAAAAAAACATCATGGCCTTATCGGCCTGATGCTCCTTCGCATCGCCATGGTTATCGGCAGTTCTCTCCGTTTAATTCTCTGGGCCATATCATGGCTGATTCGTCCGGCCAGGCGCACGCTTTCCCGACAGAAAATGTCGCTACATCGCTGGTTGATCTGGCGCCAGCTCACTTGCTGGCGGTTGCTTAAACCGGAGGCTGGCGTATGAGGTCTCCCATGCCCGCATTGATTCAGCAGAAAAGACCGCCTTCGCCCTGGCCGCAGGTGCTTGTCGTGCTAGTGCCGGCCCTGATTGCCATTTTGCTTGCGGCCCGAATTGATTTCCTCCTCGCCGGTATTCTTTATGTGCTTGTTTTTATTACCGTGAGTTTCTGGCGGCCGGAAGTCGCCCTGATGCTGGTTTTTGCCTTAGCTCCGCTCAATCAGGATATTTCGTTCGGCGCGCCGGTTCGTTTTTCAATCGGAGAACTCAGCCTTATCCTTGCATTGCCCGCATTTATCATCACATCAGCCGGCCGTATTCGCACGGCTCCGTTCATGCTGATGGTCCTGATATATCTGGGATTTTGCATATTCTCAAGCATCATGAACAATGACCGCGAAGCGCTCACGCCGATGCTGCAAATGATCATATATCTTATTCTGGCTGTGGTTGTGTTCAGCTCGTTTGTAAAGGATATCAGCAGATTCGGCATGATCATTGATGCTTCAGTTGTTGTGCTGACATTGCTTGCGCTTTCGGCGCTACTGACCAATTTTAGTTTTTTAAGCATGCACAAAAACGCCTGGGGCGCAAGCATGTCATCCGGAGTGATTATCACCACGGAACTTTGGTTTGCCACGGAGAGTAAAAAACGCAAACGCTGGCTGGCCATTGCCCTTGCCATCATCAGCGCCGTTCTTGTTCTTGCTCTTTCCCGTGGCGCGTGGATGGCCGCCATCTCTGGGATTATGGTCATTATGTATTTTCGCAGGCAATATAAAATTTTGCTGCGACTGGGACTTTTGTTGATTCCTTTGATTGCCGCCATGTGGTTATTCATGCCGGAGGATAAACGTGATTATGCCACTGGTTTTGACGCCAGCAGGCAGAATATCAGCGCCCGTATTGAGATTATTGAGTATGCGCGCGACCGTTTTTTCTCAAGTCCTGTTTGGGGTGTCGGCATCAGCCTGCGAAAAAATGTTGACGCTACGAATATTGTCCTTATTTCGCTGGCCGAAAGCGGCATACTTGGTTTTGGTTCTTTTATTGCGATGCATGGCGTGCTGCTGGCAACTGTCAGAAAAACGATCCGCCGTATACCGCGAAATCATGTCCTGTATTCCCCAGTGGCGCTTGGCGCAGCTCTGGTGATTGCCCGTCTTGCTCATGGTTGCGTAGATCATTACTGGTCGCGCGGGCCTATTTTGCAGGCATGGGCCGCGGCCGGTATGGCGACGGCCGTTACTTTTGTTCAAAGAAAATCATCCGCAATGCAGTTGAGGAAATAGCATTCAGTATCGTTAACCTGGCAGAATAAAATGGGTGTTGTGTCCCGCATGAATATATTCCTGACATTTCCTGATATCAACCGCCGCGGCGGCGTTGAACGCGTGGCTGCCGAATGCTGCAATTATTTGGCCGGCCGGCAGCATGATGCGTACGCGGTTGCTGCCTCAATTGATGACAATGTGCTTGATTCGCGCGTTCATCAGATGCTGGTTCCGATTCCGTCATATGCGCGACACCCGATTTTACGCCTTTCCGCGTATCATTCACGTGCGTCTGCGCTCTTGCATCAGGAACTTTACAAGCCCGGCACCGTGCACGCCTCATTTGGTGTTACCAGTCCGCCGGAGGGTATTCTCTGGGTTCAGTCTGTTCACGCGGAGTGGATCAAAATTGCGCGCTCGCATCGTGACTGGCGGGGAAAAATTCGCCAGCGTCTCAATTTATTTCATCCGTTTATTTTGCGATATGAGCGGAATTATTATCGTGGGCCGATGTACCGCCGCCTTATCGCGCTGACCTCACGCATCAAGTCTGAGTTAATTGAGCATTATGATGTTCCTGGGCGCGATATTGATGTATTGCCGAATGGTTATAATCCGGTAGAATTTTCAGTTAATCGCCGCGAACTTGAACGTGAGAAAGTTCGCGTGGAATTGGGATACCGGCCGCAGGACCGCGTTTTGATTTTTGTTGCCAATGAACTTGAGCGTAAAGGTTTTTTCCCACTGGTGCGCGCGCTTGCTTCTCTGCATGAGCCGGATATTAAGCTTTTGATCGTGGGCAGAGTCAATGCGGCGGATGCCGCCGCTGAACTCGAGAAACTTGAGCTTTCGTCACAAGTTTATTTTGCCGGCCCTTCGGCCGATGTCGGGCGCTATTATTGCGCAGCGGATTATTTTGTATTGCCGACATATTACGAGGCCTGGGGTCTTGTGATAGTTGAGGCGCTTGCCAGCGGGCTGCCGGTGCTGACCAGCAAACTTGCCGGCGCTGCTATTGTTGTGAAGGAAAATCAGACGGGGATTTTGCTTGATGATCCGCGGGATGATTGCGAAATTGCAGATAAGCTTCGCCGTATGCTGACTCATTCGTTTGCTGCGCCGGCCGCAGTTTCCCTGTCTGTTGAAGAATATCGCTGGGATCGTGTACTATCGCAATACGAGCAAATTCTTATCAAGTATGCGAACTGAACTCTGTTTTTGTGGCAATTACAAACATGACAGATATACGCCCCTTGTTGCTGACTGATTCCGATGTATTCGCCGGAACAGAGCGGCATATTCTTGATCTTGCGGCGGCATTGCGCCATTTCGGAGTATCGCCGCTGATCGGCTGCCCTGACCCTGGCGCGCTTGCTCAGCGCGCTCATGAAGAAAAATTTACGGTTGTGCCGATTGCCAAAAAGGGTGTTGTTGATTTTGCCGCCGCGCGCATTATCTCTGAACTTTTGCGTTCAGGGAAAATCAACCTTGTTCATGCGCACAATGGGCGCACTCATATTGCCGCCGCACTTGCCATATCACGCGCAGGCCGTGGTAAGCTTGTTGCCACTCAACATTTTTTGACGCCTTCGCGCGCCATGCGGCGCGGCCTTAAGGCGTTGGTGCCAAACTTTCTTCACCGCTGGGCCGATCGTCACACCTCCGCAACCATTGCCATATCAGATGCCGTGCGCCACGCCGCACTGATGCGCCATGACACTGCTCCTGAAAAAATCATCACGATACACAATGGCATACGCGCGTCTCAGGCCGAATCAACATCATCAGTCGCGGCCGTGCGTCATGCTCTGGGAATATCTCCGAATCAAGTCATGATTTTCTGTGCGGCGCGTCTTGAAAAAGAAAAAGATATTCCTTCTCTGGTTCATGCCATGACAAAAATTCATGAACAATTTCCCGGCGCAATTTGTTTAATTGCCGGACAGGGGCAGGAAAAAGATGCGATTGATTCGCTCCTGCGTTCACAACATGCGGATCGCTATGTGCGCCTTCTTGGTTTCCGCCAGGATGTTGCCGCGCTTATGCACGCGTGTGACATTTTTGTTTTGCCGGCGCTTGCGGAACCTTTTGGCCTTGTTGTTGTTGAGGCAATGGCTGCGGCAAAACCTGTTGTGGTTACGGATGCCGGCGGCCCGCCGGAAATCATTGAGAATGGCCGCAGCGGTCTGCTTGTGCCTCCTGAGTCTCCCGGTCAATTGGCGGATGCGTTGATAACACTTGCGGCTGACTCATCATTACGCGCCGCAATGGGCTCCGCGGCACATCAACGATATTCCGTTCAATTTACGGCGGATCGCATGGCGCAGGATGTTTTGTCTTTGTATCAGCGCGTGACGGGATAACATGTTGTGATGACTCGGCCGCATGACCTACATTCTCTTGACGAAATTTTTGCCACCGGTTTTTCCGATGCGCCAAAACTGCCGTCACACTGTTCATTATTGATGGCGGTTATCGGGTGGGCGTTATGCGTTTTACTGGCGCTTACGCCGCTTGTGCTTGGTTGCCGGCCGATGATCCTGACGCTCACCCTGATGATCCTGCTGAACGCCATCGGGCTGCTTGCTGTTGTTTTATGGTTGATTCAATCAGAGCGGCCGGTTCTCCGCTGGTATCTGCTGATTCCCGCAATACTGTTTTTGCTAATTGGCTGGGTGTCGTTGCTCAACCCGGCCGGCCATTATGATACGGAATCTTCGCGCGTTATTTTTCAGGCGCATGTCGTATGGCTGCCGCATTCAATTGATGTTCGCAATGCTCTTCCTGATATCGCATTCATAACCGGACTTGCCGGCACATTGCTGAGCTTTGGTATTCTGCTGCCTCACGCAAATTGGCGACGGCGTTTTCTCCTTGCCGCTGTTGCTTCTGGCGCGGTTTTCGGTATGACGGGAATCTTGCAGAAATGTGGTTACCTGCCGCTTCTTGAATCTTATTATCGCAACCGGTCATGGGCTGTCGCCGGCGTTCCTTTTGGCCTTTTTGATTATCACGGTAATGCCGGCTCTTTCCTCAATATTGTTCTCTGTTTTTCCGGCATACTTGCGTTGAGCGGTCAAAAAATCATTCGTATCGGTGCGTGTGTTGCTTTTGTTATCATGTGCGCTGCTCAATTCCTGAATATTTCCCGCACCGCAACGCTGCTCATGATAGCCGCATTTCCGCTTGTCATTTATATGTTATGGCAGCGTTTCTGTATCATGCGTATACGGCATGCCGCATCCTCAATGTCGTCATCAAAATTAAGGCGTATCGTTTTACTTTGTATCGTGATCGCGTCTTGTCTGTTTGTGATCGCCTCGGCCGTATTATTTTCTCCTTCGCTTCAGCGATTTCGTTCTCTGCATGCGGATATGAATAATCCGTGGTATGCGCGCTATATGCAGTATCGCGCGGCCTATCATATGATTCAGGATCGTCCTGTGTGGGGCAGCGGGCCCGGCTCGTACCGGCTTTTGATACAAAACAGCGATTTGCGCGGGCAGTATTTTGCTCCGCAATATCATCCGGGAGAATCAATATCAATTCTCAGCGCAGCCTCAAGCGATTATCTTGAACTGGCCGTTGATCACGGGCTTGCCGGTTTATTGATGATTGCTATTTTACCGCTGGCGGCGCTTGCGTATGTCATACGTTCGGTCATCGTGGGCGCGGCCTTACTGCGTGCGGAAAATCTGTTGCTGCTATGGGGGCTCGGGGCATTGCTGATTCATGCTGCTATTGATTGCCCCGTAAGGAATCCCGCTGTGGCTTTTTACGCGGTATTATTGCTGGCGCTTTGCCTGATCAGACCTGAAAATCAGAGCGTGAGGCTGACATGAGTTCTTCGGACGTATCACAGGCGCAACCCGCATCTTCGCCAGCCGCATCCGCGCGGCCGCTGCGTGTGTTGCTGATTTCGCACACATGCCAGGTCCCGGCCGAAGGACAGCCCAAATCAGAATGTCTCGCCCAAATGCCCGGAATTACGCTTCGCGTGTTGATTCCTGATCGCTGGTGTCATTACGGCATATGGCGCAAAGCCAGCATAACGCCGCAGCCCAAAGCGGATTATCAGATTGGCCGCGTACGCTTGCCGTGGGTTGCTCATCAATTTTATTTTCATTTTTACGCCGGGCTCAAAAAAATCCTTCTTGATTTTCGGCCGGATGTCATTGATTTATGGGAAGAACCGTGGGCGTTTGTCTCCGCGCAAACAGTTCGTTTGCGCAATCGTTATTTGCATGGCGTACCGATTGTTTCCGAGACTGAACAGAATATTGAAAAAACACTGCCGCCGCCTTTTGAGCAAATCCGCAGATATACGTTGCGCAACAGTGCCTATGTTGTCGGCCGTAATCAGGAAGCTCTTGATGTTGTGCGCCGCAAAGGTTACGCCGGACCGTCAGCCGTTGTGCCAAACGCCGTTGATGCTGAACTTTTTCATCCCATGAATAAATCACAATGCCGAGCAAAACTTGGCCTGAGCGGATTCGTGATCGGCTACGCCGGCCGCATGATTGAAGAAAAAGGTCTTGCTGATATTCTTCGTGCACTGCCGCAATGTCCGCAACAGGTCAGTGCGCTGTTTATTGGCGATGGCCCGTTTCTGCCGGCACTGCACGAACTGGCTGACAAGCTTCAGATTCAATCGCGCGTGCGTTTTATGCCTGGCGTCAAGCTTGAAGAATTGCCGCCGCTGTTTAATGCGCTGAATTGTTTTGTGTTGCCGTCGCGAACGACCGCGCGCTGGAAAGAACAATTCGGCCGAGTCATTATTGAGGCGCACGCCTGCGAGGTTCCGGTCATCGGCTCAAGTTCGGGCGCTATTCCGGAAGTGATTGGTAATGCCGGTCTTGTTTTTCCGGAAGGGGATATTTCGGCGCTTGCCGCCGCAATAACGCAGCTTGCTTCAGATCCCGCCGCGGCCGAGCAACTTGGCCGCATAGGCCGGCAAAATGCCCTTGCCAGATATACCTGGCAGCGCGTGGCCGAGCGTATGTATGAGATTTATCAGGATGCAGCGCATCGCGCACGATAATTCTTTATGCTGTGCATCATTCTTTTTCCCGCAATTTACATTATGATTCCGGATCATGGCTGAACCTGTACGCATATTATTTCTGGATCACACCGCGGCGCTCGGCGGCGCGGAGATCGCGTTACTGCGTCTGATTGGCGCTGTTAATAAATCACAATTTTGCCCAGTGGTATTGCTCTTTGAGGATGGTCCTCTGGCGGAAAAATTGCATGCGCAAAAAATTGAGACGCATATTCTTGAACTTGATCCGCGCGTGGCTAAAACAGAGCGGCATTCCGTTGGTGTTGGCAGCGCGGCCAAAGTCGGACAGATTGCGGCCACAGTCAAATTCGTTGGCCGCTTACGCGCAGCCATTCGCAAACTGAACGTGCGGATTATTCATACCAATTCGCTTAAGGCGGATATTCTTGGTTCGCTGGCCTGTTTTGGCATGCGTAAAAAACTGATTTGGCATGTGCATGACCGGATTTCCGCTGACTATATGCCGGCAAGCGCGGCCAAATTGGTGCGCACGCTCGCGCGGCATTGCCCGCATTATGTGATCGCCAATTCCGTAGCCACTGCCGAAACGTTGCGACTTGGCGCTCAGCCGCCGCATCTGGTGATTTATCCCGGCGTTGATGCCGATATGTTTACGCCGCAGGTGCCGGTAAAGGGTGATCCGGTAGTAGGGCTTGTCGGCCGAATCAGCCCCACAAAAGGACAGGATATTTTTGTACGCGCGGCCGAGGTCGTATTGCGACAATTTCCGCGCGCGCGTTTTCGGATTGTCGGCGCGGCGCTTTTTGCTGAAAAAGAATTTGAGCAAAAATTTCGCGAGCATGTCGCGGGTCTGCCATGTGCGGATCACATTGAGTTCACCGGTTTTCGTGCGGATGTGGCCGCGCAGATTGCCAAAATGACGTTGCTGGTGCACGCGTCGCCAGTTCCGGAACCTTTTGGCCAGGTTGTGGTTGAGGCAATGGCCGCCGGTAAGCCGGTGATTGCCACGCGCGCCGGGGGCGTGCCGGAAATTGTCAGTGATCCGGAAACTGGCCTGTTGATTCCGCCGGGCGATGCCGACGCAATGGCGCAGGCAATCATCGGCATTTTGCAGAACCTGCCTGCCGCTCAGCAGATGGGATTGCGCGGCCAGCAGCGCGCGCGCGACCTTTTTACCATTGAACACACAGCGGCCGGTGTTGAAAAAATCTGGCGGCAATTACTCCGATAACAGTTGAGCAGTAAAACAGTTCTGCTATCGCGCCAACCATCCGCCATCAACCGGCATTACGCTGCCATGAACATAATCAGAAGCACGGGACGCCAGAAAAACTGCTGCGCCGGCCAAATCCTGCGGCCGGCCCCATCGCCCGGCGGGTATGCGCTCAAGAATCTGGCGCGAGCGCACCGGATCCTCAACCAGTTGTTGCGTGTTGTCTGTCTCAATATAGCCCGGAGCGATTGCGTTTACGTTTACGCCGCAAGAGGCCCATTCGTTACTGAGCGCTTTGGTTAACTGGCCGATGGCTCCTTTTGACGCTGCGTATCCCGGAACCTGAATGCCGCCCTGAAATGTCAGCAGAGATGCAATAAAAATGATTTTGCCGGAGCGGCGCAGAATCATATCGCGGCCAAATTCGCGTGCTAACTGAAATGGCGAACGCAGATTGACTGTTATGACCTGATCCCAGTTCTCATCAGAATGTTCCGCGGCTGGTTGACGACGAATGGTTCCCGCATTGATGACCAGAATGTCAAGTGGCGGCTCATTTGTCTTGATCCGGCTGATAAGTCCCGTTGTTGCTGATTGATCGCCAAAATCACAAGCATAGCAGGAAAATCGTCGGCCAAGAGACTGAATTTCGCGTGCGATTTCGCTCTCTACGCGGGCGTGTGTGCTGGCGCCGATGATGTCTGCGCCATATTGTGCCAGGCTTTTGGCAATGGCCCGGCCGATGCCGCGCGTAGAACCTGTCACCAATGCTGTTTTGCCATGCAGAGAAAAAAGATCATCCGGTGATGTCATGAGATAATGCCTCTCAACATGATTACAGAATACCGAAAACGCGGAATGCTTCGGTGGCGGTCATTCCGTTTTCTACTGCTTTTCGTACTTTCTTTTCACCGCGGGCTTTTTCGAGTGCTTGCTGAATAACTTGTTCTTCAACCCGCGCGGGAATCACGACTACACCGTCGCGGTCGCCAAAGATGATGTCGCCGGGATCAATGCGTGTTCCTTCAATTTCAATGCTGATACGGAAGGCCGTGACAATCGTGCGCACGGCAGAATCCTGGGCGTATCCTCCGCGCGAGAACACCGGCCAGTTCTGCTCAAGCACCTGGCGCGTATCACGATGATAGCCGTTGATGACCGCGCCGGCCGCTTTGCGTGTGCGTGCGGTCGCGGTGAGCAGTTCTCCCCAATAGGCCGAGCGCATATTGCCGCCGGATGCCACATAAATTTCTCCTGATTGCAGTTGATCAAGAGCTTCCGTCAGCAGTCCGAATGGTTTTGTCTGCTGGCCATACACATCCGCGTGCAGTACCGGCATGGCCCTGCCAACAAGAACCATCTCCGGCAGCATCGGCTTAACGGATTGAGGCAGAAACTGATGTGTCAGATTGATCGCATCAAGCAGATCTCCCACAACGGGCGTATACAGATGCTCCCGTATCAGGCGGAATAATTCATGATCGTCCTTCCGGCAACTCATAGCGGATTCTCCGGGATATTATTTTTACTGAAATTCACATGATCCGGATGGGGCGATGCCATGTGTCGTTTATCACGGCCGGCGTAAACGGCAAGATAAAATATGCGGTAACCCGGCGCCGCCGCGACGGTATGATAACCGTGCGGCATTTTATGTATTGTGTTGTTGCGGATGATAAAGGCGTAGTCGGCCTGAACCTGGCCCTCAAATTGCCCGCAGAAGCCCAGTCCGCAAGCAGGCTCAACTTTATAAAAATACATTTCCTCCTGAAAAATATCACCGATAACATCCTCATGTTTATGCGGCGGATAGGTTGCCCATCGGCCATCGGAGACAAAAACTTCCGTCAGCCAGAGTCTTTCGCTAGGGCGCTCTTTGTTGATCATGGCGCGATAATGACGCAGCGTGTTGCCGCTGCCCCATGTGCCGGTTATGGCATTTTGCGGCGTGATGGCATACGGAGTTATGTTGCTTGCGCCCGCCGCTGAACCGATGCCGATTTCAACATCGCTTTGCGCGGTGATGATGACATCACAATCAGATCCGCAATACACCATGCTCGGCGGGCCATCAAAAACGGATTTTCTTCCGCCCATTTTCTCAAAGCGCTGCTCATTGATCTGAATGTCGGCCGTGCCTGTCAGAATATCAAAACCGCATTCCTTATTGTCAATGTGATAACGCCATGACTGGCCGGCTTTTAGCACCAGCAACTCAAAATCAAGGATGCGGCATGTGTTATAAGTAAGCCTGTTGATGCCGGGATCGGCGGAAACATGCTCAAAATAAGGCAATCCGTAAGGTGTCATCACATTTCCTCCCTGGCCACGCCGTGACTCATGCGCTGGCTTTCGGCCAGCAGACGTAACATGAGCCCGGTGGCGTATTCACATTCATCAAGTCGCGAAAGCTTGTGCACGTCCCATCCGCCGCTGCCGGCCGGCCGCTGAGCACCCATCAACGCGCCGTCGGGGCGAATCCACGTTTTAAGTTCCTCAAGAGTTCGCTGAACTGCCGCCGCCAGTGAATTTTCAAGCCATCCGTCAGCCACACCCATCGCAATTCCCGTGGCAATCATGATTGATCCGCTTGTTTCGAGATGAGATTCAGAAAGTTCCGGCACGATACGCCAGAGGCCGCAAGGATGCTGAAGTCTCAATAGTCCCGTGACAAGTGAGCGGTATATCTCAAGGACTTTGCCGTAACCCTCGGTTTTGGCCGGTACGTGACGCAGCGTATCCGCAAGAGCGAGAATGACCCACCCATTCCCGCGTGACCAGAACCAGTTGGTGCGCCGGCCTGTCGCGGGATGTGCGTCATGAAAAAAACATCCTGTGCAGGAATCCTGTAGCCAGCGCGCATGCAGAATACATTGCCGGACCGCTTCGTTTGCCAGATTTGTTTCTTTGGTTATGCGATAGGCTTCGGCCAGTGATGACGCCGCATAGTAAAGCGTATCAACCCATACCGTATGAACCGCAAACCCCCCGTGTGCCATGACGCCATCCGTCAGCCGCACGCTGCGATTTAAGATTGTGTTGCAGGTTTCCTGAAGCAGCGATGCGTAATCATTGCGGCCCGTCATGTCATACATCGGGCCCAGAACAAGCGGCGCACCCCATCCGCCGCAATAGGTATTAAGCGAAAATCCGTGCGTGGCATGAAAATGACCTTCCGTAAAATCAGATTGATCAATAGGTACCGAAGTATGATGGGCAAGCCACGCCTCAACCCATTTTTTCATCTCCTGATTACCAAATTCTTTTGCACAAAGAGCAAGTCCCTGCGGAATCAGGATGTCTCCCCATCCGCAGTTGGTCTTTGCCGCCTGGCGCGCCATCACACGGCGGATAAAAGCGGTCAGTGATGCGGAATGAGCAATGCCAGCAGGAAGATCTTTTATTTCTGACATACTGTATGGCTCCGTATAGAAGTGATGATGTATATTATTAATATCATCATGACCCGAAATGGGAAATGGATTATCAAACAAAAAATTTGTACTATTATCCGTAATAATCGGGAGATTTTCGTCTCATGTCATCGGCAAGCTTTTCAATTACATTCAATTCCCGGCCGCGGAGATATCGCTGCGGACCGTCCTGGGTGCTCGATCTGCGGCTTGCGGATCATGATTTCTGGTTTGTTCATGGCGGCCGGGCCACGCTTCAGCGCAAGGGCCGCGACATTCTGATAGAGCGTGGCCAGTGCCTGATTTTTTTCCCTGGCGAAACGGTTACCGGTTATCAGGACCCTGATGATCCGCTTGATGTGACGGGAATCCATTTTGATATTTCCGTATCCGCGCTGGTGCGGCCACTGGGGCAAACAAAGATTGATCACAACGCGGATCGGAGCATGATTGAATCATGGCTGGGGCACATGGATTTGCTTGCCGGCGCTGAACTGCATTGGCAGGCCGTCAGCGAACATCTTTTTTCCTGTATTCTCATCAAATTGATGCAGAAACAGCAAAATGAGGAGCATGAATATCACGCACTGGCCATCAAAAAACTTGCGGTTGAGATACGAGCCATGCCTCACCAATCGTGGACAATTGAGCGAATGTGCCGCCTGGCAGGGATGTGCCGGACCGTTTTGCATGAATCATTTATGGCGACTGCGGGCATTGCGCCGGGGGCTTTTGTCATACGCTCGCGCATTGAGGCCGCCGAAGCTTTACTGCTTGATACCAAACTAAGTGTTCAGGAAGTGGCGCTGGCCACCGGTTACCGGGATATCTTCTTTTTCAGTCGGCAGTTTAAGCATTTCCGCGGATTGTCGCCTGCGGCCTACCGGCGATCATTTCGGCCAAAATCGGAATAATGCGCCAACTATGCCGCTTGCTGATGAATTAAAATCAGACATGCCTAAAGCTCGCATATCTACGTAATAAATGCCAAAATGGATCTGAAAAAGAGCAAAATTTAGAGCCTACCTCAGATTTGGTAAAAATAAATCCGCATATAATATTCTGTAACTTGTTTAATAAATTAAGCTAATATAAAACTATGTAGTTTTAATGGCTAAAAATGCCTAAAATTATGGTGTATGTATTTGACTATAGTCACTTTTGAGGTAAATTCTTCGTAGAAAGGTGCCGCTGTGACCAATCAGTTAACAGATACAAATGCATTGCCCATTGAGCCGCTGGTCATTGATCGCGACAGCAGCACGCCTCTCTATCAGCAGCTTTTGAGACAGCTTAAAAGCAAAATTAATGCGGGACAGTTTGCCGCGGATGTTCCGTTTCCTACGGAACAGCATTTGGCTGAACAGCTCAAGCTTTCTCCGCAAACGGTGCGTCAGGCGTTGCTGGGGCTGGCTCAGCAGGGATATTTGGTGCGCCGGCGCGGACGCGGATCATTTATCCGTCAACCTCAGATAGATCATCATCCGGATCAGGTTACCAGTTCAAAGACTTTTCGTGTTGGCGTTGTGATGCCCTGGGGTGAGCATACTTTCTTTGCCTCAATGCTCAATGACGTAGAGAACGTTCTGCATGGTGAAGGATACCGCACCATGCTGGTGAACAATCGTGATGAATCAGACACTGAGCTTGACCGTCTGCGCGAAATGATCAAAAACGGCGTTGACGGCATTATCTGGATGTGCCCGGCCAATGGCGCTCATCCGGAAGTTCTGCGGATGATTCGCGCCATGTTGCCCAATGTGGTCGGTGTTGATCGTCTTGACCCGGCCATTGCCGAAGAAATGTCGCTGGTTAACGCCGACAATGCCGGCGGCATGGCCGCGCTGGTGGATAAACTTTATCATTCGGGCCGCAAGCGTATTGCGCTTGTGAGAACCGCCGCCACCATCAGTTCTGTTGAAGGACGCATGGCGGGTTATTACCGGGCGCTTCGTCGTCTGGGTGTTGATGTGCCGGATCACTGGGTTTATCGCGTCAGCATGCCTTCGTATTCACTTGAAGATGCCGGCAATTGCGGCCGGCAACTTCTGGAGCAGATTCTGGCAAGCGGCGAAAAATATGACGCCATCTGCTGCTGTACGGACTATCTGGCAATGGGTGTTGTCGCCGGCCTTCAGTCGCGCGGAATCCGCGTGCCGGATGATATTGCCGTAACGGGTTTTGACGATAGCGCCGGCGCCGTGGCCATCAGGCCAAAACTCACGAGCGTTCACATGAATCTCGGCACAATCGCCGCCGAGGCCGCCAATCTTCTGCTGCGCCAGATGAAGCAGCACGAGGAAAATCAGATCGTGAGCCGTGTTCATATCAATGTGCCAGTTGAAATCATGATGCGCGAAAGCGCCTCCTGGTAAATAAACTGTCGTGTATATTCACATAGTGATGATGCGTCTGCTGCCCATGCGGCGCGTCATGTCACCATAGTGGGCGAGGAGAAAAAATATGCTTTCTGTTCGCAATCTCATGGCTGCGTCGTTGTTGCCGCTGGGCGTTATTTCTTCCGTAAGCGCCGCAACTGTTAGTACTATCAGCGATAATTTCAGTACAGATCTCAGCAAATGGACATATCGCGTCGTCAGTGACACCGGAAGCGCAACCAATAGCGCAACCATCAGTTCCGGATCATTGCTCAGCGAAATTGTCACCAGTAATACTGGCGCCTATGAGGAAACGCAGATTGCCACAACGGATTCCGTTGACGCCACGTTGACCGGTAAAATTTATATGGGATGCACGTTTACGATTCCCACAACCAGTTTGGCAAAGGGTTATCCGGTGATCGGGCTTACGCCCAATAACAGCGGCAGCAAGAATAACTCCTTTGAGCTAGCCATCGCCAGCGAAGGCGGAATGGATTACCTGTGGCTTCGCTGGTACAGCAATACCGGGGTGGAAAATTCAACGCGTTTGGGCAATGACGGCCTTAAATTGGATATCAATAAAGGCGATTCCTACGCATTGCTGATGGTTCTTGATACGGCTGTTAATAGCATCAGCCTGACACTTGAAAATCTCGGCGGTGCGGATATCAATAACAATATGACTGGTGTGCAAAGCACTGTGACCGCGACTGCCACGTATACCAGTGCATTGGTTGAGGCATCGTCCTATTATGGGGATATCCGCAATCAGGCCAAATCTTCAAGCGGCTCAACCGTTATGTCGCAGATTGTAGTGGATAATTTCAACATGGCCACGGCCGTGCCGGAACCTGCCGCAGTGGCATTACTGGCTTGCGGATCGCTGATGGTTCTTGGCCGCCGCAGATCATGCTGATAGAGGGTTTACGTCAGGGTAAATGCACGGTTGTGCGAATTTCTTAGGAGTGAGGTCATGTTCGTATTTCCGGTTCAGGCGAGCAGCATAATTCATTCTGCAACTACGACACGCAAATTCAATCACAACCGTGCATTTACCCTTATTGAATTGCTGGTTGTCGTGGCGATCATATCGGTGCTTATGTCAATTCTTTTGCCGTCGCTTTCCGCGGCGCGGAAAAATTCCCGCCGTGTGGCGTGTATGTCAAACGTGCGGCAGGTTTGCCTTGCCACCTATATGTATACCGAAACCCATGACCGCTATTACCCCACGCTGTTGCGCAACAGCGGTGTCGGTATGGACTACATGGTCTCCTGGGGCAGTTACGCCACCAAATATAGCGACACCAGCGAGTGGATTGGTTTTGGTTTGATGGTGGATCAGCAGTTTATTCCGTCCTGGAAATCACTCCTATGCCCCGGCCGCGGCAATGCGGAGTGGCCAAATACAAAAGTTATTGCGTATATGACGGGTGCAACGACTACCGCGCCGTCAGTGTCGTATGTTTTTCATGGTTATGCCTTAAATAGTTCAGATCACGTCAAGGAACAGATGTCACAGTGGCGGCGCAATGATGCTGCCGGCACTATTGCATTGACTTCAGATATCTTTGCCAACTACTACCAGACGGTGCGTTCGCACGAAAACGGCCTGAACGTGGGGCGCACAGATGGTTCAGGTGTATTTCTGACTGATAAAACGCCTACGCCGTTTCTCAGCAACTCAACATTATTTAACGCCATCAGTTCATACGGTCCCGGGCAAACCAATATGAGCGCAGGCCAGCACGTCAACTTTTTTGAGCAGGTGTTCTCGAAATGAAATTTGTATTCTCCCGCTTTGTTGTGGTGTATCTGCTGGCTCTTGTCGCAACGGGACCGTCTGTTGCCAGGGCGCAGAAAGATCTCGGCAAACCTTATTTTTCAGAAGAGTTCATTCAATCAATTCAAAACGGTGCGCCATATCCCATGGTATACAGTGAAAAAGATATGAGCGGCATCAAGGTGCCCCTGATCAATGGCCGGGGCATCTGGGGATTGAGCATTCGTAATGGTTCCGGCAAACCGCTGAATCAATTGCGCTATGAGGCGTCATGGCTGCATGCGCAGGGCGCCAATTATGTGCGGCTCTCAGGTTTTTTGGGGAATGATCCGAGTAAAATTCTCCCAGCCGGCGGCGTGACCGTGCCGATGTCGCATTTTCAGGATGTTTATAAAACTCTTTGCGATTACGGCATCGGTTTTTCGCTCAATCACGCGAATATCGTCAAGTGGCAGTTGCCCGGATGGGTTGATCTCAACACGCTTTCTGGTGTTGAGGATATGATCATCGGCCCGGATGGCAAAAAAACAACTCAGCACGGTACGGGAAATATTTATAGTGAAAAATTCCGCAACGCCGTGATTGATTGGCAGGTTAAGGCCGCAACGGCATTGACGCATAATCCGGCTTTTCGCGGTATTCAGGTATCAAATGAGCCCTGGGTTCAGGTTGCGCCAAGAAATCCGGAAGCCATTGAGGATTTTCGCAATTTTTGCATGCGGTATTACGGCGATGACTCGCCGGATAAAGATACCAACGGCGACGGGCATACTTTTAATTCCGCCAACAGCACACACTATCAATCATGGGCGCAGGTCACAACTTTTGATCCTAATTTCAGTATTGACCAGGCCGCGCTGAAGTTTACCGGCGTGCGCACGGAAGATTGGCGGGATACACTCGGCACAGGTCCGCAGGCCCGGCTTATGCGGCTTTGGCTCGGCGATATCTGGGGCAGGCGCTATCAGCAGGTGGCCGCAAGTGCGGTGCGCCAAGTGCGTGATGATTTGTATGTGTGCGCCAGCACCAATGGCCGGCTTGATGGCGGCGAACAGGATCTGGCAACCTATGCTTCGCAACCATCCGTGCGCGCGTTATTTCGCAATACTTATGATGATCCGGGAATGAGCTTTATGGCCGCGGCCGTGGCCAATGCTTACGGTAAACCCGCATGGCATACGGAATTTAATGTCTACTGGCGGCAGGATCCTAAAAAAGCGGACATGATGCTCGCGGCCACAATTCCCTACATCAACGGCTATGAGTGGTATGCCAGTTCCTGGAATGATGATACGGATACCAAAACAGACTGGGGCGCCAAGTTTAATATAGTCAACTACTGGTCCGGCAAACCTGCCTGGGCAGGGAAAAAATATGAGGAATGGTCGCCGGATGATTCAATTGCTAAGCCGGCGGAATTTGATGATCGCTGGAGAGCATTTCCGAAATTTGCGCCATTTATTTCGTACTTCAACGGTATTGAGCGCGCCAAAGCCAGCCGTGTTTTGTGGATCAATGGCGGGCCGGCATTCCTGACAACTCGCGGCATGATTTTTGATTCGCATGCCACCAGCGATCAGGCGTTGACGCTTAATCCTGATGCGCTTGATCTGTCGCATTATAAGTTGGCGATTTATTTTACACCGCATGCAGATCACATGATGTCGCGTGAACTTTATGAGCGCCTGACGGATTATGTCCGCAAAGGCGGCACGTTGCTGGTTAATGCGTACCAGACAGGGCTGGGGCGTGATTTGCGCGGTGTTCCGAATGCTGACTATTTCCGCGCCGGGCTTAAGCCCGCGCCGGAATCACCCAAAATCCTTGCGATTTATGGCGATCAAAAAGGGCACCTGAGCTACCTTGAGCCGTATCTTGTCAACAAACTCCCAAAATCCCGCACGACCGGCCCGCTGATTAAGTATGGCCAGGAGCCTGTGATTTTCCGATTCCCAGTGCCTGCCGGCGCACAAAATATCATCGTGCGTGATTTGCAGGTTCCGTGGGATGATGGCGGGAAAGTTGAGGCAGCCTATTCGGCCGATGGCCAGCAGTGGACAAATCTCCCCGCCAGCAATCTCCTGTTTGCTGTCAACAATCATCAGTTCAAAATCGCGGTCACTCCGCAGATTCAATCGGCCGGCGCTATTTATCTGCGCTATTTGATTACCCGCACCAAACCGGAGAAAAATTATGGTCCGCTGCATGCCGGCCACACCAGCTATATCGGTATGCTCGGCACGCACCTGCGCGGGCTGATGGTGCTTGCGGTTGATCAGGCGCAGAATATCGGCGTATGCGAACAACGGCTTGGCGATGCATCGCAGCGCCAATGGATTGATCTGCCGCTTTACGAAGCCGATGGCTCACAACCGCTTGAGACGCGCGGCAGCATACGCATGCCGTCCGGCAAGGAAGTCCCGCAGCTGTTCATTCGCACAATCGGCAAGGGCAAACTGGTCATGATCAATGATCCCGATGCGTATGCGTTTACCCGCATGGGGGCAAGTCTTGTTCCGCAGGAACGCGCAGAGCGCCTTGCGATGCTTAAGGCCATTGCCCGTCAGACTTCCGGCGTTGAGTTGCCGACTTTTGACGGACTGCATGTGTATCAGGGCCCGCAGGCCGTGCTGGCCAATTATTTTGAGGGTGATCCTTTTTCCTTGACGATTGATTCGCAGAAACATCTGCGCTCTACAACAGAAAATGAACCTGTCGCGCGGAAGATTGATGTTGCCGCCGCATCGCCCAAAATGGTGGTTTTTGATACGGTCGAGTTCAAAAACATCGGCGGCGCATTTATAGAATCGCGCAATGGCCGGCTCGTGTTCAGTGACAGTTTTCGCCGGCCCTGGGCTTATCATTTGTGGATCACAAAACCATACGGCCGGCCGATTGTGCTGTATTGCGATGGTACGCTTCGCAAAGCTGCCGAAATCGGCGATGGCCAGTGGGATTCGTCCCGTCGTACCTTGCAGCTTAACCTGACGGATGTGGCGTATATATCATCACCAAAAGCGGCACAAAGCATCAGTTCCTCCGCTATTCAGATGACATATGATTCTGCGCAACAATTGATCACGCTTTTCGGCACCGGGATGCCTTCCGCCGTAACACTGCAATTTGAATGATCCGCCGTATCTTCAAAAACCAGAAAGACAGGTATGTTCAGAAAAATTTCCCATCATTTCGCTTGTGTATGTGTGATGCTGTTGTGTGCGCAGGCATGGCCGCAGGTTTCGCCGTCATCTTGGTGGGAAGGGCAGTACGATGCTGCTGTTGCGCCGGAACAGTCTGTTCCCGCCTGGCACGTGGAAAACGCACATGTATCAGCGGATCATGGCATTTTAACCATTCGCGGCCAGAATCATTGGGGCGGCATCAGGCTCAGCAGTGAGGCGAAAAACTGGCCTGCTGAAAAATCTCCCACAACGCTTGAGATTCGTTTTCGCTGGGCCGGCGGGCAAAATGATAAAGGCATGATCGCGCTGCAAAGTGCGCGGCTTTTTGGCGCTGTGCTGACAACCGATCACGGTCGGCCATGTATTGAATGGCAAAGCGAAGGACTCGCGATTCGCACGCCGCTTTCTCAAGACTGGAATACGCTGCGCATTGTGTACGATGATCGTCACGGCGCGACGGCTTTTCTTTTAACCGGTAAGGAATCGCAGGCTGATTCTTCCGCATGGCCGGCCCAAAGCATGTTTCCTGTGGTTTCGCGCTGGGATGGCAACCGTTCATCTGATAAACCTTATCTGTTTATTGGCGGAACTCATCTTGATGTGAGCTACATTCGGTGGAAAAAAGGTGCTTTGGTATTGCCGGAATTTTCTCCGCCGCAGGCGCAGCAGTCAGCAGCAGAGCCGTCAACACTTTTGTCATGGAGTTCCGGCAAGCTCGCGGCTGGCAGAGATGTTTCCGCTTCTGTTGATGCTGTGATCTCTTTGATCAATAACGCCGCATTTGCTGATGCGCTCAGCGCGATTGATCGTTTGCCGGGTTCTGATTCCGATTGCGTCCGTGGCGAACTGGCATTGGCTGCTGCGGGCCACATTGATAATAGTGATCCGAACAAAGCGTTGCGTGTTGCGGAATATTATCTTCGCCGCGCATGCCAGGCTGGCGATGTTATCGCCATGTTTGAGCTTCAGCAGCTTGATGCTTATCGCTGGGTGATGGCCGTTCAGACGGACTCGCGTCTTTTGCCGTTGCGAGACGCATTGCTTGCCGGAGATCAAAATAAGGCGGCCAGTATCCTTAAGCAGGGCAAAGATCAGTGGTTTTTGCTCTGGTGTGCAACAGAAATGTTGCGTGGCAAACCGGCATACGCAACCGCGCTGAGCAACCTTGATGCTGCAATGGCGCTGCCGGGCGGGCCATTGTCAGACCAAAAGTCCCTGCGCTCTATTGAATTTCAGTTGCTTCGCCAGCAGGTGCGATATTATCCCTGGGCGCGGTTGGCCATTGGTCCTGAGAGCATTTTATATCCGCAGCGTCTTTGGTCGCAAACGCGTGCTTATTACTGGTGGGATCTTCAGCAGGGCCGGTACCGGCCGATGGCCGGCAAAGGTTTTAGCGAAATGATGCCGCAGATCCGCGCATTATTTCCGCAACATCAGCTTGTGCGCATGTATAGCGGAGAAAAAATATCATGGGGGCAGGAAGCGGGCCTGACTGATCCGCCGGCCGGGGTTCCGGCTTGGGCCGTGAGTCAGCGTGAATTACGCGCACGCGTTGAATATATCATTAAGTGGTGGGTGACCAATCGCCAGAACAAAGATGGCGCGCTTGGCGGCGGCTTTGAGGATGACTGCGAAGTCCTGCGAATCTGGACCATTCCCGCCATTCTCTGCGGTGACGAAACAATTCTTAAAGGCATTGAGCGTTTGTGCGATGGCATCTGGAATAACACCGATGCCGCCACCAGAATCGTCAACGGCTATCAGGAAAAGCCCAGCGATGTTGAGCATTCAAGCGAAACCACGGCCGACGTATCCGTCATGTTGGCGCTGCAATACGGCAATCCGGTATTTTTTGAGCGCGCACTGGAAACGACGCGCACTGTGGATGAATTTCTCACTGGTGTTACGTCGACAGGGCATCGCCACTTCAAAGCGATGTGGATGGGCGCCAAAATAATTCGCCCGGATGCTCAGTATCACCTTGATACGCAATATAATGCGCGCCCCATGCGCGCGCCGGCGATGGTGGCATGGTATTCGGGCCTGCCGCGAGCCAGGAAACTTGTTGTTGATTACGCGCGCTCGTGGAGCGAAGATATCCTGCGCTCCGGCGCAAACAAACCCGCAGGCGTTATTCCCAATGCCGTTCGCTTCAGTGATGACAGTGTTGACGCCAACGGCAACTGGTGGGATGCGGGGCTTGGCGGAACTTATCAGTGGGAAACATTCAAAAACAAATTCATTCTCGGTAAAATTATTGATGCTTACCAGATGACCGGCGATGCTTCTCTGCTGGCGGGTTTTAAGGCGCATCTCAATACGGTTCGCCAGGCTTACAGTCAACCGGCCGGCGGCGCGCCGGGCAGCATCGGCTGGGTTCGTGCATTGCTTACCAAGCGATATCCCGCGATGCCCTGGTATGACGAAGTTGCTTCCGCTGTTTGGTATCGCCTCGTCACCGGCGATACGCAATATGACGATCTTGCTAAACAGGACATTATTTTTGGCCGCTATCTGGTCACCGGTGATCCCGCCGCCATGCTGGCCGCGCATGAACAGGAACTTGCCGATATGCGCTGCAATTTGCCCATGTGGACCACCGAACTCAACGGCACTGATCGCCTGTATCTTCAATGTTACTCTCTGCTGGCGGCGATGGGCGGTTCGTCCATTAATCCCACGGAAACTCCCACAATCGCCGTTGCCTGGCCGCGCTCCGGCAGCCAGTTTGCGGCACTTGTTCGCCATCAGGATTCGCGCAGTATCAGTTGCTGGGCCTATAATTTTGATTCGCAACCGTTGGCCGCGACGATGCAGTTCTGGCGGCTTGCTCCCGGACGCTATCAGCTTCAGATTTTTGCGGACGCCAATCAGGATGGTAAGCCTGATGGCCAGGCACTCAACACCTTCTCCTTTGATCGGCAGTATCGTATTTCTGATGCGCAGATCACATTGCCGCCTGGCCAGTTGTGTCTTATTGAGGTCGAGCAAACGGAATCTTTGCCATCGCTACCCGGTGAGTTGCCGGATGTCGCGGTGTCATCGCGTGATATTGTTTGTGATGGCGCGCCACGTGTCGGCCAGCCCGTGCGTGGCCGGGTGATCGTTCACAATATCGGTTCGGCACCCGCAAAACAAATTCAGCTTGTGCTGACCGCATCATGCCCGGGTTTACCTGATCAGCAAATTCTGACTGACACGCTGGCGGAGACTCCTGAACCACGCGACTTGACGGCTTCGCGAAGAGAAATTTCCTTTAACTGGCAGCCCGCTCAGGCTGGCGCGTATACATTGCGAATTTCGACGCAGTATACCGGCCAGGAAATCAATGTTCAGAACAATAAAGCGTCTGTCAGCGTACAGGTAACATCGCAGAAGGATAAGTAATTTTTACCCGTACATTCAATCCGCGAAAACCGCCTGCGCAGTGCGTACCACGAGCCTGCCCGAATGACTCTTTGGCTATCTGCTGATCTGCCGACTTAACCGAAGAGATTCTCTCAGGCATCCCCTACAACAGGCAAAAACTATTAACTTTTCACAGAACTGGTATACCGTACAAAATGCTAACATATATTGCCTGCCATATCAAGGAAAATATGTTTGTGTCTGGTCATATTTGCTAACTTCTGATGCAGAACGTAATTCCGTTGCTTTTTTTTCGACTGAGTTCTTTTTACAATTCCCGCATGATTGATCTGAATGAACAGAACGTAACGGAATATCTTCGCCGGCAAGGCAAGTTGTCGCAGGATGAACCGTTGATACAGTCGCTCTCAGGCGGCATTGCCAATGTGGTACTCAAAATTTTTGATCCTGGTGCGGGCGAAAAAATTGGTACGGATCTGCGATCCCCGGCGCAAATCAAGCGCGGCGTTCCGGATAAACGGATGAGCCAGGGATTCTGTTTTGTCATCAAGCAGCCGCTGGCCAAATTCCGCACAAAAGATGAGTGGCTTGTGGATGTGGCGCGCGTAGAAGTTGAGCGCGACTGTGCACTGTTGCTTTCGGAGATTCTCCCGGCCGGCAGCGTGCCGGAAGTGTTGTGGTATGATCAGGAAAATCATGTACTTGCGATCTCCTGCGTGCCGACGGATTCCGTCATCTGGAAAACACACCTGATGAACGGCGGTGTGAGCATTGATGCCGCGCAACAGGCTGGCGTTCTGCTGGCAATGATGCATGCGGCCACGTTGCGGCATACTGAGGCGCAAAAGCGTTATGGCGAGCCGGCATTTTTTGTTCAGCAACGTATTGATCCTTATTTCAGAACACTTTGTGAGCGTCATCCGGATCTTGCTCCGGTGATTGGCGGGGTGATTGACCGGCTGCTCAATGATCCGTTGTGCCTGATACATGGCGATTTTACGCCCAAAAATATTTTCCTTGTCGCGCAGAAGCAGCAGGAAGACGCGGCCGAGGGCAAACCGGCAAAGTTCCCGCTCTCTCACCTGACGCTGCTTGATTTTGAGGTCGCCTTTTTTGGTAATCCCGCTTTTGATGTCGCGTCGCTGGTTAACCATCTTTTGCTCAAATCTTTTTACCTGGGCAAGGGATGGCGCGCGCGGATGATGGCCGTTGATGCCTTCGTCAAGAGTTACGTCAATGCTGTTCCGGAAGAAATCAGTGCGCGTGTTGAGTCTGATGGCGGGGCCATCCTCGGCGCGCTGATGCTGGCGCGAGTTGACGGCAAATCCCCGGCCGAATACATGGCTGATGAGGCGCTGCGCGAACGCGTCCGCAAAACAGCCATTGTGATATTAAAGAATGCCCAAAGCGGATTTGAGGCGGCCATTGACCATGCGGCCGATGCGCTTTCTGAAAATGACGCCGCGCCGGCGACTGAAAAATAATCACACTGCAAAAAACAATGCGGCTTCGTCATGCCGACGAAGCCGCATTAAGAATGATCAGAATCACACACGGAGGTCAGGGCAGAGTTTTATCAACAATCTGCAACTGTCCGTCAACTTCATCAACAAACAGGAACCTGCTGTCAACGATCGTATATGACACAACATTAATATCCTTGCTTGACTTCATAGGCGCAAGGTAATTAACGCGGTAATTATGCGGACTGATGCGCTTAACGCGGATCGTCTGTCCGTGTTTGCGTGACGTGCCGAGTTCAGCGGCAAGGCGTGCCGTATAATCAACGGCCGCGCCGCGCTGTAACGGCTGGGATTCGGACTCAACTTCGGGGTTTAAGATAGCAGCCATAACCACTCCTTTGCCTTTTGAGGAACAGAGTATTGTAGGCACCTATTTCCTTCGGCAAATTTCAGACCACTCCGTGATCTAAAAATTATTATTACCTTTCTTCGGCATAACAGCTCTCTTACTACAACTAACACGCGAGGATTTTGTTGCCTCTCCGCGATAAATAATAGCCTTAATTTCGGTGTTTTTATGCGTTTATTACAAAAATAATGTTAAATGTGTATTTCAGGATGCAATGTGCGGTCATGCTGGCCGTGCATCTGACAATATACGCACAACGGTACATTAATCTGATTTGGCTGCCTTAAGGTTGAGCAGTGGCCTGCCATCTGCCTAAAAAGCAGCGGTATATCTGCCAAAGTGTGCATGAGCTAAAATAGGTTTGCTGCTTCTTTCACAGACAAGAAACTCTTTTTTGCGATGCACACTGTCGCGAATGACAAACCGTTGCGGCCTATAATGTGATGATCGGCTGATTATGAGCGACTAATTAATCCGAATTTACGCAGCAGTTCGTCTTCTGCGGCGTTATTGATTGATGCTTGCGAATCAGGCAGAAGGTCCGTTTTTTCCCACTCAACAGTTTGCTGCCAGAGTTGTTTTTCCGGCGTGACGTCGGCAAAGCCAAGTTCTCTGAGGATGCGCCCGGTGTCCATGATGATGTCATTGCTGAAGTTAACGTTGTGCGGATGCAGATGTGCCGGAGCCAGCCGCGCCGGGACCACGAGAATTTTGCCGCGATAACCGGCGGCGCGCGCCAAAAGATGCAGTCGCTCGGCAACGGTCGGCGTCTGGTACTCGCCGATGTTGTAAATTTGGCCAAGCGCGCGCGAATCCGTGGCGGCTTTGGTGATGGCCGCGGCGACATCGGCAACGTAACCGCAGGTGCATTTCCAGTTTGCCACGGCCGGATGCAGAGGAATTGCCGGCCGCTTGGCGAGCATTTTATTGAGGTACTCCCCAAATTGTCGCACTTGCTGCGGGCCAAAGATTTGCGGCAGCCGCAGAATGGTCAAGGATGATGCGTGTTGCCGGGCGAAAGTCTCGGCCGCGACCAGATCGGCATCCGGATGAGCCGTATCCGTTCGCAGCGGGGCGTTTTCTCCTTGCGGCGCGGTTACCGGGTCGCCACTCATGCTTTGCTGCATTTGTGCCGTGGCGCGATATATACGATATGAACTGAGCAGTATGATTCGGCCGCTTGACGATAATGAGCCGGCAAACTCTTTAAGCGTATGAGAATCAGCAGGAAGTATCAGGAGATCTGCGCCGGAGTCCGGCAAGGAGTCATGAACCTGATGGCCGGCGGATTGCAGTGCGGCGGCAACGGCGCTGAAGAGTGCGGCGGATGATTGTGCGGCCGGTGTGTGGCCTGAGGAAACAAATGAGATACGCATGAGTGTTGAGCGCCTTTTTATTGAATAAAATCGCCAGCGAGAATTTTATCCTTATTGTAGCTTGTTTTCCGTTTGTTGGTCAGTCTTTGCGGATGAGGGTAAAATTCCGGCGCAGTTGATCTGCTGAGGGCATGATACATGATGAAAAAATACCGGTTGTTGGCGTTGCTGATGGTCATGATGAGCGCACAGAGGCCTGTTTTGGCGGATAAGGCCGCGGCCACGCAAGCTGCGGATGCGTCTGCCGCTACGACTATGCCGGCTGCGGCAAGCAGTCCTGAATCGGCGGTGCGCAGCGCGGTACTGAAGGTTTTTTCGGCCATGCACGAAGGTGACCGCAAAACTTTTTTGGCTAATTGCCATACCATCACGCCGGCACAGGTCAAAACGGCCGAGGCCGTTGTTGATTTAGGAATTGAGGCGTATCGCGTGAATAAAATAGCCATGGCGCGATGGGGACAATCCGGTGATGGGGTGGTGGAGCAATTTGGCTCTGAACGTGAATTTAAACGGATGATCGCGGCGTTCAGCAACTCAACGGTGGCTATTGATGGCGCTTCGGCGCGCGTTGAGCCGAATGTCGGCGATAATGGTGATGATGATATCAATAGTGTGTACATGAAGTTAGTCGGCGGCCGGTGGCTGATGGATTTTGACAAGATGATTGAGGAACCGGACGATACTGATGTCGCATTGCCAGCGGACACGCCGTTTTTGACTATGCTGAAAAAAGCCAAAACCGCCATGACGCGTTTGGGCGCGGATATTGAGGCGGGTAAGTATAAAACGCCGCAGGAAGCGGGAGAAAATTTTCAGCGGGCGATTGAGCAGCAGCAGCGACAGCCCGGCGCGCAATCGGCAACAACGCAAAGCAAGTAAAAATGTGGCGAAGAATGTCCTGAGGAGATATTCTTGAGCGCATGAAGATCAGGAATCAGCGCCTGACGGTTCTGCTATGTCTGCTGGCGATTGCGAGCGCCGCGGCGATTACCTATTACTCATTTTTTTATTGGCGCATTTATCGCACAAGCGTGGCTATTTCGCCGGATGGCATGTATCGCGCCAAGATTGTTGAGCGACGCAACGGGTATGCGGCTGAGCATTATTTTACGATGTCGCTTCGGCCGAAGGATGCGATAAATCCCGATCCTGCTGATGATTCCGTGTGGATTCCGCTGCGTTCAGAACTCAATACCGATGCGGACGCAATCAACCGCTATTACATACTCAAGTGGTATCTTGATCCGCTGGGCCGAACCTACGCGCTGGCGATACTGACGCAGGGCAAAGGCTATCCCGTGGGTCACGCGCTGCGCCAGTGGGTGATTCCGCGTCAGGATGTGGTGGCGGAACTTCAGCTACTGCCGCCGGGGAAATAATGCCGGCGCATCAGTTGTCATCGGCGGGGCGGCTTGCGGCAGTCTCAAGGCCGAAATCTTTTGAGTGCGTTTTCCACCATGCCTGAATTTTCTTGATCATCTCTTCTTCTTCTTTTTCGTTTCCTTTTACCATGGCGCGCGTGCCCATGTTCGGGTGGCGCACGATGCCGTATTCTTCCGGGTCCTGATCCGTCAGGCGCAGCAGAACCGCGGCCGACTCAATACGGCTTGAGTAACGATACTGCACGTTGTTGAAGTTGTTGCTATAACCGTCCTGCGACTGGCTGCTGATTGAGCGCATAAGGAAAACCATGGCCTGTTTGGGTTTATAGGTTTCGGAAAGGCGCACGAGGATGCGTCCGCCGTCTCCGTAATTGCTCGACATCAGCCGCCAGCGATAATCCTGGCGCTCACGCAAATTGGCCATGGTATCTTCAAAGAATGAATTAAGTTTTTCGGTAATGCGCTGATCTTTTGAGCGAATGAGCAGATCGGTAATCAGGTCAATTTCCTGTCCGCGCTGATAGCTTGGCTCATAAGCCTGAATCATGCGTCCGCGGATGTTGATGGTGCGCACATTGTTGTTCTGGCGGATCTGTCTTTGCAGCGCGCCTATGCCGCGCGTCCACAGAGCATCAAGAACTTCCTGCGTCAGCGGACGATCCCAGCATGCATCAACAGCGGACGCGGCGACTTCAGTATCTCGGTCGCTGATTAAATCGGCGAGAATCAGGTCAACCTGCGGATCTTTGATTTTGCCGAGCTGCTTTGCGGCTGCGGCGCGATCGGGCGTTCTGCGGCCGTATGCGGCGGCAACCATGCGCACATGATCACTGCGCAATCCCCATTCCGTCATTTCCTTGCGCTGAGCTTCCGGCAGCGCGTTCATTTCCAGAATCCAGTTTGTCAGGCCATATTGAAATTCAAAAAGGCCGGCGATGCGCACCTGTGATTCGGGATCGGAATTATTTGAGAGCGTTTGTAATTGCTGCGAAAGATCAATCTGAAAAGAATAAATCGCATCCTGAAGCAGAGCTGATTCTTTTGCGCGGCGGGCGATAAGTACGCGCATTTCCTCCATTGCCGACTGGCGCGCCGAGTAACTGTCGCTGCCCATCTTGGCGACAATATTCGCAACACTGGCGGGACTTTTTTCGTCATCCTGCGTAATACCTGATTTTGCTGCGGCTGATTGTTCGTGCTGAGTGCCGGTTGCGGCGCAGCCAGCGAACGTGGCCAAAAGTAAACAAAGTGCCAGTGTTTTTTTCATAAGGAATCCTCGCATGATGAAAAAGATCTCTGTTTGATGTGCCGCTGCGGCGCGGCGGCGAGTGGCCGCCTGAAAAAACAGATCTTACCGGAACTTAACACAGAATGTGAACTCAACCGGACGATTTTCTGATTATTGCCGGTGATGGCTGAATCGCAACGGAGTGCGATTGGCGGCAATCCGTATCATTTTTCAATCGCACTTGCGTCATCCTGTAAGTCTTTACGTTTTATTAACATGATCCGAACATAAACCCTGATTCACCGGCGTTATCGTAGTGCCAGGAGAATATATGAGCATGATGCCGTTGATGATAGCCCCCGAAAGTGACAACCGACTGACGGAAACCCGCCGATTTGTTTTTGACGCCGCCGATGCGTGGCCGGTTCCCGGAAAAAAAGATTCAGGCAACGGCTGCGCGCCGATGCTTGATGCGCTGATTATTTCTGATTTGCATCTGGGTTCTGACAATTCGCAGGTCAAAAGCATTCTTGAGTTGCTTTCGCGCGTGCTGGCCGGGGCGGAGGAGAAGGACCGTCCCGATGCCATCCGCACGCGCCGGCTGATCATCAACGGCGATGTTTTTGATTCTATTGATTTTCGGCGCCTGAAGAAAAATCACTGGCGCGTGCTGTCTGAAATTCGCCACCTCTCGGATAAAATGGATGTGATCTGGATTGCCGGCAATCATGACGGGCCGGCGGAGATTATCTCGCATCTGCTGGGCGTGACAGTAAAGGACGAATATATTCTGGAGAGCGGCGGCAAGCGGATTTTGTGCGTGCATGGCGATGAGTTTGATGAATTTATTGAGGATCATCCGATCATCACGCGCCTTGCGGATATGACGTATGCGCTGTTGCAAAAACTGGATCGCCGCCATTATGTGGCGCGCCTGGCCAAGCGCCGCAGCAAGACGTTTCTGCACTGCATGAAAAAAATTGAGGATGGTTCGCGCAAACGCGCGCGCGCTTTGGGTTGTCAGATGGCCACCTGCGGCCACACGCACTTTGCCGCCGCGCGCGAAGAAGGAGATGTTTGGTACTATAACAGCGGTTGCTGGACCGAAACGCCCTGTCACTACATTACTGTTGAACATGGCGTCATGACATTGACGCAGTGGGTTGATCGCAAGCCGGAAAATACGCCGGCGGTAGTGGCGGATGTCCCGGAAATCGCAGCGGATGCGGTGATATAAAAAACGCTGAACGATTAACGTTGAACGCTGAAATAAAAAAACGCTGAAGGCAGAGTGTTCTGCATCTTCAGCGTTTTACGTTTAGCGTTCAGCGTTTTTTAGTTGATGCGTCCTTCCCACGGAGAGCTGGCCGTGGCGTAGAGCTTGCGTGCGATGCGTCCCGCGCGCGCGGCAAGGTAACCGGATTGCGTGGCCAGGCGCATGGCGTGGGCCATTGCGACAGGATCTTTTGCGCCGGCGATGGCGGTGTTGAGCAACACGCCATCAGCCTGAAGCTCCATGGCGTGGGCCACATCGCTGGCGATGCCGACGCCGGCATCGACAATGATCGGGAAATCGGGCGTTGTTTCCTTGAGTTGCTCAAGGATGATGCGGATGTTGTTGGGGTTCAGCACGCCCTGGCCAGAGCCGATCGGCGAGCCTGCGGGCATGACGGCCGAGGCGCCGTAATCGCGCAGCTTTTTGCAGAGCATCACATCATCGCTGGTGTATACCAGCACGTGAAAATTTTCTTTGACGAGCGTTTTAAGCGCGCTGATCGTGCCTTCGGGTTCCGGCAGCAGTGTTTTGGCATCGCCAAGAACTTCAAGCTTGACCCAGTCGGCGCCTTTATAGCCGGAGTTGGCAAGCATTTCGCGGCCCAGGCGCGCCACGCGCACGGCGTCATCGGCTGAGAAGCAGCCGGCGGTATTCGGCAGCAGGGTATATTTTTCTTTGTCGATAAATTCCAGAATATTGCGGCCGGAGTTTTTATCCACAAGTCTTTCGCGGCGCACGGCCACGGTCACGCAATCCGCGCCGGAGGCGGCGTGGCATTCCTGCATCAACTCAAGCGTGCTGTATTTGCCGGTGCCTACGATCAGGCGGCTGTTTAAGGTATACGGGCCAATTTGAATGGGAGGAATGGTTACGGATGGCGTCGTCATGTGTGATCTCGTTTTTTGAACCAGAAAGAAAAGAATGACTTAAGGTTTATGATGTTTTATCCGCCGCCGACGGCCACGACAACTTCAATAACGTCGCCTTCGGCCAGCGCGGTATCTGGCAGCAGTTTGCGCGGAACGACTTCCTTGTTGCGCTCTACCGCGAAAACGCTGGTCTTTAAGTGGCCGCTTTGCCGGCGCAGCTCAAGAAGCTGCTCAAGCGAAATACCGGCCGGGGCGTCAAATTCATGTCCGTTGAGCGTGATCTTCATGATGGCATTATAGCAATTTTCGCTGCGCGCATCTGCGATCATCCGCGGCTTATTTTTTTTATGACGGTTTTGTAAAAACTTTCGGATGCAGTACGGCGATGTCCGGCAGATTGCGATAATAGTGGTTATAGTCAAGGCCGTAGCCGACGACAAATTCATCCGGGATGTCAAAACCAATAAAGTCGGCTGTCATGGATTGCGAGGTCGCGATTTTTTTCCGCAGCAGCACGCAGGTTTTAACAGACGCCGCTCCGGATTTTTTGAGCAGTTCACAGACCACCGAAAGCGTTTTGCCGGAATCAAGAATGTCATCCACAACCAGCACCTGCTTGCCGGCGACATGAAATTCCTGCGGGTAAAGGACTTTGGTCCCCTGATAAGTAGTGGCCGTGCCGGGGTAACTTGAGACGGCCATGACGTCAATTCTCATTCGCATAGGCAAATGACGCACCAGGTCGGCCACAAAAATAATTGAGCCGGTCAGCAGCGGCACCATCACCACATCATCAGTGGACTGATAACATGCGGCAATTTCCTGCGCCATCTGGTAAATGCGCGCCTGAATGGTATAGCGGTCCACGAGTATGCGGGCGATATCCTGATTCATGCCAACACGATAAGCGAAAAAGGGCATGCCGGGCAAACGAATCACGCTGCCCTGAATAGCCGATACAAAAACTGAACAAAAAGAACGACTGCCTGAACATGCGGTGAAGTTCCGCATGATTTTGCAGAGTCAAAATGCGCCCTGCGGTAAAAAATCTGCGATCTTGCATATTTATTTACTTGAAGGGTTGAGGGCAGAAGCCTAAACTGTTCGTCTTTATTATTCAGCCGACGTGCTTCAGGTTTCCGGAGTATCCCATGCGTCTGACGGACATTCTCAAGCAGGAACACATCAAGGTTCCTCTCGCGGCCAAAGATAAAAAGTCTGCCATTGCCGAATTGGTACAGGTTCTGGCCGACGCTCATGAACTAAAATCGGCCGACGTTCTTCTTAAATCGGTGCTTGAGCGCGAAGCGACACGCACCACCGGCATCGGCAACGGCCTGGCGATTCCGCACGGCAAGTGCGATGGCGTTGATCACCTGGTGCTGGCGATCGGCAAACCTGAATCTCCGATTGATTTTGAGGCCATTGATGGCCGGCCGGTGAACTTAATCGTGCTGCTGGCAAGTCCTCCGGACCAGACCGGCCCGCACATTCAGGCGCTGGCGCGCATCAGCCGCCTGATGACGGTTGACGCCTTCCGCCAGGTCATGCGCACGGCCACCAGCAGCCAGCAGATCTACGAAGCCATCGTTGCGCAGGAAAATACTCTCGGCGGAAATTAACACAGAAGTTGGCGCACAGCAGTTTACGCATCGTTTTGGCAATGCGTGTTAATCAAGCAAAATTCAAGTTAAGCAAATTAAACAAGAAGCAGATTGATTCTGTTTCTTGTTTTTGTTTAACTTGTTTTACCTGCTTAACTTGTTCAACTTTGTGGCGATTGCTCCCTGACCGGCCACCTGTTATCCTCACCTGACTATGACTCAATTATCCTTATCGTCGCAGCAGTCTTCTCCCTCAACCCGCAAAGCGCTCTGGTGGGCGCTGGGGCTGGTGTTTCTTGGCGCGGTTTTTAATCTCTGGTCGCTTTACGGCGGCGGCGCTTTTGATCTTTCGGATGATGAGTCGCATTACTTCCTTTGGTCGCAGCATCTTGATCTGTGTTATTACTCAAAAGGACCGGGCATTGCGCTGGTTCACTGGGCCGCAACGCAAGTGGCCGGGCTTTTGGGTTTTGGTCCCTCTGCCGCCGTGCTGCGTACCGCGGCCGTGGTCTTTTCGGTCATTTCCGGATGCATGAGCATTGCCCTTGCTCGCAGAATCTTTAACAGCAACCGCGCATCGCTGATGACGACGGTTCTCTCGGCCGCGGTGCCGATGTTTGCCGTAGGCGCGGTGATCATCACAATTGATGCGCCGATGTATATGTTCTGGTCGCTGAGCGTATATGCGCTCTGGCGATTGATTGAGGATGGGAAAAAACGCTGGCTTTATGCTTCGGCGCTGGCCGCGGCGGTCGGCATTTTATGCAAGCCGATTCCGGTTTTTGTGCCGATATGCGCGGCCATTGCGTGCCTGTTTGATGCCGGCATCCGCCGGCGCTTTAAGACGTGGCATGTTGTTGGCGGCCTGCTGGTTATGGCCAGCAGCCAAATCCCGTTTATCATCTGGAATAGCACGCATGACTGGGTGACGTTCCGCCATATCGGCGGCCAGGGCGGCATCAGCGGCCACGAACCCAAAAGCAATATCGCGCAGGCCTTTGCGCGCGTGGGAGAATTTGTCGGTTTGCAGGCCGGCGCCACCGGCGGGCTGATGTTTATTTTTATCCTCACCGCCGTGATTGTGGCGCTGACCACAATCCGCCGTACACGCAAATCAACGGATCGGCCATTGCGCTGGCCAGGGCTGATTGTTCCTGCCGCGCCGGGCGGGCTTGTTTTTCTTCTCTCATTTTCTCTGCCGATCTGGCTTTTTTATATGCTGCTGGGATTCCGCGTTAAAACGCAGGTCAATTGGCCGGCGGCAAGCTACTTCTGCGGCATGGTTCTTTTAGGCGGCGTGGCCGCGCATGCATGGGGGCTCAGGCAGGGGACAGGGGAAAGGGGCCAGGGGTCAGGGGAAAAACGCGAAACAGAGGAAGATCTGCTGTTGGCATGGCGGCGCAAATCGTGGCGCGTGATGCTGGTGTTGACGGTGCTTTGGGGGCTTATGCTCAATGCTTTTGCCAACAATGCACAGTACCTGTACCCGTATGTGGCCAAAAAAGCATTTAAAGCCGACGGCGTGACGCCCACGGCGTGGCATCCGCGCCGGTGGGATCTTTCTCAGCGCCTGCGCGGACTTGAGCAGCGCGCCATCAAGGTGAGCGAAGTTGCCGCGCAAATCAGGCGGCAAACCGGCCAGGAACCGCTGATCGCCGCGACGCGGTGGGATCTGGCTTCGTCCTTGTCTTTTTACCTGCCCGGGCGGCCATTTGTGTTCAGCGTGATGTCAACCATCGGCGGGCGTCACTCACAATATGATCTCTGGCCGGGACTCAATCAGGCGGATGATTCCGGCAAACTGAAATTTGCCGGACGCGATATCCTGATTGTCGGCGAAATGAGCGCAGGCCAGGTTGATCTGCTTCGGTCCGCTTTTGAGCGTATTGATCCGCCGGAGGTTTTGCCGATCATGGTTCAGGGATTGCGCCTGCGTGATGTGACGGTCTGGCGATGCTATGGTTTTCGCGGGTTGCCGAAAGATGCGGCCAATTCCGATTACTGATGCCACTGTAAAATACGGAGCGGCGCGGCGTGTTTGAGTTTTATACACACATTCTGGCTCAGGCGCTTGAGGGCGGCAAAGTGGTGGCCACGCGGCCTACCGCGCCCGGGTCCGTCTACTTGTGGGGAAGCGTCATTGTCGCACTGGCCATTATTGGCGGCGTGGCCATGATGGTATATCGCAAAAACGTACTGGCCAAAGATGACGCCGGTAATCCTGAAGGATTTACTCTTCACGAACTTCAGCAACTTCGCGATCAGGGACACCTGACTCAATCAGAATACGAAGTTGCGAAAAATCAGATCGCACAATCTATCAAAAAGAAATTAGCCTCTCCTAAAAAACACAAAAACGAAAAATAAACTTCAATTTGGTACATATTTACACAAATGTGTGTAAAAAGTCGCCTGAATGGGTGATTTTACCTCTATGAGTTCTTTTATCGGCGTAAAAAAATCTGGCCTTCGCCATATTGAAAGGTATATTGAATAACGGTGTCTATTTCACGGGACATAAGATAACCGCACAATTCTGCCGTCAGGTCGGCAGATGGGGCGGGATTTGTTTTTTTCATTATCTGGGGGTCATTTATGAACCTCTCCTACTCCGTTGATAAGTTGTACGAGGGCGGGTGGAAAGCGACTGATCCTACGGGTTGCGATCGTTTGCCAGATGGTCGCCTTTATCCCACAGTGCTCAAAATTCAGCAGGTTTTTGCGGCACAGGGATATGAACTGGCGATCCGTTACGTACAGTTGTTTGATTGCTACCGTGCGGTATGGACCGATAAAACAGGGGCTGCCGCGGGTGCTGTCGTTGGTGCGGATGATCAGGAAGCCGCCGTGTATGCGTTGGCGCAATTGAGGAAAGCCATACTGCCTGAGTCTGCAAAAGCCTGAGCCAAAGTGAAATAAGAGTCATCAGGACGTATATCGCAAGGGCGAATATACCCTGACCAGGGTACTATTTTGCTTAAGTTAACTGACCGGGTGGGATTGACGCCCCACGCCTGTGCGGCTACTTTATTTCAAATGAACGGAGAAGGCACAGCGTTGAGCCAGTGGCCAACGTGTGAAGATGTGCTGTGCCTGAGGAAATGTTTTCTTGTTTCGGGCCAAAGGATGGCCCATAAGGGAGCCTGACCAGTGGTTATCACGATCAGCGGACGTCACCTGGAAATTACCCCGGCAATTCGGAGCTATGCTGAGGAACGGGCCAACAAACTGACGAAGTTTTATGACCTGATTCAGGAAATTGAAGTGATTCTTGACGGTCGGGCGGATAAGCAGAAGAAAGTTGATATCGTCATCAACGCTGAGCACAAAAATACGTTTGTGGCGACGGTTGAGGGCGAAGACCTGTATGCCTGCATTGACGCGGCAACACACAAACTTGAACGTCAGTTGACGGACCATAAATCAAAGCACCGCAACCGGAAACACCCCGGCGAATAAGTTGTACCCATGAATTTGCGGCGCGGAGTTTTTGGGGATCGCGGCAGACCGCGTTGAGCCGGCCAAGATCCCTGTAGGAGTCATAGCCCGTATGAAGCTCAGTGATTTTGTCGTAAAAGAAGCCATCATTCCCGAGTTAAAATCCACGGACCGTGATCACGTGATCCGTGAGCTTGTTGAGGCGCTGGCGGCAGCCAAAGCCATCAACAAGAGCGATGTTGACGCGATCGTCAAGGCGCTTATTGACCGGGAAAAGCATGGCAGCACCGGCTTCGGCAAGGGCGTTGCCGTTCCCCATGTGAAGCATCCGGCCGTGACCAAGCGTGTTGCGGCCATCGGCCGCTCAAGCGTCGGCGTTGACTTCTCCGCGCTTGACCAGGCTGCGGTATACTCCATCGTGCTGCTGCTTTCGCCGCAGAACAATCCTGACGGCCACTTGCAGGCTATGGAGAACATCTTCCGTAATCTTCAGCAGGATACGTTCCGCCGCTTCCTGCGCCAGGCTGATACGCAGCAGAAGATTGTGGATCTGCTTGACGAAGCCGATCAGGCCCAGGCCGCGCGTTAAGTTAAATATTCAGATGAACAGCGTGAAGAGTCACCAAAGTTAACAAACTAAATCAATATCCTGCGAAGAATCGTCGCAGGCGAGGTCAGGTTGTTGCATGGATCGCCAGGTTGTCATTCAGAATAAACTCGGATTGCACGCCAGGCCGGCCATGCAATTTGTGGATGTGGCCAATCAGTTTCAGAGCGGTATTAAAGTGTGGCGTGGTGATCAGTGTGTTGACGGCAAAAGCATCATGCAGATGATGATGCTGGCCGCCACGGCCGGGACTCCGCTGAAGATTGTCGCGGAAGGCAATGATGCGGAACCCGCACTCAACGCGCTTGAGAAACTGGTTCTCGAAAAATTCGGCGAAGAATAAATGTTGGGTCTGTTAATAACAGGAACTGAATGCCAGGTACGCGGTGATAATCATCGGGGCCCGGCATTCAGTTCTTTTTCGTTTTAAGGAAATTGTCAAAACAAAGCGTTTGTCGCAAGTTGTTCGGATAGCGTGGCGGCAGATGTTGTGCTTAAGCGTATTCGCACTAACTTTGTAATAATAATGGGCGAAAAGCGCCCGGCCCTTGTATGCGGGTCTTATTGGGCATACGATGATCAGTCTTATGAGTGATAAGTTGCCCGATTCGTCATCAAATTCTCCGGTAGAGTCAGCGGCTCAGCCCGAGGTTACTTCCCAGGCACCTGCCCAGCAGGCTCCCGGCGCCGCAGTCACCACTGAAAATAATCAGAGCGGAACATCGCCGCGCCGTCGGCGTCGTGGCGGAGGCCGCCGTCATCGCGGGAAAGGCCCGCAGAGTCAGACGGAAAATGACGTTGCTCCGGATTCTGCTTCGCAAAATACCGAGCCATCCCTGTCATCAAGCGATACGTCAACGGGCCAGCCGATACCGGCCGCGGCCAAGAAAATTGAACTTCCGGAAGCATTTGCCAAGCTTGGCGTAGAAACGCCGATCCTGCATGCCCTGGCGCATATTCATTTTGTCACGCCATCTGAAATTCAGGAAAAATTGATTCCGGTTGCGCTCACCGGCCGCGATGTCATCGGCCAGGCGCGCACGGGTACCGGCAAAACGGCCGCATTCGGCATGCCGATCCTGCAAAAACTTAATCCTGACCAGCCATTTCAGGCGCTTGTGGTTGTGCCCACGCGCGAGCTGGCCGTGCAGGTTGAGGCGGAACTGGTGCGCTTTGCGCGTCATAAGCCGCTGCGTCTGGGATTGGCCTACGGCGGAACAAAAATCAGCGGTCAAATCAAGGCGATGGCGCGCCAGCCACATGTGGTGGTCGGCACGCCGGGGCGCATTCTTGATCTGGTAGAGCGCCAGGTTCTGCCGCTGGCGAATATGAAATTCGTGGTCTGCGACGAAGTGGATCGCATGTTTGACATCGGTTTCCGCGATGACATCCGCCGCATTCTGGCGGAATGTACTTCGGAACACCAGACGATATTTGTCTCGGCCACAATCAATGACGATATTGAGCGCATGGTTGCGCGGCATATGCGCGATCCGGAACGCATCTTTACTTCATCGCCGGATGAACAGCTTACGAATCCCGAGGCGCGCCAGTTTTATATCGGCGTTGAACCGTGGGATAAGCAGCGCGCTCTTCGCATGATGATCAAGGCGGAACATCCGCATCTGGCAATCATTTTCTGCCGCACCAAGCGCGCTGTGGATAAAGTGGCCGCGGGACTTCAGCAGGATGGCGTCAATGCTTCGCCGATTCATGGCGACCTGATGCAAAACAAGCGTGAGCGCGTGATGCGCGGATTCCGCACGGGCAAAATCAACGTGTTGGTGGCCACGGACCTGGCCAGCCGCGGCATTGACGTGCACGAAGTGACGCACGTGATCAACTACGATATTCCGGAAGATCCTGAGGCGTATGTGCATCGCGTAGGCCGCACGGCGCGCATGGGCGCAACGGGCATGTCGGTGACGTTTGTGTCGCGCGGACAGGCCCAGCTTCAGACTGAAATTGAAAAACTGACTAATCATTTGATGGAAGAATATAAGATTCCCGGCTTTGAGCCGCGTGCGGAACCCAATCCGCGTGCCGGCGGCGCGCCGGGATCTGCCGCGCCGGTGGTTGCGCCGGCCGCAACGACTGAAAATAATGCTGTTTCGGCTGATGCCTCATCGCCGCAACCCGCGGCCGCCCAGTCACAACCGGATGGCTATATGCCCACCGGTTTTGGCCATGTGAAGCTTGAACAGAGTTTTCGGCCAATCTCAGGCCGATTTAAAGTTAAACATCGGAGATAATATTTCGCCATGTACGGCGTTAATCAATAGTTCATGACGTAAACCTTGCAGTATGACTGCAAGGTTTTGTCATATGCAGAGAAAGGATTGTCTGAGAAATGAAGCTGGCTGCTGTTTTTTCGGATCATGCTGTTCTTCAGAGAGAAAAACCGATTGCTGTGTGGGGGTGGGCAAAACCACTGGCCTACGTTATCGTTAAACTTGGCAAGCAGACAGTCCGCGGCATGTCGGGCTCTGATGGCAAGTTTCTGGTGAAGTTTCCGCCAATGCCTGCCAGCGGACCGTTGACGCTTGTGGCCAAATCAGGCGGTAAAAGCGTTACTGTCAAAGATGTATGGGTCGGCGAAGTCTGGCTGGCTTCCGGCCAATCAAATATGCAGTTCCGCGTGTACGAAATGGGCAAACCGGATGAGGTCAAGGAATTGGCCAAATGCGCCAATTTGCGGATGATTACCGTTGCGCCGGTGACATACGGCGGCGGGCGGCAAAGCGACCTGCTGCTGGGGAGCGATGGCAAGTCGTCATCATCATGGGAAGTTGCCAATCCAAAAAACATTGTTAATTTTTCCGCGGTCGGCGCGCATTTTGCCAAATTCCTCGCCGATGCCGTGGGCGTCAAAGTCGGCATCATCAACAGTTCATGGGGCGGCACAATTATTGAGGCTTGGCAAAGCCGCGAAACGCTGATGCAGAATCCTGACATGGCGCCGCGCATTGCTGATTACGAGGCTCTTGTTTTTGAATATAAAAAAAATGGTAAACAGATCGTTCGCAAGCCGGGCGAGCCGGGGTATCTTCCGGCTGATACAAAAAATGCCGGCCTGAAAAAAGGGTGGGCCAAACTAAATTTTGATGATTCCGCATGGGCCAAAATGACATTGCCCAGCGCGTGGACCCGCCAGGGACATGCCTACAGCGGCGTGTTCTGGTTTCGCAAGGTGATTGACGTTCCCGCAAAATGGGCCGGCCGCGACCTGCTGCTCAACGTCGGCGCCGCGGATAAGTGCGATATCACGTACTTTAACGGCACCAAAGTCGGCAGTATGGGCGAAGGTTTTGACGAGCGCTTCTGGAATGTTCAGCGCGAATACAAAATCCCCGGCAAACTGGTAAAAGCAGGGCGCAATGTTATTGCTGTCCGAGTTTATTCATTTATATATGATGGCGGATTGATTGGTCCCGCCGCATCAATGGCCATTGCCCCGGCGCGCGGGAAATCTCAACCGATCAGCCTTGCCGGCGAGTGGGCTTATGCGATTGAACAAAATTATGGTCTTATCATGCAAAGCGCCGTGAGCCAGGGGCCGGGAAATCCCAATACGCTCTTTATGCTTTTTGATAATATGATTGCGCCGTTGCTGCCCTATTCTCTGCGGGGCGCGATCTGGTATCAGGGATGCTCAAATACGCTCCGGCCGACGGAATATGAACGTTTGCTCAAGGATCTTGTGCGCGATTGGCGTTATCAATTCGGCCAGGGTGATTTCCCGTTTTATGTCGTTCAGTTGGCCAATTATCGTGCGTGCTGTGCGTTGCCCAGCGGATGGGCGGGCGTGCGCGAGGCGCAGCTCAAAGTGCTCTCAGAAAAGAACACCGGCCTTGCCGTCACGATTGATGTTGGCGAGACGGCTGATATTCATCCTAAAAATAAAAAGGATGTCGGCAAACGCCTTGCGCTCTGGGCGCTGCGCGATGTGTATGGCAAAGACGTTGAGGTTTCCGGTCCGCTCTACGAATCGGCGGCCGTTGAAGGTTCGGCCATCCGTGTGAAGTTTACGCATGTGGCCGGCGGTCTTGTTGCCAAAGGCGGCGGTCTGGGCTCCTTTACGATTGCCGATGCATCAGGGAAATTTGTGCCCGCCAAAGCCGTTATTGACGGACAAAGCGTGATTGTTTCGGCCACGGAAATCGCATCGCCGCTGTATGTTCGCTATGCCTGGGCTGAAGACCCAACAGACGCTAACCTATACAACAGCAAGGGTTTACCGGCATCTCCGTTCAGAACGGATGAACTGGCGATTATATAAAATTCGTTAATAAGGATAATACTAAAGTAGACATCATTCATACAGATTTGTACGATGATATGTAATTCATGGACTATCATGCGACGCGAACGTGAGTTCAAAAGTCGCCTGTCCGGAAGAATCATGTAAAAATCCTGACGCATGAGCTAGCAAAGCGTCCGGGGCCAATGCGTGCCGCCGGCATGATGTCAGAGAATGATGTAGGGTTAACTGATCTTGATAGGCCGCAATATGTACGCGGCGAGGGTAACATTATTACTACCGATCGTCCGTCGGGAGCCGATTTATTTGGCTCAAGTGACGCTGGGGCTCCGTTGAACGAAAAAGCTTCTCGCGCTACGAATGACAAAGAAACAGAATCAGGCAATAAGCCAAAGCGGCATCGCCGCGGCACGCGTGGCGGGCAAAAAGCCCGTGTCGCGCGCGGCACTGCGGCTAAATCAACCGCCAGCGAAGCTGAGGCTCCGGCTCCGGCGCGTGCTAAAACAACGCGTACCCGCAAGCCGCGCGCCAGCAAAAAAGCGTCGGCCGCCGAAATACAAAACACAAAACCGCAGGGATCTGCGCGTAAGGAACCGCCTTCTGCGCCCAAGCAGGACGTTCCTAAGCAGGAAGTGTTGCCTGTTATTGCAGAGCCGCCGGCTGCCGCTCCGCAGGCATTGCCGGAAGTTCCCGCTCAGGAATCGCGTCGCGTGCAGCCGCAGGCGGAATCGTCGCCAGCGGATAACGCTGTGACAGAAAATTCGCAGGCGCCGCAATCCGTGCGTCCTTTGGGCGGCTATCGCGCGCCGATGAATCGCAGTTCAGGTCGCATGAGTTTTGGCGGCCGCAGCGGCGGACGCCAGCATTTTCGGCCGAGTGGTTTTTCCCGCCCGGCCGTTCCGCCGGCTCCGCAGGATGGCGCCAATACGCAATCTCAGCCGCCGGCCGCACAGCCCGTTGATGAACAAACATCCGCGCCGCAGCAGGCGCCGCTTGATTCACCGGCTCAAAATTCGCCGATAGCACCGCAACAGGGAGATTCTCAGGCTCCCGTTATTGGCGGCGTCAATGCCAACGCACAGGATGATACTCCTGAGCCCGGTAATGAACTGCACCTGCCGGCAGGGCGGGATCCGCAGCAGATGGGCCGCCAGGCTCCGGGATTCCGCGGGCCCAATCGTGTTGAACACAACCAGGGTCGCGGCGGCAAATTTCCTCAGCAACGCGGCAGTAACCGCGGCCAGCAGGGGAATAGCAATCAACAGAATAATAATCGCGGCAATAATCAGCCGCGGCAGAACTGGCAGGGCCAGCAGCCGCGCGGTAACCAGCCGCAAAGCCGCCATCAAAACGGCAGCCATCAGCAGGGTAATAACCGCAACTTCAATCAGCGTAATCAGCAGGGACATCGCGGTCAGCAGCCTCGTTTTGATCGCGGTCCCCGCCAGCCGCATCAATCGCAGCAGTTTGCCGGCCAGCAGAATGCACCGCAGACCTTTACTCAGCCGGTGCCTCAGCCGCAGATTGCCGACGAAATTCCGTCATACGGAGCGGAGATTGAGGCTGATACACGTCCGCTTTCGCCGCCGGCCGTGCCGTCACCGGTGATCAACGAAGGCGTTGTGGCTCCGGCCGCAACTCCGCCTGAATCCGCCGAACACGCCGCGCCTGTTCATAACGGCGATAACGGCGATGACAACGGCGCGCTGGCTCCGTTTGCCGAAGATATTGAGATTGATGAGACGCCGATAGTTTCGGAAAAACGCCGCGAGCCGACCGGCCGCGACATGATCATCAACGTTGTTGAGGGCGAAGAAGTCCGCATCGCGATCATCAAAAAAGGCGTGCTTGAAGAATTTTATATGGAGCGCGCAAGCAATGAATCGCACGTGGGCAATATTTATAAGGGCCGCGTGACGAATGTTGAGCCGTCAATTCAGGCCGCGTTTGTTGATTTTGGCCTGGGCAAAAACGGCTTTCTGCATATCAGCGATGTGCATCCGATGTATTTTGGTCCGCAGTATCGCGCTAAATTTCAGCGCGTGATGGAAAAACGCGAGGCCGAGCGCAAGCGCCAGCAGCAACAGCGCACCGATGCGGCACAAACCGCCGCGCAGGCCGCGCAAAATCCGTCATCAGGCGAGCAGCAGACGGAAAATTCAGAAGTGCCGTCGGTTGTTAACGGTGTTGATTCGCCGGCCTTTTCGGAAAATCAACCGAATGACGCCGCCGCACTTAACACAGCGCCGGCCGTTTCTGATATTGATGCGGAACTGAATGCCGAAGCGCCGCCGGAAGTTCTTTTTGATTCCGATAGCGAAAAGAAGCAGGCAGAAGAATCCGCTCCGCATGCGGAATCTGCCGGAACCGCACCAGCCGCGGAAGAAATTCCTACGCATAATCCCGAATCGCCATCCGTTTCTGATGAGCATGTGGCATTTGCCGCAACTCAGGCGGATGTGCCGGCGTCTTTTGCCGCCGAGCCGCAGGCCAGCGCTGAATCTTCTGACGCGCCCGCGCCGGAAACTCCGGAAGCATCCGATCAGCCGCATGCTGACGCAACAGCAGAAACACAGACCCCGGCCGCGGAAGCTGATGCTCAAGCCGCCGCGCCCGCAACGCCGGCCGCGGAAGCCGCGGCCGACGAAGATGACGATGATCTGGGCGAATTTGAACTTGATGACGGCGGCATAGCGCCGATGGAGCGCGTGGGTAAAAAGACCCCGCGCCGCGATCGCCCGCCGATTCAGCAATGTTTGCGCCGCGGCCAGGAAGTCATCGTTCAGGTGACCAAAGAAGGCATCGGCACCAAAGGCCCCACGCTCACCACTTACGTCAGCATCCCCGGCCGCGCGCTGGTGATGATGCCGGGCATGAGCGCTCTGGGCGTATCGCGCAAAATTGAAGATGAACAGCAACGCCGCAGTCTTCGGCGCATCCTCAGCGAGCTTAATCCGCCGCGCAATCTGGGATTTATCATCCGCACGGCCGGCGCGGAACTCACCAAGCCGGAATTGCAGGGTGACCTGAATTACCTGGTGCGCATGTGGAAAGTAATCGCTCAGCGCCTTCGTAATAACAAAGCGCCCATTGAGCTTTACCAGGAAAGTGATCTTGTGATCCGCACCATGCGTGACGGATTTACAAATGACATTGACCGCATCATCGTGGATAACGAACAGGTGGCAAGCCGCATCCGCGACTTCCTCTCGATCGTTGATCCTCGTTCGGCCGGCTCTGTTGAACTGTATACCGGCACGCTGCCGATCTTTCAGCGCTATAACATTGAGCGGCAGATCGAAAATATTCATTCGCGCCGCGTAGAGCTTCCTAACGGCGGTTCGCTGGTGATTGATTCGGCCGAGGCGCTGGTGGCAATTGACGTCAACTCCGGCCGCTATCGCGAGCAGCGCGATGCCGAAATGACCGCCTTTAACATGAACAAGGAAGCCGTGAAGGAAATCGTCCGCCAGTTGCGTCTGCGCGATCTTGGCGGCGTGATCGTCATGGACTTTATTGACATGCGCGAAGAGCGTCACAAGCGCGAAATTGAGCATCTCCTGCGTGAACACATGAAGCATGACCGCGGCAAGAACAAAGTGCTGCGTATGAGCCAGTTCTGCATGATTGAGATGACGCGTCAGCGTGTGCGGCCAAGCATTAAGCGCAGCATTTATATGGATTGTCCGCATTGCCGCGGCACCGCGTTGATCAAGACGCCCGAATCGGTGAGTCTTGATGTGATGCGCCGTCTGACGGCCGGCACTACACGCGCGGATGTTCAGCGTCTTGATGTGCGTCTTTATCCCACAGTCGCCAATTACCTGCTCAATCGCAAGCGCAAGGCACTTGTTGAGCTTGAGGAAAAAACCGGCAAGCGGATCAACATTCAGGGTGATCCGATGGTGGCCGGCGATGCGGTGCAGATTGACGCCTATAATGGCCGCGATGACCGGATTAATGTTCAGTTATAAGAAGTAGATGCGAAATCAAAAACGCGAAACAAGGGTAATGCTTTGTTTCGCGTTTCGCTTTTTGCATTTTGAGTTTTGTTATCGCCTCTTGAGCGCTTTATCCATATTGCGTTTGTCTTCGCGTTCTTTGATGGCCTGGCGTTTATCGTATTGTTTTTTGCCGATGGCCAGCGCAAGGCAGACTTTAACAATGCCGCGCTTAAAGTAAAACTCAAGCGGAATAAGCGTGCTGCCGGCATGTTTTTTCATTTGCAGTGTGAGTTTAAGAATCTCCCGCTTATGCATCAGCAGTTTGCGTGTGCGTGTGGGATCGTGATTGAACTGATTGGCTTCCTCATACTCGTCAATATGCGAACCAAGAAGTTCAATTTGTCCGTTGCGGATGCGGGCAAAGGATTGCTGAAGCTGAACGTGCCCTTTTCGGACGCTCTTGACTTCAGAGCCCACAAGCGCAATTCCTGCCTCAAGACGATCAATGATGTGATAGTCAAAAAGTGCCCGGCGATTGGAGATGCGGGGCTCGTAGGCGTTTTTATCACCCTTGCCTGACTTACTACCTTTTGTGCCTTTGTTACTCATTGCTCTACTATATCCGGTGGCAAATTTATTTGCTTAAAATATACCGCTTATCTTCGCAATTATAGCAGAAATCTGCTGGCTTTTGGCCATAAACAATGTATCTTACACGTATGCATTTTCGTTCACGTCAAAATTCGCAAGCCATTTTTCGTCAGCTTGGTGAGTATCCGGAACCCAACGCGGTTCATACGCTGATTGAGAATCATGACGCGGTTCTGCATAACGATCATGTTCTTTCTCAGATCAACGCGCAGGTGGTGGCGCAGCTTAAGAATCGTTCGGTTGAGCCTCAGCTTGCCGCCAAAATTGCACATCAGCGTGCCGCGCTCGCGCCGCTGGTTGTCAGCCTTGCCCAGACTCAGTTGCGCGCCGGATAACGCGTTCGCGTCAGCCAATTACCATTTACTAATGGCCCATTACCTGCTACATAAGCATCCGTATTTACTGTTATGCAATAGGGCTACGACTCATGCGTATTATCCGTTTTCTTGATTCCGTTGACGACATCCATTTTGGCGCGCAGCAATCTGATGGCAGCGTGCTGCGTATTCAGGGCGATATCTTCGGCAGCTATACGGTGACGCACCAAAAGGTTGCGGTGAAGAAAATTCTTGCGCCGGTCGTGCCGCCGGCCATTCTCTGTATCGGCCTGAATTATCGTAAGCACGCGGCCGAAACCGGCGCGAAAATTCCGGATTTTCCGGTTCTGTTCATTAAAAATCCGGCCGCCATTCAAAATCCTGATGATCCGGTAGAAATACCCACCGCGCTTGCCTCAACCAAAGTGGATTACGAATGCGAACTGGCCGTCATCATCGGCAAAAAATGCAAAAATGTTTCTGAAGCAAATGCGCTTGATGTCATTCTTGGCTATACCTGCGCCAATGACATCAGCGCGCGCGACTGGCAAAAGGACTTTAGCGGTTCGCAATGGTGTCGCGGCAAATCTTTTGATACGTTTTGCCCGCTTGGCCCAGTGATTGTCACCCGCGACGAAATTGCGGACCCAAATGATCTGAATATCAGCACCAACCTCAACGGACAAATCGTGCAACAATCATCCACGCGTGATATGATATTTAACGTCCGTAAACTGATATCATTCCTTTCCGGCTCCTCTACATTACTACCAGGAACCGTGATCCTGACAGGCACGCCTGAGGGTGTCGGCATGGGTCGCAAACCTCCGGTGTATCTCAAGCCTGGCGATCAGCTTACGGTTGCCGTTGAGAAAGTCGGAGAACTTCGCAACCCGGTCGTTGCGGAAACTCCGTAATGTGAGCCTGCCTCACCGACAGGCTCTGAGAGGTGGTTTATGGATAAGCCTGTTTGCGGTGGTCATGGTCCTAAGAAAGTCAATCTTGAGCCGGGGACGTATTATTGGTGCGCCTGCGGACGGTCTAAAAAGCAGCCGTTTTGCGATGGTTCACATAACGGCACTTCTTTTGTACCATTGAAGATGGATGTTACGGCGCCCCGGCACGTCAATTTTTGCACATGCAAGTTGACGAAGATCCCGCCGCGATGTGATGGTTCGCATCATCATTGCGCGGAAGTATACGGCACCGGCCCTGCGGCGCCGCAGTCGGCCGGCAAAAAGTGATGAGGAAACGCAATGGCTGGCAAAGTGGCGGTTGTGGTCACGGATCTGATTTTTTCAACCAAGATCTTCTCAACCGCCAAATCTCTGGGTGTTGAGGCGCTTGGCGCGCGAAATCCGGAGGTACTTGCCACGCGGCTGGCCGATCCGGAAGTGTCGCGGCTGATTGTGGATCTTAATTCCGCAGGTGTGAATGTGACGGAGATGATCCGTCATGCCAAGTCACTCCGGCCGGAGTTGCAGGTCATTGCGTTTTTGTCCCACGTACAAGTTGAATTGGCGGAACAGGCGCGGCAGGCCGGAGCGGATCTGGTTCTGCCGCGCTCCGCTTTTACCGCAAGATTGCCGGAATTGCTGACATAAGTTGCTTTTGGCACGGAGCACCCTGTGCATATTGGTTTTGGTTGCTCACGCTGGCATCACAAGGCCGGTTACGGCATAATGTTGGGCTTACATTAAGGTTTGCGCCATCAACAAAAGCCGGATTACGGTGTCTTGCAGAAAGTGATCCGGCCGGGTGATGCTGTGCAACAATGAGAAAGTTCTTTACGGAATGACGCTCTTGGGTATACCACAGAAAACAATTGGCAAGGAAGTCAGTCTCTCGGGCCCGGGTTTGTTTACGGGCGGCCCTGCGACGATCACTTTTAAGCCCGCCCCGGTCAGCCACGGCATTGTGTTTGTCCGCACGGATTTAACGCACCCGGTCCGCATACCGGCGCTGGTTCAGCACATTACCAAGCGTTCGCGGCGCTCAACGCTGCGCAACGGCGCGGACTCTATTGAGACAATTGAGCATGTGATGGCGGCCATACATGGCCTGGGCATTGATAATCTTGAAATTGAGGTTAACAATGCGGAATTGCCCGGCGTTGACGGCTCGTGCCTGCCGTATGTTGAGCTGCTCACGGGCGCGGGGATTGTTGAGCAGGCGGCCGAGAAAATTATTCTGAAGATCAAAAAGCCGATTGAAGTTCGCGATGAGAGCGGGGCGGTATTGATTGCCGCGCCGCCGACGGGCGAGGAATTTCAGATTTTTTATGATCTTGATTACGGCCCGGAGTCGCCGATCAAGCGGCAGTTGTTTACCTATAATCTCGGAAACGATTTTGCCAAAGAAATCGCGCCAAACCGCACCTTCTGTACGCGCCAGGAAGCGGAAATGCTTCAGTCGCGCGGCCTGGGCGCACACTTAAAGCCCGGCGACGTGCTGGTGATGGATAAGGACGGCCCATACGGAACGACCATGCGTTTTCCGAATGAGCCGGTGCGCCACAAAACACTTGATCTCATCGGTGATCTGTATCTTCTCGGATGCACCATTCAGGGCAAAATTGTTGCGTATAAATCAGGCCACTCGCTGAATCACGCGCTGGTCCGCAAACTCACGGATATGCTGCATGCCCAGAAGCGCGCGCACCTGGCGCTTTCTGAGCCAATTATGGACGTGCGCAAGATTATCCGGCTTATGCCGCATCGTTATCCGATGCTGCTTGTTGATCGCGTGATAGAAATGGACGGCGACCGCCGGGCGCTGGGCGTTAAAAACGTTACGATGAATGAGCCGTTTTTTGAAGGTCATTATCCCGGTACGCCGGTAATGCCGGGCGTGTTGATTGTTGAGGCGATGGCACAGCTTTCGGGTTTGCTGCTTTCGCGCAAGCTTGAGCATTCAGGCAAAATTCCGATGCTGCTGAGTCTTGATAAGGTCAAGCTGCGCCGGCCGGTGGTTCCGGGCGACCAGTTGTTCCTTGAGTCGGAAAATATCCGGGTCAAAGCGCGCACAGGCCACGTCAAGTGCCGCGCGATGGTCGGTGACCAGATCGCAGCGGAAGCGGAAATCAAATTCATGCTGGTTGATACTGACGACCTGGCGGGTAACGGATAATAAAAATGACAAAATTCAAATGACAAATGCCAGAGTCTGTTTTGTTGTTTGTCATTTGGGTTTTGTCATGATGATGTAGTTGTGGCCCCTATGCCGCGAACATGAACAATATGTTTTGCTCTCATAAGAGGTTGACCTAAGCAATGCCCCAGATTCATCCTATGGCTGTTGTGGAAAATGGCGCGGAACTCGCCGACGACGTTGTGGTCGGCCCGTTTGCCTATATCGGGGCGAATGTTCAGCTCGGCGCTGGCTGCGTGGTGCATCATCATGCCAGTATTGAAGGGCACACCACGGCCGGCAAGGGCAACCAGTTTTTCCCGTACTGTAATTACGGCGCCGCTCCGCAGGATCTCAAGTACCGCGGCAGCAAATGCCGGCTGGTCATCGGTGATGATAACGAATTGCGCGAGCATACCACCGCGCATATCGGTACGGAAGACGGCGGCGGGTATACACGCATCGGCTCAAACAATCTGATCATGGTCAATGCGCACATCGCGCATGATTGCGATGTCGGTTCGCATTGTGTGATCGCCAATAACGTCATGCTCGCGGGCCATTGCCTGATTGAAGACTGGGTCGTGCTTTCCGGCGGTGTGGCGGTGACGCACTTTGCCACCGTTGGCGAACACGCTTTTGTCGGCGGTATTTCCGGCGTTTTGCATGATCTGCCTCCGTTTATGATGTGCGATGGGCATCCGGCCATTCCTCGCGGCGTCAACCGCACAGGCCTGCGCCGGCGCGGATTTACAGAAGATCGTCTCAGCGCGCTTAAGATCGCATACAAAATGCTTTTTTCCGATCATACGCCGCTGACCACGCAGGCCGCGGAACTTGAGAAACTATATCCCAGCAATCCTGATATCACGCGTCTGTTGACGTTTGTGCGCGCGTCATACCAGGGCAAGCACGGCCGGTATCGCGAGGTGCTGCGCGGCAAAATGACATGGGATGAAGAAGATGACACAAACGGAAAGTGACATCGCGTGTCGTTGATCGGCAATCGTTGATTATTGAGAAAACGGTCAGTCATGGTCTTGTCCTCGGTCATCAACGATGAACGGCAAGGCGTGTCCGCCATGCCTGATGAGAAAGGATCTTTGTGAGTAGTGAACAACGCATACGTACCGCCGTTGTGGGCGTGGGCCGCATGGGCCAGCATCACGCGCGCGTTCTCTCTCAATTGCCGATGTCATCGCTGGCCGCGATCGTGGATGCGCGAATTGAACAGGCGCAGAAAATCGCCGCGCAATATAATGTCAAAGCTTTTGCCTCTGTTGAAGAAATGCTTGCCGCCAATCTCGGTGTTCAGGCGGCAACGGTTGCCGTGCCGACGGTTTATCATGCCGATGCGGCCGAGAAACTGCTCACATCCGGCATTGATGTGCTGATTGAAAAACCGCTTGCCCCATCTCCGGAAGTCGGCCGGAAAATTCTGGCAACCGCAACTGAACATGGCCGCATTGTGGCCGTGGGCCATACGGAGCGTTTTAATCCCGCCATGGTCGCGCTGAAAAAATATCAGCTTAAACCAAAATTCGTTGAAGTTCACCGCATCAGCCCGATGACTTTCCGCAGCATTGATATCGGCGTCGTTCTTGACATGATGATTCACGATCTTGATATCGTTGCGCACCTGGTGGCAAGCCCGGTGGTTGAGGTTGTGGCCGTGGGCGTGCGCGTGGTGGCGGAATATGAGGATATTGCCAATGCGCGTCTGAAATTTGCCAACGGATGCGTGGCCAATATCACCGCTTCGCGCCTGGCGCTGAAGACTGAACGCAAAATGCGTTTGTTTAGCCCGACGGCATACGCCACGGTTGATTTTGCCAAAAAGTCCGGCGCGGTAATCACCAAAACAGCTAACCAGGAAACACTTGACCGTGTGCGCGCGCAAATTGCCGGCGGGCAGATCGCCGATCTGACGCAACTGAATTATCCTGAACTCGTCAAGTACGAAGATCTGGCGGTTGTGGATGTTGAGCCGCTGAAGGCTGAGCAGGAAAACTTTTTGACGGCCGTGCGCCAGCGCACGCGGCCTGAAGTCTCGGGCGAAGACGGCCTGATCGCCGTTGATATCGCAAACCGCATCTGCACATGCATTGCTGAACATCGCTGGGAAGCGTAAGCAGGGAAACGCGAAAGACGAATCACGAAACGCGAAACGGAAAAGCTGTTATGCCTTTGTTTCGCGTTTTGCGTTTCGTCTTTCGCGTTTTAATTTCCGTTATCCGCCAGTTCCGGCAGAGTCGTTTTGGTTGACCAGTGTGCCAGTGCGTTCTGGTATTTGCTCAGGGCCGGGCGCATATAAGGATCGCTGTCATGCGTGCTTTGCTGTAAATCAGCCGGTACTGAGCACATCGCGCGTGCTGCTATGAGGAGTTCCTCAACGGTAATCGTCTCTGGTTTGCGCGCCAGTGTATACGCATCGCCGCGGGAGTCATCAACCCTGTGAACAATTTTGGCCTGATGCAGACTGCGCAACATTTCCTCGCCAACCTGCGGCGGAAGGTTCAGCAGATCCGCGGCTTCCGTGGCGCGCAGGGATTCGCCCTTCTCAAAATTGCGATAAAGCAGTACGGCCAGCGGCAAAATCCACCGAACATCGGCAAATGATGCGGAACTTTTCTCGCGGTAAGCCATGCTGCGTGTGAGCAGGCGGTAATTCTGGTGAATAAACGTCACCTGCAAACCGACGAGGATAAACAGCCACGTATAGTAAATCCAGAACATAAACAGCGGCACCAGGCCGATGTTTCCGTACCATTTGCCAAAACCGGTAAAGTGGCGCACATATACGCTGAAGAAATTTTTGCCAAGTTCCCACAAAATCGCGCCGACCAGCGAGCCTACGAGCGCCGAACTCCATTTAACCCGGTACTGCGGAATGATTTTGTACGCCATCAGCACCAGAATCCACGACCAGGCAAAAGCCGAAAAGAACTTGACGATATCAAGCAGAATTTTAGCCCCGCCATAACCGGATGCGGCCGTGCTCACGCGCGCGCTAAGCCATAATGATGCGGCAACGGCCAGCGGACCCAGTGTCAGCACCGACCAATAAAGTGTGATGCGCCGCATCCACGGGCGCTGCTGAGTGACGTTAAAAATCTGATTAAAGGCGCGCTCAATGACGATCATCAATGACAATGCGCCCCATACCAGCGTGCCAAATGCGATAAGGCCCGTGGCCGGCGACTGAACGATGTGCCTTGCCGAGTCAATGCGCTCTGATAGCAACTTGACGAAGTCAATGTTGTCGCCGTTGGCGCCGGTCATATGAACCTGATCAAGCGCAAGCTGGCGGACGAGAAATTCCTGTACGGAATGCGCCATGCTATTTGATTCGCCGCTGCTGCCGGAAACGATTGAGAGCACCAGCAGCACCAGTACGACAGTAGGAAGCAGACTAAAGAGAGTGTGATAGGCAAGCGCGGCGGCCTGCTCAAAAGTTTCCTCTTCCTTGATGCGTGTGCGAAAAACTTTGAGTGCCTGTTTAAGGCGCGGAGGAATCAGATGTCTTTTGGCCATATATCGTGACCTTTGTGAAGTAAACAGAATATATTTCGCGCTTATTCCGCCGCCGATACGGCCGGGGCGTCAACAGTTCCGCGAACCGGAACCGTGATTGTTGCCGTCGAGAGCGGACCAGCGGTCTGCGCCGGAACAGTGGCAAAGAGCCGTACCTGCCCGTCAATCAGAATCTCGCCGGTCATGCGGATTGTGCGCGAACCCACGTTAATCTGAAAATCGGTGCAGTTTGTGCGCCCGTTTTCCACTGTAAATCGTAGCGGAGAAAGAGTGGCTTGCCAAAGTTTGCCGATAGTGGGCGTTTCGGCGCCGGCCACAGTCAGCAGGCCGCTGAGAACGCCATCCGGCAGCAGAGCAAGATTGCTGATCGTCATGACGCCGGCCATTTTACCCGTGCGCCAGTTTCTGTTTGATACTTCAAGATTCAGCAGCGACGCGTGAACGCGGCCCTGATGCGCTGAAAGAAAAACGGGATTAAGCCAGGAGAGCGTCGGTATCATGGCGCCGGCGACATTGCCCTCAAATTCACCAGTACCCTGCGGCGCGCGGATCACCAGGAAAATTTCGCGGTCCTGTTCACGCACCTGTCCGGCAAATTTGGCATAACCTTCCGTACCCAGAATATTAAGCGAAAATTCTCGTTGACTCGGATTGTTCACCGACGGCCCGACAACGGCGTTGATGGTGACGGTATCGCCCAGCGATGCCTGCCATTGCGGATTGAGCCCTGACCATTCGGCCACAACATCCGTCGGCACGCCGCCGGCAAATACCGCCACATTCGCGCGCAGCCATGCTTCGCGATTGAGCCATTGCTCAACCGGCGGCAGCGTGGCCGTGGCCGTCATGCCGTAACTTTGTCCGTGATTAAATGTTTGCCCGGTAAAGCTCGCATGTACCGCCGTATCCGTTGAGGCAATCGGAATCTGCGCTTCGGTGATGGCGCATTCAAGAAAACGATTCGGCTGCGAACTCATCAGCCGTATTGTGCCACCTTTTAAGGTGATTGATCCACGCAGTGCGTTGGCCCGCGAGACGGATTGCGCAAGCTGGCGCACATCACCCGGCATCAGCTTCAGGCGCGGCTCGGTAATCACTGTTGATCCCAGATCCCAGTGGCCGCGAAGATAATCAAACAGCGATAGCTCCGTCGTGAGCTTCTCGGCGGTAACGACTGATCCGCCTGGCGCATTAATTTCAAGATTCTCAAATGTTGTGGCGGAAAACCACCCCAGCGACCAATTGCGCGCGCTGATTTTGAGCCCTGTTTTCCTCTGAATGTGCTCAAGCGAATAAACACGTCCCTGCGGCGACTGCATCCAGATCGGCATCATAAACAGAACCACCGCCAGAACGGCCAGGCACACGCCCGTTACGATCAGGATGCGCCGGCTATGCTGGCGCCAGCCGGTTACGGCCGCAGCCATGATGGCCGGGAAGTTGGTGGTCTTTTTCGCACTCATAACAAATGATGATACCCCATTTTTCGGTCAAGATCATTGTGAGTAAAAATACTCATTTGTGTAAAAATCAACCTACGTTCAATAAAAACATTCAAGACATTATTGCGAAAGATACGAAAATAAAAATGTAGCATACCGAATATCGTAAGGAAGCGATGCCGGTCTGCTCAGGACGCGAGGTTGACGTTTATGCCCTGCTTAGTCCTGCACATCTCTAGTACGTATACATCTACGACGTTTTGCCTGCGGCGTACCGATGCAGCTCTGAAGTTGCCCGCGGTCATTTGTGCCGTTAAACAATCGACGGATCGATGAAGGATTTTAACCCATGCGAACTATTGCCCTGATCAATCAAAAAGGCGGATGCGGAAAAACAACTTGCAGTATTAACCTGGCGGCCTGCCTGGCTCAGCTTAATCAACGCACATTACTGGTGGATATTGACCCGCAGGGGCACTGCGCCGTCGGCCTGGCGGTGCCGGAATCTCAGGTCGAAAAGAGCGTTTATAACGTACTGCGCGATGATAGCCAGCAGATGTCCATGCGCGATGTGGTCTGGCAGATTGCGGCAAATTTTGACCTTGCGCCTTCAAATATTTCCCTCGCGGCGCTTGAGACTGAGCTTTACAGCAAGCCTGGCCGGCAGGATCGCCTGGCCGATGCGCTCTCGCGTGTGTCGCTTCAGTATGATTATTGCGTGATTGATTGCCCGCCGAATGTTGGCCTGCTGACATTTAATGCGCTGCGGGCATGTCAGGATGTGGTCATTCCGGTAGAGACGGGATATTTTTCTCTGCACGGTTTGGCCAAGCAGATTGAGTTGCTTGATAGCCTCAAGAAACAATGCCAACAAGATATTCGTGTTCGCGTACTTGCTACGCTTTATGATATCCGCACCAAGCTGGCGCGCGAAGTTTTGGCGGAACTGCGCCAGCAGTTTGGCGAGTTGATGCTTGATACCACGATCAACTTTAACACCAAGCTCAAAGAAGCCACCAGCTTTGGCCAGCCGATCACTGAATATGATCCGGGCTCAAAAGGATGTAAAGATTTCGTGCGCCTGGCGCATGAACTGATGGGTCCGCCGCCGCGAATCACACTTGATCTGAGCAAATTTCAGAGCGATGCGGTTCTGGCGCGGGTTGGCGGCGCGGCCGAGCGTGCCGTGGCCAAAGTCAACGAAAATGAACCAGCGCCGGTGGCTAAGTCACAGCCTGAACCGGAAAAAATTCCGGAAGGCATTGAGCTGACGGATGATATGCAGCCGGCCGTGGCTGATGCGGCCACTCAGGCAGAACAACTGCTCAAACGCGCTGATGCGCTGATGGCTTCCGTCAAGCGCGACCTGGGCGTGGCATGCGTGCCCAATCGCCGCACAACGGAAGAGAAAATCAACGACTTTTACGGCGTGCGGCAAATGCCCGAAGGCGTACTGTTCGTTGGTAAGTTCCCAAAAGCACAGGACGTACGCATTGCCGGCGACTTTAACAACTGGCTGCCGGAAAAGACCCCGATGCTGCATACAGAAGGCCCTGATACTTTCCGCGCATTGATTCGCCTTGATCCGGGACGGTATCGCTATCGTTTAGTGGTCGATGGCCAGTGGCAAACAGATCCCTTTAATGCGGTTTCTGAGCCAAATCCTTTTGGCGAAATGAATTCCGTCGTTGAAGTTGTCTGACGAATATGCAGTTGTGAAAAATAATGAGAAAGCCGCAGACGAAACATCGGGTGCGGCTTTCTTAATGAAGTGAGTACTGCGTTTTTGCGCAAGTTTTGCTTTCGGAACTGAAAAAATAAGCTACAATGGCCGCGGATGGAGTTCCGTGGCAGAGACGCGGAGCCATCTCGCGTCAAAACAGGAGGGCAAGGAATGCCACGCGAGGGAGAATACATTCCCCAGGCCAGTCGCAGTATGGCCGATATCACGCGTTTATTTATGACCGGTGCCCGGCCAACTCCTGTACGCACGCCGCCTGGCGGTGCGCGGCCAGTGGTGATTCAGGCGCAGCCCGCATCGGTTTCCGTCACACCGGTGCCTTCTCGCACAATACCCCTGACGTTGACTGTTTTTCTTGGCACATGGCCGCAGGCGCTTGCCGCAGCGGCGTCATTGGCCGAGTCTCGCACGCTTGGCGTTGCGTCACTCAACGGCAATCAATTCAAAATGGCGCGCGTAGGCGCAAATGTCGGCGGCGAAGCCCCGGCCGTTTTGGGCAGTGCGCCGATTGAGATGCAGCTTGCGCGGCTTTTGTTCATAGCCAAAAAAAGCGTGGCCGGGTGGCTGCTGGTGGTGAGCCCAAAAGATCGCAGCCGCATTGAACAGCTTTTGCCCGTGGCCGAAAAATGGATTCTCAGTGCCGGTATTGAAAATGACGAACTCATTGAGACATATCGCACGCTCAAAGCGCTGCATGATGCCGCGCAGCCGCAGAATCTCACGCCGGCCATTACGCTTGCGTTTACCGGCGATCTGAATGAATCTCAGCGCGCGTTTGTGCGGCTTTCGCATGTGGCGCGAAATTTCCTTTCGCAGCAACTTCAGTTTGTCTTTGGCCGCAGCCAGCCTGGCGAACATATCCTGGCGGATCTGCCGGTTCAGGATGCGGATCATGCCGCGGCGTGGGCAAGCCTTTTTGATTTCGCCCTTGATCTTTCCGATCAGGCGCGCGAAGCGGAAGAGGAATCCCAAAACGCAACTGAAGAGGAGTTGCCGGAAGAATCATTGCCAAAAAACATCAACGAAATTCTCGATACGTCACTTCAGAACTTGCTTGAGCCGGATGAGCGCGCCGCGCTGACGGCCGGTCTTGATGAGCCTCTGACGCCGATGAATCATAATGGCGTGGCCGCGGAAGAACCGAAGCCACAGCCCGTTGCGCAGGAACCGGAACACAAAATACCCGTTGAATATGTCGCGCCGCGCCAGGTGGTTCCTTCGGAAAATAAACCACTGACGCCGGTTGAGAAGCCTGTAGAAACAGTTGGTAATCATCCTGTTGAGCAGTTCGTCCCGTCCTCATTGCTGGCCGTGCCGATGTCGCATGGCGTCAGCGGGGCGGCGATGTGGTCCGCGCTTGAGCCGGCCGTGGCCGCGCTTGCCGCAGGCCACCTGATTCTTGAGGCGCGCCCGCCAAAACAGCTTGCTTCCCTGTTAACTGTTGATAGGTCGGGATGTCTGCATGTGTGGATGCTTGCCGATGCCAATGACCCGACGGCCTACGCGCGCATCTGGCAGTGGGCCGGCGAGCATCGTTCTCTGATTGCTCTGACGCGCCGGGATGCGGCGCTGAATACCACGGCCGATGTCCGCATGCATCTGATTCTCCCGGCCGGGATGACGCTTGTTCACAGCGGCCAGGATCATTTTGAGCGCCTTCGCATGCATACCGTGCGCATGGGCGATCAGCAGGGTGTCGTGCTGGTTCCGGTTGAATAAAAACAACATCACCAAGCCCCGCTCCTTGATGGGGCGGGGCACAATGGATGTGCGAGCGGTCATTATCTATTGAATGCTGAATCATGTGTGAACAATTTGCGCCCACGAGCGGCTCATTCTCATCATGATCAATCATTGGCGATTATTGGTTTGTGCCCTATCCCGTCAAGAGAATGGGGCTTATTGGCGAAAACAAGCCTCTTTTATGCGCCGGATGCCGTGCCGCGCATGCCCTTTGTAAAAACTCACATTGCCAGTTGTTTTTTGTTATACTGTCTCCTCTTTACGCCAAATGGAGACCGCCATGCAATTACCGTATCTCACAGCAGACCTGCCCGGCATCGGCGGTGTCATCAAGCAATATACGGATGATTTTAAAGTGGATGAAGTGCCGCTTTACGCTTTTGACGGCGTCGGCACGCATTGCTATTTTCGCGTGGAAAAACGTAATTTGTCCACGATGGAGGCGGCGCGGCTGATCGCCCGCGCGCTGGGCCGAAAAACTTTTGATATCGGTTATGCCGGCCTTAAGGATACGCGCGCCGTTACGTCGCAGTGGTTTTCGGTTGAGCACGAAGATACCGCACGCGTCAAGGCGATTGAGATTCCGCATTGCCGGATTGTTGAAATTTCGCGACATCATAACAAGATCAAGACCGGCCACCTCAAGGGCAATCGCTTTACGATCCGTGTGCGTAACGAAGAGTGGACGCGCATCGGCGGCGTGACGGTTGATGATGCCCGCAAGCGCGCCGAGGCCATCTGGCAGGTGCTCAGCAAGCGCGGCGTGCCGAATTATTTTGGCCCGCAGCGTTTTGGCCTGCGGCATGATAACCATATGCTCGGCATGGCGCTGATCAAAAATGACTTTAAGGAATTTGCCGATCGCTTTCTGGGCGATGCCGACGAATCCGTGGATCGCGGAGAAGTTCTGCGCGCCCGCAAATATTTTGACGAAGGCAAATACCAGGAAGCCATGAACTGCTGGCCCGGCCACCTGCGTCAGGAACGCCAGGCGCTTGCCGCGTTTATGAAGGGCAAACAGAATCCCAAGAAAGTTCTGTACGCGGTCGATCTGAAATTGCGCCAGCTTTTGATCTCGGCCGCGCAATCGCATCTGTTTAACGAAGTGCTGACGCGCCGGCTTAAGCAGCTTGATCGCGTGATGCCGGGCGATTTGTGCGAAAAGCACGAGAACGGCGCGGCCTTTACCGTCGGGCCCAATGTTGAAGATGCGATGAAGGAACAGCCGCGCGTCGATGCGCACGAAATTTCGCCCACGGGCCCAATGTACGGCTATAAAATGACGCAGGCCGAGAGCGTTGCGGGCATTCTTGAGGCCGAAGTGCTCAAGTCTCAGAACCTGACACTTGATTCATTCCGTGGCCCGGGCGGCATGCATGGCGGCCGGCGCTCTCTGCGCCTGTTCCCGCAGGATTTTGCCATTGAGACTGGCCAGGATGATCGCAGCCCGTTTGTTCAGTTTGCCTTTACGCTCACCAGCGGTTCTTACGCAACGGTTCTGCTCGCTGAGATCATGAAGGCGGATATCGCAACGGACTGATAACAAAAAAGACGCGGCGACACGGAGATGATGACGAGAGCGTTTTGCGTTTATCCCGCGATAAATGTTCTTTCTTGATCCGTAACTTCATGCATGCTGACGGACCCTTGTCGCATGCATTTGGGGCAGCGGCCGGCGTATGTTTTGCCGTCACGCGATTTATAAAATCGCGTATATGCATGGCAACATTGAAAATAAACGCTGATAAATGGCGGCTTCTTGCCTGCGCCGGTGCGTGAACTCTGCGGCGCGGCCGGTTGATCGGATGATTGTTGCGATGATGCTTCCGAATCCGCAGGCTTTTTCAGCGAGCTGATATCCAGAATATAGTCATTAGGATCAGAAAGCGGATCGGGTTTTGGCATGGGATAAACTCCCACAAGGCAACAATTATGATCAATTAAAGGCTGAAGGCTTAATGCTAAATGCTGAAAATAAGGCTCGCCCGCGTCGATTGATTTCAGACTTCATCATTAATCCTTCAGCCTTTTTTGGCATGCTTACTTCGCCTTGAGATCGCGCGCAAAATAATCCTGCTTGATGGCCTGCTTAACCAGGTAAAGCGTTTCTTCGGCCACAACGTTGGCGCGGGCCGTGCCTTCCTTGAGCACTTTGAGAATTTCCGTATTGTCATCAAACTGCGCGCGGCGCTGGCGCATCGGCTCCGTTAGCGCGACAAGCACGTCAACCAGTTTGCGTTTGCATTCAACATCGCCCACGGTTCCGGCGCGATACCGGGCCTCGGTTTCCTCAACCCACTTGGTATCCGGATTAAATGTTTCGTGGAAAATCCACAGCGGGTTATTTTCCGTGTGGCCGGGGTCCGTGGCGCGCTTGCGCGTGGGATCGGTATACATCGCCATGACTTTTTTCTTAATGTCATCCGGCGAATCGCTGAGAAAAATCGCATTGTTGAGCGATTTGCTCATCTTGAGAAGCTGGCCGGTTTCGGCCGAGGGCGCGCCGGTGCCGACGAGTCTTTTAACGCGGCCAAGTTTTGGCGCAATGATCGGCAGCAGGCCGCCGGCCTTTACGTAATCCTTGTCTTCGGTATGCGGATCAACGCCGCAATAAAGCTGGTCAAAGTGGCGGGCCACTTCGCGCGTGAGCTCAAGATGCGGAAGCTGATCTTCGCCGACGGGCACAAGCTCCGGCCGGAATGACAGAATATCGGCCGTCTGGCCTACGGCATACATCGGGAAGCCAAAGGAATAATTGTCGCCAAGCCCTTTGTCGCGGATTTCGTCTTTAAGCGTCGGGTTGCGCATGACGCGATTAAACGGCATCAGCATGGCAAAGATAAACGTCAGTTCGGCGATGGCCGGGATTTCTGACTGAAGAAAAATTGTGGATTGTTTGGGATCAATGCCGGCCGCGAGGTAATCCTTGGTAATCTCCATCACCGAGTCGCGGATATCCTGCGGATTCTCAAGGCGGCTTGGCGAGGTAAACGCGTGCACATTGGCGATGATGAAGTAGCAGTCATATTCCTGCTGAAGCGCCACGCGATTTTCAAGCGAGCCGACCCAGTGCCCCAGATGCAGTCGGCCGGTGGGGGTGTCGCCAGTGAGGATACGCTTCTTAAATTCAGTCGCCATTGTGAGTCCTTATTACCGAAATCAGATTTTTACCACGGAGGCACTGAGGCACGGAGAAGACAATTCATTTTTAACCACAGAGGACACAGAGATCACAGAGAAAAGAGTGAATAACAGAAAATAAGAAAATATTTTTTTATGTCTCGGTGTCCTCTGTGAACTCTGTGGTTAATTTATTTTTGTTACTTTCTCCGTGTCTCTGTGCCTCCGTGGTGAATAACATTTTTACAGGATATTGATTATAAACGATTTAACAGGCGTGATAAATGCTCAGCGGATCTGAGTTTTTTCGATCACGTCACAGGCGTTGGCGATGGCGTCATCGGCCAGCAGTTTGCCGCGGCATTCTGCGGCGCGATCCGTAAATGACGGTTCCGCCAGCATGCGGCCCAGCAGGTTTGCGCCGGTTTCGCGCGTGTAGTGGCGGTAATCAATGCCAAGTCCCGCGCCAAGCTTGATGACGCGGGCGGCGTTATCGGGCTGATCGTGCGCCATGAACGTGACCAGTTGCGGCCGGCCGCTGGCCAGCCCTTGCGCGACGGAACCGATCCCGCCGTGACTGACAAACGCGGCCGATCTTGGCAAAACCTGCGAAAGCGGTGCAAACGGAAAATAACGCACGGTGTCCGGGAGATTTTTAGGAATCTGCTCACCGTAGCGGGTCAAAAAAAGGCCGCGTTGATTGATTTTTTGGCAGACGGCCAGGGATTCCTCAAAAAAACGCTGGCCATGCAGCATGGCCGACCCGGGCGTAAAAACGATCGGCGGAGTTCCTGCGGAAAGAAAATGATCAATCTTCGGATCAAGATCGGTCACGCCTTTTTCGTCAAAAAGCGGAAATCCGGTGCAGTGAACTTGCGCCGGCCAGTCGGCCGGTAATCGCGGCCCGACAAACCAATCCGGAAATAACGAGAGCACGCAATCCGGCGAGAGCCAGTAATCAGTCATCATGCGATGCGCCGGCGGCAGACCAAGTTCGCGGCGCAATCCGTTGACGCTGGGGCCCAGGCGCGGGTCAATCAACGCGTAATCGCCAATACGATACAAAAGCCACGTCAACCATGACGGATACCACGGCCGAAGCGCCGGCAGCGCCGGTGGCGATTGATATGAATGAATGACAGATGGCGCAAAGATCACAGTGGCCAGCGGAATGTTGTGCTTATCACGCGCCACGCGCGCGCCAAACGCCAGTGACGCGGCCACGCAAATATCAGGTTTCTGCGTGCTTACGCAATCATAAACTGTGCGCGTGAGCTTGCCGATCATATCGACAATAAACGGCAGCGCTTTTCGCGGATGAAAAAGATCAATGCTTTTAAGCGCGTTGAGATAAAGCTCTGCTGTGCCGAGTTCCGTACAGCGCAGGCCGCATTTTTCGGCCAGAGGGATAAAATAACCATTCGTGCCAAAAAGAACATCGTGGCCGCGCTCCTGCATGCGGCGGGCAATGCCGATCATCGGGTGAACATCGCCATAGGACCCCAGCGCGACAAAAAGAATTTTTTTAGGCATCGCAGCTTCTCAACATGAATAACTCGGAGTCACTGTCAAAATTGATCCATAAAAAACGCGAAACATCGGGCTCCTGGCCGCAAATGTTTCGCGTTTTGTGTTTCGTCGTTTGCGTTTGCTTACTTGACGCGATGAGCGCCCTGGCTCGGCACGGTCGTAAAGATCGTGGTTTCTTTGCCGACCTTTTTCTTGTATTCCGTCTTGAGCGTTTTGGTCAGCTTGTCGGCCGCCTCAGTCTTTACCAGCGATACGATGCATCCGCCGAAGCCGCCGCCGGTCATGCGCGCGCCAAAGACGCCGGGAACCGTGCGTGCGATCTCAACGAGCACGTCAAGTTCCGAGCAGCTTACCGCATAATCATCGCGCAGCGATGCGTGTGATTCATACATCAGTTTGCCGCAGAGATTGTAGTCATGCTTGATGAGCGCATCGCCAAACGCGGTGGTGCGGGCAATTTCCGTAATGACGTGGTGCGCGCGCTTATAGGCCGTCGGGTCCATTCCCATCCGGTTATCCTCAAGCATCTGAACAGACGCGTCACGCAGGCTCTTGAGCTTCGGATTTTTCTTCTGAAGCCAGGACACGGCCGCTTCGCACTGATTGCGGCGCGCCTGATATTCGCCGGAAACAAGTTCATGCTTAACATTTGAATTGGCGATGAGCACCAGAACATCCGGATCATCAAGCGGAACCTGCTTGGTGCTGCGATCACGGCAATCAAGCAAAAGCGCGTGGCCCTTTTCGCCCATCGCGGAGATAAATTGATCCATAATGCCGCAGGGCATACCGGGATAATTGTGCTCAGCCCACTGGCCGGCAAGCGCAAGATCAACCATGCCCATTTTGGCGTTGTTAATCTCAAGCAAAGTCAGGCCGGTGCATACTTCAAATGCGGCCGAGGATGACAGGCCGCCGCCAAGCGGAACCGTTGAGCGCACAACCGCGTCCATTCCGCGCTTGAGCAGACCTTTCTGGCGAAGAATTTCAGTGACGCCTTTGGGATAAAGAGCCCACTTGGGTCCTTCTTTGGCCACCGGGCCGTCAATGGACCACTCGGCCATTTCTTCTTCCGGAATTGAGCACATGCGGATTTTGCCGTCACTGCGCGGACGCGCGATGATCGTATTATATTTGTCAATGGCCATCGGGCAGACAAAACCGTCGTTATAATCAGTGTGCTCGCCGATCAAATTGACGCGGCCAGGCGCGCAACACTCAATCAGTGATTCCTTACTGCTTGAGAAAACTTTATTAAAAATATCGTATAAGGACTTCTCGCTCACGGTACACTCCAGAAAATGGGATATTGCGGTTCAGGGCAAGTCATCATCTTACTGGTAACAGGATGTTGTTTGCAACTACGCGTAAAGCGTTTAACTTCAGGCTATTACGGGGATGTTGAGGGTGACCTGAAATACTCATTTCTGAAGATTTGCAAATCTTCCTGCGGGCCGGTAGGGTTCTGGTGTGGCCCGGTGCGGACAAGGATGTCTGGCTCTGAGTAGGTGCATGATGAACGCGACGCAAAAAGAAAAGTTTAACACGATTCTGCCGCAGATCACGCGGCATGTGACGGATATTCGCCATGATCTGCATCAGCATCCGGAACTTGGTTACGAAGAGCGGTATACCTCGGCCCTGGTTAAGGGAGAGCTGACCCGGCTTGGCATTTCTTATGTGGATAATCTGGCTGGCGGCACTGGCGTTGTCGGGCTGATTCAAGGGGGTCACGATGGCCCGTGTATCGGTTTGCGGGCGGATATGGACGCGTTGCCGATTGAGGAAATGACCGGCTTGCCCTATGCGTCGCTGACGCCCGGCAAAATGCACGCCTGCGGCCACGATGGTCATACCAGTGTGCTTTTGGGCACCGCGGCGGCGCTCAAGGAAATCGCGGCCGATCTGCATGGCCACATCAAATTGATTTTTCAGCCGGCCGAAGAAGGCGCCATGGGCGGCGAGCGCATGGTTGAGGATGGCGTACTGCTGAATGTCGGCGGGCCTCCGATTGATGCTATTTTTGGTCTGCATGGGTGGCCGGGGCTTAAAGTTGGCCAGGCCGGGACGCGCCCGGGGCCGCTATTGGCGTCAGTTGATGGTTTTCGCGTTGTGATCAAGGGACAGGGCACGCATGCCGCTGCGCCGCAGAATGGTGTTGATCCGATTGTCGCTGGTGCGGCCATTGTTCAGGCTCTACAGACGGTTATCGCGCGCGAAGTTGATCCGGCCGACGCGGCCGTGCTGACTGTCGCGCAATTTCATGCGGGCTCAACATTCAATGTCATTCCGGAATCCGCGGAAATCGTCGGCACAATCCGCGCGCTTACGCCCGCGCGCAGGCAACAGGTGCTGGCAAGTTTTCAGCGCATCACGGCCGGTGTGGCACAATCACTGCGTTGCTCGGCTGAGATCGAATTATTCGGCGCAACGCCCTCAACATTCAATACGCCGGCCGAGGCGGAATTTGTCCGCAACGTGGTGACGCAATCGCTCGGTGCCGATGCGTTTGTGCCCATGCCGGTACCGGCCATGTGGGGCGAAGATTTTGCGTTTTATCTTCAGCATGTGCCCGGTTGTTTTTATGTGCTTGGCGTGTGCCCGCATGATCGCGAAAACTACCCGATGCTGCATAATCCTCATTTTAATTTTACGGACGAAGCGATTCCTTACGGCATTCGCCTGATGGCCGAAATCGCCTGCGAAAAATTGCGTGCGCGATAACGCGATAAGTTGGCGCGATTTTCATTCGCATAGGTGTTATGTCTCAAGATAAAATACGCAGCATCCGATAAGCACAAAAGTTACAGATTCAACGAGACATCAGTCATGAACAAAATTTACTGCGGCATTTTGGCTTCCGTTTTGGCTCTGTGCGCGGCGGCGCAGGTTTATGCGCTCAATCCCGATCAGGTGGCCGTGATCGCCAATGGCCGCAGCCCTGATTCTCTGAAGGTTGCGCGCCACTATATGCAGGTGCGCGGCATTGCGGATGATCATCTGATTACGGTTGCTGTTGATGCGAGTGAAAAAATATCAGAGTCGCGCTATCAATCGCAAATTGTGGATGTTGTGCGCAAAGCGCTGATTGAGCGCAAGCTTGATCGCCGCGTGACGTGCCTTGCCACCACGTATGATCTTCCGCTGAAAATTGATCGCCAATTGCCTACGCCGCAGGAAAATCTTGAAATAAATGCGCTGCGTAAATCAATGGTAGAGGGTCTACAGACGCTACAGAAATTGACGCAGGATCTTGATGCGATAGTTCCCGCGCTTGCGCAAAAGAATGATGAGCCAAAAGATTCCGCCGCCACATCGCCTGCCGCAAGTGCGCCAAAGCCGGAAGTGCCCACTTTGCCCAAATGCGTTGAGGCTCTTAATCGCGCGATGCAGTCAGCCGGCCAGCGCGTTAATGCGCTGGCAGATCCCGCGGCACGCAATACTCAAATGATTCAGTTCATGAATCTTCAGCAGGATGCCGGCGGGTTGACGGCCAGTTCGGCCACGTTGCGCGCGTTGCTTTCCCAGCAGCAGATTCAATTGCAAAAAGAACCGCAGAACGATTCGCTTAAGGTAATGGTGGTCAATCTTAAAAATACGCTTGATCAATTTCAAAGCCAGATCAAAAACAATGACGCGCGCATGCGCGAACTCGCCGCGCAGCAGCCGACCCGCGCATCTCGGCGCGAAATGCAGTCGCTAAGCAAAACCAGCGGCGGCATGATCAGCATGCTGCATCGCGTTGATGATGATCTCAAACAACTTCAGCATGAGAACAGCGACGCCAATACCGAAAGCGAACTGATGTTGCTATGGGAAGATGATTATTCAAAATCAATGTGGGTGATGAACCCGTATTATCTGCCGATTTTTGCCCGCATGCCGGAAGAAAATCGCGACAAAAAGCGCGTGATGATGGTGTCGCGTCTTGATGGTGCCAGTGCTGACGCGGTCATCCGCATGATTGATCAGTCATTGGCTGTTGAGAAGGCCGGCCTTGACGGCAATATTTATTTTGACGCTCGCGGACTAAAATCTGCCGACGCCTACAGTCATTTTGATAACGATATCCGCAACGCCGCGCAATATATGAAGAACAACACCATGATGAATGTTGTCCTGAATGATCAGCCGGCGCTTTTTCAGGCAAAAGATTGCCCCAATGCCGCGCTCTACTGCGGGTGGTATTCCGTGCATAACTACCAGGATACGGTTCAGTGGGCGGCCGGCTGCGTGGGTTATCACGTGGCCAGTTATGAGATGATGTCACTGCATACGCCCGGCGAAAAAGGGTGGGTGCCCAATATGCTGGCCAATGGTGTATGCGGCACGCTTGGCGCGGTTGAGGAACCGTATTTGAGCAGTTTTCCGCCGCCAAGTCTGTTTTTCCCGCTGATTGCTTCGGGTAAATTTACGCAGGCCGAGGTTTATTACATGACCACGCCGATGTTGAGTTGGCGCGTGGGGTATGTCGGTGATCCGCTTTATAATCCGTTTAAGATCCGGCCGCAGTTAACCGGCGTACAGTTGACGATTCATCCGCTGCTGCGCCAGGCGCGCGTGATTTTCCCGAATGCGTGGTAACGAAAACGCGACATATAAAACGCGAAACAAAAATGACTTTTTTGTTTCGCGTTTTTTTATATTCGTCTTTCGCGTTTTTCTTTTGACTTACTCTCCCTGAACAAACCACAGCCGCCAGCCGTCAGGATCGGTAAGGCCAAATTCCGGTTTTCCCGCATTGTCGTAAAGTTGCGTGACATGCAGACCGGCCTCCTGAAGGCTACGGTGCAGAGTCGGCAGGTCGTCAGTGGTGATATAAAGCGTGCCGGCGCCGGCGGGATCGTCATTTTCCCGTTTGCGCAGCATTAAAATAATGTCATTACGCTGAATGCTCAGCCAGTCGCCTTCGCGGCCTTTGGGGCCAAGCTCAGCCATTTTCTCAAAACCCATTTTGCCGTAAAAATCAAAAGTTGACCGCATATTGCTGACAAATAACAGCGGTGTCATGCTCGTCAGCGTCGCTTTTTTATGGCGATTGCGATCTTTCCAGAGATTCTCAAGAACCGTCAGCCGGCCGACGACTTTGCCGTTTTCCTCAAGCTCAAAAGCATCGCCTGAGTTAATGCGATTGCAGAGCTCAGGAATCGTCAAAGAGATGCTTGCCGCATCTGATTCTCCGGGGTTGAGGCAATCTTCAGACATAAAATGACAAGCCATCGCACACGTGCCGCCCTGCATCCTGGCCATCGGCGTAAAGCCGGAATATGCCGGATTGCGGCGGCCGCCTTCGTCGGCCCGGAATAAAACAACATGTCCGATCAGATCAGCCATAACACGGATCCTCGCGGGTAAAACTGCTGGTACTGGCGCTCAGGTTTCTCTCTTTTTGCGCATCGGCATAGTAACGGAAAAATGCGTCCGAAGACAGTCCTTAAACATCCTTTTTCGCTTGGTTATAAGACCGAAATGTCCGCTTTTTTCTCGCGCATTGTGGTTGGCGCCATGCCGTAATGCTTTTTGAATAATTTTGAAAAATGAAATAAATCGTCATAACCCACGGCCTGGGCGACTTGCCCGATCGGCATGGCGGTATCCTGAATCAGGTGCTGGGCTTTGGCTAATCGCAGTTTGATGACATACGCCATCACGGATACGCCGCAATGTTTTTTATACAGTGCGCACAAATGCGGCACGGAAATGTGTGCTTGTCGCGCCATTCCTGCCAGGTTAATCGGATCAGCATAGTGGCTCTCCAGATACGCGCGGGTTGTCGCGATGGTTTCCGGCATGCGTGATGTCTTTTGGCCTTTGCGCATGCGGACAATCTCGCGCAGCCAGTTTTCCAGAATATTGCTGGCGATGGCAATATCAGGCGTGGCCCGGCCGGTCAGCTCAATATGCAGATCAAGCAGATATTTATCGCATATATAAGGATCGCTCAGCGTAATGGGCGTATCGGTGACCATGCCGGTGCGGCGAATCAGTTCCGGTACGCGCGTGCCGTGGCAATGTACCCAGGAATGACGCCATGGCGCGCTGGTGCGGCCGTAGTAATGTGCTGATTCCGGTGACCATAACACAATCGTCCCGGCCTTGCGCAAGGCGCTGCCGTCATTCGCCGTAAACATGACATCATCAAAAAACACCATCAGCAGATAATCACCCGTACCCTGCGGGCGATTGACCATAACCGACGGCATAACCTCCTGAATGCCAAGACCGGAAATGATTAACTCACGAGTGCGAATTGGCGGATTGTTAAAGAAATAGCGAATGCTGAACATACACGTATCATAAGAAAACACATGCAATTCATCAACCGCGCCATTCTCGCCCCGGCTTTGTTCTGTCACGCTATTCAAAATCAGTTCCGGTCTTTTTTTGAGTTACTATATTCACGTATCCTGAAGGAGATCCCATGTCTTTTGATGGTTTATCAGTTGGCATGAACACACTGAGTCTGCTTTCCGCAGCACAGACGCGCTCAATTTCGCCTGAAAATTTTAACGGCGAAAAAGGCAAGGCCGGCATGGCGACTGAAGGTACCGGCGCAAACTGTGCGCGTGATTTAGGCCGCGGGTGGAAAATTTCGCCCAGCATTGAAATTGCGGCCGGCGAAGAACGTTTACTGGCTGATATCTCCGGCCCCGGAGCCATTCAGCAAATCTGGATGACACCTACGGGCCATTGGCGCTTTAGCATCCTGCGTATTTACTGGGATGATCAGATTACTCCGTCGGTAGAATGTCCTGTCGGTGACTTTTTTGCCAGCGGCTGGGGCAAATATGCACAGGTCAGCAGTCTGGCGGTTTGCGTGAATCCCGGAAGTGCTTTTAACTGTTACTGGCCGATGCCGTTTCGCAAGCGCTGCCGCATCACGCTGACCAACATCGCCGCCGAAAGCATGCGGCTTTATTATCAGATTAATTATGCGCTCAATGATGTTCCGGAAGACTGCGCTTATTTTCACGCGCAGTTCCGTCGCGTCAATCCGCTGCCTAATAAGGACGTTTATACCATCGTAGACGGCATCCGTGGCCGCGGCCATTACGTGGGAACTTACATGGCCTGGGGCGTTAACAACAATGGGTGGTGGGGCGAAGGCGAAATTAAATTTTACATGGACGGCGACACGGAATTTCCCACCATCTGCGGAACCGGCACAGAAGATTACTTCTGCGGTTCATACAATTTTGAAAATCCGGTCACGCATCAATATCAGGAATTTACCACGCCGTATTCCGGCATGCCGCAGGTAATTCGTCCCGACGGTGTTTACCAGTCACAGCAGCGTTTTGGTCTCTATCGCTGGCACATCACCGATCCGATTCGTTTTGAAAATGATCTGCGTGTGACGATTCAGGCGCTCGGCTGGCGCAGCGGCGGCCGATACCTGCCGCTACAGGATGATATCGCCTCGGTGGCCTACTGGTATCAGACCTTACCTTCCGCGCCATTCCCCCAACTGCCCGGCAAAGATGAACTGGAAGTCATATGATGGCCGGCTGAAGTTCAACGAGTCATTGAGTATATAAAGTTAAGCGAGTTAAACAGGGGGGTGTCCCTCGTTTAACTCGCTTAACTTGTTTTCTTGCTTAACTTGATCGTGTTACTTCAGTTTTTCCGGATTGAGTCCGTCAAGTTCAGGAACCACAAAGCGGCCGTCTTTGCGGATCAATTTGCCGTCAAAATAAATCTCGCCGCCGCCGACTTCCGGCGTTTGCATCAGCACCATGTCCCAGTGAATCTGCGAATGGTTGCCGTTGCTGGCTTCGTCATAGCATGCGCCGGGCGTAAAATGGATGCTGCCGGCGATTTTCTCATCAAAAAGGATATCCTTCATCGGTTTGGTGCAGTACGGATTAAAACCGATGGCAAATTCGCCGATGTAGCGCGCGCCCTCATCCGAATCAAGCACTTCGTTGAACTTGGCCGTATTGCTGCTGGTCGCCTTGATGATTTTGCCATCCTTAAACTCAAGACGCATATCCGTGTGGCTGGTGCCGCGGTAAATCGTGGGCGTGTTGTAATGTATCACACCGTTAATGCTGTTTTTGACCGGCGCGGTATATACCTCGCCATCCGGAATGTTACGCTCGCCGACGCACGGCCTGGCCGGGATTCCCTTGATGCTGAAGGAAATATCCGTATCGCCCGGGCCTTTAATGCGCACCTTGTCCGTCGCCTCCATCAGTTTGACCAGCGGTTCCGCGGCGCGGGCCATTTTGGCGTAATCCAGTGTGCACACGTTAAAATAAAAATCCTCAAAACCTTCCGTGCTCATCTCGGCCATCTGTGCCATGCTCGGGCTTGGCCAGCGCAAAACAACCCAGCGCGTCTTCTTGATGCGGATATCATGATGAACTTTCTGCCAGACCGTCTCTTCATAATGCTTCTGAAGATCGGCCGGCACATCGGAGACTTCCGAAATATTCGGATTGCCGCGTGCACCAATATAGCACTGCATTTGTTCCATCTGCCGGCGCTCAACATCGGCAATCACATCCCATTGTTCACGGGTGGCGTTGAGCATCAGCGCCCGATTGACTTCCCATGATTTGAGCAACACCACTGGCCTGCCTTTGGCCCGGCCCACGGCATGAACCAGCGCTTTGGTAAACGTTGTCGGAATGTCATAAGCCTCAATGAGGACGTTATCTCCCGGCTTTACCGCGCAGGAATAATTGACAAGAAGGTCGGCCAGTTTGGTTACTCTCGGATCAGTCATGATTTACCTCTCATTTAAATCAGGTTGATTGATTATCTCGTTTATCCGCCCGGGGGACAATCCCGTCAATATGCATGAGCGGAGTTGTTTTTTAGTTCGTCGCATGATTATTACCGACCGAATAGTCGTTAAAAGGATGATTTAATATGTTTTCTCGGCTATTGAGATATGAAGTTTGGGAAATATGGCGACGAAAAAAAAGTGTGAAAAATAGTAATTTTGTCGCACATTGTGAAATGTTTCTTTAAGTTGATATGTAATGATATTAAGATTTGTTGATTAAAAAATTGGCTTTTTATTGGTTTATACGTGTATTTTTGTGATTATATAACAAATGTTAAGAATGATCAGATGGTATTTTTTAGATCCGATTCAGCCATCAAAATGTGTATTGCATTTAACCTAATTCGTCCTCATAATAACGGACTGTCAAGTCGTTTATTTGTGCCGTACTCTTATTGAGGAATGCAGTTCATATGGTACCAATAGTGTCAATGTTACCTGACTTTCTTGCATCGGCCGCACCCTGGTGGCAGAACCTTCTGCTTGATTCGCATGGCCCCTCTATGGTGGCACAGGGCGTGCTGATGATCGCCATTGTCTCAGCGCTGGGCATTATGCTCGGTTCAGTCCGCATTTTCGGTATCTCATTGGGTATCGGCGGCGTGCTGTTTTCCGGCTTGGCGGTGGCTCACGTTCTTTATAAGAACAATGGCGGCCAGCCGGTGGTCAATGACGAAGTGACGCACTTTGTCCGTGAGTTCGGCCTGATCCTGTTTGTGTATACGGTCGGTTTACAGGTCGGCCCGGGCATTATCTCAAGTCTTAAAAAGGCCGGTCTGCCTCTGAATATGATGGCGGCCGTCAACGTGACGATGGGCGCGGTCATCGCGGTGCTGATTTTCTGGGGCACCGCCAAATTCGGCGGGACAACCATTCCGAAGATCGAAATTCCGGCCGCAGTGGGCCTGTTCTCCGGCGCAACGACCAACACCCCCAGCTTGGCCGCCGCGGGACAAACCCTTAAGGAAATGAACGCCCCGGTGGTCGAGAAGACGGCCGCGGCATATAAGGCCCAACTTGCTGAACTTCAGGCCAATAACGCCCCGGCCGAGCAGATTGACGCCCTGAAAAAGAAGATTGATAACCTGCCCAAGATCAGCAAGTCGACTGTTGATACCCAGAGCCAGGCATACGCCGTGGCGTATCCGTTCGGTATCGTTGGCATCATCGCGGTTATGCTTCTGGTCCGCAAAATCTTTAAGGTTGACGTGGCGCATGAAAACGAACTTGCCGCCAAGCTGAACCTGAAGGCCAGCAAGGTTGAGACGATCAACCTGCGCCTGACCAACTCGGATCTGGTGGGCAAAAAACTTGAAGATGTTGAAGAACTTCACGGTGGCGGCGTGGTTGCCTCGCGCGTGATGCAGGCTGGCCAAACCCGCGTGGCTCATCCGGAAGCCGTGTTGGCGCAGGGAGATGTCATTCATCTCGTAGGCCCGCGTGAACGTCTTGAGAATCTTAAACAGGTCATCGGCGCTGAAGCTGATGTTGACCTTAAAGTTGTTTCCGCCAATGACATCACCGCCCAGCGTATGGTGGTGACCAAGAAGGGCGTGATCAACAAAACGATTGAAGAACTTGATTTTGCCGGCCGTTACGGCGTGCGCATCACCCGCGTGATCCGCGCGGATGTTGAAGTCACCGCCACTCCGAACTGGAAATTCCAGTTTGGCGACAGCCTTATGGCCGTAGGCAACAAGGACGGTATTGCCGAAGTCGGCAAGGAAGTCGGCAACAGCGTCAAGCAGCTTGAGCATGCCCAGGTCGTGCCGATCTTTATCGGTATGATTCTCGGTGTGGTTCTCGGCAGCATTCCGATTCCGATTCCGGGCCTGAGCGCTCCGGTTAAGCTCGGCCTTGCCGGCGGCCCGCTGGTCGTGGCCATCATCCTCAGCCGCATCGGCCAGATTGGCCCGCTGAGCTGGTACATGAGCCGCAGCGCAAACCTGATGGTGCGCGAACTGGGCATCGTGCTCTTCCTGGCGTGCGTGGGCCTGCGTTCGGGTGCAACCTTCATTGATACGCTGACAAAGGGCGATGGCCTGTGGTGGATGGCGTTTGCCGCGTGTATCACGGTGATTCCGCTGCTGGTGATCGCTCTGTTTGCCCGCATTTTCCTCAAGACCAATTACACCTACATCTGCGGCACGCTGGCCGGTTCTATGACCGATCCGCCGGCGCTTCAGTTTGCCAATCAGATGACGCACGGCGAAGGCCCCAGTGTGGCATACGCCACGGTATATCCGCTGACCATGATGCTGCGTATCGTATATGGCCAGGCGATTGTGCTGTTGTTCTACGTGCCGGAACTGCTGATCAAGTAACGGCCGCGTAACAGATTGTGACCAATCAAAAACCCCGCGAGCGCAAGCTCGCGGGGTTTTTTGTTACATGGTGCATATCAAGTGTGATTTATTTGGGCGCAAAAGATAATCATTTACGGCGGCGATTAAGAGCCAATAATCCGCCAAGAGCCAAAAGGCCAAGCGCCGCAGGTTCCGGCACCGGCGCGACATCAGAAAAAGTCTCGCCGATACGAAGTTCATCAAGCCATCCGCTCCAGGTTCCTCCGCCACGGATGCTGACATTTGAGCCGACGTTAAAATCACCGGAAAGCGATACGCCACCGGACGTCGTGGCCGATTCAGAACCGGGATCAAGCCAGATCGTGATGGTGTCGCCGCCGGCGATATCCATTAATGATATTTTGCCGACTACCAGATGCGTATCCGTGTTGAATGTCAGGCTGCTGGTTGATGCTGTTGAGCCGACATAGGCAGACAGCGATCCTGACGATGCGGAGTTTGCGCTGGCACGGAAACCAATGACTTCTGTATTGGGATCGCTACCGCTGAGGATGCCAACTTTGACATCGCTGCCTGATGCCTGAGATCCTTTTCTGATGAGAATTGAGAACCAGAGCGTATCGCCGCTGTCAACATAGCCGGCGGTGTCCCATGCGCGTGTATTGGCCCGGGTTCCGGTACTGCTGCTGGTTGAGTTATCCACTACTGAATTGCCCGACGATGTGACGCCGGTATAGCTCAGGCCGGCCGGTGGTGAGCCGGGTGACCCGATCACAAAGCTGCTGACGCCGGAAACGCTGGCCCAGCTTGCGCTGCCCCATCCTGAGCCGCCATTGTTGCCGGCCAGAGTGGCGGTGTTGGTGTAATCAAAGCTTTCTGAAGCAATCAGTGCGGCCTGGCCTGTTGTTGCGCCCAGTGTGGCGGCGGCCATGCCTGCCGCAAGCAGAATCTTTTTCATCGTTTTACCCTCCTAAAATTAAGGTGCATTGTCAAAAGCATTCCAGATGCCGGTGCCGGCTGATCCGGTTGAATCAAATTGCAGATAAAGCTGCTGGCTTGTTGTGCCGGCGGCAATCTGGTCTGTGTAAATCTGCCAGAGGCGTGTGGGCGCTGTGCGTACGGACCAATCGGAATAAAGCACATTGGCGCCTGCCTGATGTGCGGTTTGCGCGGTCGTAACGCCAGGAACTCCCACAATGTCGGCCGCAATGGAAATTATTTTGAGGTTCAGCAACGACTGGTAACCATAAACCGGAAAATCCGGCGCGTTGTTTGACCATTTCCCCTGCGGCGTGGGGCGCAGATTATAGCCTGTGCGCACAAATCCGGTTGAGGCATCAGTTGATTTGAGCGTGCTCTCAAGATCGGATTGATTGGTATACCAGCGGTTTCTTGTCGTATTAAAACGAAAACGGTCATCCTGCATGGTGGGGCAGTAAAACGCTTTGGGAGATCCCGCGATCATGCCGGATCGGTAAAGCGTGCCCCATAGCGGATAAACCACGCCCAGGGAACCTTGATCGACAGCGATGACATAACCGGCCCAGTATTGTGTGGTGCGCCACCATCCCATCGGAATTTTGCTGCTGTTTTCTGTGGCATAAATCTGAAGCATCAGGCCGACCTGATGCAAATTGGATTTACATGCCGTACTCTTGGCCGATTCGCGCGCGCGGCTGAGCGCCGGCATCATCAGTGCCACAAGAATGATAATGATAGCGACAACGACCAGCAGCTCAATAAGCGTAAATGCCGACGCGCTTAGGCGCTTGCGGACCGTAATTGTGCGAGCTGATTGTGTCATAGTTCACTTTTTTTTGTCAGGTTCTGGTCGCTTGCCAGGAGCATGACGGCAAGTCATCACGATTTATTTTTGACGTATACGATCATCCTTTCGCGTCTGTTTTCCGGGACGTTTTAAAAACAGCAATCCTCCCGTGACGATGGTGGCCGTGGCCGGCTCCGGAACGGCATTGGGATCAACATCAATCACATAACGTTGATAGCGGGTCATCGCAACGCCGCTGGCGTCCGGCTGATCTGTCACTTCGAGAATAAAATGCAATTGAGCCTTGTCTTGCAGCGATGGCAAAAGAACCGTCAGGTCCTGCTGGGTGACGTCGCCATAGGTTGGCAGCACGCCCAATGTTGACGCATCCGCATAAAACCACCAGCGGTAATTGAGCGTATCTCCGTCCGGATCACTCCATCCTTCGCCTGAGAGCGTAATGCTTAGCCCGTCTTTTGTGGTGATCGTACTGTAGCTGAACAATCCCTCAAGCGGAGAAACCGGCGCGTGATTGGCATCGTCATAATCACTGGCCGTGGCCCAATCCATGCGCGCGGCAAAATCGTTCTGAACCGCCTCTCGCCACCGCGCAACTGTCCACACTGTCTCAAGGGCGATATCGGTTTTGCCGGACCAGTGTTTGTCGCGTGCGCTCAAATATAAATTGGGATTGTCGGCCGAGGCTTCGTAACGCCCGCCCCAGCCGCCCCAGTTGATGTGATCCGGCATGTTGAGTCCATTTGACAGCAGATAAAGCCAGGAAACCGAATCGCCTTCCTTAACGCCTTCGGTGCTGCTGTTGTTGGGGAATTTGCTGCCGGTAGGCCCTTGCCAGACACCGGTGACCGGGTACATATCGCCCAGTGCGCCGTGGCCGTGCACATTGGCGTCAACCCATGCGCGCTTGGTCAGCCCCAGTTCATCAGTCGGAACCACCTGCCGGCCATCCGTTCCGTTGTCGGCGCGCGTGCTGTTCTGATACATGCCGCGGAATGACGCGCTCTGGCTGAGAGTCTTGCCGGTGGTGGGGGAGGTCACATCATTCGGAACAATATAGGTCAGCGTGGAAAAGTTTGTGTTGATCCACGAACCGGCACCGTCCTGATCGGTAATGGCGTATACGCGGATGCGCGAGACAAACGTGTTGACTTCCGCTGCGCTGCGCGTGGCGCGCACATCATAAAGCGCCTGGGCGAGATCGGCCGCGCCGCCCCAGATGGAGATGTTGACCGGCTGGCCATTGGTTGCCGAATCCACAGCGTTGATAATCAAATTTGAACCGGCCGTGCTTTTGCCTGAGCCGATCACACTGCTGATGTTGTTGGGATTGTAGGCGCTGGTGCCCGAAGCCACGACCGAACTCAACTGGCTGACCGTGGCGTATCCTGACGCATGCGTTGAAAAATTGGTATACGATTGACCGTATGCATTGATGATATCCGTGATCAGCCCGGGTTTGGTATCCTGCCCGTGGCCCATGCGGCTGGTGGCCACAAGACCCACAATATCAAATTCATTGTTATAGGCCATCAGGCGCACCATTGATTGCTGATCATCCGGATCTCCGCCGATGTCCGTGAGTATCAGCAACTTGGGCTTTTCTGTTGTTTGCGCTTTGACTGAAAATGATGCGCTCATGCAAATGCCTAGTAATACAGAAGATATAACAAAATAATTCACGAATCACTCAACGATTAAGAATTTGATAGAGCCCTGCGCTGCCGCAGTAATACCATAATGAACTATACAACAACCCAAGCGACAATCCAAAAAAAGGGCTTGCGATGATAGCGCAAAATGTTATGTTTTATCCTCATGGATACAGAATTACTTAATCCTCTTTGCGAATGGATCAACCTGCACTGTACGCTTTTGTGGGTTTACCGCGGCGCGCCGCTGATGATGCAGCAGGATGCCGGCATTACTCCAGGCGACACGGCATGGCTGCTGGAATCCGGGCATGTGCAGATTCATATCGGCGCCAATTCAATGGATGTTGATGCCGGCAACTGGATTCTTATTCCGCGCGGGGCGCTGCGTTTTTCGTTCAGTCATGATGCGCGTATTTTGTCAATTCATTACCAGACCAAGTGGATGAGCGGCACATCGCTTTTTGAGCATGATGCGCCGCTGACCATTGAGGCTGACAAAGTGCCGTCGCTGACATCCCTGGGCCGGGCTATTGAGAGATATATTCATAAAAAATTCCCCGGCGCGGAATCAAAGCTGATGTTGCAGCGTTGCGATCTTGAGACATACCTGCGTTTGCAGATGATGTCGGATCGCTGGGCGCTGGCCGTGGTTCAACTGATGAAGAGATTGAAGCACAAGCCGACCCGCAACAAACCGATTGATCCGCGCATTGCCGAAGCCATGAGGATCATTCAATTGCAGATCACATCGCGGCCGTTTATTGAGCGCGATCTGCCGCAATTGCTCTCTATCAGCCCCAGTCATCTTGATCGCATGTTTTTGAAGGAACTGGGCATTACGCCGCGCATGTATGCCGATGAGGCGCGCTATAACGCCGCGTGCCACTGGCTTGCCAACAGTACGGAATTGAGCAAGCAGATAGCCAGTAAACTGGGGTTTGCTCAGCCGGCGCATTTTTCGCTTTGGTTCCGCAAGCGCAGCGGGCTGACTCCGGAGGAATTTCGCAAGCGCCAGAAGCGCCGCCCCAAAGGCGATAACATGCAGCAGGATAACATACAGCAGAATGATGATTGCGTGCGCCATTACTTTCCGGTTATCACCCGGCACGGAACCGGCGAAGAGGCGGAGCCATAATCGATTGGCATTCAGGCGTTGCTTATGCGGCGGTTGTGAGTTTTTCCGCAAAGCGTTCCTGAATCTCGCGGAATTGATCTTCGAGAGCCAGGAATGCGTCAACCATGTCAGGATCAAAATGTTTGCCCTTGCCCTCAAGAATCATGGCTTTGGCGACATCATGAGAAAAAGCGCCTTTATAAACGCGTTTTGAAGTCAGCGCGTCATAGACGTCGGCAATGGCCACGATGCGGCCGCAGAGCGGAATATCCTTGCCCTTGAGGCGATTGGGATAACCAGTGCCGTCCCAGCGTTCGTGATGAGTCAGCGCGATATCGCGGGCCATCTCAAGAAATTTGGCGCCGGGATGCTCACGCAGCGCGGCCGAGAGGGTCTCTGCGCCGGTGAGCGTGTGAGTCTTCATGATTTCGTATTCGCGGTCTGAAAATTTGCCCATCTTGAGCAACACGCAATCCGGGATGGCCACCTTGCCGATGTCATGCAGCGGACTGGTGAGGTAAATGAGCCGGGTAAAATTGGCGTCCACCTCTTCCTTGAACGCTTCCTGTTTGCTGAGATATTCCGAAAGCGCACGGCTGTAATTGCGGACGCGTTCAAGATGCGCGCCGGTTTCCGGATCGCGCGATTCGGCGAGTTTGGCGAGCGCAAAGATGGTCAGGTCGCGCGTCTCAAGAGACAAAATACGTTCGGCCGTGCGCACACGTACAGCAAGTTCTGCGGGCTTAAATGGCTTGGTGATAAATTCATCCGCGCCGGCCGAAAGCCCCTCTACGGTGTCGGCGGTATCGTCGCGGCTTGTCAGCAGGATGATGTAAATATAAGCGGGAAAATCACTTCGGCGTATTTCTCGGCAAAGTTCAATGCCGTCCATCTCCGGCATTTCCCAGTCGGAAATAACCAGCCGACATTGCCCCTCTGAGAGAATTTCAAGAGCCTGCCGGCCATTTTGGGCGGTCAAGACTTCATGCCCGGCCTTCGTCAGCGCATACTGCAACATTTGCAGCGCCATTTCGTTGTCATCAACAATCAGGATACGCACAGAATGACTCCTACCGCGATACAGCTTTGCGGTGAATTTTTATCTGGACCTGAAACAGACCCATTGATGGCGTTATTTGGCCCTATAAAAGGCGTAACTCACTCTATATTCGGATATTTTATGGCGTGTCTTGATATGTAATACCGGTATATTGATGGGTATCACCGTTAATGATGCGTATAAATCGTTTATTAGTAATTGGTTGTGGGATTATAAGGTAAATGCATGTTCTGATTTGACGAAATGAAGGATATGTGATATTTTGCTGGACTCAAGTGTCAAGGAGATAGTCAATGCCCAAACCGCGTCGTCGTCGTAAGATCGGAAGCAAGAAGCGCCACCAGAAGTGGAAGGCTCGTAATCACATTCAGTAATAGCTGAATGGGTTGCGCCGTGCACGCACTGTGGATGCATTGTGATCGGGTATGGTCACAGTTGATTCCGAAGGCGATACGGTGTTGAGTTCTTGATCGTCAGTGACTTGTAACGTCGGGAGCCCGCTGCGGAGGCAGGCTCCCGATTTTCATGCGCAAAAACGGGCTTTTTGTAAGCATGATCTGATTTTCACGTTAAATGAGTTGTTGTTGCGCTGGTTGTGGCGTTGCTTCGCTTTCTGGCATTTGAATTGGCGGCGGCAAGCAGACCCATCGCAATTCCGTTGACGCTGGCTAATGATGTGACGCCGGTGCCCAATCCTTTGAGTTCGTTATACCAGAGTTGCCGGCCAGTCAGCGGGTCAAGGCAGTATGTATACCCAATTACCGACACAATAAGCCTGTCCCCATCAAGCAGCACGGTGGTGTATCCGTTGCCTCTGTGGCTGATCCATTTCCACACGATGTCGCCGGTATCGCGATTCAGCGCCACAACGCGAGAATTAAATCCCACAAAAACAAGCTGTTCAAGGTAACCCATATGCGGCTCTCCTGCGAAGTGATGCCGGAGAGTATAACCGTGAACCATAAAAAAGCCCCGGTAATTCCGGGGCTTTGGTGTACTCATGGCAAAATAGCTGCGGCGATTACCAGCTTACGGAATTGTCATAGGTGACGGTCTGGTTGCCTTCCACGATAGTGCCGATCGGGTACGCATGCATGCCTTGCGATGCCAGGTGGGCAATGGCCGCGTCAACGGCGTTTGGCTTGAGAACCATCGTCATGCCGACGCCGCAGTTGAATGTTTTGAGCATGTCGGCTTCCGGCACCTGGCCAAGTTCGCGGATGCGCTTGAAGATCGGCAGAACGCGGATCTTGCTTGCGTCAATGGTGGCGTTGCGGTTTTCCGGCAAAATGCGGTTGAGGTTACCGGCCACGCCGCCGCCGGTGATGTGTGCGATGCCGTGGAGATCTTTGTTATCAAAAAGGCCCTTAAATGCCTGATAATAGCAGGTGTGCGGCTTGAGAATCGCATCAAGAAAAGTTTCGTTGGCGCCGGGGACAATTTCTTTTTCAAGCGCGGGATTCTTGGCCATCAGCGCACGGACGAGCGAATAACCGTTTGTGTGAAGTCCGTTTGAGGGAACTGCGATCACGGTATCGCCAAGTTCAATGGCCGAGCCGTCAATGATTTTTGATTTTTCCACCACGCCGACAATTGATGATGAGAGAATGTAGAGGCCGGCATCAAGCACGCCGGGCTGCTCGGAAGTTTCTCCGCCGACAAGGTGGCAGTCATTATCGCGGCAGGCGTTGCGGATAGCCTCAACAAGTTGAAGGACAACGTCTTTTTGAAGTTTGCCGCAGACGATGCAGTCCTGAACGGCCAGCGGTTTTGCGCCGACAACGATGATGTCATCAATCAGATGATTGATCATGTCGTAGGCGATTGATGCCGGGCGATTATTGGCAAAGGCGATTTTTTGTTTGCTGCCGGGTTCTTCCGTTTTGAGAACGAGGACCGGATGGGAATAGCCGTCAAATTTGGCGTCAAAAAGTGAGGCAAATGCACCGGCGCGATGCATCACGCGACTGTCGGATGTGGCCATTTTTTCGGCCATGACCTTTTTGGTTGCGTCGGCATTATCAATGTCAACACCGGCCTGTTTATAAGAAAGCGCCATATATGATCCTCGTTCAAATAATAAGAGGGGTGATTATAAAGGCTGAAGGCTTAAGGATAAAGGCTGAGAAGAAAATGCTGAATTTTGAATGATAAATGCTGAAAAATAAGTATGCTGTGTGACATACAATTTGGTAACGATGGCAAAAGTACCAGTAACTCAATGACAAGCATCGTGCCAAAGTGTATAAGAATCAAACGCAGAGATAACAGCATATCAAGCGAGAACGTCATGAAAAATAAGAATCTGTTGCGGATGGTTGTGGCCGGGATGATGGTTGCGATGTCGGGCGTGGTTCATGCGCAGGCGGATACGCAGGGCGCCGCGATGTTTCCGTTTGTGCTGCCGTGGGATGATGCCAGCGCGGGGCCGACGGATATGAGCGGATGGCTTGACAAGCCGGCCGGGAAAGACGGTTTTGTCGCGGTGCGCGACGGCCATTTTTATGTGGGCGAAAAACGCATCCGCTTCTTTGGTGTGAACCTTGCGTTTAACGCGAATTTTCCGAGTCATGAAGATGCGGAAAAAATTGCCGCGCGTATGGCCAAATTCGGTATCAACTGCGTTCGCTTTCATCACATGGACACGCAGCCTTCTCCGACGGGTCTTCTGGATCAGGAATACCGCCACATTGATCCTGTACAGCTTGATAAGCTTGATTATTTTATTGCACAGCTTAAAGCGCGCGGAATTTATACGAACCTGAATCTGCATGTGGGGCGGCGGTATCCGGATGAAAAAATCGGCGGATACAACACGTTTTTCAAGGGCGTTGATCAGTTCATGCCGCGCATGATTGAACTGCAAAAAGAATTTGCGCGCGAGTTGCTCACACATGTCAATCCGTATACGAAACTTTCTTACGTTGATGATCCTGCCGTGGCATTTGTTGAAATCAATAACGAAAACGGCCTGATTAACCGTTGGCAGGCGGGAGATCTTGATGCCATCACCGCCGACCAGGCACAGGAAATGACCAGGCAGTGGCGCGCATGGCTCAAGGCGCATTATCCGAAAGGCGACGGCCAGTTGCGTGATGCGTGGAAAGAAGGCACGCAGGAAGCCGGCATGCAGATGCTTGATGGGGATTTTTCTCATTGGCATCTTGAACAGCACGAAGGCGCCAAAGCCGCCAATACGATATCGCAGAAAAAAGAAGATCTTCCCGCGGAACTTAAGGATAATGATGCGGCCAGCAGCGTCATGATTCAGGTGAGTAAAACGGGTCACGAAAGCTGGCATGTGCAGTACTCGCATCCGAGTTTTGCGCTCAAGGGTGGGGTGACGTATACGGCCGAAGTATGGGCGCGCGCAAAGACGCCATGCGAAGTGACGTTTGTGGCGGGGCAAAGCCGTGCGCCATGGGGACTTTATAACATCAATCGCATGAAGCTAACGGACAAATGGCAAAAATTCTCGCTTGTTTTTTCCGTGTCTGATGGCGAAGCCAATGCGCGTGTGATATTGTCCGGATTGGGAAATCGCGTCGGCGAATATCAGTTTGCCGGCGCGGCCCTGCGCACGACGGTCATCAACGGGCTGGCGGAAAAGGAAGCAATTGACACGGTGACGTCGTGGAGTAAGGACGAATTTAATCATCGCACAACGGCGGCCCAGCGCGACTGGGCACGCTTTATGTATGATACGGAAGATGCCTACTGGTCGCAGATGCAGGATTATCTGCAAAGCGACCTGCATGTGCAGTCCCCGTTGATCGGTACGCAGATGGGGTACAGCAATTTTGCAATTCAATCGAAATTTGATGTGATTGACGCTCACGCGTATTGGCAGCATCCGCATTTTCCGGGTAAACCATGGGATCCTGATAACTGGGTTGTCGGAACCAAGAGCATGGTGACGGCCGAGAACGGCGGCGAATTGGGGCACATCGCCAATACGCGCATGTATGGCAAGCCGTTTGTGTGCACGGAATATAATCATCCGGCGCCGAATCAGTTTGCGTCAGAAGCGTTTCTGCTGGCCGCGGCCTACGGCGCGCAGCAGGACTGGGACGGTATTTTTGTCTTTGCGTATTCGCATAGTCTTGAGGGTGGGAAATCTGGGAAAATCACGAGTTTTTTTGACTTGGCTCAGCATCCGACAAAACTGGCGGTAATGCCGGCCGTCATCTCTATGTTTGAGTTTGGCGGCGTGCCGAGACTCAATCCGCACAGTTATAAAATTGCCACACCAACGCTTGATCAGGTCATTGAGAAAATCCGCACGTGGAAAAGCGGGCCGGGATATGCGGATTTTGTTGAGGGTGGCGCGAACGCAAGCCTGAGCGCGCCGGTGGCGGTGGCGCTTGCCGGGACAAAAGGCCTGCCGGTTTTTGATGTCGCAACCGGCATTGGCCCGCAGTCTGTGATGAAGTGGGATTCGGAAAAGGGGCTTGTTGAGATTGCCGGTAAACAAACGGTGTGCGTGGTGGGGTATTTTGATAATGCCGTATCAACGCTGGGGGCGGTGAGTTTTGAGCGTCACACTCCGGCCGGATGGGCGGCCGGCAAGCCTCCGTTTGATCGCCGCTGGTGCACGCTGAGCGCTACGGTGATGAGGGGCGAGGATTTTGCATCGGCCAAAAGCGTAGTGATCTCGGCCACGGGCGGCGCGATCAACAAGAATATGAAGTGGCGGAATAATGATAAAAATACAGTCGGTCAAGATTGGGGAACATCGCCGAGCATCGTTGAGGGAATTGATGCGACGATCACACTGCCGATGAAAAATGCCCGCGTGTGGGCGCTTGATGAGAAAGGCCAGCGCAAAGAAGAAGTGCCGGTTAAAAATGTGGCCGGCGGCATTCAGTTTGAGATCGGGCCGAAGTATAAAACGCTTTGGTATGAGGCGGGGATTCGTTGATCGTTTATCGTTGGTTGTTTGTCGTAAAAAATGGCAGTGTCAGCGAAACACGCATGACGAAATAAAAAAAGCCCGCCGGGTGGCGGGCCTGTATGGCGCATCTGTTATATGCGGCATCCGTATCTTGAGTCGTGGGTGAACTCAGTCGTCCGGCGGGCATGTTACGCGGGCCGGCCGAAATAATGTGGCAATGTCGTCATGCGGAAATATTGTAATTGAATACATAATCCGTTGAGCAAAGGGATTTTTTCAATTACCAGATTATCAATTTCGACATGATAACTTTAAATAGGCGTTGCCTGGCTGATCGTCTTGCGCGTAAGCGTGCGGATGCGATTGATCGCAGTCAGGTACGCTTTGGCGGAAGCCTCAAGGATGTCCGTGCTGACGCCGCGGCCGCGGACTTTGCGGTCTGAATGCATCAGTTCAACGATGACTTCGCCTTGCGCATCCTTGCCGCCGGTGAGGCTGCGAACCTCATATTTAACAAGATCCGCGCTGATGCGTGTCATACGCTGAATGACGGCAAACATGGCGTCAATCGGGCCGTCGCCGGTGGCCGCGTCTGTGATTTCCTGCCCGGAAGAATCAACAAGCGTGAGCGTGGCCGTCGGGATGCCGGTGTTGCTGGCAATGACCTGCAATGTTTTGAGCTTAAAGAGCGAATCGCTGTTATCAAGCTGGCTGTCGACGATAGCCTCAATATCCTCGTCGAAAATTTCCTTTTTCTTGTCGCAGAGCGCCTTAAACTGCTCAAATGATTTGTTCAGCGCGTCTTCGTTGAGACGCATGCCCAGTTCCTCAAGGCGCGTCTTGAACGCGTGGCGGCCGGAGTGTTTGCCCAGCACGTTGCGGGATTCAGACCAGCCGACATCTGCGGGAGTCATGATTTCGTAAGTGCTGCGATTTTTGAGCATGCCGTCCTGATGTATGCCGCTTTCGTGTGCGAAGGCGTTTGCGCCGACGATGGCCTTGTTAACCTGTGTGTGCAGGCCGGTGATCGTAGAGACCATGCGGCTGATGGGGACGAGTTTTTTGGTCACGATGCGATTGGTCAGCGGGAAAATATCAGGACGCGTGCGCATGGCCATGACGACTTCTTCAAGCGCGGCGTTGCCGGCGCGTTCGCCCAGGCCGTTGATGGTGCATTCTATTTGGCGCGCGCCGCCCAAAACGCCTGCGAGCGAATTGGCCACGGCCATGCCCAAATCATTATGACAATGCGTTGAGAAGATCACCTTATCCGCGCCCGGGACGTGCTTGATCAGGTACTCAAACATGGCGCGATATTCATCGGGCGTCGCGTAGCCGACGGTATCGGGACAATTGATGGTGGTTGCGCCGGCCTCTATTGCGGCGTGAACGACCTCGGCCAGGTAATCACGCTCAGTTCGGAAGGCATCTTCCGGACTAAACTCAACATCCGGCGTATATTCGCGGGCAATCTGCACGCACTCGCGCGTCATGCGGATGATTTCTTCCTTTGCTTTTTTGAGCTTAAATTCGCGATGAATTTTGCTGGTGGCGCAAAATACATGAATGCGGCCCATTTTGGCGTGCTGAATGGCGTCGCCGGCGCGGCGAACGTCTTTTTCGGTACAGCGCGCCAGGCCTGCGATGGTGCTGCCGGTAATTTCAGAAGAGATGGCCGAAACGGCGTCAAAATCGCCCTGGCTGGTGATGGGGAAGCCAGCCTCAATAATGTCAACGCCGAGTTGCTCAAGCGCGCGAGCCACGTCCATTTTTTCCTTGAGATTCATGGATGCGCCAGGCGATTGCTCGCCATCACGCAGCGTGGTGTCAAAAATGCGGACGGGTTGAGTGGCAACGGGACTGCCGGAATTGGCTGAATCGGCGGACATCAGGAGACTCCTTGTTATTGGGCTCTGTTGTGGGCGTATAAGATACCAGAATCGCGGAGTTTATGCCCAGTAAACAGAAAAACCCCGCGAGCCGTACTCGCGGGGTTTTTTACACCCGATGTAATATGTGAAAAATCGGATGCCCTACGAGCGCGCAAGCAATGTAAGCTGGCTAAGCTCAAGGCTTAGCTGGCTGGCGACGAGTAGTAGGGCAAAATTCTTCATAACTCATATGTATATCGGGAAAAATGGGGTGAGTCAATAAAAAAACGTTAAAAACAAAGGGTTATTCGGATAGGCTCTTAATTTTCAACAACGGTTACCGGGATCTCAACCGTGGCGCGTTCAGGCGGAAGGCAGCTTGTGACGGAGCAGGGCTGCGCCAGAACCGTGACGCGCAGGATATATTTGCCGGGATGAGGGGCATCGGCAATGGTGCATCGGCCACGGATATCAAGGATGCCCTTGAGGCCGCGAAGGCCGGATGCGTCAGGGTGAATATTTTGCGCGTCGGGCAAAATCCACTCCTGGCTTGCGATAGGAAGATCCGTGCGCATACGGACGATGGTGGCCAGGACATCACGATCCGCCATGCCGCCGGGCTGAATGTGATATCCGTCGGCAATCGTCAGGATGATGCGGATATCAAAAGTATCTCCGGCGCGCAGCGGCGCAAGCGGTTGAGCGGAAATTTTCAGTACGGAATCCGGCATGCTGCCGATCACGGGCGTATGGCCCTCAACGATCATGTCTGTTGATGTTGTGCTCAGCGGATGCGTTGTGCGCCAGTAGGCGTCATCAAGCAAAGAGCGCAGCAGAGAAGAATGATATGAGGGACTCTTGGTGATGACGCCTGCAAATGACCTTGCCGCGCGCATGGCAATAGTACGGTAATTTTCCTTGCCGCTGTGCTGAGCAAGACGCAGAAGCGCGCGAATGGCCATGGCGTTTGCCGACGGCGTGGCGTTGTCTGTTATGTTCTTGAGACGCAACAGCGGAGAATCATGCTCTGAGTGCGTGAGGAAAAAACCGCCGTTCCGCGAGTCCTCAAATAAGCGGATCATGTTGTCGGCAAGCTCAAGGGCACGTTTGCGCGCCATGGTTCCCGGAAGACTTGTCGGTGATGTGGCGTCAATCAGATCCATTAAGCCGTTGAGCAAAAATGCATGATCCTCAAGAAATGCGGGAATCCGCGCCTGTCCCTTGCGGGAGACCCGCAGCAGGGCGCGGCCATTTTGCATGTGACGCAAAAGCAGATAACCGATGGCGCGATGCGCGGCCTCAAGATAACGTGGCTCACGTAAAACACGTCCGCAGATGGCCATTGCGGAAATCATGAGTCCATTCCAGCTTGTGAGAATTTTATCATCCGTGGCCGGGTGTATGCGTTTTTCGCGGTGCTTGCGCATGAGCAGAAGCAAGCGATCAATGCGTTGCTGTAACGAATCTGCATTTGTGTTGTAGTCCGGGGCAAGTTCCGCGGTGGTGCGGGCGATCATCAAGACGCTTGCGCCGGTGACGGGAGACTCATGCCAGTTGCCCTGGCCGGTCATGCCGAAATGATCGGCGATCAGTTTGCGATCCTGAGAATCCGTAAACGCATCTGAAAGATCGGCCATACTCCAGAGATAATATTTGCCTTCTTCGCCTTCAGAATCAGCATCAAGTGCGGAATAAAATGCGCCTTCCGGCGAGCACATGTCGCGCAGCCAGAAATCAAGAGTTTGTCGCGCGACGCGTTCATAATCGCGCCGGCCGAACTGAACGCCGGCCAGTGCGTACACAGGGGCAAGCAGAGCGTTGTCATACAGCATTTTCTCAAAATGAGGGACATGCCAGCGCTCATCGGTGCTATAGCGGCAAAATCCGCCGCCGACATGGTCATAAATGCCGCCGCGCATCATGCCATCAAGCGTTTTTACGATCATGTCGCGAATAAGGTTCATGAGCGTGGGGCTCTGGCTGATAGCGGAGATGGCTGGCGGCAATGAGAATGGCGGTTGATCTTTTGTCGAAGACTGATTGCTCAGCCGTAAAATCGTCAACCATAATTTCAGCGATTGCGAAGGCGGAAATTTGGGCGATGAACCAAGTCCACCATAGTCGGGATCAAAAGAATCCGCATGGCCCTGAAGCGCGGCCTGAACGCAGGCGTGAAGGTCAATCTCGCCGGAATTTTCGGAATGCGATTGGCGGACATGCTCGCGCAGAGCTTCGGCAATGCTTTGGCCCTGCGCCCGCATTTTGTCATTCTGATTGGCCCAGGCGTCTTTAAGAGCCAGCAAAATTTGCGGGAAACTATGGCGGCCAAAACGCTCTGTGGGCGGGAAATAAGTGCCGGCATAAAATGGCTGAAGGTCCGGTGTGAGCCACACGCTCATGGGCCAGCCTCCGGCGCCGGTAACCAGTTGAGTGGCCATCATATAAAGTTCATCAAGATCCGGACGCTCCTCGCGATCAACCTTGATGTTAATGAATGACTCATTCATGATCGCGGCAATATCAGGATTCTCAAAACTTTCGCGCGCCATGACATGACACCAGTGGCATGCGGAGTAGCCGATGCTCAGGAAAATCGGCTTATTCTGGCTGCGGGCAAGCTCAATAGCCTCCGGTCCCCAGGGATACCAAAACACCGGATTGTGCGCATGCTGCAAAAGATAGGGCGAAGTTGAATCAATCAACTTGTTTGCTGGTAATGATTGGTCGTGCGTGCTACTGCTCACGTATGATTCCCAATTCAAGCGGATTGTCACGTCATTGGCGACAGGATTGTCTTTAATTCCCAAATACCGGCGCCCACATGCCAAGTTTGCATTTATTGCATTATCAGCAATGCCAGTAGCGACTTATTCTACCAGAAAAATTGATTCGTGGCGCGAAATTCTTTCACAATCACATCACCTTGATCGGCGTTTGGTCGGTCACGGCAATCAGGGGGCGTGAATGTGACGGAGTTATCATGTCGTGCATCAAATATCGGACATATGCTGCAAAATAGAACAGCGTCATGTACCATGATTATGCAGAACGCGCCGCACATATGACGGCGGCCTTTTTTCGGAGTTGATATGGTTGATGAATGGTCGGCGTTGTGGATCAGTGATCCGTTGTTCAAAGACAGCAAACCTGTTGATCTGCTGCATAAAGCCAATCAAAAAATAGATCCGCCGGCGCATCCGGAACATCTGCTCAATGTGCACAGTTATTTTCGGCGCGTGATCAATATTGATTCGTTTCCGGCCAAAGCCGGCATTCGCATAACGGCCGATGACTGTTACCGTTTATTTGTGAACGGAAAACTGGTGGGGGAAGGGCCTGCGCCGGCGTATGTCTTTGCGTATACGTATGATCAGTATGATCTTGGCGCGCTGCTGCATGCGGGCGACAATGTGATCGCCGTTGAGGTTTATTACCAGGGATTGCTCAATCGCGTGTGGTGCAGTGCGGATTTTCGCGAAGGGCTCAGCGCGGAAATCACATGTGATGATAAAAAAACAGTAACGGATAGCGCCTGGCGCGTGATGACAAGCAAAGCCTACATGGGCCAGAGACGCGCGGGATACGATACGCAATTTCTTGAGGATGTTGATGCGCGTTTGTTTCCGCATGGGTGGCAATTGCCGGGATATGATGATTCCGCCTGGCAAGCGCCGATAGCACGCGGCGTTGTGGATGCCGGATATATGCTTGAGGCTTCCGGCACGCCGCCGCTGCAAATCACACGTATTAAGCCAAAGTCACTGCGGCAAATTGCGGCGGGCCACTATCTTGCGGATTTTGGTGAGGAAGTTGTCGGCACTTGCGGGATGAAAAATGCGAATGCTGTGGCCGGTCATGTTGTTGAGTTGCGTCATGGTGAAGAACTTGCCGGACCTGATGCGGTGCGCTGGCAGATGCGCTGCAACTGCGACTATAAGGATACGTGGATTTTGGCGGGCCGGCGCGATGAGGAAATTCAACTTTTTGACTACAAGGGATTTCGCTACGTCGAAATTCTCGGCGCTGGTGACGCGCTGACCGTTGATGATGTGTGGGCGTTGCGCCGGCATTATCCGTATGACTCTGCCAGCAGCAGCATAAAGGCGCAGCCGGCCGTGCTGAATGATATCTGGCAGATCTGCGCCAATGGCGTGCGCAACGGATGTCAGGGAATTATGGTTGATTGTCCGACGCGCGAGAAAGGCCAGTATCTTGGCGATGCGGTGGTGACGTCGGCCGCGCAGATGGTGCTGCTTGGCGATACGCGCCAGGTACGCAAAACCATTCTTGATTTTGCTGATTCCGCGGCGATTTGCCCGGGGATCATGGCCGTTGCGCCGGGAAATTTCATGCAGGAAATTGCGGATTTCTCACTGCTGTATCCGGCGATGATCCGGCAGTATTACGAATTTTCAGGTGATCGCAAACTTGTGGCGCAGCTTGTCCCGGTGCTCAAAGGATTGCTGGGATATTTTGCACGCTATCGCAATGATGTGGGCTTGCTGAATCATGTTGACGAAAAATGGAATTTGGTTGACTGGCCGCAGAATCTTCGTGACGACTACGATTATGATCGCGCCGTGGCCGGCGTCAATACGATGCTAAACGCGCTTTATCAGGGATGTTTGCAGGATGTTGCGTACCTGATGCAGGTGGCCGGCAAAAATGATGAGGCGGCTGATTACGAATCACAGGCCATGCGGCACAAAGCCGCATTTGTGCACGAATTATTTGATGCCAATACCGGCCTGTTTGTTGATGCGCAGGGTTCCGCGCATTCTTCTTTGCATGCCAATGCGCTGGCGCTGCTATTTGGCCTTGTTCCGGAAACTCATCGTGACTCCGTGATCAATCTGATACGCCAGCGGCGTCTTTCGTGCGGCGTATTTTTCTCATATCTGGTACTTTCCGCATTAATGCAAAATGGCCAGCATGAACTTGCCTGCGAACTGATGCTCAGCGATGAAGAACATTCCTGGCAAACAATGCTCAAGGCCGGCGCAACGAGTTGTCTTGAGGCGTGGGGTCCGGAGCAAAAATGGAATACGAGTTTCTGCCATCCGTGGGCGGCCGCGCCGATCCCGATTACCGCGCACGGCTTTATGGGGCTCATACCCGGCAAGCCGGGATTTAAGGAATTATTCTTTGCGCCCATGACGCCGCGCCAATTACCTTCTCTTGAATTAAAAATGACTACGCCGCGTGGTGTGATTCTGGCAAGTCATCAATGGGTAACAGAGAGCGAAATTCATTATCGCCTGAAGACTCCGGCCGATATGCCGATTGTCGTGCGCATGCCGCGTCGGCCAAAGGAAATCACCGCCAACAAAGTGCCGCTGAAGGGCGCGCGTGATGGCGAAGCGTGGCAGGCCGGTATGAAATTGCCAGGCGGTGAGTATGAGATTGTTGTGAAATTTGCGTGATGCCAAAATAAAAAACGCATATGAGCGCGGATTTTCGCTCATATGCGTGCTGTTGATTCAATTGTGCTTATCACACTTCGGCCATTTTGGGCAGCAGATCGACAAGATCGCGCTTGAGAATTTTGCCCGTTGGCGTTTTGGGCATTTCGTCAAGAAAATAAACTTCCTTTGGCGCTTTATAGGGCGCAATGCGTTCGCGCACAAAAGTGCGAATGTCGTTTGCGGTCGGCGCGGGCTTTTCGCCATTTTTATAGTCATCGTGAAGTTGAATAAATGCCACCGGCATTTCGCCGCGCGTGGGATCTTTGGCGCCGATGACGGCGTTATGCGCTACCGCCGGATGCTGGCGAATCACATCTTCAATTTCGCGCGGAAATACTTTTTCGCCAGCCATGATGATCATGTCTTTCTTACGGCCGGTGATATACAGATAACCTTCCTGATCAATCTTCGCGATGTCGCCGGTCTTAAACCACGGCAGGCCGTCGGCATCCGGTTCCGTGAACACTTCGGCCGTTAATTCAGGCTTTTTGTAGTATCCCTTCATCACGCTTGAGCCTTTGATCCACAATTCGCCGCCGTCAACACCGGCCGGGAGATCATTGCCTTGTTCATCAACAGTTTTTACCAGTACCTGCGGGATGATTTTACCCACGGCGCCGGGCTTGTTGGCCCAGGGCATTGAGATCGCGACGATTGGTGATGTTTCGGTAAGGCCGAAACCCTCCATCAGCGTCACACCGAATTTTTCCTTAAAATCATGAATCAGCGTGACGGGCAGAGGTTCGCCGCCGGAGATTGCCAGCTTAACGGATTCAAGCGAATGCGGCTTGGCGGATTTGGCATTGAGCAGAACTGAATACATTGTGGGGACTGCGAAAATACACTCAATTTTGTGTTCTTCAATGGCGTCAAAAATGGCCGGGGCGGAAAATCGCGCGCGGTAAACCACTTTACATCCCAGCGCAAATGGCACAAAACCCGTGGCCATCAGGCCGAAAGTATGAAATAACGGCAGAATGCCGAGGAACACGGTGCGTTCAGTAAATCGCGCATGAACCATGGCGTTGAGCGCATTTGATTCAAGGTTGCGGTTGGTGAGCATGACGCCTTTGGGGATGCCGGATGTTCCGGATGTGTACAGAATCAGCGAGACATCATCCGGATTGCGCTTGGGCAGCGGCCGAAGCAGGGCGGTAAATGGCGAAATCGGATTGCTCAAAACCGCCTGGGCTTTTTGTAAAAACGTGGGCGGCTCAAATTTTAGATTCTCCATATAAATGACCTTGACGCCATATGCGTCAAGATCCGCGCTGATGGAGTCAATAAGTCCCCGGAATGGTTCAATAGCGAAAAGAAGCTTCATGCCGGAATCTTTGATGACGGCCGAAAGTTCCTGCGGACGAAGAAGGTAATTAAGCGGGATCGGAATGCGGTTGAGCCAGCGGATGCCCATATAGGCCATCGCAAATGCGCCGGATTGCGGCAGCAGCAGGCCTATTTTGTCGCCGCCCTGATCAAATGGCGGGGCTAGCTGCTCAACATGATTGGCCATCAGGTGGCCGCCCCAGGCAAATTCCCGGTATGTGTATGTGCGGCGGTCATCAACAATGGCAACAGAGTCCGGGCGATCGTCGGCGTGTCCTATGATACGTTCAAGTAACATAAAGATGCTCCCAATGAAGCTTAGAGCCTCTGTGAGAGGCTCTTAACCGAAGATGCAGGAAACGCCTACATCTATAAGCGCGGCATAGCCTCAAAACCCGCAGAATGCAAATTGTAGAGGATGATTGTTGGCCAGCCAACGGCTGTGACGATATCTTAAATAAAGATTTACGCGAGGGCGATATGCGATTTGCTACATGCCTTTTGATTTTATTGCTGGGCCTTGCTTCCTGCCAGGTGGCGCCGCCTTCTCAGCAGAGCAAGCTTGATGCCGGTTTTCGCCAGTATACGCAGCGAAAGTTTGATGTTTCTGAACAGGCCGCCGATGCGTATATCAAAAAGTATCCGCGCGATCCGGATGTGGACGAGGCGTATTATCTGCGTGGTATTTCGCGTTTAGGCCGCGATAATCAGCAGGGCGCCTCGGAAGATCTGCTGGCGGCCATTAAAAAATCAGATCGCAATGACCTCAAGGCCAAAGCCTATCGCGGGCTTGGCGATATTGCTTTTGATCAGGATCAGTGGGCCAAAGCGGTTGAGTACTATCGCGCGTCCGTCAAACTTCTGCCGACGGAGGCCTATGCGCCGGTCATGATTTATCGCACTGGCGCCGCTTTACAGGCGCAAGGCAAATGGGCGGATTCCCGGCCATATTTTCAGCAGGTGATTCAGAGCAACTGTGAGCAATTCTGGAAAGATCGCGCCGCGGTGCGGCTGCGCGCTGAATTTTATTCACTTCAGTTTGGCGCATACCGCGACGCGTCAAATGCATCCCAAGCCGCGCATGTGCTGCGGCGGCAGAAGATTGATCCTTATGTCATCAACGAGGTGCGTGATGGACAGTTGATGTTCTTTGTCCGCTACGGCAAATTCAAGACCTATGATGCGGCCGATGATGCGCGCACAAAACTGCTGACGCAAAATCCGCTGGTGACCATCGTGCCGTAAACCATCGTAATTTACCCGGCCACCTCAAGCATGGCCGAGATCAACGCGTCGGTTTGTTCTTCCGTATTAAAATGTCCCGGCGATACGCGTACTGCGCCATCCGGAAATGTGCCGATGCCTTTGTGCGCATAGGGCGAGCAATGCAGACCGGGGCGAACGGCAATCCCAAATGACTCATCAAGAATGCCGCCTAATTCCTGCGGCGTATATCCTTCAACATTAAAACTCAGCGTGCCCACGCGCGTATCGGCGCCGTGCGGACCGCGCGGGCCATAAAGAGTAAATTTCGGATTGCCATCAATGGCGTTGATGATTTTTTGAACGAGTTTGCGTTCATGCGCGAGGATTTTTTCCGGGCCCTGCGCGATGACATATTCCGTTGCCGCGCCGAGGCCGGCGATGCCGACGGTATTCGGCGTGCCGCCCTCAAGAAAATAGGGAAAAAGTTTTGGCTGCGTGGGCGATGAGGAATCGCCGCCGGTACCGCCTTCGCGGAATGCTTTAAGGTCATCAAGCGAAATAGTGGGGCTGATATAAAGTCCGCCGGTGCCGGTAGGGCCCAGCAGGCTTTTGTGGCCGGGGAAAGCCAGCACGTCAATATGATATTTTCTGACATCAATCGGCGATACGCCGATGGTTTGCGCGCTATCAACCAGGAAGCGGATTTTCCCATTGCCGGCAGTGCGAACGATTTTCCCGATTTCTTCAATCGGCTGAATAGTGCCCAGCACATTGCTGCCGTGAGTGACGGCCACCAGCTTTGTTTTGGGCGTGATGGCTTTGCGGATTTCTTCCGGATCAACCGTGCCGGTTTGCTGAGAAAAACCTACACGCGTGAGCGAAATAAATCCGCTTTCGGCCATCGCCTGTAGCGGCCGGGAAACGGAATTATGCTCAAGCGCCGTCGTGATGACGTGATCACCTTCGCGGATGAGCCCCTTAAATGCGATATTAAGCGCATCAGTGCCGTTGAGCGTAAAAATCAGGCGATGCAGATCTTCGCCATTGATGAAATTCACGAGCAATTTGCGCACTGCGTCAAGTGTTTTTTCCGCGCCCACGGCCATGCGATGTCCCGCACGCCCGGGATTGGCTGCTTCCTGAGCCAGAAAATGCGTCATGCGATCCGTCACAACCTGCGGCTTGGGCCAGGAAGTTGCGGCATTATCAAAATAAAGAACATCGCTCATGGGTCAACCTCAATCGTCATTTTTATCACGGGGCTGGCAATAATGACAAAATCAACAAATAAAACGCGAATCACGAAACTCAAAACGCGAAACTTTATGAGCCAAAAACCTGCCTTTGTTTCGCGTTTGGCGGTTCGTCTTTCGCGTTTTCCCTCTTTGTCATTTTTCTGTTTTTTATACCGCCGGTAATCCCTGAACTCTGCGCCATGCGGAAAGCTGGCCGGCGTGATACGCTTCGTGCCAGGTGCCGTATGTCACCAGCGCTTCGCCAATGGTCGGGAAACGATTCCGGCGTGCGGGATCAGGATGCGGCGCGCTGAAGTCTTCAGGCTTGAGCGCCTTGAGCTTCTCAATGATCAGTGGCCGAAGCTTGGCCAGCTCATCAATGTAAAATTGCTTGGGAAGATACTTGCTTTTGTCGGCCACGGGCTGGCTCTTCATGCCATAAATTTCTTTGTAATCGTCCGTGAGCCATTCCGGCTGCTTGCGCTGAGCATCAAGCAAATTGAGAAACGAATTTTCCACCAGCAACAGATGGCCCAGAACCCACGCTGCATGATTGGTTTTGGGCGCCGGCTGAATGGCAAGCTGATCGTCCGAAAGATCGGCCACAAGTTTGAGCGTCTGATTACGGGTGTGATTCATCGTGGCGATAAGAGCGTTGATCATGATATCGTTCCTTGTTATAGGTTTTTCTCAAGCGCCGACATATTTGGCATAAACCGCTTTGGCGATGGCCGCGTCATTGGTCCCTTTAATGATCGCGCGCCCATCAGCAAATAGCGTCAATTCAAATTCTTTTCCGCTATCTTCCCTGATATTACATTTGAGCATGAATTTATTGTGCGTCGGCTTGCCGACATTTTTCAGATTACCCACGACCTGCTCAAAATTAACTTTGGCGCCTTTGGGCTGATTGATCTGAACCGCATTGCGTCCGCAGAGCGTGGTGGTGCTGCTGCCAAATTTGCCGGTCAAAAAATCATACTGCTGATGTTTGCAGCAGGGACAGTCGGCCACTTCGCGCGCTTTTTTTACATTCAGTTGCTGGTAACGATTATCCCAGAGGTCAAAACTGAACAGATATGGGCTTACCGCATCAAGATTACCCGTTAGCAGTTTAATAGCCTCAAGCGCCTGCCAACTGGCAACCATGTTGACGGTCGGGCCAAGAACGCCAGCCGTATCGCATGTCGGATTCATGCCCGGCGGCGGCATTGTCTCAAAAATACATCGCAGACAGGGCGTAATCCCCGGGCGAATCACCATCGCCAAACCCATTGCGCTGATGCATGCGCCATAAATCCACGGCGTGCCGGTTTTAATACTGACGTCATTGATCAAAAATCGCGTCTCGAAATTATCCGTGCCATCAAGCAGCAGATCCTTGCCTTCCGCAAGCTGCTCAATATTGTGATGATTGACATCGGCCACTACGGCCTCAACCGTGATTGAGCTGTTGATTTTTTCGATCTTGCGTTTGCCGGCCACCGATTTTGGCAATTGATCGCGGATGTCATCTTCGTCAAACAAAACCTGTCGCTGAAGATTATTAAGCTCAATAAAGTCGCGATCGACAATCGTGATGTGGCCGACGCCGGCGCGCGCGAGCGTATTGGCCAGCACGGTGCCCAGCGCGCCGCAGCCGACCATCAACACCTTGCTGTTGATGAGTTTTTTTTGCCCCTCAACGCCGATAGGTTCCCAGAGCATCTGGCGATTGTATCGCGCAAGAGACGGGTCAGCCTGTTCAAGTTTCTGTGCCTGATCACTTAATGCCATGATTTACCCAGCTATAAAAGATGATAAACCACAGAGATCACAGAGAACACAGAGATAAAAGAAAAGGGAAAATAAATAACTATTAAAAATTATCTGTTTTCTTTTGTCATTTTCTCTGTGTTCTCTGTGAACTCTGTGGTTTATTTTTTTTCATTATTCCAGAATATTTTTTTCAATCGGCTCAACGGTGACGCCATATTCGGAGAGCTTTTTCAGCGCCGCCTCAAGACGTTCCGTTTCGCCCTCAAACTCAACGGCCATGATGCCGATATCTTTGGTCACGCTGGCCTGGCGGATATCAAAACTGACATCCGGATACTGCGTGGATGTGCGCCAGAGTGCCGGCGTTTCTACCAGATCCTTGTTGCCGAAAGTCAGCCAGACGCGTTTGCGAGTCTTTGCCATGTCCTGTTCCTTGCTTCTTCGTGTCAATGCACACGGACGTTTTCCGTTTGATCGCGAACGAGTTACGGTCTTCTCCTCACGATCAACGATAAACGATCCGCCATAAACGATTCCGTTATCCGCCGGCGATGGCCGGGACGATGCTCACTTCGTCCGTTTCTTTGACCTGTGTTGTCAGGTTATCAAGGAAGCGGATGTCTTCGTCATTCAGATACACGTTGACAAACCGGTTGAGTTCGCCCGGATTTTTATAGAGACGTTTATCAATGCCCGGGAACTTGGCCGAGAGCTCATTGAGAATATCGCCGACGTTGCCGCCGGAAATTTCAACAACATCAACGCCCTGAGTCAGTGTGCGAAGCGGAGTGGGAATACGAACTTTTGCCACGATTAATCTCCTCAATGGATTATTTTATACTAAACGTTTTTTTATTCACCACGAAGGCCCAGAGGTACGGAGAAAGCAAAGAATAATAAACCACAGAGATCACAGAGGACACAGAGAGAAAACAAAGATAAAAAATTTAAGATTATAAAAAGAGGATTTATATTCTCTTGTTATAGGTCTTTTACCTCTGTGAACTCTGTGTTCTCTGTGGTAAATATTTTTTCTCCGTGCTTCTGTGCCTCCGTAGTGAATCTTTTTGACCTAAAACTAAACCGATACCGGCTCTGCCGTTCTGCTGTTATTCTGCGCGATGAGCCGGTCAAATTCTTCGAGTTTTGGCGGAATGCTGACCGGTTTTTCAAGTACGTCCTGAACAACCTCAACGGTTTTATATCCGTTGCCGGTGATGCAGATGCAGATGCTCTCGTTTTTCGGAATCTTTCCGCTCTTGATCAGCTTGATCGCGCAGGCCAGCGTTGTCCCTCCGGCAGGCTCGGTCCAGATTCCCTCGGTTTTGGCCAGCAGACGAATCGCATCTACAATTTCCGCATCGGTGGCGCTTTCGCCCCAACCGCCGGATTCCTTAACCGCCTGAACCACATAATAACCGTCGGCCGGATTGCCGATGGCGATGCTCTTGGCGATGGTTTTGGGCTTTTGCGGCTTAATCAGATCGCGGCCGGCGTGAATAGCCTCTACGACCGGATTACATCCGGACGCCTGCGCCGAATAAATCCGGTGTTCGGTGTTTTCTACCAGGCCCAGCTTGATAAATTCGTTATAGGCTTTGTAAATTTTGGGCAGAATCGTTCCGCCGGCCGTCGGCACAATCGTGTGTTTCGGCAAGCGCCAGCCAAGCTGCTCGGCAATTTCGTAGCCGTAAGTTTTCGCGCCTTCCGTATAAAACGGGCGCAGATTGACGTTCACAATTGCCCATCCGTATTTGTCCGCAATTTCTGAACAGAGCCGGTTAACGTCGTCATAATTGCCCTGAATGCGAACCATCGTCGGGCCAAAAATCAATGAGCCGAGCACTTTGCCAAGTTCAAGATCATGCGGAATCATGACAAACGCCTTGAGTCCCGCCTGTGCGGCGTGCGCCGCGACTGAATTGGCCAGGTTGCCCGTGCTGGCGCAGCCGACGGTGTCATAACCAAGCTCAATGGCCTTTGTGATGGCCACGGAAACCACGCGCTCTTTATAAGACCACGTGGGATAGTTGGCTGAGTCATCTTTGATGTATAGCTCGCTACAGCCCAGAATTTTTTCAAGATTGTGCGCGCGTTTGAGCGGCGTAAAGCCGGAATTAAGGCCGGCCTTCGGTTCGCCGTCAATCGGCAGCAGGTCGCGATAGCGCCACAGGTTGTGTTCGCGCGACTGAATGCTTTCGCGCGTGACTTTTCCCTTCATGGCATCATAATTGTATTCAACTTCAAGCGGGCCAAAGCAGACCTCGCATACGTGCACGCCTTTTTGCGGATATTGCTTGCCACACTCACGACAGCGTAAGCCCACAACATATGACATATCAATCGTCCTTAACAAACAGCCTAAATTCCGAAGGACTCTACGTAAGCAAGCAAATTCTGAATGCTGAATGCTGAAAAGGAGGAGGGGATCTTCCGATTCGCCACAACTACATTCAGAATTCAGCATTTTGAATTCAGAATTTTTTATGCATTTTTTGATGCATAAAAAAAGCGGCCTCTTATGAGAACCCGCACGCAAGTGCAAATTCCCGATAAGAGGCCGCTTGTCATAGGCAAAATCAATAACAATAGTGCCGACAATCAAAGCGATTGTTCCGCTTATCTATCCCCTGTCTGTTTTACCTGATGATGGTGTAACAGGCGGGAGGGAATTAGCACCCGCTTCAATCCGACGTCGCGGAAAGATGAGTTGCTGTGCCGTCACAGGGCCCGTCCCTCAGGCACTCTTGATAAGAGCCGTATTTACTTGTTGAGTTGAATATAGTAGCGAGCGTGATGGGCGAAAGTCAAGATCCTTTCTTGAGTATTTTATGATAATTGCGGCCTAAAATGTCGTTTTTTAGCCGTTGGCCGTGCTATTTATATAAGGACTCTTCTCTCGCAATATCGAATATTTTTTCGTTCTCCTATATACTTGAGGTCCGCCCGGCCTGCGTGCCGAACAATGTGGTGACTGAGATTGATTCTGATAGAGAGGGAGCCCTCCTCATGGCAAACACGGAACCGAATAATTCATTCAACGCAAAAGAAATTCTTGATACGCCGCTGGGCAAAAAGACGGTATATCGTCTTGATGCGCTTCGTGGTATCGGCAACATTGATCGGTTGCCGTATTCAATCAAGGTTCTGCTTGAGTCCTGTCTGCGTAATCTCGACGGCAAAATTGTCACGGATGACGACGTGCGCGCCGTGGCCACGTATGACGCCAAAAAGCCGGCCGCAAAAGAAGTTCCCTTTATGCCCGGCCGCGTGGTGCTTCAGGACTTTACCGGCGTGCCGGCCGTGGTTGATCTTGCGGCCATGCGCGCGGCAATGGTTCGCATGGGCGGCGATCCTAAAAAGGTTAATCCGCTGGTGCCCTGCGATCTGATCATTGACCACTCGGTTCAGGTTGATGCTTTCGGAAGCGAAACCGCGCTGACCATCAACAACCAAAAAGATTTTGAACGCAATACGGAACGCTACCAGTTCCTTAAATGGGGACAGCAGGCGTTTAATAATTTCCGCGTGGTTCCGCCGGCCACGGGCATTATTCACCAGGTTAATCTTGAATATCTGGCCAAAGCCGTGTGGGATCATAACAATGTTCTGTATCCGGATTCGCTGGTCGGCACTGATTCGCATACCACGATGATCAACGGTCTTGGCGTGCTGGGATGGGGCGTCGGCGGTATTGAGGCTGAGGCCGTCATGCTTGGCCAGCCGATTGATATGCTTCTGCCGGAAGTCATCGGCTTTAAGCTGGTGGGCAAACTCAAGGAAGGCGTCACCGCAACGGATCTTGTGCTCACTGTGACTCAGATCCTGCGTGAGCTTGGCGTAGTGGAAAAATTTGTTGAGTTCTTCGGCCCCGGCCTTGCGGATATCACCGTGGCCAATCGCGCCACGATCGCCAATATGGCGCCTGAATATGGCGCAACATGCGGATTCTTCCCGATTGATGAACAGACTCTCGCTTATATGCGCCTCAGTGGCCGCGATGAGAATCTGCTTAAAACCGTTGAGCAGTACTGCAAACTTCAGGGATTGTGGCGCAATGACGCGCTGCCGGTTGAGTACACCAAAGTTGTTGAGCTTGATCTGGGCACGGTTGTGCCGTCGCTTTCAGGTCCGCGCCGGCCGCAGGATCGCATCGCACTTGATAACATGCAGAGCCAGTGGGCAAAAGATCTCGGCGGCACATACGGCAAAAAGAAAGAAAATCCGGACAAAGGTTTCTCCGGCGTACCGGTGGCAATGGGCGGGCAAAATTTTACGCTCAAGCATGGCGTAGTGGCGCTTGCCTCTATTACGAGCTGCACCAACACCAGCAATCCTTATGTGATGCTGGCCGCGGGCCTTGTTGCCAAAAAAGCGCGCACGCGCGGCATTACCCGCAAGCCCTGGGTTAAAACATCCCTGGCGCCCGGCAGCAAAGTGGTGATTGATTACTATAAGGCCGCCGGTGTGATGGACGCGCTCAACGAATGCGGCTTTAACCTGGTCGGTTTTGGTTGCGCCACCTGCATCGGCAACTCAGGTCCGTTGCCGGAAGAAATTTCAAAAGCAATCAACGAAAATGATCTGGTCGTCGCGGCCGTGCTTTCGGGCAATCGTAATTTTGAGGGCCGCATCAGTCCGGACATCAAGGCCAATTATCTTGCTTCGCCGCCGCTGGTGGTGGCTTACGCGCTGGCCGGTACGGTTGATATTGATTTTAGCAAAGATCCGATTGCCACCGGCTCTGATGGCAAGCCGGTCTATCTCAAGGATATCTGGCCGACGGAAGCCGAAGTTAACGAAGCTGTCAGCAAGTTTGTCACGCGCGAACAATTCAATACGGAATATGCCGACGTGTTTAAGGGTTCTGACGAATGGCGCGCGATCAATACCAGCACGGGCGATCTCTTTGAGTGGGATGCCAAGTCCACTTACGTTCAGGAACCGCCGTTCTTTGTTAACATGAGCAAAGAGCCCGCGCCGATCGCGCCGATCACGTCGGCCCGCGCGCTGGCTTTTGTGGCGGATTCAGTCACGACTGATCACATTTCGCCCGCCGGCAACATCAAGAAAGATTCCCCGGCCGGCAAGTTCCTGCTTGCCAACGGCGTTCCGCAGTCTCTGTTTAACAGCTACGGCGCGCGCCGCGGTGATTATCGCGTGATGACGCGCGGTACATATGCCAACATCCGCGTTAAAAACAAACTGGCTCCGGGCACTGAGGGCGGCGTCACCACCGATTTTACTGATGGTCAGGTTAAGCCGATTTACGATGCCTCAATCAATTACCAGGCCAAAAAGATTCCGCTCATTGTTTTGGCCGGCAAAGATTACGGCATGGGCTCAAGCCGTGACTGGGCCGCCAAAGGCACCTTCCTGCTGGGCGTAAAGGCTGTGATTGCCATCAGCTTTGAGCGCATTCATCGCAGCAATCTGGTGGGCATGGGCGTGTTGCCGCTGACTTTTAAGCCGGGCGAATCCGCGCAGAGCCTGGGCCTTACCGGCCAGGAGACTTTTGATATCGCCATTGATGACAACGTTAAGCCGCGCCAGGAAATCACGGTCTCGGCCACCAAGGCCGACGGCAGCAAGATCACCTTCAGCACGCTGTGCCGCATTGATACGCCCGTTGAAGTGGATTACTACCGTAACGGCGGCATCCTGCATACCGTGTTGCGCAACATGGCGAAGTAAGCGGGGGAAGGCCCAGGACAGAAGTAAAAAGTAAAAAAATAAGAAGTAAAAAATAAGAAAAGAGCCCGATCCGTTATCCGGATCGGGCTCTTTGTTTTTGCTCTCTTCTGTATTCTGACTTCTGCCTTCTTTCGCAGCAATCACAGTCCGCCTTTGAGCGGTTTTTTGCGGGCCGGTTGAGCGGGTTTGGTTGGTGCGGCCGGCGCTGCGCTGGTTTTGGCCGCGCCTGATGCTGATGCGTCTGCCGCAGGCTGCGGGTTGGCGGCCGCGCGGGCATCGCGCTCAAGATCTGCGATTGAGAGCGAAATGCGGTGTTTTTCGCTGTCAATTCCGGTGACTTTGGCCTCAACCTGCTGGCCTTCTTTAACCACATCGCTGACTTTGGCCACGCGCTTGGTGGCAAGCTGCGAGATGTGCACCAAGCCCTCAACGCCCGGCTCAAGTTCAACAAACGCGCCAAATTCGGTGATCTTTTTGACCACGCCGCTGATTTTGCTGCCCAGCGGATATTTGCCGGGTACTTCCTCAAACGGATCTTTGCTCAGTTGTTTAAGGCCCAGCGAGACGCGATTTTTTTCGCGATCAACGCCGATGACCATCACCTGAACTTTGTCGCCTTCTTTAACAATTTTGTGCGGATCGCTGACGCGGGTATGGCTCATGGCTGAGACATGCAGCAAACCGTCAACGCCGCCAAGATCCACAAATGCGCCATAGGACTGAACCGAGCGCACCGTACCTTCGCGTACCTGGCCGACGGAAAGTTCGCCCCATGTTTTGGCGGCCATCTTTTCCTGTTCTTCCTCAACAATCGCGCGGCGCGAAAGCACAATAGAGTGCGCTTCGCGGTCAACCTTCATCACGCGGCAGCTCAAACGCTGGTTGAGGAATACGGAAAGATCCTGGTGAAAGCGAACGTCAACCTGGCCTGCCGGCATGAATGCGCGGCTCGCGCCGACCTTCAGCTCAAGGCCGCCCTTGTTGACGCCGGTGACATCCGCCTCAACCGTATCGCCGGGCTGAAGTGTTTCCCACGCGCCATGCACAATGGCGCCTTTGCGCGCCAGAAGCACCAGGCCTTCGCGGTTGTCATAGCCCTTAAAGACAAATTCAAATTCCTGGCCGATCTCAATGCCCGTGGCCGCGCCGCTGGCATCATTAAATTGATCAAGCGGGCAAATGCCCTGCGATTTACCGCCGAGATCCACAAACGCGTTGCCTTCGCGGATTGAGACGATCTTTCCGTGCTTGATGTTGTCCGGATTGATTTCGCCTTCGCTGCTGTGGCGTCGCGCGCCGGGCCTGCCGCCGCGCGAGGGACGATTCGGGTCGCTCTGCTGCGGATTGCTCTGCGCTTTTTCAAGCGATTGCGCCATCAGATCTTCAATGGACATGTTGCCCATCGCTTCGGCAACTTCCTTTTCGATATCCGGTTTTTCCGCGGATGAAGAACTGGGTTTGGGTTGATTCGCATCTGGGCTCAGGGACATGAGAACCTCTTGTGGTACTTTTCCATTTTCTTTTACCGACCCGTGTGGCCAAACACGCAGGACACATCAGGGTAACCTTTGTCGGGTCGGCGTACTATTGTAACTTAAGTCCTGAACATGCAAAACGGTGTAAAATGAGAATATGAATAAACCCTTCCCGGAGGCCGGCGGAACCCTCGGGAGGCCGTTTTGGGATTATCGGCACAACTGATTTGGATTTACGCCCCTCATCACCTAAAATGCCACGTCCTGAACATTATATTCACGGAAGGTATGCATGCGACGAGTCGTTATAACAGGTATGGGTGTGGTTTCTCCCCACGGCGTAGGCACCAATGCTCATTGGGCAGGGCTGGTAGAGGGAAAATCAAGCGTAGGCCCGCTGACGCGTTTTGACCCCGCCAGCTTTCCTTCGCGGGTTGCCGGGCAGATTCCGGCCTTTAAAACGGCCGATTTTGTGCCCAAAAGCTATCGCAAGGCCACCCGCCTTATGGCGCGTGATATTGAGATTGCCGTGGTCGCCGCAGACCTGGCCGTGCGCGATGCCAAACTCGCCACACGCGGCGTTCTTGAATCTCAGGGCGAAAAAATCCTCTCAGAAGGCTATTTTAAGCCGGATCCCACGCGTCTTGGCTGTAATATCGGCGCCGGACTGATTTGTGCGGATCTTGATGAATTGACGGCCGCAATGGTTCAGGCGCGTAACGAAGATGGTTCTTTCAGCCTTGCGAAATGGGGAAAGTCCGAAGATCCCGCCAAAACGAGCGGAATGGACAACCTCACGCCGCTATGGTTGCTGAAGTACCTGCCAAACATGCTCGCGTGCCATGTCAGCATTATTCATGATACGCAGGGCCCCTCAAATACGATTACCTGTGGCCAGGCGTCGGCCGGCCTGGCGCTCTCAGAAGCCTGCCGTACTATTCAGCGCGGCAATGCGGATATGGCGCTGGTTGGCGGCGGCGAATCAAAAGTTCACCCGATGGGCCTGATGCGCTGGTCCTTGCTTAATCGTCTGAATACTCGTGATAACGATAAACCGGCAGAAGCCTGTCGTCCGCTTGATCAGGACGCGGCCGGTACGGTTCTGGGCGAGGCCGCCGGCGTGCTGGTGATTGAAGAACTTGAGCATGCCAAAAAGCGCGGCGCAACGATTTATGCCGAAATCATCGGGCTTGGCGCATCCTCAAATGCGGTTGCGGTAACCGAGCCGGATATCACCGGCGAGGCGCAGGCCGCGGCCATGAAAAAATCACTCAAAAATGCCGGCGTATCGCCGGAGGCAATCAATATGATTGTGCCGCCGGGCTACGGCGCGTCAAACTGGGATCAGGCGGATGCGGCCGCGATTCAGGCTGTCTTTGGCCAAAACGGCACGGTGGTCCCGCTGCGCGGCGGCATCGGTGACTGCGGCGCAGGTTCGCAGGCGATTGATCTTGTCGGCGCGGCCATGGCGCTTTATACGCAGACGCTGCCGCCGGCCGTCAACTGCCCGAATCCGATCAACGGCCTGAAAGTTTCCCAGGCCAAAACCGAAACCAAACTGGATTACGCCGTCGTTGTCGGCGGCTCGCTTGGCGGGCAAAATTCGTCGGTCGTATTAAAAAAATATCAAACAAGTTAAACAAGGTCCCAGTTAAGCGCGTTAAACAAGGGTGTCGTCCTTAAAACTCGTTTAACTTGATTGACTCGTTTAACTTTTGGCACAACCGTAACTATGTGTGATAAAAAGAGATGATCCGTATCGGATCAATTGTGAGAGATACAGAACCATGCGTAAACGCGTCGTAATTACTGGTATGGGTTGGGTGACTCCGCTGGGCCATGATCTTGAGACTGTTTGGCGGCGAATGCTCAATGCGGAGTCCGGCATGGCGCCTATTACGCATTTTGACGCCCGTACTTTCCCGACGACCTTTGCCGCTGAAGTCAAAAATTACGACTTTGTCACGGCAATGGGCGAGTCTGCGGCGCGGCATAAAGAAGTAGGCCTCAATACGCAATTCTCTCTTGGCGCGGCGCGTCAGGCCTGGCAGATGGCCGGTTTTAAGGCTGGCGCAACTGATCCGTATTCCGTCGGCGTTTACCTGGGCAGCGGCGAAGGCGGCCTTGATTTTGATAACTTTACCCGTTGCGCCGTCGGCGCATGGGACGAAAATACCCGCGCGCTCAACACCGCCAAATGGGGTGAGCACGCGCTTAAAATGTTCAATGCCACCCGCGAAATTGAACAGGAACCCAATATGCCCATCGCTCATATCGCGATGGAGTTTAACGCACGCGGACCAGCGCTGAATTGCCTCACGGCCTGCGCCGCATCAACTCAGGCCATCGGCGAAGCTTCGGAAATCATCCGCCAGGGCGATGCCGATGTGATGATCTCCGGCGGCGCGCACAGCATGATTCATCCTTTCGGTGTCACCGGCTTTAACCGGCTGACCGCGCTCTCAACCTATAACGAAGATCCCACTCGCTCGTGCCGTCCTTTTGACGCCACGCGCAGCGGTTTTGTGCTTGGCGAAGGCGCCGGCATCGTGATTCTTGAATCTTTTGAGCACGCCCAGAAGCGCGGCGCAAAAATCCTGGCGGAAATCGCCGGATACGGTTCCTCCGCTGATGCGTTCCGCATTACCGACCAGCATCCGGAAGGCCGCGGCGCGATTGTTGCGATGAAGGAATCTCTGCGCGATGCCGAAATGACCATCAATGATATTGATTACATCAACGCGCACGGCACCGGCACTAAAGAAAACGACTCAACTGAATCAATGGCGATTAAAACGGTTTTCTCAGAACGCAAGGGCGGCGTGATGACTGTGCCGATCAGCTCAGTTAAGAGCATGATGGGCCACCTGATTGCGGCCGCCGGCGCAGTTGAACTGATCACCAGTGTCATGGCGATTCGCGATAACATGCTGCCGCCGACCGCCAATTACGAACATCCGGACCCGGAATGCGATCTTGATTACGTGCCCAATAAAGCGCGCGCGGCCACGGTAAACACCGTCATGAGCAATAGCTTTGGCTTTGGCGGCCAGAACGATACGCTGATCGTTAAACGTTTTGTCGGATGAATGAATTCAAAATGTGGTCATTTATAATGTGATAATTGAAGATGAGATCTTTCTCGATTTCTACATTATAAATTATCACATGATCACGTGATGATGGGGAGAGAATATGACGTATGATTTGCCGCCTCTTCCTTCGGATTTTGATCCTGAAAAAGAATTTCCTATTTCTTCACGGTGGGATTTTTTTAATCATGCCGGCGTGGCGCCGATTTCCGCGCGCAGCGCGCAGGCTGTTGGCCAGTATGCCGCAGACGCCATGAATGACGCATACCTTTCCGGCAAGTGGTATAAAAAAGCGGAACTTTGCCGCAAACTCGCGGCCGATCTTCTGCACGCATCGGCTGACGAAATTGCCTTTGTCAAAAATACTTCGGAAGGTCTGGCGTTTGTCGCCAACGGGCTGACATGGCAGGCCGGTGACGAAATTATTTCGACCAATGTTGAGTATCCCAGCAACGTTTATCCCTGGGTTGATCTTTCGCAGCGTTTTGGCGTTAAGCACATCATGGTGGCGGAGAAGGACGGACGCATCGCGCCGGAGGATCTTTTTGCCGCCGTCACGCCGCGCACGCGGATGATCGCGCTTTCGCATGTGGAATACGCATCAGGATTCCGCCACAATCTCGCGGCCATCGGCGCATTTTGCCGCCAACACAACATCCTGTTATGCGTAGATGGCATTCAGTCTTTCGGCGCGCTGCCGGTTGATGTTGAGGCCATGAACATTGATTTTCTCTCCGCTGACGGCCATAAGTGGATGCTCGCCCCGGAAGGCTGCGGCGTTTTTTACTGCAATAAAAAACACATATCATCGCTGCATCCTGAGATCGGGTGGATGAATGTCGTCAACGCAAATGATTATGCCCATTACGATTTTACGTTACAGCAATCCGCGCGCCGCTTTGAGTGCGGTTCCTGGAATATTCCCGGTGTGATGGGTATGTATGCCGCGCTTGAGCTGATGGCGCAGATTGGCATTGAGACGATTTCCCGCCGGATTCTGGCGCTGACGCAGATATTGATTGACGGTCTTGAAGCCAAAGGGTATACGGTTTTTTCGCCGCGCGATCCGGCGGAACGTTCCGGTATTGTCAGCTTTATCAGTCACACGCATGATCATGATGCGATCGCAAAGCAATTGCAGGATAAAAAGATTATCATTGCGGTGCGTGGCGGAAGGCTGCGGGCGTCGCCTCATTTTTACCAGACTCCCGTGCACATTCAGCGCCTGATTGATGCGTTGCCTGATGCGAGGCTTGCCTGATGCGGAAAAGTTATCTTGCGATGATCGTGGCCGGTTGTCTGGTCGCCGGCGTCGGCCTGGGCATGGTCATCAATCGTTTTCGTCATGCTTCGGAAGCACAAACGCAAAATGATACGGATGCGTCCACGACTGTTACGCCGCTGCCGCCGATTCGCGCGGTTCATGTCAGCGGGATTCCCTCGGCGCAGGATTACGCGCGGCTGAGCAAACTTGGCATAACGTGTGTTGTTGCGGACTCTCCCAAAGCGGGTCTTTACGGGCTCACGCGCACGGCGCATCAGGCGGGCATGCAGGTTTTTTACATGCCGCAGATGAAAAATCTCCCTGCTGAGGAATTACGTTCGCTGGCCTCTTTGGCTTCGGCATCAAAAGTTGATCTTTTCGGCCTCGGCAATGGGCTTGCTGATCCGGGCGCTGACGAAGACGCGTGGATTAAGCAGATCAAATTCATCCGCCGCATTTATTCCGGCCGTATTGCGTTTGTTTCTGACGAAATCAATTATCCTTACGTCACTTGGTGGGATGCGGTTGATGTCATCGCGGTGACGGGGCCTTTTGATCTGCCTAAAAATCATGACGTGACGGATGATCAATTGCGTGCCGCGTGGACCACGCATCTGATGAACCTGCGGAGTCTTTGTTTTCGCGAGAACAAACCTTTGTTGTTGCTGAATGTGATTCCGCCGAAGAAGTCTTATAGTGAGCAGGATCTCGACGCGCTGGCCACCGCAGCCGAGGCCCTGCGCGCCGAAAGCTGGTTCATGGGCCTGGCAATTCCCTCAACCGCGCCGGCCGCCGATGAGCGCATCACCGCCGCCTGGCATGTAGCGAAATGATCGTTTATCGTTGATCGTTGGTGGTTGATCGTTTTCTTTCCTCAGCGTTCAGCGTTTACCGTTCAGCGTTTTTTTATTTCTTATACGCTTCGGCGCCTGGTTCTTTGACGGTTGTGATCAGCCTTTCTACTACGGCATCGGAATCAATTCCTTCAGCGTCTGCGTTGAAGTTGGTGATCACACGATGGCGCAGCACCGCTTTGGCAAGCTGCCGCACATCTTCCGTTGATACATTCAGCCGGCCGCGCAGAACCGCGCGCGCCTTGGCGCCGATCACCAGATATTGCGCCGCACGCGGGCCGGCGCCCCATGTCAGCCAGTTGTTCACAAATTCCGGCGTATCTTTTTCATGCGGCCGCGTGGCGCGCACCAGATTGACCGCGTAATCCACAACATGATCAGAAACCGGCACGCGGCGCACGATCTTCTGAATCGCAATGATGTCGGCCGCGCTGAGCACTGCCGCCGGCTCCTGATGCATTTCGGCCGTGGTATTCTTCACGATATTCCGCTCGTCATCGCGCGATGGATAACCGACCTTGACCATGAACATAAAGCGGTCAAGCTGCGCTTCAGGCAGCGGATATGTACCTTCCTGCTCAACGGGGTTTTGCGTGGCCAGCACAAAAAACGGCGGCTCAAGCGGATATGTCTGCCCGGCCGCAGTCACCTGATATTCCTGCATGGCCTGCAAAAGCGCGGCCTGCGTTTTGGGCGGCGTGCGGTTGATTTCGTCCGCCAGCAGCATGTTCGTAAAAATCGGGCCCTTAACAAAATTAAATACGCGCCGGCCAGTCTGCGGATCTTCCTGAATGATATCCGTGCCGGTGATATCCGAAGGCATCAGGTCCGGCGTAAACTGAATGCGATTGAATTTCAGATTCAGAACTTTTGCCAACGTAGAGATGATCAAAGTTTTAGCCAGGCCCGGCACGCCCACCAGCAGGCAGTGGCCGCGCGCAAACATCGCAATCATCAGATACTCAACCACATCATTCTGGCCGACAATGACCTTATGTATCTCCCGCTCCATGTTTTCGCGGGCAGCTTTGAGTTTTTCAATCAATGCCGCATCATGAGATGCCGCGCCGGAAGACGAAGGTACAGTTGTCATGGACGCCCTTTTGATAAATAGCCATGCGATGCAAAGCTGATTGTAGCTCACAGCGCGGCGCGCCGCGCTGATGATGGTCACTTTGCAGACTTATCGTATCGGCGAAACCCGCCTGTGGGAATCACTCCCACTGAGCACAACGCCAAGAGATGCCGAATGTTGCCAAACTAACGCCGGCAATTGATGCGTGTCCGTGATTTTAGCAAGGGGTTATTTTGCGGGTGGCCCCGCGTGTCTTGCATTTATGGGCCGGGATTTGCAAAATGGTGTCGTTATGAGAAGTGTCGCCTTATTATGTCTGCTGGCTGTGGTTGCGGCGGTTTACGCGGATGATCATGCAAATCAGGCCGTGATGAGCGGCCATGACCCAAAAAATGACGCGCTGAGCCTTTCCGTCGCGCCAGTTGTCGATGAACAGCAAAGTTCATCCATAAGCGTTGGCGCGGCCACGATTAATCAGTATCAAAACAAACCGGTTGTTCAAATGGAAGTTGCGACGCCTCCTGGGCTTACGTTAAAAAATACACCGACAACTCAGCCTTCTGCCGCAGCGGCCATCGGCCGGAGCCTGAGCTTTCTTGATGCGGATTTTTATAACTATTCTTCATTTCAATCCGGCGTAGTGCGAATTATGGTTCCCGGCAAAGTATCGCCATTCGCATCTCTTGCCCGCGAAAGCACTTCCGAAGTTGCGGACAAATCGCATATCGGCGCCGGCGCCGGTGCAATGTGGCAAATGTCACGCAGCGTAAACTTCGGTACGGAAGTCATACTTTTCCCGGCAAGTACGGAACTTAGCGCTGATCCTCTGAAAAACGCGAACATGAAAATGCTGACGAGAATTGAACTGAAGTTCTAAAAACAAACGCGAAAGACGAAACGCGAAACGAAAGGTGCCGATCTGGTTGCCTTTGTTTCGCGTTTTGCATTTCGTCTTTCGCGTTTTATTTTATCCCCGATACACGCACGTGCTGGTGCATGTTTCGTGCACGGTTACGGCGTAAAGCATCGGCACGGCCGGCTTGAGTTTGTCCCAGATCCATTTGGCGAGGTTTTCGCTGGTCGAATTTTCAAGGCCGGGGATTTCGTTCAAAAAATGATGATCAAGCTGCTCCTCAAGCGGGGCAAAAGCCTTTTTCAGATCGCCAAAATCCATGAGCCATCCGGTTTTGGGATCAATCGGCCCGCGTACCGTCACATCCACCTTAAAGCTATGGCCATGCAGTCGGCCGCACTTATGCCCCGGCGGCACATGCGGCAACGAATGAGCCGCCTCAAAGCGAAATTCCTTGCTCAATTCAACGATAAAAGGATCAGTGCTCATGAGGATATTGTAGAATGTAATTGAGCCTGCGGAAAGGTCATAGCCAACCAGGGCCGGCATATTTTTCACGTTTGTTTTCTTTTGTCATGCCAAACGTGGATCAGTTGTATGTCGTCTTGAACCAGCCAGTAAAAATAGCATATTCACCGGCTGAAAAAATTTGCAAATGGCGTGACTGGCGGCCTCTTGTTTTTCCTATATCCGATTGCTCGCATGATTGTTATGCTCATCCTGACTCTCTGATGTACTGTAGATATAGACATCGGAGAAACGATCATGAAGTACGTTTTTCCAGCGTCAAAGTATACGTTAACGGATTTGAATACTTCTGGAGCTTTACCTAAGAATGACGACTCAAATGTCAATGCATACCTCGCAAATATCTCCGTTGTACATGAAAAAATTGCATTAAGATAAAATCAACGTCATCAAATATTTTGGCTCTTCTTGATTGGGTTGTTGCTTATTGATTCCGGATCACGGTTAATCGTTTTACAGATATTAAAAAAAAATGATATTGCTTTTATGTTGTGATCAAACAAATTTATGTATGACTGTCCCACAAATTGTATGAATACAAGTATAAAAATTGCATGAAAAGAATGCAGAGTGAGCAAAAATGCAAAATTAATAAACGTTGCGCGTTGTGAGTGAAAATGTTGTTTGTATGCAAAATACGAGAAAATAATCGTCATTTGAATTATTTCTTATTTTGCAGAGACTGCTGGTATGAAAATTGTATGAAGTCATGATGCAGCAAATCCCTGGTCGTGACCGCAGTCAGGGAAAAGGTCTTCTCCCGAGATTGTACTTGCCGTTTGTGGTTCAGTTAGGCGTATGAACTGTATGCAGTTAACATCCGGCAAATTTCAGATGAATGAGTCGCGCAGCAGTGCATGTGGCAGAGCTTTTACTTTAATTGAATTACTCATTGTATGCGCAATTATATCATTACTTGTGGCGATACTGATTCCGTCATTGTCGGCGGCCCGTGCACAGGCGCGTGCCGCTGCGTGTGCCAGTAATCTGCGCCAGTGGGGTCTGGCGGCAAGGATGTATGCACAGGAAAACAGCGGGTTTATCTCCGGCCGCGGCCAGGGGCAAATGGCTATGGACTACCCGATGAGCGCCACAGCGTCGGGTAATATCAGCAATCCGCTTTTCTGGTATAACACGCTGACTTTGCTGGTTAATCAGCCGAAATTTGAAGAAATGTTTAACAATAACAGCATTCCTCGGCCGGGGCGCGGGTTTGGCGCGTGGCTGTGTCCCGAATCGATTGAAGAATATCCCGTAAATAAAATTTATTTTTCATACGGTCAAAACATGGGGCTCTCACCCACAGTGAACATCAGGCCAGACCGACTGCATCAGATCGGCAATGAGCAGACAATGGTTTTTATGGGTGATAGTGCGCAGCGTTTTGGCGCAATTTGGCCGACGATTGTGACTCAGCCGAAGGAATATAATCCGGTCATGCGGCACATGGACAAAACGAATCTGGCTTTTCTTGACGGACATGTGCAGATTTATGGCCGGAATGCAGTGGGATTGCAGAAAAATCCCATGACTATGCAGTACGAAGCGGACGAAATTCGCTGGAAAACCCCGGACAACGAATGGGTTGGCCCGACTCTCCCGTGATTTGAGTTGAATTGTATCACTTGAATTATCTCCACTGATCATCATAAACCGCATCATTGGGCAATGCCGTTGTTTGTGTCAAACTCTGGCGGATATGAAAGAAATCGTGTGGTGATAAAGTGAAGATCAGCCTGATATTATTGATGTGCGCCTCGCTGATGATGATGTCGTGTCAGAAAGAATCAACGCCAAGCGTTAAAAAGCCTATCCGTGTGGCCGTCATCGGAGGGGTGACGGACAACGGGTTCTGGGAAAATCTCACCGCGCCGTTCATCAAGGAAACAGGATACGACGTTACGCTGGTGGCTTCGGGCCCGAAGGATGTCATCGCGCCGTATATGCGCGAGGGCAAAGTGGACATGATCACCATGCATTCAAGCGATACGATTATAAATCTGGTCGCGGATGGTTATGCGTGTGATCCGCAGCCCTGGCTGAAAAATGATCTGATTATTGTTGGGCCGCCGGCCGATCCGGCCGGGATTAAAGGAATGACCAATGCGGCCGACGCGCTGGCAAAAATCATTGATAAACAAGCGACATTTGTCGTGCATGCAAGTTTGGGATCGCAGGAAGTATTGCGCGATAATCTGAATATTGCGGGCGTATCGCTTGATCCGGAATATACGATCGTGCTTCTTGAGGATCGCCAGCGGCGCGTACTTCGGCGCGCTGAGGAAGAAAATGCATACACAATGGTGGGGCGGCTTCCGTTTATTGATGGGAAAATGCAGCGTGGCAGCATGCAGTTGATGGTGAGCGGAGATTCTCATCTGCGCAGGCCGTACCTGGTGGCGACGGCCAATCCGAAGATGTTTCCTGACGCCAATGTGGCCGGGGCGAAAGCGCTGGCCGCTTATTTGAGAGAACCGCGCACCCAATTGTGGATTTACGGATACGGCAAAGGCAAATTTGACGATCAACCCCTGTTTTACCCCGCGCCTGGCGCACTGAACCAAAATTCACCGGCAACGCAGAAAACCACAAAATAATCATGGTGCGATTATTCATGACGTTGTGTCTGATAACGGATGTTCGTTATCGCAATATAGTGGTAAAAGAAATTTTAAAATTATTGGGAGAAAAAATGAAATTTATTCCGGTATGTTCCTTACTGTTATCCGCATGCGTAACGAGCCATGCGCTGGCGGCCACCTACTCTTTCCCAACTTCCGTCGGCAGTGATATTTTGGCTGACGCTTTTCTCTCTGCCGCATCAACATCGCACGCACAGAATAACAATGGCGCGACAAACAAAAATTACGGCAGCGCAGGAACCATGGTCGTATCTGGCGCGGATACGCTCAACGGCACGTTTACGAGTATTTTGAAGCTCAACTTAAGTTCAACAAAGGCCTATTTTGACAGCATGATGCCGTCCGGATGGACGATTACGAGTGTGACGTTATCGCTTGCAAGCAATTATGGAGACAATGGCGAGCAACCGAATAACGCTATTTTTTCGCCAATCGCGGGTGGTTCATTTAATATCACATGGCTGACGAATGATACATGGGTTGAAGGATCTGCTGGCGGCGGTGGCGGAAGCGTATCAAATGGATCAACGCAGGGCATTACGTGGGATTCTCTACCAAATTATTTGACATCAAGCACAGATGAATTACTCGGAAACTATACCTATTCTCCGCCGGGTGACGGTGTATATCAGAGCTATTCTCTCGGATTAACAGAGGGCTTCGTCAGCGATATTGAGGCTGGCAGCGCAGTGACGCTTTATTTTACGCCGGGTGACAGTACCATCAGCTATCTGTTTAATTCAAAGACATATTCAACAAACCATCCTTATCTGACGATCACTGCGACGGAAGTTCCCGAACCTGCGTCAATTGGCCTATTGGCGCTGGCCGGCGCCGGTCTGCTGATTAGGAAAAAGAGATAATTGGCGTGCCTCGCCTATCGTAGGGCGGGGCGGTCATTTTGTCTCGGCGTCAAGTTGAGATAAAATGGCGGGCTATGTTGTTACTCGGAATTGAATCAACGTGTGACGAAACGGCCGCGGCCATCGTAAAAGATGGCCGGGCCGTCGTGTCGTCAGTGGTCGCAAGCCAGACGGATCTGCATGCCAAATTCGGCGGCGTAGTGCCGGAAATTGCCTCGCGCGCGCATCTTGAAGTTGTGCAGTCGCTGGTGGGCGAGGCTCTTTCGCTTGCCGGAATGACGCATCCTGAAAAAGAACTTGCAGGTGTCGCGGTATCGCATGCGCCGGGGCTTATTGGCTGTCTGCTGGTGGGTGTTGCGGCCGCAAAGGCATACAGCTTTGCCTGGGGCGTGCCGCTGCTGGGCGTTAATCATGTTCAGGCGCATCTGTATTCAACATTGCTGGCCGATGCCAAAGATGGTGATGTATTGCCGGAAGCGCCGGAGTTCCCGGCCATCGGCCTGGTGATTTCCGGCGGCCACTCGTCTATTTATCACGTTAAAGCTTTTGATGATCTCACGCGCATCGGCCTGACGCATGATGACGCCGTCGGCGAGGCTTTTGATAAGGTCGCGGCGATTTTACAACTTGGTTATCCCGGCGGCCCGTTGATTGATAAACTCGCGTGTGATGGCGATCCTCATGCGATTAAATTTCCGATTTCGCTGCTTGAAAAAGATTCGCTTGATTTTTCATTTTCCGGGCTCAAGACGAGCGTGCTGTATCATGTTTGCGGCAGAAAGGGCCGCGAGCGTGATGCTTCTTCGCTGAGCCATCAACAAAAGGCTGATGTTGCCGCAAGTTTTCAGCGTGTGTGCGCCATCATGCTGACAGAAAAACTTCGCCGCGCGGCCAGCCGATATCCCTGCGAATCAATTCTTGTCGGCGGCGGCGTAAGCGCCAATTCCGCCATTCGCCAAGCCGTGCTTGCTCTTGGCGATGAACTTGATGTGCCGGTATTTATACCGCCGATGCGTTACTGCACGGATAACGCTGCCATGATCGCCGGCCTGGGGCATGTTCTGCTGGCCGCCGGCAAAACTGCGCAACTCAATCTTGAGGCTATCGCGACAGTGTAAAATTGACTGTAAAAAAAGATGCGGCGCGTTTTTCAGCGCGCCGCATCTTTTTTTATTCACTTGATATTATATCCCTTCGGCAGGAAAAACTTCGTCCGCGGCAATCAGTCCCGAGCGAACCAGCGCCGCATGACTATCTTCCGGTTTCTGAATCACAATCACATTTTGGCCGGTGCCTCCGGCATTCTGATGATACTCAAGCAGGACGATGAGTGATTGTTCTGCCAGTTTCTGTGCAATGATGGTGGCATCGTGATGATTCGGCAGGCGCAACACCGTTCGGCCGGCGTCAAAAAGCTGGCGTTCAATGGCGTCAATTGCCGCGGCCGGCGCCGCAATGATGTGCCCGCTTTGGCCATATCGCGCTTCGCGCTCGCGGCTGGTGACATGGCCGCGCAGAATGACTTTTTCACTGCGGCCGACGATCATGCCAGCGCCGACGGTGTTATTGGTCAGCCGGTCAATCAATATAAATGCACCGGTCACACGATTGCTGGAGTACGCATCAAAAACGAGCGGCTGCGCAAGCCTCAATTGCACGCGGCCGACCTCATTGAGCTTGAGTTCATCAGTGGGGCGTTGTTCAAGCGTATTGACGTCAACGGCGTGTTTGATATCAATCAACTCGGCCTGAGTGACTCGTGTGGTCTGTTTTATCAGGTAGGGTTTCCCCGGCGCGGCGGCGGCATCGGCCATCCACACAAGCATGGCTTCTATGTCACGCGCGACTGTCGGCAGCTTATTTGAGTGCACCAGCGTATCGCCGCGCGAAATATCAATTTCGTCTTCAAGTGTGATCGTCACGGCCTGCCCGGCATATGCGCGTTGCAGATTGCCGTCATAGGTCACAATACTTTTGACGCGAGATTTTCTGCCGGAAGGCAGCGCGGCAACTTCGTCTCCCACGGATATCACGCCGGAGGCAATCGTGCCGGAAAATCCGCGGAAATTCAGATTGGGCCGCAACACAAGCTGAACCGGCAAACGCAGCTCTGCCTCTTCGCGATCATCACCAAGAGACACTGTCTCAAGCTGCTCAAGCAACGTCGGCCCGGTATACCAGGGCATGGTGGCGGTGCGGTCAACCACGTTATCGCCATTGAGCGCTGAGAGCGGTATAAACGACATATTCTTGATGTTCAGCTTGCTGATAAATCGTTCATAGTCGGCCGAAATTTCGTTGAATTTTTTCTGGCTATAGCTGACGAGGTCCATTTTATTCACGGCCACAATGACATTCTGTATGCCCAGCAGCGAGACAATGAACGAATGACGCCGCGTTTGCGTGACCACGCCGTGGCGCGCATCAATGAGAATAATCGCCAGGTCGCAATTGCTTGCGCCGGTGGCCATGTTGCGTGTGTATTGTTCGTGGCCGGGCGTATCGGCGATGATGAACTTACGCTTATCCGTTGAAAAATAACGGTATGCCACATCAATCGTAATGCCCTGTTCGCGTTCGGCCTTCAGGCCGTCAGTCAGCAGCGCAAGGTCAATCGGCCCGCCGGTGGTTCCGTGCTTGACTGTATCACGCTTAACGGCCGCGAGCTGGTCCTCATAAATCGTTTTTGTATCATGCAGCAAGCGGCCGATCAGCGTTGATTTTCCGTCATCCACGCTGCCGCAGGTCAAAAATCTCAACAACTGCTTTTTCTGATGGCGATCAAGATAATCATGAATATTTTCGGTTAATGTCTGCATCGTGTTCTCATTTTGTGCAATTTCAAATGGCAAAGCCTTCGGTTTTATTTGTCATTTGAGTGCTGGCGTTAAAAATATCCTTCGCGCTTTTTCTGCTCCATGCTGCCGGCCTCATCATGATCAATCACGCGGCCCTGGCGTTCGCTGGTTCGCGCGATGAGCATTTCCTCAATGATTTCCGGCAGCGTTGTCGCGCGGCTCTCAATGGCTCCGGTGAGCGGATAACAGCCCAGCGTTCGGAAGCGCACCACTTTGGTTGTCGGTTTTTCTCCCGGGCGAAGACGCATACGCTCATCATCAACCATGATCAGTGTGCCGTCGCGCTCAACAACCGGCCGTGGCGCGGCAAAATAAAGCGGCACAATCGGAATCTGCTCAAGATAAACGTATTGCCATACATCAAGTTCAGTCCAGTTTGAGAGCGGAAAAACACGAATGGATTCGCCCTTGTTCACCTTGCCGTTAAACAGCGACCATAACTCCGGCCGCTGATTTTTAGGATCCCACTGGTGATTGCGATCGCGAAAAGAATACACGCGCTCTTTGGCGCGCGATTTTTCTTCGTCGCGCCGCGCGCCGCCGAAGGCCGCGTCAAAACCATATTTGTTGAGCGCCTGCTTAAGGGCCTCCGTCTTCATGATGTCCGTGTATTTGCGAGAACCCTGGTCAAAAGGATTAATATTCTGTCGCACGCCGTCCTGGTTGATGTATTCAATCAGGTTCAGATCATTGTCGCGGCAGAACTCGTCGCGAAATTTGATCATGTCGCGGAATTTCCACGTCGTATTGACGTGCATTAATGGGAAAGGAATTTTTCCGGGATAAAATGCTTTTTGCGCCAGGCGCACCATGACGGCCGAATCCTTGCCGATTGAGTAAAGCATCACCGGATTCTGAAATTCCGCCGCAACTTCGCGGATAATATGAATACTTTCCGCCTCAAGCTGACGCAGGTGTGTGTGTCTGTCATCTGTTAACGCAATAGGTTCTGCCAACTGGCTCATAAGCAATCCTCTATAATGCCTATCAATGTAGTAGGTTATTCTTTTTTTGGCAAGATGATTTTATAATTTTCTTATAAAAGTAATAAAATGACTGTTATAACTTTATATTTTAGGCTATGTTGTGAAAATATAAGGATGGTTTGAAAAAGTCCTACAATCCCTATTGTTTTAGTGATTAATAAGGGGATAAGTTCTCAAAAAAGACTTGAACTTAATACGCAACTTGTGTTAATTAATATTGATATTGTGTCATAGGGGGAATGCAGGCTGATGATCAAGAATACTCTTGTCGCGTGGGTGTTTGCCGTAGCAGTCGGGGCAGCATGGGCCGATGTTGTCACATTCAAAAATGGCGATCACCTGACAGGCGCCATTGAGCAAATCACTGATACGCAAGTGATTTTTGTATCGCCGGCCGTTGGCCGTATCACGCTTGATCGCTCCGCGATACAAACTTTGCATTCTGAAAATCAGGTTACCATCACACAAACAACAGCCACCGGGCCGACAACGCGTAAAGCGTATGTCGCACCGGCGCAAACCGGTATCGGCTGGAACGAAACTGACCAGCGGCAAGCTGCGCCCATATCCGCGGCCACGGCGCCAATACCGCAGGCCAAGCCGGCCGCTCCCGCCAAAGACAATCGTTTTACGCGTTATCTGTATCTTGGCCCAAACTGGAACAATCAGCTTGCCCTCGGCTATTCCGGTACGACGGGCAATGATGAATCAAGTGCATTTAATGCGTCCGTCAAATTGCATTATAAAAAAGACAAAAATGAACTCACCATGCTTGCCGAAGGCGTGCATGCCGTAAGCAATAGCGATCAGACGCAGGGATTTGCGCGGCATAACGCCGTGTTTCGCCATGATCTCAAGGGGCGCTGGTTTTGGTTTGCTGATGATGATGTGCGATATGATGGCGTTAAAGGCATATCGCTTGCGGCCAATGCGGCAACAGGGCCGGGTTATTATTTGTTTAAGGGTGACAAATTTAATATGGACTTGCGCGCTGGTCCGGGTATTTTTTATCAGCGTCGTTTTGATGAGGACTCAACATTTGCGCCATCTGTTGAAGTCGGTCTGCGTCTTTCTTACAAAGTCAATGATCGTTTTGAACTCAGCAACGAAACAACATATACGGCAGCCATGACAGAACACAACGACTTTACGATTGTTTCAGAAACCGCAGCCAAATTTAAGCTTGATCTCGAAAGCGGCCTGGGCTTTAAGCTTGCGTTTCAGGATCAATATGACAGCCAGCCGTCCGATGGCAAGGATGCCAACGATACCCGGCTGATTGCTGCATTGACGCTTGATTTCTAAAAAAAGAGCCCCGTCTCTTTAACGAGACGGGGCTTAAAATGGATATGTGAGCGATCAAAAGTCTATTCAATGCTCAAGCATGCGTGCGATTATTCTTATCATGAGCAATTGCCAACGATGATCAATTTGTGCCCCATCCCGTTAAGGGAATGGGGCTTCTTTTTAGCTGATTGAAAAATTGACTCCTGCCGCCGGTTTTGTTGCATGGCGGATAGCCACCTGATCAATCAGGTTTTTAACAATGGCCGAGAGGTGGGGGGCAACCGTGACGTTTTGTTCAAAATTTTCAAACGGTTTTCCCAGATCGCTATTGACGCGCACGCGCATATCAATCGGAATCTCGCCCAAAAAGCCAAGACCCATCTGCTGAGCCATCATCTGTGCGCCGCCGCGGCCAAAGATGTCATAGGAAGTGCCGTGCTCGCAGACAAAGTAGCTCATATTTTCAACAACGCCCAGGATCTCAACGCCCAGTTGCTGGAACATGCGCACGGCGCGCCGCGCATCGGCAAGCGCCACTTCCTGCGGCGTGGCGATTACCACTGCGCCGGTCAGCGGCACCGTTTGCGCCAGTGTCAGCGCCACATCGCCAGTGCCCGGCGGCAAATCAACCACCAGGTAGTCAAGCTCTCCCCACTCAACTTGCTCAAGGAATTGCTTGATGGCGCCATGCGCCATCGGTCCGCGCCAGATCAGCGCCTTGTCGCGCTCAACGATAAAGCCGATTGACATCACTTTGATTCCGGCTTTTTGATCCGGGCCGAAAATTTCAAAAGGAATGATGCGATCAACGCGAATTTCCGGCAGTCTCGGGCCGATGCCTGTCATCGTAGGCACTGACGGGCCATAAATATCCGCATCAAGCAGGCCGACTTTATATCCCTGTTTGGCAAGGCCTACCGCCAGGTTGATGGCGACGGTTGATTTGCCCACGCCGCCTTTGCCCGCGCCGACGGCGATGATATTTTTGACGCCCGGCAACGGCTTTGGCGCCGGAGGCATGCCGGCCTGGCCGCGATTTTGCCCGTGTGCCTGCGCTGCCGGCGGTTGTTCCGCAGACGTGACCGCAACACTGACGCTCACATCCACTTCCTTAACGCCTGGCAGCGCCAGAATCGTGCGGATCACATCCGCGCGGAGTCTTTCGCGCACGGCCGGATTGCTGGCCACAAGTTCAACAGCTACCATGCCGTCAAAAACCTTGATGCCGCGTACCATGTTGAGGCTCACGATATCCTTAAATAATTCCGGCTCCTGAACCTGTTTGAGAGCCGAGAGAATTGCGCCTTCCGTTACTTCCATTTTGACACCAGTAAAGAGTTAAAACGAGTTCATTAAATTAAGTCAGTTCATCATGTTCAGCGGTTTTTGCCATTGACTCGCTAAACATGTTTATCCTGTTTAACGTTTTTTAGTTTATGCATAGCTATGCAGTCCGGCGAGGAAGAAATTCACGCCGATCCAGTTAAAAAGCATCACAAAAAAACCGATGACGCTCAGCCACGCCGCCCAGTCTCCTTTGGTTTTCGGCGCGACAAAACGAATATGTACGATAATAAGGTAAACGATCCACGTAACCAATGCGAATGTTTCCTTTGGGTCCCAGCCCCAGGGCCGGCCCCAGCTTACGTCAGCCCACACCGCGCCGAGAATGATGCCAAGCCCCAGCGTCCAGAAAGCCATCTGCAAGATGACCATGTTGAGCTGATCCATTTGAGACAGAAAATTTCTGCGAATCGCCGCAAGCAAATTTTCCGCGGACGAGTCATCCTTATCATCCGCTTTGGCCGCAATCTCAATTGGGTTGATCCAGTACCAGAGCTTTGCCAGCAGATAAACGCCGCCGAGCAGAAAACTCGCGCCGATGAGCGCGTAACTGAAGATGACAACGTTCACGTGAATATAAAGCCAGATCGTATTGCTTAAAATTCCCGCCACCCGGCCGATGCTGGCGCCCATATCCTTGCCGGCCACAAACGGCGCGACAAAACAGCACGTCATCGCCAGAAATCCCACAAAGCCAAACGCCATACCCATAATGCCATTGCGCCAGCGCATCTCAAGCAGCAGGCCCACAACGCATCCCAGCAGCGCAGAACCGAGCACACTCTCAAATTGATTCTGAATCGGGATGCGGCCGGCCAGGTACCAGCGCACGCCCATTGCCGCCGCATGGCAAACCAGCGCAAGCACAAAAAGAATCATTGCCGGCCGACGTGCTTTTTTGACGTTACCGATGGCCGAGGCCAAGAACAGCACCGTTGCCGCGCCATAAATCAGCGCGATCAGCGTGCCGTTAAATGTGCGCGTATACCATAGCTCAAGAGTACGTTTGCTTTCGCTCGGATAGCTTTGCGGTTCAAGTCTCGGCAGCGCATCGGCAAGCTCGCTGATAGCCTCATTTGCGGCCGGCGCATCGGCGCGCCCCCATGCGGAAATCAAATTCGCAAAGGCCGTAACTACTCGCCGCGACATCTGCACATCATATCCCGGCATCGGCGCGAGCTTTTCTTTGACTCCGGCCTGCTCAAGCAGATCGGGCGTGTTACCCAAAAGCGCATACGGGTGCAGCCACGGATCTTCTTTTTTCACCGGCGGCACAATATTGAGCGTCTCTATAAGGCGCGAAAAATTTTCCTGTCCTGCCATGACCTTGTTAACCGACTGCATCAGCACGGAATCGGCCGCCATGCGTTGCAGCATCATCTGAACGTTCTGCGTCTCAAGAAAATGAGGCGATACCGTGCCTTGCTTCATAATGCGCTCGCGCTCGGCCGGATCTTCAACCATCATCGCAAGCTGCTGGCGAATCGGAATCGCCTGAACATACACGATATTTTCTTCATGCCACGCATCTGGCCGCAGGCACATATCAAGCGCGGTTATCACCGGATCATGCCCCGGCAAAGCGCGCTTGTTACGTATCGTCAGCAGGCTCTGACGCGCCCAGGAATCAAGAATTTTAACCTGATCGCGATGCTGAACCGCCAGCGTTTTAAGCTTCGTAATGTTCAGCGATTTTTCAAATACGTCCCGATTACCGCTTGGCGCCAGCACCGAGGCATGACCTTTCGGAAGAGTATCGCCAGAGTTGACGATTTTAATTTCCGGCGCGGGCCCCGTGGCCGGCGGCATGTCACCTGGTTTGGCTTGATCAAGTGCCAACGCCGGTGCGGCAAGCAGCATCATGATAATCGCAATATATTTTGTCATTCCTTTTCCCACATTATGGCTGTTTCGGTTTTGTCCTTCGTTTTCCCCATCAGTAATATACGATTGCTAATTTTCCGCCAGTTGCTTTTTCTTCATCCTTAACAAAATCGGCTTGATGTAAAACGCAAACATCACGCCCACCGCCATTAACAATGACCCCGCCACCATCACATATATTCCCGGCCGATTTCCGACGCCGATCACCGTAAAGCGATCCTTTGGCTGTGCATTCTCATCGCCATCCCACGCGGCCTGAAAATAATAAAGTCCCGCATCCTCGGCCGGCGCATTAAGCTGTGTCACTAGCGTGCGCGGTTTTGCATTATTTGGCGTGGTTGCCTCAAGCGTTGACCGGTAATCGGCAAAAGTCCGGGCCGCGCCGGGATATTTGACCGCCTCAAAATTTACCAGCTTGACGCTGCTGGGCAAATCGCGCTGCGTCGTTGAGAGCACCAATTGAATATCACCAACTCCCGGCACGTTGACCTTTGTGGGCTCCGCGCCAAGCGGCGGGCCCTGCATGCTGGCAAACTGAACAAACGGCACATACACGCGCCGCGACCATTTGTCGTTTGTTAATTCAACTTCAATCACGCTGTTGCTTACGCGCTCCATGACAGTTCCGGCGCGCGGACGCTGGCGTTCCGGAATCAGAATTGGCCGCGCCACTTTGGCCGCATAAGGCGTGGCCTGAATCAGCGAGAGCTTAAGTCCTCGGCCGCCGATACTGATTTCCGCACCCTGTCCCGGCTTAATCGGGCTTTGCGACACTTTGCCGCCGGCCGCGCGATTGATCAGCAGAAAACTCCCGGCCGCGTCCTGCACAAACCAGAACTGATCCTTTGTGGCATTCTGAAAAGTAATCTCAATATCGTGATCAACTCGGGCCTGAATGCGTTTTTGCTTGCCGTTTTCCGTAATAAAATCGGGCGAAAGTTCCGGATAACGGAACAGTACCATGCGATTAAATTCGGCCGGCTTGCTGCCATCCGCGCGCTCAACTTTGATCATCAGTGCTGAAGAATTAGCGCCCTCATATCCTTTTGAGACAAGCGGCAAACTTGAGATATCGCCGATCGTCAGCGTATACGGCGTATCCTCAAGCTTGATGATTTGTCCTTCTTTGACGGCAAAGTTTTTCTCAATTTTATATTTGGCGCTACGCACCGTTATGCCAAGCGGCCCATCAACCGGCTGGCGGATATCCGCTAGTGTTGTTGCGTTTGGCTCATGCAAAAACTCAATTCCCAGCGGCGCATTGCTGGTATCAAGCACGCGCTGCGCCGGGCTTTTGGCTATCAGCCATTCTGAACGCGAAAAAGTATCAACCGAAAGTGCCACCTGAATTGCGGGATTCAGCGGAGATTTTTCCTGAAGTTCCGGAGTTTTAGCGCCAGAGTGTGCTGCGTCAGTCTGAACATCAGGTTGTTGCGATCCTTCCCACTTTTCCTGCATCACCGCATACGGATAATAACCGGTGATTCGCATGGTCATATTCCGCAGCAAATCAACATCACGCGCGCGAATGGTTTGCTTGTTATCCGGCTGATAAACATCCGCAATGCGGCGCTGAATATTCAGTCCGTTGCCAAGCTCCGCCAGATGTTCATGATAAATGGGCAATTCAGGCAGAGTGAGCATCAGCGGCGCATCATGCTGCGGCCCCTGAATATAAAGCGCGCGCTCAGTGGCGTCGTAATAGTGATTGACAGACTGGCCCAGAAAAATGCGCACGCTGCCTTCGTGTTTATTGCCAAAATAAATAAAACAGCCAACGATCAGCGTGACAATGCCGATGTGCACCAGCCACGAACCGAGCTTAAAAACTGTCAGCGGTATGCGCCGCAACGTGACGACGGTAATGCCGATCAACAGCAGAATCATAAGCGTGACCATCGGCCATGCGTTAAAGAACTGCATGTCGGTCATCTCAAAATTCGCACGGATATTAGCAAAGCCGGAACCGATGGCGATATAAATGCCGGTCAGCAGCAGCCACAGCAACCCGAGCCAGATGCTGCTGAAAAACTTTACTGCCAGGCCAAGTATCCCGCCCAAAAAACTATGCGACGAATTTTCGGCCGCGCGATTGAGCCATCGGCTCGCCGTGGCCGGGATGATGCTGATTTTGGCCAGTAATTTCTCAATCGCCCACTGATGATCCGCTAAATGGCTCTGGCTTGGGGCTGATTTGGCGGCCACCTGCTGCGCTGATGATGATTGCTGTTTACTCAAACTTTTTCCTTCCGCCGATGAGATGAGAAACGCAGAACGTTAAACGATAAACGCAAAAGACATCAACACTTATATTTTTAGCGTTTAGCGTTCATCATGCCGCGTTTTTTCCCCTGAACATTCATTGCCTCTGTGCCAACAATAAACGATCCTTCTTCCTCACGCCACCGGCATCACGGCCCTGAGTTGGGCAATTACCGGCGGCAGTATTTTCAGCGTTTGCTCAATATCCGCATGCGTTGTCATCCTGCTCAGGCTGAATCGTATGGCGCCGTGCGCGATGCGTTCTTCAATTTTCATTGCCTGTAAAACATGTGACGGCTCAAGGCTGCCGCTGGCGCAGGCCGCGCCGGCGCTGGCGCAGATTCCGCGCTCAGAAAGCAGAATCAAAATCGCTTCGGCCTCAACGCCGGCAAAACTGATGTTCGTTGTGTTCGGCACGCGCGGCGATCCTTCTCCGTTGACATGCGTGTCGGCAATTTCGCGCATAATACTCTGCTCAAGATGATCGCGGAGCGCCGCAATTTTTGGCCACTCGTTCATATGTTGCCGCGCAAGCTCCGCCGCTTTGCCAAAACCGACGATTCCCGGCAGATTTTCCGTTCCGCCGCGACGTTCACGTTCCTGCGGGCCGCCTTTTACCCAGCTTTGCCACCGCACGCCCCGGCGCACAAATAATGCGCCAACGCCTTTTGGTCCGTGTATTTTATGGCTGCTGATCGCAAGCGAATCAATCGGCAACTGGCGCAAGTTGATCGGCAGTTTGCCGGCCGCCTGAACACCATCAACATGATAGGGCACGCCCGCATTGCGGCACAAAGCGCCAATGGCCGCAACATCCCACACGACACCCGTTTCGTTATTGGCCCACATGGTCGTGACAAGCGCAACATCAGGCCCGGCCACAACTTCGGCCAGTTGCTGCATATTCAGCATGCCGGCATGATCAACGGACAGCTCAATTATATGATAGCCCTGCTTGCTGAGCATTTTGAGCGGTTCTCGCACGGCGCTATGCTCAACAGGCGTACTGATGATTGTTTTTTTCCCCGGCCGGCCAGCCAGCAAACCCACAATCGCGGAGTTATCCGCTTCGGTTCCGCCGCTGGTAAAAATCAGATCGCGCGCATCACAACCGATGAGCTCAGCCACCTGATAGCGTGCCGACTCAATGGCCTGTCTGCTTTCCTGGCCAAAACGATGCGTGCTGCTGGGATTCCCATACAATTCGCAAAAGTAGGGCAGCATGGCATCGCGAACTTCATGAGCCGTGGCCGTAGTTGAGTTGTTATCAAGATAAATCATGTGCATCAGCGTAGCGTGCCGCAGGGGGTTATGACAAATTTCGGTGGTTCTGGTCGGCTTATTTTAATTCTGCGAATCGTCGTTCCTTATAGGGGCCTGTGCTCAAATAACTCAATCAGATTTCCCGCCGGATCGTAAATCATCGCCACGCGGGAATGCCCTACGGCCTGCGTGATGACATCATACGCGATCCGCTGCTCATCAAATATCTGCAACATTCGGCCAAAATAACGGATACGCATCATGATAATATGCGGGCCCTGCGCCGGTTGCGTGGCCAGCAATACTTCCTGTAGTTCCCAGCGAAGTAACACGCCCACATCCTGAATACGCGCCGTAATCTTAAAGCCGAAAAGATCAACGTAAAATTTTTCAAGCGCAGGCAGCGTATCAATCTGCGCCTGCAATACCACGCGATCAACGGCCACAATCTCGCGGATTGTCAGCAGAGGCTCTTTAGGCGGATTTATGGGCGGTAATTGCCCGGAATCTTTTTCGCAACCTGAATGCATGCCGTATCTTACGGTAACACTATTGTTTTAATCCACTGATTTTTTTCAGTTCAATTTCATGCCAGACGCCATGTGGCATATATGCAGGTTTTCCGTTATCCTCTCCGGTTCTGAATACCTACCACTTTTGCAGGATATTTTGCCTATGTCATTGCTCGTAACAGGTTCAGTCGGAATTGATAGCGTGACCACGCCGCACGGTTCTGCGGAAAATGTTGTTGGCGGATCATGCGTCTATTTTTCCTGGGCTGCGGCGGCATATACGCAGGTGCGCCTGGTGGCGGTGGTCGGCGAGGATTTCCCTGCCGAAATGGAGTACGCATTTAAGAATCCCGCGATTGATATCTCCGGCCTTGAGCGTCGTAAAGGTTCAAAAACTTTCCGGTGGACCGGCACTTATGACCCGACCATGAACGAGGCAACCACGGTAGCGGTTGACCTGAACGTGCTTATTGAGGCGGGGCCAAAAGTTCCGCCGCAGTTTGCGGACTCAAAAGTGGTCTTCCTGGCGGCAAGCCATCCCAATTTACAGCTTGACCTGCTGAGCCAGTGCAAATCGCCGCATTTGGTTGTGGCCGATACGCGCGATTTGTGGATTAAACAATTCAATAAAGAATTTATTGAGTCGCTGAAGTCTTTTGACGGCCTTGTGCTCAATGATCTTGAGGCGCGGCTGATTACCGGCAAAGTCAACAATGTGGCGTCGCTGGGAGAAATTCAAAAACTTCTTAAGCCGACAGGCCCGCGCATGGTAATCCTCAAAAAAGGCGAGCACGGCTGCCTCGTTGGCGTCGGAAATGATATTTTCAGTCTGCCCGCATACCCGACCGGCCGGGTGATTGACCCCACCGGCGCCGGCGACTCTTTTGCAGGCGGTCTGCTGGGATACCTGGCAAGCAAAGATGTATATGACCTGTCTGCAATTAAAAATGCAGTGGCTGCGGGAACCGTCATGGCTTCCTTTACGATTGAGGGTTTTTCTCTTTCGCGTATCAGCACGGTGACTAAAGAAGAAATTGCTCTGCGTCAATCAGAATACCGTCGCATGTTGACGTTGTGATTTACTTGTTGTTGAGGCCGCTATGAATGTTCGTCCCAAAGCGCTCTTTGTGCTCAATTTGTCATCATATGAATTAATTTATGGTGATCAGCACCGTAAAACTCTTAGTGAATTGGTTGATTTTGTGGCTGCGCCGATGACTGCTGAGCAGCTCAAACAGGAACCTGGCATTCTCAAAGAGGTTGATGTTATTTTTTCCGGCTGGGGCGGCCCGCGGCTTGATGCGGCAATTCTGGCGCATGCGCCAAAATTACGCGCTGTTTTCTACGGCGCCGGCAGCATCAAGGGTATCGTTTCCGATGCATTTTGGGATCGTGACATCAAAATCTGCTCGTCATGGGTAGCCAATGGAGTTCCGGTTGCGGAATTTACTCTCGGCGCGATCATCATGGCCAGCAAGCATATTTTCCGTTATCACCGCCAGTCGTTTGCGACTCACGCCTGTATGCCGCGCGAAGCGGAAGACGGTATGTATGACGCCACGATCGGCATTATTTCTCTGGGCACCATCGGCAAACGCGTATGCGAAATGCTTCAGGTCTTTAATTCGCAGGTGCTGGTGTATGATCCGTTCATTACGTCTGAAGCAGCCGCAGCGTTAAAGGTTGAGCCTGTTTCGCTTGATGATATTTTCCGCCGCTCGCGCATTGTTTCCCTGCATACGCCCTGGCTGAAGGAAACGGAAAACATGATCCGTGGCCGGCATTTTGAGCTGATGCCGCAGAACGCAACGTTCATCAACACAGCCCGCGGCGCGGTTGTGGCAGAAAACGAAATGGTTGAGGTGCTCAAGCGCCGCACGGATATTACGGCTCTGCTTGATGTGACGTATCCGCATGAACCGCCGGTGCCTGATTCGCCGATGTGGCACATGCCCAATATTTTCCTTACGCCGCATATTGCCGGCTCATCAGGCCACGAATGCCGCCGCATGGGCCAGTATATGATTGATGAGTTCCGCCGTTTCCTTGCCGGTGAGCCGATGAAGTTCAGCGTAAATCGCCAGCAGGCCGCTAAAATGGCGTAAGCTGTAAGCAACGGAAATTTTGACGAATAGCAATTCCCACTGCGTATGACAACGCGCAGTGGGATTTTTTACGGGTCTTTGATATTGAGATAATAATGACCGCTGATATTCAGTCGCGACCGTGGCATGTGGGGCTTCGCGCCGCAAAGGCAAATGCGCTTCCGGGCGGCATTGTTCAGTTGATGATGCTGATTCTGGCGCTGCTTTATTACTTTTATCCGCCGATGCAAAACATCCTTAACGACTTAGCGGCATTTCGCGACCGCACCGGCTTTGCTTTTTCCGCATGCATCACGATTATCGGTGGCGCACTGCTGCCCGAGGCTCTCGGCATCGCCTGCTTTCAGAAATTCCGCATCACGCGAAAAAACGTTATTGACATCCTTTTACTTGTACCGTTTTGGGCTTTTACCGGCGCGTGGATTGATCTTTTCTATCGCTTTCAGGGTGTTCTTTTTGGTAATACGGCCAGTGTGGGTACGGTGATCTGCAAGGTTGTTGTCGATCAGTTTGTGTATTCTCCGCTGATCGGCGTGCCGATGTGTCTTTTTTATTATCAGTTCAAAGACCAGCGCGGCCGCCTGAAAGGCGTGTTGAATTATTTCTCACTAAAACATTATGCTCAGCGTACTTTCCCGGCGCTGATCGCATGCTGGGGCGTGTGGATTCCGCTCACGAGCATCATGTATGCGTTGCCGAAAAATCTTCAGATTCCGCTTTTTGGCCTGGCCAATTCTCTTTGGGTTTTGTTGCTGATGTTCATGACGCGCAAGCATCATGATGTCCCGGCCGCGGAACCCGTTGCGGTATGAGAATATGGCGGCGTCATTTGGCGTATGGCGGTTGATGGTTGTGCATTACTGCCGCCGGGCGATGGCCATGATTTCGCAATCTTCAAGCGTCAGTTTGCGGCGGGTAAATGCGCCGGCGGTGCATCCGTATAGCCCCTCAACCAAAAAACATTCGCGTTCAAAGAGCCAGCGTAATTCGCGTGCGGTAAATGCCGTGGTATAAAGCTCAACTTCTTTTTGTTCGCCGTCGGGATTGGTGATCGTTTCGCGTTCAATGTACGTGGCGGTATATGCGTCAAAATTTTTCAAGCAGGCGTGGCGCGCCGCGCTGAGCGCGTTAATGGCCGTAAGCGCCAGCGGCGATCCGGTCTTAAGCGAGCGGTGAATATTCCGCAGAATTTTCAGGTGTGTTTCTTCTGAGCCTGCCAGGCCAAAAGCGCCTTCGCACAGGCAGATGGCGGCATCAAATTCATTATCGTAAGTCATCGTGCGGGCATCAGCGTGAACAAATGTGGCGGAGAGGCGTTCTTTGCGGGCTTTTTTCTGGGCGATATCAATAAACGCTGAGGAGATATCAACGCCGACAACCTCAATCTTTCGGCGCGCCAGTTCAAGAGAATGCCGGCCCGGGCCGCAGCCAACATCCAGAACCTTCATGCCCGGCTTAAGCTCAAGTTCCTTGACCAGAAAATCAACTTCCTGCTCGGTTCCGCGGGTAAAGCCATATTCAAGATATTTTTCCCGTAGAAAATTCCCTACTGATTCATAATAACCGCCGTCATATTGAATCTGGCTCATGGCTTCCTCGGTCACGTAGATCGTGTAATAAAGCTATTAAACAACGCGACATACGGAAAATAGAACCGCAGTAAAACACGAAGAATAATGATGAATGTTGAATGATGAATGCTGAATTACAAAACGGGATGCTGACTCGTTTAAAATGCTGAATAATGAATTATAAGTGATGAATAAAAAAAGAGATACGTACCTCACTACTTCGTCGCAATGAGCCAAAACCCTCCCTCTTTCAGCATTCATCATTCATAATTCAGCATTTCCGCTTATTCTTCCGCAACCGCGTCATCCGTAAGCGTCAGGTATGAGCGGAGTTGGTCGGTCGTCAGGTTCGTGAGGAACTGATCGCCGCTGGCCACGATTTTGGCCGCCATCTCCATTTTATCGGTCAGCAGCCGGTCAATGCGCTCTTCAAGCGTGCCGACGCAGACAAATTTATGTACCTGAACCTTACGTGTTTGGCCCAGCCGGTGAGCGCGGTCGGTCGCCTGCGATTCTACGGCCGGATTCCACCAACGATCAAAGTGGAAAACATGATTTGCTGCCGTGAGGTTCAGGCCCAAACCACCGGCGCGAATTGACAGAATAAACAGCCGGTATTTGCATTTGGGGTCCTGAAAATGCAGGACCATGTCGTTGCGGTCTTTGGCCGGCGTGCCACCATGCAGGAACAATACCTTCTGCTTCAGGCGTGTGGCCAGCAGCCGCTCCAGCAGATAGCCCATCTGGCGGAACTGCGTAAAGATCAGCGCGTTATCCGTCGGCTCGTCGAGAATTTCCTCAAGCATCTCAAGCAGGCGTTCGCACTTGCCGGAACGCTGATCAAGCACGGCCGAGGATGGTTCTTCTTTGGCGTACAATGCCGGGTGATTGCAGATTTGCTTGAGGCGCGTGAGCGTCGCAAGAATCAATCCGCGCCGGCGAATACCCGACGACTGGTCAATCTGCGAGAGCATTTGCGAGGTTGTTGCTTCGTAAAGCGTGGCCTGTTCGGGTGTGAGATTGGCATACACGCGCGTCTCAATTTTTTCCGGCAGTTCGCTGGCGATGGTCGGGTCTGTCTTGGTGCGCCGAAGGATAAACGGCTGAATCAGTCGGCGCAGTTGCGCGGCGCGTTCCTGATCGCCAATGCGCTCAATCGGAATCGCAAAGCGAGAACGGAAATCCCCGGCCGTGCCCAGCAGGCCCGGGTTGAGAATCTCCATGATCGACCACAATTCCGCAAGATGATTTTCGATCGGCGTACCGGTAAGCGCCACATGATGGCGCGCCGGAATTGAGCGGATTGCCAGTGTCGTCGCGGCCGCGGGATTCTTGATCTTTTGCGCCTCGTCAAGCGCCACGCGATGCCAGCGCGGTTTGCGCAGATCCTCAAAGCAGCGCGGCGCAAGCGCGTAACTGGTCAGCACTACATCATGAGCCTCGGCCGCCTGAACAAACGCATCGCCTGTGAGTCTTTGCGCGCCATGATGAATCAGCACTTTAAGCGTTGGGGCAAAGCGGTCCAGTTCGCGCACCCAGTTGCCCACAACACTTGTGGGCGCAAAGAGCAGCGTAGGGCCAAGCGGTTTGCCGCCGGGATTTTCCGCCGGCGTGCGCTCATGCAAAAGCAGCGCGATGAGCTGAATCGTTTTACCAAGACCCATATCATCAGCAAGGCACGCGCCGATGCCCATTTTGTTGAGGAAATTAAGCCAATCAAGTCCGCGCGACTGATAGGGCCGCAGCGAACCGGTAAATCCTTCCGGCGCGGCAATCGTCTCAATTTTCTGCGACGGCGCCTGCGAAAGAAAATCATCAATCCAGTTGACGCCGGTTCCCGTTTGGCCGTTTTGCGATTTACCTTTGAGCCCCAGCACCGGCAGTCCGGATGACTGATGCCCCAGCCCGTAACTCATATGCAGTGCCTGCGCCAGCGTGATGGGGCCTTCCTGCTTTTTGGTCACAAAATCAATGGTTTTCTGCACGACTTCAGGCGTAAGCTGTAGCCAGCGGCCCTGAAAACGAACCAGCGGCGAATTTTGCCCCGCCAGTGCGCGAAACTCGTCAATTGAGATGGTCATATCGCCGAGTGCGATGCGCCAATTAAAATTCAGCAATGTTGAGAGGCCGAAACGATGCGCTGCCGGACCGATGCTGCTGTTGCTGTCCGCACGCACACCGTGGGCGTCGGCGGCGGCCTCAAGTTCCGCATCGTCATCGTCAATATCATGCGGCTCAAGTTCAAGCAGCAGGCCAAAATCACTCTGGTGCGTGGTGGCCCACTCCGGCAACACCACGGAGAACGATCGGTTTGTCAGTTCAGGGCCGGCCGTCTGAATAAACGCATGCGCCTCGGTGGCATCAAGAATCACATCGGCCGGTTCCGGATTTTCGAGTGCGCGCGCCAGCGGCGCAAAAACTTCCGCGCCGCGCTGCAATTCCGCCAGCAGTTTCTGGCGCCAGTCAATCACATTGCGGCTCAGCACGCCGGCAGGGCGCACTTCTTTGCTCCACAATTCAGACGCCGCAATCGGATCGCTCTGCCGCTGAAGCGGCAATAACCAGAACACCAGCCGCCACGGATCATTATCATTAAAAGGTTCCTCAAGCGTCAGCCGGATCTGTACCGGCGTGCTTGAGGATTTTTGATCCATCGGACGCACCCATTCCTTGACGGAATCAAGCAGCAGCGCGGCCTCGGCCGGCTGAATCTCCAGTTTGGCGTGTCCGTTAAACAACGCGCCGATCCACCGGACTTCGGGAATCTGCGGGATATCCTTGCGCGTGTGAAAATCAGTAAAGAACGGATCAAGCGCAAGCGTCCGGCGCACAACCGCATCGGTAATCGCCGCGACAAATGACTCTACGACGCTGACGCTCTCAGGCGCGTCGGTTGTGGCTGTGCACGCGGCCGGCATGGCTTTGACAAATTTTTCAAGATTCTGAACTTCAACTGACGTGGCCACAACCAATCGCCATGACGCAAAAAGCGAATCATCCGTTTCTCGATTGAGATCCGGAAATACCTGTCCGCGCGTAATGCGCGCCACGATAAATTTAGCCAGCTCAACCCAGTAGGCAATGGTGCCGCCAAAATCGTGCGTCAGCGGATGGGGCAGCGAGAGCAGCAGGTCGGCCGTTTCGTTGGGGCCAAACGCAAGCGTCGGGAGTTTTTGCACGCCGCCGGGCATATTCAGTTCAATTTCGCTTTCTACGGCGCCCGGCACGATCAGCGGATCGGCCGAAATTTCTCCCAGGAAGGCACGCAACTCCTCAACACCCCGCGGCGATGATGAATCGTTGTGGCCCCAGACATGAAGCGAATTATGATACCAGATTGCTTGAAGTGTCATACACCCTGCTGCGTCAGCCGCAGTTGATCTGCGTTGCCGCGACGTCTCCCCGGCGTGAGCGAAACATATAAAAATACAGCCGCGCACAACAACACCGCCCAGCCGATATCCGGATGCGTGCGCACAATAAACCTATACAATGACGGACCAAATTTCGGCCCAAGTTCATTCTGAAGCAGGCCGAAACCCCGGGTGCTGTTGCCGATCATCACATGCAGCGTCATGATGCTTGTGATAACCGACATAAACAAACCCAGCAGATAATAACCAAAACCGGCCGCGATGGCAGTCATTCCTACGCCTGCGGCAAAAATTAAATAGCGCTCATGTATCTGCGTCGGAAAACAGAAGAACATTAACCATGTTCCTGTAAGCGCCACCAGGAATCGCGGATCTTTTCTCCGCCAATGCATGGCCACGCCGACACAGCACATCAAAAAAGTCGCAACGAATATTGTACGCAATAAAGCGTTGATCGTCACCGGGTACGGATCATTTGGTAAAAATCCCAGAAATTTTGCCGGCAGCGTAAAAACCTGCTCATCCACATCGCGCCAGCCAAAACGTTTGAGCATCAGGCCCGGCAGATTTGACGTCTGCCCGACAACCATTTGCCGCCAGTGATAAGTGCCAAAGAGGAATGAGCAGCGGAACCAGGAATCAGAACCGTGAAAAAGAGCCAGGCAAGAGAACAGGGCCGCGCCTATTGTTCCTGCAAAAGTCGCGATAACGAATCTCATCCGGCGCAGTAAGAGGCCCGCAAATAATACAATTCCCGCAAAAACGAATCCTGGCCACCATGCCCCATGCTGATTTGACCACCAGGGCCACGTGATGCCGACGATTGATACAACTATGGCCAAAATCAGAATACTTAATCGTAACATATTGAATTTTAATCGGTTAAGCATTCCCCACGGCCGGGAATAAAGCCATCCCAGCACGCCGATGGCCAGTACTGACATTCCTGCACCCGACACCCACCAGATCGCCGGCCAGTCCATAATGCGTGGCAGCGATACGTCGCCGCCCGGTAGGTACGTCACCAGCCAGGGTGAGGCAATTAGGCCAAAACCCAGCAGGAATCCGCATACCCACCGGTAAATAGAGCCAAACTGAAGCAAAAGCAATGGCCAAATGATAAATACTGATGCAATAAAGAGTTGCTGTCCCTTAAACATGGCGCCGATGGCGATAAAAATTCCTGAGAGCAGCCATGCATCAATGCATGCGGCATAGGCCGCCCACACAAAGAAAGGAATAATCCACATATCCCATGTCGGCCAGCCGTAAGCGCTGATCAGTACCGCCGGGTTGAGCCAAAATGAGATGGCCGCGAGAAGTCCCTGCCAGTTTCCGCAGAACGGCGGCCGGGGCCGCGCCGGCAGAAGCACACGTTCATCAGATAAATGAAAAAATCGGCGAATCATCCGCGATAAAGTTCCGCGTTCAACAGATTCGTAAGAGCGGCGGATGTGAAAACGAGTCAGCAGAAAAATGCCGATGGCGCCAAAGATGCTGATTGCCGTATTAAATTTCAGGACCGGCTGATGAAATTCATAGTCGTTGCGACGATTATTGTCGGTGGCATCCGGATAATGAGCCAAAACCCACTGGCCCCAGTTCCGCATTACCGCCAGGCGCAGCGGCGCGTAATCAATAAACGGATTATCCCAGGGTTGCTGATCTTTTTGTTTTTCGTAAATATTCAGGTATCCGTCGCGTGCGGAGCGGATACCCCACATATATCCCCGGTTGATGTCACTGAAAAAATGAATTTGATCCGTCGCGCGAAAAGTCCACTCGCGCGCGGCAAGGCCGTAGTGCAGCGAGACCAGGCATATCATGATAAAAATCAGCCATCGTAAGGGCATGCTCAGCAGACGCCATCGTCTGGGGCGTTTAGCGCCGGCCGGTCTTGCGCTTGCTTCAACTTCCTGCTGCTGCGTTGTCATAGTGCCATCTCACCCAAATACGGCCATATTCACGATATGTCATGTCCGCCAATGTCATCCTGCGGACATGGCGGATGATCTGCCTTGAATCAGACCATATTAACCTAAACGGAGTGAGGAAACATCCATTGCAGATGAGTTTGTTTCAATTCTCCGGCATGAAAAAAGAACCTCCGGACCATGGTCCGGAGGTTCCCGCATTTGGGATTGATTGTGGATTCTTTTGATGATTAGCGGCGGCGTTTGCTTAACAGCAGACCCGCGCCGAGGCTAAGCAGGCCAACGGTGGCGGCTTCTGGTACCGCGGCGACCTGCTGAACATCCACTGAGAGGTTCATATCGTATACGAGCGTATTACCGGTGATGCCGGCCGGTGCTGAATTGAGGACAATCAGCATATCAAAAGGATTTCCGTTGAACATGCCGGCCATTTTGCCCCACAGTTCATTATTGTCGCCGGCGAGCACCACGGTCAGGCCGTCGGCCGCGAGATCGGATTGAATCGTCTGCCAGTCTGCCGAAGTGCCGCTGAGCCACAATGCCAGAACCAGTGGATTTTCGGCCGAGATCGGTTTATTCCATTCAACAGCGATGGCGCCAACGCCCATATCCGCAATGTCATGAACATTGCCATCACTCAGCGTAACGATCGGGCTGCCGGAACCGCCGACAGTCATTTTATTTTTGACGCGGATGCTGGTGGTTCCGTAAGTCACGCCGCCTTCGCCATCAGAAATCTCAACTTTGGCCGAGTAATTGCCCGCGCGGGAATAGTTGTGGGCGATGGCAGTTCCGGTCAGTTCGCCGTAAACGCCGTCGTTATTGACATCCCATTTGTAGGTCAGCGTGTCATTGCCCGGGTCTGTGGCCGAGGCCGCAAGGTTAAACACCTGCCCGGCTGAGACGGTCTGCGCGCCGGTGATGCTGGTGAGCGTGGGAGCGAGATTTGCCAGGTCAACCGTGAAGGTCACGGTCAGCGTGGGGCGCCGGCTTGTGTTGCCGTTTTCGCTGGAGAGAACCTGAACGCCGTCTCCCAGTGTTCCTTTGCTGTCAAGCAGCCAGCCGTGATTTGTTGACGGATCAATGACCCATGACTGAAGAGCGCCGGTGACTGTTACGCTTTTTGAGCCTGTGCTGGTGCCTGACCAACTGCCATCTGTTGTGGATGTTGAGCGGCTGGTATTGGCCCAGGTTGCGGTGCTTTCGTCCCATGCCGAGTTGATGCGTTTATATTCAACTGTAGTTCCTACGCCGGTGTTATCGTTATAAACAGCCAGCGATGCGGAGGTGATGGTTGCGTTGGTCGGGATATAGAGCAGTGAGCTTGTGCCTTCGTATACAGTGGATGAACCGAAAATATTGGTGAATTGCAGCAAACCCATGTTTTCGCCGCTGTCGGAAGGATCAATATCCATTTTGTCGCTGCTGCCGTAATTTGAGGACGAGCTCCCTTCTTTGATCCACGTATCCTGCGTGCCGGCATAGCCGTTGAGGCCGTCCTGAAAAGTGACCGTAAACGTGGCCGTGGCGGCGTGCGCCATGCCGGCGGACATAACCGCGCCCGTTAATGCGGCCAAAGCCATTTGCGTTATCTTTTTCATGTTTTTTCTCCCTTTCTTATATGTTAATTAAAACTGTAATAATTCTTATCAAAACCATAACTTACTTTGAACGTTTTCTACGCAGGCCCAAACCAAGTAAACCCGCGGCCATCATGCCCAGTGTCAAAGGTTCAGGCACTGCCGTTGAGATCACCGCAAATTGTCCCTGGTGATCCAGAACACCCCACATGGTGTTGGTTGCGACATCAATGCCATAGGTGCCCAGCCCATAGCCGGCATTCCACGCGCCCATGATGATGTCGCCCTCAAGTACGGTCCACACGCCGTTATCATTGACTTCCGCCAGGCGCAGTCCGCTAATCCCATTCAGGCCGGGGATGTTATCCGCCTGAAAAGAAAGCTCAAGCACATACGTATCGGACGAGTCGGTGTTCAGGTTGTTCTCAAGCCCGCAAACTTCAAATACGTCGCTGATAACCGCGGCCGCCTTATCCTTGTAAACAATGGAGGAAAAATTGTCGGCCGTCATAAATCCCATTGCGACGTACTCAACCTTGTCGCTGTTGGTTCCGGCAAGGATTTTGGCCGACGAACCCAGATACCCGCCGCCTTTGGCCACTGATGCCGCCAGGCCCGCATAACTGCCGCCTTGCTTGACGTAATATTCCTTGCCGTTGTCGTAATAACTGAAGCGATCAATGACAGAGAATGTATAGTTGCCGGTAGGCGTGCCATAGACAGTTACGGTCACTTTTGGGCCCCATACTTCGGTTACGGCATAACCGCTTTGGCCGGTTACGGCTTTAACGTCAACATTATGAACCGGATCGCTGGTGGTGTTGGCGCCGTAAGTTTTTTCGCCTGATGGCGGCAGAATCAACTGAAGCAGAAGCACGTTGCCCGCATCATCAAGAACCATGCTGCGGGAATACTGATGATCGTGGCCGCTGATGTACATCTTGACGCCGCCGGCCACCATCGTATTGATGAAGTTGGTGCGGGCGCTGCCGGTGTATCCGTCATCATGGTTGCGGCCATAAAGCGGAGCGTGGCCATAAACAAAACGGTGCTCGGCTGTTGATGAGGCAAACTGGCTGCTCATCCAGGAAAGCGGCAGATCCTTCATTCCGGGAACCAAGTTGCCGGTCGTGGTAAATTCATCAATCGCCAGAAACAACGCATTATTACTTGTAAAAGCGTAGGTTAATTCATTTTCGTAACCGCTGGGCAGGTTCATTTCCGCGCGCCAGCCGCTGACCGCATCATACGGGCCGGCCCATGCTTCGTGATTGCCGCGCACGGCCATGACCGGAATGCCCGCATTGGTAAACGGCGCCATGCAACTGAGCCACGTCTTGAGCTGGCTGCGCATGCCATCGCGGGAAAACGATACCGCAACGCCCTCAATCTGATCGCCGGCGGAAATCACGGCGCTTACGTTTTTGGGATACATGTCGGCCACGATGGCGTTGAGCATGATGGTGCCCACGCCGTTGCTGCCCGGTTCGCTGTCTTCGCCGCGCTGGCTGTCGGTGATCATGCCGAAGCGCCACTTGGTGTCGGCAGCATGAGCGTTACCGATGTTGCCGAGCCAGCCTGCCGCGGCTGCGGATGTCAGCAGGGCGATTGTTAAATTGTTTAATTTCATGTAGATATCCTTAATAGTAAAATTAAAATACGATAACCTTCCTCTGTGAAATCAACCTTGCGTATCTCTTGTTTGGCTTTGTTTACGTGTATATCAGCGGCGCCGGCGCAGCATCAGCGGGGCGGCCAGGGCGATCAGCGCCAGTGACGCCGGTTCCGGCACGTTATAGAAACGACCGCTGTCAAGATCAAAATCATACGAAAACTGGCTGTTGGCGTCGGTCTGATACTTGTTGGTTTCCGGATTATATGTGGTCATGTTGATCTTGTCGGCGTCAGTATCAAACTCAACAAGGCGCATCCACGCTTCGCCGCCGTTGAGCATGTTTTTCAATGAGCTTGTGTAGTAATCCTGGTAATTTGAGAGCATTTCGTAGACCGGTTCGCCGTCACTGTTATAACTGATTTGAGCGTATTCCCCATCTTTACCGTCCGGTCCTTCATGCTCGTGTCCGCAAAGCACCATAAAAATCTGGGAGTTGCTTTTGATGAGATTGTTCCAGATGTCTTCGCCGGTGCCGTTGCGTGATCCGCCGGTGCCTGCGCTGTTATCCGTCAAGTAAGAATGTGTTGAAATAATGGTCGGGATTCCCTTGTGTGAATCAAGTACGCTTTGAACCCACGCGTATACGTCCGTGGTGGGGCTGTATTCAAGATTAATATGCAGAAATTCGTAGCCGCCTCCGGTAAACGTCTGATAGCTGCTTAATCCGGTGCGGTTATCGTTGCCGGCCACCGTGTAATATCCGCCATACCAGGAGCATCCGGCGTAACGTGACGGGCCAAAATTGCTGCGGTAATTGGCCGATGAACTGCTGGTGTTGCCGGTGTCGCTCCAGTCGTGATTGCCGATACAGGCTGAATAGGGCAGCACATTGTTGAGCGCGGTGCCGATCCGATCCATGCATTCGTCAGCGCGGCGGAATTGATCACTGCTGGCATTTTCCGTCAAGTCGCCCAACTGGCTGACAAAAACAATATTCTGCGATTGATAATTGGCCGCAATCCACTGTGTTTGCGCGTGAAAACGCTCATCATAACTGCCGGACATCGTGTAAATTTGAGTATCTGGCATAACAGCTATTTTGAATTTCTCTGAATATGCAATCGTAACAGTACTCATTGCAAGTGCAGCGACGCAAAGTGCCGGTAATTTCATATGTTTAAACTCCGGATGATCATGGGGTTAACTGCCGCGGATTCAAAACGCTCTGAAACTCACTCGAGCAGAACCAGGGCCGTATGCTATCGAGCTCATATTTGTTTATTGTTAGTTGAATGTAGACGCTTGATAAGTAATTTGAAAATAAACGCGCAGAGTGAGTCAATTTGTCCGTGTTGGTTTCGGCCGAATACTCATGTTGTGCAACAATGATGCTATCAATGTTAAAGTAGAAAATCTTGAGTGTCTTGTTTAAAAAGAAGAACCCCCGAGCGAAAACTCGGGGGTTCTCATCATCATGCGGATTATCGGATGATCTGATTACGTGCCCATGTCATGGCTGCTGAGATACTTGACCTGTTCGGCCGTCAGCGTATCAATCGCAACGCCCATGCTGCGAAGCTTGAGATCCGCGACCCACGCGTCAATCTCGGCCGGAACGTTGTGAACCTTAACCGCCAGGCCGTTCTTGTTCTTGATAGCCCATTCGGTGGCCAGCGCCTGAACCGCAAAGCTCATATCCATGACCGATGCCGGATGGCCGTGCGCGCAAGCCAGGTTGACCAGGCGGCCTTCGCCCAGAACCAGAATATGCTTGCCGTTCTTGAGTTCGTATTCGTCCACAAATTCGCGGACGTTCTTATTGCACTTGACGGCGTTTTTGGCAAGGCTTGCCAGATCCAGCTCAACGTCAAAGTGGCCGGAGTTGCAGACAACCGCGCCGTCTTTCATGACTTCAAAGTGCTCCATGCGCACCACATGAATATCGCCGGTGACGGTGATAAAGATGTCGCCGAGTTTGGCCGCATCAATCATCGGCTTGACCTGGAATCCGTCCATGACGGCCTCAATGGCCTTGATCGGGTCGATTTCCGTGACAATGACGTGGCCGCCCATGCCGCGGGCGCGGGCCGCGGTGCCCTTGCCGCAGTAGCCGTAACCGGCGACGACGATTGTTTTGCCGGCCAGCAGGTGGTCGGTCGCGCGGATCACGCCATCAAGCGTACTCTGGCCGGTGCCGTAACGGTTATCAAAGAAATGTTTGCACATCGCGTCGTTTACCGCAACGGTCGGGAACTTCAGCGAGCCGTCTTTTTCCATCGCTTTAAGACGGATGACGCCGGTGGTGGTTTCTTCCATGCTCGCCACGATGTTGCCGACGAGATCCTTGCGCTCGCCATGCAGCAGCGATACCAGATCGCAACCGTCATCCATTGTGACGTTCGGCTTGATATCCAGAACGGCGTTCATGTGACGATAATAGGTATCGCGATCTTCGCCCTTGATGGCAAAGACCGGAATGCCGTATTCCTTAACCAGCGCGGCCGCGTTGTCATCCTGGGTTGACAGCGGGTTGCTGGCGCATGCATAAACTTCAGCGCCGCCGGCCACAAGTGTGCGCAGCAGGTTGGCGGTTTCGGTGGTGATGTGCAGACAGGCCGCCATGCGGTAACCCTTGAGCGGCTGCTCTTTGGCAAAACGCGCGCGGATCGCACGCAGAACGGGCATATCCTTATCAGCCCATTCAATGCGCTTTTTGCCTTCGGCGGCCAGGTTGATGTCCTTGACGTCGTATTTCATTCGTTTCCTTTCATTAAACGAAGTTCGTAGTTCAAAAAACGAAAATATCTCACAGAAATTGCAGAGAAGACAAAAGTCAAATTAACCACAGAGAACACAGAGATCACCGAGAAAAACAAAGAAGATAAAAAAGAAAATTTCTTTTTTTATTTTCTTCTTATTTCTTTTCTCTGTGTCCTCTGTGATCTCTGTGGTTCATATTTTTATTTTCTCTCTTTGCCTTCCTCCGTGCCTCCGTGTCTCCGTGGTGAAAAATTGTTAGCAAATAAGGTCCTGATTTCTTCCCAGTCTTTTACCCGCGTAATGTTGTCATGCCTGCATTCGCCGTTATAGGCCTTGCTCAGCAGGATCACTTTAATGCCCACGTTGGCGATGCGTGTGGCATGCATCGGGTGATCTTCTACAAAAAGATCCACATGTTGTTCCTGCGCCACCTGCGCTTTGGTGACGTTGCCGCATGCGCTGAAAATTTCCGCGATCGGCAGATCATTTTTTTTAATCCACGCTCTGGCCGAGCCAATCTGAAAATCCGGCCGCGCCGTAATCACAATCAGCTTGGCGTTTTTGGCCCATTCTTCAAGTGTTTCCTTCAGCCCTTCATAGGGCGGATATTCATGCAATTGCGGTTCATACTTGGCAAACCACGTCATGAACGTTTCGTCGCTGTAATTCCATTTACGCGATACATGAAATTCCGGACACGTCTCGCTGCTGAGATCCGTGCCATAAAGTTTATTCATCTCCTGCGCCACGGCGTGACGCATGGGGATGAGCGTATCGTCAAAATCAAGCGCAATCGTTCGCATTCGTCTCATATACTCTTATCGCTTTTTTACCACAGAGACACGGAGACACTGAGGAAAACAGAGAAGACAAAAAGAAAAAGCTTTTTAACCACAGAGAACACAGAGATCACCGAGAAAAACACAAAAATAAGGAGAAGAGTAATATTTTTTTAAGTTTTTTCCCCTTATTTTAAATCTCTTTATTCTTCTCTCTGTGTGCTCTGTGATCTCTGTGGTTTATATTTTTATGTCTTCTCTTTGTCTTCCTCTGTGCCTCCGTGTCTCTGTGGTAAAAAAGAGTGTCAAATAATTTCCGCACGCAACGAGAACAGATCCGGAACCGCTGTGGCGCTCTCTTTTGATCGCGCCGTTTGCGCCGGCAGGGCGTGCCAGCGGATTTTGGCGAATCCGGCCGACGTCAGCCACGACATAAGCTGCTCCTGCGAAAATCCCATCCAGCGATGCTCCATTTTTTCCTTAAACATCTCGACGTTATGCGGCTGAAGATCAACAATCAGCAGAACACCGCCGGGGCGCAAAATTCTTTTAACTTCAGCAAATGCCGCCGGCGGATGCGCCACGTGATGCAGCACCAGCGTGATAAGCGCCACATCGGCATAGTGATCTTCAATCGGCAGATGCTCAAGGGTTCCCTGGCGCAACTCCACATTGCCAAGCGACTGCTCTTTGACTCTCTGGCGCGCGTTTTTGAGCATCGCCTGCGAAGGATCAACGCCGATCACCTGCTTAACATGCGGCGCGATAAGCGGCAGCATCGCGCCGGTGCCCGTTCCTAAATCGGCCACTACCCATTCAGGGTTCAGCAGGGAGAGCATTCCCTCCAGATGAAAAGTATCGCCAAACCATTCGCGGCGAATTTGATCCCACTGCGGCGCGGCCTTGCCGAAAAACTTGGCCGTGGCTTCTTCGCGTTGCCGAAGAATGTGCGCCAGCCTCTGCGTATCCGATGCGGCCTGCGGATCATGATTCAGATAATTCTTGGCCATGTCGCGCAACTGGCGCGCGGCATTCTCCCCTGATTTGGGCGCAAGCCGATATACCATGCTGGTGCCGTCTCGCGTGGGCAGCGCCAACTGCGCCTCTACCAGCGTTTTAAGATGACGGCTGACCGTTGACTGCGGCAGCTTGAGCACGTCGGCCAGTTCGCCGACGGTTAATCCTGTTTGGGGTTGCTGCTCAAGCAATCGTAAAATACGCAGGCGGATCGGGTCCGTAAACGCCGAGAGGATGCCGATAAATTGCTCGGCGCCCATGTGTGCTTGCGAAGATTGCTCTGGTAAATATCCGTTCATCCGGATAAAATGATAAATGATTGCGGCCTTGTAATGCAAGTTGAAAATCGTGTTGTTTTTGGGTTTATCGCATTAAAAGGCTAAAGTAAGAAGGCTCAATGCTAAAAGGTACGGGCTATGGTGTGGCAAAACCATGCTTTTTTAGCCTTCAGCCTTTATCCTTAAGCCTTTATAACTGGGCGGCGTAAAATAATGCATTCGCCCAGTGGTTATGGGAGTTGAAAATGTCATATCCGTTAAAATTCCGCCCTGTTTTTCAGAATCGCATCTGGGGTGGCAGTCGTTTGGGCAAGGTTCTTGGCAAGCAGTTGCCGGCCGAGCTTGTCGGCCAGCCTGTGGGCGAGTCATGGGAACTTGCGGATCTGCCGGCCGGGACTGTTAAAAAAGATTCCGCCGGCGCGCAGCCGGATGGTTCGCTCTCAAGCGTGATCACCAATGGCCCGCTGGCGGGTAAAACGCTGGCCGAAGTTCTTGGTTCTGATGCCGGCAAAGGAATGCTGGGCAAAGCGCCGGCCAATCATGGCCGCTTTCCGCTGCTGGTAAAATTTCTGGACGCGCAGAGTGATTTGAGCGTTCAGGTTCATCCGCCGGCAGAGTATTGCGCCACGCATCCGGGTGCGCACATCAAGAGCGAATGCTGGTATATCATGCACGCGGAGCCGGGCGCAAAAATCTACAAAGGCCTTAAGAAGGGCGTGACCAAAGAACAATTTGCCGAAGCCATTACCAAAGGCGAAGTTGAGCCGCTGCTCAACGCCATCAAAGTTAAAGTCGGCGATTGTCATTATCTTAAAAGCGGCACTGTTCACGCACTGGGCGCGGGCATTCTGGCGGCCGAGGTTCAAACGCCAAGCGATACGACCTTCCGCGTTTTTGACTGGAATCGTCTCGGGCCGGATGGCAAAGCGCGCGCTCTGCATATCACCGAAGCGCTTGAGACGATCAACTTTGCCGGCGAAGATCCGCTGGCCGGCGGCAAAAAAAGCCACGTGGCCAACGTCTTTACGACAGTCAGCCGCCTGGTGACCTGCGAATTTTTCACGCTTGAGCGCGTCAAAATGGTGGCCGAGATGGAGCAGGAAATCCCTTACGCAGAACCTGTCGTGTGGATTGTGCTTGAGGGACAGGCCGTCATCAACTGTGATGGCGCGCAGCCCACGGCCGTAACCAAAGGTGATACGCTGCTGCTGCCGGCCAACATGAAAAACGCCAAGGTTAAAACGGTGACGGACTGCTCATGGCTTGAGGCTAAATTGCCGGGCGGAGCTGTTGAAGTGAACTAAACATTTTTACCACGGAGGCACAGAGGCACGGAGAAGACAAAAAATATTTTTAACCACAGAGAACACAGAGATCACCGGGAAAAGTAAAGAAGATAAAGAAAACAACTGTTTAAAATTCTTTTCTTATTCCTTCTCTCTGTGTCCTCTGTGATCTCTGTGGTAAATAATTTTTATTTCTTCTCTGTGCCTCCGTGGTGAATGATCTTTTTTTATATCGCGAGAAACTATGAAGATTCGTCTGCAACGTTTTATGGCTGATTGCGGCATTGCCAGCCGGCGCGAGTGCGAAGAGATGATTCTCTCCGGCCGCGTGCTGGTCAATGGTGATGTGCGCACCGAAATGCCGGTGATGATTGATCCGGCAAAAGACGTTGTGACTTTTGACGGCCAGACCATTGCCGAGCGCCCCGATGTGCCCGGCGAAGGCGGATTGCAGGAGCAGCGTAAAGTTTATTTTCTGCTCAACAAGCCAAAAGGCATATTGGTCACCAACTTTGATCCTTCGGATCGTAAAACGGTTGGCGAACTGATGCGCGGCGTGCCGGAACGCGTGTTTCCGGTCGGCCGACTTGATATGGATTCGCGCGGCGCGCTGATCATGACCAATGACGGCGAGCTTGCCAATCGCCTGACGCATCCGCGTTTTGGCGTTGAGAAAACATATATTGTTGAAGTTGATGGCCGCATGGGCCCGGGCGATATCGAAAAAATCAAGGCGGGCATGTGGCTTGGCCCTGATCGCGGCGCGGGCCACGGCATCAGGACGGATCGCTTCCGCGTCAAGATCCTCGGCCGTGAGCGTGGCCGAACAATTATGGAAGTTAAAATCAGCGAAGGAAAAAATCGCGAAGTGCGCCGCGTCATGGCCCGCATCGGCCACCCGGTGCGCGATCTCAATCGCGTGGCCATCGGCGATAAGCTGACGATTAAAGGCCTTGAGGTCGGCGCGTTCCGCCCGCTGTCTGAATCAGAAGTCAAATATCTCTTCAAGATCAGCAGCCCTGAATATCATGAGAAGCAAAAATCCGCCACGCAGCAGTGGTACGAAGCCAAAGAAATGGAAAAAGAACGCAAACGACTTGAGAAGGACGTTGTTCCTCCGTCGCGGATACGCACTGTCCGCGAAGAGTTGTCATCGCGTGGCAGCCGAACACCGGGTAAATCCGCTCGTGCAGGTAAGTTTGGGGCAAACACAGGCGGGCCGCGCGGCGGGAAAATTTCTGGCAATACCCGCAGATTTGCGGATAAGCCGCAACGCGAAGAATCGCGCCGCGAAAAGAAAGTGTCGCCTAATATCAGTATGCCGCCGAAGGGCAAGGGCCGCGCCTCGCATCCGCTGGGAGATGCCGCGGGCGCGGATGAATAAATACGTATGTCGTTTATGGTTGATCGTTGGTCGTTTATCGTTTTAAGTTGATGTGGGCCTGCTGTTTTTCGACCAACGACCAACGATAAACAACCAACGAAAACCGAAGCAGATTGTGGAGAGAGTAGCGAGATGTTGAATCTGAAAACTGCCACCCATGAACAAGTTTCCGCGTATCTGGCGGATCGCCGTTTTTCGGAGCCGATGCGTCCGGGCGAATCGGCATTTCTGGATGTGCTGCGCCAGCGCGTACTCATTTTTGACGGCGGCCTGGGCACGCAGATTTTTACATTTAATCTTCCGCTGAGCGATTTTTGGGATAAAGAAAACTGCACGGACGTGCTGGTGCTTTCCCGGCCGGATGTCATTGAAGAAATTCACGCGCGTTATTTCAGCATCGGCAGTGATTGCGTTGAGACGGATACCTTTGGCGCAAACAAACTGGTGCTCAGCGAATTTGGCCTTGCGGATCGCTGCTATGAGATGAACGTCAAGGGCGTAGAGATCGCCAAAAAAGCGGCCGCGCGATTCAATGACGGCAAACAGCGTTTTGTCGCCGGCAGCATCGGCCCGGGAACCAAAAGCATTACGCTTGGCCATGTGGATTATGACACCGTTCTGGACAGCTACCAGGAACAGGCGCGCGGTCTGATTGACGGCGGCGCGGACGTGCTGCTCATTGAGACGCAGTACGATCTCAACGTGGTCAAGGTCGCCGTGACGGCGTGCCTTGATGCCATGCGCGAAAAAAATAAGCGCCTGCCGATCATGGTTCAGGTCACGATGGAGACAACCGGCAGCATGCTCGTCGGCACGGAGATGGAGTCGGCGATTGCTACGCTTGAATCGCTGCCGATTGACGTGCTTGGCATGAACTGCGCAACGGGCCCGGAACTGATGCGTCAGCATGTTGAGACGCTCAGCCGTCTTTGGCCGCGGTTTATCAGCGTTCAGCCGAACGCAGGCCTGCCGGTCAATCACAACGGCCACACACATTATCCGCTCAGCGCCGCGGAACTTGCCAAAGCGCATGTGGAGTTTGTGGAAAAATTCGGCATTAATGTGGCCGGCGGATGCTGCGGCACAACGCCGGAACATATCAAGGCGGTGGCCGATGCGCTCAATGGCAAAAAAGCCAAAGCTCGCGAAGCTTTTGGCCGCAAGCCCACGGCCGCGACATCGCAGATTACGTCGCTCTACAGCGCGGTCAACGCGCGGCAGGATCTGTCAATATTAATCGTGGGTGAGCGCACTAACACCAACGGATCAAAAAAATTCCGCGAAGCCATTATCGCCGGCGATCTTGACACCTGTAGCAGCATGGGCCGCGAGCAGGTTAAAGAAGGCAGCCATGTCGTTGACGTCTGCGTTGATTACGTGGGCCGCGACGGCGTGCCGGATATGACGGCCGTGGTCAGGCGTTTTGCCGGCGACGTTAAAGCGCCGCTGATGATTGACTCAACGCAGCTTGATGTGATTGAGGCCGGCCTTCAATATGCGCCGGGCAAATGCATTGTTAACTCCATCAATTTTGAAGATGGCGAGGAAAAACTTGCCCGAATGTGCTATCTGTTGCGTCGTTATGGCGCGGCGATTGTGGCCGGTACTATTGATGAAGATAAGGTTGAGGCGATGGCCAAAACGGCCGATCGCAAGATCGCCATTGCCCGCCGACTGCATGATACGCTGGTCAACAAATATGGCATTCCGGAAACGGATATTTATTTTGACCCGCTGATTTTCCCCATTGTCACCGGCCAGGAAGAAGTGCGCCGCCTTGCGCTTGAGACCATTGACGGCATTAAGCGCATCAGCACGGAATTTCCGAATAGCCACACCACACTCGGCCTGAGCAATGTGTCATTCGGCCTGAAGGCTTACGCGCGCATGGTGCTCAACTCGGCATTTTTTCATGAGTGCGTTCATGCTGGCCTGAGCAGCGCGATTGTGCACGCCAGCAAGATTCTGCCGCAAAACAAAATTGAGCCGGAACACTGGCAGTGGGCCATTGATCTGATTTATGACCGCCAGCGCGAGGATTATCATCCTCTGCAATTGCTGACCAAACTCGGTGCCGAAACCAAAGTGGCCGATGCCGTCGCAACGGAAAACCTGAGTATTGAAGAAAAGCTCAAGCGGCACATCATTGATGGCGATCGCAACAAGCTCATTGAGCATCTTGATGAGGCGCGCCAGACCTATGCGCCGCTACAGATCATCAATGATCTTCTGCTTGAGGGCATGAAGGTTGTCGGCGAACTTTTCGGCAGCGGCCAGATGCAGTTGCCGTTTGTGCTTCAGAGCGCCGAGGTGATGAAGTATGCCGTGGCGCATCTTGAAAAATTCATGGAGAAAAAAGAAGGCCAGAGCCGCGGCAAAATGGTGCTGGCCACGGTCAAGGGCGACGTTCATGATATTGGCAAAAATCTTGTGGACATCATCCTCACCAACAACGGTTTTACCGTTTATAACATCGGCATCAAGCAGCCGATCAGCAATGTGATCGCAAAGGCAAAGGAAGTCGGTGCGGATGCCATCGGCCTCAGCGGTTTGCTGGTCAAATCAACGCTGGTCATGAAGGAAGATCTTGAGGAACTTAACCGCCTCAACCTGAGTTATCCGGTGATTCTCGGCGGCGCGGCGCTGACACGTAAATTTGTTGAGAATGATCTTCGCGATGTTTATCACGGCCCGCTTTTTTACGGCAAGGATGCCTTTGAGGGTCTGAAAGTCATGGACGCCATCAGCACCGGCCGCACGGCTGACATGCTGGTAGAGACAGGCTTTGCCGATGATCGCGCCGCAGCGGTATGCGGCGGGGGAATCCCTGCTATCAGCACTGCAAAAGTTGCTGATAAGGTAAGCGATCCGGCAAAACCAAAAGTAACGGATTTTGTTGTTTCGGATATTAAGCGTGATGTGCCTGTGCCGGCGCTGCCGTTTTATGGTTCGCGCGTGGTCAATGATATTCCGCTTGATCACGTGTGGGCATATATGGACGAAGTGGCGCTCTTCCGCGGCCAGTGGCAATTTAAGAGCGGCAACAAATCGCGTGATGAATTTCGTAAGTACACAGAAGATCACGTGCGGCCGCTCTATGAGCGCGTCAAGAAAACCGTGCGCGATCTGAATATTCTCAAACCGCAACTGGTATACGGTTATTACTGGTGTCAGGCGGATCAAAATGACTTGGTCATTTATAGCGAAGATCAGAAAAACGAAGTTCTTCGCTTTAATTTTCCGCGGCAGACGGATCGCAAGCGCTGGTGTCTTTCTGATTTCTTCCGGCCGCGCGAATCAGGCGTCATGGATGTCGTGGCGCTGAGCTGCGTTACCATCGGCAATGATTTTACGCCGTATGAGAAGAAACTTTTTGATGACGGCAATTTTACTGAGTACCTGTACATTCATGGTATGGGCGTGCAGACGGCCGAGGCTTTGGCCGAAATGTGGCATAAACGTATTCGCCAGGAACTTGGCATCGCGCAGCATGACAGTGCGGAATTACGTGAAGTGCTTTCTTGTCGTTATCAGGGCTGCCGATACAGTTTTGGTTACCCGGCCTGCCCGGACGTGCAGGATAACGAAAAGCTCTTCAAGTTGCTTGATCCTTCGCGTATTGGCTGCGTGCTGACGGAAAATTATTTCATCACGCCGGAACAATCAACCTGTGCGTTAATTTCGCATCATCCGCAGGCACGGTACTTTAACGTCGTTGAGTAATACAATTGTTGTTTTTTCCGCCAATGGCGATGCAATGCGGGAATGCGCCATTCGTTGTATGATGATCAATGTCGCATATCGGATTGAGCATCAATTAACGCAGGCGGGATAAGCATGAGTCTTGATGGTTTTCTGAGTGATTGTGCGTCTCGGTATGAGAGTGATATTCATCAGGTGTGGCAGATTGCCAGAACGCCTGGTTATCACACGCGCATTCAGGATGGCGCAAAGGCGCACTCCACGCGCGAAAATATGGATTACGCGCTGGCCTTGCTTCAGCGCGGGCATGCCGATGATATCGCGCGCGCGCATGATGTGATTGAGGCCATGCTGTCGCTTCAGCAGACTGATCCGACTCAGACGCACTATGGCATTTGGGGATGGTTCTGCGAAGAGTTGCCGCAGCAGATGAACCCGGCCGACTGGAATTGGGCCGACTTCATGGGCGTGCGCATCGCCCAGATGCTTCATGAGCATCTTCCGCTGCTTAAGCCTGACACTCGCCAGCATCTCCGCACGGCGCTGCATCATGCGTCGTGGTCTATTTTTCGCCGCAATGTGAACGCGGGCTATACAAATATTGCCATCATGGGTGCGGTGGTTTGCGCATCTGCCGGAGAAATCCTCAATCAGCCGGAACTGCTTGATTATGCATGTCGGCGTCTCAATAACGTACTGCAATTAGCCAAATCAACCGGCGGCTTTGCCGAATATAATTCTCCCACCTATACGCGTGTGGCCGTTGAGGAACTTGAACGCGCGCACATGATCGTGGGAAATGCGGATTTTCTTGCGACTGCTCAGCAGCTTCGCCACGTGGCTTGGCGCATGCTTGCGGAGCGTTTTCACCCCGCAACCGGACAAATGGCCGGCCCGCACGCGCGTGCCTATGCGGACTGGATTTCGCCTGAATTAGTTGAATATCTTTCGTCACAGACCGGCGCGGAAGTTCGGCCGCATATCACTCCCGGGAACGCCGTCAATATGCTGCCGACTTGCCTGCTTGTTAAACCGTTGCCGTGTCCGCCGGAATTGGCGGAGCGCTTTAAGAAGCTGCCGCGTGATCCCTATGACGTGACGACGCGTTTTGAGATCAAGGAAACCGGCGACGTCATCGGCACCACATGGCTTACGCACGATGCGTGCGTAGGTTCGGTTAACCGCGGTCTCGGGTGGATTCAGCAGCGTCCCATGATGGGATATTGGCGCACGCCAGAGGATAATGCCGTGGCGCTGCGTCTGCGCATGTTGATGAACGGCCACGAGCTGGCCTCAAGCCGTTGCCGGCAAATGCAAAAAGAATCGCGCATCCTCAGCACATGGCAACTGCTGACCAACGCCGGCCATCATCATGTCAATCTCAATAAGCCCGCCGACAAACTTTTTGATATGAGCGAACTGAGTCTGCAATTGTTTATTCAGGGACGCAATGTCAGTGTCCGGCGGCTTTCGGCCGGACGCTATGAACTCTTTGCCGGCGACTGGCGCGCCGTGGCGCATACCTCGGCCGGTGAATTTTGCGGCGAACCGATTTTCTGGGAAGCATATCAAAAAGATGACATGGCCTGTGTTCAGGCCGTGCTCTATCGCGGGCCGGCACACAAGATCAATTTTGCCGATGCGCCGCTTAAAATCGCAATGGTCATTGAACTTTTGCATGCGACGCAGTCACCCGGCGATGAGATGATTGAATCATCCGCAACGCAGGACAATCATATCCTCTGGCGCTGGCGCGACTTGAGCGTGCTTGCCCCGGTTCAGTCAGAACCGATCTGATTTTTCCTTATTTTTAAGAATCATCGCAGTGCGGATTGTTGACTGCAAAGTTTCGCTTTTTTGCTGATTTTCCGCTACATTGCTTCTCTTTGACGGTGTTTTTGGCGCACGTTTTGACTATCTGTCGCCGCAGGGAAAATGCGGCGCCGGCGCCATGCATGATTCTCGCCGTCAGGTTTACTGAGCCGAAAGGAGTTTACTCATGGCCAGCAATGCCGAACTTTGGCAGCGTTACAAATCGTATCTGTATGTCGCCCCGTCACTCGGATTGACGGTTGATATTTCGCGCATGAACTTCCCGGAAGGTTATTTTGAGCAGAACAAATCTGCCATGACTTCCGCGCTTGAAGCAATGGACAAACTTGAGGCCGGCGCCATCGCCAACGCCGATGAGAATCGTATGGTCGGCCATTACTGGCTGCGCGATGCCAAGCGCGCTCCTTCGCCGGAGCTCACGGCCGAGATCGAAAATACCGTTAAGGCCGTCAAGGATTTCGCCAAAGACGTGCACGGCGGCGCCGTTCGCGCGGTCAACGGCAAAAAATTCAACACCGTTCTTGTCGTCGGCATCGGCGGCTCAGCGCTTGGCCCGCAGTTTGTGGCCGATGCTTTGGGCTCAAGCAAAGATAAGATGAAGGTTTTCTTCTTTGACAACACCGATCCGGACGGCATGGAGCGCGTAATTGACGCCATCGGCCCGGAGCTTGCCCGCACGCTCACCGTCGTGATCTCAAAATCCGGCGGCACCAAAGAAACCCGCAACGGCATGCTCATCGCTCAAAAAGCGTATGAAATTGCCGGCCTTGATTTTGCCAAGCACGCCGTCGCCGTCACCGGCGCTGGCTCGCAGCTTGATAAAACGGCCGAATCGCAAGGCTGGCTCAAGCGCCTGCCGATGTGGGATTGGGTTGGCGGCCGCACCTCAGAACTCAGCGCCGTCGGTCTTTTGCCGGCCGCTTTGCAGGGCATTGACATTCAGGGCATGCTTGATGGCGCACGCGATTGCGACAAGCTCACCCGTACAAAAGATATCCGCCGCAACCCGGCCGCCATCATGGCGCTGATGTGGTGGTATGCCAAGCCGGCTGTCAAAGATATGGTTGTTCTGCCATATAAAGACCGCCTGCTGCTCTTTAGCCGTTACCTTCAGCAGCTTGTGATGGAGTCGCTGGGCAAGGAACTTGACCGCAAGGGCCAGAAGGTATACGCCGGCCTTGCCGTTTACGGCAACAAAGGCTCAACCGATCAGCATGCCTACGTTCAGCAGTTGCGCGAAGGCGTCAACAATTTCTTCGTCACGTTTATTGAAGTTCTCAGCGATCGCGCGGATGTTACGCCGCGCGGCGCAAAGGCCATCATCCCGGCCGTTGACGGCGTTAATCTGAAAGTAGAAGACGACGTCACCAGCGGCGATTACCTGCATGGTTTCTTTCAGGGAACGCGCAAAGCGCTGGCCGAAACCGGCCGCGAAAGCATGACCATCACCGTTGAGACGGTTTCTCCGGAAACCGTCGGCGCGCTGATCGCGCTCTTTGAACGCGCCGTCGGCCTGTATGCCGAACTTCAGGACATCAACGCTTACCATCAGCCGGGTGTTGAGGCAGGCAAAAAGGCCGCCACCGCGGTCATTGATATTCAGCGTAAGGTTCTGGCTCATCTGCGCGGCGGCAACAGCGGCACGGCCGATCAAATCGCCTCGGCCATCGGCAATGCCGATGCCGTTGAGACGGTTTACCTCACCTTGCGCCACCTGGCCGCCAATGCGGAACATAAAATTGCCGCTGAAGGCAAGGGCGTTGAGACTGTTTATAAGAATGCCTGATTTTATATTCATGATTGTGTAGCAAAGGCGCTCTCTGTAGAAGCAGAGAGCGCCTTTTTTTGCCGGCCACCACAATTGCGTTCACGATTTGATGAACTTACGATTGAGTTGTATCGTCGGTTCAGCTTCATAAGCTGCCTGCTGGTTTGTGAATAGAAAGGTTGCTGATGTTAGGTAATAAACAGCGTGCTCCGCGTAACCGCACCATCACATTAACAGATGAAGATCGTGGTGTTTTTGGGCCGCGAGTACAGAAACTTCACAACCAAATTAATGTTGAAAAAATTATAAACACAACTATATGCCAGGATATGTTATCTGTTCTGGATTATCTTCCTGATCATTCTGTTGACCTTGTTTTTGCTGATCCGCCATACAACATGAACAAGGCCTTTAACGAAGTGACATTCTCCGAAATGAGTGATTCAGAATACGAAAAATGGTTAAATCAGTGGGTACAGAAACTATCGCGCATACTTAAGCCGACTGGTTCCTTGTATCTGTGCGGAGATTGGCGTTCTTCGTCCAGTCTTTATCGTGTATTACAAAATCATTTTGTAATACGCAATCGTATTACCTGGGAGCGGGAAAAAGGGCGGGGGGCGAATAAAAACTGGAAAAATGCTTCTGAAGATATTTGGTTCTGCACAAAATCCGATGAGTATAAATTCTTCGTTGATCGCGTCAAAATGAAGCGCCGCGTGATCGCACCATATACAGATTCCGGCGGCAAGCCAAAAGACTGGCAGGACGAAAATGACGGCCGTTTCAGGTTAACGCATCCCTCTAATTTATGGACGGATTTAACTGTCCCGTTTTGGTCAATGCCGGAAAACACGGATCATCCGACACAAAAGCCGGAAAAACTTCTGGCTAAAATTATTCTGGCAAGTTCAGACGAAGGCGATGTTGTGCTTGATCCGTTTGTCGGATCGGGTACCACATCGGTTGTCGCCAAAAAACTGGGCCGGCATTACATCGGCATTGATATTGACCCTGATTATTGCTGCCTGACTGAAAAACGTCTTGAACTTGCGCAATACGATAAGCAGATTCAGGGATACAGTGATGGTGTATTTTGGGAACGAAACACATTGTCAGAGCAACAGGAAAACCCCGTTCGCGCTGTTGCGGAGAATAACGAAAAAAGCACATTATTCGGTTGATGTGCAAATGGCGGCGTACACACTATTCATGTGATGATTGTCATCAGGAAGCAACGAGACGAGACGCAATATGCCAAGCCACATTTTTTCATCCGGCCAATATGAACAGGTTCAACAGGCAGTCAAAGATTTTTTGAATCAGCAGACCCGGTATCTTTCGCATATTTCGCTTGATAGCCCGCGGGCTGTTGGGGATGCCATTCAATCCCTTGTGGCTCAGGAATTTGGCAAAATACTTGATGGGTTGGGGATAAGCAATTCTTATTCTGATGATTTTGCACGGCGCTCAATGGCGGATGTCGCGTTTACTGATAAGTCGGGCCAGTATTATACTGTTGATGTAAAAACGCATCGGCTTGATACAAAATTCAACATGCCAAATCTTACTTCCGTTGATCGTTTGTCGCGATTATACGAATCAGACACTGATTATTTTGTTCTTCTGCTGATCAATTATTCAATCGTCAGCGATAATATCAATGTTACGGAGGTTCATTTTGTGCCGATTGAATTTTTACAGTGGGATTGCCTGACGATAGGCGCATTGGGGATCGGGCAGATTCAGATTGCCAATTCAAATGTGATTCACATAGCGCCACAACAGACCCGTAAAAAGTGGATGATTGAATTATTTGATAACTTGCTGGAATTTTATCCGCGCGAAATCGCTAAAATTAATCAACGCATTGAGCATTTTAAGAAACTAAAACAAGCTTGGTGTGATAAGCCGGAAGTATGAGTATTCAATCCATGAGTCCGCACGAAGCGCATCAACTGGCAACATCTCTCATGAGGCAGCATGGCCTGCATGAGTGGGGCTTTTTCTGGAATCGCCGCAAGCGCGCGCTCGGTTTGTGCCGTTATGAGCGCAAGCGTATTGAGCTTTCGCTGCCGTTTGTCATGCATAATGATGAGGCTGCCGTGCGTGATACGATTCTGCACGAAATTGCCCACGCGCTGGCCGGTCCGCAGGCCAATCACGGGCCCAAATGGCGTGCGATTTGCGTCAAGATCGGCGCAAAGCCGGAACGTTGTGATCATGTCGCAACCATGCCGCGCGGCCGATGGGTCGGCGCATGCCCGTCATGCGGCAAGGAATATTCTCGCCATCGCAAACCGTTGCGCAATCGCCTTTATTGCTGCCGTCTCTGCGGCCGGGAGCGTGGGAAAATTCAATTCTTCCTGCGTACTTGCGAGACAAACTCTCTCAGCGATTGATCGCTATGCATCGCAAAGAAGTATTCGCGCCACAGCAGCACTTTGTTATCGCGCATGATCTGCGACGCAAGCTCAAGATCCTTCTCAATCAGCGTTAATGTTTCCGGCGCGATGTGACAGAGCGTCTCGTTGATCTGATGCATGCGCATGAACATCACATAGCGCTCGGCGCGCTCTGATCGGCGGTTTTCCTGCTGGGATTTTTTGATATTCTGCACCAGCGCCATCCGCTCCTTAACCAGATCCTTGACGCTTTGTTGGGCGGCCAGTTCCGGCGCCATAAAATCTTCCGGATGATGCGTGGCATTATGCCGCGTGATTTTCAGCTTGCTCACGGCGCGCGCGGGATTCTCGGCAATTCCCTTTTTGTCTTCCGGAACCTGAATCGCGCTTTGCGCCAGCGGCAGCAGCCACGCGGCTGATACGCAGCCATACGGCGGCTGAACCGCAAAAAGATCATTGATCAGTTCATCGGTAATCTGGTCATACAGTGCGCCGCCGATGCCGTGAATAAAAACGTCCGCAACAAACATGCGCACAAACATCGTCAGCGTGAGCGCGCGCGGACGCACCACATAACCGGCCGCCAGCAACGCATCAAGCTCATACGCCTGATCGCCCGCAATCACGCGGCCATCTTCAACATACATTCTTTCCCGCGGCTGGCCGGCGCGATAAATCCAGAACGGCAGTTCATAACGATTACCTGTTCGCTCAAGATCCGGCATCGGGTGCTGCGGATTTTTGATGCCGGCTTTTTTACGATAGCGCGCCAGATGATGATTGTAGTGCAGAACCCAGTAGGGCGCCTGGCTGATCCACGCGGCCACAAAATGCCGCCACGCCTGGCCGCCGCATAATCCGCTTGTCGGTACATGAATAACATGTATGTCATGGGCTTGTTCAAAATATCGCCGCGCACGCGAGAGCCACTGCGTATACGTGCGTTTGTCATTGCCCTCGGCCGCCGGATCAAGCAGCGACAAAAACACATTGAGCGAATTAACCTGTGCGTGCGGATATCGGGCGATTTCCTTGCGCCACGCGGCAAATGATTCTTTGCTTGGCGGCGTTAATCCGTCAGCCGGTATCGCCGGCGCGTGCGCATAATGCACTTGCCTGCGCACCCACGATTGGCCGTCAAATTGCGGCACGTCAAAACCAAGATGATCAATCACATCATGATCAACCAGCAGATCAAAAGCCACGCCGCCAGAGCGTCTGGCAACCTCATCGGCCGCCACAACTTTGGCCCACACACCGGGATGATAAAACTCAACCTGGTGTCCGGTAATGACCCAGGGCACATCCTGTGTGGGTTGTGTGCCGGCCGGAATGCCGATGGCCTGCGCGTGATTTTCCGCCGCCAGCCACAGATCTCTGCGCGCCAATTCAATCATCTGCTGATGTGTGAGTGAAAAACCGGCCAGCTCCGCGTGATGATCCTGCGCGCGCCAGAGCGGCGCGGCCTGCGCTAAAATATTGAGCGCGGGCTCCGTCAGCACCTGCCCATGTTGGCGTGGCACGACAATTTTGTCCGGCTGCGGACATGCAGTCTGCGGCGGCGATTGTTCCCTGTTATGACAGTCCGGCAGATCATTCATGATGCAGACCATATCGCCTCAGTTCACCGTTGACAACAGGTCGTTGTTTCATTTTGAACAGTTGTCGCGCAACGATGTTTTTTCACTGCGCGTGCATCACGCAATTCCTGCGAAAGCACTTCAAGATAATGCACAAGCCGCAGCGACGGATCATCAAGCATACCGCCGAAATGCCGCGTGGCATCCTTATAAATCAACCGTACCGGAATTTCCGTAATCTGCAATCCGGCGTATACCGCCTGAACCCAGAACTGCATCGGAAACGCATAACCCGGAATATTAAGCCGGAGTTTCTGCATCGCGCTGACGCGGTGCGCCTTAAACCCGCAGAACGAATCCGTTAAGTTCAAATTCAAAATAGAATTGAGCAGATCCGTGATCGTCTGGTTGATGCTGCGGCGGTCTTCCGGCGGGCAATCACCATCGGCCGATTGCGGATTCATGTATCGTGAGCCGGAAATAATATCCGCGCCGGTGCCGTTTGCCTTGATGCATTCGTCCACAAAACAGGGAATGCGGCACGGCTCATGCTGTTCGTCGCAATCCATTGTGATTACCCAGTCATATCCCTGCTCGGCCGCAAAATTAAATGCGTCAATCAGGGATTGTCCGTAACCACGATTTTCCGGATGCGTTAATAAGTTGATGTGTTCGCGCGTGGCCAGGTTGCTCAATACGGCCGGCGTGCCGTCCGTTGATCCGTCATCAATCACCAGCAAACCCACGCGCACTTTAGCCGCCAACGCCGATACGCGCGCATATTTGCGGATCTCCCGCAGAACGGAAGCCACATATTGTTCTTCGTTAAATACTGGTACCGCGATCAGTATGTTCATGCCTTCTCCCAGTCGCGTCTTCCCACAGAAGTTCTTGTAAAGCAATACTAGGAGGCTTTAAGAATATGTCAAGACTGTATTGATGAATTTCTATAAAGGGGAAAGGACTTTCTGGCCCAGAGCCTTCGTTTTGGTAAGGATCTCAAAACGTAATATAAGATCAACCACTGAATGTATAGAGAAGACAATGGCGAAAACAACAAATAAAACGTTAATCACAAAACTCAAAATGCGAAATCTGATGAGTTAAAAACTGCCTTTATTTCGCGTTTGGCGGTTCGTCTTTCGCGTTTTTCCTCTTTGTTTTGTCATCTGCTATTTTATCATTTAGTGTCGGCAATGGGCGCAGCCGCCGCTGCCGCATCCTTCGGAAGAATTATGATGATGAATTGCCGGGTCCGGCGTGGTGCATTTAAGTGTGCCGGAGACAAGCTGCGCGACCACGGCATCCGGTTTTTGAACATCAATATCTTTGATTGTCAGGATTCCGTACTCAAGCAGGCAGTTGATGCCATTTTGCGAAATATCCGCCGCCACCACGCACTCAACACCATGCGAGCGAAGCTGCGGCGCCGTACTGGTGCATCCCGGTTCAGTAATGTCCTTGCGGCCCATAAACACAACCGCAAAATTTTCGTCATGCACCTCATAAACGCTGAACTGCTTGGCGTCAGAATAATGAGAGCAGACCAACTCACCTTCAACCGGAATCGCAATACGCATCGGACAACCCATACTTAACAGAATAATGATTGACGCGCCAGATTTACGCGGCCACGGCCTCTTTAGTCTCTTTTTTCGCCTTGTTTTCAGCTACGCGCGGCGCGCGCTGAGAAACCCAGCGGCTGTAGAATGACATCACGGCCACATACAGATAGCCAAAACTGAAGATAATCAAAAACGGCAACGTACCGAGTGCTTTGCGCGTCATGATGCATGCCACAACGCAACCAGCCATATATAAACCGAGAGTCAATTCCACATACGGCAATGCTGAACGGCTCTTTTTGAATGTTCCCGCACGTTTTTTCCATTGTTCAGCAGTGCCATATTTTGGCGTGCGTACAAATTCAGTATCCTGCTTGCCAAAAAGACCCTCAAGCACTGCCAGTCCGTTGATGACGGATATGCCGATGCCCACGGCCATCAAAAACGGAATCATGAAAAACGTCTTGATTGCCGAGCGCCCGATGGCCTGCTGCGACATCATGTAAAACGTACCGGCCGAGCATGTCAACAATCCGAAGAAGGATGACACCGCCACCGCCACTACGATGTTATGCGAACTGAACAGGTCCGTCTGAAGATAAAACGTCGGGAACAGCAAGAGTGAGAGCAATACGGCCGGGATATAAACCGTTCCGCATGTCAGGTGAAAAAACGCCTCGCACTTGACTCTCAGCGGCAAACGCGCCGCAAGGATTGTCGGCAGCAACTTCACGGCCGTCTGAACAAGGCCTTTGGTCCACCGATGCTGCTGCTGTTTAAACGCCGCAATCTCAGGCGGCAATTCCGCCGGCGAAAGCAGATTCGGCAGATAAATAAAATGCCATCCGCGAAGCTGCGCGCGGTAGCTCAAGTCCATATCTTCCGTCAGGGTGTCATGCTGCCATCCGCCGGATTCCTCAATGGCCCGTTTGCGCCAGATGCCGGCCGTTCCGTTGAAATTGATAAATCGTCCCGAACGGTTACGCGCGGTATGCTCAATCATGAAGTGGCCATCAAGAAATACCGCCTGGCAGCGCGTCAAAATGGACTGATCCCGGTTGATGTGATCCCATCGGGTCTGTACGCAGCCGATGTTCGGGTCAACAAAATACTGTATCGTGCGGCTGATCATGTCTGGCTGAGGGATAAAGTCCGCATCAAAAATAGCCACAAACTCACCCGTGGCCGTCTTTAACCCGTTCTCAAGCGCGCCGGCCTTATAGCCAAGCCGGTTCGTGCGGTGCACATAAACAATATCATGGCCCTTGTCGCGCATCCGCTTGCAGCAATCCTCGGCGACCTGTGCGGATTCGTCCGTTGAATCGTCAAGTACCTGTATTTGCAGGAGATGGCTCGGATAATCCATTTGGCATGCCGCCTCAATCACCCGTTCGGCCACAAACTGTTCGTTATACATCGGAAGCTGAATAGTGACTTTGGGGAGCTTCTCAAAGCGGCCGGCAGGCTCAACTTTTTTCCGGCTGTGGCGCCAATACAGAAAAACCTGTACGTACCGGTGGACACCATAAACCGTAAGGACGGCCAGAGTCGCCACATACAGTGTAATAAACGTTCCGTGGAGTGCTTGTATCAATGACGGCATACCGGACGTTGACTCCCTGGGTTTCCCGACACTTCTGCGTAATCAGGCCCATCATACGTATCATGTAACAAGTAATTGGCGTACTTCTTAAGGGCATCCGCCTTGAGCTTGCCGAGCTTTATCGGCAGGGTCGGGAAACAAAGCGGCGCCCCTTCAGAACCGACTAGTAGTTTAACCGGCGAGCCTCGGTTTGCAATGTGTTAAGACGTCTTAACTTTATATTAAACGTAAAAGCGAATAATATATTGCGTTGCCGATTTAACACCAGCCATCATACAGAGTTCCGAGAAAAATAGCTTGATCAGGTCTGCAAATTGGCTTTTACCAGGTTGATGATGTCATGCGCCTGGCCGGCATCAAGTTTACCGGCAGGCCAGGGAAGTTTGTATTTGTCACCTTCGTAGCGCGGCAGGATATGGTAATGCAGATGCATCACAGACTGCGATGCGGCCGGTCCGCAGTTGGTTAACACGTGGCAGGCAGGGGCGTTAACCGCTTTGGTTACGGCGCGGGCCAGCGCCGGAATCTTGGTCGCAATGGCCGCGTTGAGCTCTGGCGAAACATCCATAATTCCCGCGCAATGGCTTTTGGGGATGATCAGCGTGTGGCCAGTGACGATCGGGCCGATATCCAGAAAAGCCAGAATCTGGTCATCTTCGTAAATCTTGTGACAGGGAATCTTTCCGGCGGCAATCTTGCAGAATACGCAACCATCATCAAATAAATTCGCCATGACTTCTCCTTTGCTGGCTCACGCACCATGACGATACGCCCCGGCCAGATATCCCGCAAGGCGAAGCGCCGGTATTGTTCATAAAAAAACACCCCGGAGCACATGCCGCTCCGAGGTGCCTTATATCAACTTTGCCTGGACCAATGCTTACTTGGCCGCTTCCTTCGGCGCGTCTTTGATCTTGACCAGCTCAACTTCAAAAACGAGCGTTTCGTTCGGGCCGATCGCACCGCCGGCGCCGCTTTCGCCATAAGCCAGTTTCGCGGGGATATAAAGTTCCCACTTATCGCCTTCGTGCATCAACTGGAGGGCTTCCGTCCACCCGGCGATCACCTGGTTCACCGGGAACTCAACGGGCTTGCCTTCTGGAGAAGCATCAAAAACTTTGCCGTCAACAAGTTTGCCGGTATATGCGGCCGCGACGGTATCCGTTGCTTTGGGCTGTTTGCCCGCGCCGGTCTTGATGATCTTATATTGCAGTCCTGACGGCAGAACCTTAACGCCGTCCTTCTTGGCATTATTCGCCAGGAATGTTTCGCCCTTTATCTGATTTTCCGCGCCGGCTTTGGCCTGAGCTTCGGCCTGCTTGGCCATCATGACCTTTTGAAATTCCTGCATTGTTGCGGCAATTTCTTCCTGGGTCAGCTTTGGCGCTTTGCCTTCAGAACCATCCTGAACGCCTGCCTGAAACTGCGCCGGGTCAATCTCAATATTCTGGCGCTTGATCGTGTTGCCGATCTGCATGCCGATGACGTAGCTGACGCGTTCTTTGAGCGACAGCGACGGCTGCGATGCCGGGGCGGTTGCGGCCGGTGCCGCGGCCGTAGCGGCGGCATCAGCAAATACTGCGGACGTGGCCATCATGGCCAGAGCAAAAACAATCTTCTTCATATCAATTCCTTAAAGAAAGTGTATTCCCGGCAATTATATCAGGACTTAATGCGGAAGAAAGTGCACGTAAAAGTATCGCGGTTTCGCTGTCCCCTGGCCCCTATTCCCCTCACCCCTCACTCATACTTCCGCCATTGCCTCAAGATCAACGGTATGCAGTGGCAGTTCAAACTTGAGCCGCTTGACGCGACGCGGTTCGCTCTCAAGCACGGTGATAGTTGTGCCGTGATGCGAAACGCGCTGGCCTTTGGCGGGTATGGCCCCGAGTTCATTGATGACAAATCCGCCGACCGTCTGAAAATCCTGGTCTTCCGGCAGGGGAGGCTCAAGATTCAGCGCGCGATTGACTTCGCCAATGGTCATGCGGGCGTCAAGCTCAATGGTGTGTTCGTCAATGCGCTTGAGTTCTTCAGGTTCAGGCCGCTCATATTCATCGGCAATGTCGCCGACAATCTGCTCAACGATATCTTCCGTTGTGACAAGGCCGGCCGTGCCGCCATACTCATCAAGCACAATGGCCATGTGAATCTGCTGCACGCGAAACTCCTTGAGCAGATCTCGCAGCGGTTTGGTAGGCGGCACAAACAGCGGCGGGCGAATGATCCTGCGCAGCTCAATCCGGTGGCTTGGCGGCACTTCTCCGCCGACTCCCGCGCCGCGTGTATCAAGAAACGCCAGCAGATCTTTGGCGTAAAGTATCCCGATGATGTTATCAAGCGTGCCGTCATAAACCGGCACGCGCGATAGGCCGTCTTTAAGAATCCGGTCGCGCACTTCGCCGATGGTGGCGTTGACGTCAACGGCCAATATGTCTGTGCGCGGCGTCATGATCTGCGCGACCTGAAGATCGCGAAAACTGATGACGCCCTCAATCATCTTTTTCTGTTCTTCGTCAACGGTGCCTTCCGCCTGGCCTTCGGCAACGACGGAAAGAATTTCCTGATCAATCTGCTCCGCCTCAACATCATCGCCTTCGTTGATGCTTACGCCGGCAAGCCGGCGAATCACTTCGTCAACGCCGTTCATCACCCACACCAGCGGCAGCAAAATGCGATACAGCAACTGCACCATCGGCCAGGTTGCGGCAATCAGGCTTTCTCCGGCATATTTGGCCCACGCCTGCGGAATCGCCACGCTTGTCAGCAGCAGAATCGGCACGGCCACCAGAAGAGAAAAACCAAAAATCCTCAGCGGATGCGGCGCTTCCTGATACCTGCCCAGAAAATAAACCGCCACCGCGATGATCACCATCGTGTTAAAAATCAATCGGAATGTTGACGCCGTCAGCGAAAGATCATGGCGCACGCTCAAAATTTTCTCAAGATCCTCCGGCCGGCGCCGGCGCTCAAGACTCTCCTCAAGATCAACACGCGACATCATGCGCAGCGCATAGGCCAGCGTTGAAAAAAGCAGCGAACCTACCGCGCCCGCGGCCGTGATCCATAAAGCAAGAGAGTTCATGATTCCCCAAAAACTAAAATCAATTTCAAAACCACATGACACGACGATTTATTTCTTTTTGTTTTGCATTTGGCGATTCGTCTTTCGCATTTTTCCCTCAAACACTTTTCCGATTCCCAGCTTGACGAGAATTTCATCCTCGCGCGCATGCATTTTTTTGTATTCTTTTGGCGTCAGGTCATCATAGCCGCGAAGATGCAGAAGGCTATGTATGGCGTATAGCAGAATCTCAAGACGCAGCGCGTGGCCGCGCTCATCGGCCTGCCGCTTTGCTTCGTCCGCGCAGATCACCGTATCAAGATCAAGCTCATCACGCTCAGAATCCCGCAGATCAAAAGTCAGCACGTCCGTGGTTGTTTTGAGATTCATGCTGCGATAATGCAGATTTTTCATCTCCCGATCGCCCACGATCGTCATCACCCACTGGCCGCGCGTTACTTTGCTGAGCTTGGCCGCTTTCTGCAAATGGGTCAATAACCAGCTTTTGGGAATGCGGCGGGATGTCTGATTCACAAGCGTGATGTTGACTGGCATTTTTTTAACTTTTGCTTTCTGCACGCGCGGGAGTCATGCTAATTTTGCTTTATTTTCCGCTTTCGGATACGCAACGCGGCCGTGATATATGCCGCCGAGCGTACGCACCAGCGTCTCTTCAATTTTGCCCAGGTCGCGCAGCGTCAGGTCGCACTCGTTAAATTGTCCGTCCATCAGCCGCTTCATGATGATCGTGTGCACCATGCTCTCAATGCGGCCCGGCGTGGCTTCCGGCAATGACCGCACCGCGCTCTCAACGCCGTCGCAGATCATCAGAATGGCCGTCTCGCGAATTTGCGGTTTTGGCCCCGGATAACGGAACTCTGATTCCTGAACCTCAGGCGTGTCAATTCCGCGATTTTCGGTTTCTTCCGCCTTGCGCCGCGCCTGGTTAAAGAAATACTCCACCAGCGTACTGCCGTGATGCTGCGCGATAAACTGATGCACGATCCACGGCAGGCCATATTCGCGCGCAAGTTCAATGCCGTCTTTGACGTGGCCAACGATGATCAGCAGACTCATGGCCGGCGAGAGTTTTTCGTGGCGGTTCTGCCCGGGCGTCTGGTTCTCAATAAAATATTGTGGTTTTGAGAGTTTGCCCACGTCGTGATAGTACGCGCCCACGCGGCAGAGCAGGCCGTTCGCGCTGACCGCTTCGCCGGCCGCCTCGGCCAGCGTGCCGACAATCAGCGAATGATTGAATGTCCCCGGCGCTTCCTGCGCAAGTCTGCGCAGCAATGGTTTGTTGGCATCGCACAACTCAAGAAGAGTCATGGCTGTGGTGATCTTAAAGACTGTCTCAATAAACGGCAGTATCGCCAGGGCAAACATCGCCACAAACACGCCCGCCGTGGCCGCCCAGAGCGAACTGAACGAAAGCGAATCGGTGATAAACGCCAGCGACTCCACATTGTGGCTGGTAAGTTCAAAAGCGGATGATGTTGCGTGCGTCAGACCGATGGCCCACACCGCCATAAACAGCGTGGCCGATGCGTATACGCCAACCTCAATCAACTTGCCGCGCGTGCGGATTTCCTTAAGACCAAAACTGAACACAGCAATGCCGCCAAGCAGCACCAGGAAGAAATCAATTCCCTGCCCCAGCGCCATTGTCACCAGCACCGCATGCAGTGATGAGAGACCCAGCGCAAGGCGCTGGTTAAACGCAATCGTGATGATGATCGTCGCCAGCAGCGTCGGCGCGATGCCTACCAGGTATACCACGTGATAAATATTGATTGCCGCATACGCGCCTTTGGCGATAAACAGCGTGATCAACAGCAGAATCGCCAGAGCCCATCCGCGGCTGCCGGTGTTGGCGGCGCGGTGCATTTGCGTGACATACAGCGCCGAAGCCACGGTGATCACCAGAACCACCACGGCCTGCCCCAGGTGAGTCAGGATTCCCGCCCACGGATATTTTTCGCGTACCTGCCGGTCATATTCCCGCTGAGCGTAGTCAAGTTTGTCATAGGTGGCCTGGCTGATTTCTTCGCCGGCGCGCACGAGCGCTTCGTTTTCTTCAACATGTATGCCGCGCGCCTTAACCCGCTCGGCGGCGCGATCTTCAAGTACTTTGGTCATCGCGGCGCTGTAGCGATACGTCGGCGTGTCAAAGCGCGTGAGATAATTCACGAGTACTTCAGACATCACATGTGGAAAAATGCCGCCGACCACTCGCCGCAGCTCCGTTACCTGCGCCGGTGTGACGTTGCCCAGCAATATGATCCGCTCCGGCGATACTGAACTGATGATCGTTTCCGGATCGGCCTTGTTCATCAACTGCACGCCGCCGGCCTGACGGGAGGCGAGCATCTGCGACGTCTCGTCATCAATCAACGGTACGTTGGCCATGTACGCCACAAGCGTGCGCACTTCCGTCAGGTACACGCTTGAGTCAACATTCCGCAGCCATTTGAGCGCGTCGGTTGTTAAATTCGGCCAGCGTTTCTGCACTTCCTGCGGAAGCTGGCTTGGCGACTGGGCGAGTTTGGCGTCCGTTGACAGGTTGATGAGCTGGCTGGTGACCAACTCAAATGCGTGAGGCTCCGCCACAAGCGCAGGCCACACCGCGCTGCGCGCCGCATCACGGGCGCGATGCGTCTCTTCCGCATCCGTCATTTTGAATGTGACCGGTGAACGCAACGTGCGGGGCGCAATTTCCTTTACCCGGTAAGGCACCCGGGCGCCGGGATAAAACATGATCAGCGATGCCACAATAAAGAAAAAAATGGCGATCATCAGCACCTGGCTTAAGCCCTGGCGCCTGCTGCGGGTCTGGCTTGCGGCCTCGGCCGCATCCTCCCGTATCGCTAATCTTCTGGCACTTTTCTTGCCAAACCAAAACATCATGACCCGATCTCAATATCCCTGATGCCATGCCCTACAACAGGCATGAACCCTGTATATCTTATCGACCAGAAGCCCTCTCTGCGGCCCTGTTCATCATGATTTTTATTAATTTTTATTCGCTTACAAGAATAAAATTTTTGTCATTGCTTTTTATTCTGAATTATTTTGTTCGCAATTAAAAAATTCAATGTATCACGGCTGTATCTCTATCATTTCCCGTTAATTACAAAAAGAGCCTGCAATAAATTGCAGGCTCTTGAGAAATATCGCAATAACGTAAAATTACTTACCGCCGATCATTTCGCCGGCTTGGTGGCCGACGTTTTGGCCTTTTTTTTCTCAAGCGGATTTGGCACATCAAGCTGCGCCCGGAGAACTTTGGCGTTCTCTACAAGTTGCTCATCGGTCTTGTCCGGCTCTGGCGCGAGATTAAATGCCCACACCTGCTCATCCTTAAACTTCACCGGCAACACTTCCGCAATCAGATCAATACCCAGAATCTGATACCACGGGGTTTCGGTTTTGCGGTGGCCTTTGTAAATATAGTGAACCGGTTTTGGCTTTTCCGGCGTTCCTTCTTCGCGATCCGCACGAATGTGCACGTCGTAATCACCATACCACTGAAAAGGAACCGTCACCGGCGTGCGGCCAATCTCAACGCTGTTGAGATGCACCAGCGCATCGGGCGGATCAGAAATAATCGTGATCCGGCGCTCAACGCAACCGGACAATGCGGCCAGGGCCGCCAGGACGATGATTGAATATTGTCTCATGCGGGCAGAATTGTAACTGCGACTCGCCAAGTATGCGAGCAATGTGCCGCAGCAAAAAGAGAAACGCCCGACCCACAGGGCGGGCGTTTCTCTGCGACACGGTGATGACCTTGTTGGCAAAGGTGGCGGACACGTAGAGATTCGGTTGCTTATTGCAAAATGCAATGAGCACATAAACACTATATCGGCAATTCGGACGAAAGCTTATTTAAGAGCGTATTAATGTCGTGCATTTTGCACGATTGAGCGGCGCTGACCTGAAAAAGTATGCCGGCTTATACGTGATAGCGAAAAATAGAGAGAATGTCACGAAATTGAGGCAAAAAAGATTGAGGCAAAAAAAGAAAGACCCGCGCGGATTGTTGTTCCGGCGGGTCTTTGTATTGGCGATTTGGTGGACGAGTAAACTCGCCTGCGCCAGAGATCGCTTAGTATGCAAAGTGAGCGAAAGCCTTGTTGGCTTCGGCCATCTTGTGCACATTTTCGCGAGTCTGAATAGCAGCGCCTTCGCGGCGATTGGCGGCCATGAGCTCGTCAGCAAGACGAATGGCCATTGACTTGCCAGCCTTTGAGCGGCAGGCCTCAAGCAACCAGCGGATTGCCAGCGACTGCTGACGCTTGCGGTTCACCGGAACCGGCACCTGGTAGTTGGCGCCGCCGACGCGGCGTGAACGAACCTCAATCACCGGCTTAATGTTGTTGAGAGCTGTCTCAAAAACTTCAATCGGCTTTTGTTCTTTGACTTTTTTGCTGATGATCTCGAGAGCATCGTACACAATGCGCTGAGCAGTGGCTTTTTTGCCATCATACATCAGGCAGTTGGTGAACTTGGCAAGCAGAAGACTTCCGTAAACCGGGTCTGGCTTGAGAGTTGCGACTGATGCGGTAAACGACTTTGCGCCCATTGCGGGGATCCTTTCTTTTTCTCCGTATCCGGCCATATCAGGCCGGGGATACTTGAGGAAACACGAAAATAAAACAGCCCCAAAGCATTAAGCTCTGGGGCTTTAACATTCAGCTTACTTGGGCTTCTTGGCGCCGTACTTTGAACGGCTGCGACGGCGGGCCTCAACACCCGACGAGTCAAGCACGCCACGGACGATGTGATAGCGCACACCCGGAAGGTCGCGCACGCGGCCACCGCGCACCAGAACAATTGAGTGTTCCTGGAGGTTGTGGTCAATGCCCGGGATGTAGGCCGTGACTTCTTTGCCGTTTGAAAGACGCACACGGGCGACTTTACGCAAAGCGGAGTTCGGCTTCTTGGGGGTCATGGTCTTGACGACCAGACATACGCCACGCTTGGCCGGCGAAGCTTCAAGGTCTTTAACCTTGTTGATACGCTTGAGGCTGACGCGGGGCTTCTTGATGAGCTGATTGATTGTCGGCATTGTAACCTTCTCAAACTTAAAACGTTATCGTAAAAACGTATGCCTGCCGGAGGGTGCACCTTCCCCGGAAAAGCAAATCCGAGCCGGATAATGTAACCGCTGGCCACTTAAAACGCAAGGGAAGAAGAAAAAGGACTGCGAAACGTCATATTATCGGATAAAACGCATTTCGCCGGCGTTGGGAACCAGCGGCATATCAAAATTCTGCAAAGCTCCGGGCGCCGCGCCATTAAATGGGCGGAAACCGGCCGGCCAGTAGACAAAAAAGGCTTTGCCCAGCAGAAAACGTCGCGGAACAACGCCCCGGCGCGTATGCAGGTCCTGTAGACTGCCGTGCACAGCGCGGAATGCGCGCGAATCGCCGGAAACATTGGAGTTATCACCCAGAACAAAAAATTCGTCAGGCCCCAGCGTGATCGGGCTGCCCATCAATCCCACTTCGGGATCAAGGCCCAGGTGCATTTGCGTATAATAGGTATCGCGCTGCAATTTGAGGTGGCTGATGCGGCCAGCGGAACTGAGCTCTACCTGCACCATCGGTTTCTCATAGCCAGCATTGGGGCGCGTGGCATATTCACGCGCGTCGCGCGCTGTCCATGTTGTTTCGTGCCGGATGACTTCTTTGCCGTCAATCGTCAGCGTGATGCAGCGATCAACGTTTTGCATCGCAATGCGGTAAGCATGCTGAGACGTCGTGGCCATGCGCGCTTTGGCGACATACTCATAGTCTTTGTTGAGTTGATTATAGCGGCTCAGCGTGACGATGCCGTCCTGGAGATTCAGCGTGGCGCGGAAGCGATTGCCGACGGCGCCGAGCGTGACGCTGGCCGACTCGCCTGAATCGCCTGGCAGCCAGGTTGCCTCAAGGCGCACATCGCCGACCGGCACCAGCTCAATATGCAATTCGCGTTCATCGGCGGGGGAGTTATAGCCGCGGCGGGTCTTGAGATAATACTCTCCCGGCTCAAATTGCAGTGTGCTTTGCGAAGATCCTTTATAGCTGATGATCGGGCCGTTGACATCCCATTGCGCGGACTGATCCGGACGCCAGGGCGAGACAAACACAGGCCCGTTGTCGCGGTATTTGCCCGCGTCAATCGGAAAATGATCATTGTCATACACAAGCTGCCAGAGCACTTCCTGAACGTGTTCCGGCTTGCGTGCCACCAGATCGTTGACAAAAATGTCGCCGTCAATGATCTCAATTTTTTCATTCGGCCGGCCGATGAGCCGCTTAATGTAGTTATCCGTTGCGGTCACCGGCTCCTTAAAGACCACCACATCCCAGCGCTGAGGCTCAATAAAATCATAAAGATATTTGAGCACCAGAATGCGGTCGCCATTGTTCACGTGCGGCAGGGTGACTTGCCGCTGCGTGCGGCTGCGGCGGTCCGTATCAAGGATTGTGCGCGGATTGCCCGGCAATTGGGAAACGTTGATATGTTCGCCGCAATTGGGGCAAACGCGGTCTTCCGGGGACATAATGCTGTTATCAAGAGGCGCGTCGCGGTTGACGGCCACTTCGCCCACGCCCATGCGATAGCGGTGTTGCGTGTTGACGTTTTCTGCCCAATCAAGGCCGCACTTGGGGCACGTGACGCGGACATTGGCGCCTAAAAGCGTCGGCGCCATTGAGCCTGTAGGGATGACAAAAGCCTCAACCACAAATGCACGAAACGCCAGCGCCAGCACCAGTGCGATGATCACGGACTCAAGCGTGTCAATGATTTGCGTCATGGCATTGGGCGCGGGCTGCTGAGGCGCTTTGGTTGTTTGCGGCGCAGCGGCCACAGAAGCGGGAGCGGAAACCGGCGCTGCGGGTGTCGGCGCAGGAACCGGCGAGGCCGACTCAGCCATTTCCGGAGGCCGGCGATTTAACAAAGGATTTTCCGGCGATGGTTCTGTCATGCTTCCCGCCCATCAACTCGTGACGAAAACGCTGAACGATAAACGATAAACGCCGAACCGAATGAGTATTTTATTCAGCGTTTACAGTTCAGCGCCAGTACATCTTAATGTGCGCCGGCCCCGGCCGCCATTGCCGCAGCGTCCATAATGGATTCCGAGAGCGTCGGGTGGGCGTGAATCGTGGTATACAGCTCGGCCTTGGTGCACTCAAGTCTCTTGGCCAGCACCAGTTCCGCGAGTAATTCGGTGACTTCCGGGCCGATCAGGTGCGCGCCGAGAAGCTCGCCGTCTTCCTTTGAAAAAATCAGCTTAACAAAGCCATCCGCCTCATTACCGGCCAGAGCCCGGCCATTGGCGGCAAAAGTCCACTTGCCGATGTCATAAGGAATGTTCTTTTCTTTGCATGCGCGCTCTGTCAGGCCCACGCTGGCAACCTGCGGATAGCAGTAGGTGCATCCGGGAATGATGCTGTAGTCCATATCGCGCTGTGATGCGCCGAACATACGCTCAATGGCGATCGTTGACTCCATGCTGGCCACGTGCGCCAGCCAGGGCGGACCGATGACATCGCCGGCGGCGTAAATTCCCTTGACTGAACTCTGAAAATCCTTGCCGACTTTAATGTGGCCCTTAAAGAGCTCCGGCGTGGCGGAAGGAGCAAATAATCCCTCAACGTTGCCGGTGACGCCCACGGCCACGAGCACTTTATCCGCCTCAACCACATCAGGCTTGTTGGTGGCAAGGTCCGTGACGGAAACACGCATGCCGGTTTGTGTTTTTTCCACTTTATCGGTGCGGGTTTTGACACGGATGTCAATATTCTTTTTCAGCAGGGCCGCCAGGCGCGAAGAAATGTCGTCATCTTCAACGGGCAAAATTCGGTCCATCATTTCCACGATGGTGACCTTTGTACCGAACGTGCTGTAAATGTACGCAAATTCAACACCGATTGCTCCGGCGCCGATGATCACGAGGCTCTTGGGAATTTCCTTAAGCACCATTGCTTCGCGCGCGGTGATAATCTTATCGCCATCCGGAATGATTCCCGGCAACTGGCGGTTGCGCGCGCCGGTGCATATGAGAATATTTTGCGTGGCGATGGTATCGGTAATTTCGCCCTTGTCATTTTTAACTTCAACCACGCCGGCTTTGGGCACAAAGGCCGAGCCGCGATACAGATGAACTTTGTTCTTTTTGAACAAGCCCTCAACCTGCTTGCGCAGCGTATCCGATACGCCGCGCGAGCGTGCGACGATTTTATCCCACTGTAATTTGGCCGCATCAACTTCAAGGCCGTAGGCCTTGGCGTCATGAGTCATCTTATGAAAAAGATGGGCATCGGAAATCAGCGATTTGGTGGGAATGCATCCCCAGTTGAGGCAGATGCCGCCGACTTCCGCGCGTTCTACCACGGCCACGGATTTACCCAGCGAAGCGGCTTTGCCGGCCGCGATATATCCGCCAGGACCAGAACCGATAATCACTACATCAACAGAAATATTGGCCATGTTCGTTCTCCGTTCCTGCATGCTGATGCCCGGCCCCTGCCAAGCATCTTAAAAGTGAATTGTAGCCATGATGAATCACATGAAAAAGCGACCCAAAAGACGGAAATTAAAAAAGAACCTTCGCCAGCGCGCTGAGCAGTGTGTCCGGATCGTCAACCTGAACAACAATGCGCGAGTAGGCGTGATCATGAAGGAAAATCACGACCACTTTGCTTGCGTCAATGACATACCAGAAACCTTTTTGGCCATTTTCGCGGAAAGTGCCGGCCGAGATTGCGCCGGGCAAATGCGTGCCGCACCATTTGATCGCGAAAGGATCGGCCCGGGCGATCCGCTCATCCCTGCGGGCCTCGGTGATGCAGGAACGCGGGATCGTGATGCTTTTTTTGAATGCAAAAAATCGCTGCCAGCCAGACAATATAAAACGCAATTCGTGCGGCGTGATCTCATAACGCAGGCCGCGCGATGTGCCTGACGCAACTTTTTTTCGCGCAATGCGCGGGCCGAGGATAAAAATAGCAGGCAAAATGGCCGCCGAGAGCAATACCGGCACCAGTATGCATGTCAGCATTAATCCCGTGGGCAATTCCTGATTTTTGGCCAGCATCAAGAGCACGATACTGCCTCATCAAATAATTTTTTCCGCCTTGAGCCATTTAACAAATTCAGCAAGGCCGGTGTCAACGCGGAACTTGGGTTCGTAACCGAGCAACTGTTTGGCCTTGCTCACATCGGCATACGTGACCAGCGGCTCGCTTGGCGGCGTGGGCGTGTCAACAATCTGCGCCTTGGTATCAAGCAGTTTTTCGAGAATACGCACAAACTCAAGATTCTCAACGGGATTGCCGCAACCCAGGTTGATGATTTCGTAATTCATCGGCTTATCAAGCGCGGCGACAAAGCCGGAGAGAATGTCGTCAATATAGGTCCAGTCGCGGCGCAATTTGCCCGCGCCGTAAAGCGTCAGCGGTTTTTTAGCCAGGATATCAAGCGACCACTGCCAGGGCATCATGTCAGGCCGGCCGTGCGGGCCGTATACGTTGAAGAAACGCAGAATGGTCATGGGCAATTTAAAAAGATGATGAAAAGAATGCGCCATCAACTCCATTGAGCGCTTGCTGGCCGGGTATGGCGCAAGCGGACGATCGGCCGAGGCATCTTCCTTAAACGGCACGGGCGTGTTGGCGCCGTAAACGCTGCCGGTGCTGGCCAGCACGCAACGCGGCTTGCCGATGTGGCGCGCGGCATCCAGAAGATTCATCGTGCCTTGAACGTTGGCTTCGCCATATACCAGCGGATGCTCAACGCTGTAGCGAACTGCGGCCATCGCGGCCAGGTGCGCCACGGCATCAGGTTTGTGCTGATCAAAAAGATGCTTGAGCAATGCGGCGTTGCGCAGATCGCCCTCAACAAAGGTAAATCCGGGCTGGCCAAGCAAATCACGCAGATGACGGTCTTTGTGCACGCGCGCATAATAAGGATCAAAATTATCATAGCCGACAACCGAGTCTCCCCGGGCCAGCAGAAGTTTGCTCAAGCGTGATCCTACAAAACCGGCGGCGCCAGTCACAAATACGTTCATCTTTTACGCTCCTGCGACAATTATGGAGTGATAATCAAAAAACTGAGTATAGCGGCGGGCCGCTGTCTCGGCGACATTTCCGCCAGCGGCGGAGATATGTTTTTTACCTGGCGGCTTTGGCGAGCTCATCCTTGACGCGCTGTCGGGTATATCCGTCGCGCAGAACCACTGGCCGCAGCGGATCTTTTGGCGAAAAAATCGCCAGTGCCGGTATCGCCCGGGTATTGAGCCTGGCCAGCAGATCTTCGCCAAGCGGATTGCTGTGACTTAAATCAGCCTTGAGCAGCAGGGTGTTTTTGTCGGCAAAATGTTTCTGAACATCCTCGGCCGAGAGGACGGTTTTCTCAAGCACGATGCAATTCCAGCACCAATCAGCTCCCCAATCAACGACTACGGGTCGGCCAGCGGCAAGCGCATCGTCAATCAGTTTAATGCTCAGCGGCTGCCATTTTTGCTCGGTTGCTGTGTCCGCAACAGGCTTGGCGAGATAAAAAAGCGCACCGGTCAGGCACAGGCCGATGCCGATGGCCGCGCTACGCATGCCCCAGATGTGAGAGCGAGAACCGGTGGGATTTGGCAATTGTCCCCATGCCCAGCAGACAAAGCCCAGAATGATCGCGCCAAAGAGCGCCCAGGGCAAAATGGCCGGCGGCAATTGAATCAGCAGCCAGATTGTCACACCAATCATGACGATGCCCAGCGCCTGCTTGAGGAGTTCCGCCCAGCGACCGGCGCGCGGCAGTTTATCAATCGCTGAGGGAAATGCCGTCAGCAGTATATAAGGAAGCGACATGCCCACGCCCACCAGAATGAACATCAGCAGCGTGATCATTTTGGGCTGAATCAGCGCCCATGCCAAAACTGAGCCCAGCAGCGGCGCACTGCATGGCGTGGCCAGCAGCGTGGCCAAAAGCCCCATGAAAAAGGAGCCGGCATATCCTGATTTTGGGCCTTCCGCCTGATATACGGCCTGCGGCGGGTTAATGGTCCACACGCCAAGCATGCTCAGCGCCAAAGACAGAATGATCATGGCCATTGTGATGACAAAGCCGGCGTTCTGAAATTGTTTGCCGTAAACCACGGTGCCGGAGAATGCGGTTGTCAGCACCAGGGCCAATATCGCAAAGAGGGTGATGACGCCGGCGGAGAACACCAGTCCGTGCATGACGGCGCGTTTGCGGTCGCCGTGGGCTTGCTGAATCAACTGAATTGCTTTAAGCGGAATCACCGGTAGCACGCAGGGCATGATGTTGAGGATCATGCCGCCGATAAGGGCAAAAAGGATAAGCTGCCAGAGCGGTAATTCCGCCTGGTCTGAATCTGCGGGCTGATAGCTGCGGGATGCCAGCAGGGCAAGTTCTGAAGAATCCGCGGGGGCGGCCTGAGCTTCCGCGGCGGGTTGCTGCTGAGGCGCGGGCGACGTCGTGGCCGGGGACATACTTAAAGGATTTGCCAGCAGATCGGCAACGGCCTGAGAGGCAAAAAGATCGGCCGCGTCAGGATTTGTTTTGGCATCGCCCGGCGCAATGTTAAATGTTGCCGTTAAAGGCGTTGTGACCGGAAACAGGCAGGAATTATCATCGCAGGCCTGCGTGCGCAGCGTAGCCTCAAGGGTGCGCTCTCCGGCGGCTGCGCCGGGGGCAATTTTGAATTTGGCCAGCAGGTAAATGGTTTTCTCGTAAACCGCTAAGTACTTTTGAGAAGATAAGTTACCGGCGTCAATTAACATGTGCTGCGGGTAAAGGATTTCTTCAACGGTGATGTCATCCTGACTTTTTGGCGTCAGCAGCAGGGCCTTAAAACGCGGCTCAAGCGGATGTGCCGATTGCAGATGCCATCCGGGCGCGATGCGGACCTCAATGAGCAGGTTGAGCGTATTGCCGGGAGCAATTTGCGTATGTTGAGGCAATGTGCGTGTAAGTATTTTTGAGCGCGAGGGGAAATTGGCGTCCTGTTTGGGGGCGCCGAGTTGAAATTGCGCCCATGCGGCCGAGGAAAAGGCCAGCATCAGTACCAGAATGACAATTTTGTTAATGCGACTCAATGGGTTTACCCGCATGCGTATCCTCTCTTGGCGTTGTGCCTGATTATAGTTGCCGCAAGTTGAGATTTCTTCACGTAAGCAACATTGAGCACAAGTATGTTTGGCTTCGTCCGCCGGAGCGATTATCCTTGTGGCCTTACTGGTGTTATGCGGCCGCGCGGAAAATGAAAAATCCGCAAGTTAAGCGTGAGAGGAGCCATTGTTTATGGATATTCAGTTATTGATTCTTGATGTTGACGGCGTGCTGACGGACGGGGGCATTATTCGTGATGATTCCGGCCAGCAGCTCAAACGATTTCACGTTCGCGACGGGGCGGGCATTGTCCTTTGGGAGCGTATGGGCAAGCGCATTGCGATTATCACGGGCAAGGAATCGCAGGTCGTATCGTATCGCGCCGAGGAACTGGGCATTGACATGGTGTACCAGAATGTGGGCGATAAGCTTGAGGTTTTTCAGTCGCTGCTTGAAGATTTGAATCTTCGGCCGGAGCAGGTTGCGTATATTGGCGATGATTTGCCGGATTTGCCGGTGATGCGCCGCGTGGGTTTGCCGATTGCGGTGGCCGATGCGTCTGAGGAAGTTCGCACGATCGCGCGTTATGTGACAAAATTCCCCGGCGGCTACGGCGCGGTGCGCGACGGCATTGAGTATATGCTCAAGGAAATGGGTCTTTGGCAGCAGGCTATTGAGCGCTTTACGCGCTGATCGGCAACAGTAATGTGACTCAACTCGCCTTTACTGCCGGCGGGTGTCATTGAATAGTCGGGTTCTTCAGGTAAGTTTTTGGTTCCTCAGGGCAACACATGCGTAAAAAAATCATGCTCTTTACCGGCGGTCTTGTGCTGACTCTGGGCGGCTTTGCGCTGTATATGTACCTGACGGGCTCTGATCCTTTTCACATGTCACGGGGAGGCGGCGATGCCGCCGCGCCGCGCATTAACGAAGGGCATGACATTGAGCGGCTTTATCTTGAGGATCGCGATGTTGACGGCAGCCTGCGCTATACCGTTTCGGCGGATCGCGCCAAGCCGGAAAGCAAAACCCGTTACGTGTTAATGGACCCTCGGGCTGCCGCGTATACGCGCGACGGGCGCATGATCCTGGTTTCGGCCGATGCGGGCCGGCTTATTGTTGATCCCAATTCGGGCAAGGATAAGCGCGACTGGGCACGGTCTATTACGCTCACAGGCCATGTGACACTGACCTACGGTCCGCAGGAACCGGGCGAACCGGAAGCCGGCAATGACCTGGCGCCGGGGCAAATTCAGATCACAATGGAAAAAGATGTTGAAGTTGACCTGGTGCAGAACCTCATCAGCAGCCCGGGCGGCATTCACGTGCGCGGCGACGGCGTGACATTTAACGGCGCAAACCTGACGCTTGCTTTTAATCAGGCGCAAAGCCGCATTGAGTATCTGCGTATTGAATACGGCGACAAAATCACGATTAAGGATCCGCAGAATTTCGGCCGGCGCCAGAGCGTATCGGCGGAATCCCCGGCGCGGCCTGTGGCGGCTACGGCCGGCGGCGCTGCGGAAACTGTTGTCACGCGCAATACCTTGCCGGAAATCACGATGAGCCAGCAGCCGATCAAGGCCGGCAAAAATCACGATAAAAAACAGCAGACGACATACCGCCTTGTTTTTGGCCAGGATGTCAAAGCGACAATGGGGGCGCGAACCCTGGTTGCCCAGACAATGGCGATTTTATTTCAGGGCGGATCTGACGAAGTTCGGGAAAAAGCCGCGCAGAATCCCGCAGTCAATCGTGATGATGCCGCGGATCGTCAGCCGATAGCGGCAACACGCAAAGTCGCGGCGACAAACCGCAATGCGTCATCCCGTGCATCTGAAGGAATTGCCGGCGGCAATGAAGAATTGGTTGTGCAGTGGGTGGGATCAATGGAGATGCGGCCGGTTGCCGCCGCGGATGTGCGCGGGCTCGTTTTTGAAGCAACCGGCACGCCTGACAAACCTGTTGTGGTCAATGATGAGCAGATGCAGGTTAAGGCCGGCGGTATTCGTTATGCGTATCAGGATAAGCAGCTTGAGCTCATGCCGCAGGCGGATGGCACAATTGTGGCTTCGCATGCCACGATGGGGTGGGTGCGCGCGAAGAGTATTGCGTTTAACCAGCGCACGGGGCAGGTAAGCCTGGCCGGGCCGGGTTATGCGGAAATGACGCCGGCGGCGAATAACAAAAATGCACAGCCTGTTTCGGCGCGATGGGATGAGTCGCTCAATCTTGAAGTGGCGCAGGTGGCGGACAAGACCGGCAAGGAAAAGCCGGAAGTGCGACGGGCGGTATTTGCGGGTAACGCTAAAATCAAGAGTCCCGAATTTGGCATTGAGGCGCATAGTATTGATGCGCTGATCGCCACGCATACGGCCACGGAAGCGCGCGATCTTGAACATCTGCTGGCCGCGGGTGATGTGAAAGTATACTCAAATCGCAGCCTGCCCGGCGGTGTGGTGGTTACGGATTCTATTGAGTCGCAGAAACTTGAGATCAAGACTTCGCTGATTGCCGGCAAGGGCCGGCGCGGCGCTAATTTTATGCGCGCCGAGGGCGATGTTCTGGCGACGTATCATGAAGTTGACAAGAGCGCGGCAGGCAAAGTGCTTACGCAGCGTCTTAAAGCGCCGGTGATGGAGGCGGACCTTGAGCCGCGCAACAATGCTGAAAATAAAGTTTCGGCGTCGGCCGCTGCGCGCGCGTTGCGCGCCGAAGGCGGCGTGGCGGTGTTGCTTGAGGGATATGGCCAGGATGCCGTCGTGGCCACGGCCGAAAAACTGACGGCTGATCCCAAAGCGGGTACGGCGCGCCTTGAGAGCGCCAACGGAAAAATGTCAGGCCTTGCGCGCGGCGAGAATCAGTTGCTTGCGCCGGTCATTCTTTTTGATCAAAAAACGCGCAGCATGCTTGCGCCGTCGGCCGGGCAATTCAGGCTTGTGCAGAACGTCAGCGAGGCCGATGCGAAAAAAGGCGTAAAGCCGGTCCCCGTTCTGGTGAAGTGGGACAAGCAGATGAAGTATGACGGCACGGTCAATACGGCCACTTTTGACGGGCATATTGAGACTGCGCTGGTTGATAAAACTGACGAAGTCAGCCGCATGTTTTGCGACCAGATGCAGGTGATCATGGGTGGCGCGCATGATGCCGGCGTGACGCGCGGCGAAGGCGGACTGACGGAAATTCTGGCCTCCGGCAATATCCGTGTTGAGGGCGCCAAACTGAGCGCTGACGGCAAACCGATCATGCAGATGCTGCTGATTGAGGGCAAGGATCAGGCGACCGGCAAACGGCGCGGCAATGGTTTGCGGCTGCGCTATGTTCAAGCGTCGCAGGCGCTCACGCTTAGCGGCCCGGGCGATATGCTGGTGAGCGATCATCGGCCGCAGGACCCCAAAGCCACCACGCAGGCCATGCGCGGCGATACGGCATTTAGCTGGGATGATTCGCTGGTGTACAGCAGTCCGCAGGGGATGGTGCGGCTGAATAAAAATGTGGTGATGAAGCACCAGCCTGATCAGGAAATGAAGATTGCGCTGCCGGGCACGGCCGTATCAACCCGGCCGGGGCGTGTGCGCAATGCCAACGAAAAACCGCAGCCGATTCAGATGGCCACGCAGGAACTGACGGCCTATCTCTCAACGCGCGGATCAAGCTCGCCGATGGCGCTTGGCGTGGGCGGCGAAGGCGGCGGCATCAGCCGGGTCACAATGGACAAGGGCACGGTTGGCGAATTTGATATCAGCGGCGCGCATTATGACCTGACGGCGATTGCGGCCGAAATTGATATGCAGAAACACAAGATGACCGCTCGTGGCGAGCCGCTGCAATTTCAGGCGGTCAATTCAAGCAATGTCAGCGGCACAACTTCCGCGCGCGGAGTCACAATGGATCTGGTAAGCGGCGAAGTGACGTTTGTGCAGCAGGAAATCCGCGGTACTCTTGAAGGAAAACTGGGAGAGTAAGCGGGCGGCTTGTGGTAAATTGGGTGGTGTGAAAATCAAGCTTGATCACAAAAGCCACCGTGAACTGATGCCTGGCAGGGAGGTCGGGAAATTCCGCACTGCCCGTGGGTTGTTTTGCTGCCTGTGGTTTGTGATTTTGGCGATGATGTGGAGTTCTGCGGCGCGCGCGCAAACAACTGCGCCGGCGTGGGTGGCGGATATCCGCCGTGATGTAGAAAATCTTGAACAATTTGGCCGGGAGAATCGTTCGGAAGTTCCCGGAAGCGTTAGCCGAGCGGCCGGTTCTGAAGGCGCCGTGCAATCGGCGGATTACCTGGCGAAGCGATTGACGGAAATCACGGGTCGGCCGGTATGGCGACAGCCTTTTTTGATGGCTGTGCCGCAGGTGCGCGAAAGCTGGGCGGCAGATCCCAAAAATCCCCAAACAAAATTGGCCCTATACCCGCTGGCGCCCGCAGGCGCGCAGGCGCCTGCGCTGGCGGGTAACGAGGCCACTGCGGATATCGTCTACGCGCCAGGTGGAAGACTTGAGGAATTGCGCGGTAAAGAAGTGCGCGGCGCATGGGTGGCCATTGAGATATCGGCGGCGGCGTCATGGCAGACGATCGCAAGCCTGGGGCCGCGCGGAATTGTTTTTCTCGGCGAGCCGCAACAAACCGTTGAGCCGTTTCTGCAACTCAATACGAATGTTCCCGTCGGTATGCCGCGATTTTATACTGATGACGCGGCGCTGACGCATGCGATCAGGCATGGCGAACTTGCGCGGCTGACAATTCATGTCCATGTGCTCTGGCGCAACGTCACGGCGGAAAATCTGCTGGTGCTTGTGCCGGGGCGGCAAAATACACCATCGGGAATTGCTTCGCCCTGGGTTGATCAGCTTGTGGCGGTTCAGGCGCGTTATGACGCCAGCAGTCAGGTGCTTGCGCGTGCGCCGGGGGCGCAGCAGGCGCTTAATGCGGCGGCCGCAGTTGAGTTGGCGCGGCGATTGATGCAGGAACAGACGCGATGTTCCGTACTGCTGGTGCTGACGGCCGGCGACGAGTGGATGTTTCGCGGCACGCGTGAATTTCTGGATCTGATGGCGCGCGAGGAAGAGCCGTTTAAGACAATTGCTGATGCGGAGACTGCCTCGGTTGATGCCCATAAAAAGCTCAAGGCCAGCGGCGAACTGGTGACAGGGCTCGCGGAAATCGCGGCTGGGAAATTTGATGCCCTGAGTCATGCCGATGTGGCGCAGGCCCTGCGCGATGAACTTGATCGGCTGACCTCACAAACCGAAGACGAACTTCAGCAGTTGCGGCTCAGCGGCGCGGGCGGCGAAAAAGTCATTGCGCTTGCGAATCAAAAAACACAATTGTCATCGGCAAGCTACGCCGTGTTGCGGCATCATCGCGTGGCGGAATATCAATCTTACATAACCGCGGCCGCGGAAGGAGCGTTGCCGGCGTGGTCGCGGGATCGTGATCTTCAGGAGCAGGAATGCCGCGTGCGCCAGGCGCGTGCGGATATCCGCAGGCAGATTGGCGAACGCAAAGCAATTTTGCATATTGAGCTGGCGCTGACCAGCGGCGCGCAGCGGTTCAGCTTTTTTACGCGGTCGAATTTTGGCAATTCAACAGAACTTGCCGGGCGCATGGCTGATTTTGGCGGCGGCATTCGCCGCTATTACGATTACTCGGTTGCGCAGGGATTTGCGGATTCTCATTTTGATCCGGATGCGATATTGCCGCTTAATTCGCTTGAGAGTTATTTTGTCATTCCGCGCGGATTTGCCAGCGATGTGGCGTTGAGTCGCGGGCAGCCGGCCGGGGCGTTTGCGACGATTCTTGATTCGTCGGGCATTATGGATACGCCGGGCGATGTGAGTGATCGCATCAACTGGGACAATATTCACGCGCAGCTTGAGGATCTGTATTGGCTGTTGCTGGGATCGCGGGAGAAAAATTCTCTGGGCGTGCTGGTTGATCCGCGTTTTTATGGCCGGGCTGATCTGGGATACAACACCGGAAATCAGGACGTATTTGTTCTTGAACGCACACTGGGAGAAACGGTTCCGCGGCTGGCGGCCGGGGAATATCTGGTCGGCGCGGAGATTCTTAAAAATGACAATCAACCGCTGCCTGCTTTGCAGGGCGTGCGCGCGGCGGATTGGTCGTTCACGCGGGCTGATGGTTCCGTGCGGCTTGTGGGCCTGCCGCGCGCTGCGCGTTATAGCATGCAGGCTTGCCAGTTTGGCGCTGACGGATTGCCGGAACGCGTGATGACAACGCGGGGCGGATTGAGCAATCCTTTTGAGCTTAGCCCGTCGCAGAAATATCGGGTTACTGTTTTTGCGGCCGAGCGCGTTGATCTTTTTGGCCTTTTTGATCCGCGTTATCTTGATCAGCTTGATCGCGTGCGCGTGCTTGATGCGCGGCGCCGTGACGACATGCAGCAGCAGTCTGTTTATGCGGCCGGCGCAATGGCGGCCGTGTTTATTCCGCCGCATCAGCAATGGCAGATTCTCGTGGCGCGCGGCGATGTGACGAATCGTATGCTGCTGATTAATGCGGATGACAAAACGCCGGATGGCCGGGGATTTACGTCTGCGCAGTTGCCCTCGCCGCCGGTCTGGCAGACGGTGCTTGATCTTCATGCGCTCAACACGCAGCGCAAAAACAGCCTTGAGAGTTTCGGCATCTCAAGCGAACTGATGAAGGAACTGCATCAGCGCGCCAGCGAGCAGGTGCGGCTTGGCGCACAGGCGCGAGAGGAACAAAATTACGAAGCATGGTTTGCTCACGCGCGCGGCGCGTGGAGTCTTGAGGCGCAGATTTATACCAATCTCATCAGCACCAGCAATGGCGTGATTTATGGTGTGATTTTTCTTCTGCTGGGGCTTATTCCGTTCAGTTTTTTTCTTGAGCGGCTTGTCATCGGCGCGACCAATGTTTACCGGCAGATCGCCTGGTTTACGGGAATCTTCTGCGTCATGATCGGCGCACTTTGGTGTCATCCGGCATTCAGAATCAGTTCCGCGCCTCTGATGATTCTGCTGGCATTTCTGATTTTACTGCTTTCGGGCATTGTGGTGTTTATTCTCTTTGGGAAATTTGAGGAAGAAATTGCACACTTGCGCGGGCAGGCGATCAGTGCGCATCAGGCCAACCTCAAGCGCATGTCGGTTCTCGGCGCGGCGATGCGCCTGGGACTCTCAAATATGCGCCGGAGAATGCTGCGCACTACACTGACGCTGGTAACGATTGCGCTGGTGACTTTTACGTTGCTCTGTTTTACCGGTGTCAGCGAGAGCCTGGCGCTTTCGCCCTCGCCGGTGGCGCGCGCGCCGGAGAATGCGCCGCCGGGAATATTGCTGCGCGGGCGCGGCTGGCGCACGTTTCCGGATGACACGCTGACGCTTGCGCGATCTTTAGCCGGTGACGGCGGGCTTGTGGCGGCGCGTTACTGGCATGCCTCAGAGCGGCCGGAGAATACGTGGAGTTTGCCGGTCACGTCGGCTGACGGACGTACAATTTTCAGCGCGAACGGTTTGCTGGGACTTGATGGCAACGAGGCTTTTTTTCAGCCGGGAGATATTGAAAAAACACTGCCCGGCTTTGCGCGGCTTGCCACGGGTGATGATGTGATCCTGCTTCCGGCGGAACTTGCGTCGCCTGCTTTGCGCGTGGGTACGGATGTTTTTGTGCTGGGGCGGCGCGTGACGGTTGCGGGATTTTTCAGTAACGAAGGCGCATCCCATGTGCGCCAGCTCACCGGCGATGACATGTTTCCGCTTGATCCGGCCGCGGGCTTTGCGCAGCAGGCATCCGCGCAGAGCCGCAATCAGAATCAGCGCACGCAGGTACTTGAGCAATCATATCATTTTCTTTCTCCACGGCGATGCGCAATCATCCCCGCTTCCCTGGCGCAAAGTCTCGGCGCGCGGCTTACCAGCGTGATGCTCAGGCCGGCCGAGGCCAAAGATGCCGTGCCGCTGGCGCAGAATCTTGCGCGTCGCAGCGCCTTTACCGTGTGGGTTTCGGATGGCCGGCATGTCAGCAGCTATAACGCCGCCGCATCATGGCAGCCGCAGAATCTCAGCCGCATCTGGGTGCCGCTGCTGATTGCCGGAGTGATTGTGCTCAACACCATGCTCGGCGCGGTTGCGGAGCGCACGCGCGAAATTCACGTGTATACATCAATCGGGCTTGCCCCGGCGCATGTGGGCATGCTGTTTTTGGTTGAGGCAGCCGCTCTCGGCACGCTGGGGGTGGTTTTCGGATACATCATGGGGCAAGGGCTGGCCACAATTCTCAGCTCGTTTGGCATGATGCGCGGCGTTGATCTGAATTACTCGTCAACGTCGGCGATCATGACGATGGGGCTTGTGCTGGGTCTGGTGATGTTGTCATCCCTGTGGCCGGCGCGCGCGGCATCAAGACTTGCCGCGCCAAGTTTACAGCGCGACTGGCGGTTGCCGAAACCCACCGGCGATCTGCTGGCGGTTGATCTGCCGTTTACGGTCAATCACGAGGCCGCCAGCGGCGTATGCGCGTTTATCAATGAATTTCTTGTCGCCATCACGCAGGCCGGCAGCGGCGGATTTACGGCCGATCATATTCAGTCTTTTGCTTCGCGCTCAACGCGCGGATTGCGCTGCCGCGTGTGGCTTGCGCCGTATGATCTGGGCGTGATTCAGTCTTTCTGGCTTGCGATTCATGATACGGATGATCCGCACGTGTATGAGGTGCGCATCACGCTGGTGCGCGAAGCGGGCAACCCGGCCACATGGTATCGGCTCAACCGGCCGTTCCTGGTTGAGATTCGCAAGCAGTTCCTGCTTTGGCGGCAGGTTGCGCCGCCGATGGTGCGCCAGTATATCGCGCAGTCAGAGGAACTCTTTGCACAGGCGGAAGATTCGTCGCCGCCGGCGCGCACGGCTGATATAACAACGGATAAATCGGCCGCGGATGCGAACTGATAAAAATGGGCACAGAGTAAACAGAGATCACAGGACGTGCGTGTAAAATGACAAACAAAGAGGGAAAACGCGAAAGACGAACCGCCAAACGCGAAACAAAGGTGTTTTTTTTGACTCATAAAGTTTCGCGTTTTGAGTTTCGTGATTCGCGTTTTATTTGTTGGTTGCGTCATTGTTTTCGTGTGATCTTGTACGTTCAGTGATCTCTGCGATTAAACTGTTTTTTTGTATTTGGTGTTTCTTCGGCTAATAACGTTATGCGAGCAGATAAGGAACTGGCACAATATCGCGACCTGATGACGCCGCCGGCAACTTTTGTTGACGGCTTTAATGCGCGGTCGGTTATCGGATGCATCTTCATCGGCATGGTGATGATGCCAGCGAGCATTTACCTGGGATTGCTGGCCGGCATGGGGCTTGGCGATGCGGCGCGATGGGTCACGGTGATCCTGTTCGTTGAATTGGCGCGGCGATCATTTACCACGCTTAAGCGGCCTGAGATTTTTATTCTGTTTTATATGGCTGGCGCGGCGATTTCCTCGCCGTTTACCGGGCTGTTATGGACGCAGTATTACGCGCAATCCGATCCGGCGCGCATGATGGGCGTGGCCGAGTGGATTCCGTCATGGGTTGCGCCAGGCGGTGACGTTTTGGCTACGCGATCCTTTTTTCAGCGCGCGTGGCTGGTGCCGATTCTTATGATTGTGGCCGGCAATCTGCTGGCGCGCATTGATAATTTTGGCCTCGGTTATGTTTTGTTCCGCGTGACTTCTGATGTTGAGCGTCTGCCGTTTCCGATGGCGCCGGTGGGCGCAATGGGCGTGACGGCGCTGGCGGAATCAACCTCCGGCGAACAAACCTGGCGCTGGCGCGTCTTTTCTATCGGCGGCATGATCGGCATGCTCTTTGGCTTTTTATATATCGGCGTGCCGGCCATCTCCGGCACATTCCTGGCCAAGCCGATTCAGCCGCTGCCGCTGACCTTTGTTGATTTTACGCAGAATCTTCAGGGCACGCTGCCGGCCACGCCGGTGACGCTTTCGCTTGATCTCGGCAATATTCTTCTGGGCATGGTTCTGCCGTTTTTTGCCGTGCTTGGCTCATTCCTCGGCATGGTTGTCACGTGGATTGCCAATCCGATTTTGCAAAGCACAGGCCAGTTGCCAAGCTGGCGGCCCGGAATGGACGCGATTGATACGCAGTTCAATAATTACCTTGATCTGTATCTTTCGGTGGGCATCGGCATTTCGCTGGCCATCGCGTTGATCGGTTTTTATCACGTGTTTGTCGGCCTGCGCGAAAGTAAAAAATCACGCATGGCTCTTGAGCCTGCGACAAAAGATGCCGCCGGCGCAGCGCAAGGCGCGCCGGATGCGCAGCAAAATTCCGCCTGGTATCGGCTGACGCATCCTCCGGAAGGGCGCGGCGATTTTCCGATCTGGGTAGGGCTGGTCATTTATTTAGGCTCAACGTTGATTTACATCGCCGCGTGCAAATGGCTCGTGCCGGATTTTCCGTTGTGGATTCTTATCGGGTACGGCTTTGTGTACACGCCGGTGATCAGTTATGTCGCGGCGCGCATGGAGGGAATCGCCGGCCAGTGGGTTGAGATTCCGATGGTGCGCGAGGCGACATTTATTCTCTCGCAAAATTTTGGTTATCGCGGCGTAGGGATCTGGTTTGCGCCGATTCCGATTCAGAATTACGCCGGTTCTGTGCTGGGTTTTCGCACGCTTGAGCTTACGGGCACAAAAATCACCAGCATCATTAAAGCGGAACTGGTGATTTTTCCGGTGGTGATGATTTCGTCGATTATTTTTTCACAGTATCTCTGGAGCATTGCGCCGATACCCTCGGCGCAGTATCCGTATGCCAATCAAATGTGGGAATTACAGGCGCGCCAGACCGCGCTGACGCATTCCTCAACGCTTGGCGGCAATTCGCCGTTTTATCAGGCGCTCAAGCCGGAAGTCATCGGCATCTCTACGCTGGCCGGTGTGGGAATTTATGGCGTGCTGTCCTTCTGTGGCGCGCCGGTGATGCTCTGTTACGGCCTTGTGCGCGGGCTTGGCGCCGGTATTGCGGCCGGCATTATTCCGCAGATGGTCGGCGCGATGCTCAGCCGCGTTTATTTTGAAAAACGCTTCGGCCTGCGCTGGCGCGAATACGCCCCGGTGCTGATGGCCGGCTTTGCCTGCGGCATGGGGCTTATCTCCATGGTTGCCCTGGGATTTGTGCTCATCAGCAAAGCCGTATTTCAGTTGCCGTATTAAATTTTACCGGCATTAACTGCCATTACTTCTTTTAATTTCCGATTGACTTTAGTCTGCCTAAATCCGATACTTATTGTGTACGCAATATGCGTACACAGGAGTGTGCGCGATGATTCAGGTCAGTGTCAGAGAAGCCCGGCAGCGCTGGGCCAAATTGATCAATACTGCGCAGTCGGGCGAAGTTGTTGAAGTAACCCGGCGCGGCAAAACAGTCGCCCGGATTGTTCCTCCAGAACCGGCCACGCGCCGTAAACTGCCCGATCTGTCCGCTTTTCATAAGACGCTTAAAATGGCCGGATCACCCATGAGCCAAACGGTGATCAACATGCGCCGGCGGGAAAGGTATTGATCACTGTGGCATATATTGACACAAGCGTACTGGTTGCCTACCTGTGTCCGGAACCTTTACATGCCCGCGCGTTTCGCGTGCTCAATAGTTATTCCGCTCGCGTTCTTACGCCGCTGGTTCAGGTTGAGCTTGCCTCGGCGCTGGCGATTAAAACACGTACCGGCCAATCAAATGCCGCTTCCGCTCGTGCGGTGCTGGCCCAGTTCCGGCAATTGGTTGACGATAATTTATTCACCATGCGGGAAATTACCGTTACGGATTATCAAAAAGCGTATGACTGGCTGACAACATTTCGCACGCAGTTACGAGCGGCCGATGCTGTTCATCTTGCATGTGCGCACAGTCAGCGCGAAATACTGCTGACGGCGGATCAGGTCCTGGCGCAATCGGCAAAATCTCTCAACGTGAATTGTAAATTGATCGCGCTGTAAACCCGGATATATCGCAACAAGCAAAAATAACCGCCAAAGCGCACCCTCTCTTGCGCTCTGGCGGCGTGATGGCACATGGCTGACTGCTGATGATTAAACTGCGGCCAATGCCAGCGTGATTTCCTGGCTCTCGGCGGCCTTAATCCATTCGCTGCGATCTTCGTGCTCTGGCAATGAACGCAGGTAGCGTTCTGTCTTATAGGGTACGAAGCCGGTTTTTTCGTAAAGATGTTTGGCTGCCGGGTGATCAAGCGTGCAAGTATCAAGCTGAACGCGGCGCGCGCCCTGCATAAAGCAAAGGTTCACGGCCGTCGAAAGCACATGCCGCCCCAGGCCCATTCCCTGAAAATCAGGCATGATGCCCAGGTAATTGACTTCCCATCCGCCGTCATCAAGGCGTACAAGCTCAAAATAACCGGCCGGGTTAAAATCAACGTAAACGGCGTAAAAGAAAACGTGGTCCTGGCGGAAGTGGCCATTAATCTGCTCATCCGTCCACCGAATGCGGTCAGTCCAGTAATTGGCCTTGCCGACGCTGGTGTACAGGAACCGGTAAAACGAAGGAGCCGGAGATTTTATTCTCTCCATCCGCAGGCCGGTGATCCTGCCATACGCGGGGCGGAAATTCCTGCGATCCGGAATCTCCAGGTACGTCCGAACAGCCTCAACCGTACGCATAAAAGCGTAACCTTTCAGGATCCCACCAGGCGGCCAAGAGCAAACTGTCTATTACCGGCGACCTTCTTTACCGCGGCGTATCAGCGCCGCAACAACCGGACAAACAGATTGCTTTCGGGGCCTGCTATGAAGTCTCGCACTCCCTGATGCCCGTAGGATGCCGTCCTGGCATCAAATCCTGAGGCAAACGCACTCAGAATCGGCTCTGGCCTTTGCGAGGCTCCTGTCAGGAACCTGAAAACAGCATAATCCCCTTATTTTTGGGCTCAATAGCCATTTTTTGCCCTGTCGGTATAAGGGCGTGTCATATCGAGAATTACCGATATTTTTCTTAGTTTTTACGCAAAGGCGTAAAAATAAGGGTTTTTGAGCATATTTTTTGCTTGACTCACTTTTTCTGCGAGCCGATATCAATTTTTAAAAAATCATGTGCGAGGCTCGGGTGCAGGATCTCGTCAACGATGGCCGCGAGGGCTTCGCGCTGGCTGCGCCACATGAAAAAGGTGCTGATGTCGGCCTGTTTGACCCACCGGATGCCGTCATGCTCATGATTGAGCGTCAGCGGCGTGTTCATGCCGATTTCTACGGAGAAAACCGGCATCATCGTGATGTAATTTTTGGGCTGAAAATAAAAAGTCTCAATGTACTCAACCTGAAGCATGCGGATGATGTTCTGCGGAAGCAGGCTGATTTCTTCTTTCAGTTCGCGCAGTGCTGCCGCGATGGGTGTTTCGTCACCCTCAATGCCGCCGTAAACGATCTGCCAGGAGTGATGATACTCGCCGGTCAGCTCGCTGCGGCGAATTTGAAGAAACTCAAGCTCGCTGGCCACAGGCTGGCGGTATACGTAGACGGCAATGGCATCGGCACGAATGGGAATCATGAGAATCCTTTTGAGCGCTAGGGGTCAGGAGTGAGGGGTCAGGGGACAGGAAGCAGAAAGACGCGGTGCGCCTTTCCTGACGCCTGTCCCCTCAACCCTAACCCCTACTTGATTAACAAGGCATCCAGACAAACTCAACTTCTCCGTTGTCATCCTTACGATTGCCGGCCCGGTTTAGTGGCGGCGGCGGAAAACCCTTGAGCGGAGGCTCCGTCAGCTTAACTGGCTTGTGCGTTTTGGCACTCTTATAGAGCGCGTCCATCAGCCAGCTATGCAAAATGCCGTAACGCACCGGGCAACATGGCGTGGCCATGCCCAGCAATGAATAAACAAAATTGGCAATCGGCGTGTAGTTGGTCTGCGTGACGCGCGGGTACTTGATGAGGTGTCCTTTCTGGTCGTAATGCTCAAGCCGGCCGCCATGAATGCCGGTGGCGATGCGCCCCTTTTCGCCGGCGATCCAGATTCCTTCCTGCCATCCGGGCGTATTGCCGGAAATGGTGACGCTGCCCAACACATCGCCTTCCCAGCGAATGGTCATGGTCGCATTGATATCAACCGGAGTTCCTTTATTGAGCGATTGGCAGTAAACCTCCACAACGGGGCGGTCTATGAGCCAGGCAATGGCGTTAAAAACATGGGCGCCGGTATCGTACATTTGTCCGCCTCCGGAGAGTTTCGGATTTTGCCGCCATGTTCCGGCGCTGAGCGTCGTCCAGTTTTGGTGAGATACGGCGGAAATGGTCTGAAGTTCGCCAAGCACGCCACGCTGAATCTGCTCACGGATATAGGCAAACTCCGCGGTATACGGCGCCTGAAAAGCAACCTGAAGTTGTCGGCCGGTCTTTTTGATCTGTTGGGCAAGCTGGCGCGCGTGGGAAGAACTGGTGACCATCGGCTTTTCGACCAGCACGTCATAACCGTTGGCCAGCGCCAGCATGGCTTGCGGAAAATGCACGGTGTGCGGCGTAACAAGAACCACGGCGCGCAAACCTTTTGGCGGATCTTTGATCAGCTTGTCAAAATCCGTATAGCGGCGGATGTTTTTGTCGCCGTTGAATTGTTCATGCCAGTAACGATCAAGCGCTTGCGGGTTGATATCGCAGAGCGCCACAACCTGAGCTTCGGGGACGGCCGCCAGACATGCCGCATGAAAACGCGCCTGATTGCCGCAACCGACGATGGCCAATTTGATTTGCCCAGCCATAAAAACTCCTGAAAAAATCAAATACCGGTATGAGTACTTATCCTACCCGGATTTATCAGGGCCGAAAACTCCTTGTGTATTTGCGTGTGAGTGAGGATTTTTTTGCTGGAGTTATCACACAGGGTGATAAAATACGGACTTATAAAATGGCACTATAAATGTATTATTGGCATGTAGTTAAAGATGTGTCATGCTAATAGTAGATGTTTTACATGTGAAAAATGCATTTTGAGAGTGTGAGCACATTGTGAAATCAGGCACAATATCATTGACGTAGAGCGAGAAAAAGAGTACAAAGTTGCTAGCGAATTAGGCAGTAGTAAGGAGCTATTTAGCGTGACACAACCGCCTGATCCGCAAAAAAAGAAAAGCTGGATTGATGACATGGCATCGCGGACGGCCGGATTGCCGAGTCATCATGAGGATCTGAAAAGTAAAGAGAACAAAGAGACTGCTGATTCCTCTGATAACCCGTGGCGGATTGCCGGCCTGGGATTACAGATGGCAGGCACAGTCGGGTTGATGTGGTGGCTGGGATACGGCCTTGATCGCCATTTTGGCTGGGGCAATAAAGCCGCCATCACCATGACTGTTATAGCTATAGTCGGCAGTTTGTACCTGATACTTAAGGAAGCGCTGAAGTACAACAAATAAAACTTATGATTTCGGCGCCGTTGATGTGTGAAGTTTTAGAGTCTTTTTTGAGGTAGTCTGCACGATGTCCGTTTTGATGGAGAACAACCTGTCGGTTTCTTCCACCGTGGCGAGCTCTACAGGCCGTCGCAATTTTTCTGCTGCCGCCAATCGTGAACAAATTCACGCAAGCGGTTCAGATGAGCATATCGGGTTCAGTCTGCATTTTCGTCTGAATCCGGCAACAGTTCTGGTCTCAGTGCCGTTTTTGGCAGTGGGTGTGACCGCGCTGATCGGTTATGTGGTTACGATGTCATTCGGTATCAGTTTTTACTTCCGCGAAATGTTGGCCGCCGGTATCGTGGCCATCGTGGGCGGTATCCTCTCGGGTCTTCCGGTGGCGCTGAGCTGGCGCAAAGATGCCCTTAAAATTGCACAGATGTCTCTGTTGGGCATGGCGCTGCGTGTCGGCACGATTCTGGCCGGGACATTCCTGGCGCTGGGTCCGGGATGGGCGCTGGCCAAAATGCCGCTGACTTACTGGACGCTGGGCATGTATTTCCCGTTGCTTGCCGCGGAAACGGCCGTCATGGCGTACATTTCAAATCGTTGCGATCGTCAATAAAAAAATTGGCCGCTTGTGGGAAGCGGCCCGTTTTTTTTATCGGTAGCAGGCAAGCGGCGGCGTGGGGCCGCTAGGATCAAAAAATTGGTCCGAATCGCTTGCGAAGTTTGGCTCGCGAGCCGAGAATGACCTTTTTACTGGCGACAAATCTGTGTGAACCAGAGCCAGCAGGGTCAACACAATCAGGATGAATGTGGATATAGGAAACATGATGCTTGTGCCATCGCTTCCGCTTGCAGAAACTGACTTGATCAGCCATGTTCTGCCGCACACGTTCTTTTCGTTCAAAATCGGTTCTTTTACCTTTAACTTTACGAATCACATGCTGATGACCGTCGTTGTGGCGGTGGTCATGCTGGTGCTCTTTCCGTTGATTGGCGCTCAGGCCAAAAAAGATCCCGTGCCCCGCGGCGCGCGGAATTTCTTTGAGGCCATTATGAGCTTCCTGCGCACGGAAGTTTTCCGTCCCGCGCTGGGCGTTCATGCGGACCGGTTTACGCCGTTTCTCTGGACGCTGTTTTTCTTCATCCTGCTCAATAACCTGCTGGGGATGATCCCCGTCACGCCGATTGTTGAGCTGGCGCTGGGCATCAAGCACGTCGGCGCATCGGCAATGGCCAATATCAACATTACCGCGGCTTTAGCGCTCTGCGCGTTTTTCATGATCCACTTTGGCGGCATTACTCAGCAGATCCGCATCGCAATGGACCCTACGCTTGATCCACATTTTGGTCATGGCCACGGGCATGAGGGGCACGGTCAGGGCCATGTTGAAGTTGATCACGAGCATCTGCATTCGGCACATGCGCTGGCAGCGCCGAAGGGGCTTCCGCTGGCCACGGCAATTCCGGTGGGTTTTCTTAAATACATCTGGAATTACGCGCCGCATCCGCAGGTGGGCAACCCGGTGCTTGATGTGGCGCTGTGGGCGTTTCTGCTGGTGCTTGAAGGTTTCGGCACGTTTGTTAAGCCGTTTTCGCTGGCCGTGCGTTTATTCGCCAACCTGCTTGCCGGTCATTTGTTGCTGGCGGCGCTGGTGGGATTGATCCCGTTTACCAGCGTGCTGGCCATGAGCGGCGTGGGCATCGTGGTGATCGCGGGTTGCGCGGCGCTGAGCTGTCTTGAGCTTTTTGTCTGCTTCCTTCAAGCGTATATTTTTACGTTTTTGACGACGCTGTTTATTGCCAGTGCGGTAGCGCCGGAACATTAATGGAGAAGAGTTAAGCGAGTTAAATGGTTAAGCAGGTTGAGCAACGGGCGAAGCAGGAAAACAGGTTTGCCTGGGAATGAGATGATAGTCATGCCTCTTGTTTAACTCGTTTTCTTGCTTAACAGGGTGCGGAATCGCAGAGACTTGGTGAAGAAAGCAAAAATTACGCAGGCGTTTATGTCTTGCGTTAACGAATTTGGGTTGGTAGCCGACGCCGGCCCGCTTTTTTTTGAACGTCGGAGATATACATAGGACATCGGCGGTTATTTACCCCCGCAGGATGTCGCAAGGGCCCAAAAGGCCAGGGAGTTTTTATGGTAGATCTCGCTATGCTTGCTGCTGAAGCTTCTTCGTGGGCTATTCCGATCGGCAGCGCCGCTGGTATCGCCGGCATCATGGTCGGCGTGGGCGTGATTGTGTCAGGCGCCGCGCGCGGCATCGGCAACATCGGCGGCAACGCCGTTGAAGCTATCGCCCGTCAGCCGGAAGCCAAGGGCTCAATCGGCACGAACATGATCATCGCCGCAGCGCTCATTGAAGGTTTTACCTTCTTCGCGCTGATCATCGCCCTGATCATGATGAACAAGATCAGCACCGGCGCCGCTCAGTAAGTCAACCACAATGTCGGCGGGTCGCGGGTTAACGCCCGCGACCCGGCCGGCGATTGGGCTGTGCTGATTCTTGAGGCGGACATTCTGTAATCTGCGGCGTATGCGGCTCAAGGCTCAGCCGGCCACGCACGATTGAACATCGTGCTGTTTTCGGGTGATGCGGAATCATTGATGACTCGCCGGGTGGTGAGTAGCATGTGAACCTGAGGTCAACGGATGGCCCGGGCATTTCAGCGTGCGGGAGTTATATGAAGTTAAGCAAAATATGGTTACTGATGGCGGTGCTGGCCATGATCGTTGTGGCGGCGCCGCGCGTATGGGCACAGGAAGAACATGCGGCTCCGGCGGCGGAAAATGCCGCGGCTGCGGTTGAGCATGGCGCCGCGCAAGGCGCAGTACACGGCGAAGCGGCCGGTCATGGCGAAGCGCCTGGCCACAGCAAGGGCGGTTTGGTTGATCTTGATCTTGGCACGGCCATCTTTACGATTCTGATTTTTGTCGCGCTGCTGGCCGTTCTTCGCGCTACCGCGTGGAAACCAATCCTCAGCGGCCTTAAGAGCCGTGAACAGGCGATCCGCGAAGGTCTTGAGGCCGCGGCCAAAGCCAAAACGGATGCCGAAAAGACCACAAAGGAACTTGAGGCGAAAATTTCTGAAGTTCAGCAGCAGGGCGCCAAAGCCCTGGCGCAGGCCAAAACTGATGCATTGAAGCTTGCGGACACCATTCGCACGCAGGCCGAGGCGGAAGCCGTAGCGCTCAAGAGCCGCACGTTGCAGGAAATTGATGCGGCCAAGCAGCAGGCTATTTCTGAAATTAATGAGCATGCCGCTGAACTCGGCACGGCTGTGGCGCGCAAAATCCTTCAGCGCGAAGTCAAGGTTGAGGATCAAAAACGCCTTGTTGAAGAATCGCTGGGTGAACTGGCGGCCGCGAGAAATTAAAGGCAGACGCGGAGACACGATAACGCGGAGACGCGGAAATCTGGCTCCCGGAAAATAACAGAACGCGAAAAACGATCATGGCAGAAGCAGATTATCAGGTAGAGGCGATTGGCGAGATTTACGCTCAGGCGTTGATCAATGTCTCGCGCAGGCAGGGCGTGCTGGCGGAAGTTCAGGAGGATGTGGCCAGCATCAGCGAACTCTATAACGCCGGCGGCCTGTTCAAAGATTTTATTGAGGCGGTTGACGTCCCCTCTGATATTCAGCGGCAAATCCTTGAAAAAATGCTCAGCGGCAAGGTCAACCAGCTTACGCTTGAGACGCTCAAGAGCATGGCGCTGCGTAACCGCCTGATGTTCCTGCATGGTTTTATTGACGGATTTTTGGCCATTCTTGCTCGCGACTCAGGCCAGATTCCCGTTGAGCTGATCTCGGCGCATGAGCTGAGCGGTGAACTTGCCGAGCGGCTTAAGTCGGCCGTGGCGCAGGCTACGGGCAAGGCGCCGAACTTCAAAACAAAAGTTGATCCGTCGCTCATCGGCGGCGTGCGCGTCAAAATAGGCGATACGCTCATTGATGCGTCGGTTGAGGCACAGCTTGAAAAAATTTGTCGGCATCTTAAAACTCGCGGCACGGAACGCGTGCAGAAAAACATGGCGGCGATAGAGTAAACAAAATTCATTGCGGAGGTACGCAGAGAAGGCGAAAAATAAATGAACCACAGAGTCACAGAGAGCACAGAGGAATAAAAAAAATATCTTTTGTCTTCGGTCTTCTCAGTGTTCTCTGTGTCTCTGTGGTTAAATCCATTTTTATTTTTCTCCGTGTCTTTGTGCCTGCGTGGTGAAGTTATTTTTGAATGAGGTAGCGTGAATGAAATTTAAGATTGACGAAATCACGTCGGTTCTTGAGTCTGAAATTTCGCAGTACAAGAGCCAGCTCAACGTGACGGAAGTCGGCAAAGTCATTGAAGTCGGCGACGGCATCGCGCGTATTTACGGCTTGCGCGGAGCTATGGCCGGCGAATTGCTTGATTTCGGCAATGATATCTTCGGCCAGGTCTTTAACCTCGAAGAAGAGACCGTCGGCGCGGTCATCCTGGGCGATTATAAAAAGATTGAAGAAGGCACAACCGTCCGCTCAACGGGCGAACTGCTGAGCGTGCCGGTCGGCGAGCAAATGCTCGGCCGCGTGGTTAACTCTCTGGGCATGCCGATTGACGGCGGCCCGGAAATCACCGCGGCCGAACACCGCAAAGTTGACATCATCGCTCCGGGCATTGCGGATCGTCAGCCGGTTAAGCAGCCGCTTCAGACCGGCATCAAGGCCGTTGACGGCATGATTCCGATCGGCCGCGGCCAGCGCGAATTGATCATCGGAGACCGCAAAACCGGCAAAACCGCCATTGCGATTGACACGATCATCAACCAAAAACAGTTCAAAGGCACGCCGGATGAGGTCATCTGCGTGTATGTTGCCATCGGCCAGAAGGAATCAACCGTGGCCGGCGTTGTGGATCAACTCCGCAAGGCAGGCGCAATGGATTATACGATTGTGGTTTGCGCGTCAGCCTCTGACGCCGCGCCTCTGCAATATATCGCTCCGTATTCAGGCTGCGCGATGGCCGAGTACTTTATGTGGAAAGGCAAGCATACGCTGTGCGTTTATGACGATTTGAGCAAGCAGGCTCAGGCGTATCGCCAGCTTTCGCTGCTCTTGCGCCGCCCGCCAGGCCGCGAAGCGTATCCGGGCGACGTATTTTATCTCCACAGCCGTCTGCTTGAGCGCGCCTGCAAACTCTCAAACGAAAACGGCGGCGGCTCGCTGACCGCTCTGCCGGTGATTGAGACGCAGGAAGGCGAAGTTTCCGCATACATTCCGACGAACGTGATCTCCATCACGGACGGCCAGATTTATCTTGAGCCGGATCTGTTCGCCGGCGGCGTGCGCCCGGCCATCAACGTCGGTATTTCCGTCAGCCGCGTGGGCGGCTCGGCACAGATCAAGGCGATGAAGCATAAAAAGGTCGCCGCATCGCTGCGTCTTGACCTTGCGGCATATCGCGAACTTGAGGCGTTTGCCCAGCTTGGTACGGAACTTGACGCCGCCACGCAAAAGCAGCTTGATCGCGGCGCGCGCATGGTAGAAATCCTCAAGCAGCCGCAGTATCAGCCGCTTACCGTGACGGATCAGGTCATGGTGATTTACGCCGGTACGCAGGGTTATCTTGACCAGGTTCCGATTCATTCGGTGGCGCAGTGGGAAAAAGACTTCCTTGAATATGCCCACACCTCCGGCGCGGAACTGCGTAAGGAAATCGCCGAGAAGAAGGAACTGACTCCGGAAATTGAGGCCAAGCTTCAGGAATTGATCAAGACTTTTAACGGCATGACGGCACTGATTAAGAAAAGTTGAGTGAGTTAAACGGGTTAAGCAAGTGATGCGGAAATGACTTTCCGGTTTCCTGCTTAACATGATGCTGTTTAATTCTGAGCGAAGCAAAGGTAGCCATGGCCAAGGCACGAGAAATTACAAAACGCCGCAAGGCGGTGCGAAACATCAAGAAGATCACGAAAGTGATGCAGATGATCGCCACTGCGCGCTATCAGAAAGCCTATAAGCGTGCGGTGGGCACTAAGCCTTACGTCAGAAAGATAGCCGAGTTGATGGCCAGTGTGGCGCACTCGGTCAAGATGACCGGCAAAGATCTTGAGCATCCGCTGCTTGAAGAACATCTTGAGAAAGCCAATCGCACGCTGGTGCTGGTGATCACCAGCAACCGCGGACTTTGCGGCGGCTATAACGGCGGCGTGTTGCGTCTGGCGCAGGAAACGCTGCGACAGGTAGAGGCCGGCGGCTCAACGCCCGAACTTCATGTCTCGGGTAAAAAAGGCATCGCGTACTTTAAGTTCCTCAAGCGGCCGGTGGTTCAGGCGCATACGGCCATCGGCGATAATCCCAAGTATCAGGAAATTGAAAAAATCGCCGAGCAGTACATGCAGGACTATATCAAGAATCGCATTGACGCAGTCAAGGTCGTGTATATGCGATTTATCTCGGCCGGTGTTCAGCGTCCGGGCGTGATTGATATTCTGCCGCTTTCGGCCATCGCCGGCGATAACAATCCCGCGGCACATCCGCCGGGCGGCCACGACGCCGCGCCGCAGCAGGCCGCGTATGATTTTTCGCCCTCGCCGGACGAAATGCTTGAGGACTTGATCCCCAAAACAGTCAAAATCACGCTCTTTCAGGCGTTTATTGAGGCGGCCGTATCCGAACAAATCGCGCGCATGGTCGCCATGAAGAGCGCAACGGATAACGCCGACAAAATGGTCAAAAAGCTGACGCAGGACTATAACCGTGCGCGCCAAAGCCAGATCACAAGCGAGCTCTCAGAGCTGATGGGCGGTGTGGCAGCACTACAGTAAAAACGCAGGCTCATAAGGCTGAAAGATAAAGGCTGAAGGTTAAAATGAATAATGCGACGCCTTATGATTTGTCCGAGAGAACATTGAATTTTGGTATTCGGGCAGTCAGTCTTTATCGTTATCTGGCAAAAAAGCAGGAGCATGACGGAATTATAGTCGGCAGGCAATTTTTGAGATCGGCCACCTCTATTGGCGCCAATGTGGCTGAGGCGATGGCCGGCGAAACAAGAAGGGATTTTGTTCATAAATATTCGCTGGCTCAAAAAGAAGCACGCGAAAGTAAATATTGGTTACGTCTGATGATCGCAACAGAAATGGTGTCGTTGGCAAAGGTTGCCTATCTCATCAAAGAGATTGACGAATTACTAGCGATTATCACAAGTATTATTGTCAAGGCCAAAAAAGGGTTGATGAAAGAATAGTCTTTTTTCAACCTTCAGCCTTTATCTTTCAGCCTTATGGAGCTTTTATGGCTGCTACAGGTACTATTTCCCAGGTGATCGGTTCAACTTTTGACGCGGAATTTCCGGAAGAGCATCTCCCGGCGATTTACAATGCGATCAAGATTGATACGGAACATCGCGGCGTCAAAATCCACCTGACCGGCGAAGTGCAGCAGCACCTCGGCGGCGGACGTGTGCGCGCGGTTGCCCTCGGCACAACCGATGGTCTTTCGCGTGGCATGCCGGTTGTTGATACCGGCGCGCCGGTGTCGGTGCCCGTTGGCGAGGCCACCCTCGGCCGCGTGTTCAATCTGCTCGGCGAGCCGGTTGATAAAAAAGGCCCGGTCAACACGACCGAAACCCGTCCGATTCACCAAGCCCCGCCTGAGTTTAAAAATCTTGAGCCCAAAACCAAGATCTTTGAGACTGGCATCAAGGTTATTGACCTGCTGGCGCCGTATGTGCGCGGCGGCAAAACCGGTCTCTTCGGCGGCGCGGGCGTCGGCAAAACGGTCATCATTCAGGAACTCATCGCGCGCCTGGCGCGTTTTCACAGCGGCTATTCCTGCTTTGCCGGCGTGGGTGAGCGTACCCGCGAAGGTAATGACCTGTGGCTTGAGATGCAGGAAGCCAAGATCGGCAATACCGGCAAACATGTTATTGACCAGACGGTCATGGTCTTCGGCCAGATGAACGAGCCGCCGGGCTCGCGTCTTCGCGTCGCGCTGACGGCGCTGACGATGGCCGAATATTTCCGCGACCAAACCGGTTCAGACGTGCTGCTGTTCATTGATAACATTTTCCGCTTTACTCAGGCGGGTTCTGAAGTATCGGCACTTCTGGGCCGCATGCCCTCGGCCGTAGGTTATCAGCCGACACTGGGCACGGAAATGGGCGAACTTCAGGAACGTATCACGTCAACAACCAAAGGCGCCGTGACTTCCGTTCAGGCTATTTATGTGCCGGCCGACGACTTGACTGACCCGGCACCGGCCACCGCCTTTACGCACCTTGACGCGTTTACGGTCTTAAGCCGCGGCATTGCGGAAAAAGGTATTTACCCGGCCGTTGATCCGCTTGAGTCCTCAAGCCGTATTATGGATCCGAACTATCTTGGCCAGGAACATTATTCCGTGGCCCAGAGCGTTAAGCGCACACTTCAGCGCTATAAAGATCTTCAGGACATCATCGCGATTCTCGGCGTTGACGAATTGAGCGAAGAAGACAAACTCACCGTCGCCCGCGCGCGTAAGCTTGAGCGTTTCTTCAGCCAGCCGTTCTTTGTGGCTGAAGTGTTCACCGGCAAGGCCGGCAGCAACGTTAGCCTCGCGGAGACGATTCGTTCCTGCAAGGAAATTGTTGAGGGTAAATGGGATCATCTGCCGGAAGCCGCGTTTATGTATGTCGGCACGGTTGAAGAAGCCGCCGAAGCCGCTGAGCGCATGAAGAAAGCGTAAGCGGAAAACGCGAAATTCAAAAAAACAAAACGCGAAACGGAAATCATTCCGCTTCGCGTTTTTTTATTGAGTTTATGTTGGCGTGATTCAGATTGGTATACGCCGTTCACACTTTGGTGCGTCCTGTGATGGCGTCGGCGAGAATGGCTTTGTTGGCGTACTCAATTTGTGCGCCGGCCGGCAATCCGCGCGCCAAGCGCGAAACGCTGACGCCCAGCGGTGCGAGTGCTTCCTGCACATAGAGCGCAGTGCCGTCGCCCTCCATGGTGGGATTGGTGGCCAAGATCACTTCGCGAATCGGCACAGCATTCGGTCCCGCAGCCGAAAGCGTGCCGTCAGGATTGGCCACAGGTGTTGCGGATTGCGATGCCTTAATGCGCTCAACCAGCGCGGCAATCGTGAGGTCTTCCGGCGTGATTGCCTCAAGGGGAATGATTTTTCCTAGCAGCACATGATAAACGCCCTTAAAGACGCCGGCTGATTCGAGCTGCAACAGATCTTTGGGTTGCTCAACGACGCACACCACGGAATGATCGCGCTGCGAATCATTACAGATTCCGCATACGTCATGTTCTGTGAGGTTATAGCAAACCGCGCAATGATGTACCTGTTCCTTAACCGCGCGAATGGCGTCGGCAAGGCTCAGGGCGTCTTCCGGCGAGGCTTTGAGAAGATAAAACGCCATCCGCTCGGCCGAGCGCGAACCGACGCCGGGCAGTTTGGCGAGTTTTTCCATCAAGTGGCGGAGAGTTTCCGGATAGCCCGCGTTTGGGGTCATGATGATGCTCCGAGCATCCGCTGTAGCGCGCCAAGATCCATATCGCCGGTGGCGTTTTTCATTTCTTCCTGCACCTGGGCCTGCGCATTTTTCAGCGCCTGGTTGACGGCCGCGCGCGTGAGGTCGCAGATGAGTTCCGCATCAGTCAGCGGCGCGGATGTTGTGTACACAATGCTGATAATCTCCATTGCGCCGTTGGCGGTGACGCGGACAAGCCCGCCGCCGGATTCACCGGTGGCGCGGATCTGCGGCAAGCGCGCCTGAAGTTCCTGCATTTTCTGCTGCATTTCCCGCGCGCGCGCCATCATCGGCCCAAGCTGGGAAAGGTTTTTTAATTGATCAAACATTCCTTACTCCGTGATTCTGCTTTGCTAAAACCTGTCACCTGAATTTTGCTCAACTCTTTTTTGCCATCATTTCCGCATAGCCTTCCTTAACCAGCGGCAGATTCGCCAGGCCAAGTTTGTCGCGGACGTTGTTGATGACGTTGAGTTCCTTGCCCTCAATTTCAACAAATCGGCCGAGGATCGGCAACTCATCAAGCTCAATTTCGCATTGGTCAAGGAGCCAGCTTTCGCGGATTTTTTCAAAATGAAGAATTTTGGCAAACCCAAGAGCCTCAAGCAGCTCAACGGCCGAGGCGTAATCAGACGCCATAAATTCCACTTCGCGTCGCGGCGCATCGGCCGCGGATCGCGGTCCCTTAAACGTAACACGCGTGCGCGGCGCGCCGCCATCAATCGGCGTTTCGCTGCGAATCCGCAATCCGGAACCTTTACTCAGCAGGGATTGTTCAGCACGATCAAAAAATGTATTGAGCTCTTGATGCTTGCTGATGAGCGCGGCATTGTGACGGATGAGCGCCTGGCGAATTGACGTGTGATCGCTCACGCGCATTTTAATTTCAAGTTCAGTTGCCATCTTTGTTTTCCGTCTCAACCGGGCGAATGAGCGCAAAGCTGGCGGTTTGTCCGTGAATAAAATTGCGCCGGCCGACGGGGCCGATCTCTCCCGCGCAGAAAAAGCCGGCAATCGGAATATCGCCCAATATGCTCCGCGCGCACTGAACATCATGATCCGCCGCAGGGAACAGGCGCGTGCCGCGCTGACTGCATGTAAAAAGCAATGCGGCCGCGGGCGCGCTGGCCAGCAGCATTTGTCCTTCAAGCAGCAGGCGCAGATCTTCGTCGGCCGCGGCTGCGTCACGCACGTGAAATTGCAGTGTCATGCCGGTGGCCACGCGATCACCGACGACAATGGCGCCTTGCTCGCGCTGAACATCAATAATAGAGCGAATCAAAAAATCGCCACGGCCATAATTGCCTTTGCCCTGGTCAATCACGCGGCCCATTTGCAGACCAAACGCGTGCATCAATTCGCGATCTTCAAGCGGCAATCCGCTGATCATTTCTTCAATGGCCGCCAGCGCCGGTTTGCCGTTAAGCTGCTCAATCACATTGCGGTCGCGCGTTTTGGTGATGACAAACGTATCGCCCACCGGCCGGCATCCCTGCGAGACCACGCAATCAACCTGAATATTGCCCGCCAGGCTTGCGCCGATAAGCCCTGACGTGTGAACTTCATCGTTGATGATCAGGCGCACGCCATCCGGCTGCGGCAGGGCGCTTGCCATTCCGCCGGTCACCGGCGCCTGCGGATATGCCTGCGAACAGGCGTCAAGCAACTGAACGATCGGCGTGGTAAACGGATCGGCCATCATGATAAAACAGCGCAGATCTTCCTGCGTGCCCAGTCGTGATTGCAGCGAATCCTGATTCTCAAGAATATCATCCCAGTCTTCCTGGGCGATGTGAAAAGTATTGACGCTGACATCTTTGAATGACATGGCGATGACGGAAGCGGCCGGCTGGCGCTCAATTTCGTGATCGCAACCGATGATGCTCTCGGCCGTAGTGCCGAGAAACTGTCGCGGTTTGAGCTTTTGCCTGAGTGTTCGCGATATGTTGACGATGGCCGGCTGATGTGCGGCGGTGACAAACAATATGACAAGATCGGGAATATCCTCGCCCATTGCCGCGGCAATCTGCTCGGCAAGTTCCGTCGCAACAACCCGTGGGTCATCCTGAATAGAAAGTCCGCTGACAATCCGCATTGAGTCCTCGCGGTACGCCACATCAACCATGATGTTTCTTCAATCGTGCACGATAAACGAATGACGCCCGCGGGACAATAGGGCGGCCTAAAGTTTGAGGCCCAATTTCGCGGCGTACGCCATAAGTTCAGGCGGCAGCGGCGTGCGTGTCTCAAGCCATTTGCCCGTGACCGGATGCTTAAAACCGAGCATGGCCGCATGCAGTGCCAGTCGCGGCGGCTTTGGCAATTGCGGCGCAGTGGGCACCTGATAAATATCATCACCCAGAACCGGCGTGCCCAGGAACATCATGTGCGCGCGAATCTGATGCAGTCGCCCAGTCTTGATCGCAACTTTAATCAGCGCCGCTTTGTCCGTTGATGAGAGAACCTGATAGGCGGAGATGGCGTCTTGTCCCTGTCGGGAAATAATCACTTTTTTAATGCCGGCCACAACTTCCTTCAGGCGCGCCTGACATACGCCCTGCGGCGGTTTTGGCACGCCAGCGGTAATCGTGAGGTATTCCTTATCAATGTGGCGATCCTCAAAATCACGCCGGAGTTGATCATATGCGCCGGGCTTAAGCGCCACGACCAGAAGGCCGCTGGTATCGCGGTCAAGGCGATGGAGTAAACCGAAATCACGCTTAACGCCCAGGTTATGCAGATATTTGCCGTACTTGGCAAAAAGTCCGTTGAGCATGCTATCGCCAGAGTGTCCCTTGCCGGGCTGCGTGACCATACCGGCCGGCTTGTTGACGATCACAAGATCATGATCCTCATACGCCAGCGGCACCTGAATCGCCGGATTTGGCTTAACGGCAAAAGTAAGCTCATTGCTCATGAACGATATCTTTTATAAGAAATAAAACAAACGCATATATTAAGCGAAACGAGCTAAGCAGGAAACTCCCGCTTAACTCGTTTCGCTATCTTCTTGCTTAACTGATTTTTTAATGCACGCCTGTTTCCGCAAGCCAGCGCTCGGCGTCAATGGCGGCTTTACATCCCATGCCCGCGGCCGTAATCGCCTGGCGGTAAACGGCATCGGCGCAATCACCGGAAGCAAATACTCCCTCAACACTGGTCAGGCTGCGGAAGCCGTCCTTCAGCACCACATATCCTTTGGGATCAAGCTCAACCTGGCCGGCAAGGAATTTTGTATTCGGCGTATGGCCGATAGCGGCAAACATACCGGCCGCCTTAACTTCAGTTACTTCGTTTGTGACAATATTTTTGACCAGCACGCCGGTGACGCCGTCATTTTCGTTGCCGAGAACTTCCTGTACGACGCTATTCCAGATCATCTGAATTTTGGGATCTTTTTGCACGCGATCCGCCATGACTTTGCTGGCGCGCAACGAATCGCGGCGATGAACCAGATAAACCTTGCTGGCAAACTTGGTGAGGTAGCTGGCTTCTTCGGTAGCGGTATCGCCGCCGCCGACAACCACCAGCGGCTGATCACGAAAACGCGGCAGCGCGCCATCGCATACGGCGCAGGCGCTTACGCCCATATTCTCAAATTTGCGCTCGCTGGGAATGCCCAGATAATTGGCCGATGCGCCGGTTGAGATGATGATCGCATGAGCCTCGGTGACTTCTTCCTCATCGCCGGAAAGTTCATTGATATGCCAGATTTTGAACGGGCGCACAGACAGATCAATTTTCTTGACGAAGCTGTTTTTAACGCGCGCGCCAAAATGTTCGGCCTGTTGCTGCATTGTGCCCATCAGACGCTGGCCGCCGATGCCATGAACAAAACCGGGGAAATTTTCAATTTCGCTGGTAAACATAAGCTGGCCGCCCGGCATGCGTTCGCGGGTCATGCCGTCGCCGGCAAGCACCAGCGGATTTAAGTTTGCGCGTGAGGCATATATGGCCGCGGTCCATCCGGAGGGCCCTGAGCCGATGATGACTACTTTTTCAATATTCGCCATGTAAAAGATCCTTCTTTTTGCGAGCCTGAGCATAACAATTCATTGCCGAATTATAGCGGGCATACCCGAATTGGGCGAACGCCGGGAAGTCCTGTGATCGCAATGAATAATAAATGCCGATTGTTTTGTCGCTCAATGCGGGTTTGCGCAATGGCCGCGATGGCGGCATGCCGGTATTTTTACATTATGAATTAACCAGTTCGTCCCATGATTGCGGATCAACATGCGCATGCCACCGGCCGTCCTGCTGAGCTACGCGCACCGGCCAGCCGTAAGCCTGCGTCATCAGCTCATCGGTCAGCACTTCGGCCGGTGCTCCGCGGGCAATCACTTTGCCGCCATCCGCCAGCAGCAGAACGTTGCTGGTTGTGGGCAAAAGCTCATCCAGAAAATGAGTCACGATCACCACACCGGGCGCTTTGGGTTGATTCTGAAGTCGCTGAACCGTAGCCAAAACAGTTTCGCGCGCCGGCAGATCAAGGCCAGCCGTAGGTTCATCAAGTAATAACAACTCCGGCTGCTTAACAAGCGCGCGGGCAATCAGGCAGCGCATGCGCTGGCCGGTTGAGAGCGTAAAGTATCGCTGATCCGCGCGATTGCCCAGGGCAACCTGGCTCAGCACGTGTCGGGATCGCTGCCATTGCGCATCGGTCGGCTGTGAATAACTGAGCGTCAGCGCGCTAAAAAATCCTGAGCAGACCACATCAAGAGCCGTCATGTCCTCATCAAAAGGATAAACGGTTGTGGCCTCAACAATGCCCATGCGCGCACGCAATTTGGCCACGGGAAATTCGCCGAGTTTTTCGCCCAGCAGGCCCACGCTTCCTTTTGTCGGCCAGAGATATCCGCACATGATTCGCATGAGCGTGGTTTTGCCGCACCCATTGGGGCCAACAATGGCCGCGACCTCGCCGGCATTGGCATGCCAGCTTAAATCATCAATGATCACGCGTTCATCACGAACAAAATGTATATGAGAAAGTTCAAGAGCGGCCACAGCCATGTTCACAACCTCGCCGAAAATCAATTGACGCCTGAATGATGCATGGCCGCGTAAATCGCCACGGCACGTTTGGCCGCAAGGCGTGCGTCATCTTCGCGGCCGATGCGTGAATATTCATCAAAAAGTTTCCGCCATCCGTCAAGTTCCGTTGCGGAATCTCCGCTGACGCGAGACTGCTCAACCTGCTGCGAAAGAACGCGCACACGTTGATCTGCCTGCGCAATCATGTCCGCCGTAGGCGGCTCATTGGCTATCGCCGGGGCGGGTTCTTCCGGAGGCATGTCCGTATCGTCAACTGGAGGATACATCGCGACATCCGGCTCATAAACCGTAATTTTAAACGTTGTTTTTTTACGCGGCGCGGCCGATTTTTTTGCGGTCTGCTGCTTTGCCGACGCAATAACGGGTTCTGTTTTTGGCACAATGGCCGGCGCGACTGCGGCCGCGGCCGCAGAAGCAATCGCCAGTAATGTTTGCTCTACTTTTGTCATGCTGGCCGGGCGATCTTCCGCTTTTTTCGCCGCCATTGTGCTGATCACATTTGCCAGCTCCTGCGGCACATGCGGCGCAATTTTGCGTATATCAGGAAACGGCGCCATTTTGTGCTGCTCAAGCACCACGGCCGCATCATCATTCGCAAAAGGCGGTTTGCCGGTCAGCAACACATAAAGCGTGATTCCCAGTGCGTAAATATCAGAAGCGGGAGTCGGTTTGGCGCCGGCAGCCTGTTCCGGCGAAACATAACTGGGGCTGCCCAGAAATGCGCCAGGATGTGTGATTTCCGGATCAATCGTATCAGCATGCGCCAGGCCAAAATCGACAACTTTTATCGCGCCGGAGGATGTCAGCATGATGTTGGCCGGTTTTACGTCACGATGAATAATTCCTGATTTGTGAGCAACAGCCAGTCCGCGTGCGGCCTGTGCCGCATACCGGCATGCCAGCGGCCACTGTAAACCGTGCGTGGCGCGCACTTTGTCCGCCAGTGAGCCGGAATCAAGAAACTCCATCACAAAATACGGCTGCCCCGAAAGTGCGTGGCCGATCTGGTAAATCGTGACGATATTCGGGTGGCTCAGTCGCGCGGTTGCTTTGGCTTCGCGAATAAAACGCCGCGCCAGCACGGAGTTTTTTTCATACTCCGGCCGCAGTGATTTAATCGCCACCTGCCGGTCAAGTCCCGGATCATGCGCCAGCCATACCGTGCCGATGCCGCCCTCACCGAGTTTACGGATCAGCCGGTATTCGCCGCACTTATCGCCAAGACTCATCGCCGGAATACGCATGCAGGCAGTATACACAGGGATGTTATAATGGCGAAATCCGCCTCCTGATCCCTGATACATGCAAGTTGTCCTGTCATAGTCATCATCTTTGGTGTCACGCTGTTACGTTACGAATGAATTGTTAAAATGCACCAGCAAATCGTCTGTTTTTTTGGGATGAGAAGACCACATGCAAAAACGTTCTTATATTGCCATTGATCTCGGTGCCGAATCAGGCCGCGTCATGCTCGGTACGCTCAGCGACGCCGGCATTGAACTTCAGGAAATGCACCGTTTTCCGAATATTTCGGTCAAGGTTCACAATACTCTTCACTGGGATATTCTGCGCCTGTGGCACGAAATTCAGGAAGGCATTATTAAGGCGCGCAAACAGGCCGGCGATGCCGGCATCGCCGCGATCGGCGTTGATACCTGGGGTGTTGATTTTGGCCTGCTCAACGAGGCCGGCGAGTTGATCGGTAATCCGGTCTGTTATCGCGATGCGCGCACAAATGGCATGATTGAGGAAGTATATCAGCGTATTGAGAAGGCCCGCGCTTACAGCATTACCGGCATTCAGACTATGTATTTTAATACGCTTTTTCAGCTTGCTTCGCTTTCGCTGAAAAACTCGCCGATGCTCAAGCAGGCCCGTCATCTTCTGTATGTGCCGGATCTGCTGGCATACTGGCTCACCGGCAAAATGGCCAATGAGTATACGATTGCCTCAACCGGCCAGTTGCTTGATGCTAAAAATCGTCAGTACTCAACCGAGATGCTCAAGGCCATCGGCGTTTCGCCGGAGATTTTTCCCAAATTGATCATGCCGGGGCAAACTCTGGGCACCGGCATCGGCGTGGCTGAGGGCATTCCGGTTGTCGCCGTCGGTTCGCACGATACCGCCTCGGCCGTGGCCGGCGTCCCGGCGCAGGGCAAGGGATGGCTTTATCTTTCAAGCGGAACATGGAGTTTGCTCGGCGCGGAACTTGATCAGCCCGTGCTCACCGATATTGCCGCCAAGTATGACGTCACCAACGAAGGCGGCGTGGGCGGCACAATTCGCCTGCTTAAGAATATCACCGGCATGTGGCTGCTTCAGGAATGCCGCCGCCAGTGGATTCGCGAGGGCACAACCTATGATTACGCTACGCTTGATAACATGGCCAAAGCCGCGCCTTCGCAGACGGCCATCATTGATCCGAATGATCCGGTCTTTGCCAGCCCCGGCGACATGCCCAACAAAATCGCCGATTTCTGCAAACGCACCGGCCAGCCTGTCCCGGCCGACGTCGGCACCACCTGCCGCATCATTCAGGAAAGCCTCGCCGTCATGTATGCCAAAGTGGCCGGCATGCTCTCTGAAATTTCCGGTCAAAAGTTTGATCGTCTGCATATCGTCGGCGGCGGCTCGCGCAATGACATGACCAATCAGGCCTTTGCCGACGCCACCGGCATGACCGTTTACGCCGGACCGATTGAGGCAACCGCGCTTGGCAATATCGCCATGCAGGCCATCGGCACAGGCCAGCTTAAAGACCTTGCCGAGGCGCGCGCGCTCATTGCCAGAACTGCACAACTGCGAACATTTAAGCCCGCCAGCAAAGGCAACTGGTCGCGCTGGCTCTGATAGCTGCGCCCATCTGCGGCGCTATAAACTGTATATTTTGCCTATTTTATATGGCGCTATTTTCCTGAACCCGGAAAACCGCAATTGCTGTTTCCCGGGTTCTTTTTTGCCTTGATTTTCGTTTTATAGAGTGCGAGACAAACTTTCTTTTCAGCTCTACAATGCAGTGATCATTAATATTTTCTGAAGATTGGCCGATACTACGGATGGGGTTTTCCCGTATGGCAGACCAAGAGGTCAATAACCAGACCAGTTCAGCTGCGGCCGCCGGTATTACAACATCGCAGTGCCGCCACTTGCTGAACCTTGATGCCGCACCGGCCATTCATCGGCCGGCGCGCAAGTCACATATTACGTCTGCCGATTCGCCGAATGACCGCCTGCCATCCTGTTTTGAGTATCGCGACATGGTGCGCGAACTTAAGATGCGCTACAAGATCAACATCCGCAAGTGGCAAAAACGCATGAGCGGCGCCGCCTATGAACTTACTTATGCCGATGGCCGCATTAAGCGGCTGATTTCCGCGCCGCGTCCGCGCGGGCCGGTCAGCGCGGCCATTTTTCTTCATGAGGTCGGCCATCATGCCGTGGGATTTAGGCGTTATCCGCTGCGCTGTCTTGAAGAATATTACGTCTGGCAGTGGGCCTTTCGCGAAATGCATGCTCGGCACATTCCCATTTCTCCGCGTGTGATGCGCCACTATTGCCGCAGCATGTATCATTACGTTCAGCGTGAGCGCACGCGCGGCCACCATCATATCCCGCAGGAACTTCACGCCTTTTCGCACTGGCCGGGATGACGCAATACCCTCCTTGCCAAAAGTTGTAAACATGCGATGCAAATGCCGCAAAAACAGAAAAAACCCGCGAGTTTCGCGGGTTTTCGTAAGCTGGGGGACTAGGATTCGAACCTAGACAGGCAGAGTCAGAGTCTGCAGTGCTACCGTTACACCATCCCCCAATCAGACTACCAATTGGTAGAGGGAATAGTTTACCCAATCATAGGCCTGCTGGCAACTGATAGAGAAAAAGTGTGGCCGCGTTGCGGCGGGTGGCGGGATTGAGGCTGATTTTGGTTATAATCCTGCGCCATGTGGAAAATTCGGAAAGTTGTGGGGCCCGGGCCGGTGGCGGCGCTGGGGTATTATGCACGGGATCATGCGGATGTGGCGCTGCTGCATACTGCGGCCAAGCAAGATGTTACGATTTCTGCTGTGATTCCGGGCGTTACGATTCTGGCGATGGCTCCGCAACATATTTGCGAAGTCTCCTGCGGTAGCGCAAATGCCCTGGCGGCACTTCAGCAGGCGCTGACGGCGTATCGCCAGGTGCTTGCCGATGCGCCGGCGGATTGGCCTATCGGGTGGGTGGTGCAATTTTCTTATGATCTGGCTTACGGATTTGAGAATATTGGCAAAAAGGCCGGGGATGATCTGCGCTGGCCGCTGGTAAGGGCGGTTCTTTATAAGCGTTATGCGATTTATGATCATGCCGGAAAATCGTGGGTGCTTCTTGCGCTTGCGCCAGAAAATGCCGATGAGTGGGCGCGCGAATTTGAGGCGATATCAGGTATAACTTATGAGCATAGCCCCCAGTCAAACTCAGAACCTGTGGTTATAGCTTCGCCATCGCGGCCGGCGTATGAGGCTGGTGTGCGGCGGATTTTGGAGTACATTGCGGCCGGGGATATTTATCAGGCCAACCTGACGCACCGGTGGGGCGCGCGCACAAGCGAAAATCCGTGGGAAATTTATGGCCGGTTGGCGGAAGGAAATCCGGCTGAGTTTGCGGCGTACATGCAGTGGCAAAATTCGGCCGGCCGAAAATTTGCGGTGGCCTCGGCGTCGCCGGAATTATTTCTGCGGCGGGATGGCGATGTGCTCAGCACGCGTCCGATGAAGGGAACGCGCAAGCGCGGCGCGGATGCTGTGGCCGACCTGGCAGAGAAAAATGATCTTCTGCATTCAGAAAAAGACAAAGCGGAATTGGCGATGATCGTTGATTTGTTGCGTAACGATCTGGGCCGGGTTTCTGAGTTTGGCAGCGTGAAGGTCACGCGGCCGCGCACGCTTGAGGCGCATCCGGCGGTGTGGCAAACCACGGCCACGGTTGAGTCGCGCGTGCGTGGCGATCTGCGCGACGACTGGGCGGCGCTGCTGGCGGCGATTATCCCCGGCGGCAGCATTACCGGCGCGCCGAAAATCCGCGCGTGCCAGATTATTGATGAACTTGAGCCGCATCGCCGCGGCCTTTATTGCGGCCACATCGGCATGATCAATCCCGTCACGCGTGCGTGTGTGCTGAGCATTGTCATCCGCACGATCCTGATGACGCGCGAAGCGCAGGCGGCCGCGTGGGAAGCCACCATCAGCGCCGGGGCCGGTATTGTGGCGGATTCTGATCCGTCGGCGGAATATGAAGAAACGTGCGTTAAAGCGGCGGCGATGCTGCGGGCCATCGGCCGGTGACAGTAACAAAAAGAAATATGTCAGCGAATAAAAAAAATGAGCGCTGAATCGTGCGAGAATCATGCGTTCTGATCATGAGCAATTGCCAACGATCATTGGTTTTGTCCCATCCCGTAAAGTACGTTATGCATAGTTCATACAAATACGATGGCACCTTTACGGTCTGGTGCGCACTGGCGGCCAGAGCTTGGGATTGGTCCGCAAGAGCTGTGATATCTTTCTTGTTTTTCATCGATTGTGCACCGGGCCGCGAGGGCGCCGGTGCTATTTGACTGCATCATGTACTTAAAACCATCGGGACTTCGTGGCCGCATTTTTTTTGTTATAGCATCATCCCAAATTCAGTTATTCATGTGCTTTTCCTGCTGAGGCCAGAGAATGTAAAAGTCCTATAATAGTTGATTTGTAATGCAATAATGATCTGAATTGCTCACATTTTAATGCAAAATATGGCGTGAATTGAAAAATTCATAGTTATTATATAGGAATAGTATATATTAAGGCTGCTCTCTTCAGGTTGCCAACGTATCAGCAGCGGCCTGAGCGGGAGAGGCGTTGCGGATCATGTGTTATCTGAAGAACGCAGCGCGGCGAGATATTGTGAGTTCGTATTATGCCGGGTTTATGGTTATGAGTGATGTATTGCGTCAACAAGCACAAGTGATGAGTCAAAATTCAGGCCCGAAGTTGCTGATTCCCGCGATTTCGGAAATGTGTGTGAAAAAAGAGCGGTCATTGCATATTGGTGTGCATGTGGAGACATCGCTTGCGGCCGGGCGGGATATTCTGGCCGGCGTGGGGCGGTATGTTTCGGAGCATGGCAACTTGTCGTTGTGCGTCTATCCGCATCACATTGATGCTCCGCCGCCGACGTGGTTTAGCCAGCGGAAATTTGACGGCATTATTGCACGTCTGCATAACCCGCAGGTGGCGGAGGCCGTTGCGCGGCTGGGCGTGCCCGTAGTGGATGTGCTGGGCGTATACAATCCCGGGCTTTATCCGCTGGTGCATACGGATAACGCGGCCATTGGGGAGATGGCCGCCAGGCATTTTCTTCAGCGTGGTTTTGGCAGTTATGGCTTTTTTGGTCTTGATGATCAGTTTTGGTCAGTTGAGCGCCGGGATGCTTATGCGGCGGCGCTTGCCGGCCGGGGGCAATCGTGCTCATTACTGACGTGGTCAAATGAATATGAAGATAAGGCGGGCCTTGAGGAGAAAAATGAACGTGTCGCAGAGTGGCTTAAGACGTTGCGTTTGCCAGCGGCGATATTTGTATCACAGGATATCCGCGCGCTGATGCTGCGCGATGTGGCGGCGTCAGCGGGATTTGCCGCCGGCCGGGATCTGGCGATTCTTGGCGTGGGTGATGACCGGACATTTTGCGAGATCCCTTCGCCGACGCTTTCGAGCATTGATGCGGATCATCGGGGCGTCGGTTATCACGCCGCGGCTCTTTTGGAGCAGATGATTCATGGTCAGGAACCGATCACGCGCCAAATTCTTATTAAGCCCAGAGGCATTGTAGTTCGCGAATCAACGGATTTTCTGGCGATACCGGACGAAAATCTTCGGCTTGCGATCAAGTTCATACGTGGCAATGCGGTCAAGGGAATTTCCGTGGATTCCGTGGCCGAGGCTGTGCTCATATCACGATCGGTACTTCAGCGGCGCTTCCGCGAAGTTTTAGGAATGACAGTGCATGATTTTATACTTCAGGAAAAGGCGCGCCGGGCCATTCGCATGATACAGGAGACGGATGCGTCAATCGGCGCCATCGCGGAATCAAGCGGATTTATGTACGTGCAAACGCTCAATAAAGCGTTGCGGCGTTTGTACGGACAATCGGCCAGTAATTACCGCAAGGAAAAGAAAAACGGCGATGTGACGTTTGTTAATGGCGATGGCATTTAGTGCTTGGCTAAGAGATTGAGTTTCGGATAAAGATCGAAAAAATGTGTGCTCCTGATGCCCCGGAGTTAAAACCGCCGGGGCTTGCTTATCTGAAACTTAGGTTATTTATGATTTAAGCGCGTCGTTTGGCGGGCGCTTGAATGGGCCGATTTTGAGTTCCTTGTATTCGCGCAGCTTGGTGATGACGTGCGGCGGGAGAAGTTCTGAAAGCTGGGCGGGATCGCCGCCGAAGCCGACGATCTGCTTGATGATGCTTGAAGAGGTAAAGCCGAACTGTTCAGAGGTCATGATAAAGACCGTCTCAACCCGGCCGACGCTGCGGTTGGTCAGCGCGATCTGAAATTCATATTCAAGGTCGGTGAAATTACGCAGGCCGCGGAGAATGGCGACGGCATTGTGGCTGCGGACAAAATCAATTGTCAGATTTGCGTAAGTTTCAATGGAGACATTCTTCATATTTTTTACACTTTCACGAATCATATTGACTCGCTCTTCAACCGGGAATAATTCAACTTTATTGGGATTGATGCCGACGGCAATAATCAGGTGGTCGAAAAGTTTACGGCCACGTTCAATAACGTCCAGATGGCCCAGGGTGATGGGATCAAAAGTTCCGGGGAATACGGCGATTTTAGAATCGTGAGAGGGCAACGGAGACTCCTTTTTTTTCGGTCAACGGAAAACGGATCATTTTAGGCGTACTACAATGCCAGTGTAGGAAAAGTAGCGAAACAGGGCTGATTACGGGCAAAAAAAGCGAAATACCGGTTACCACACCTATCGGCAACCGGGACAATATTGTCGTAGTGAAAGAAGAATGTGTCAAAGAAAGTTGACTTGTGGCAAATAGCGAGTATTGTACCGGCGTTCAACCCCGTTAAGGAAGAAGCACAAGGAATGTGACTGATCGGAAAAACAAGCCGAAAAGGTCATGGATAGTATGTGCCAAAATGTTTTAACGCATGACCGGCCGCCGCGCTGCGGTGGGGCGGCTTTGCAAGTCATCCGCGGTTATTTCTTTTGGCATTCACACTAAATTCTCAGTAGGAGAAGCACATGCGTTTGGAAACGACGACGAATAGCTGCAAGGAGCCTGTAGAAATGTCTGCTGCTTTAGAGCGCGTCATGGCCGCGGCGGGCCTGGGTATGCCGGAAGAAGAAAATGAGAATCTGGCCCAGGAGGCGATTTTCTCGGACCTCGGAACAACTTGTCTAGCAAAACGCGGACGTGATGTTGAGGACGAGGATGATTCAGACGATGAGGAAGAAGACGACTTCGACGACGAAGACGAGGAAGATGACTTCGACGACGAAGACGAAGATGATGAGGAAGAAGAAGAAGAAGACTTCGACGAAGAGTTTGATGACGACGATCTCGACGACGATGACGACATCTTCTACGACGATGATGATGATGAATAACCTGGCGGTTCAGGGCGTACTGCGCCGGCCAGGATAAAACCTGGAGGCTCCGGAGCCATGAACCAGAATGATTCGGTGAATCAACAGGCCGGCGCGGAAACGCCGGAGAAACCGGTTCAAACAGACGGCGGCAACGCTCACATGGGCGTTGCTGCTGGCGTTTTTGCGACGGATCAGGCTTCTTTAGATGCGCATCTTGAGGGTGATCGGCGTAAGAATGTATCGTCAGTCGGACAGGAAAGACGCGCGGGCGGCGAAAGGCGCGAGAGCGTGGATCGCCGGGTGATCAACCTGGGATCGCCGACGGGGCTTGAGCGCCGCCGCGGGCCGGGACGCCGGCGCACGGATGACCGCCGGAGCGCCGAAGAAGGCGAGATGACCGATGAACAGTTTGAATTTGTGCTGGCGGTTGATACCTATAAACGACTCAACAACCGGCCGTTCCCAAGCTGGACGGAAATTCTTGAGATCGTCAAACAACTGGGCTATCGCAAGGTAGAAGCCAGCACGATACAGTTGCCGGGCGCAAAGAAAAAGGCCTGAGAGCGCGTACTATAGTATTTCTAGAAAATGACGTGTGGGCATTTCGGCCCGCTCGCTGCCATACCAGCCCATCGGCGGACGATACGCAAGAATGCGTGATCCGCCGGCGCCAACCCACCAGAACGCAGGCTTGGCAAGCGGAAGAATAGCCGGTTCCGGCCGCGTAAATAGAAAATGCCGCGAACCTGCCGCGGCCAGTACTTCAGGCATGCCTGCGGAATGGCCGAAGCAATCCGCCGACCACGCCACACGAATATCCTTGCCGAAGCGCGATGCAAAATAACGTAGTCCGCGAACATATTGCCGAATGAACGGCTCTGTTGCGGGCATATTGTCATCCGGCTGAACATAGGTCCCGCCGACGGCATCCCAGCGATCAGCCTTGACATATTGTCTGATTCTATTAAATGTTTTATAATCTATCTTTTTTATATGTTTATAAATAGACTCTTCTATGCGATTAAATGTCAGATCCGGATATTCATCCATCAGATCAAGCACGGTGCGGCAGGTGTTTAATCCCTGGTTAAGTCCTTCGCGATAATCCCAAAGCCAGACCGGATCAAGATGGGCGTTGGCGAGCAAAAGAGACTAAAAACCTGAGTTCGGGATAAGCAAGCCCCATTCCTTTTATAGGATGGGGCACAAACCAATTATCGTTGGCAATTGCTCATGATCGCAGCGAATCGTTCACTCATGATTGCGCACTCCATAGACTTTTGATCGCTCGCACATCCATTGTGCCCCGCCCCGTGAAGGAGCGGGGCTTGAAATCAACGCCACTTATCCCGAACTCAGGTTTAAAAGATCCCCGCATATGAGGAAATCGGGAATGATATCCGCCTCAGAATTGAGCGCGGTGAATTTCAGTACGGCGCAAAGTTGCCGTCAAAAGGAAAATAAGGAAGTGACTGTTCGCGTTCGTGCCGGAAAGAAAGTTTCGGAAGACATTCATACGATCAGCATCACCAGCGAGGCGGAAAAATTTTCCTTCGGCAATACCAAAATCCGTTTTTACGTGGCCGATAACGAAACGCATTACTTCCGCATGTCGACATGGGAAATGACGCAGAATCTTGTGGAGAAAAAAGATGTCTGCGGCTCGATTTATTTGATGTGGATTATTGCCGGCGGCCATATGACCTTCAAATTTGATTTGAAGGTCGCGGCGCAATGGCCTGGCAGGCCCTACACTCAAACATTTTGGTACATGCTCTATTTCAAAAATGTATAAATATGGCAAAAATCGGTATCATTGAGATGATGACATCGTTGCCGGCACAGCAGGCTATTTTTAATCTGTACTTATAAATGTGGCGAATTATGTATATGAATATATTATGGTGCAAATGGGTGCTGCCTGTTTTTGTTCTGCTGGCATGCCCTTATCTCCATGCGCAGGGGGCCGCGACGGCTCCTTCGCTCATGGACCAGGCACTGAACAAAATCAGCCTGCCGGAGAATGATCTGCTGCTTGCGCCGCAGCGTTGGCGTGGCGGCGGAGCGCATAGCCTTCCTTATTTTGATAAAACATGGGATGACTGGCGATTGCTGGACCCCGTATGCCAGAAAACCGGCCGCGGCCTGCTCCTTGCTTCCGGGCGCTTTGAGCCTATGTTGCTCTCATCCATTGCCGCATTGCAGGGGCAGGAACCCGCTTCATGGACGCAGGAAAGAAACCCGCCGACTGATATTCCTTCCCTGCATGATGCAATTATACGATTGTATAACCGCATGGGCTGGGAACTCACGTCAGAGGAGCGTCAGCGATTGTTGGTTCAGTCTCAGGTTGTTCCTGAATCTTGTGCGCGGACCGCCGCTGTATTGATTGCGGCCATTCCGGATGCGATGGATGCGCGTAACAAAGTTTTGGGCCATTGGGTTGATCCGTCGGAGTCCGCCCGCACCTGCAAGGCGCTCAATGCGTGGGCCGTTTCCTATGCCTATAACCCTGTGATTCAGGGACTGATTGATGATCTTGATCAGAATGCTCCCGCGTTACAGGCGCAAACACCAGGCACTAAAAACTATGTGGCGTTTGCCAGGGGATGTCTGCCTCTGGCTCGGGCCGTGGATCAGGCGCGCGACATATTGGCGCGCCTGGCCGTAACTGAAAAATTCAGATTTCAGTGGCAAACCCCGATCGGACTTATTGATATCACCGGCGCGGACAATGATACGCACAATCCGGCCAAAAGCCTGTTGATAGTGGATGCCGCAGGCAATGACATTTATGAGACAACGCCGGATGATGCAGGTAAATACTTACCTGTGACTTTACTGGTGGATGCGGCCGGTGACGATATTTATAAGGCCGCACCGGGAACAGGCATTGCCTATGGCGTGGCGGGCTACTCTCTGCTGCTGGATATGGCGGGGAATGACGTTTATCAGGCGGATTCAACTTCGTTTGGCGCGGCTGCCGGCGGCGTGGGAATGCTCGTGGATCTTTCCGGCAATGATCATTACACCGTGAAGATATTCGGCCAGGGAGCAGCCACCTGCGGCATAGGCCTACTCAATGACGATCAGGGAAATGATCAATACGATTGCTACCATCTTTCGCAGGGACTGGGTAAAACGCTCGGCTTTGGCGCGTTGATCGATCACGATGGCGATGACAGATACGCCGCCAATGATACGGATCTGGCATTCCGTTCCGTTCAGACAGACCAGCATAATAACAGCCTCTCGCAGGGGTGCAGCTTCGGCCGTCGGGATCATCCCGGCAGGGGCAATTCCTTTGCCGGTGGTATCGGCCTGCTGGCGGATGGTTCTGGCAACGATACATACAGCGCGGGACTTTTCGCCCAGGGGGCATCCTACTGGTTTGGCTTGGGATTGCTCTATGAAGGCGGCGGTAATGATTCATACCACGGCCAGTGGTATGTGCAGGGAGCCGCAGTGCATCATGGCGCCGCGGCGCTGGTGGATGTGGCGGGTAACGATACATACTTTGCCGGCATCGTGCAGAGCATTGGCCACGCCAAGGACTTCAGTGCGGCGGTTCTGCATGACATGGCCGGTAACGACAGCTACCGGGCGCAGGGCGTATCCATCGGAGAAGCGCTATTCAATTCCGTCGGTGTTTTATGGGATGACGGCGGTGATGATTCTATTACGGCCATTGATGGGGATGTCGCTGGTTTTGCCACCAACGGGGAAGAAGGGCCCTGTCTTGGCATGCTGATTCATGGACTCGGAAAGTGGCAAATTGTCGGCCCGCAAATCAAACACGTGACCGGTGACTACTGGAATATCCGCCAACCCGATGGCGCGCGTCGCGTGGGTTGGCAAAAATAAAAGACTCATCTTTTTTTAAGCACCAATGCCATCGGTTTTGGATGCGGCGCAATCGGCAATCCGCTGGTAGGACGTTTTTTTTGATTTCGTACAAAGTGACTACCGCTATTATTTTCTGATCGTACCCGGCTGTCATCTTGCGACGGTCATACCGCTGGTGATGATCATTCGCGACTGGAAGCGTTACGATGGCCCAGACCATTACTAAGATATTTGTAAAAATTACTTTGTATGCTTTGTACTGGATTACAAGAGATTTCGTATATTGTATAAAGGTGAGAGCACTCAGCGAAACTCAGGCACAAGCCGGTTCTTGAGTCTGAAAGACTGGCACAAAGTAGCCCGGGGTCGCGTGCGAATGCGAGCACCCCGGGCAAAAGCTTTATTCCAGCCTTAACAGGCTGAAGACAAAAAACGCGAATCTCCAGAATACCACGCTATCGGAATGACCCGTGAGCCTACCCCGCAATTACCGGATGAACCTTGTTATTTGCCTACAACAAAAACAAAAGCATCATATCGTCAGCAATTTCCATAACGCTTCAATGTGGCCATTCACGCACGTCATATGACTAAAACGAATAATATACCCCCATCAGGCACTCATTATTTTCCCTTGTTTTATGTGGTTTTCTCTTATTTTTGCTTAATACAATATTTATAAGAGTATACATGTATATTTGCAATAATACGGAAGCCGAAGGGTTCAAAAGCCAACAAATTCAATCATAAATATAACTATGGAAAATCTGCGCCATTTGAATGCAGTTCAATTATCATTTGACTATTCGGGCTTCTATCGTATACCGTACAAAATAGTCCGCAATTCGCTGAGCCCTCTACAAAGGAAATGATATGTCTGAATCGGTGCGCAGCATCAACCGTGGTTGGATTGTCGTCTCTGCGGGTCTGGGCGTGAATCTTGTGCTCGGCGCGCTCTACGCATGGTCGGTCATCGCGCGCGCTTTGGCAACGCTTCCGGATGAAAAACACTGGACAAAAGTAGAAGCCTCCGCGCCCTTTGCCGTTGGAACTTCGGCCTTCGCCATCACCATGATTTTTGCGGGAAAACTGCAAGACCGCTTCGGGCCTAAAATCGCAGCTGTTCTCGGCGGCGCGTTGCTGGGAATTGGATTCATTGCGTCATCCTTCGCACGAACGCCGCTGGCCATGATGCTGACCTTCGGCGTGCTGGGCGGCATGGGGATCGGTCTGGGCTATGCGGCCACAACGCCCGCCGCCATTAAATGGTTTCATCCGTCGAGAAAAGGGCTGATCGCCGGCATTGTCGTGGCAGGCGTGGGGCTTGCCGCAGTTTACATGGCGCCTCTGGCCGAAGCCCTGCTCAATGCATTCAAAGGAGACGACCCGTGGCAAGGTATCTCCAAAACGCTTTTAATTTTGGGTATCGGAACCATCGTGATCGTTTGGGCGCTTGCGCCGCTTCTCAATAATCCGCCCGCCGGGTATGTTCCGCAGGCAAAGGTTAAAAGCAACGATATTCAAGTGCCAAAACCCGCTCCTGCGGCCGTCAATATCAATTGGCCCGGCATGCTCAAAACGCGGACGTTCTATTTGCTCTGGGCCATGTTTGTGCTGGCCGCCGCGCCCGGTTTAATGCTGCTGGCAAACGCTCGCGATATTGCCGCCGCGCAGGCGCCCGACTGGAAAGCGGGCGTGGTGCTGGTGATGACGATTGCCATTTTCAATACGCTGGGCCGTCTGGCCGGCGGATACGTTTCCGATCAAATAGGCCGCTGCAAAACCATGCTTCTGTTCTTTATCCTGCAAGCCGTCAATATGGCGTGTTTTTCGCTTTATCAAGGCGCGGGATGGCTGATTTTCGGCGCCGCCGCGGCGGGCTTGTTCTACGGCGCCATTTTCACGCTTATGCCGGCGGCCACGGCGGATTTTTACGGCCTCAAAAACCTCGGCGTCAACTTCGGCATCCTCTTTACCGCCTTCGGCGTAGCAGGCGTCACAGGTTCCATGCTGGGAGGACGCGTGCGCGATTTGACGCAAACCTATCATGTCGCCTACTGGATTTTAGCGGGAATGCTGGTCATTGCCGCCGCGCTGGCTCTGTTTGCGCGACCACCTCAAACACAAGGGGATGAGCCGTGTTAAAGCCAAATCAATGGGCCTGTGTGATTGCCGGCGTCATGGCCGCAACGTTTGCGCAATCAGCCTTTGCGCAGGAACAGGAATCAGTCGCGCCGAAGTTGTCTTTGAGTCCTGTCATTTATCCTGCCGACATGACGCAAAACGATTTTGATAAACGCGTGGACGCCATCAAAAAACCATTCGATGGTTTTTCATGGGGCGCCGATATGCGTTGGCGTGATGAGTATTTTAACAACGCCATCACGCTCAATGGCTCCGCGCCCGGGCATGAATGGCAATTCTGGCGTTATCGCACGCGCCTTTGGGGGTCTTATCAACCGACCGAAAGCATCGAACTCAACGCGCGGTTGCTCTGGGAAGGCCGGCATTATTGGGAGCCGTCTTCTAAGGATGAATGGGATAACGGGTACGGTTATTTTGACCGGCTCAACATCAAGTTAAAACCTCTGGGTTCGGGATTGACGCTGACGATTGGGCGCCAGGATATCATGCTGGGCGATGGCTGGCTGGTTATGGATGGTACGCCGCTGGATGGTTCAACTTCGCTTTGTTTTGACGCTTTGCGCCTGACGTGGGAGGTCAAGGACATCCAAACTGTTTTCGACGGCATACTCATCGACAATTGCGCCGAGCAGAATCATTGGCTGCCCCCCATTGGCATTGACAATGACTCGCGCCTGTTGGCCGAACAAGACGAACGCGGTGCGATTTTTTATGCGTCCAACAAATCCATCGAGAAAGTGACACTTGAACCGTACTTTATCTACAAGAATGACCGCGCGCGCATGGCCAACGGAACAACCGGGGATATTTATACGTTCGGCCAGCGCATCGTGTACGACATCGATGAACATTGGACTTTCCGCGTGGAAGGCGCCGGACAGTTCGGCCATCTCGACGGACAAGAACTCGCGGCATGGGGCGCATTGAGCCGTCTGACGTACCGTTTTAATGATTCCATGAACAATCAGTTGAAATTGAATTTTGAGGCGTTGTCTGGAGATCGCCCGGGCACGGCGCAAAATGAAGCGTTCAACCCGCTCTGGGGCCGCTGGCCGCAATGGAGCGAATTGTACGTCTATACGGATGTTCCAGAAACGCACGTGGCGCAAACGACTAATTTAGTCCGTTTTGGGCCGGGCTGGCAATTCCAGCCATGCCAGGATTTAACCGTTAGCGCGGATTATAATGCGCTGTTTGCAATGGAAACGCCGCTGGCGGGCACGAAGATTTTCGGGAACGGAGATTTTCGCGGTAATTTGATCGACGCGAAATTAGAGTATAAATTCAATCGGTATTTCCGCGGCCACCTGATGGGTGAATATTTTGTCCCAGGTGATTATTATACACAACATGATTCGGCGGTTTATCTGCGCGCGGAATTGGTAGCGACATTTTAAAACAGGTTCTTGGAGCGGGAAAATCCGCTAAAAAACAAAAGGAAACATGATGTCTGAACGCATGCTGTTAAGCGGCGATGAGGCGGTTGCGTTTGCCGCACTCGACGCGGGAATCTCTCTTGGAACTGGTTATCCCGGAACGCCTTCAACGGAAATTCTCGAAACTTTTTCTGTGATAAGCAAAAAGCAGCCCGCTTTTAGCGGACGCATTCAATGGTCGCCGAATGAAAAAGTCGCCCTTGAGGTCGGCATCGGGGCGGCCTTCGCAGGCGCGGCCGCGCTGGTCACCATGAAACATGTCGGCGTCAACGTGGCCGCAGACCCGCTATTTACGGTTGCGTATACAGGCGTTCAGGGTGCGTTGATTCTCGTCAGCGCGGACGACCCGGGCATGGCCTCAAGTCAAAACGAACAAGACAACCGCCGCTACGCTCTGGCCGCGGGCGTGCCCATGATTGAACCGAGCGATTCTCAGGAATCCTATGATTTATTCCGCGAAGCAATCCGCTTATCGCACGAATTTCAAACGCCGGTCTTGTTCCGCATGACCACGCGCGTATGCCACAGCAAATCGTCAGTCTCGCGCGGAGCGCCTTCCGAACCGCTCAAAGCGTCATTCGTCCGCGATATCAAGAGCCGCGTGATGATACCCGCGTATGCGCGGCCGGCGCACAAACGTCTCCGCGAACGGCTCGCACAAATCGCAGCAAAGTCGGAAACAAGCTCGCTGAACGTTTGGCACAAAGGAAATTCAGACCTCGGCATTATCGCCTCCGGAGTTGCGTATCTGCACGCCAAAGAAGCCGCGCCGGAAGCAAGTTTTCTCAAATTGGGCATCACGTATCCGTTGCCGCTCAAACTGATTAAGGAATTTTCGCAAAGCGTCAAACGCTGCGTTGTGATTGAAGAAGGCGATCCTTACCTGGCCGAGAGTCTCCGTGCGGCGGGTATACAGGTTGAAAGCAGGCCGGAAGCGTTTCGTTTCGGCGAGCTTAACGTGCAGTTGGTGCGGCAGATTCTTGCGGGAAAAACCGCGCCGGAAGTTCCCGCCTCCGCGCCCGGCAAACCGCCGCAGTTGTGCGTCGGCTGCCCGTACCACGCGGTTTACGAGACACTCAAAGAAATGGATTGCATCGTCGCCGGCGACATCGGCTGTTATACGCTGGGCGTCTTGCCTCCCTATACCGCGCTTGATACGTGCGTGTGTATGGGCGCCAGTTTGGGCGTCGGCCTGGGATTGCGGCATGTTCTGCCGGAAGAGCAGGCGCGGCGCGTGGTCAGTGTGATCGGCGACTCCACTTTTGTGCACACCGGCATCAATGGCCTGATGGAAATGGTCTATAATCCGCCCAAAACAGGGCATGTTTTGATTATTCTCGACAATTCCACAACCGCCATGACGGGCCAGCAGGAACATCCGGGTACAGGTCGCGCGCTTGACCATGAGCCCGCCGGAAAAGTCGTGATCGAAGAGCTCATTCGCGCCGCGGGCATCAAGAATGTTGAAGTTCTGGACGCAACCAAAACAACGCGCGAAACATTCCGGCAAAAATTGACGCAGCGCCTGGCAGGCAATGAAATTGCCGCATTGATCTGGCGGCGTCCATGTCTTTTGGCTGCCGGAAAAATCAAAGAATACGAAAAGGCCGCTCAGGCCAAGAAGGAATGTGAGCATGCCGCGTGAAAATCAGATCTGGCAGCGCGAAGAATGTTTGCCCCGGGCGGAGCTGAAAACCCTTCAGGCCGAGCGTCTGCGCGAAACCGTCGCGCGTGCCTCAAAGGTACCGTTCTACCGTGAAAAATTCGCCGCATTAGGCATAACGCCCGAAAAAATCAAAAGCGCCGACGATGTGCGGCGTTTGCCCTTTACCATGAAATCCGATCTGCGCGATCATTATCCGCTGGGGTTTCTGGCCGTGGAACGCGAAAAAATTGCCCGCATTCACGGGTCGTCCGGAACCACCGGAAAACCGACCTTCGTCGCCTATACACGAGACGATTTGGATACGTGGGCCAATCTCTGCGCGCGCTTCTTAACCGCCGGCGGCATGCGGGAATCAGACCTGTGCCACATCTCATTCGGCTTCGGCCTCTTTACGGGCGGCTTTGGTCTTTTTAACGGCATCCAAAAAGTGGGCGCGGGCATCATTCCCGCGGCCGTAGGCAATACGCCGCGGCATATCCTGCTGATTCAGGATTTGCAGCCCAATACGCTCATCGGAACGCCCTCCTACGCGCTGCATATCGCGGAGACAGCCAAACAACAGGGTGTCGATCCGCGCAAACTGTCCATACGTTTTGGACACTTCGGCGCCGAACCCTGGACGGAAGAAATGCGCATCGCGCTTGAGGCCGCCTTCGACCTGGAAGCCTACAACAATTACGGTCTTTCAGAAGTCATCGGCCCCGGCGTCAGCGGCGAATGTTATGCGCGCGCGGGCATGCACGTGTGGGAAGACCATTTTATTGTTGAATGCATCAACCCCGAAACGCTTGAACCGGTTGAGGAAGGCCAATGGGGCGAATTGGTCTTTACCTCTTTGACCAAGCAGGCGTTTCCGATTATCCGCTACCGCACACGTGACATTTCGATGCTCGATTACAGCCCATGCCGATGCGGACGCACAGGCGTGCGAATGAGCCGCATCAAAGGTCGCACGGACGATATGCTCATTATCCGCGGCGTGAACGTGTTCCCCTCGCAGATCGAAGAAGCCCTGTTGCGCGTGGAGGGCGTTGCGCCTCAATACCTGATTGAAGTTTCGCGTCCTCATAACCTTGATGAAATCGCGGTCAAGGTGGAAATGCGCCCCGAATTTTTCTCTGACGAAATGCGCCAGATGCAGGCCATGCGTGAGAAAATCTCCGCGGCGATCATGTCCATCACAGGTCTGCATATCAAAGTAGAGCTGGTCAGTCCGCAATCCCTTCCGCGCACGGAAGGAAAAGCCAAACGCGTTCTGGACCGCAGAGGAGTTTCAGCATGAGTGACGGCCAAAGTGTTGTGGACCGCGACCAATTTGCGAAGTTCATCGGCGTGGAAATCGTCTCCGCCGAAAACGGGTGCGCGCGCGCCAGATTGAACGTTCAGAACAAACACCTCAACGGTCTTGGAGTCGTTCAGGGCGGCGCTATTTTTACGCTTGCTGATACCGCCTTTGCCGCCGCATGCAATTCCCGCCGCACGGCAACGGTCGGGATTCATGCCAATATTTCTTATCTCAAGCCCGGGCGCGGGCCCGTGCTTTGGGCGGAAGCCTCCGGCGTTCGCGATGGAAAAGTAGGCTGCTACGATGTTAAAATTTATGATGGCGACAAAAACGGCCCGCAACATCTGATTGCGTCCTTTCAAGGATTGTCGTACCAATTGTCGCCCAAAAAAGCCGAAGGTGAAAAATGAGCGAACAATCTTTTGAGCATCAGATGGAATTTCGCGTGCGCTATTCTGAAACAGATCAAATGGGAACGTTTTACAATTCCCGCGCGCTGGAATGGTTTGAAGTTGGACGCACGGAATTGCTTCGCGCGCTGGGGCTGACCTACGCCGAAATTGAAAAACGCGGCGCGTTTCTTCCCCTCATTGAAGCGCATGTCGCCTATAAGGGACGCGCGCGTTACGACGATTTGCTGAAAATGACATCCCGATTCTCCGCCGCGGGCCGCGCCTCGGTGCGATTCGATGTCGACATCATTCAATCCTCCGGCGCGCCGGTGGCGTCCGGTTACACTGTCCATGCCATCACCAGCCCCGCAGGAAAACCCATGCGCTGCCCGGAGTGGCTGATGGCCCTTATTACTGAAGGAAAAACCGTATGAACGGCGTTGTGAATATTGTACTGGCCGGCCTGGGTGGACAAGGCGTCATCAAGGCGTCCGATATCCTCGCAGAGTCTGCGTTTCGTTTCGGGCAGGATGTTAAAAAAGCCGAAGTGCATGGCATGTCCCAGCGTGGCGGGTCAGTTGCAACTGATGTGCGTTTTGGGCCCCGCGTGGAGAGTCCGATGGTTCCTGTCGGCGAGGCGGATTTTCTGGTCGTATTCGACGCATCACAAATCGACACCAACAAACACATGCTCAAACCAGGCGGAAAACTCATCGCCCCCGATGCGCTGGGCACAAACGAATTTATTCAAAAAAATCCCAAAAGCCTAAACACCGCGCTGCTGGGCGTTTTAAGCCGCGAACTTCCCATTCCAGAGGAACTATGGCTCGCCGCTCTGAAAGCCTCTTTTGCCGAGCGCTTTTTGGAAACAAACCGCAAAGTCTTCCTGGAATACAGAAACGCAAATAGGTGATATATGACTGCACTAGAGGACAATCGACAGACATCCGCGAACAGACAGGAAGTTTTCCGTGATGTTTCGGCCATGGATTATCTTCCCCTGACGCAACTGCGCGCGCTGCAATTGCGACGGCTGCAAGAAACGGTAACGCGAACCTATGAACGCGTGCCGATTTTTCGTGAACGCATGAAAGAGCGCGGCCTTGCTCCGGCGGATATCGCGGATCTCGGTGACATCCCCAAACTTCCCTTCACCGTCAAAAACGACTTGCGCCACACGTACCCATTTGGCCTCTTCGCAGCGCCAATGGAAGAAATTGTTCGCCTGCACGCATCATCCGGCACAACCGGAAAGCCGATTGTCGTGGCGTATACGCAACACGACTTGGACGTCTGGACCAATGTCGTGGTGCGCGGCCTGAGCGCATGCGGCCTCCATCGCGGCGACATCGTCCATATCGCCTATGGATACGGTCTTTTCACCGGCGGTCTCGGCGCGCACTATGGCGCGGAAGCGCTCGGCGCAACGGTCATCCCCGCCTCCGGCGGAAATACCGAGCGGCAAATCATGCTTCTCAATGACTTTGGCGCAACGGCCATATGCTGCACGCCGTCCTACTTCCTCCATCTCATGGAACGCGCCGCAGAAATGGGCAAACATCCTGAGAAACTGCGCATCGGCGTCTTCGGCGCAGAACCGTGGTCGGAAGCCATGCGCCAGCGCATGATCAAAGAAACCGGCATTGAGCCTTTTGATATCTACGGCCTGTCCGAAATCATCGGCCCGGGTGTCGCCATCGAATGCAAACACCACAACGGCCTGCATGTCTTTGAAGACCATTTCTGGCCGGAAATCATCAACCCTGACACGGGCGAAGTTCTGCCTGACGGACAGGAAGGCGAATTGGTACTCACGACGCTGACCAAGCAAGCCATTCCCATGCTGCGCTACCGCACGCGCGATATTTCCATGATCATGACGGAACAGTGCCCTTGCGGACGCACCCTGCGTCGCATCCGCCGTATCGGGCGGCGCAGCGACGATATGTTTATTATCCGCGGAGTGAATGTCTTCCCATCACAGGTGGAAACCGCGCTGCTTCAGGCCGAGGGAACCCTGCCCCATTACCAAATCACACTGACGCGCCAACACGGACTCGACGAAATGGAAGTTTCCATCGAGGTTACCGAAAGCGTCTTTTCGGATAAAATCAGGGGGCTTGAAGATTTACGCGCGCGGCTTTCCGCAGCGGTGGAGCATATCGTCGGCATACGCGCCAGGATTCAACTTGTCGCGCCGCATACGCTTGAGCGTTCGGAAGGTAAAGCCAAACGAGTGATAGATAAAAGAGTGATGTAAGAAGTCCTGATAAAACGATCCAAAAAATCGTTGAATGTCTGATCTGTGAACGTTTCAGTGACTTTTTATGAGTAACGATAAACAGAGGATACGTCGAAAACGTTTCCCAAAAGAAAGGCGGCCTCGGCGATGAAACTTCATCAACTTTCTCTCTTTCTGGAAAACAAACCCGGCCAGCTCAGAACGCCCTGCAAGATTCTCGGCGACGCCGGCATGGACATTCTCACCATTTCGCTTGCGGATACCGAGCAATTCGGAATCCTGCGCATTATCGTGCGCGATTGGGAAAAGGCTCGCGATTTACTGCGCGGCAAGGGTTGCGTCGTCAAAGTCAACGAAGTGCTTGCGCTTGATGTAGCCGATAAACCAGGCGGCCTGGCCTACGTTCTTGATGTGCTAGACAAAGCACAATTGACTATCGAATACATGTATGCGTTTACCTGCAATAGCCGCGGCAAAAATGCCGCGTTGATTTTCCGCTTTGAAGATCCTGACGCGGCCATCGCTGAACTGGCCAAAAACAAGATACGCGTGTTGACATGTGAAGAACTACTCGCCCGTATTGAACCTACGCACAACTGATCTTTTCGCAAAGGTTAAGAGCAAACGAGGTTTCATCCCTCCGTCTCCGACCTCGGTGTATGAAGTGTATATATGAATGCATTTAACAATATAATATTGAACGAAAACAAGAGAAAACTACATAAAATAAGGGAAAATAATGAGTGTCTGATGGGTGTATGTTCTTCGTTTTAGTCATATGATGTGCTTGAATGGCTACATTTTGACTACATTGAATCGTTATGAAAATTGCTGACGATCTGATGCTTTTGTTTTTGTTGTAGATAAAGAAAAAGGAGTACCAGAACTTGATGCGTTCGGTACTCCTTGTTTTTTGATTGCAGCGGTATTTGGCTCAAAATTCGACTTCATCATGCATTTCTTGGGGAACTAGCGCGGCATAATGCTTTCGGCAGATCTCGGGGCTGTTGCCCATCAATATTGCAATTTTGAAGAGGCTAACTCCCTTTTGGGCCAAATGGCTGCCGAAGGTATGTCGGTACTCCATGCAGGACCAAGGCAAACCATGCAGCAGATTGGTACGGTGAATATGGGCCGAGAGGTTATCCTTAGGCGCTTTGGCATGCTCTTCGTGCCATGCTCTTTCCTGCACCGACTGCCTTGAGCTTGGCGGAGTCGGTTTCAAACAACTGGTCCTCAAGCTGCTTTTTCTTTTCAGCCTGAATGATATCGCCTTCGATCAGCTTCCATTCGTTCAGCGCGGCATGGTAGCCGTCCATGTCGTACTTGCCCTTGCATTTGCCTTTGCCCAGGTAATGCACCTTGCCGTTGCGGTACTTCTTCCAGCATTTGCGGGATTCAAACCAAGTCAGCTCAAAGTCCATGGCGGCCTCCCTCTGGAGGCTATTGTATCCAATTAAATTGGATAATTCGCAATTAAGAATGTTTGTGTTTTCTCGGAAAATAGACGGCTTGCTCGCAGGATACAAAAAATGCCAGTCCCGGAAGGCACACCCTAACACGGTTTTTGATATCAGGACTGCGGTTTGAACGTGAAAATTGGATACAAAATTAGATACACGATTTTAGGGGTTTGATTGGATACAACGTAAATTGTTGTCTGGGAAGGGATTAAAAAGCGGGCGAAGGGGCTCGAACCCTCGACATTCACGTTGGCAACGTGACGCTCTACCACTGAGCTACGCCCGCGTTTTTTGAAACAGGACGGGTATTATACCGCGGCCAAGATGCATGTCAAACGATGGGGATATTGCGAAAATAAGAATGTGGCCTTTCTGCTGGCCACGCAGATGGTTATGAATCTTCCTTATCATCATCAGATGGTCATCGGATGTATGATGTTGTCAGCAGATGCGTCTGAGCGGATAATCGGCCCAAAGTGATCGTAATCATGGCGACTGGTGAGGGTAAGTGATGTCACAGACAAAAGTTGCGGATACTCATCAAACAAAAAATGAGGCGCAGGAGGCCTTGCCGATGCGCATTGGCGTGCTCACTGGCGGCGGCGATTGCCCGGGACTTAATGCCGTCATACGAGCGGTAACCAAAACGGCCATCCGCCAATATGGTATGCAGGTCATCGGCATCGAAGATGGCTTTGAAGGATTGATCGAAAACCGCATGCGCGAACTTCATGATCATGATGTCAGCAATATTCTGACCCTCGGCGGAACGATCCTGGGAACTAACAACAAGTGCGATCCTCGCCGGTATGCGTCGGCCAATGGTGAAGTTGTGGATGCCACGGCCGTATGTCTGAAGCATATTCAGGAGCGCCGGCTCAATGCGCTGGTGGTGATTGGCGGCGACGGCTCTATGACGATCGCCACGCATTTTGTTCAGCAGGGCGTGCCGTGCGTGGGCGTGCCCAAAACAATTGATAATGATTTGATCGGTACGGATGTGACGTTTGGTTTTGCCACGGCCGTGGATATTGTGACGGATGCGATTGATCGCATTCATACGACGGCGGCCAGCCATCATCGGGCGATGGTTGTTGAAGTGATGGGGCGCAATGCCGGGTGGATCGCGCTGCATGCGGGACTGGCCGGCGGGGCGGATGCCATTTTGATTCCGGAAATTCCTTTTGATATTGAAAAAGTGTGCGAAGCGGTGAGGCATCGCTATCAGCAGGGGAAAAAATCAAGCATTATCTGCGTGGCTGAGGGAGCATTTGCCAAAGGCGGAAAGCAAACCGTGGCGCGAGTTGATCCGACGAGCGCAGATCCGATTCGTCTTGGCGGCGTGGGGCAGTTGGTGGCGTCGCAGATTGAAAAAATCACCGGAATTGAATCGCGCACGACGGTTCTGGGATATGTGCAGCGCGGAGGATCGCCGGTGCCGACGGATCGGTTGCTGGCGACTCAATTTGGCGCGGCCGCGGTTGAGCTGATTGTGCGTCAAAAAACGGGCCGGCTTGTCGTGATGAAAAGCGGGAATATTTCGGATATTAATTTGACGGAAGTGGCCGGCAAGCAACGCAAAATTCCGCTTGATTCACCACTGTTGAACGTGGCGCGCGATATGGGGACGTGTCTTGGGGAATAATGCGTGGCCAAGTAATGGATGATTTCGTATTGCCGGTATGAGTCTCACTAACGCACTGTTTCCGTTGCGGGTGGAACGCAGGGGATTGGTGAGCGGCGATAGCAAAAGTTAATCTTGGTCATTTTAATTTCTTTACGTCCGACATAATTTTCAGAAGGCGGTTAGCAACGATTCGGTACTACCTTAACCGTGGTGCCGGATCGTTGCTAATTACCAAATTTTTATTTGCTCTTGTGTGCATCTGCGGATATTTTGCGGCCATGCGAAAAAGTTCTGGCATGACTCTGATTTTGGCTGCACTCTGTATTGCGGCTTGTGCCCATGAGGAACGTGCGCCTGTGGTCAGCGCGCCTGAGGTGACATCGCAACCGCAACCGGCGCAGAGAAACTGGGTCGGCCGCCAGGCTGATGCCGTGTGGGATGTTGCCAATGAACCGGCCGGGTGGTTTAAGCCCGCGCCAAAACCGCAACCCGCCAAAACCGCGGCGCCCGCCACGGAGCCTTCGGGCCCAGTTGAGGTGCTGATCATTCCGCGCACGCCACCCGGTGTGATCGTGACGGATGAACCAACGACGCAACCTTAAAAAGTTCAGCAAGTCAACAAGTTGAGCGAGTTAAGCGTAGGAGTCGTTTTCTTGCTTAACTTCTTATCTTGTTTAGCTCGTTTAGCATTTCTTTCTTGTCGTCCATTTTTCGCCGCGCCATGTATGCTCAACCCACGCGTGGGGTTCTGTGATGGCCAGTGCGTCAATGGCGCGCACGGTGCCGATGACAATTTCAAAATCGGCCGGCGGCAATGGGGCGCCGATATTCTCCTTGCCGTAGAGCGCCTGCGCCTGCGGGCGCTGGGCAAGCCAGCATCCGCGCCGAAGTTTTTTTAACGCCGCATTCCGGGCGCATACCCGTTCGCTGACGATTCGCCAATCGCACAGCAATCGCAACTGCACCATGCCGTGTGAGCTGAGCCAGAATGTTATTTCGCTGGCCGCATGTTTTTTGATCTGCGCCATTTTGTGCGCATGAGAATGAGACGCAAACCAGAGTTGGCGTTTGCCGGCCGCGACGCCGCTGAGCACCACAGTACGCGCGCGCGCGATGGCGCCATCAATCGTGGCCAGCGCGCCAAAAGAATCCGGCGCATGTGATGGCGCCATGGACGCGAGTTCCTTCAGGCAACCGGCAGGCGTGCTAAACCAATTTTGCGGCATGAGAATATCCTTTGGCGCGAATGACAAAATTCAAATGACAAATGACAAAACAAAGAGGGAGAACGCGAAAGACAAACGGCCAAACGCGAAACAAAAGCAGATCTTTTGACTCAGGTTCAAATTGTAATGATCAAACATCCGCCAGGTATCCTCTATTTTGACATTTTGCCATTGGGGTTTTGTCATCGTCTTTTTTGTGGTTTATCTTTTTTTATCTCCCAAAAAAAAGGAAGGCCTACGCCTTCCTTTAATTTTTCAGATTTAACGTGACGTGTTTGTTACCGGCATGCGTTACTGCATATTGGCGTTAGCAGGCGCGGGGGTAGTAGGAACTTGCGTCTCACCTGGCGCAATGGGGGCTTTCTCAACCTGAACAACATACGTTGTCGAGAATCCTTTGGCCTGCGTATCAACCCAGTTGTAGCAAACCATCAGCGCCACGTTCGGAATTACCAGCAGCAGCGCCAGGATGCCTACCGGGGTAATCTCGGCCACGCCGGTGCGTTGCGGATCAGACGGATGTTCAAGATACATTGCCTTGATGATGCGGAAGTAATAGAACGCCGCCAGCACCGTGTTAAGCGCCAGCACGCCGATGCCAAAATATCCGGTCCACTGGTGGGTATTAAAGAGAACCTCAAAGACTTTCAGTTTGGCGCCGAAGCCGATGGCCACCGGAATGCCCGTGAGCGAGAACAGGAAGACTACCATCGACGCGCCAAGCAGGGGAGCCTTGCGGCCAAAGCCGGCATAGTCGCGGATATCTTCTGATTTGATGCGTTCTGCGATCGCGGCGACCGCCACGAATGCGCCGCCATTCATGAACACGTAGGCAATGATGTAAAAAAGCAGTGCTTCGGCGGCGCGCTGCGGGTTTTCGCCCGATACGGCCGAGATCGCCAGAAGCATATAGCCTGCGTGCGCGATTGAAGAATATGCCAGCAGTCGCTTGATGTTGTTCTGGCGGAAGGCGCCCAGGTTGCCGACAAAGCAGGATACCGCGCCAAGAATCATCAGCGCTACCGGCAGCCAGCCAAAGCCCAGTGCGCCCGCAGCCACATTTTGTGATCCCGGCACCAGTGCTAGCGCCACGCGCATAAGCAGGGCCAGTGCGCCTGCTTTTGAGGCTACTGACAGGAACATGGCCACATCAACGTGTGTACCCTCAAAAACATCCGGTGCCCAGAAATGCATCGGCACCATCGCAATTTTGTATCCGATACCGACCAGCAGACCCAATACGCCGATGATCAGCACCGCCTGATGGGCCGAGTTGCCATCTGTGGCGTAAGCCGCAAGCTGCGGCAGGCTCAGCGTGCCGGTCAGGCCGTAAATCATGCTCATGGCGTAGAGCATGACGCCCGTGCATACCGCGCCGAAGAGAACGTATTTCATCGCGGCTTCCGCGCCTTTGCGCTCATTTTTCTTAAAGCCCGCCAGTACGTATGACGGAAGCGAAGCTGTCTCAATGGCGATAAACATCATCAGCAGGTTAAGTGTTGAGGCCATCAGCATCATGCCGAAGACGGCCGAGAGAAGCAGCGTATGAAATTCCGGCGCGTCGCCGGAAGCGGGGGGGCCAAAAAGTTCGCGCGTGGAAAAAAGCCAGAGCGTTACGACCATCAAAGCGAAAACCAAAATGGCGGATTTAAGCAGCCAGCCGAACGGGTCCATGATCAGCAGGCCGCCAAAATAACTGCCTCCGGCGTGCACAACCTGTCCTGGCGCGGCGCCGTCAGGCCCCATGTTCATACCCAGCATGCACAGCAGCGCGATCAACAGGCCGATGGCCGAGGTCACGCCTACGCCCAGGGTATTTTTCCTGGGAGAAAAGACCGGAATCAAAAGCACGCAAAGAATGGTCGCCAGCACCACCGCTTCCGGAAGGAAGGGGCGCAGATCAGACCATGTGGGAAGCAAAATCATTATTCACTCACATTTAAGTAAACCAAAAACGCGAAACTCAAAATGCGAAACGGGGGAGTCTTTCTTGTGGTCTTTATTTTGTTTCGCGTTTCGCGGTTCATCTTTCGCGTTTTCTTTTTAACCGATCACAAGTTTGAGTACTCCGTCAATCGCCGGCTTGATCGGCTGAATCAGCAACTGGCCCGGCAGGATGCCAAAGGCAATTGCCGCAAGGCCGAAGGTTGCCAGGATCAGTTTTTCGCGCCAGGTGATTTTTTCAAAATGAGCATATTCCGGTTTTGGCTGGCCCATGTAGACGCGCTGCATGGTCCAGAGCAGATACGCCGCGGTAAACACCACGGCCGAGGCCGCGATGACGCCAAGTGTGATGACTGTGCCGTAAGCGGCGCCGTTGGTCATGGTCATGATCTTGCTGCCGGCTTCCGCGCCGCGGAATGTGCCGACGAGCACCAGCAGTTCGCCGATAAATCCGCACAGGCCCGGCAGGCCCATGCTGGCAAAGAAGCCCACGGCCGCCCATCCGGTATAGGTGGGCATTTGCGCCCAGAAACCGCCGAGGCGGGCGATATCGCGATGGTGCGCGCGTTCGTAAATCACGCCGACGATAAAGAACATCATGCCTGAACTGATGCCGTGTGCGATCATCTGGAACATGGCGCCGTTGATGCCGGCATCGGTCATCACCGCCATACCCAGCAGCACGTAGCCCATGTGCGACACGGACGAGTACGCGACCATTTTCTTAAAGTCTTTCTGGGCCATCGCGCAGAAAGCGCCGTAAATAATGGAGAATACACCGATCAAAGCCACCCAGAACCAGTTATCCGCGGCCTGCGCCGGGAAAATCGGGTAGCTGATACGCAGGAAGCCGTAACCGCCCATTTTAAGCAGTACCGCGGCAAGGATCATGGAGATCGGCGTCGGCGCCTCAACGTGGGCATCCGGCAGCCAGGTATGCAGCGGAACGCTGGGAACCTTGACGGCAAAGCCGATAAACAGCAGCCAGAACGCCACGGCCGCAAACTGCGCCGCGCCGCCAACCGGCGAAAGCATTTTGGTGATGTCCGGATCAGTGGCCAGTGTGATGAGGTTAAAGCAGCCGTGCGGGAAGGCCGGCAACCCTTTGGTATAAATATAAAGGCCGACAATCGTGATCAGCAGGCCCACTGAGCCAAGCAACGTATACAGGAAGAACTTGATGGCCGCGTATTCCTTGCGCGGGCCGCCCCAGATGCCGATGAGAAAATACATCGGGAAGAGCGATACTTCAAAGAACACGTAGAACAACATGAGATCAAGGCTGATGAACACGCCAAGCATGCCGGTGATCAGGAACATCAGCAGGGCAAAGTAACCCTTAACGTTCTTTTCGATGGAGAACGATGCCCACGTGGCAAGCACGGAGACAATCGTGCTCAGCAGCACCAGGGGCATGCTCAATCCGTCAACGCCTACCGTGTAATGAACGTTGAGCGACTCAATCCACATGACATCCGTGGTGAGCTGTACGCCTGCGCCATACTGAGCGCCTGTGCCGGCGCTCCAGTTGAACATGAACGCCGCAATAATGGACAGCAGCATGGTTCCCAGCGAGAAAGCCATCGCTGTTTTACGGACTACCGGGGCTTTATTCGTCGGCAGAAGGAGTATCACCAACGCGCCGATCGTCGGTAAAAGCATCATCCATGTCAGAATCAGACTTTCTTTGATCACCGTGAGCCTCGCTTTATAAAACGCATGCAGCGCTCCCATACGGAGCCATGCTTTAACTTCAAAAAACAAAATCTGCGAACAAAACCTGCGAACAAGGTCTTTTTAGAAAAGTTTAAATTCAGAAATTTAGAAAATGGCGGCGACTTGTGCGTTTCCGATTTTCTCGATTTCTAATTTTATAACTTTCCCAATTTTTCGTCACTTCACCAGCCAAAGCAGAGTACCGATTGCGCCGGCCAGGCCGACGAGAGTCAGCGTGCTCAGGACGTAAATGCGAATCCGGCCGACCTGCGGAGCCACGACCACCCGGCCGCCATCCTGCGCCAGTTCGGCAGCGCCGTTGACCATGCCGTCAACCACGGTTTGGTCAAATTCACCCGTAAAGTTCATAAATCCGCGGGAGAACCACGCCACAAAATTGACGAGTCCGTCGACAACATACTTATCAAACAGACCCAGCAGAACGCCGATCAGGCGGACCAGCATCATCAGCACGCCTTCGTAGAGTGCATCAAAATACATGCGGTTTTTAAGCCAGATGTAAACAAGATTGACGCCCCAGATACGGCGGATGCGATCGGCAAAGCCAAAGCCGCCGAAGTAAATGGCAATCGCAATGACCGGGCCAGCGATAAAGGCGTAAAACACATACTGGTGAACGGCGTGTGTGCCGGCGTGGCCGGGGATAAACGCAAGAGCGTTTGCCGGTTGTGCGTAGGAGATTAATTCTCGCACCGGGATGATTTCTTTGGCTTCTTCGCTGATCTTAAAGCCGGTCAGGATGGCCAGTACGGCCAAAATGCACAGCGGCAGGGTCATGACCGGGCTTTCTTTGGCATGTTCATACACATGCTGATCGCGCGGTTTGCCGCCAAAGGTCAGCCACCAGCAACGCCACATGTAAAACGCGGTGAGGTAAGCGGTGGCGGTGGGGGCCCAGAAGAAAATCATGCCCCAGGGTTTGGGGAGATTGGTGGCATATTCAAAAGCCGCCGCAAGGCCGAGATCTTTTGAGAAAAATCCGCTTGTGTACGGCGTGCCGGAAATAGCCAGGACGCTGATGAGGAACGTTAAGGCCGTGATTGGCATTTTGCGCCACAGGCCGCCCATTTTGGTCATTTCCTGTTCATGATGGCAGCCGGCAATGACTGAACCGGCGCCCAGGAACAGGCACGCTTTGAAAAACGCGTGGGTGATCAGGTGAAAAGTACCGGCCGTAAAGCAGCCGACACCCAAAAAGAGCATCATGTACCCGAGCTGCGAAATCGTTGAGAACGCCAGCACCTTTTTGATATCCGTCTGAACAACCGCCATCATCGCGGCCATCACCAGCGTAATCGTGCCGACCATCGCCACGACCATGCGTGCGTCAAGCGTGAGGATCGGGAAGATACGCGCGATGAGGTAAACGCCCGCGGCCACCATGGTTGCCGCGTGAATCAGCGCGGAGACCGGCGTTGGGCCCTCCATGGCATCCGGCAGCCACACATGCAGCGGAAACTGTGCGGACTTGGCCACCGCGCCCACAAAGAAGCACAGGCCTGCCCATGTCAGCCAGTTAAATCCCATGAATGTGCCGCCGATGTTGCCGGCGAGATATTCTGTTCCGTGCGTGCCAAAGGCCGCGCGCACGGTATCAGTCATGACCGCATTGCCGGAGGCGTCAAAAAGAGTCAGGCTGCCAAAGCCCAGGTTCAAGACCAGAATGGCCATGCCCAGGATAAAGCCCATATCGCCGATGCGGTTGGTGAGCATGGCTTTGAGGCACGCGCGGGCCGGGCCGCGTTTTTCAAACCAAAAACCGATGAGCAGGAAGGAGCATGCGCCCACAAGTTCCCAGCAAATAAACAGTTGCAGCAATGAATTTGAGAGCACCAGACCCAGCATAGAAAAGCAGAACAGGCCCAGATATGCGTAAAAACGGCTGAATTTGGGATCGCCGGCCATATAGCTCATGGAGAAAATATGCACCAGCGTTGCCACGACGCACACCATGACGAACATGGTCAGCGTCAGCGTATCAACCAGCATGCCGACCTGAAGCGCTGAGTTGCCCAGCGGAATCCAGTTGAATGTGATTGCCTCAAGGTAATGCGCCGTCGGCCCGGAACCGACCATTTTGCCAAGCCCCATCAGCAGCGCCGTAACGGAAAGCGCCAGGCTGCCGATGATGGCAAAGGTGCCTACGGCCGCGGAGTACTTGCCAAAACGCTTGCCCAGGAAGATCAGTACCGTAAAGCTGACCAGGGGCAAAAGCGTGGCACACAAAAGAATATAAGGTACGCCCATCATATTTCGGTGAACCTTCCGGCATATTCCGCGTGGTTGCGAAAGACGCCGAGTGGGTCCTATCCTTTCAGATTGCTGGCTTTGTCAACATCAATCGTGGCATAGTTGTTATACAGATTAAGGAAGATCGCAAGCGCCACGGCAGCTTCCGCGGCCGCAAGAACAATCACAAAAAGGGCAAAGGCCTGACCTTCAAGCTTTTCGCTGGCAGGTCCGTAAGCGTTAAATGCGATAAGGTTAAGGTTGGCGGCGTTCAGGATCAGCTCAACGCCCATCAGGATGCCGATGGCGTTGCGCTTGATGGCAATGGTCACCACACCCAGACCCAGCAGGATCACGCCTACAATCAGAAAATGATTCAGACCGATCTCAGTCATTACTGATGCTTCTCCTTACGGCTTTTGGCCAGGTAGGCCGCGCCGATCATGACCGCCAGCAGCACCACGCTGACAAGCTCAAAAGGTGCCAGGAAGCGGGAAGGATCAATGAGAGCCACGCCGAGTTTTTCGGCGGTTAACTGGTGCGCTTCGCCCTGCGGCCAGGCGACTTTTGTCACCAGCGCCAGCAGCGGAATCGTCACCAGCAGGCCGATAAACAGCGCCCAGAGAACTTCCCATTTTTTGGGAGACCAGAGCACTGACGGGGCTTTGGTTGTGAGCATGACGCCGAAAATGATCAGGATCAGCGTGCCGCCAACGTAAACCACAAGTTGAACGGCGGCGAGAAATTCCGCATGCAGCAGCATATAAAGACCCGCCATGCCCGAAAGGGCAAAAAGCAGACCTGTCGCCGCGCGGACGATATTCCTGGCAAGCGCAACGGTAATAGCGCCCCCCAGAACAACGACCGCAAATGCGTAAAAAAGCGCCGCAGGTAACTGGCCGTAATCGGTCGCAGAAACCTGGGTGGCTGACACAGCAGACGTTGCCGCCTGCTGACTGGCTTGAGCAAGCATTCCGAGCATGGCTCTTTCCAAAGTTTGGCAGAAACTAAAAAATCTGAATCGGCGTTTATACGGCATGCATACTCAGGGTGTCAAACAACTGGAGTAATTGCTCGGTTAAATTGATCAATTTGTCAACTGGGCGACAATTCTTTTCGCATGGTCGAAAATTATCTCAATACCCCGTAAAATAAGGGCATGACACATCAACGATACCCATTCGGCCTTGCCGGGTGGCAGATAATAGCGATTTTTTGGATTCTGCTGGCTTTTACAATGGTAACAGCCAGCAGGGGTTCTGCCATGCCTGGCGATTCAGGGGTTCTGGGGCAAATCAACCTGGGCTCCCTGCGTTCTTCCGGACCTGCCACGCAGCCGAGCGCCCAGCCGCTGCTTTCGGCCAGTGACGGACAATCGTTGTGGCTGGTGCGCCCATTAACGGTTGATACCGGGAAAAAACGGCCTGCGTTTGAGATTTTGATGCATCCGGTCAACCGGCGCGCCGGTGATCGCGATCTTTGGCTGCCGGTGGTGCGTGACCAGCAGAGATATTTTGTCGGCCAGCCTATTTTGGCGGCCGCGATGACCGGCGCTGAGGGTCCGCAGGTTTGTGTGATCATGCAGGATGGCCAGGCTGTCATTTACAGCATGCAGTCATCACAGCCGCTCATGCATTTACCGGCGGGGATTCCCGTGGCTGCTCTCGGCAGGGGCGGCGAGCTTTATGTGCTTACGCGCCAGTGGCCTCCTGTTACCGGCCAAATGGCATCTGCAACTGGCCCGGCCACATCACAGTCCGCGGCGGCAACGCTTCCTTCTTCGGGCGAAAAGTGGCTGCTGTGGGCATATCGCGCCGGCAAATGGGAAGTTCTTTCCTCGCCTGGCGAGGTGACTGATCCGTATTCTTCAGATGTTGCCAAATCCGATACGCCTTTGCCTTTCGGCGCAACTCCCACCTCGGCGGCCCGTGTTAAATTGGCCGTGCAAAATGATCGCATCGTCCTGTTGTGGATTGAGCCGACACTCACACGATACGTGCACGCGCGAAGCATGATTCTCTCCGGCGCGGATCAAAAATGGTCGCCGCGCGTGACTTCTGATTTGCCGGAAGATGCTCAGTCTTTTTTTGCCTTTCCCATAGAGCCGCGAATTTATCTGGCGTGGATCGGCAGCGACGGGCGTGAGCAGGTGCTCAGCGGCGGGGCGCTTGATTCGGAATTTCGCTTCAGCCCCAAGTTAAGCATTGATCGTGTTCCGCTTGGTTTTCCGGTAAGCGGCCCGCTTGCCTCTCATGACATTACGATTTCCCGCACTGGCGAGGCTGTTGCGGTCATGTACGAAATTTCCGGAACGGATGAGGCTGCGCTGGGATCTGTGATGCTCTCAAACACCGGCCGCATCCTGTATCCGGCACAAACCATCATTCCTGACATCAAGGATAATACGGACTCAAGCGTACTTCAGCACAGCGCGATGATCCTGTTGATTTTGCTTGTGGCCGTGGCGCTTTGGCAGTGGCGCAAGCGGCCCCTTGCGGCCCGCATGCCGGCGCAGCTTCGCGCGGCACGGCTTTATCAGCGGCTTATCGCCGCGCTCATTGACCTTGCCATAGCCTTTGGCGTGGTGGTCCTGATGTACGGTTATTACAATGACGATCTGCTGGCGCTGCTCAAAAACTGGTTCATGAGCATTATTCAGCTTGATCGCGCCATGAATCAGTCATCGTTCCTGATGATGTTTGTCATTTACATTGGCCACGTGACTATTTCTGAATTGCTGACCTGCCGCACCATCGGCAAAAAAATAGTGGGTTTGCGGGTCGTGGCAATTGACGGCAGCCGGCCGGGCAAAGTATCCCTGCTGCTGCGTAACCTGATGCGCGTGCCGGAACTGGTGACCAGCATGCTGCTGATTTATATGGTGATGAATGATCAACGCCAGAGGCTTGGCGACCTGATTGCCCGCACCATGGTGGTTCAGGAACGCGGCAATAAAGAAAATGCCGGTGATTCGGAAAACCCCGGCGGGGAAGAATAATCCCGCATTTTTTTTGAATTAACTCTGCTGCTCATGAGAATGGCGCACGATGCGTCCGCGCATGCGGTAAAGCACATCTTCGGCGATATTCGTGCAGTGATCACCCATGCGCTCAAGATTCTTGGCCGCAATGACCATCGCCAAGCCAGCCGGCACATCCTGGCTGTTGTTGATCATGTTGGTGCGGAGCTCCTGAAATGCCTGATTGTAGAGCGCGTCAATCGCGTCGTCCTCGCGGCAGATCTGCTCTGCCAGACTCTCATCTTTGGCTGAGTAGCAACGGACTGTTTCCTCAACCTGCTTGAGCGTGGCGCGCGCCATATCACGCAGATCACGCGGAAGCTGGGCATGCGTTTGCGCAACTGTCGTAGCCTGCTGCGCCACGTTGACGGCGCAATCAGCAATGCGTTCAAGATCGCCATTGATCTTGACGATCGCAAAGACCATTCGCAGATCGCTGGCGGCCGGTTGATGCAGCGCCAACAGGTTGATTGCCAGGCGCTCAATTTCCACTTCTTCCTGGTCAATGGCCTGCTCGCCATCAAATACCGTCTGAACATTGCGCGCGTCACCCGTCAGCAGGGCGTCAACGGCTTGTCGCACGGCCACCTGTACCATTCCGCCCATGACAATGCAGCGGTGATGCAATTGATCCAGTAAACCTGAAGTTTGTGACGACACTCCCGACCTCTCTGATGTTCCTGAACAGGGTATATTCTTTTGACGCAGCCCATCCGCATCATGATATGGCTGATGACGCGGCAATCGTTCTATCATCAACTTATTTTGCTCAGATGCAATATAAAACAGTAGTCAATCTTTTAAAAGAGGCCGGCATCATGCCGCGGCGCTGTTGTGTCTGATAACTGGCGTTTTTTATGCGGGCTGTTTTTCTTGCGATGACTTGATGTTGTTCCCCGGCCGGCGCGCCATGATGACCCAATACGCAAGGCCGATGACAAACATCGGGATACTGTACAAAATGCCTTTGCTCACCGGCACGCCGAGAATCATGATCGGCGTATCGCCGATGCGGAATTGCTCTCCGGCAATACGCATCACCGGATAAAGCGTTAAAAACGCACCGCTGGCCATGCCATCCTTGCGCCATATTCTGGCGATGACCCACACCATGACAAACAACGCCACACCCTCAAGCAGAGCCTCATAAAGCTGGCTCGGGTGGCGCGCGGGAAGAACCTCATTGAATTTTTCAAGCACAAACGTATTACCGGCTTGCGCCAACTCCATGATGCGGCTCATGGCCTGGTAATACCAGTCTCCGTTGCCGTTCTCAGCCATATTGCGGATGGCGCCGAGATGCTCATCATTCGGAAATTGCTTGATGACCGCATCAATCAATCCGTAACGTGTTTCGGGAGAAAGCGTGTACTGTCCGTTTGTCGGGCTGATGAGTTCGCTGGGAAATTTGACCGCCCAGGCGACATCCGTAACGTGGCCGTAAAGTTCGCCGTTGATAAAATTGGCAATTCGGCCGAAGCAAAGACCGCAGGGGACCACCATGCATGCTGCATCGCCGACATTGGTGATGGAGTATTTATTTTTTTTGCACCAGATGATCAGCGTCAACACGGTAAAGAGCACGCCGCCATGCGCGGACATGCCGCCTTGCCACACTTTTAACACGCCCCAGTACGGAAACTGGCTGCTAAAACCCAGGAGCGAATGATCGTAAAAAAGGCAGTATCCCAGTCGGCCGCCGACAAGTACGCCAAAGATGCAGCACGCCATGACCATATCCGGCACGCGTTCAGTCGGTATGCGCAACAGGCCGTCGCGGCTTTTGGCTTCTCTCTGCAAAAGAAGATACGCCACCAGAAAGCCCATCATGTACGCAAAACCGTACCAGCGGATTCCGAATGATTCGTTGATCCGCACGATAAACGGGCTCAGGTGATGCACATAATAGGCAAGTGGCATGTGGGCTCCGAAAAGCAAGCCCCACCCCGTGATGGGGTGGGGCACAATCAATCACCGTAATGATTTTAATCCCACGAGTGAGAGCGCGTTCATATACGCATTGTGCCCCATCCTGTAAAAGGAAGGGACTATAAAACTTACGCTTTTGTTGCATCAGTTGCCGGCGCGGCCGGTTTTGTTTCGGCTGCCGGCGACGCGGGTGTTGCAGGCTTATCCGCAACTGCCGCCGGTTTTGTCGGAGTTGCGGCCGCTGCTGTGGGTTTGGCTGCCGCGGCCGGCTTGGCCGGTTCTGCCGGTGCCGGCGGCTTAATCAGGCCGAGCCATAATTTGATCTGTTCCGCGGCCGACTTAAGCTCCGCTTCCCATGCTGCCTCGTCCTGCTGACGATGCGGCGGAGCGTAGCTGACCCACCCCTGATAGCCGATGCCGCGCAGGCGATTCAGGCCGATTTCGTTGGGGACGTTGCCTTCGCCCAGTTTGGTCGCGGTGGCCGGGCTTTCGGTTTTGGCATCCCACACGTGTACGTGGCCGATTTTTGAATTGAGCGTTGATACCGAGAGCACGGGTGATTTTTTACCCGCAGCGCCGACACCAAAATCCCAGCAGACGCCCATATCATTGTCGGCAGCCTGGCACAGCAGCCAAAGATCGTGAGCATCCGTAAAGTCATAACCATTTTGCACCAAAACGCGCACGCCGGTGGTTGCCGGCAGGGATTGTGCGGCGGCGATGCGGCAACCCGCTTCGCCGGCGGTTTCGCCGGCAAGCATTTGTCCGCCAAAAACGCGCACGGCCGGGGCGCCGACGGCTTTGGCATCCGCGATGGCCTGTTCAAGATCGCGGGCCGAATGGCTGCCGAGAACCACGCGCGAGGCCAGCAGCGCCACTTTTAAGCCGGCATCTTCAATGGCTTTTTTGATGTCGGGCGCGGAAATGTTCTGCTCCGGCGCAATCTCAACGCCGTCAAAACCAAGTTCCTTGAGCTTCGGCAGCAGGTTGCGCCAGCCAGAACCGATACTTGCCGTTGATACGCATAATTGAATTGACATAGGATACCTGCACTAAATAAAGACCATTGGCAATCATAAAATCCGAAACGCGAAACTCAAAATACGAAACAAAAGAAGATCTTTTACGGCGTCGTTTCGCGTTTTGTGATCATACTTCTTCCGCCAGGATTCCGCTTAACTGCTGTGATACTTCGCCGATCTGCGATTCATTGAGTTGCGGGTTGATGACGAGCACTTCCTCATCTTCTCCGCGCGGGCGCATGCGCCATGTTTCTTTTTCCGTGCCGGCCACCATGCCTTCGTAACGGAGCAGACGCTTGCGCATCAGAATCAGCGCCAGCACAAAGCGCAGGCGGATATCGTCAACTGAATCACGCTCCGCAAGCCGCACAAAAAGATCAATCAGCACGCTGTCATCAACAAACAGTTTCTTTTTGGCCGTCGGCTCGGGAACGGTTGTTTTCCAGAAAGAAAACATCTCAAGCGGCGTTTGTGGACGTTTGCCCGATGACCAGCAAGTTTCGCAAAAATCAACTCGCGTATACGGGCTGACTTCTTTTGGTTCTTCCTTTTTGGCGGCAGCTTTGGTTTCCGGCTTATCAGGAGCTTGTGCCTGCGCGGCGTCTGCGGCCGGCGTTTCCGGCGCGGGCTGTTCCTCGTGCGCCTGCGGAAGATGGCCTTCGCACAGTGCGGCATAGCAAACCGCCCCAATTTCCATTTTACAGCGGCAACCGGCGCACTCAGGCGCTGGTCGGCCGATACTCCATCCTGAACTGGTACTTAATTGGCTCATCCCGTTCATACTAAAACAAATCGTCCCTGAAGGGAAATGACTCCGCCAAAACTCACTTTGGGTTCTTTATGCGTATTGCTTCTTTGAGGATGGTTTGCCCTCCTTTGCTTGTTCTTTTCCCATTTGTGCACCTTTTGGTGCGCCTGAACCGATGATGTAGCAATAAGTTGTGTCAGGATGGGAGAAGCCAAATGCGTTGTTTACCACGGATGGTAATAGGTGGCCTGCTAATGGCGATGCCTGTGGCATGTACAGAACCGCCAAAATTTATGAGAGAAGATGAGGGATCGGGACTGGTGGTTTTGGCCGGGCAGTTTGCGCAAGGCTCTATGTTTCGCAATAATCAGGCGCCTCAGAGCGCTTATGAACAGGAAAATCCGCGTGTGGCGGGCGTTCCGCAGCATTCTGCCGCCGCGCCGGTTGTGGCCGCGCTGCCAGCCAGAAACGTAACTGCCTCACGCGCCGTTACTAAAATCAATACCGCACCGGCAGAAGCTGAATTTCCGTTCTGAATCAACTTTTCGCAAGCCTGTTTGTGATGATCGTTACGGCATTCTGAAGTTTCTCAGGAATCCGCTAACGATTGATACAGTGTGGTTGTCCCGATCATAACGACATTTTTTTTCGGGATGCCGTGAGTTTTCTGCATCATTCCGGCGCAGTTCGCTGGCCAGTTGACTCAGCGTTGGGTATCATCCCCCCATTCATCATTGCGCAAGGAATGCGATATTCATGGAGCAAAAAGCTGCTAGGATTCGTCGGTTGCTGAATCATGTGGTGACGATGGCCTGCGCCACCGGCATGGTACTGCCGGCCGCGCCGGTGTTATCCGCGCCCATTGAGCCGCCGATTGTTCCCACCGTGCACCCGGTGCTGGCCCCCTCAAGCGCGATTCATCTTCCGCTTATTATCCGGGCCGCCGAGACTTACGTGTGGCGCACCAACAGTGAGCAGCGTGTATATGCCAGCGGCAGCGTGGCCGTGCAGGTCGGTTACCGTACTTTGCATGCCAACAAGGCCGCGATATTCCTTACGCCGACCAAAGACGCCGGCGAATCCACTTTTGATGTGGCGATTTATCTTTCAGAAGCCGTTCGCATTGATGAGGGGCATGGGCCTGCGTCAACGGCCACCACAACCGATGAACTTCTGGTCACAACTCGCATTTCCGGCTCAATTCATATCGGCGGCGGTAATCCCAAGCCGCAGAAAATGGATGACAACGCGGTCGTTCGCCGCGGCGATACCATGCGTACGGACCTGCTGACCAAGCCGGCGCCGCTGGTTTATATCCCGACCATTACGATCACAAGCACTGAACTGGCATTGCAGCGCGGGTGGATTGCGCGCGGACCGGGCAATCGCATTATCGCCGGGCCGGCTGAGGGACTTGCCGCCAATGCCGCCGGCGGGGCGTCAACGGCGCCTGCGGCTGAGGCTAAAGTTCCGCCGCAGATCTTTGCCACCGCGGATCACCCGGAATACAACAAAGTTGTCGGCAATGAGCGCGTGCATATGATGCGCGGCGCGTTTTATCTTCGCATTACTGAACCTGGCAGGCCCGCTTTTGAGCTGCATGCCGAGCGCGCAGTGCTCTTTGCTCCCAAAGAGGCCCAGAGCAAGGGCGAAAATACGCTGGCCCAGGTTACCGGTGTGTATCTTGAGGGCGATGTTTCGCTTGATTACGGCAGCTATGCCATGCGTGCCGAGCGGCTTTATTACGATTTTCTCTCAAATCGCGTCATTATTCTTGATGGCATGCTCAGTACGGAAGACGAAGTCCGCAACGTGCCGATGGTTCTGCGTGCTGAAGAAATTCGCGGTTATAACATTCGCAACAAGGCCGCCGCTGAATTTGCCGCCAAGTCGGTCAAGTTCTCAACCAGTGAATTTTACATGCCGCACTACCACATCGGCGCAAGCAACGCTTATTTGCAGCCGGTACAGGTTGCCGGCGGCGCTGTTCCCAATGACCGTGAAGAAACGCCAAAGCAGACATATGCATACCAGGTCAGCGATGTCACGATGAATTTTGCCGGCGTGCCGATCTTCTGGTGGCCGTATCTTTCCGGCGACACCAGCAAAATGATGATCCCGCTGCGCAAAATCAATGTCGGTTATACCAAGCGTTACGGGCTGTCAATTGAGACATCCTGGCACCTGCTGGCGCTGGCCGGCATACGCGAGCCCGAAGGCGTGCGCTCTATTTTGTATGCGGATTATTTTGGCAAGCGCGGACCGGGTACCGGCGCGGACGTCAGTTACGATAACCGCAACGATGTGATGGGCCGCCTGCGCACATACATTATTGATGATGACGGCAAGGATGATCTTGCTCGCGATCGCGACGGTATTGACCCGCAGGATAAAATTCGCGGCCGCGCCCAGTGGCAGCACAAAACTCAGCTTGACGAAAACTGGAGTTTGCAGGTTGAGGCCGCTTATATTTCAGACCCCAACTTTGTTGAAGAATTTTATCCCAGCGACTTCCTGACGGACAATGAGCCGGAAACCTCCATTTATCTCAAGCGGCAGGAAGATACTCAGGCCCTGAGCATTCTGGGCAAGTGGTCACTGTATGATTTTACGTCGGTTGCCAACAGGGTTGATGACCAGTTCACCACTGAAAAATCGCCGGAAATCAAGTATTACCGCATTGGCGATAATCTTTTTGATCTCTTTACCTATTATTCAGAGTCCGGTGTGGCCAATGTTGCCATGAATTTTACGGATTATGATCCGAAAACCTCCGGGCTTGGCAGTTATTTCCCCACCGGCGCCACGATCAGCAGCTTTTATAAGGATCGCGGGTGGACCGGGCAAAATGTTTTCCGCACGGATACGCGGCATGAACTGGATATGCCGCTGCACCTTGGGCCGCTGACGCTTACTCCGTATGTGTCTGGGCGGTTCAGTTCATGGAATGAAGATTTCCCGAATACCGCCAATGACGGCTCAACCGAGCGTGTATGGGGTACGGCCGGCGTGCGCGGATCAACGACATTCTGGCGCGTATATGATGATGTGAACTCCGAGTTCTGGGATATTCATCGCATTCGTCATGTGGTAGAGCCGCAATTTCAGGCCTATGCCGCGGATGCCAATTACCGCGCCAGCGATCTTCAGCCTTTTGATCCGGATGTGGAAGAAATTTCCTCCGCCAGCGGCGCAAGCTTTAATCTGCATCAAAAATGGCAGACCAAGCGCGGCGGTCCGGGCCACTGGCGCATGGTGGATTATTTTGTGCTCAATATCGGCTATACCGGTTTCTGGAACAATGACCAGACCGGCCCATATGCCTACAGGTCCGGCGATGTCATGTATAACAATCGCCGTTACCTGGTTTATAATCCGCTGCGCGGCTTTATGTTCACCAGCAGGCCTGAACTTTCGCAGATCGCCAATTCGTTTAATACCGATGCCACATGGCGTGTCGGCGAGTGGATTCGTCTGGTTGCCGAGGCTTCCTATAACACGGATACCGGCAAGGTGCATGAGGTGGCCACGGGTGTCGTCGTGGATCACACGCAGGACTTGAGTTACTTTATCGGCAACCGCTTTGTCACTGACGAAACGCTTGACGGTTCGGCCAATGTCACCAGCTATAATTCAACCGATGAGTGGACTTTTGCCACGCATTATCAGATTTCCCGCAAGTATTCAATTGCCCTGGCGCAAAGCTATGATTTTGAGCTCAAGCGTAACATCCTGTCATCCGGCACGCTCATGCGGCGCTTCCCGCGCATGACCACCGCGATAACAGTCGGTTATGACGCCAATACGGGTGACACCTCCTTTATCTTCACGGCCTGGCCGGAAGGTTTTGAGAGTATCCGCCTCGGCAGCAGCGGCGGCACGAATCCCTTTGGCGATAAGTAATCCGCCGGCGGTATTATTATGGTCATGATGGCAAAGAAGTGTGCTTTGGGCCGTTTTAAGAACCTGTAAATCCGGTAATCCGGCATTGTTTTCTGCCGGATGACTTTACAGACAAAATTGGCAACTTATAATCCGTTATTGCGTGGTGTTGCCGACAGGCAACAAATTTAACGTGGCGTGGTTCAGATAGGTCGCTCTGGCAGGCAGTAACGATCCTTTCCCGTTCTGCTCAAAATGACTCGTCTGTAACCGTTGGCAGGCATCATCTCGGCAGCCTTACAATTCTCAGGAGGCTCTATGCTCGCGAAGCGGTCAGGTTGGTTAAGTTCGGTTCTTTCGTCGGCCGTGGTCGCGGCTAGTTTGCTCTCGCCGGTGGCGACGCAACCGGCGTTCTCTCAGCAGGCAACTAAAAATGCCGCAGCGCCAGACAAAGCGATTGTCTCGCTTGCGGATGATTTTCTTCATTACTCCATTGTCGGCAACGTCAAGCTTGCCAAAGATTCCGGCGCGGCCATTCTGGGCAAGAGCATCAGCCCCCAGCAGTTCCTTGAAGCTTTTGAGGCCGCCGCCAAAGAACGCGATATTTACGGCGTGATTCAGCGTAACCAGCGTAATGCGGATCTTGCTGAAGTATCCGCCAAAATTCTTGATAAACTTGAAGAAGGCCACCGCAGTGTCGCGCGTGATCCGGATCGCATCCGCGCCGAGATCGTGCGTCTTGACGATTCACCGCGCGCGTACAATAACGCCAAAGAGCGCCTGATTGCGTCAGGTCCGTTTGCCGTGCCGTTTTATCTTGAAGCGCTGCATGACAAAAACAAAACCACCGTTCATCCGTATGTGATGCGTGTGATGGTTGAGATCGGCAAGCCTCTGCTGCCGGCGCTCATTGAGGCGCTGAACTTCCCGGAAGCTTCCGACAAGCTCCTGGTTGCCCGTATCATCGGGCAGATCGGTTATCCGCAGGCCGCTCCGGCGCTGCTGACCATCATTGAGAATCCGGAAACCCCGGTCGATCTCAAAAAGGTCGCTGCCGAATCGCTTACGCAGATTGACCCGCGCCAGGAATGGGGCAAACTCACCGCCGCGGACGCTTATCTGAAGCTTGGCGAAATGTTCTATAATCATGCTGTTGGCGTGGCCGCGCCGTATGCCAGCGAAGATGTCAACCCGGTGTGGTATTACGACAAGGGCCTGGGCAACGTGATCAACGTTCAGGTTCCGTCGGTGATCTGGTATGACGTTCAGGCTCTTCGCGCGACTGAAAAATCACTGGGCCTTAACAAGGATAAAGATCAGGCCATCAGCCTTTGGCTGGCCGCCAATCTGCGCCGCGAACTTTACCTGCCGCAGGGTGTGACCGACCCCACCCGTCCGGCCGAAAAGTCTGTTGACGCCATATATTATGCCGTTGCCGCCGGCCCCAAGTATATCAATCCGGTATTGGCTTTGGCGCTTGCTGATCGCGATTCGGCCCTGGCCGCGCGCGCGGTTCAGGCTCTTGAGGCCACCGCCGGCGCACAGAATCTTGTCGCGCCGAATCGTGATGGCGTGGTTCCGCTGGTTAAAGCGCTTTCGTATCCGGATCGTGGCGTGCGGTTTACCGCCGCTTTCGCTCTGGCGCGCGCCAATCCCGCAAAGGATTTCCCCGGTTCTTATCGCGTGGTTCCGGTGCTTGCTGAGGCTGTCAGCCAGACCGGCAAGCCCGCGGCAATGGTTGTTGAGCCCAATCAGGACGTCCGCAACCGCCTTAAGGCCGTGCTGACGGATCTGAATTACACCGTATACGAAGGCGCCACGCTTTCGTCCGTGCTTGATGCATCGCGTAACGAAGCCGCTTTTGATCTGGTCGTGGTGGCTTCGGAAGAATTTGTCCGCGTCGGTGAAGTCAGCCGTTCTGATTACCGCATGGCAATGGCTCCCGTGGCCGTTACCTGCACAGCAGAACAGCTCCCGCAGGTACGCGTGATGACCGCCAACAAGCCGGGCGTTGTTGAACTTGCCGTTGATGCCGACAAGGCCACGGTTGAGGCGGCCGCCAAAGCCGCCGGCAGCCAGCGTTTCGGCGTTAAAATGGACGAAGCAACCGCCACGCAGTTCTCAACGGCGGCCATTGCGATCCTGAGCAACCTTGCCGAAAACCGCGCCAGCATCTACAACGTTTCCGATGCGGTGCCGACACTGGTTGATGCGCTCAAGGACAAGCGTGCGGATATCGCCGTGCTTGCCGCAGGCGTGCTCGGCCAGCTTACCAATCCTGACGCGCAAAAAGCCCTTGCCGCCGAAGCGCTCGGCAGCAAGGCTGATAGCAAGATCCGCCAGGCTCTTCTGCTGGCTCTGGCGGAATCCGCCAAGAGCGCCGGCAATGTGCTTGATGAGAAGTCGGTTGACCAGCTCATCGACATCACCCGCACGGAAAAAGATGCCGCCGTTCGCTCGGCCGCGGCCACCGCGCTCGGCGCGCTGAACGTCAAGAGCAACCAGGCCAGCACGCTGATCCTGGGTCAGGCTCAGTAATTAAAAAGACGCGGGGACACAGAGACATGTGACGCGGAGATCACTTGATATAAAGTATCTCCGCGTCGCCGTATCTGCGTGCCTTTCTGCTTTCTCCCGGAGTTTAGTGTGCTCGCCAGGGTCAACAGCTATGTCTTAAACGGCATTGACGCCATCAGTTGTGTGGTTGAGGTCGATGTCGGCGGCAATCTTGAACGGCCGGTGATCGTCGGCCTTGCCGATACCGCTGTGCGCGAATCGCTTGATCGCATTCGCTCGGCGCTGTTCAATTCCGGCTATGCTTTTCCTGACGTTGGCGTATTGGTGAACCTTGCCCCGGCCGACATCCGCAAGGAAGGCTCCGCACTTGAGCTGCCCATTACGCTTGGCATTCTGCGCGCATCAGGCATCATTACCACCGATCATCACAAAAAATATCTTGTTGCCGGCGAGCTTGCGCTTGATGGTTCGGTGCGCCCGGTTAAAGGTGCGCTGGCGATGGCCATGCTGGCCTCCCAACTTGGGCTTGAGGGAGTGCTGGTGCCGGCGGATAACGCGGCCGAGGCCGCGGTTGTCCCAGGCATCAAGGTCTTTGCGATTGATTCCGTTGCCGCAATGGTCGGCTTTTTGAATGAGCAGGTTGATCTTGTCCCGGCGCATTCGGATATTACCGAAGAATCATTTGCTGAGAATTGTTACGATGTTGATTTTGCCGATGTGCGCGGGCAGGAACTTGCCAAGCGCGCGCTGACAATCAGCGCAGCCGGCCGGCATAATCTGATTTTGCTCGGGCCGCCCGGAGCCGGCAAAACGATGCTTTGCCAGCGCCTGCCGACCATTCTGCCGCGCCTGACGCGTCAGGAAGCGCTTGAGACAACGCGCATTTATTCCGCGGCCGGTCTGCTTGATCGCGGCCAGAGCCTTGTGCGTCGCCGGCCTGTTCGCGCGCCGCATCATACCGCTTCGGCGCCGTCGGTCATCGGCGGCGGAACAATTCCGCGCCCGGGCGAAGTATCCCTTGCCCATCATGGCGTGCTGTTTCTTGATGAACTTCCTGAATTTCCGCGCGGCGTGCTTGAGGTTCTTCGCCAGCCGCTTGAGTCCGGCACGGTCACCATTTCCCGCTCGCATTCAAGCGTCACTTTTCCGGCGCGTTTTATGCTGGTTGCCGCGATGAACCCGTCAATTTCCGGCCGGGGAACTATGCGCCGGGGTGAAAATTCAGATCGCGACCAGGCCGCCATGGAAAATTACATGGGCCGGCTCTCAGGCCCGCTGCTTGATCGTATTGACATTCATCTTGAAGTTCCCGCCGTCACGTATCAGGACCTCACCAGCAAAGTTCAGGGCACCAGCAGCGCCGACATGCGCAGCCAGGTTGAGATTGCCCGCAAGGCGCAGGCAAAGCGTTTTGGCGCTCAATCAACCATGACCAATTCCGCCATGAGGACAAACGAGCTTAAGGAATTTTGCGTGCTTGACGAGGCCGGCGAACTGCTGATGAGGCAAGCCATGGAGGAATTAGGCCTGAGCGCTCGCGCATACGACAAAGTGCGCCGCGTCGCGCGCACCATCGCCGACATGGCCGAGGAAGAACAAATCTCCGCCACACACGTCAGCGAAGCCATCGGCTATCGCCTGCTTGACAGATCCTATTGACACCCTAATTTGATCGTCTCTGCGTATATTACTTTTGCTTATATTTGTGCACGGATTTTGCTTACTGTATGTTAAGTACATGTCCGAACGTTTTTCTGCCTTAAAGTCAGGCAGATACTGGTCTGATTTGTGGGTAAAATAGGATCGTGCGTTAAAACTCAGCAGAGATACTATTTATTTTTTACAGGCAAGCGACATGCTCATTGACATGATTCACGATAACCATGGGGAACCAGCGTACAAAACCCGTTATCGTGATCCGAACGTGCTTAAGGCGTATGGTTACGAAGCTGTGGTCATTCCTGACGCGCTGGTGGCGACGCCCTGGGCGCATCGCGGAGGCGCAACAGTCGCTGGCCCCACAACTTACACAAGTATCGCCGAAATGGAGTCGTCCGTGGATCGCCGCACCAAAGCGGCCGTTGATGCGGGCATGAAGGTCTTTTTTTATGGCGATGCGTTTTTGATCCCGCGCCACGTGGTGCAGTCCGCGCCGCAGGAGTATCTCTGCGATGACGGTTCCGGGCGTTTATGCGCCGGCAAACCGGCCGTATGGCAGGCGCTTGAGGCGCTGGTCACGGATGTCTTTAAGCGCTGGCCTGCGGCCGAAGGTCTGATCATGCGCACCGGCGAGGTATATCCGGAAGCCACGCCGCACATGATCGGCACCGCGCTGCACGAATCTTCCTGCCCCACATGCCGCGCGATATCGTATGTTGAGCGCATGCGGCGGTTTATCGGGTGCATGCATCGCACCGTCATCAGCCAGCTTAACAAAACATATGTGCATCGCGCATGGCAGCGTTCCTCAAGCGGCGCCACGATGCATGATGACCCGGCGGTGTATCGTGAGGTCATGTTTGGCCAGCCGCAAAGCGATAAACTCTGCCTGTCATTCAAATTTACACGTGGGGATTTTCGCCCAGGTCTCGGGTGGAATCCGTGCCTGATGCAGGATGCCCGGCCCAAATGGGTTGAGTTTCAGTGTGAACGTGAATTTGAAGGCAAGGGCGCTATTCCGAATTACCAGACGCCGATATGGCGTGAATTTCTCAGTTCGCTACAGTCGTCAAGTCCGTCAGGGCCTACGATTTCGTTCTGGGGCTGGTCGCGCGGCGGCGGGTGGGGCGGCCCGTATATTCAGCGTGAAGAATGGGTTGACGCCAACGTTTTTGCGCTTGCCACGCTTTATAAACACCCCACGCACAGCGCCGAGCAGATCGCCCGCGATTGGGCAGCGCGTATTTTCCAGATTCAGCCCAATTCTCCGCTGACGGAAGATCTTGTGTCGCTCTTGCTTAAGTCATCGGCTACGGCTCAGCAACTTGTGTACAGTCCGGCGGACAAGGCGGGTAATTCTTCATTTCTGCGTGATGATTTACTTGATGTTGAGGCCATCTGGTCATCCGCCACGCAGTTGATGGAGACAAACCTCGCTGATCGTGCATGCGCTAAAAAACTTGAGGCGCTTGCGGATATTGAGAAAAATCGCCGCTCAGTTGAGCAGCACGGTGCGGAATGTAATAACAAATTCCTGATCCGCGATATCACCAATACACTGGTGTACTATAATTCGCTGGCAGGCACAATTGCTCATCTGTTCTGCGGATTCCTGCGGTTTTGCCAGTGGCGGCGCGCCGGCAAGGGCAATACTCCGCTTAAGGAACATGCGCAGGAACATCTTGAACGCGCACAGGGATACTGGCAGCATCATACGCAGCGCCACGCCATGCTGCCCGGAGTCGCCAGCGTTTTTCAGGAAAATACGTTCTGGGATCGCACGAACGATTGTCTTGAGGAATTGATGAACGGATAACGGAAAACGCGAAATACGAAATTCAAAACGCGAAACGGAAGAAAAAATTGTTCTTCTGTTTCGCGTTTTGCATTTTGAATTTCGAGTTTCTTTCTCAATGCATGACCAGTGATTTTACCCGGCGCAGTTGCGGCGAAAGCAGAGCCACGGCCGCCACGACGGCGACAGTGCCGATGCCGCCGGAGACGGCCGAGAAAACCGGGCCGAATGCCGCGGCCACGGTACCTGATTCAAAAGCGCCCAGTTCATTTGAGGTGCTGATAAAGATGCCGTTGACGGCCGATACTCGGCCGCGCATGGCGTCGGGTGTGAGTGTCTGAATAAGCGTGTGGCGCACGACAACGGAGATGTTGTCGGTTACGCCGCAGAACACCAGCGCGACAAGCGAAAGCCAGAAATTGTGCGAGAGGCCAAACACAACGGTGGCCACGCCAAAACCGGCCACGGCCAAAAGCATGTTGCGTCCTGCGTGCCTCATCGGCGGCATATGCGCCTGAATAAACGCCATGCTCACCGCGCCAAGCGATGGCGCGGCGCGCAGCCATCCCAGGCCGGCCGGGCCCACGTGCAGAATATCGCGCGCGTAAATCGGCAGCAGCGCGGTGGCTCCGCCCAGAAGCACCGCAAACATATCAAGTGACATGGCCGCAAAGATCATCTGCTTGCTCCAGACAAAACGGAATCCGGCAAGCATGCTCCGAAGCGTGACAGGTTCTTTGCTTTTTTCAATCGGCCGAAGACGTATCGGGAAAAACACCAGGAACATCAGCAATTGTGCGCATGTGTTCATGATATAAATGGCAAAGTAGGAATAGCTGCTTGTGATGGTGCTGAGCTGTAGCAGCCACAGCAACGCGCCTGCGAGAGTCGGCCCGAGCACGGCCGATGTCTCAAACATGCTGCTGTTCCACGTGACGGCATTGTTGAATGCTTCCGGGGCAACAAGCTGCGGCAGCAGCGATTCTTTTGCCGGCCCGCTAAACGCGCGCACAACGCCCTGAATAAACAGCAGGCCAAGTATCAGCGGCACATGCGGATTGCTGAAATCAGCGCCCGTTTCGTGCAGTAATCCGGAGAGCGCAATCAGTGCGTGATTGCCCCAGCCTAAAAATCCGCCGCCGCCGAGGTGCGTGCCAAAAATAGACGCCAAAGCCAGCGCCAGCGTCACCAGCGTATATCCGAGTTGGTCAACCAGAATGACAATGCGCCGGTCAACATGGTCAATCACGTGGCCGGCCGGCAACGCCAGGCCGACAATCGGAATCACCTGCATAAAGCCGACCAGCCCCAGCACCATGGCGGAATTGGTCAACGAGTAAAGTTCCCACATGATCGCAATGCCCATCATTTGCGTGCCGATGAGCGAACAGATATTACCGGTGGCATATAAACGATAATTGCGGCTGCGGAACGCAAGATAAGGATCGCGGGGGGCTCGCTGGGTTGAGATGTCGGGGGAATCCTGATTGTGATCGTCTGGCATGGGGCGTATTTTGAAAAACCTTCAACATAAAATCAGTGCGGCAGAGTTAACGCACTCACGACATTCTTAACCGCGCATACACGGGCCGGTTATCTGCCGCACATGGCAAATAACGCGGTATTGTAGCAAAAATACGCAGGATGCGGGCGACGTGACCTCAAGAGGTGGCGATGAGCATATGGTATTGAAATAAAATTCACGAAAAAGAAATTTTTATAAGTTCTTATTGAGCAATGACGCAAGCTCATTGTGCCAGCGATAACTGAACTGAAAGAAAAACGCGGCGCGCTGACTTTGCTGCGCCATGATTTGCTGGCAAAAAGAGCGCCATGCGTCGCGGATCGGGGCCTGTTTGGTCCTGGCAACTTGTGCTTGAAGTTCGCTGAGAATGACATCCGCGTCATGCATGTCGCCAAGTTGAGACTGAAGTTGTTTGAGGGCGGCAAGTTGTTCCTGATGGCCGGGGCGGCCAAGTTCATCGGCGATCTCAAGGAGGTAACGCAGCTTTTTGGCAGCGATTCGCGCTTGATGAAATTCGTGCGGAGTTTGTTCCGCGGCCGTGCGGGCCAGCGATTTGCGGAATTGCCGGTGGCGTTTGCTCAGCAGCGCGCTCAACTCATCATCAAGAATGCTAAAAAAAGTGGCATTCTTTTTTTGTTTCAGTTGAGTCACCAACGCGTCAATGGCGCGCAGGCCGGCACTGGTTGATACACAAGTCAGCACATGGTGAAGCTTATTCGCAAGTTTTTTTCTTTGCTGGGGATAACGCGCGATCATAGGCGCGGTCATCGCCAGCAGCGGCGCGATCTTGATGTCATGCATAGGCCATTTTTCAAAATGCTCATGCATGACATCAAGATCGCGCAATTCTCCGGCGGCCTGGCGTAAATCACGCAGCGCAAGGCTGATGGCCTGAGCGGTTGTGCGATCAAGCAATGGCTTAAAAAGGCGATGAATTTGCGTTATTCTGCGGGAAGCCACGCGCAGGTCATGAACAGCCTCAACATCAAGCTCATGGGATGCTTTGCCGACAATTGAAGCAAGCTCCGCATGACGTGACGCGGCGATATCAACAAAGGAGCGCGCGGCTTTGCGGGGGCTGCCTGATGATGCGGATGAGGGTTTCTTTATCATTCATATAACTTTCATAGACGACAGGAGCCCTTGTGCATTATCCTAATGTTATGACATTGAGGCGGCAGAATCATCATCAAAATGAATTTGACCAGAGAGCGGAAGATTCCGCGTGGATTTCCGTGCCAAACAAGGTGCCGACCGCGGCCACGGCCGCTGTGACATTGCGGCCTGAGAAGCGGGCCTCGCCGCACGGTCTACGTGTGGCGGCTATTGATATTGGCACCAATTCCCTGCATATGGTGGTTGTTGAAGTCACGGATCAGCTTTCGTTCCGCGTGCTGGCGTCTGAAAAGGATATGACGCAGCTTGGCAGCGAGGCTCTGGTTGAGCATCACCTCAGCCGCGCGGCCATGGAGCATAGCCTTGATGCGCTCTCGCGTTATCAGCTTATTGCCACGCGTCTTGAATGCGATGTGGTGCTGGCGTATGCGACATCGGCCGTGCGCGAATCGGATAACGGCGGCGATTTTGTCTCGCTGGTGCGCCAGAAATTACACCTGCCGATACAGGTCATTTCGGCGGAAGAGGAAGCGCGGCTGATTTACCTTGCGGTGCGCCAGGCGGTTGATCTTTCGCCTGACGGGAATCCTGCGCTGATTGTCGATATCGGCGGCGGTTCGTGCGAAATCATTGTGGGCACCAATGAACGCGGCATGATGCTACAGTCGCGAAAACTCGGAGCGTCACGGCTGACGCAGCAGTTTATCAAGCATGATCCGCCTACTAAAAATGAACTTGAATCTCTTGAAGAATATATTGATAAAACGCTCAAGCCGCTGCTCAAACGCGCTCAGGAACTTGGCGCAAAGCGCGTCATCGGCACCTCGGGCACAATGGAAAATCTCGCGGCCATGTGCCATCAGCGTTACGGTGAGGAATCTCAGCGTCAGCGTCTGCTGACGGAAATGAGGCGCGAGGATTTTAAGGACATCTGCAAGTTGCTCCGGCGGGGAAAACTTGATGAGCGCCGCGAAATCCCGGGTCTTGATCCGGGGCGCGCCGGGCAGATTATCGCCGGCGCGGCCGTGGTTGATTTTATCTTTGATAAAATCGACGCGCCGATGATTGAGGTATGCGATCGCGCAATGCGCGAGGGAATGATCATTGATTATATGCAGACGCACTGGCCGAAGATCCGGCTTTCGGTTCAGATTCGCGATCCGCGTAAGCGCAGCGTGATTGAGCTGGGGCGCAGGTGTAATTTTGATGAGCGGCACGCCAACAAGGTTGCGGTCATCGCTCTGCGGCTTTTTGACGAAATGGCCGGCATTCACAAGCTTGATGGTGATGCGCGCGAGTTGCTTGAGTACGCCGCGCTGCTGCACGATATCGGCTGGCATATCGGCCATTCGGGACATCATAAGCATTCCTGGTATCTGATTAAAAACGGCGATCTTGAGGGATTTTCGCCCCACGAAATTGACATCATGGCGAATGTTGCGCGCTATCATCGCAAGAGCCTGCCCAAAAAAAATCATGAGGCGTATATGGCGCTCAATGATTCGGAGCGTGAATTGGTCTGCCAGCTTGCGGCGATTCTTCGCATTGCCGACGGACTTGACCGCGGCCACTACAGCAACGTGACGGATCTGAAAGTCATCTGCCGGCGCGCAAATTGCTCGGTCATCGTGACGACGCATTCCGATCCGGAGCTTGAATTGTGGGGTGCGGCGCACAAAACGGATCTGTTTGAACGCGTGTATGACCGGCAGGTTATTTTTTCCGCCCGACAGGTCAAACGCCGCAAAGTGAAAAATTAAACAGGCATCCTGGCAGCATATCCTTGCTATCCTCCGGATTATCCGCAAAATAAGAGATGCATCCGCATGGTTCACATGTTGATGATGTCGCATTTCGCGGATCTGATTTGTTGCAGGAAAACTGATGAAGAATATTCTTCGTGATCCGGTGAGCCGGGATGAACTTGTCGCGCTGCTTAAAGACTGTCCCGTGACGGCGATTTTGCCGCCGATGGGAAGTACTCCGTGGCGTGAGTGCGCGGGCAATACATATATCAGGGAATGGCTCAATGTTTTTCAGCGTGCCGCGGCGCATGAAATAAGCGAGCCGCTTCCCGCGTTAACGGATGATCTTTACGCGGAATTTTGCAAAAATGGCAATCGGCTCAATTTTGAGAGACCTTATTTTGAACGCCGGCGCATGCTTGGCCGCGCCGCTTTGGCCCAGTTGACCAGCGATGGCAACGATGATGCGATGCGCCGGTCTCTGCTGACTAAAATGCAGGGAATTTTTGATGAAGTTTCCTGGGCACTGCCGGCCCATGTGTGGCAGAATCCCACGGGCAAAAATCCGAAATGCATTGATTTATTCTGCGCCGAAACCGCCAATCTTTTTGGTGAGCTGCTGAATCTTTTCGGCGCCATTATTCCGGATGATTTTCAAAAACGCATTTATGCGCGCCTGCGTGCTGATATTTTTGAAAATTATGCATATCAGGATCATCACTGGTTGCGCATCACCAATAACTGGAATGCGGTTTGCCACCAGGGAGTTATCGGCGCGGCCTTGTCTGTTGAAAATGATCCTGAACTCCTGGCCGATATGCTCCTTAAAATGCGGGAAAATCTGCCGCGATTTATTGACGGATTTAACAATGACGGCGGCACTACGGAAGGCCCCGGTTACTGGAGTTACGGCTTTGGCTGGTTTGCGTTTCTTAATTCGCAGCTTGAGACGCGCACACGCAATGAGCTTTCCTTGTTTGATGGTGACAAAAAAGTTTTAGCCATGGCGCGTTTTGGCCCGCAAATGGTGCTTGCCAACAATCATCTTGTGAATTTTTCCGATGGCGGCGCAACGGGCATACTCCGGCCATCACTGATTGATTACCTCGCGCAGCGACTGAATGATGCGATGCTCCAGAAAACGGCGGATAACTGCTGGGCCGCAACGTTTTGCGATTTTGATTGCATCAATGATCTGCGTGCGGATCTTTTTTACCTGGTGCGCATGGTGCTGATGGCGCCGAAGGAAAAAAAGCCGGCGGAACTTTCTGATGTTGATCTTTTTTTGCCCGATACGCAGTGGTTGCTTACGCGCAGCCGCGACCAATCCGGCAGACTCTGGGAACTTGCCGCCAAAGCGGGGCACAATGATGAGCATCACAATCATAATGACGTGGGTTCTTATCTGCTGAATATTGACGGACAACGGATTATTGTTGAGATCGGCGCGCCAGAGTATACGCGGGAGTTCTTCTCAGATAAGCGTTATCAATCGCTGGCGGCGCGATCACTGGGCCACTCAGTTCCGCTGGTCAACGGCGTTGAACAGCACGAAGGCTCCGCATTCCGCGGACATGTTCTCAGTCATAGTTTTACGCCGGTCAATGCGACTTTTGTTGCGGACCTGACGATGGCATATCCGCCTGAGGCCCGACTGCAAAAATCGGTGCGGTATATTCATTTTGATAAATATAATGGGTTTCTCAAGATTCAGGATGAATATGAGCTGAAGTCCGGAACTGATATTGAGTCAGCGATTATCGTTCCGGTTGAGCCCATGCGTCAGGCGGACGGCGTTGTTTTGCATATCGGCGGCAAGTTATACGGTCTGCGGCCGGAGGCCGGTACGCAAATATCGGATATTCAGGCTCATTCGTATCATGACCATCAGGGTACGCCACGCGATATTTACCGAATTGTACTGCGCCTGATTATGCCCGCGCAGCGCGGCACAATTGCCTGCCGGTTAAGGCCTATCTGATTTTCGCTATGTGCTTAAACATTTACGAAAGTCCGAGAATGCTGTATCATACGTGCTCTTCAATATATGGGGCTGATATGACTAAATATCTGGCGTCGTTATTGTGTTGTGGGGTATGTCTGTCAATGTGGGGTTGCCAGAGTGGGCAACCCGCCGCCAGTACGCAATCGCAGACAATCCCGGCAACGGAACCATCAACGCAACCGCAGCAGACCGGCGCATCGCAACTGGTCGGCCTGTGGCGCATCAAGCTTGCCGGCGGCGCAACGCAGGATGTCAGCCTCGGCTGGCTCGGCGGCAATCGGTATCGCCTTGTGCGCATCGGGTCTCCCGTGCCGTATGCGGGCAAATATCAATTTCAGGATGATAAACTGATCTCAAGCAACAACCATTACGTGTGGCAACACACCGAGGCTGGTTATCAGTTGATAAAATCGGATGAAAAAGAGTATGCCGGGGCGGTCATGGAGCGCGTACCGGGTGTGGTGCGGTAAATCAGACGTGGCAAAAATGCTCATGCTGCCTGATGCGCCAGTGTTTCTTGATCTCATTAACAGATGATATAAAAAAGAAGCCCGCGGGATATCCCGCGGGCTTCTGGTTTTTTGTGATGGTTTGCCGGTTATTTCTGTGATGCCTCAAGCTCTGATTTTTCAACGCCGGCGGAGAGTTCTTCTTCAACGGCCCGCATTTCGGCGGTTTCGCGTTTGCTCTGCCACACGGCCCACCAGAGCGCTGCAAAGCAGAGGCCTGCCACGGCCACGCCGATGACGCGCGCGGAGATGGTCGGTTCTTTTGGCAACATGATGTTGAACGTCAGCACCAGCGGCAAGGTAAGCAGAGAGACCATGTTCATCACCTTGATGAGCGGGTTGACGGCCGGGCCCGCGGTATCCTTCAGCGGGTCGCCTACGGTATCACCGGTAACAGCGGCCTTATGTGCATCAGAGCCTTTGCCGCCGTAAATACCGTCCTCAATCATTTTCTTGGCGTTATCCCATGCGCCGCCGGCGTTGGCCATAAAGACCGCCAGCAACTGGCCTGTCAGGATCATGCCGGCCAAAAAGCCGCCAAGCGCGTAGGGGCCCAGGAGGAAGCCGACGAGTACCGGGGTAAGGATGGCCAGCAGTCCCGGGCCGATCAGTTCCTTTTGTGCGGTCTGCGTGCAGATATCTACCACACGGCCGTAATCAGGTTTTTTAGTTCCTGCCCAGATCTCTTTATCCTTGAACTGCGCGCGGCATTCCTTGACGATCAGGTATGCTGCGCGGCCTACTGCGCGGATGAGCATGCTGCTGAAGAGGAACGGCACCGCGCCGCCGAGCAGGAAGCCGATGATCACGATCGGCTCGGAGATCGTCAGTTTGGCGGCATGTTCCGCATATTGTTCAACAGTCATCAGGGAAATTTTATCTTCGCTGCCGACCGCGATGACCGCGATAAAGCTGGCAAAGAGCGATACGGCCGCGATCACGGCCGAGCCGATTGCGATGCCTTTTGTTTCGGCCTTTGTGGTATTGCCTACGGCATCAAGATCAGCCAGAATCTGCCGAGAGCGTTTATAGCTGCCGGGCTTGGCTTTCTCCATTGCGTCCTTGTCATAACCCATTTCGCCGATGCCATTTGCATTATCCGCCACGGGGCCGAAAACGTCCATTGATATGGTGTTGCCGGTGAGTGTCAGCATGCCGATGCCGGTCATGGCTACGCCATAGGCCACGAACATGGCGCCGGTGCCGGTGTAGCACAGAACAGACAGCAGAATGGCCGCGGCGATCACCACAATGGCCGCGACTGTTGATTCGTAACCGACCGCAAAGCCCTGAATGATATTGGTGGCGTGGCCGGTCTGGCAGGCTTTGGCCAGTGACTTTACCGGCGGATGCGACGTATGGGTAAAGTGGCTTGTGACCTTGTTAAGCGCGATGGCCAGGATCACGCCGATGAGGCATGTCAGCGCCGGGCGCATATCAAGTCCGGAGATGCCGAAATTGGCCCACACCGGCAAGTTGGCCGGGTTGCCGCCCGGGAAGCCGTTGACGGCCGACGGATTGCCCGTCAGGTAGTGCGTGTCAAATTTCAGATAAGTCACGCCGAGCACAAAGAAACCGATGACGGAAATCATTGAGCCAATCCAGAAACCGCGGTGCACGCTATGCAGTGCGGTATCGGAAGTGTCATTCGGGCCAGCCTTAACGGTATATGTGGAGATGATAGAGCCCAATACGCCGATGCCGCGCACCAGCAGCGGGAACATGACGCCTTTGTGGCCAAAGGTCGCCAGGCCCAGGATCATCGCCGCAACGATGGTTACTTCGTAGGACTCAAAGATATCTGCGGCCATACCGGCGCAATCGCCTACGTTATCGCCCACGTTGTCGGCGATGGTCGCGGCGTTACGCGGATCATCTTCCGGAATATCTTTTTCAATTTTGCCCACCAGGTCCGCGCCGACGTCCGCGGCTTTGGTATAAATGCCGCCGCCGACACGCATGAACAAGGCCAGCAAAGTGCCGCCGAAGCCAAAGCCCAGCAACGCCTCATACGCTTGTTCGCCATACATCAAAAAGATCAGCGTGCCGCCCAGCAATCCCAGGCCGTCCGTGAGCATGCCCGTGATAGTGCCGGTGCGGTAGCCAAGCTGCATCGCTTCGCCATAGCTTCTGGTTGCGGCCGCGGCCACGCGCAGATTGCCCGTGGTGGCAAGGCGCATGCCGACAAAGCCGACGCACCAACTGAAGAGCGAGCCGATGAGAAACGCTCCGGCGCGCCCGAACTTAAACCAGTAATTCTCAGACGCGGTGGTAAAGAAAAGTATCAACGTGATCACAATGATCAGCGGGCCAATTTTTTTGAACTGCGCCGCGAGATAGGCATTGGCGCCTTCGCGCGTGGCGTTTGCCACTTCCTGCATGCGCGGCGTGCCTTTATCCGCATTGACGACTTGCTTGACAAGCATCAACGCATACAGCAGGCCCGCGATTGCGACGCCCAGCACAACAAACAGCGCGATACGCTCAACACTGGAAAATTTGCCGTTTGTGTCAAGAAAACTAAATGGCGTAAATTGATGGCTTGCTTCCGCCATTTTTTCGACGTTGGGGGATATCGGAATATCAAGTTTGGCTTGTGCCCATGTGGTGGGGACACCAACAGCGGCAAGAGTCAGCAAGGCAATTGCTGAGGCACACTGCCGACAATGTCGCGAGAACCGGTCAAACATCACCCTGCGGTAAGTCATACGAACGGCTCCTTCAAAATGTCCTTCGCACGCGGAGACCACACTGCCCGGTGAAGAAATGCCGCCGGGACTGACAGTGGTGCGCACGAAAAAGAATATAAGGTCTGATAGTCCTATATATAGCGTGCATTTGATAACTTGTAAAATATAAAGAGTGATAATATTCAGGGTACCAGTACTCATCTGTAAAATTTTGCGTAAAAGTGACGAAGTTTATTCGCACTTTGGTCATAATGACGATAAAAGCTTCAGTAACAGGCTTACGTACATTTTTTGTGATCAGGCAAATCGTCATGACCGCAGGCTACAGACTTATTCATCCGCACGACGACCTCATCCGCAGAGGTCTTACTTGCCTCTTCGGCGGGCCTGAAGTCAGCGTGTATGCGCGGCGCGACGCGGCCATTGAGCAACATCTGGCTGATTTTGAAAATTACGCCCGCACCGCCATGATTGATGCCTCGCATCAGGTGCTGGCCATGCAAAATGAACTCATTGCCGGCTCGTGCCTGTGGGTGCCGTCGCCGGGACGTACCGGCATGCTGTTTTCTCCGAATATCCGGAATTTTCCTGATGTGGTTGAGCCGGTAGGGCTTTGTCTTCGCCAGTGCGTGCATGAGGCGGCCCTGGCCGATCTGACAATGGTGCAGATGCTGCTTGAACCGGCCGATGCGGCCGGTATTCAGATGGCCAACAACGCCGGCCTCTGGCAACTGGCTACTCTGCAATACATGGAGCGCAGAACGCCTCGGTTCCGGGGTTCGGTAGAATTGCCGTCCGGATATCAGCTTGAGACCTATACGCCGCCGGCGCATGATGATTTTATTCATGCGATCGAGAAAAGCTATGTTGACACGCGTGACTGTCCGGCGTTAACCGGGTTACGCAGCATTGACGATGTTGTGGCGGGCCATAAAGCGGTGGGGGTTTTTGATCCGTCACTGTGGTTTATGGTCAGGGATGCCGCCCGTGCGCCAATCGGGTGTCTTTTGCTGGGGTATGTGCCGCAGCGTGACGCGCTTGATCTGGTCTATCTGGGGCTTGCGCCCGAGGCGCGCGGCAAAGGCGTGGCGCGCGCGCTGATGCAGCTTTTGCTGCGAACGGCCGTTGAAAGAAAAACCACCCTGATGAGCCTTGCGGTTGACGCGCAAAATACCCCGGCAAGGAATCTGTATCGCCGCTTCGGTTATAGCATGGTTTCTGAGCGTGTTGCGATGGTGTCGCGCACGTCCGCGCAGGCATCTTAATCAGACCTGAATCAACCTGGCACCACCAGCGGTGGTGGTCATGTCACGGAAATCAGCCCCTCGTAATCGCAATAGGTGGGGCTGCGACAACTTTTACACAATTGACGGCGCTGTATGTGTATAACTGGTGTACGAAAATTTTTTCCGACACGTAAGTCTTGTTCTTACGAAGCCGTGTGAGCTTGTGGAAAAAAAGAGTTCAATAATAGGATTGCCGAGTCATTTTAAGGATGCTAAAACAGTACCCCGCGATTGATTTCGGCGAGTGCTTGATGGCGCTTGAAAAAACAGTAAATGCACTGGTTTTTCAAGCATGATCAAAATGAACTCAATACCGCAATCATCGGGAAATTTTCGTGCGTTCTCGCGAAGGCGGGCATGATGCATGCAGCAGATTGCCTGATGGAGAAACGCGGAAATCCGGTGCAGGTCACCAATACCCAAGACCTGATACTGGCGTCGCGCCGGAGGCGTGTGACTGTGGTTCCTCATGTTCGGGGGAGGAGTGTCACATTGGCGTCGCCAGCTTTCTTTTATGCTGCCCAGGATGGGCGGTCTCCGGCAGAGCTATGAGAGCTCCGTGGCAGATCTGAATTAACACGTTCATGTTTCGGCCTTGTTGCCAAGGAGTCGCCGTGGCCACTGTCGCGAGCGTCAGGGAAGATGTTGTCTCTTTTTCATCCGGATCAGATCCGATCGCATCTATTGAGCAGGGTATCCTGGAGCGGATAGGCGCGGAACGCTTTGATCTTTGGTTTGACCGCAAGACCCAGTTGTCTTTGCGTGACGGAGTTCTTCAGATCAATGCGTGCAATGCTTTTGCCGCAAACTGGATTCGCGCCAAATTTGCAGACGAAGCCCGTGCCGCCGCACAGGCCGTACTGGCTCAAGAGATTCAGGTTAACGTGGCCGTATCGCAGGATGCCGCGGTTGTTCATGAATCAACCGCACATAAAATTCCGGCAGCCACAGTAGCATCGCCAACTCTGGCCGTTGCCGCCGCGCCCAAAGCGCGCATGTCGCATGCCGGAGCGGTTCTGAATCCGAAATATCTGCTTGAGGAATTTGTCGTCGGTCCTTCAAATCAGATGGCCTATCACGCTGCGGTCAAGGTGGCCGAGAATCCCGGAAAACAATTTAATCCGCTGTTTATTCATGGTTCATGCGGACTGGGCAAAACGCACCTGCTTCAGGGCATTTGCCAGCGCTTTATGCGTCAGCATCCGGATAAAAAATTTCTGTATATGACCGGTGAGCAGTTTACCAATGAATTTTTAGAAGCGATTCGTAATCACAAAACGGACGCATTCCGCAAGCGTATCCGCAATGCGGATCTGCTGGTGATTGACGATGTGCATTTTCTGGCCAACAAAAAAGCGACGCAGGAAGAATTTCTGCACACTTTTAATCAGATTGACGCCGGCGGCCGGCAGGTGGTTTTGGCCAGCGATTGTGCGCCAAAGCAGATTGAGGCAATGGCCGAATCGCTCACGAGCCGCTTTGTTTCCGGCATGGTGCTGCGGGTTGACGCACCGGATCTGCCGACGCGCCTTGAGATTCTTCGCCGCAAGGCCGTTAAGGCCGGTTATGATCTTTCTGATGCAGTGCTGATGCACATTGCGCAGTCTGTCACCGGCAGCGTGCGCGAGCTTGAGGGAATGCTTCTGCAAGTTTCGGCCGGCATGACGCTTTTGCCCGGCGCATCCGGCGATGTGGCCGCGACCGTCGTCGCGGGTCTGCGCGAACGCAACGTCGCCGGCCGCAGCCCGGTATCCGTTGACCGCATCGTCAACGTAGTCAGCGATCATTTTGGCGTGGCCCCGGCGGCATTGCTGGGCAGCTCTCGCGAAAAAACAGCCTCATTGGCGCGTGCCGTCGCCATGTACCTGGCGCGCCAGCATACGGGAATGAGCTTCCCGGAAATCGGCAGCGCCATGGGCCGCAAAAATCACAGCACGGTCATCGCGGCCTGCCAGCGCGTTGAACTTCTGCTGGCCAGCGGCGAACTGTGCATGTGGCTCTTGCCCACAGGCCCGCGCCACCAGAGCATGCCTGATATCGTCCATGAACTGGAAGATCGCATGCGTAAGAGCAGATAAAGGGGTCAGGGAATAGGGATCAGGGGCCAGGAACGAAATGTTCCTGACTGCTGATAGAAGACTCATAAGGCGAGAGCAACTGGCGTTGCTCTCGCCTTTTTTTATGCGGATCATGTGGCGAAATATGTTATACTTTGTTCATGATCCCGAAGATTGAACAATATCGCGATCAAATTTCGGCGCTTTGCATGCGCTACGGAATCCGTCGCCTTGAGCTTTTTGGCTCGGCCGCCCGTGGTGATTTTGATCCTGTCTCAAGCGATGTTGATTTTTTTTATGAGCTTGATGCAACAGATATGCATAGCCTGGCCGATCGCTTTTTTGATTTTCATGATGCTTTGCAGCAGCTTTTGGGATGCAGGGTTGATTTAGTCAGCCTGCGTGATGCAACAAATCCTTATTTTCTGAACTTGGCCAATCGTGACAGGTTGACACTCTATGCCGCCTGAAGTCGCAATGTGATTATGACAAGTGGATTGCGATAAGAATGGTGATGCCAATTTGCACAAGCATGAACGGCGGAAAAACCGTACTGAAAATACATAAAACTGGCAGCAAAAAGGCACAAATAAATGCCCATCGTATATCTTGTTTTAGTGCATTTGCATTTAATATGATGGCAGCCAGCAGGTAAGCAATGAATAATACCCCATTAATCATTGGGCTCAGATAAAACGCGATGCCCATGCTCGCAAATGGATCTGCCGCCACAATGAATGCAATCATGACCAAGCTCAGCAGGTTGCTGATTGCCAATTCAATCATGATGGTCGCATATAATGGGGCTTTCTTTAATTTGCCCCAAAAACATCTTGAGTGCGGCTTTCGGTTTTGCTGAGTATTTAAAGTCATGATGATTCTCCTGTTATCTACGCGCCTCTATTCATTATGGCCCGCAGTCAAATTCGCTTCTGTATCTTGTTCTGCCTGCTATAGTTAGCAGAAAATATGCGGTAATCAACGATTTTTATTTCTTCTCTTGCTATATATCCCATTGCTTGAGATAATTAATTCGTCATAGCAATTCCTTCTCTCATGAGATAAAGCGGAGAAAAAACGATGGCACTATTGAAAAAACGTCTACAAATTGAAAAAACGGTAAGCAAAGCGATGGCGGCTCAACCGGTGGTTGATCTGCATACCCACCTGTATACGCCGGCGTTCGGCACGCCTGATCCTAACAAGAGCGGAAAAATAGACCCGAAGGGTTTGCTGCTGTGGGGTCTTGATGAATTGCTGACCTATCATTATCTGGTTGCCGAAGTGTACCGCATCGTGCCGGCCACGGTTTTGCCGTATGAAAAATTCTGGCAGATGAGCAAAGTAGAGCAGGCCGACCACATCTGGAAAAATCTGTTTGTGGATCGCGCGCCGATTTCGGAAGCATGCCGCGGCGTGCTGACGAGTCTTGATAAACTGGGCCTGAGCGTCAGCGCCAAGCCGAGCATGAATGACATCGCCAAATTGCGCAAGTGGTTCAGCAAACAGGACCCGAGCAAATATATTGACAAGGTGATGGAGCTTAGCAACGTTGAGTCCATTACCATGACCAATCCGGTTTTTGATGACAATGAGCGTGAGCGCTGGCTCAAGGATCCGGAGGCGCTGCGCGATCCGCGTTTTACGGCCGTGCTGCGTATTGATCCGATTCTTCGCAACTGGCCGCTGGCGGCGAAGAAGCTCAATGAGTGGGGCTATAAGGCAGGCGACGGCGTGACGATCACCGCGGATAACGCGGCCGAGGCGCGCCGGTTTTTGAGCGATTGGCTTGATCGCCAGAAGGCGATTTATATGGCGCTTTCGCTTCCGCCGGATTTCCGTTACCCGGCCCGCGACGATGACAAAGTCGGCAAGCTTGGCCAGGCCGCGCTTGAGCAGGTTATTTTGCCGCTGTGTGCTGAGCGCAAACTGCCGTTTGCGATGATGATCGGCAGCAAGCTGCGCGTGAACCCGGCGCTTGGCGATGCGGGCGATATGGTCGGCCTTTCGGATGTGGCGTCAGTGGTGAATCTGTGCGCCAAATTCCCGCAGAATAAGTTCATGATCACCATGCTGGCGCGCGAAAATCAGCATGAGCTGTGCGTCGCGGCGCGCAAGTTCGGCAACCTGATGATCTTTGGCTGCTGGTGGTTTTTGAATAATCCGTCACTCATTGAAGAAATGACCCGTATGCGTATTGAGCTGCTCGGCAGCAGCATGATTCCGCAGCACTCTGATGCGCGCGTGCTTGATCAGCTTCTCTACAAATGGGATCACAGCCGCAAGATCATCGGCAAAGTGCTGGTTGATAAATACACGGACATTGCCAATGTCGGCTGGCCGGTGAATGACAAAATGATCAAGGATGACGTTGAGCGGATGCTCAAGGGGAATTTCCTGGAGTTCCTGAAAAGGTAACGCAAAACGCTGAGCGATAAACGCTAAAAGGCGGGCAGGAGCATATTCCTGGCCGCCTTTTTTTATTTGATTTGGTGAAGTTGTCATGTCATAATTATGACATGAATGTGACATTCTCCGATGACGCTCACGACGAGATGCTTAAACTGCCAATCCTGATCAAGGTTCGGCTTTACGGAATTGTAGATCGTCTTGAACATTGGCCTGATGTGTCGGGCGCAAAGCCTTTGCGAGGTGACCGGTCGGGAAGTTATCGGATACGCACAGGGATTACTGTGTGATATTTTGCGTGGAAAAGAACCGTATTGTGATTACGAAAATCGGCCACCGCCGCGATGTATACGAGGATTAAAATGACAACGATACAGACTATAGAGCTTGGCGGGCAGAGTTTGGTCATCATGACCCGTGAGGATTATGAGTGCCTTGTTGATGCCGCCGGGAAAAAGAAAAAAGTGTCAGCCAAAGAGGCGCTGCGTCTGGCTATTGCGCGGGATATTTTGCTGGCGCGCCGCCAGGCGAAAATGTCGCAGACGGATCTGGCAAAGGCTTCCGGTGTGCGCCAGGAGACCATATCGCGGCTTGAGGCTGGCAAGCATGAACCAAATGAAAAAACAATCAGAAAACTGATGAACGCAATTGAAAAATTCCGTGCTTGAGCATGGCGTATTGGTGAACCAAAAAAGGCCCGGTCCTGTCAGGACCGGGCCTTTTTGTCGATGTCAAATTTTCCTATCGCATCAATGCGCGGCGGCGATGAGCGATTCTTCAAGTTCCTTGTGAACTTTGACACGCTGGCGGTCAATTTGTTCGGGTGATGCGCCGAGGTTATGCAGAATGTCGGTGGCCATGGCGATGGCGACTTCGCCCTCGCCGGCGTAGGCGTTTTCCGCGCCGGCCTTGCGAAGCGAAGGAAGTTCGCGCAGAAAATCCGCGCGCGCGGCCACGTGAATATCCGGATTGAGTTCCTTGGCAAGCTTGATGGATTCGGCACTTTCCGAAATGCCCGATGCGCTCAAAATCAGATGGCTTGCGTCGGTAATGCCCGCCTGAATAAGCGTTTCGCGATGCGCGATATCGCCGTACATTACCGATGCGCTCAAAATCAGATGGCTTGCGTCGGTAATGCCCGCCTGAATAAGCGTTTCGCGATGCGCGATATCGCCGTACACGGCGTGTATATTTTTCTCCTTGAGCTTGCGTACCGTGTCCATATTGAGCTCAATGACGGTGACGTCAAGATCATTTTCCTGAAGCAGGCGCGTGACGGTCTGGCCGACGGGGCCGTAACCGACCACCACGGCATGATGGCGGCTGGCAAGCGGAAGCTCGCCGGTGTCTTCCTGTTCCGGCGTGCGCGGCGGGGAATGGCGCGTGGGTTTGTTGATCAGCGCCCAAAGACGCGGTCTCTTCATGGCCCATTTTTCAAGCGGGCCGATCAAGCGATAAAGCAGCGGGTTAAGCGAAATTGAGACAATGGCCGCGGCGATAATGGCGTTGTTGGGGCCTTCGGCAAGCAGGCCGAGGTATTTGGCAAGCGCGCCGAGCATAAAGGAAAATTCGCCGACTTGCCCCAGCACAATCGCCACGGTTATCGCGGTGCGAATCGGATAACCCAGGACCAGCGTAATGATTAATGCAGTCAGCGGCTTGCCGATCATGATGATGGCAAGCGTGAGCGTCATGGCCAGCGGTTCCTGGAGGATAAAGCGCGGGTCAAAGAGCATGCCGACGGAGACAAAAAACAGAACGGCAAACGCGTCGCGCATGGGAAGAGCGTCTGATGCTGCGCGGACGGAAAAATCACTGCGGCCGACGACCATGCCGGCAAGGAATGCGCCAAGCGCCATGCTGACGCCAAAGAGTTTGGCCGCGCCAAGTGCGATGCCAAGTGCGATGGCCAAAACGGCAAGGGTAAAAAGTTCGCGTGAGCGTGTTGCGGCAATGTGGTTGAGAATCCACGGAATCACCCGGCCGCCGATGACGAAGGTAAAGGCGACCAAAATGCCGATTTTGACCAGCGCAATGCCGAGAGATGTGGCGAGTCCTGCGATGCCGGTTGCGGCTTCTCCCGGTTTGTGCGCCAGGGCAGGCAGAATAACCAGCAGCACGACGGTAAAGAGATCTTCTACCACAAGCCAGCCGACGGCAATGTGGCCTGTGGGGGTGTGCAGATCGTTATTGTCAGCCAGTACGCGAATGAGTACGACGGTGCTTGCGACAGAAATGGCCATACCGAAAACAAAACCGGCCGTCAGGCCCCAGCCAAGCCACCAACCTAAAAGCGCGCCGAGTAATGTGGCGACAAGACTTTGGCCAAAAGCGCCGGGAATGGCGATTCTGCGGACGGCAAGTAATTCCTTAAGGTGAAAATGCAGGCCAACGCCAAACATCAACAAGATGACGCCGACTTCTGCGAGTTGCTCGGCCAGATGGCGATCCGCTACGATACCGGGCGTTGATGGACTGACAACAATACCGGCCAACAGATAACCGACGATGGGCGATAGCCCGATACGGTGTGTGATATAGCCCAGGATCAGAGCGATGCCCAGGCCGCCAGTGAGTGTGATAATCAGATCAATATTGTGCATTCAGACTCCGTTACAAAGATGCTATACCGTATTATCTTGTGGTAGAGCGGTTAACAGTGATTATTTTACGCACTCATACAAAAAATGTTCCTTCTTTTTTGTGACTTTTCAGAAAAAGTTCTTCCGCGTATACTGTTGAGCCCAAGCCGGAGTGGCGGAATGGCAGACGCGATGGACTCAAAATCCATTACTCGCAAGGGTGTGAGGGTTCGACTCCCTCCTCCGGCAGTTTGAGAGGCAGACCGAAGACGGAAAGCACAAGGCAGAAGTAAGAAGTAAGAAGTAAGAAGTAAGAAGTAAGAAGGCCGGCGCCTGTCATCCTTTCTTTATTCCCCGGAGAAATCATGAGCGATCTTCCGAAGTTTGAGATTGTTGAACGCAACGGCACCAAGACGCTTTCGGCCGGCAGCGCATGGGAACCGAAGCTGGGTTATTCACGCGCGGTTCGCAAAGGCAATATGATTTGCGTGGCCGGTACGGTGGGTATCGGCGCCGATGGTAAGTATTCGGCGGATGTGGGCGTTCAGGCGCGCCGCTCCCTGGCGGTGATTCAGGCGGCCATTGAGACGCTTGGCGGCAAGATCACGGATGTCGTCCGCACGCGCATGTTTGTGACGGATGTTTCCGAATGGGAAAAAGTCGCCGCGGTTCATGGCGATATCTTTGGCGAAATCCGCCCGGCCTGTGCGATTGTTCAGGTTGCGAAGCTGATTGATGCCGAAGCTAAAATTGAAATTGAAGTCGATGCAATCGTCGGCTGATGTCAGGAAGCGCTTAACGAAAAACGCTGAACGCTGAAGAGTCCGTTTGCCGGTCAGAGTACGGATTTTCAGGAGTGATGGTCATGCCAGCACGGCTTTACGTCGGCCTGATGTCGGGAACGTCGGTTGATGGTATTGATGCCGCGCTGGTGCGTGTTGATGGGCGGCCGCCGAAGCTCAAGGCAACGGTGCTGGCGCATGTGGCGCAGGAGTGGCCGGAAGAACTGCGGCATCGTCTGCTGGCAGTCATGGCGCCGGCGCGCACGGATACGCAGGAATTTTGCAAACTCAACATGCTTGTGGCCAAAGGTTTTGCGGCCGCGACGTTTAAGCTGCTTGCCGCGGCTAAAGTGCCGGCAAAAAAAATCACTGCGATTGGTTCTCACGGGCAAACTGTTTGCCATTTGCCGCCGCCGCATAGCGAGGCGTCAACGTTGCAATTGGGCGATCCGAGCGTACTGGCGACGCTCACAGGTATTCCGGTGGTAGGGAATTTTCGTCCGGCGGATATGGCCGTGGGCGGCCAGGGCGCGCCGCTGGTTCCGTGGACTGATGCCGTGTTGCTGGCTCATCCCAAAAAAATCCGCTGTACTCAGAATATCGGCGGCATTGCCAACGTGACGTATCTGCCGGCCGGGGGCAAGGGAGACATTCTGGCTTTTGATACCGGCCCGGGCAACATGCTGATTGATGCGATTGTGGCGCTTTCCACCGGCGGCACTAAAAAATATGACGAAGACGGCAAACTGGCGGCAAAGGGCCAACTGCTCCCCACAATTTATGAGATGCTACAGAATCATCCGTATTTTGAGCGCAAGCCGCCCAAAACCACCGGCCGGGAGGATTTTGGCGCCAGTGTGGCTAAGGATCTTTACCACCTGCTGGTGACCAGCCGGCATGAAGTATCGGGTAAAAAGGCCAAGTGCGATTTGATTCATACCGTCACGCGGCTCACGGCATGGTCAATAGTAGATGCATATATGCGTTATCTTCCAAAAATACCCGATGACATGATTCTCTGCGGAGGCGGGGCGCAGAATCCTGTCCTGATGCGGATGCTTCAGGATGAGTGGTATCGGCAAAGTCCGGATCGCAAACCGCATATCCGTGTGATTGACGATTTTGGCATACCCAACAAGGCAAAAGAGGCCGCCAGTTTTGCACTTTTGGCGCACGCCACGCTCACCGGCATGCCGGCCAATGTGCCAAGCGTTACGGGCGCATCGCGCGGCGTCATTCTGGGCGTTGTGGCGGGAAAAATGCCGGTAATTTGACGGTCTATTGATGGTCGATTATAAACGACGTCAGCTCAGGTGTGGCCGCGGTCAGGCGGCGATCTGCGTGTGTGTCGGGCAAATATGATGTTTTAGGACGGGAGCCAGTCACTTCTACTTGCATATATACGATGCGGATATTACAAATAGTACCCAGTGTGGCTTTGTCGGCAGGCGGTGTGGCGCGTGTCGTGATTGACCTGTCGACCGCATTGGCGCAAAACGGGCACACGGTTGACCTGGTGACGCTTGAAAATCCGCCCGGCGGTGAGTTTACCATTCCCGATCTGCCGCATTTGATCCGCCATGATTTCCGCGCGTTGGGGCTCCTGCGGCACTTGGTGTATCATTATTCAAAAATTAACAATCTCATTGCGCAGGCCGATGTGGTGCACATTCACGGCTTGTGGCAGCCGGCCAATTATCAAATCTGGAAAGCATGCCGGCGCATCGGCAAGCCTGTGGTGCTGACGGTTCACGGCATGCTTGATCCCTGGAGTATGAATTATCACTGGCTGCGCAAACAGCTTTATTACGGATTCCGCGAGCAGGCGCTTATTGAGGGCGCGACGCTGCTGCATTTTACGGCGGAGCTTGAAAAACAAAAGGCCAGCCCCTGGTATTCAGATGCGACGCCCACTGTTGTGATTCCGCCTGTGGTCTGCACGGAAGATTTTGATCGTTTGCCGGCGCCTGATGAGTATAAAAAGACATTTCCTCAGCTCAAGGATGTCAAAAATTTTGTGTTGTTCATCGGGCGCATACATCCCAAAAAAGGTCTTGAGACGCTCATCAGCGCTTTTGCCAGGTATGCGCCGCAGGACCCGGATATGTCGCTGGTGATCGCCGGGCCGGGCGAACCTGCGTATCGTTATTCGCTTGTGCAGTTGATTGATCGACTTGGCATTTCCGCGCGCGTGCATATGCTTGATGCCGTCAACGGCCGGCCCAAATATGAGCTGTATCGCGGCGCAATTTTATTTGCCACCATCAGTTATCAGGAAAACTTTGGCGTTGTCTTTGCTGAATCACTTTCCTGTAAAACTCCGGTGCTCATGACGCAGGGCGTTGATATTTATCCTGATATTCTTGAACAGAAAATCGGCTTTATCACAGAGCCAAAAATAGATCTCGCCACGCAGGCGCTTTCGGATATCCTGCTGAAAAATCGTGACAAGCTCACGGAATTTGGCGAGCGTGGCCGCCAGTGGGTTCTTAATACGCTCTCTCCGCAAGCCGTGGCCGAACGGTGGGTGGCCGAATATCAAAAACTTCTTCACGCCTGATGCCCAGCTCATCCTTTTGTTCCCGTGATTTTGCATAAATTGTGATAAAAATTCGGAACCAATAGAAATTGAATGCGTATGATTAATATGCTGTATTGTGGGCGGTCATCATTTTGTTTTTTGAAAAAAGAGAGGAACGCAATGAAGCTTGCATCATATCTGTTAAGCGGCGCGGCGCTGTCAGTGGTTTTGCTGGGCGGAATCATGCTCGCCGGCGCAGGGCCGATGGTCGGCCGGGCCGTGGCGGCGGAAATGTCGCCCGTGGCCAAAGTCGGAGAGACTGCTCCGAATTTTTCACTTAAGGATACGGACGGCCAAACGCATACGCTCAGCGATCTCAAGGGCAAAATTGTCATCATTGAATTTGACGCCACGCGCTGTCCGGTCGCAAAGGCATACGATGACCGCATGATCAAGTTTGTAAAAGATCACGTGCTCAATTCAGACGGCAAAGTGGTGTGGCTCTCCATCAACAGCAATGAAAAACCGATGGAGGATGTGGCCGAGATCAAGGAAATGATCAGCAAACTGGGCATTCCGTATCCGATTTTGAAGGATGACGGCTCAAAAGTGGCCGATCAATATGCTGCCACGGTCACGCCGCACATGTATATTGTCGATGCGCAGGGCGTGCTTCGCTATAAGGGCGCTTTTGATGACAACATGCACGAAGACAAAGTGACCAAACATTTTGTGGCCGACGCCATTGATGCGCTGCTGGCCGGCAAGAGCGTGCCGGTGGCGGAAACCAAAGCCAAAGGCTGCTCAATCAAGCGCGCAGGATAATGGGGCAATTGGTATTGATTTGTCTTCTTTCGCATCATTGCGTCTCCGCGTGAAAAAGCGGGATCTCACGCGGGTCGCGCAGATGCGGAAGTAAATGACGAAAATATGAACAACAATATAAAACGAGGGGCGGTTCAACGAACCGCCCCTCGTTATTTTATACCTTGATGTTCTGCCGTTGCGGCTTACTTTCCGCCGGCCATATCGTTAACCAGTTTGCCGTTGAGGCGGTACTGATACATATGCTCGCCGACGCTGCGCGCGGCTTTGCAGAGTTCCTCATACGGCGTATCGGTGACGTCCACAAAACCGATCTGGTACGCTTCGCCATCGCCGCGGCCGGTCAGCGGCTGGTCGCGATACTGAAACCAATGCGCGCCGACAAAATTCGGATGCACCAGCACGCCCTGCATAAAGCGCGTATAGGCCATCGCGCGATCGGCCTGTGTTGGGCCGGCCGGGCAGAGGCTGGCGTTAAACATGCCGCGATCAAGTGTGCCAAAATGAAATTCGCCAATGATCATCGGCATATCCGGCAGATTTTTAACCGGGAAATTTGCCGCGCTTGCCGAATAAATGTTGACCGAAAGCACGTCGCAGTATTTGCCGGCCGATTTATAAAGCGTGGCGCGCACGGCATCCGTGCTGATAAACCGGCTGCCCAGATAAAGACGATTCGGCGCGACGGACTTGATCGCCTCGCGCGCAAGGCGGAAATACTGATCGACTGATTTTTCAAAAAACTCTCTGGCGTCCGCCTTATATTCCTTTGTGTCCGGCACAGATGTTGAGGCCAGCAGGGCGTCCCAGTCTGCGTGCTGCGTTTTCCACGCGTCATTGAGTTTCTCAATGCCGCCGTACTTGGCCTTGAGGTCATTGACCAGCTCAATCTTGGCCGCCTGCTTGGCCGGGCTCTTGAGTACCTCATCGGTGTACACAAGCTTGCCGCGATTGCCGAAATTCAATTCGTTATCAATCCAGTAACCAATGCACATCGGGTCCGTCAGCGACTTGGTGACAAGCGGATCTTTTTCGGCCGCGATTTTCATCAGCGACTTCATCCTGTCAATGTAACGCTGGTCAAATACATCATAAAACCGGATCTTGCTGTTGGCGATGCGCGGCATTTTCCAGTCATAATCGGTTAATTGCAGCGTATACGGCGTGCGGCCAAGATCCATCAGATCCAGAGAACTCCAGTCGCCAAGCGTATTAATGCCCCATGCGTCCATGCGCTTGCTGACATTGCGGATATACTCCGGAAAATAATTTTCCGTACCGTATTTCTGGCGCAGTGCCAATTCCGTGGGCTGATAAATTTTAGCGCCTTCCGGCAACGTCTTGAACCAGTTTTCCTTGCCCGGCAGCACTTTGAGCGGATCATTATATTTTGAGATGACGTCAATGCCGTTTGAGAAAAACAACTTGCCTTCCGGGTCTACCAGGTACCATTTGCCCTGATATTTTTCAGTGCGGAAACTGCCGGTTGCTTTGAGCTGCGGTCCGTTTTTCCATCCGCCGAATTTATCCCATTCGTCGGGGCGCGTGGCCTTGTCGAGTTCCGCTTTTTCACTCATATATTGCTTGCGAAGATCGGCCGAAGAATGAATTTTCGTCGGCCATTCATCATGCATAAACTGGCCGTACTCGTCCATGAACGGCGCGTACTGCTCTTTTGAGGTGCGCGGACCTGATGACGGATCAATCTTTTCCTGCGTACGCACGTTGCTGATGCGGCAATTGACCAGATCCTTCTGAGAATGTTCAAACGGCCACTGAACGATAAAATCAATCTTCTGAATTTTGGCCGAATCAATATTGCGCACGCCCGGAACTCCTTCCGGCGCGCCGTAATACCATTCGTGCGGAATCAGCAACCGCCATGTGCGCTTTTCGCCAGGGTTCAGCGCGATGCCGATGTTGACTTCGCGGCGCGTTTTTCTGTCAGGCCCGCCTGAGTTCATCTGCATCAACAGGCGCATCTGCGTATCCGTTGAGAGATTTTCTACATCAAGCACAAGATATTTCCACGAAGAAAGATCCCAGAACTCCTGGCCCTTCGGCGGCGTGAGCGTCAATCCGGAATCCTCATACGGATTATCAAATTTCAGCAGGATGCCGTTGCCGTCCGCCTTAACGTCGGCATGGCCTTTTTTAACAAGCTGTTCGCCCGCAAGCGGCAGAGGATCAGCCTGAGCAAAAGTTCCCGCTGCCAGAACGGCGGCCGCGATGACTGCGATCCATTGTGTACGTCTTGTCATGAACATTCCTTCGTACTGATAAAGGATTAAAATATGTGCCAAAATGTTTTAGTGCATGACCTGCCGCCACGCTAACGCGGGGCGGCTTTGCCAGTCAGTCAGCCGTTATTCCTTTTTGGCATTTACACTAAAGTCTCATGCTCGCATCACGCCACGGAGCATATCGTATCACTGAACATCAACGGATCATCATGTCTCATCATGATAGTCCGGGTTTATGGCATAAACAAAAAAGGCCGGCGATTCATGTCTGAAGCGCCGGCCGAAAATCATTACCGGCCTTTACGGCAGGCAAGCAATAGAAGACCTGAACCGGCCAGAATACCGACGGATGCCGGTTCCGGAACGACTTCAGACGTGTAAGTAATGGTGGGTATTTCAAAGGAGTTGCCGGCGTTGGCTGATGTAATATTGTACGCATTGTTGCCTGTTGGCATTGATGCAATATCCGGACTCAAGCGAATAAAAACATACTTGCCGGCATTGGCGCCATTAGCGTACATGGTATTCAGGAAGTTGATAAGGGCCGTGTTGGCCGAAGTATTGGTAGTAAAGCTGAGATACGGCCAGGCTTGTGTTCCGCGGACTGGAGTTGAAGGAGTGAGGATATTGTCCTGGATGAGTGTGGCACCGCTATCCAGCGTGCCAGCATAATAGTCAGTGCCAAGAATCGTGGCTTCTGACGCAACGCGTGACAGGCCGTACATATCGACGTTAAATGCCGGAGTTCCTGAAAATGACGCTAGCTGATCCGTAAAGGAGGCAGCGGTGAATACCGATCCCGCCGGCAATGTCGGCAACTGGAATGCCATCACCATGCAACCGGCGCTGGGGGCATTCTGTTCGCCGACGCGAATGGTCCAGTTTGTCTGCAATAACAGGCTTCCGCCCGTTTTGATTTCGGCATCCGACGTGTTGGCTGTTATGGTTCCTGCGGATGCGGCCGAAGCGATGCAGCTTGCCGTCAGAACGGCCATACCCAATTGACAAAACTTTTTCATGAATGTTCCTCTCTTCTCGTGTGACCCGGAAATTTTCTCCCTCCGCAATTCCGGATGTGCGAAAGGTCTGTCATTGATGCCGATAAAAACAATGAATAGTATGAAAATATTAATAAATTATAATATGGGGTGATACAAAATTCTAAAGCAGGCTCCGGAGCGCAACGATCCGGAGCCATGTGATTGATATTGTTATCCATTAGTCACGGATGATGGATTTTGCATCATCATACTTCCACGTGCCATTGGCTTGCAGAATGTAGCGGCGCCAGCCGTAGTAGTTCAGCGGTGTCCATGATGCGCCTTTGTTACGGAGTTGGGTCGGGGTACGTGATTCAACACGTCCATCAATAAAAAGTACATTGGCGGTCAGGCTGTGGCGAGCATGAATCGGCCAGATCCATTTGCTGGCGCTGAGCGTGTCTATAGGGTAAACAAACAGGTTGTAACCATCCACAGCGCAGGATTGCTGGCGATTGTCAAAAGCCAACGGAGAGTAGGATTCAGGCAGAGATTCTGAGAACATGACAACTTCATTGACATTCGGCATTGACTGAAGAAACGACTGCTTGACCGGCGGTGAAGGTTTGTTTGATGCGTTTGGCGCATACCACATTTCACCCAGCAGTCTTTCATTGATGCCATAAGTAATTGCGGCATCCGTGTAGGCTCCGTTGGGTTCTGAAGGACACAGGAATACTTTGGTTGACTTGATGATATTCTGAGCGACAAGGCCTTTGTACCAGTATGTTGTACCGCCGTTGCCCAGCATCTTGCTGGTGTACCATCCGTCATTCTCTGCCACATACATTGCTTCAGCCAGGCCGATACCACGCAGATTGGCTCCGCAGGCCGTCTTTTTGGCCTGCTCGCGTGCCTTGTTCAACGCCGGCAGCAGGATAGCCATAAGCACTGCGATGATCGCTACGACAACAAGCAGTTCAATTAACGTAAAGCCCCGGCCTGCCTTGTTGCCTGTTTTGGGTGTGATCATGTTCTGATTGAGTGCGCTGAGCATGGCTTGTTCCTTAATACGAATTTTGAATTGCCATTATCGACAAATTCGCTTGTGCGGTCATTTGCTTCCTGTTGCTCAACACCTTTGACTTGGCCAATGTCTGTCGTAACAAGCTGAGTACAGTCATTTCAATATACATAATAGGCCAGCGAAATCTGACAACACCTTCAATTGGGCACAAATCTGTTCTGATATGGCGGCCTTTATGAGGTGCTTACAGGATTTGCGTTTGAGCAACATCATTGATGTCAAAACTGTACATCACGAACAAACCGCAATCCACGCCTTTATGCGACATTGTTGTCTCATTTTGCGTCATTCTTCTTTTGACGTCCTGTTTTGCCCTTTTGTATGCGATTTTACCAAGAAAATGCCAGATTATGCCTCATGTGTAAGATACTTGTGCTATACTGTGACAGGTTGATATACCACTTTCAGGCATGTCGCAATGTCGTTCAATATAGATTTTGCGACACACTTTTCCGATTCTAGAAATGTCGTGTGCATATGGTACTTATTGAGAAAACTGCAAAAGTTGGCATTTTTATCGACTCCATCGGCACCTTTGGCCGAGGCGTCACCCGTGGCGTGCTGGCGTATCAGCGTTATCGGCAGTGGCAGCTTTCCATGTTGCGCACGTGGATTTTTCAGCCGGCCGCATTTATTGATCATTGGTCGGGCGACGGCCTGATCGCCATGATTCCGGATGATGACATCGCCCAAAGCCTGGCCGCGACAGGCAAACCGTTTGTGTGCGTATCTTCTTTGTTGCCAGAACTTTATCCTGTTTCTGTTGTGGCCGATGATTTTGCCGTTGGCCAAATGGCCGCGCATCATTTTCTTGATCGCGGATTTCGCAATTTCGGTTTCTGCGGCCAGTCTGATTCAGACCCGCCCTCATCCTTTGTGGTCAATCGGCGTGGCGGCTTTGTGCACGAAATTGAACAGGCCGGCTTTACTGTGCAATCTATTGCAAAAGTGGATGATCTTGAGCATCTGCTGAAAAACATCATGCTGCCGGCCGCGATCTTTGCCTCAAATGACGAACTTGGCATTCGCGTCATCAGCATGGCCGAGCGCCTGGGCCTGCGCGTGCCGGAGCAAATCGCCGTGCTTGGCGTGGATAATGACGATTTGCTGGTGGAGTCCGGCAGTATTTCGCTCTCAAGCATTCAATTGCCGACGTTCAAGATCGGTTTTGAGGCCGCATCGCTGCTTGATCAGATTATTCGCGGGATAGCGCCGGCGCAGACGCTTCTCAAAATGCCGCCGGTAGAGGTGGTGACGCGTAAATCAACGGATATCACGGCGATTGCCGATCCGGATCTCACGGCCGCGCTGGCGTTTATCCGCCAGCACGTGGCCGAGCCGATCGGCGTTCCGGACGTCGTCTCGGCCGTGCCGGTATCGCGGCGCGTTCTGGAGCGCCGTTTTCAGAAGCATCTTCAGCGATCATTATTTGAGGAAATTCAGCGCGTGCACATTGAGCGCGCGTGCAGTTTGTTAATTGATACTGAACTTTCAATTGCCGATGTGGCGCAGGCATCCGGTTTTTCATGCCGGTCGCGATTTCACGCGGCCTTCGCGCGCGCCACCGGCCGCACGCCCAAAGATTATCGCATGCAATACCACAACAGCATCAGCACCCCCGAAGACACCGGCCGGCGCCGACCCAGCAGAATGCTGGTGAGGTAATCAATAAAAAACGGATACGCCGCGACGTATCCGTTTTTAACATGCCGCTATTCTTTGGCCTGCTACTGGCCGATGGTGATGCTCAGTGTGTTGTTGTTCTCATCTGATTCGGCGATGCGGTTCACATCATCAACAACCGCGGTAACCGTATGTTTTCCGGGGGTGAGCTGCCAGCAGGTAATCTCTCCACGTTGTCCGGCAACGGGCCTCATTTCGGCGCTTTCTCCGGGATTCAGCGGTTTGCGTGTATTCCATGTAATCGTTTTACCGTCAACTCTGAAGCTTACGCCCACCGATACGCCTTCCTCAACCGGCGCGCTGCCGCAGTTTTCCACCACGGCCGCAAAGCTGACGGGGTCACCCACCTGTGGTGATTCCGGAAGTATTTTTAGACTTTTAACAACCAGATCGGGGAATGACGACGCCGTTATGACAGGCACTTTGGCCGCGGAGGAAATACCGCCGGCCGTTGATGCCGCGACAATCTCAAATGGATATGTCATCGCGGGAATCATGCGGTTCATTTTGAACGTCATGCGGCCGTCAGGGCCGGCCGTGGCCGCGCCCAGGTTGCGCCCGTTCAGGCTGACCCAGTATGCGTCGGCCGCTTTCTGCCAGGATAATTCAATTGAAGTCGCGGCGGCATTAACCTTGATATCCGCAGGCGCGGCCACCGGCGGCGGCGTTGCGCCAGACGGCATGCGAATGCCGACCACCAGTACTTCATCCGGAATGTTCAACTCCATTGAGCTGACATTTTCGGCACGTTGCGGCGCCGGCGAATCAGGCCCAAGCCGCGTGACCGTGATCAGCCGGGCCTGCTCATTGAGCACCAGAGTTGCGGGTATGTCTTTATTGGGTATGTCCTTTTTGGTTTTGGTGTCAAAGCTTGAGACTTCATTCCACAATAGCAATTGATAGCTTCCGTCTGAACGTTGCAACAGCAGATGATGCACGCTGGCCGGCACGCCGCGAAGTGCGTAATTCAACGCGCGCATGGGCGCGAAATTCCGGCGTTGCCATGCCTGCGCTGCCGCATCCCAGCGTGATTCGCCCAGCAGGGCAATGAGGTCTTTGAGCGCAAAGAATGCCGGTTTGGGGCTGCCGTCAGGCATTAACAGACCAAAAGCCGCTTCCGGGTCCTGCTGCTCGGCCTTATTGGCCCGGCCGGCGGCAAATTCGTAAATCACAGTCCATTTGTGCCCGGCGTTAAAATATTCCGCCACATGGCGGGGAATGTACTTGCGATGGGCGTCGTGCGATACGCCCGGCTGATTACCGGCGATGACGCGGGAGTCTCCCAGGCAGGTATGATATCCGCCTTCCGTTGCCACCATCGGCATAAAATCTGTGTTATAGCCAAGCATCAGGTACGGATCACGGAAATCAAAACTGGATGACGGCAATTCGCCGCCCGCATAACTGTGTGCGGTCAGGTAATCAAAACTTCGCAGTGGCGCGATCTGCCTGCCAAAACCTTTATAGCACAAGCTCGGCGCAAAGACTGGTATATCCTTCAACGCGGCATCCGCCTTCATCATCTTATAAAGATCATCCTGAAATTCGCGCGGACCGTCCGGCCAGCCCTTGCCGTGATAGGACAGCTTGAGTTTTTTCCACGAACCGTTCACCTCATTTGAACCTTCAATGGCGGCGATCATCGGGCGTTTGGCCCGCCAGAGTTCCGCATATTGCTCAAGCGATTGATTGGGTTCCGCAACCAGAATGGCGCGGATGCCGTATTGTTTCCACAGATCGTCAATATGCGGATGATAGCTGTCTCGCACGTTGCGGATGCCAAGTTCGCCGATGCGTTTGAAAAGTTCATCCCATTGCGTGGCATAAATGCTTTTCTTAAATTCCCAGTGCGTCGCAACGCCCAGGGACTCCACAAAAGCATCGGCCGGCTGCGGCGGTTCAGGCAGCAAGGTCTCCGTTGCCGCCAGGACTTGACCGGTAAAGACCGCCACTGATGCGGCCAGTACGCATGCACAGATTCGGTTCATCATGAGTCATCCAAAAAAATATTGATAAGGAAATAATGTTTTCGCGCAAAGCCAAAACATCAGGGAAATACATCAGACACGATGCCCGTGGAATTTGAAATCGGGCAGCGCGAGCCGTTTTCCACGCTGAGATTTTTGACAATGAACTGTTCGGCACTCAGCAATTCAATGTGGCCGTCGAGAAATGCGGCATTCATGCGCGCCGGGGATGCTCTTTGAACATACGGGTTATCACCCGAGCCGTGACGCATGGCCAGCGACCGGGTCATGTTCGTCAATCCGGTGCTGCGGCTGAGATAAAATCCGTAGCCGTTGCCTTGCGGCGTATTCATGCCTGTTACCTGCGAATCGCCGAAAAGCACAAAACTTGACGGTTCCCAGATGTTGGCCTTGATATAGTCATACTTGCTGAAATGATCCGCCAGGAGATACGCGGAAGAGTAGTACGAAATGGCATAGGATGTCGGCCGCCATGTCCACCAGTATTTTGTGCTTGTGTTGACGTCCCATTCATATGATCCCGACGGGCAGAGATAAACCTTCAGTTTATTTCGGCCCGAATCCGTTCCCGCAAAACCGGGGCTGATCATCGTGCCAAGCGAGGAAAACCAATCGTAAGGGCCGTTTGAGCCGTTGACGTAAAATGCCGGCATAAACTGGCTGTTTTCCTCGCTGTACATCTGGGCAATCATCGCAAGCTGCCGCAGGTTGCTCTGGCATGCCACCATCTGGGCCTGTTTACGGGAAAGCCCCAGTGACGGAAGCAGTATCGCGATAAGAACAACAATGATGGCCACAACCACAAGCAGTTCAATCAGCGTGAACGCATTGCGCAAGCCATGCCGCATTGTTTTTCTGATTCTGTTCATAAGGATATCCTTATTCTCGGATACTTTCCGTCCTGGCATTAAAGGCCGATAAAAGCCATGTATCAGCGGCGTTTACACAGCACAAGCGCCAGCAACGAACTCGCCAGTATTCCCGCCGTGGCCGGTTCCGGCACGGCTTCCGATGCGTTCATGGCCGTAAACTGAATATTATCAAGCTGAACAAAAGGCGAAGCCGTCGTGGCGTTCTGCTGAAGTCCGCCGTTAAATACGATCATAGTAGGGCTGGTATTGGCGCCGCGTGTCAGTTGATTGCTGAGCGTATAGAGAAGCGTGTTTGTCGTCAGGTCCGTAATGGAAAATCCCCAGGTATCCTGCGTGCCGCTGAGATCAAGGTAAACATCCACGTGATACTGATGTGTCTGGTCAGGCAGGGTCAGGTTCGGATGATCCGTGCCGTTATAGTAGGTGACGGTGCCGCCGCGGATCGTAAGCTGGGCCGCGTTGGCGCTGCCTGTCGTCGTGTATGTGCCGATCTGAAAAACCAGTTGCGGAAGCCCGGCCGAGGCCGTGTTAAACGGCAGAAGTTCGGTGAAATCAAAACATCCCTTGACGTAATTATTACCAGTGGATGTTGTGCTGAGTGCGGCAAAAGTTGCGTATACGACCGGACGGCTTGTATCAACGCTGGTGTCATTATCCACAAGCTCAAGTACGTTATGGCCGGAACTGGTGCTGACAATCTGCGCCTTGGATACGCCGTTGGCTGATACGTTGAGCGTTCCGGAAGTTCCCGCTATCGTGGCGCCGTTGGCCTGGCCTGTTCCGTAGAGACCGGTCGTATTGGCGTCAAAATCAGCGTCGATCAGCGTAACAGAGGCCATGCCGGCCGACGATGCCGCCAGCAGCGCTGATGTCATCAGCATGCAAGTATGTCGTAGTAACACATCATCCTCCTTCTTTATTCCACGCATTAACAACCATGCCGCAATCACCTGTTGCGGATGATAATAAGTTGCCAAAAGACGCCGCTGTACTCGTCACGCTCAACGAATGGCCGCGGCCGCTTCAGTATGAACCGGGCATTGCGGGACTCTCTGAACGGCGCGGTCAGTTCTGCACCGCGGATTCATTGAGTTCATATTCAAACAACGCCGGCACCATGACCGATGGCGGCGCTTTACGTCCGGCGCGCCACTGCGATATGATTTTAAGACACTCGCGCAGAATCTGGCGCACATCAAAACCAAGACGATTGGTGGGCAGCACATTGGCCCCGTTGATCGGCCAGTTGCAGTGCGCCACGATCCGGGTCTCTTCCGGAACGCGTCTTCCGCAAGCCATCATCGCCGCAAGTGACGCATCCACCATGTTGTCGTTGGCAATGATCAGGCCGTCAGGCTTCTCCGACTGCGTTTCAGCAAACAAAAGCCGCAGAATCGGTTCCGCCGTTGATGGCTGCGTACCGGCCGCGGGCAACGCCCAGTGCTGCCTGTACTTGAGCCCGCATCGCCGCAACTCCAGAGGAAACTGTTGCAGATACGGCTCATTGTAATGAGCTATGATCGCGATATTCCTCCGGCCCTGCTCTGCGAGCCAGCGAATGGCTTTGCGTAAAAATGACGCTCTGTCAATATAGACGTTGGGCAGATCCGCAAATGGTGTCTGCGCACAGATGCCGACCTTCGGCAGTGATTCTATTTTCAGGCAAGGCAGCGATATCGTTTCGGGCGTGCTGACAAAGATCAATCCGGCATACTGATCCGTCGCAACGTCCTCAAGCAACTTGATATGAGCCTCATTATTGGCTTCGTTGCGGACATTATAAAGGCTCGTGATCTGGCATCCTTCGCGTCCCTGTATCGCCGCGGCCTGATTGGTCAGCGCCCACCAGAATTGGCTCCAGTCTCTCTCGCCGGGATTATCACGAAAGAGCAACGCATAATTATGAAGATGCGGCGGGTGATCCACCACAAATGTTCCCCGCGTGCTTGATGAATAAATAAACCGCTGTTGCTTGAGTTGGCTGATGGCGCGGACCAGAGTATTGCGCCCGACGGAATATTCGTTGCCGAGAACATCCCATGTCGGTAACTGGCTGCCAGGCACAAATTCTCCAGTTACGATTCGTTTTCGTATAGCCGAAGCCACCAGCAGGCTGCGTTCTTCCCTGGCCACTGTCCACCTGATAATTAGTATCATCTGATTTGTATTAGTCTACCTAGTATCAATATACATGATACTAATAGGAAAGCAAAAAATATCTTTCTCTTTCAATATCAAGAATATTCGCAAATAAAGAATTGGTATTGTGGTCAGGGGGTTTTGTAGCTGACGCTTCCTCATTTGGTGGATTCTCAAGGCCAATTGCTGTAAATTGCACTATTCTGTGCATGAATTGGCGCAGTTCTGTTAAAGACTGGCCGCAAATGGGATCGTCTGGCAGCGTTTGCCGTCGTGGGATGGCAGGCTGAAAACGATTTTGGCCGGCTTTTCAGAAAAACTCATAAAGCCTGTTATTCGCAGGGGATGTTGCATGATCGTGATCTTAAAACCTGAGGCCAGCGAAGCGCTGGTTAAGGATATTGTAGTTCAGATTGAAGCTCTGGGTCTTCAGGCGCACCTTTCGCGCGGACAGTATCGCACGGTCATCGGCGTCGTCGGCGAAGAAGTTCATGTCGATAAAGAACACCTGATGTCCATTGCCGGCGTGGAGCAAGTCCTGCCGATCATGAAGCCTTATAAGCTCGCCAGCCGCGAATTTCATAAAGAAGATACGGTTGTGGTCATCAAGCGGCCAAAGGGCGGCGAAGTACGCATCGGCGGCGGAAGCTGTGCGATGATGGCCGGTCCGTGCGCGTGCGAAAATGAGCAGATGGTTCATCAGCTTGCCAAAGAAGTTCGGTCGGCCGGCGCAAGTATCCTTCGCGGCGGCGCTTATAAACCGCGCACCAGCCCGTACAGCTTTCAGGGCCACGGTGAAGATGCTCTTAAATGGCTGCGCGACGCGGGCCACGAAAACAACATGCCGATCATCACGGAAGTCATGGATACGCGCCATGTTGAGATCATTGAAAAATACACCGACGTATTTCAGGTCGGCGCGCGCAACATGCAGAACTTTAATCTGCTTTTTGAGCTTGGCAAAACGCGCAAGCCGGTGGTGCTTAAGCGCGGCCTGGCCGGCAGCATTCAGGAATGGCTCATGTCGGCGGAATATATTCTCAGCCAGGGCAATCGCGATGTGATTCTTTGCGAGCGCGGCATTAAAACTTTTGAGACGGCGCTGCGCTTTACGCTTGATGTGTCATCGGTGCCGGTGGTTAAGGCTAACAGCCATCTGCCGATCATTGTTGATCCGAGTCATGCATCAGGCCATCGTGAATTTGTGCCGGCGCTGGCGCGTGCGGGTATGGCCGCGGGCGCGGATGGCATCATGGTTGAAGTGCATGATTGCCCGAGCAAGGCGATGTGTGATGGCCCGCAGGCACTGCTGCCGGAAACATTTGCCAATCTGATGCGCGAGCTTGATGCGATTGCCGGCATCCTGGGCAAAAATTTCTGTAAGGACGGCGCAGCGGCCGCCAAAGGTGGCGCGGGCGTCGGGCATAATGTGTTTTGAGAGTGAGGACTAATTTCACCACGGAGACACGGAGGCACTGAGAAGGCAACTATATTTTTAACCACAGAGATCACAGAGGACACAGAGATAAATACAGATTTTTTTTGAGTTCTGTTTTTTTCTCTGAATCTTCTCTGTGCTCTCTGTGTGCTCTATGGTTAATTCATTTTTTCTCCGTGTCTCTGTGCCTCCGTGGTGAATGGATTTCTTGTTTCTTGATGATGGACGCGACTGCGTCAGAAGGATCGCAAATGGCTCGTAAATTTCTCGTCGCTGGCAACTGGAAGATGAACCTGAACAAGGCTGAAGGTGTTGCTTTGGCCAAAGGTTTGGCGGCCAAAGCCGCGGAGTTCGGCAATGTGGACGTGGCCGTGATTCCGGCGTTTGTGCATGTTGATGCCGTCGGCCAGGCGATTGCCGGTTCACCGGTCGGCCTGGGCGCGCAGGATGTTTATTTTGAAAAGAACGGCGCGTTCACCGGCGAAGTCTCAACGGCCATGCTCAAGGATCTGGGCGTCAAGTATATTCTGGTCGGCCACTCTGAACGCCGCCACATCATCAAGGAATGCAATTGCCTGCTGAACAAGAAGCTCAAGGCCGCGATTGATAACGGCTTTGTCGCGGTGCTCTGCATCGGCGAAACGCTTGAAGAACGCGAAACCAACAAGACTTTTGACGTCTGCAAAGAGCAGCTTGAAAAAGGCCTCAAGGACGTGGATGTCAGCAAGACCAATCAGATCGTGATCGCATACGAACCGGTATGGGCCATCGGCACGGGCAAAACCGCCACGCCGGATCAGGCTCAGGAAGTTCATGCGTATGTGCGCGGCGTGATCGCCAAGATCTTTAATGCGGACGTTGCCAGCAAGATGGTGATTCAGTACGGCGGCAGCGTTAAGGCGGGCAATGCGGCCGAAATCCTGGCCAAGCCGGACATTGACGGCGCTCTGGTCGGCGGCGCTTCGCTGAAGGTTGATGACTTTATGGGCATCATCAAAGGCGCGGCCAGCGTGAAGAAATAAGGCCGAAGACAACAGAGCGCATACGAAAAGAGTATATAAGAATCGCACTCAAGCCCCACCCCTTAACGGGGTGGGGCACAATGAGTGAGCGGACTGCTTGAGTTGATGGTAAAAAATCAATAAGAGGAGCCGTTGATAGGTGAAGAATTAATCGTGTGCCGATCATCGTTTGTGCCCCGTCCCTTCAAAGGCGCGGAGCATAAGCTGACTACTTATGGGGTTTTTGAATGACAGTTTTTCTCTCAATCCTGTTTACGCTCGTTTCGCTGCTGCTGATCCTGATTGTGTTGATTCAGCGCGGCCGCGGCGGCGGTTTGTCGGGTGCGTTTGGTATGGGCGGCGGCGGCCAGACGGCCTTCGGCACCAAAACCGGCGACATTCTGACGACTGTTACGGTATGCCTCTTTGCGGTCTTTATGCTCATGGCCATCGGCCTGGGCCTGATGATCAAGAACAGTGCGGATAATGCCGCGATTGCCGGCGCCATTAAGGCGCCGACAAGCCAGGAAGCGCCAGTTGTTCCGGCCGCTCCGGCAGCATCCGCGCCGGCCACGCAGGCAAAGTAAACTGATACGGAGACACGCAGGCGCGGGGACACAGAGAATAATGTATATTTCTCCGCGTCACTGTGTCGCCGCGTCACCGCGTCTTGACGATTCAATTTTCTTCATGGACGCAATTCAATGATTATCTCGATGACCGGCTTTGGTTCGGCTCAGGCGGATGGCGAAGGTTTTTCGTGCGGAGTAGAAATCCGCGCGGTCAATAACCGTTTTCTCAAAGCGGTCATCAAACTTCCGGATAAACTCAGCGCGCTTGAGCCGGATGTCGACAAGGTTCTGCGCGACAACATCGGACGCGGATCAATTGTCTGCGCCGTAACGATTAAAGATGCGCGCGGCGCAGATTCCGTTGCGTTCAACCGAGAATTGATGGACGTATACGTGGCGGAATTAACCGCGCTCAATGCGCGCATCGCGCAAAAAGATCCCTCGGTCAAAACGAATCTTGATCTGACACACGTGCTGACTTTGCCGGGTGTGTGCGAAGCCGGTGATGACTCGGCCGATTATCTTGAAAAACATCGCGAGCAGGTTCTGGCGCTGATCAAAGAAGCGTGCGTGCGTTTGTCTGAAATGCGCAAGCGCGAAGGCGATGCGCTCTGGAAAGATCTCCAGAAACACCTGGCCGTGATTCATGGCGCGCTGGGCAATATTAAAAAACAGGCGCCGCTGGTATCAAAAGAATATCATGAAAAATTGCGCGCGCGCGTGATGCAAATGGTCAGCGATGCCAAGCTGAGCCTTTCGGATCAGGATCTGCTACGCGAAGTGGCGCTGTTTACTGATCGCGCGGATATCTCAGAAGAAATTTCTCGCCTTACCGGCCATCTTGAACAATTTGAGGCCGTCTCTCTGAAGGAAGAACAGGCCGGCCGCAAGCTTGATTTTATCTCACAGGAAATGCTGCGCGAGGCCAATACCATCGCCAGCAAGGCCAACGACGCGCAAATCGCGCGGTGGACAGTGGATATTAAATCGTCGATTGACCGCATCAAGGAGCAGGTTCAAAACGTAGAGTAATGATGATAGGCTCTAAATATGAGGGGACAGGAATGAGGGGACAATTGCCCTGACCCCTGACC